>CANGIT010000001.1 GCA_947454155.1 Chitinophagaceae bacterium
ATCGTATGAAACTGGACTGGAGTTTCCAGAGAACACTTTCAAAAATCAATTATCATATTCATGCTGATGCCATAAAGAATCATCTGATTCCTAAAGAAATATCCCGAAACCAATTAGCTGTAGTATATGCCTCTGAAGCTGATGTATTGAATATGGCTTTGTTTGGAAAAACCGCTGCACAATGGCGAAAGGAAAACAAGACGGCTCAAGGTAATATACGAGACCATGCCACTCTTGAACAACTGGTTGTGTTGACAAATCTCGAATCGCTAAATGCTGTTTTCATTCAGCAAGGGATGGCACAAAAAGAAAGGCTGATCCAGTTGAACCAAGCGGCCATTGAACAAATTTGTGTGCTCATCAGATATAAGATTTCGGATAAATTAAAATAAAATCCATCCACCTCACTCAGCAATCTTCAGTTCTTCACTGATATTTCTTCATTAAAATTTCTTCAAACTTCTGCTGGCTACATTAGCGCATGCAGGAGTTTTTTATGCAGCTACAAAAAACCTAATGCAAAAAAAGCTATTGTTATCTAATTGGCTAACTTTGTATGGAACGAGAAAAAATCATCAGGGAGATTTTTTATTATAAGAATTATTATTTGGACTTCTTTGACAGTTTGAATTTGGAAACAAAAAAGAAAATGAACTGGACCATTAAGTTAATAGCAACTTTGGAGATGGTTCCTGAAAAATATTTCAAACATATCAATTCAACTAAGGGACTTTTTGAAATAAGAGTTGAGGTCAATTCAAATACGTTTCGTGTATTTTGTTTTTTTGATAAAGGCAGACTCATTATTCTTTTAAACGGCTTTCAAAAGAAAACACAAAAGACACCTTTAAAGGAGATACAATTAGCGGAACGTTTGATGAAAGAATATTTTGATGAATAGAAAAAAATAACAAAGTGAAAAAAAAATCAAATCAAAACCTAACCTCATTTTCATCTCATCTGGATCGGCAATATGGCAAGAGAGGAACACGAAAAAGAGAGCAATTTGAGGAAGGGTTTGAAGTTTTTAAATTGGGTGTAATGCTGCAAGAGTTGCGAAAAGAATCCGGAATGACTCAGGATCAGCTGGCCGAAAAATGCGGAACCACCAAAACTTACATTTCCAGAATAGAAAATGATGCTTCAGATATTCGACTGTCAACTTTGATGAGAATCATAAGGGAAGGATTTGGCGCACAACTGAAGTTGAGTGTGCAGATATAGCCAATCGGTTCCTATTTAAATTTCGGGAGAGCGTATTGAATTAAATAATAAAGATTTAAAAAACAACCAAGCAATCATTTACTGATACTTCTTCATTAATATTTCTTCAAACTTCTGCTGCTTACATTAGCATATGCAGGAATTTGAAATCCCTATTTGGAAAGAAGCGCCTTTTATCAGAATTGTGTTGCCCTTGATGATAGGCATATTATGGCAATGGTATCTGCCTTTACCCTTTTTCCTGGTCTTGTCCGCATTGGGTACTTCTCTTTTGCTGTCTTTCATTTATGCCCGCTTATCGCTGCTGCGTAAATTTCAATGGCGTTTCTGGAGCGGCATCAATATATCCCTGCTATTTATTTTTATCGGCATGTTGTTGTTGTCCAAAGCTGATGATCGCTGTGATCCTCATTGGTACGGACATGTAAAAAGCGGCTATGCCTGGCAGGTAGTGGTGTCCGAACCGCCCGAAGTCAAACAAAATAGTTATAGTTTAAGGGTGACCGTAAAATCAGTAATGGTTAATCATCATTGTATTCCGGTTACAGGTAACCTTCGGGTGTTGTTGAAAAAAGAAAGTAAAATCTGTCCCTTGCAGTATGGTGACGTTTGTTGGGTCCTCAAGAAGGCGAAGCCGATAGTCAACTCCGGAAATCCAGGATCTTTCAACTTGGAAAGGTATCAGGCTTTTCATCACCTGTACGAGCAAGTGTACATCAGTTCTTCCGATATAATAATATTGCCGGAAAAGCAAAAGGCGAAATGGAAAGTTGCCGTGCAGGAAAGTCAGCGCAAAATCCTGTCTGTGCTGCGTCACTATCTTTCCAAAGATCTAGCAGTGCTGGGTATTGCCGAAGCCTTGCTCATCGGGTATAAGCCCGATCTGGACAAGGGTCTGGTTAATAGTTACAGCAACACCGGTGTAGTGCATATCATCGCCATTTCGGGCTTGCATCTTGGATTGATCTGCATGGTGCTGGTATGGCTGTTTGATCGCATTCCCGGATTAAGAAAAATGATTTGGGCCAAAGCCATCATGGTGATGATGTGCCTGTGGATGTTTTCATTGATGACGGGCGCTTCTGCTTCTGTGTTGCGAAGTGCGGTGATGTTTACCGTGATCTTGCTGGGTCGTTGTTTGCAAAGGGAATCTGGCATTGTCAATTCGTTGGCGGCATCGGCTTTTTTACTGCTGGTCTACGACCCTTATCTGCTTTGGGATGTTGGATTTCAATTGAGTTATCTGGCCATCATTGGCATCGTGTTGCTGCAGAAACCAATTCAACAATGGATGAGTTTCGATCATTGGCTATTGGAAAAAATTGGGGAGATGATGTCAATAACGCTGGCGGCACAAATGGTTACCACGCCGATTTGTCTATTTTACTTCCACCAGTTCCCCAACTATTTCATGTTGAGCAATTTGATCGCCGTGCCTTTGTCAACATTGGTTTTGTTTGCTGAACTTTTGCTTATACTGCTTTCACCTTTTCCAATTCCGGCCCAAGGTGTGGCCATACTTACCGAATGGTTGATCAAGATGCTCAATGCCATCATTCAAAAGATCGGGAAATGGCCCTATGCCGTTACGGATAATATTGTTGCGGATGTTTTAAGTACCTGTTTGTTGTATCTCTGTCTTCTCGCTCTCTTGCTTTTGTTCTTGAAAAAGTGGAGAAGGATGATGTGGCCGGCATTATTATTTTTCACTTGCTGGCTATTTTATCTTGGAGGTAAAAAGATTCAATTCGGGCGGCAGCAGCGATGGTTGGTGTTGAATACACCACATCACAGCGGTCTGCTTTTGGTGAGGGGGCGGCATGCCTATTTTTCAGGCGATTCGGACCTTATCAAGCAACCGGCTACTTATCGGTTTTATGTTCGGCCGGTGATGCAGGAGTGGGGGCTTCAGCATCCACCTCAATTTTTATCGGCTAGCTCCCCAAGTAGTTTTATGGTCAGAATGGGCAATCGGCGAATAATGGTTATCGGTAATGATTTCCATGAAATGATCGATTCACGGCCAGTGCAACCGGATATCATTTTGATTCGTCATCAACCCTCTCTCAACTTCAATAAAATAGGCGCTTTTGGAAGAAATGCCATTTGGATTTTCGATGCTTCCAACGCCTTGTGGAAAATTGAACAATGGAAAAAACAGTGCGATGCGCTACATTTGCGCTGCATTTCAATACCGGAAAATGGTGCTTTGTTCATGGATTGTCCATGATACGTTTCGGTAATTTAACCCATAGGCTTCAACAGCCATTCCACAAAACCACAGCAGTTATGCCCACATCCAATAAAACCATCAAATCGGCGCTGATCTCTGTTTTTTACAAAGACGGACTGGAACCCATCATCAAAACTCTGCATGAAGCAGGCGTTACAATTTACAGTACCGGCGGTACGCGCGATTTTATCGAAAAGCTGGAAGTGCCTTGTGTGCCTGTAGAATCTTTGACCGGCTTTCCATCCATTTTGGGCGGCCGGGTGAAAACCCTGCATCCGCTGGTGTTTGGTGCCATCCTCGGTAAACGTGCCGATGAAACGCATCAGCAGGAAATGAAGGAATATCATATTCCCGAATTCGACCTCGTCATCGTAGACCTTTATCCTTTTGAAGAAACAGTGAAATCTTTTGAAGGAAAGGAGATGACAGATGAATCACCCATCATTGAAAAAATTGACATTGGAGGTCCTTCCATGATTCGTGCCGCTGCCAAAAATCATCAGGATGTGGTAGTGGTAGCTTCAAAATCGGAATATGCTTTGCTGAACGAATGGCTCACCAGCCAGGAAGCCTGCACAACTTTAGCACAAAGAAGATTTCTGGCTGCCAAAGCATTTGATGTGTGCAGTCATTACGACAATGCCATTTCCAACTATTTCAATCAGACCCAATTCATCACGCCTTTCAACAAAGAGAAACGAACCCTGCGTTATGGTGAAAATCCGCACCAGCAGGCTGCTTTCTATGGTCAGCTCAATGAATTGTTTCAGCAGCTGAATGGGAAGGAATTGTCTTATAATAATCTGGTGGATGTGGATGCTGCCATTCAGCTGATCCGTGAGTTCACCGACACCACTTTTGCCATTATCAAGCATACCAATGTATGTGGTGTAGCCCAGGGGGCATCAGTACAGCAATCCTGGGATCTGGCTTTGGCCGGCGATCCCGAAAGTGCATTCGGTGGCGTACTGGTGAGTAATGGCACCATAGATTTGGCTACGGCCACGGCTATTCATGAGCTTTTCTTTGAAGTGCTTATTGCACCCGCATTTGATGATGCCGCACTGCAATTGTTGCGTGGTAAAAAGAATCGCATCATCCTACAGTTGAAAAATATGCCATTGCCTGCACAGCAGTTCAGGTCTTTGCTGAACGGTGTTTTGATGCAGGAAAACGATCGCGGCAATTTCACCGAATGGAAAGAAGAGGGAGGTAGAGTGGCTACGGAAGCTGAAAAAGTGGACATGTTGTTTGCCAATGTCATCTGCAAGCATCTGAAAAGCAATGCCATCGCACTGGTGAAAAACAAACAGCTGATTGGCAAAGGCTGCGGTCAAACCAGCAGAATCGACGCTTTGCGTCAGGCCATTGAAAAGTCGCATCAGTTCAATTTTAATTTGCAAGGGGCTGTGCTGGCCAGCGATGCGTTTTTCCCTTTTGATGATTGTGTGAAGATTGCCTACCAGGAAGGTATAACCGCTTTTATACAACCCGGTGGATCTATCCGTGACGCCGACTCTGTGAATTTCTGCAAAGAAAACGGGCTGGCGATGGTGATTACCGGTCAACGACATTTTAAACATTGATCCCTCTTTCCTATCTTCCTTACCCTTTGATTCAACAACATCATTGAAAAACAAATCATCTTCCAGATTACCTTACCTCGCACTAACGGCTACCTGTATACTTTGGGGTACCACCTGGGTGGCGAGCAAAGCGGCGGTAAAGGAAATTCCGGGGCTACAGCTGGCCGCACTCAGGCAACTGCTGGCAGGATCCTGCTTTCTTATTTATTTCATCGGCATAAAAAAAATGCCTTTACCCGGTAAAAGACAATGGATGCAGATGTCTTTGATGGCACTATTGATGTTTGTTTTCGCCAACGCTTTCAGTACCTGGGGCTTGAGATATATTCCCACAGGATTAGGGTCGCTGATTGGCGCATTGTATCCGCTTTGTGTGATGATCATAGAATGGGTGTTTTACAAAAAAAGAACTCTTTCACCCCTTACCTTTTTAGGCATGTTGCTGGGACTCGCCGGCGTTGTTTTTGTGTTTTATAACAACATGTTTGCCACTTTCGATGCCAGACTCATTTTTGGACTGGCAGTATCATTGTTTGCCATTTTGGCCTGGAGTTTCGGCTCTGTTATTCTGGCCCGTCATCCTATCGATATCAATCCTTATTACGGCATGGGCTGGCAAATGATCATCGGATCGGGCATGTTATGGATCATTTGTTTGTCTACCAAGAACTATATACCCCTATCTGCTATTTCAATACATGCCTGGCTGGAAGTTTGCTATCTTTTTATCGTCGGCTCTATCGTTACTTTCATCGCGTTTATTTTTACCCTCAGCACACTGCCTCCTGAGGTATCTTCATTGTATGCTTATGTCAATCCAATAGTGGCTATCATCACTGCCTCGATATTATTGGGTGAACAACTAACTTCTTCTATACTTATTGGCACTGTTATTACTTTGGTGGGTGTGTATTTGGTGAATCATAGCACCAAGCACGACAAGGAAAAAATCATTGCCGAAGCTGAGATATGAGGTGGAGGTACAACTCGCGCCATCCCTTGAATTCTTTTCCTGTGCCCAAAAAATTATTGTGAAAGATGCTGATGAACTCGCCCTTGTATTTTTTGCAAACCGAAAGATAATGTTCAAGCTCCTGCTTTGTATCTTCCAAGGATTGCTTTTGTTCGTAGTGGCTGTTGGCGTCCATGAAACAGAAGGGATGGAGCTCAAGCAGGGTCTGTGTTTCATTGGATAAATCGTACCAGAAAAAACTGCCAGCGAAGGAAGCCCTGAAGCCATTGATACTGCCGTATCCCATGCTGTAATCTTTACGGATGCCGATGTCGGAAAGTCGTTGATAGGTGGAGGGAAGGTCGAACTTGATGTAATGTTGACGGCTGTGCACCACTGGCTCCCGAACGATTTTCTCCAGTGTGTTCAATTCATTCGTCAAAGCTTCGGGATGAGCATGGCTGTGCCATGACGGATGAAGCCCAATCGTGAAACGATGATGCATTTTGTCTACCAGCTGCTGCATTTCCCATCTTTGAGGATCGATGTTTTTATCGTATAGGCCGGTGTTTTCGGCCAAAGGGAAAAAGCAGATGGCTTCCTCATCAATTTTTTTGTGCAGACTGATCAGAAAATCATAACAATCAAATGGGTCTTGCTTCTTGCCCAGCAAAACCTGTATTCTTTCCCAAGAGGGTCTTTTGATAAAGCCGCCGAAATTTCTAAGCAGGCCTTTGTTCAGATAAGACCAGGCGATGTCTATGTCGTAAGTAAGACCAGCTTTAAATATATTGGGTTTGAACAACAGCAGCACACCGGTTTGATGCAGACTTTTTCTGAATTCGGCCAGCCAGCAATTGATCAGGGGCAGATGCAAGAATCCGTGTTGAAATGCGATAGCATTTTCATGAGCGTATCGGCCATAACTGTCTTTTTGATGCGGCCAATATTCTTCGTATCTGCTGAGCAGAAAAAAAATGGCTGAGAAAATATCGAAAGGAAAAGAGGCGTTGGCTGTTTTGAAAAATGCGGTTACTTTTTCTTTCTCATCAAAAAGCGAATCGAATTTGAAAATGTTGATGGACTGTTGCCGGATATCGTTTTCAAACAACAATCCCTGCGGGTGGATAACAAATGCTTTTTTTGTGGTGGGCTCACTGCTGTAATGAATCAATAAGTGACTTTCATGAACAGGGTAATCAATATTGTCGGTGATCAGATAATGAATATCCATTTGCGCTTTGAAGAGGAAATGACAGCAGTATTTCACCCTTTCTGTGATATGTGGCGTGTAGAAAACAATCATCTTCAAAAAATAATCTGGAACCGGATGGTTTTATTTTTTATGTTTTTCCTGCCAAAGCTGGTTGAAAGATTTTTGACTGAAATGCAACTCGCCGCGATTTTTCGTCCATTCCGTAAAAACCTTATTGACCACCTTGTTTTTCATTTTTCCGTTGGCCAGATTCAGTAGCTTACGATGAAGATTGGCCAGTTTCCAGGCTTTCCAGGCGATACGTTCGTTCCAATCCGCTAAGCCGTTTTCTACAGCCTTGTGTCTGTTGTCGAGCAGAAGCTCGTGCAAGTTGATCTTTACGGCGCAAACTTCTGTACAGTTGCCGCATAACGATGAGGCATAGCTGAGATGTTTGAAATCTTCCATTCCTTGCAGGTTCGGCGTGATCACACTGCCGATGGGACCGCTGTAAGTTGTGCCATAACTGTGGCCGCCGATGTTTTTATATACCGGGCAGGCATTGAGGCAGGCGCCGCAGCGGATACAGTAAAGGCTTTCTCTTTGTTTGGGATCTTTGATGATGTTGGTTCTGCCATTGTCGAGCAAAATCACGTACATCTCGGTCGGGCCGTCCGTTTCATCTGGCTGGCGCGGACCTGTAATGATGGTGTTGTAAACGGTGATTTGCTGACCAGTACCGAATGTGCTCAACAAGGGCCAGAATAGTCCCAGATCATTCATGGAAGGAATCACTTTTTCGATGCCCACAATTACGATATGTGTTTTGGGGAAGGAACAGCTCAACCTTGCGTTGCCTTCATTTTCCGTAATGGCCACGCCGCCGATGTCGCTGATGATGAAATTGGCGCCAGTAACCCCCACTTCGGCTTCCACGTATTTTTTACGCAGAATATTTCGAGCCACAAGCGTAAGTTGTTCGGGCGTGAGATGAGGATCGGTACCCAGTTTTTCGGCAAACAATTTCGCCACATCCTCCTTGCTTTTATGCATGGCCGGCGTTACGATGTGGTAAGGGGCTTCGCCGTCGAGTTGTTGAATGTATTCGCCAAGGTCGGTTTCAATGCTTTCGATACCATTGTCTTCAAGTGCCTTGTTGAGATGCACTTCTTCAGTGGCCATGCTTTTGCTTTTCACCAGCGTCTTGCAGTTTTTTTGTCTGCAGATCTCTACGATTTCGTCAATGGCTTGCTGGGCATCTTCCGCCCAGATCACCTTACCGCCTCTTTTACTGAAATTCAATTCAAAATCTTCCAGGTTCCTGTCGAGGTTTTCAATGGCTTTCCATTTGATGTTTTTTGCGCGTTCACGGGCCAGCTCCAGTTGTTCAAACTGCGCTTTGCCTTGCGGCACCACCGCATTGTATTTGCCGATGTTGAAATTTATTTTTCTGCGATGTTCAGGATCAGCAGCTTTTACCGCACTTTTTTCCAGGAAGATGTTATTGTTATTCATGCACGCAATAAATCAGAATTAAGCCACGAAGGTAAGCAGTTTTTAGCCTCTTGTAATCCATGGATATGAAGCAAGGATATTAAAGAAAATCAATAGCCCACCATTTAAATGGTGGGCTATTGATTTTGAATGCGTACTACTTATACGCTTCATTGTGCACGGCTTTCACTGCTCTGCCAGAAGGATCGTTCATGTTTTGGAAGGACGCATCCCAAGCCAAAGCCTCCGGTGTGCTGCAAGCCACCGATTTTACAGAAGGTACACAAAGGGCTGCTGTATCGGAAGGGAACAGTTCACTGAATATGCTGCGGTAATGGTATTCTTCTTTGGTCATTGGCGGATTTACAGTAAATCGGAATTTGGCATTGGCCATCATTTCATCGGTGACCAATTCCTGTGCGGTGGATTTCAAAACATCAATCCAACTGTAGCCCACACCATCCGAAAACTGTTCTTTTTGTCTCCAGGCAATGCTTTCCGGCAAATAATCTTCAAATGTTTTTCTAAGAATCCACTTTTCAATTTTACCATTACCAGCCATTTTATCTTGGGGATGTAGACGCATGGCGATATCCATAAACTCTTTGTCCAGAAAGGGAACCCGTCCTTCAATACCCCAGGCCATCAACGATTTGTTGGCACGCAAACAATCGTAAAGATGAAGTTTTCCTAATTTTCGAACGGTTTCTTCGTGAAAGCTTTTGGCATCAGGTGCCTTATGAAAATACAGGTAGCCGCCAAAGATCTCATCAGCACCTTCACCCGACAACACCATTTTGATGCCCATCGATTTGATTACACGAGCCAGCAGGTACATGGGGGTGGAGGCTCTCACGGTAGTTACATCATAAGTTTCCAAATGGTAAATCACATCTCTCAAAGCATCAAGGCCTTCCTGTACCGTAAAGTTGATTTCGTGATGAATTGACCCGATATGCTCTGCAGCTTTTCTTGCCGCAGCGAGGTCGGGAGAGTCTACTAGCCCCACCGCAAAAGAATGCAGTTGCGGATACCAGGCCTGCTCTTGTCCGCCCGTTTCAATTCGCATCGCAGAGAATTTTTTTGCGATGGCGGAAATGATCGAAGAGTCGAGTCCTCCGGATAATAAAACACCATAAGGTACATCCGACATCAACTGTCTTTGCACCGCATCTTCCAAACCTTTTCTCAATAAGGCAGTGTCGGAAACATTGTCTTTCACGTTGTCAAATTGCTCCCATTCACGCTGATACCAGCGCTGTAACTCCTGTCCGTCTTTGCTGTACAAAAAATGACCGGGTAAAAATTCCTGTATCTTATTGCATACGCCTTCCAATGCTTTCAATTCAGACGCTACATAAAAATTCCCCGATTTGTCCCAGCCCATGTACAAAGGCACGATGCCCATATGGTCGCGTGCAATCAAATAACAATCATTTTCTTGATCGTATAAAGCGAAAGCAAAAATGCCGTTGAGGTCTTCAATAAAGTTCACACCTTTTTTGCGGTATAGGGCAAGAATCACTTCACAATCGGACTGAGTGAGGAATTCATAATCGGAAAATTCTTTTCTGATCTCCTGATGATTGTAGATTTCCCCATTCACCGCCAACACCAGGTTTTTGTCTTTGCTGTACAAGGGCTGCCCGCCAGATTGAGGATCAACTATGGCCAAACGCTCATGAGAGAAAATTACTTTCTCATGGCTGTAAATGCCTGACCAGTCGGGTCCGCGATGACGAATTTTTTTCGACATGCCCAGTATGGACTGTCTTAAATCTTTTGCATTGTTGCTGTTACAAAAAACACCTAAAATCCCGCACATAAAATCTGTTTATCGGTTAAAAAATACTGCTTAAAATTTCACTTGAAAATTGGGCTAGCCTTGTTGTGTCTATGCCACAAAATGTAGGGTGACAGACTTTGGCTAAGTTAATCAAAATGAGCTGAGAAAGCCTGTGAATACTGGCTTTTGCCAATTTTTAGAAATTGTCTAAAAATGACAGACTTGATAACTGGATTATTGTGAGAACGATAAAATAATAGTCGGCGAAAGGAAGAAATGTAAGTTTGTAAAAGCGTGTTTATTTTTCGGCTTTCATAAAATAATAACTGTGTGAGCTGAACCAGGAAGTTTGGTCGCCTTCGAGATTGATGAGTGAGGAGAGGACCAGATATTTGCCATGGTCGTAACTCTGCATTTTGAATTTGCGGTCGGCGATATTGGTCAGGGCAAGTTTGATGTCGGTAAGGGGTTTACCTTCTTTCTTATCATAACGCTGTACGCACAATGTATTCACCCAATCTTTCTTGGGAAGCACCTGACGCTGGTCTTTCTGGTATTTGTAAATGATCTGGTATTTGACGGTGGTGTCCACAGTAGCATCATATTCCATGGCCCGCAGTTTGGTTTTGAGGGCTTCGATTTCAGTGAGGATTTCTTTTTCTTTCAGTTTGTTGCAAGTGGTATCCTGTGCGCAAACAGTCAGTGTGATGATGCAGAAAAAAAATGTCAATATGTGTTTCATAGTTGATGTCAGGTTTGTCTTGCTTTCTTTGGATTTTTCAAACGATAGAAAAATGGATGAAAAACAAGTTCGTAAAGATAGCAAACTAATGATTTCAATAATGAATAATGGTAGTGCACATTTTATGCCAAAGGAAGGATCATCTTTTTAAAAAATCACTCCGAATAATTCAGGTCTTTGCCATAAGTATCAGGCAAGGCCAAAACCGCAGCAAAGGCCAGCAGCCATACGATAAGTCCGGTGATGATCAGTCCAAAGCTGAGGCTCAGTCCAAATTGGCTTTCTATCCATTGGTGCAAGGGGATGAGCAATACCACGGCGCCACGCATGAAATTGGTGACCGTGGCGGTAACAGTTACCCGCAAATTGGTGCCAAATTGTTCCGAAGTGGCGGTAACAAAAACAGAGAGGTATCCACAGCCAAGTCCCATCAGCAATGAAGTGACAGCAATGTTTTTACCATGGAAGAGATGAATGAAATGGAAAAATGTGGCTATCAACGCGAAGCTCATAAAAGACACTAATACTTTTTTTCTTGTTTTCAATACCTGACTCAAAACGCCGCTCAGCAAGTCTCCACTGGCTATGCCCACCTGGAAAAGGATGAAGACTGTAGAAAGTTTTAGACCTTCGAGTTGATGCTGTTTGGCGAGTTCGGGCGAGAGTGTAATCAGCAGACCTACCGTGTACCAGATGGGCACGCCCATCAAAATGCACGCGAGGTATTTTCCCATGCGTTTATACGAAGAAAAAAGATAAAAAAAAGAACCTCTGTGTGTAGCCGTTGATTTTGACTGAAGAAAAACCTGCGTCTCCATGGAGCGAACTCTCATGAACAACAAAAAAAAGCCGGCAACACCGGCTACTAAGAATGCCTGACGCCAGGGCAGAAAATCACCTGCCAGTCCGGCTGTCACCGCGCCCAATCCACCCAGCGTGGCCACCAGTATGGTGCCATATCCTCTTTTTTCGATACTCATGCTTTCGCCAACCAGCGTAATGCCTGCGCCCAATTCTCCGGCCAATCCAATGCCCGCCAGAAATCTGATGAAGGCGTAGGTATCAACATCATGTACAAAACTGTTTGCTATGTTGGCCAGCGAATATAAAACGATGGAGCCGAACATGACGGTAACCCTTCCTTTTCTGTCGGCGATGATACCGCTAATGATACCGCCGATCATCATGCCCAGCATTTGAATGGAAAGCAACCTTTCGCCCGCATGGGTGAGTGCATCGCCTGCAAATCCCATTTCTTTCAGTGAGGGCACACGGTAAACATTGAATAAAAACAAGTCGAAAGCGTCAATGAAAAAGCCAAGGCCGGCAGCCAATACGGCGATATTGAATGGAGAGGAATATCTGGCAGTGTTCATAAATGAAAATTGGCGGCATTGACTTTTATGATCATCTCATTATCATTGGTCAATACAATTGAAAGAAGCTTTATTAAAGCCATCTTGCAGCTGAAAAACAGCAATCGACTTTTTTTCATGAAAATGTATCAAGGCGTTTCAATAAAATTTCCATCAGCTATTGTCGTATAACTGGTGCCGTTACTGCCACTCATATTGAGACTGCAAAACTGCACGCGTAATTTTCCGTTTTCGTGACTCACATATACTTGCTGATCGGGCCAGCTGGAGAAATAGATACTGCTATTGATGCAGGTGATGGTGACTCTGTTGAGAATGGGATCTACCGGGTCGAAAGCGGGTGAGTTGTAGGTGGTGTAGATGCCGTCTTGTGGTTCATGGTCTCTCCAATAAGGACTGAAATAAATGGCCAGATCCGAACCCCAGGTGGATGAAGTAAGCGCTTTCAGCGAATAGGTGGATTCAATATGTTTGGTCACTGTAGTGAAACTGTAATCGGGGAGATTGCTGAACATGATGTTGTTGTTGGCGATTGTGCAAGGAGCTGTTCCTTGCTGAAGAGTCACCTCCACATATACGCTGTCTGTTTTGCTACAGTCGTTGTCCAGTGAATTCACATGAAGGTAATACCATCCGCTGTTGATGGCTTTGGCATCGGTGATGGAATCGGCATTGTATTGACTCGTGAAATTGAATGGTCCTGTCCAGCTGTAGGTGGTACCGTCTATCTCATCTGTCCAGATTTTAAGTGTTTGACCTACTGCCACCGGACTGGTGGAATGCGCCTTGGCATTTCGGATGGCTGTGCAGTTGTTGGAAGTTTTTTCGCAAGAGGAAAGCAGGAAGATGCCTAAAGCGAGCCAAATTAGTTTTTGCATGAAGTTGTTTTTCTTTTTACAAATCTAAGAGCAGTTTCATTTTTATGTGCTCAATAAGTTTACAGCGGTTGTATCAAATCCCACAAATTGCCATAAAGGTCTTCAAACACCAGCACCTTGCCGAAATTTTCGATAGAAGGTGCTCTCACAATGCGGATCTTATGCTTTTGCAACAATTCATGATCGCGGTCTATATCATCGGTGTGTAAAAACAAAAAGACTCTTCCGCCAGTTTGATTGCCCACGCGCGACAATTGCGTTTCATTGGCGGCTTTCGCCAGCAAAATCTTACAGCCCGATGAACCCTGCGGTGCAATAACCACCCAGCGTTTGGTGTCTGACATGACTGTGTCTTCCAGTAATTCAAAATTGAGCTTACGGGTATAAAATTCAATCGCCTCATCGTAATCCTTTACAACGATGGCTATCTGTGCCAGATATTGTTTCATAAAAAAGCAGAAATGTATGGAGGCTGAAGATAACTTAAAATTGAAGAAAACTCCTTGGGAACGCGGCTGCAAATATTTTTTTCATTTACTAAACAATCTGCATCATTACCGCGTCCCTTCGGGAGCTTGAGAGAAGAACCATTTTACACTCGGGTAGACACCCGGCCCTTTGGGTCTTGAACCGCAGGTCGATGTTTAGGCTGACCTTCCTGCGGCAATTATGTTGATCAAGAATCAATGTGAAGAACTGATGGGTAACTCCTTGGGGGACGCAGTTGCAAATATTTTTTTTCATTTACTAAACAATCTGCATCTTTACCACGTCCCTTTGGGAGTTTGAGAGAAGAACCATTTTACACTCGGGTAGACACCCGGCCCTTTGGGTCTTAAACCGCAGGTCGATGTTTTGGCTGACCTTCCTGCTGAAATTATATAAGATAAAAGCCTCCCTTGCTGGGGAGGCTTTTAATATTTGTTTTCGATTGTATCTTAAAACAACAAGCCTCCCTTAACCAAATTGCTGTTTCAGCAGCTGGCCACTGATTGTAATGTTGCAATATGTTGTGTTTGTTACTTTCACGATGTAAATATAAACTATCGCTTTCTTTTTTGAATAGCTTTCAACAAAAAAATATAAAACTTTATAAATTTTCAAATAAATGGCTATAAAAATGAAAAAAACATAATTGAATTACGTTTGCGGTAAATGAATCTATTTTTCTAAAATCACTTTGAGGTTGTTTAGTCCGGTTTGAAAATCATTTCCCAGCATTTTTTCCATGTTCATGATCAACAGGAAGAAATTAAGGGGATATTTCATTTGGCCGCTGAAACCCCAGGTTACCTTGGTTGCTTTATCGCCAACCTTTTCAGTAGTCATAAAACTTTTAGCATTTGATTCAAATGGTTCTTTGAACCTCAAATCGTAATCGATCCTTTTTCCTTCTTCGATGGCTGTAATTTCTTGCTCACCGACACCCGCATTTTTATTTTTGCTGCTCCAGCCCGAAATAAAACCCACCGTTCCATCGGTTGCGGTGTATATCTTTTCCATGTCGGGATCTATTTTTCCCCATTTGCTGTAGTCATGCTGATTTTTGAGCATTTTCACATAACCGAATACTTCGTTCAAGGGTTTGTTGATGACAATGCTGCAGGTGACGCCATAAATTTTTTTAGTAAATAAGGCCGTGGTGAGTATGGCAACGATGATGGCCAATAGTACAATCAGGATAGTAAATAGAATATTCATGATGATGAAGTTGAGTATACAAAAATGGGATTCATCAGAAGAAATTGATGCTATTTCTTTTTCAAGCTCTCTTTCACGCGGTATTTAACCATCTTTTCAACCAGCGCTAACGGTAAGGGCTGACTGTGCGGAAACTGTACCGTACCACGAGAGGTAACATAATCCTTCAATGATTCGCTGAACGCTTCAATGCCTTTGGCAGTGGGAAAGAAACCGATATGTTTTTTAAAACCACCGAAATGAACAAGATTGCCCTTTTGTTTAAATGTAGGTATGCCATAGGCCATGCATTCGGTGGCTTCGGGTGCTGTTTTTTTGATGACAGCTCTTATCTGTTGAAGCCTTTTCTGTACCTCTTCCGGAAAACCACTGATATATTGATCTACGGGATGATTCATGAAGGGTTGTGTTGGCTGTTTATAATGCGTAGGCGATACCCAAAGAAAGATGAAGAGCATTCACCTGCTGAATCAGCGTTCCGGATACCCATGATTTAGTGATGATGAAATTCGGACTGCCGTAACTGCCTTGCGTGGTGGTGGTAACGGCGGTGATATCTTTGAATCTTATACTGCTGCTAAGGTCAAAATCATCATTGAATCTGATTTTTATTTTAGAAGTAAGGTGATGTTCAATCGACAGCCCTAATCGGGAAGCGAACCCCATGGCCTTGTTACTGTTTTGCTGAACCATTGCAGATGCGGAGTCGGTGATGCTTTCGCCATACAGCTCCGGACTACGGGCATATAGCAATCCTATCCCTCCTTTAATAATGAGGGTTAGTTTTGCTTTTTCACTCAGTGGTATTTTTCTTGTGATACCCAATATCAGCGAAGCCGATCGCCAATCGGATTTCATTACCGTCCAGTTCGGGTATTGTCTGGCGTTGAGTAATGTAACACCGGGCGGCAAAGTAGTGCTAAATGCATATAGACCTTGGTAGAATGATGTTTGATTGAGTTGAGCCGCCATCGATTGTCTGGCCACAGGAATCAATTGGGAATTGAGTTCCGCGAAAAAACCAATCTTGTTGTTCAACGGGATATCCATGCCTGCAGCAGCGTAATATCCAACTGTTCCAAAACCAGACTTGTTGTCGTTGATCACCTTTTTGCCCAGGTTGTCGGTGGCGATGGCGGTTCCGGCATGCAAAAAAATGAAAGGATGCAATGAATTCTGCTGAGCCATCAATACACTTAAAACAAATAAGCAAGGGACTAATAAGATTATTCTTTTCATAGAAATGTTGTTGCGCTTTATTGAAGGCATTAATGAACAGGCTGCAAGATAAAAACTTCAAAGAAATCAAGGACATGCTTCTCTGCCGTGATAGGGATTGATGCATCCGAATTTGTCTCTGCATTCCAGAAATCCAGTCACTTTGAAACTATTGACATCCACTGTATCCATCACTTTTTTTCCATCAATATCATAATTGATGGCATGGTCTAGAAAATAAACATAGTGCAGATCTGCAGCCATGCCACCACCCTTTAAAAAATAACGCGTATGGGCATAGTCTTCGGAGGGAATCTTAAACTGCATGTAGAAATAATGGCAACCATCTGTAGACCAGCTGTTTAAATCCAGATTGTCATCGGGGCCGATGTATTTGAAATTGCCGGGATGGCAAACATGTAATGGAGATGTCGTGTAATAAACATCATGCAGGTCTTTGGCATAGTAGCTGTTGATGACCGTAAAACCTTCTGCAGTAGATGTGGCAATGGAATCGCCGCAGAAATAACCGCGGTATTTATCCTTTGCGTAATAATCGTCTATCAATGTAAAACTTGATGGATCAGCACCTGGAATGATTTGAGTGCCGTTGTAAACATGGAATTTGTCTTTACCGTATTCGCTATTGTCCAGCACGGAAAAGCTGGCGGCATCGGCATGTTCGAGCAAGCGTTCGTTTCTGCCACTGCCTTCGTTCCAATACACATAATAAACATGATGATTTTTGACGGTATAGCCTTTACAGCTGGTAAGGCAAGTTAGGACGACTATGCTTAAAAAAAAGTTGAGATTACAGCAATAGTGATTTATTAATTTCATAGTAGGGTCCGATTATACCTTCGTAAACATTCTTGCAATAGCTTTGTTCTGCATTTTGATAAATTGCAGACATTGTTGTATTATAATGCAGACATTGTTGTATTATAATTTTGAAGTCGCTTTCAATTGTTCATCCAGCAACTGTTCAGATTCTATTCTCTTGTTGATGATAGTTGCATAAGCAGCGGCTTTTTTAAAGTTATGTTCAGCATATGAAACAGTAATCCATTTTTTTGCATCATTCAGCGCTCCTTCAACTTCATATCCCAAGCCAAGATTATAGGATATTTTACCTTTCTCTTTTTCACTGTCAGTGTTTTGATATGCCTGAAGCCATATATCAATTGCTTTTTTCCAGTCTCCGGCTACTGCAAAACGACATCCTTTATTATTCTCATCATTGCCTTTGCATAGCCATCTGTTTTCCCAGGTGTTGTGAATTACGAGTTGCTGTGCAAACTTTCTGCCGGTTGAATAACTTACATCTTCCAAAGCGTCCGAGCCTCTTATCAGCCTGGCGATTGCTTCTGCTTTTGTTACGGCGTGCTGGGAATAAGTTTGAAAAAAAGAATAATTCTTTTCATAAATGACAGCTCTTGCTTTTATGTCGTAAAATCTGAATCCGGCTCTTGCTTTGGCTGTACCTCTGATGTAGATTTCACTGTTTTTTGAGTAATCTGTTATGTCACGAACTGAAAAGTCGGTATCAAAATATTCGAGTACAAGCAAAGCGTCGGCGCTGTATATTTCGGCCAGACTGTCTGCCATAGACCAACTCATTGGGTTGCCAAATCCGGTAGAAGAGCCGCGTTCTGCATCCAATCGCATAGGGTGACGACTGAAATTTATTGTACTGTTATTGAATAGAATTTGTTGCATTCCATTGATGCATGACTCTGATTGATGCTTGTCTTGATGTGGCATTTCTCCGGTAAGAATACCATCAATTACCGACCAGGCGTTACCCTTCGATTTATTGATCAATGTAATTTTCTTAATGTCTTTGGGTATAACAAAATTTGCTGGTTTTTTAACCAATACCTGCATGTTGATGGTGGAACTGCAAGAAAAATTGATGAGGAACATCAAAAAGCAAAACAAATATCTGTTGACTTTATTCATGCTGATCTATTTGTTGCGGACAAGTGTTAATTTTTCAGCATTGCCTCCTCTGCTCATGTCAAAAACCAAAGTATCGGTTGTAAGTTTTGCAATCTTTACCATGATTTCCTGTTGTCCTTCAGGACGGGTGAAGAGCATGTCGTTTTCAATTTTGTAAGTCCCGTTTTCTGTACTCTCTTCATAGGAGTAACTGTAGTGTCCGTCTTTTTCAAAATTGAAAAATGTCATCGAAACATTATGATTGGTAGGCTGACCATCCTGAAGCCATTCTGCTCCGTTCCAATGGCCGATAATCAATTGTGCATTTTTATTCTCAATACAGGAGATGAGAAGAATGGAGATAATAAAAGAGGGGAGAATTGTTTTTTTCATGAGTGTAAATATAAAGGTTTCAGAAGTTTAAAAGTTTACGGGTTTCAGCGCTTTGAAATATCTAAGTAAGAAAGAATTTATGGGTTTAATGAATGTAAATAGACTAGAATCATACGTTTCCTTGTTATCAAATAAACATACAAACGCATCACGAAATTGCTTAAAAACCAATCAATAATAATTGTATCATCATTGGTTTACTTTTTTTCTTTGTAAATCATGAATAACAAATACAAAATAGTGGTGAGTATTGCAGGAAATGAACAATATAGTACTGTATGATAATCTCCAATGATCAACAAATATGGCGCCAATAAAACAAGCACAATGATCATAAATAGCAACTTGTTAGTGAGGTAGTTGTCATCCTTTGATTTATATAGTTTGATATTCAGTATGTATATGTTGGTTATGATTAAAGGAGCACTAAGCAGCATGCTATACAAAGGCATCCACAATAAAAGATTCACCATTGTTTCAAATAATCGGGATGCTGAAAAATACTTATGCAAATAGTAAAACTCTTGCCACAACAAAGAATTTGTACCTGCACTACCTGCAATATAATAAGGCAATACGCCTATTGGAGAAATGATGAAAACATAAAACACAGCTGATTGCAAGAAAAAGTCAGAATAGTATGACTTAACCTTATTTATAAATTCCATATTGATGGTTTAACTTAAAATCTATTGCCAAGCTGTCTTTGTCAAACATTACTCAAAAGCTGTTATGGTATGTGCTATTTGTTATTTTTATGTGATGTGGTTCAATGTCAAATTTCATTTCAACTGATTGATTTATTGGATTTGCATCCATCAATACGAGAAGATAGTTGAAGATTTGATTTTAGGTAAATAACTTCATTTTCTAATAAATTGCATTGACGCCAATTCCCATAATTCATCATCAACTCAATTCGTTTGGCTTACTCTTTTGCCTTCGTGCTTAAATTCTCTACATTCATTTTCAGATCTATTAGCCGCTGCCTGACGTTGGCCTGCAAATTCTTTTTTATATACTTTCTCAAAATGGTGAATGGAAATCGAAGCGAGAAAGAATATAGAAAAATCACTTCGGTTTGGTCGCTTGCTATTTCCTTGAATGTCCAGGAACCTAAAAATGACTTAAACATAAAAGGACCTTTCGTCATTTTAATGGCGGTTACTTTTGGTCTGTTGTAAGTAACGTATTCGGTCACCATTCCCATTCCATTTTTTGCAACACAATATGCGCTTACGCCTTTGTCTGCTATTGTTGCGCCATCCATCAGGTCGGCTTTCTTTAAAAAAGTATCCCATTTCAATCGGTTGTTGTAGTTCTGCGTGAAGTCAAATACGAACTCAGCCTTTTTGTTGATGATGATTTGTTCTGTGAATTTTATGCCTTTCATTGATTGGGTGTTCAAATTTAATTGATGTGAACGTTTCAAATATGATTACTTATATTAACTGCTATTACATCGCTTGTTTCACAATGCTGATAATAGACCTAATATTTCTTGGCCAATATCCACCGCTCTCCATTTTTCAGGTCATAAGCCACAATTCCCCATTTGTCCGACCAATAAACATGTGTAATTTCTGCAGCGCCCCGAACAGTTGACAAGTCAAAAGACGGCACTTTATAAAGGGTGCCAAATGTTGATAACTCACGGTTATCTGCCCTTTGTTCTTGGCGCTTGATTGTCCCCAGGAAACCTTTAAATCCAATCGTCTCTTCTATTGCTGAATTTGGTCTGCTTTTGTAAAAGTCAATCAGGGAATGGTCTTGAATAATGGTGTCTGCTGTTGCCCAGCGAATCACCCGCTCACCATATTTGTTCTCAGGAACATCTTTGAATGTAATGGTTGCCACAGGCGGATTATACCAGCCGGTGTTTTCGTCCCAGCCTTTATTTTTTATCGACTTGGATGAGACCATAAATGTGTCAATGTTGCCTGATTGATTTTTAAATATCAAAGTATCATTAATCTTGTAAATTTTATAGGTCAATAAGTCATGGTTTGTAAAACTGAACTTACAGCCCGAAAAAAGAAAGAGTATTAGTATCGTTGTTATTCTTTTCAATGTTATGATGTCTCAAATTTCTTTTTTTCTTCCTGATGAATTTTATTCCGTCATCACACTGTACAAATCGGATTTCTCCAAATAAATGATGTTTAATTTTTCCATTGTGAATATCTTGGTGTGCCGTCCAAAAATTATAGGGCGTGAAAATCCCAAATAAAAAATCGAGTCCGTAAGAAAGACCGCAGAGCAGCAATATGGCCGAAAGACCCCATGTGATTTTTCGTTTCAATTTTTTGTTATTGCGGCAAATGAGGAAGTAAATGTAAAATATTGAATGTAATATTAAGTTCAGTAAGTTTAGAATGTTTCGAGTGTTTCATAGGTTAAGGTTCTTGCCAAACCTACTTAACATAGCAAACTCACCAAACCCCAAATCCCCAATTACAAATCTTATTTAACCACCCCCAATTCCTTCCCAATCTTCGTGAAAGCAGCTATGGCTTTATCCAGATGATGTTGCTGATGGGCGGCGCTCAACTGCACGCGAATTCTCGCTTGCCCTTTCGCCACCACCGGGAAGAAGAAGCCGATTACATAAATACCTTCGTCGAGCAGTTTGGCGGCAAACTGTTGGGCCAGTACGGCGTCATACAGCATGATGGGAACAATGGGGTGGTCGCCGGGTTTGATGTCGAAGCCTGCGGCAGTCATTTGTGTGCGGAAATATTTTGTATTGTATTCGAGTTGGTCGCGGAGTTCGGTGGTTTCACTCAGCATATCGAGCACGGCGATGGAAGCGCCCACGATACTGGGTGCCACCGTGTTGCTGAAAAGGTAAGGACGACTGCGCTGACGAAGCATTTCAATGATTTCTTTTCTGCCTGAAGTGAAGCCGCCGCTGGCGCCTCCCAATGCCTTACCCAATGTGCCGGTGATGATGTCGATGCGACCCATCACGTTTCTGTATTCATGTGTACCTCTTCCGGTTTTGCCCAGGAAACCCGATGAGTGACATTCATCAATCATCACAATGGCATCGTAACGATCGGCCAGGTCACAGATGATGTGCAGTTGTGCGATGGTGCCATCCATGCTGAAGGAGCCGTCGGTGACGATGATTCTGCTGCGCAGGTGTTGTGTTTCCTGCAATTTGGCTTCGAGGTCCTGCATGTTGTTATGTTCATAGCGGTAACGTTGTGCCTTGCAAAGTCTCACGCCATCGATAATAGAAGCATGATTGAGGACATCGCTGATGATGGCGTCTTCTTCATTGAATAAGGGTTCGAAAACCCCACCGTTGGCATCGAATGCCGCGGCATATAAAATGGTATCTTCTGTACCCAGGAACTGAGCGATTTTTTGTTCCAGTTCTTTGTGGATGTCTTGCGTGCCGCAGATGAAACGCACACTGCTCATGCCGTATCCACGGTAATCAATATATTTTTTAGCAGCTTCCAGCACTTTGGGATGAGAAGACAGTCCAAGGTAGTTGTTGGCGCAAAAATTCAATACGGTTTTTCCATTCACCTTAATTTCGGCGCCTTGTTCGCTGGTGATGATCCGCTCTTTTTTAAATAATCCGGCAGTTTCAATATCATTGAGTTCCATCTGTAATCTGGTGACGAAATTATTATTCATGATGAAGTTGCTTTAAGTAGCGCAAATCTAACAACACTATTCGATGTGTGAAAATCTTCGTTGTATGGCTTTTTTACGTAGACAATATGGGTAAAACACAAAGCATACAAAAAAATATTTGTGATCTTCGTGAAATCCTTGTGTATTTCGTGGTTATTCACCATAAAGCGCACAAAGGAAACACAGGGCGAACAGAAGAATTATTTTGTGATCTTAGTGAAGCCCTTGTGTACTTCGTGGTTATTCACCATAAAGCGCACAAAGGAAACACAGGGCGCACAGAAGAATTATTTTGTGATCTTAGTGAAGCCCTTGTGTACTTCGTGGTTATTCACCACAAAGCTCACAAAGTAAACACAGGGCATACAGAAGAATTATTTTGTGATCTTAGATAAGCTCTTGTGTTCTTCGTGGTTATTTACCACAAAGCGCACAAAGGAAACACAGGGTGCACAGAAGAATTATTTGTGATCTTAGTGAAACCCTTGTGTTCTTCGTGGTTGAAAAAAATGATTTCGATTTTGTATTTTTAACGCATCATCATTTTCTTGAAACAGCTCATTTCATCACATCTCGAATCTTTCTCCGCTAAATTGTTAGCGGCAGATGCTTTACAGGTTAGTGACAACGCCTATTGCCAGAGATATTTCCGTCATTTACAAATTCATCATCATTATTTCCTTAACATTTATGCTGATGTTTTGGAAAGGGTTTTACTCCTCTCTCAAATGAAGCCTGATCAAATTGTACTTGTCGATTTCGGCTGTGGAAATGGATTGCTCGCTTTATTGGCCCGCTACTGTGGATTTGGAAAAGTAATTGCTTGCGACAGGGATGTAAATTTTATTCAGGCCGCCCAAACTCTTTCAACACTGATGAATATTCCACTCGATCATGTTTTGTGTGGCGATGAACAAACGTTAAAAAGGCATCATCTCACTACCAACATCAATGTTATAGTAGGCACCGACGTAATTGAACACATTTACAACCTCGACTTGTTTTTCAAAACCATCGCTTCCATGAACATTGGAATGGTAAGTGTGTTTACGACAGCCAGTAATCCCCAAAATCCATTCATAGTAAGAAGACTCAAACGTTTACAGCTGCGAGATGAATATAAGGGCGCAACGCCGGAAGATGCGGTATTGACAGGTAATACAGCACACGAAGCCTTTTTTGTCATCCGTAAAAAAATAATTCAAAATGCTTTCCCCAATGAAGGCCATGAATTCTGGGATGATATCGCACACAAAACAAGAGGCATGAACCGCAGCGATATCCTGAACTGGATAGCCATCTACAATGTCAACAAAAAAATGCCTCATATGTTATCTCATCCTACCAACACCTGCAATCCAATTTCAGGCAGCTGGACAGAAAGATTGCTGTCGCTGGATGAATACAAAACTATCTATGGCCAACATGGATTTTCGCTGCAATGCAACAATGGCTATTACGACACCGCGAAACCATTTCCTAAAAATATTGTTGCCCGTTGTTTAAATGTTATGGTCAAATGGGGAAGCATGAAACTGGCTCCATTCATCATTCTTTCAGGAAAAAATGTTAATAAGTGATTTCAAGTCTCTGCAATCATTAATTTTGTTGTGCGTTAAATCCTAAAACCTGTGCAACAATCTTCAAGATCAAATTTATCCATGAAACTCATTCAGTATTTTTCCATCATCCTCACACTGTTTGTACTTACATCTTTTAAACCTCATCATTCACGATCATTTCGAAAAGCATCGCCATACAGCATCATTATCGATAAAAGTGATTTTGAATTGAGAGTGTATGACGAGGAAGGTTGGTATGCTACTTACCCTGTGGTGTTCGGCAGCAAAGATCCCGGTGATAAATTGTTTGAAGGCGACAAGAAAACACCCAACGGCACTTATAAAATCATCCTCAAAAAAATCCATCCCAAATGGAGCAATGAATTGCTGCTGGATTATCCAAGACCGGAAAATGTTGAGCTTTTCAATAAAAGAAAACAAGAAGGACTGATACCCGCCAAAGCCAAGATAGGCGCCGGTATTGCTATTCACGCCACCAGGCCCCAAGAGGAATGGACTGTAGATAAGTTTTATAATTGGACGGATGGTTGCATCTCTTTGAAGTATTCCGAAATGAAAGACTTGTATGATTACATTCCTGTTGGCACCATTGTCACCATCCAGCCTTGATGATTGTTATTTTAGTCAATAAAATCAGCTGTTTCATTTTTGGTTTTCCAATTTCAATAATTCGAGAAAATTGTTCATTGGCAACTCATTGGGTGGTAAGAATTTCAATTAAGATGAAGACCGAAAAAACCGAATGATTTTTAAAATAATACGGATAAGGAAGATGATATTGATGATGTTCCAACCAATCAAAGCCATATCAAACAGCTTCTCAGTATGATTCATACTCTCCCAGCTCCAGTATTCTCCTTTATCGCTTGAATAATTGTCATCGTATCCCATCATCATGAGTCCAAGAAACATATAAATCATCGCATCTGTCGTCAGTAATGCGATCCAGTAAATGACATCCCAGATGGAGACTTTCAATTTTTTCATGAGAGGTATTTAAGGCACGGGTTTACCCATTGCTGCCGACCAAAGCGTGAACCAGTCTGATGTTTCCATTTCAATGGCAGTGGATTTTTTCAATTCATTGATTCGTGTTGCCGAAGTGCTGCCGAAAACGGGTGTGATGCATGCAGGATGTTTCATGATCCAGGCCAGTAATAAAGTCGCTATGCCCACTTCATATTTTTCAGTCATCGGATGGATGGCTTCAAGTATCCTTTTTGATTGCTCGTCATTTGCCTTCATCACTTTCCCCAATGGTGCCCAGCACATGGGTTTTATTTGATGTAGTTGCATGTGTTCCAAACTGCCATCAAGCATCGCCTCAAAATGAGTAATGGAAAATTCTATCTGATGATAATTTACTTTGATGGCTTTTTGAATGTACTCAGTCTGAACAGAAGTGAAATTGGATAGCCCGAAGTCAAGAATCTTTCCTTGTTGTTTAAGTTGGTTGATGGCTGCGGCAATTTCATAGGGCTGCATCAATGGGCTGGGTCGGTGTAGCAGCAGCAAATCTAGATAGTCGGTGTGCAAATATTTAAGTGATTGCTCCACCGATTCCACGATATAGTTTTTACTATAGTTGTAATGTTTGATTACGTTTTTTCGCTTGCCGCCTTCCAATTGAATGCCGCATTTGGAGATGAGCTGAATCGAATCGCGCGACCTATTGCATTTGTGCCAGGCTTCGCCAAATGCAGCTTCTGTGGTGTAGTCGCCATAAATATCCGCATGGTCAAAGCTGGTGATGCCCATATCAACGCAATGCTGAATGAGGCTCATCATTTCATTGGTATTGAAATGGCTGCCCCAGACGCCCCAGGTCATGGTGCCTGCAATCAGCGAAGAAAACTTGGTAAAGCTCTGCGTATGAATCATGGCATGAAATTAATGTTGTTGTGGATGGATGAAGATCAGACTGCCATCGCCATAACTTAAAAATCTGAATTCATTGGCTATAGCGTAATCATAGCAATGTCGCCAGTTTTCGCCGATGGCGGCAGCAACAAGCAAAAGCAAAGTGGATTGCGGTTGATGAAAATTGGTGACCAGAGCCTGCACGATCCTGAACTGATAGCCGGGTGTGATGAGCAATTGGGTTTGGGTGAAAAGATGTTCTTTCTGATGGCGCTCCATCCATGTCAACAGAGATTGTAGCGCTTTCTCTTTGCTAAGATGCGGCTTTTGTAGCTCTTCTTCATATACATCCCATTGTCTGATGTCGAGCATGGGTAGATGGGGATGCAAAAATGACTTGACGCCCATCCAATACAAGGATTCCAGGGTACGCAGAGACGTAGTGCCTACGGCTATCACCTCGTTTTGTTGATGCAGCAGCGAAAGAAGAGTGGCACGATTGACATCAATCCATTCGGCATGCATCTCATGTCCTTCCATGGTGGCGGATTTTACCGGCTTGAAGGTGCCGGCCCCCACATGTAAACTGACTTCTGCCTTGGCTATGTTTTTCGATTCAAACCGGCTGAAGATATTTTCGGAGAAATGTAAGCCTGCTGTTGGTGCAGCTACTGATCCTTCCTCCTTGGCATAAATAGTTTGGTAGCGGTCTGCATCATCGATGGCCGTATCCCTTTTGATGTATGGCGGAAGTGGAATGTCTCCGGCTTCCATCAGTACTTCCGCAAAGCTGATGGAAGTTGGCGTCCATTCAAATGCAACAACATAGGCGTCATTAAGCTTATTCACAATTTTTGCCTTCAGCTCAATTTGGAGATGTTGATGAATGATCGTTTTAACCAGGTATTCTTCTTTCCATTTGGCCACGCCGCCAATGAAGCATTTCCATTCCGAAAATCCTTTTTGATTCATCACCACTGCATAATCCTGAATGCTACCGGCAGGTTCCAGACAAAAGATTTCAATGGTACTGCCTGTAGATTTGGTGAATCGGATACGTGCATTGATCACTTTGCTGTTGTTGAACACCAGCAAACTATTTTCGGGGAGATGGTCTGTAATGTTAATGAAAGTGTCTTCCTGTATCTCTCCATTTTTCCAAACCAGCAATTTCGACTGATCGCGCTGTTGCAAAGGATGCAAGGCAATGCGAGCCTCAGGTAAGTCGTAGGTGTAATCAAGTATGGAGATGTTTTGGGGAGAAGACATGGGAAATGTAAAATAACAAATAAAAAATATTAAATAAAGAAACACAAACCACAAACCACAAACCACAAACCACAAACCACAAACCACAAACCACAAACCACAAACCACAAACCACAAACCACAAACCACAAACCACAAACCACAAACCACAAACAAATTATAACCTCCCCATCTTGATTTCTTCCACCACCGCCGGATCCAGCAGGGTAGTGGTGTCGCCCAGATGGCTGAGTTCTCCTTCTGCGATTTTGCGCAGTATTCTTCTCATGATTTTTCCGCTGCGAGTTTTCGGCAGCCCGCTCACAAATTGAATTTTATCGGGTTTGGCAATGGCTCCGATAACACGGGCTACGGTTTGCATGATGTCTTGTCTGGTATGGGCTTCGTCTGTGTGCATGCCGTTGAATATCACAAAAGCGTAAATGCCTTGCCCTTTGATATCATGCGGATAACCGACCACAGCGCTTTCCACCACGCCAGTATGCATGTTGATGGCGTTTTCCACTTCGGCTGTCCCAATGCGGTGACCGCTTACATTCAGCACATCATCTACTCTTCCGGTGATGCGGTAGTTTCCATCTTCGTCTCTAAGACAACCATCGCCCGTGAAGTACAAATGCTCATAGGTGCTGAAATAAGTCTGACGACATCTTTCATGATCGCCATAAGTGGTGCGCAATATGCCTGGCCAGGGGAATCTGATGCAGAGATTGCCCGAAACGCCATTGCCAATGATCTCCTTCCCGTTTTCATCTACCAGTAAGGGTTGTACGCCAGGCATGGGCAATGTGGCAAATGAGGGTTTGGCCGGAGTTACGCCAGCCATGTTGGAAATCATCGTGCCGCCGGTTTCCGTCTGCCACCAGGTATCCACAATCGGACATTGCTTCTTGCCCACCTGTTCATCATACCAGTGCCAGGCTTCTACGTTGATGGGTTCTCCTACGGTACCCAGCACTTTCAACGAACTCAAGTTCTTGTTTTCAAGCGGAGCTGTTCCAAAGCCCATCAAACTTCTGATGGCTGTAGGGGCTGTGTAAAGTATGTTGACTTGATGTTTTTGAACGATGTCCCAAAATCTTCCTGCGTCAGGCCAGGTGGGAATTCCTTCAAACATCAGGGAAGTAGCGCCAGCGCTCAAAGGTCCGTAAATGATATAACTGTGTCCGGTAATCCAGCCAATGTCGGCTGTGCAAAAATGCACTTGCCCGGGCTGATATTGAAATACGTTTACAAACGTGTAGTGGGTCCAGATCATATATCCTGCGCAGGTATGCACCACGCCTTTGGGCTTTCCTGTGCTGCCGGAAGTGTATAAGATGAAAAGCATGTCTTCCGCATCCATGGATACGGCCGGAAAGGAAGGATTACCCATCTCTTCCACTTTCTTGATTTCATCTTCCCACCAGGCATCTCTGTTTTTGATCATACTCACAGGTATGCCTGTACGAGTAAGCACAATCACATGTTGTACAGAAGGACAAGTAACAAGCGCATCGTCAATGATTGATTTCAGCGGAATGTTTTTGTTTCCTCTATATGCACCATCTGCTGTGACAACAATATTGCATTGTGCATCATTGATACGGTCGGAAATGCTTTGTGACGAAAATCCACCAAACACAACCGAATGTATGGCTCCAATCCTTGCACAAGCCAACACAGCGATGGCCAGCTCCGGCACCATCGGCATGTAAATGCAAATGCGGTCGCCTTTTTGGGCACCCTTGTTTTTGAGCACATGGGCAAACTGCTCAACCTTTTGGAGAAGTTCTTTGTAGCTAAGTGTGCGATGAGCTTCCAACGGATCATTCGGCTCCCATATAATCGCGGGGGCATCAGGTTGGGTAGCCGCATGCCTGTCTAAACAGTTTTCGGTTATGTTAAGTTGTCCACCTTTGAACCACTCTACTTTGGGGGTGTCAAAATTCCAGTTGAGCACCTGATCCCATTTTCTATGCCAGCTGAAATTTTCAGCAATTTCCGCCCAAAATTGTTCGGGCGCTTCTACACTTTTTTTATAGGCTTCATGATAGTCTGCCAAAGACTTGATTTGGTATGGATAAGACATAGTTTTGAAATAAGATTAAAAGTAGTAAAACAAGGGATGCAAAACAAAGAATGTAAGATGCCTGCACTGAAACTCTAGGGTAAAACTTGTTTGATGCAAAGAGGAGGGAGCAAAATGAAAGGAATAGGCTGATTGGTTGGTTCAGCTCAAGCATTCGTCATAATTCATCCTATGATTTTTTCATGACCTGATAAACCAGCTCCATCATTTTAGGACGGATGTTCAAAGTTTTAAAAACGCCATTGTCTTCGGGGTAAATCCTATTGCTGAGAAATACGAATACCAGCTGATGTTCGGGGTCGGCCCAGGCGCAGGTGCCTGTAAAACCCGTGTGTCCGAATGTCGCGGGCGAAGCCGATAACGCAGGGTAGGGCTCGGTTCTGGTGGCATTGTCTTTTTCGGGTTTGTCGAAACCGAAGCCTCTTCTGCTTACATCACTTTGATAGGAAGTGAAAAGGTCAATGGTTGTTTGGGTCAACAACTGTCTGTTTCCCCAATTTCCTCCATTGAGCAGCATCTGCATGATGCAGGCGATGTCGTAAGCGTCGGAAAACAAACCGGCATGTCCGGCTACACCGCCCATCAAAGCCGCACCCTGGTCGTGCACATAACCGCGCAGTTCTTGTTTTCTGAACTGTGTTTCCACTGTTGAAGGTACGATGCGGTCGAAACTAACGTGCTCCAATGGACGATAACCCATGGATTCGAGCCCCATGGGTTCGTAAAAAGATCGCTTTGCATATCCATCCAAAGATTCACCGCTCACCTGTTCTACAAGTTTGCCCAATAGGATAAAATCATTGTCGCTGTACACATATTTACCTATGGTTTCTGCAGGTGTAAATACCACTTTGTGATAAAATGAATCCAGTAAGTCGTTGCGGAAGAATAAATTTTGAGCTACGGAAGTGGCGTAGCAGTCTTTGCAAATGGGCGCATAACAACTGCTCAGCGGTTGTCCCAGGCTATCTAGCGTTTCTTTGTAATAAGGTATGAATGGCTTCAGTCCGGCTTCGTGCAGCAATAATTTTTCTATCACGATGTCTGCCTTGGCTGTTCCCTCAACAGCCGGAAGATATTGGCCGAGCTTTTTTTTTATATCTATTTTTCCCTCATCATAAAGCTTCATGATGCATAGCGTGGTAGACAAAATCTTGGTCAGTGAAGCAAGGTCGTACACTGATGAAGCTGTTACTTTTTGGCGGCCGTCGTAAGTAAAATTGCCAAATCCTTTTTCATAGATTATTTTTCCTTTGCTGGCCACCATCACCAGGCAACCCGGCATTGCTTTTTTTTTAATTCCATCTAGTGCGATGGAATCGATACGGTTCATTTCATCAGCATTGAAACCCATGTCGCTCATTTCATTGACGCGCTCCAGTTCTTGTGCAGCCACCATGCCGAACCCATATTTGAAATGTTCGCACACTGTTACCGGCAGACTTCCTTTGTATTTTATTTTTCCTTGGAGTAAATCTACAGCAGTGTATTGAACGGTACTGTCGTCTTCGTAAGCCACCATTAAGTTTTTGGCAAAACACCAGTTTTTTGCTGCGTAAGCATTGCCAAACAACAAAATCATGGAGCGTGTTTTATGTTGTAATGTGTTGATGAAATCCACTGCATCTTTATTGATGCCGAAATTGTTGGCGGGTGCGCGGTTGATTTGATGGATGCCAATCACCACTTTCTGATAATGCTGTGTGATGGAGTCGATGAGCAACTTTACAGAATCCGCATTTTTGTTTTTGAAATCAAAATAAAACACACCGGCATTGTAATCGGATTTCATTTTTCGAACCATGGCATTTTCACCCGAAATACCAACAGCCACATAAGCTGTTTTGTCTTTATTGTCTTTGATGTTTAAGGGGAAAAAGCCTTTGTCTTCTTTGGCCAACAGCGTGATGGCGTTTTCTGCCACCAGTCTTCTCATGGGCAATACGTCCTTGTTGATGTCAGTCGTCAGGTGATTGAGGTCGATGGCCTGATTTTGCTGGAGAACATATTTGTATTTGGTCATCAAAATTCTTTTGCAATGCCATTGGATGATGTCCCAGTTGAGTCGGCCATCGAGGATCGCTTTGTGGATTTTTTCAACCACCAGAGGAACGCTGTCGGGCACACAAAGCAAATCATTTCCTGCAATAATCGATTGCACGGAGGCTTCACCGTTAGGAAAGAATTTTTTCACTCCTTGCATTTCAAGACCATCCGTAATGGTGAGCCCCTGATAGCCTATTTTTTTTCGCAATAATTCCTGCACGGCCAATGAGGATAATGAAGTGGGACGATTGGCCGTACTGTCGATGGCAGGAATGAACAAATGCCCCACCATCACACTGCCAATACCGGCTTTGAATATGCTTTTGAAGGGAAACAATTCCACCGCCTCCAAATTGTCCATCGTCTTTTTAATCACCGGCAGATCAAGGTGAGAGTCAACGGCCACATCGCCGTGTCCCGGAAAATGTTTGGCACAAGCCAATACACCATTGTCTTGCATACCTTTCATGTATTGTATCCCAAAGCTGGCTACTTTGTTTTTGTCTTCGCCAAAACTTCTGTCGTTGATTACCGGATTGTCGGGGTTGTTGTTGACATCCATTACCGGTGCGTAATTGTTTTGAATACCCAGTCTTTTGCATTGTTCGGCCACTACCTTTCCATAGCGGTAGATGATTGAGGAGTCTTTTACCGCTCCCAGCATCATTTGACGGGGCAGGGGAATCACACTGTCCAGTATACGTTGACCCAATCCCCATTCGCCATCAATCGAAATGAGCAAAGGCGTTTTGGCCATGGCTTTGAGTTGGTTCAGATAGATGGCTTGTTGCGTTGGACTACCCTGAAACAAACAAATGCTGCCAATATTGTACTTTTTCACATAATCGGCCGTTTGGTCGTACAGAAAACTGATTTTCTTTGTTTTCATGTCCATGGTGCTCAGCCGTGTTACAATCAGCTGCCCGATACGCTCATCTTCCGTAAAGGTTTGGTAGACACTGTCGGCCCATTTTTGTGCGGCGGCATCGTTGGTCAGTTGCGCGAAAACAGGGGCTGCGGCAAAACCCAGTAAAACAAAGAGGATAAAACGCATAAAAGCTTTATTTACAGTGGACGGGATTGGTTATTTTTGCGCCTACAAATTACAGTGATTTTGACAGATATCATTCATTTATTACCCGACAACATCGCCAATCAGATTGCCGCCGGCGAAGTGATTCAAAGACCTGGCAGCGCCGTTAAGGAATTGCTCGAAAATGCCGTAGATGCCGGTGCCGACCAGATTCGGCTGATCATCAATGATGCCGGAAAGTCGCTGGTACAAGTGATAGACAATGGTAAGGGAATGAGTGAAACCGACGCCAGAATGGCTTTTGAGCGCCATGCTACCTCAAAAATCACCAACATCGATGATCTCTTTCGCATCAGGACCATGGGCTTCAGAGGGGAGGCGCTGGCCAGTATTGCAGCTGTGGCACAGGTTGAACTCAAGACCAAAAGAGAGGAAGATCATTCGGGTACTTATATAGAAATTGAAAACAGTAAAGTGGTGAAACAAGAGCCGGTGGCCGTCAACAAAGGCACCAGCATCGCCATGAAAAACCTTTTTTTCAATGTGCCGGCCAGGAGAAATTTTCTGAAAAGCAATACCGCCGAGTTGCGTCACATCGTGGATGAGTTTGTGCGTGTTGCCATGGCTTTCCCCGATATCTTCTTTTCCCTGCAATCCAACGGACAGGAAGTTTTTCATTTGGAAAAAGGAAGCCTAAAACAACGAATCGTACAGATATTGGGCAACAGTTACAATGCCAAGCTGGTGAGTGTACAGGAACAAACCGACTACCTCAACATCATGGGATTCGTAGGAAAACCCGAAACAGCCAAAAAAACCAGAGGCGATCAGTACATTTTTGTCAATAACCGCTTCATCAAAAGCGCGTATCTCCATCATGCCATCATGAACGCATTTGCCGATCTGATACCGAAAGACAGTTTCCCGATGTATGCATTGTTCATCGATCTTGATCCGGCCCAGTTGGATATCAATGTACATCCCACAAAACAAGAAATCAAGTTTGAAGACGACAAGATCGTTTACGCATTTGTCAACTCAGCTGTAAAGCATGCACTGGCTCAGTTCAGCATTACACCTACGCTCGACTTTGATCTGGATCCGAATATCCAGCGGCTGGATGCGGTTAGTAAACCAGTGTCTGACGAACAAAGAAACAGCACCGCTTCTTCAAGCCTGTATCAGACTTTCTCACAAAAAAACCAGGCTCATTTTATCGAACGGTCCAGCAACCTCACCCATTGGAAGGACCTCTACGAAACGCCTTCAGTTCCGCAGCCGGCCAAAGAAACAGAGGTACTGCATAAAGATTATGAAGCGGAAGCGCCGATGTTGCAATTGCATCAAACTTATATAGTGGTGCAGGACAACAAAGGATTTTTATTGGTGCATCAGCAAAGTGCCCACGAAAGAATCTTGTACGAACGTTACGTTCGTGCGATAGAAGGCAGGCCCATCGCCACCCAACAAAGTTTATTTCCGGCCACCATCGAACTGTCGCCTTCGGATGCGGTTTTGTTGCAAGAGCTGCTTCCCGACATGAAAGAGTTGGGCTATCAGCTCGAAGCTTTTGGTAATAATACTTTCATCATTCAGGGAACGCCTGCCGACGTCATTTCGGGTAATGAGAAAATGGCCATTGAAAACATTTTGGAGCAATACAAACATTTCAGCAATGACCTGAAATATAGCCGCAGAGAAAAATTATTGCGCTCCATGTGCCTGCAAAATGCCATCAAAGCGGGAACAATCCTATCAGCAAAAGAAATGCAAGGACTGGTGGCCGATCTTTTTGCTTGTGAAGTGCCCAATGCCACGCCCAATGGCAAACCTACCTACATGACTTTCAGCAGGGAAGAGATGGATAAGATGTTTGGAAGATAAAGAGCTGGATACTGGATACTGGTTGCTGGATACTTGATTCTGGATACTTGATTCTGGATACTTGATTCTGGATACTTGATTCTGGATACTTGATTCTGGATACTTGATTCTGGATACTTGATTCTAGCTACAGGGATCTGGCTACAGCTTTTCTAAAAATTAAGTTCTTGGATTAATTGATTTCCCTGATCGCATGAACGAAATTTTCAATCGCTTTTTTTACTGCTGCAGACTTCCCTATGAAGTTGTTGACCATGATGCTGAAATATAACGTTTTTCCTTTTGATGTGTGAAGAAGCCCGCTGATGCAATAAATATTGCTCATGGAGCCTGTTTTGGCATAGATGAATCCTGCATCGCTGGTCCATAAATTTTTCAAAGTGCCTTCTCCGCCGGTGGGCAATATCTTTTCGATGCGGCTGATGCCAAAGCTGTCCACCAGTTTTTTCATGATATAGATTTCATCTTGCGGCGAGAAAAGGTTGTACCTGCTCAGGCCGCTTCCATCCACCCATCTGGGTGTATGAGGAATATCCTTGAAGTCATTCTTCAGCAAGGTATCAATCGAAAGGTCGGTATTCAAAGCACCGTTCAATCGATCTCCCACCATCAACAAAATCTGTTCGGCGTAAAAGTTATCGCTATGGTGCATCATCAAGCTGAAAACACTGTCCGACGATTGACTATAGACCGGCGTGAATCCGTAATGGTTTTTAATATTTGATTTCTGGAGTTGCGGAATTCGGTAAAGACTGTTTTTTAAGATATGAAACCCGGTGGCGATGCCATTGGTTTCGAAGGGGATGTCTTGTTTGATGTATTCTTCATTTCCGGTCAGTGTCACTTCGTAGTGATGGGTGCCCATGATTCTGCTGATGTTGTTTTGCCGGGCGGATGCATCTGTTTTTTTCAGGATGGAAAAATCGGGTAAGTCGCTGTTGATTTCCGAGAGCGTGTAGGGGAAATCTGATTGCGCATCAGGATTGCGTCTCCACTCCAGGTGAAGCAAATTGCCGCATACCGGAAATGCGCTTCTTTGGGGCAAATAACTTTGATTGATGTCGTCTATCGACCAGCCTTTGCCGTAAGGGTCGGGGTATTTTTCATTATCCAGTACTACCACAGGGTAGGGTGAATTGTTTAAAAACTGATGGACCGGCTGCTGTTGAAAGTCGGGGTGTAAAAAAGTTGGATCTGCAGAAGGCTGTACAAAAAGTGTATCGTTTTTGATGCTGTAGTAGAGGCCAGCCAAGCTGTCGCCTAAGTATTTCATGCCGGCATAAAGGGTGAATAATTTGGTGGTGCTGGCAGGGAGGAATTTTTTTTCATCGTTCAAACGAAAAAGGAACTTTTCTTTTTCCGGGTCGTAAATACTGATGCCCACATGCCCGGTTGCTATCGCTGAATCCGAAAGCAGCATCTGCTCACACAATTTTCCAGTCTTTCTGCTGTGCTGACTATAAGCAGAAAAGAACATAAGGGAAATGAGGATGGTGATGATTGCTTTCATGATGATGCAACAGTAATGTATGCTGAAGGCTGCCTTCAATGCGCCTTTGAAGTTGATTTTTTTGTAAACTTATCCATGTTAAGTTTTCATTTTTATGGAAGATGCCCGGGTATTCAAACCAGTCTTTCCTGCGCCCTGAGCCATCTCTCCGGCATCTCATTCATGCTGGCGATCTGGTAGTCTTTTTTTGTGCAGGCGATGAATTTTTTATCGGGTAGCTGCATCCACCAACGGCCTGTTCTTTTGTTTTGAAGAAACAATGTTTCCACTTCAGCAAAAATGGTATGGTATTCTTTGAAAGCGCTTAAATCCATTAAGGGCGGTTCGTTTTTAAGCTTGTTTTTCCCATCAATGAAATACCAGATCATTTGTGCGATTTGCTGAGCGGTGATGTCATTTACATCCTGTTCGGGATGATAGCCATACACGCCAAATGTGCTCAGATGTGTGCTCATGCCTGCATATTGGGCAAGCGTGCAGGCCTCTTCGCCATTGAGTCCGTTGGGTACTTTTTGATTGGCAGGGGCATCACTGTTTTTGATGGCACTGATGTCAAAACTCACCGCATCCGAATTACGGAATACGGGTTCCATCTCCTCCATCATTTCTTTCACTATACCTACTCTGTAACAGTCAAAGCGAAGTTTATCAAGTGTTTCAAGCAAACGTGGGTGAACGTAATAACTTTGAAAACCAACATGATTATAATGTCTTACGATATTGGGCTCGCCGGTAAGCATTTCCAGCAGAAAATTGTCGGCTCTCAGCATACTGTCGCCGCGAAGGTCTATCAAAGCATCTATGCAGGTGGTTTCGATGATTTTGTCTATGGGCCTGTAGGCGTTGCATTGGGCCAATGTGAGGTCGTGCGTGCCGCCCAGGATCACTGCTGTTTTTCCTTTCTTCAGCACTTCGGCCAGCACCATTTGCAAGGCGGCATAAGTATCATTCAGTAAAGCGCCCGATTTGATATTACCCCAATCGGCGATTTTGATATCGGTATGCCAGTAATGCAAAGCATAAAACTGTTTGCGGATCTGGTCGGCAGCATCGGTGGCCATGGCCATCAGTCCGGTGCCCCGGCGTTCACCAACACCTATCAACACGATGTCTGCTTCGTTGATATCCGGAATTTCAGTTTCGTAAATGCTGATGTGTTTGGCAAACTGTCCGTCGGTATATTCATTGTCTTCATTGATACGGGAAACATCTACCGGCGAAAGAAAATCAGAAAGGTCCTGCATGAAAAATATTTCTTACAAACCTAATTCATTAGAGGCAAACCTTGAAATCAATGCTTCATTATTTTGGTCTCTCCTTGCCGTCAAATGCTGTAACTTCGCCTAAATTTTTTTATTCCTGAACAGCAAAGTAATACTATGTCAGATCAACAAGAAGTTTTACAGGAAGTAGTGATAAAGTTTGCCGGTGACAGTGGCGATGGGATGCAGTTGACGGGAAGTCAGTTTACCAATAATTCAGCCTTGTTGGGATTGGATCTGGCCACCTTTCCAGATTTTCCTGCAGAAATTCGTGCGCCTATCGGAACGGTTCCCGGCGTGAGCGGCTTTCAATTGCGATTCAGCAGCGACAGGATCTACACACCTGGCGACGCCTGTGATGTGCTTGTGGCGATGAATGCGGCGGCTTTGAAAGTGAACCTTACAGCCCTGAAAAAAGGAGGCAAGATCATTGTCAACACCGATGGCTTTGATGCCAAAAATTTAAGACTGGCCAATTATCCCGATGTCGTGAATCCATTGGAGAACGATTCTTTGCAGAATTATGAAGTCATCAAAATGGATGTGACCAAGATGACGCGCGAAGCCTTGAAAGATTTCACCATGGGCACCAAGGAGAAAGACAGGGCTAAGAACATGTTTGTGTTGGGATTTCTGTATTGGATGTACAACAGAGACATGAACAACACCATTTCTTTTCTGGAAGAAAAATTCTCAAAAAGAAAAGATATTCTGGAAAGTAATGTCAAAGTGTTGCAGGCGGGTTATCATTATGCCGATACCACAGAGACTTTCACTTCAAGATATTCAGTCAATAAGGCGGTGATGCCCTCGGGAGCATATCGCTCCATCATGGGCAATCAGGCTTTGGCCTATGGATTGATTGCCGCTTCCAGTAAAAGTGAATTACCGCTTTTCCTGGGTACTTATCCCATCACCCCCGCATCCGACATTCTGCACGAGCTGAGTAAACACAAATCTTTCGGCATCAAGTCGTTTCAGGCTGAAGACGAGATTGCGGCCATCACTGCGGCTATAGGTGCCAGTTATGGCGGTTCCATTGGCGTTACCACCACATCAGGACCCGGCATGGCGTTGAAGTCAGAAGCGATGGGCCTGGCTGTGATGCTCGAATTGCCTTTGGTGATTTGCGATGTACAAAGAGGCGGACCCAGTACCGGCTTACCCACCAAAACAGAACAAAGCGATTTGATGCAGGCTTATTATGGAAGGAACGGCGAGTGTCCTATGCCGATAGTGGCACCTTGCACACCTAGCGATTGTTTTGACATCGCTTTTGAAGCTGTCAGAATAGCCATCGACCATATGACACCTGTAATTCTTTTGAGTGATGGGTATATTGCCAATGGTGCAGAGCCATGGCGATTTCCAAAGGCCTCCGATCTCAATAGCATCAAGCCGAATTTTAAAACTACACTGGAAGAAGGTGAAACCTATCTGCCTTATGCCAGAAACGAAAAGCTGGCCCGTCCCTGGGTTGTACCCGGAACAACGGGTTTGGAGCATCGCATCGGCGGTTTGGAAAAACAGCATCTGACCGGAAATATCAGCTACGATCCTGCAAATCATGAACAAATGGTGAAAATCCGTCAGCAGAAAGTGGATGATATCGCTTTGCACATACCCGACCAGCAATTGGACAGTGGCCCCGAAAAAGGAAAAGTTCTTGTATTGGGCTGGGGCTCTACTTATGGAGCAATAAAAAGTGCATGTGAAGATTTGCAGCAACAAGGGGTTTCCGTTGCACATGCCCATATCCGTTATGTACGCCCTTTTCCTAAAAATCTTGGTAAGCTCATTGCGAATTACGAGAAAGTATTGATTCCAGAAATCAATAATGGACAATTGATCAAAATTATCAGAGACCAGTTTTTAGTGAATGCCATCGGTCATCATAAAATCATGGGAGTGCCCATCACCAAGGGAGAGTTGGTAGACAAAATCAAAAGCCTTTTAGCGTAATGGACAACAATAAAAAAAGCCACTTTTAAAATGGCTTTTTTTTTATACTGAATCTTTTTTTATCTGATTCTCTCTCTTCCTAATGTAATTCCAATTCTTAGGTTGAATGAGAAAAAACTGTCTTTTTGAGTCGGACTTCCACGTTTACCCCCCGGGCCTGCAACATGTGTTATTTGTCTGTCGTAAAGTTTTATAGCATTTTGCAATTTTACACCAGAGAAACCATTGGCAGCAAAAGCAGCGGGGTCGATGTAATCTCTGCTGCAATCATCGAGATAATCGGTTGTGAGAATTCTGTATTGAAACTCACCTCTGAGGTTTACTAATGGAGATAACTCATATTTCAAACCAAGCCCTACAGGAAAATTGTATTGTTTTAATTTATACACCTGACGATCTGGATATTCTTTGAATCCTTGTCCTTCGGTACTGAGTGGTTGCAAATCAATCAACCTGTTATCCAGCATAGCTTGAGGATTGAAAGAATAATAGCCGATGCCGCCCAAAAGGTAAGGTGAATATCTTGGAGGTTCATCGTCTCTGTTTTCCCAATCGATGAATGCAAAAAAGGGATGAAGTTCTGCTACCAATGCAAATTCTGTGATGTTGCTTTGGAAATTCAAATGTCTGTTGTAACGTCTGGCCGCCATGTCTTCAGAAGGTACTGTGGAAAGTACATCATCATCCGCGGAAACTTTTCCGAAATTGGCTTCAAACCTGGCGCCAAAGGCATTTTTATACAAGAAGGCGAAATAACCGCCAAAAACTGTTTGTGTTTTTCCATAGTTCAAATCCTTGATGAAACGCTTTCCAATCCCCTGTTTGCCACCAAGATCAGTGAGGCAATTCATGGCACCAACTGTGGCACCAATTTCGAACATGGCTGGATTGTCGTAGTAAGAATCATCGTAAAAATAATACTGTGCTGCGGCTTTTTGGGTGAGGCCCAAAAAGAGAATCAAGCAAGCCCAGGCAGTTGTTATTTTTTTCATCAAAAACCCCTTTTTTATGGTTGAATTGGTAATTATGATAATTGGTCTACAAATTAAACGATTTTTCTTCAATATTCTTGTTTCTTTTTTAGATTAAAATAAAATCTGCAAGCCTCAGTAATGCCACATGCATCACACTTTGGCTGTCTGGCGGTGCATACATATCTGCCATGCAGGATGAGCCAGTGGTGTGCTTTATAGATGAGTTCGGAAGGGATATTTTTTACCAGTTGTTTTTCTGTTGCCAAAGGAGTTTTGGCCCCGCGGGTGAGTCCTATACGGGCGCTGACCCTGAATACATGCGTATCTACGGCCATATTGGGTTGTCCGTCGATAACCGAGGTGATTACATTGGCTGTTTTTCTGCCTACGCCCGGAAACTCCATAAGTGCATCAACAGTTAAAGGCACAACTCCCTTGTATTTCATGCATAACAGTTTTGCCATCCCCAACAAGTGCTTTGCTTTATTGTTGGGGTAGGAAATACTTCGAATCAAGGGAAACAAATCATCGAATTCGGCATTGCTCATGGCTTGAGCATCTGGAAAACGCTCAAAAACGGCGGGCGTCACCATATTCACTCTTTTGTCGGTACACTGCGCCGATAAAATTACTGCCACCAATAGTTCAAAAGGGTTGTCATACATCAATTCTGTTTCCGCCTCCGGCAGATGCTGCTGAAAATAGTTGATGATGTAGGTATATCGTTCTTTCTGCGTCATAAAAAACCCGTTTCGTATTGAGTGAAACGGGCGCAAAATACTTTTTGTTTGATTATTATGCATGCGGCGCGAGCTCTTCCACGCTTTTATGTGCATATTCAAGAATATTGTTGATGGATTTGCTGCTGGGTGTTGCGGTGAATTGATCCAATTCGGCAATACTGGCTTTTAAAAGTTCCATTTTTTCTTTTAAATTCCAATCTAGTTGCAGCGCAGCTTCAATAGCTGATGATTCTTGGGCAGAGGTTTCGCCATATATATACAGCAAAAGGTCTTCCGACGTAAAACTTTGCATAGGCAGGTTTGATGCTTTTAGTGAAATAAATTATCCTTATCCGTTTTCAAAAACGCCATGTAAAAGATATTATTGCCCAGAACTGGGTATTTTTTCTTTTTTTATGGGGTTTTTACGATAAAAACCTCCTCATTGTCCTTTTTCATCCGATATTTTTCCCTGGCAAACTTTTCAATATTGTCCGCATTGGAACGCAACATGTTCAATTCGGCGTGGGTTTCAGTAATCAAACCTTCCAATTGTTGTTCGCTTTTTTGTAATTCAGACAATTTTTGTGTTCTAGAATAGATGAGCCCCCAATCTTTAGGGTCAAAAAAAGTCATCCAAACCAAAAAAACAAGTGTTGCCATCAGGTACTTGTTTTTCAACAGCCCTAAGGAAGATGTCGTTTTACTCATGGGGATATCAAATTAACCTATACAAGTTACGTTTTTAAACAATTGAAAAGACTTCTTTCGGTTTTATTTTCCGAAACGAATTTTTCCATTCGGATAAATGGCCGAATCTCCGAGCATTTCTTCAATTCTGATCAGCTGGTTGTATTTGGCCATTCTGTCTGTTCTTGAAGCAGAACCGGTTTTTATCTGACCACAATTTAAAGCTACCGCCAAATCCGCGATGGTGCTGTCTTCAGTTTCGCCGCTGCGATGACTCATGATGGTGTTGTAGCCATTTTGCTGAGCCATGCTCACGGCATTGATTGTTTCGGTAAGTGTACCAATTTGATTGACTTTCACCAGCAATCCATTAGCGGTGTTTTCTTTGATGCCTCTTTCCAAACGGGTAACATTGGTAACAAAAAGGTCGTCACCCACCAGCTGGCATTTGCTGCCAATAGTGTCGGTAAGCATTTTCCATCCTTTCCAATCATCTTCAGCCATTCCATCTTCGATAGAGATGATGGGGTATTGTTTTACCCAGTTTTCCCAGTATTTCACTAGCTGTTCGCTGGTCAGTTTCTTGCCATCGCTTTTATGGAAGATGTATTTTTTCTCTTTGGCATTCCAGAGTTCACTGTTGGCGGCATCCATGGCAATGGCAATCTGAGAGCCGGTTTTGAAGCCTGCGGCCTGAATGGCGTGCAACACGGTTTCGATAGCCTCTTCGTTGCTTTGGATATTGGGAGCGAATCCACCTTCATCACCAACATTGGTGCTATATCCTTTTTTCTTCAATACCGATTTCAAGGCATGGAAAATTTCAACCCCCCATTGCAATCCTTCACTGAAAGATTTTGCACCAACGGGCATTACCATGAATTCCTGAAAATCAATCTTGTTGTCGGCATGCGCACCACCATTGAGAATGTTCATCATCGGAATGGGCATCACTTTGGCATTGGTGCCGCCGATATATCTGTACAATGGCAGGTTGGCTTCGAGCGCTGCAGCTTTGGCTACAGCCAAACTCACAGCCAACATCGCGTTGGCGCCCAGTTTTCCTTTATTAGCAGTACCATCTAGCTTGATCATCATGGCGTCTATGCCAGTTTGATCGGCCACATCCCAACCCAGTAGGCTGTCGGCGATTACAGTGTTTACATTTTTAACGGCTTTCAATACACTTTTACCACCATAGAGTTTTTTATTGTTGTCGCGCAATTCAACCGCTTCATGTATTCCTGTGCTGGCGCCACTTGGCACGGCAGCCCTGCCCAGTCTTTCGTTTTCGGTCAATACGTCAACTTCAATTGTTGGATTTCCACGGCTGTCCAGAATTTGTCTGGCATGAATCGATGCGATGTAACTCATTGTCTATGTTTTGAGATTTTTAAAAAAATAAGTGAAAATGATATAAGTCCTTATGCAGGCGCTGCGCGAATTTACAATTAAACTCAGAAATTTCCTTTCTTCTTGAATTTTCTCTTCTTGAAATTATGAAGTCAGCTGCTTGAAAATATTTTCAAGGTCATTGCTTTCGCTGTTCATCGAAATGATATTGAGACCTTTTTGGATGCTCAGGGTCAGCAAAGCTTTTTTAAGATTATCGGGCTGCTCGGTGTCGATAATGAAAAGATTGTCGGGCAAGGATTTGACGCTGCTGCAGGATTGGATTTCTTGTAAGGTGGCAGCGCTGATGTTTTCTTTAAACTGAACCTGGATCTGATGTTTGTCTTTTCCTTTTTGTTTCAAGTTGATCAGTTTGTCGTCGGCCACGATCGTTCCATTGTTGATGATGATGACACGGTCGCACAAGGCTTCCACTTCCTGCATGATGTGTGAAGAAAATAAAATTGTCTTGTGCTGTCCAAGTTGTCGGATGACTTCTCTGATTTCAAGAATTTGATTGGGGTCCAAACCCGTGGTGGGCTCATCTAATATCAACACTTCTGGATCGTGGATCATTGCGGCAGCCAAACCCACCCTTTGCTTGTAGCCTTTGCTCAGCTGCCCAATTTTTTTATGGGCTTCAGGTGTCAGTCCAACTTTTTGAATAATGCTTTCAACTTGTTGTGTTGCATAGCGAATTTGGTGTATACCTGCTATGAAGTGAAGATATTCTCTTACATAAAGGTCAGTGTATAGCGGATTGGCTTCCGGCAGGTAACCAATTTTTTGCTGGGTGGAAGTTTGACCAAAAAGCACTTGCATGCCACATATTTCAATATTACCCACATCAGATTGAAGATAGCCGGTGATCATCTTCATGGTGGTAGATTTCCCTGCTCCATTAGGCCCAAGAAATCCGACAATCTCATTTTTACCGATTGTAAAGGAAATATGGTTGACAGCAAGCTGTGTTCCGTATTTTTTAGATAAGCCGGATACTGATATTGACACTGAAGAAATGATTTATAATAACAGTCTAATTTGTTTGTCCTCCGTTGTTGGGCCTTCTGTTGCCACCTTGTTGCGGACGTCTTTGTTGTCCTCCGCCACCCTGTTGTCTTTGTCCTCCTTGCGGCGGACGCTGTCCTCCTGATGGTCTTTGCGGAGCACCTTGTCCCTGTGGTCTATTATCCGGAGCCTGCCCTCTTTGAGGCTCTCTGGAGGGAACTTGTTGCTGCCTTCCGGGTTGAGATTGTCCACTACCTCTTGGTTCGGGGCTACGTTGTTTTTGCTGTTGACTTCTTTCTTTTTCCCTTCTCTTCCTGGTTGTTCTTTCCAGGGTTCTCAAACTGATTTGTCCAACAAGATCAGCATATTCGGGTTCAACCTCTTTAGGTTTGCTTCCTACGATTTCAGCGGTTTCAAGCTCTTCTGGCCTGATGCCTTGTTTGTTTTGCGCCTTGATTTTTTTGACAGTCTCTATGCTGAGCGGATATTGTTTGTTGCTGTCTGGCATGGTATACCACATCAGATTTCTGAAAATATCTTTTTTCACCAGAAACGCTCTTCCTTTGGCTACTTCAAGCTGGTCGGCATCATTGGGAAAATATTGCAGGGCATCGAGATAAGTATCAAGTTCGTAGTTCAAACAGCATTTCAAACGGCCACACTGCCCACTTAGTTTTGTTTGGTTAATGCTGAGATTTTGATATCGGGCTGCGTTGGTATTTACACTCTTGAAATCGGCCAGCCAGGTGCTGCAACATAATTCACGGCCACAAGAGCCAATGCCACCAACCTTGCCGGCTTCCTGACGAGCACCAATCTGTCGCATCTCAACTTTCACTTTGAACTCTCCAGCATATAATTTAATAAGCTCTCTGAAATCCACACGGTCATCAGCAATATAGAAGTAAGTTGCTTTTTTGCCATCCGCCTGAATCTCCACTTCGGCCATTTTAAGCTCTAATCTCAATTGACGGGCTATAGCTCTGCTGCGTATCAACATTTGCGCCTCCTTGCTTTTCGAATCAAGCATTTTCTCAATATCCTGCTCAGTTGCTTTACGCAACATCTTCTTCAGATCGTTGTTTTTCTCGTCGATGTTGTTCTTTTTCAACTGCAAACGCACCAATTCTCCGGTGAGATTGACCATCCCCACATCAAAACCGTTTACACCTTCCACGGCCACCATATCGCCTTTCTGAAAATAATGAACTGTAGTATTTTTAAAATAATCTTTGCGGCTCCCGTTGTTAAAAGAAACCTCAACAATCTTACAGCTGCTTTCCGTATCTGTAAAAGGCAAATTGGCCAGCCAATCGTGCACATTCATGCGATTGCAACCGCCTGAGGCACAATGGCCATGACTTTGACACCCTCCCGGGGTACCATTTTTACCGCTTCCACAACTTCCACATCCCATTTATATTTATGCTTTAATGGTTAAAACTAATAGGCCAATGATACTTCAAGACCTTCCTTAAAAAAACTGATCATGTAATTTACGGCATTGACAACGCAACAACCTTTTTTCTTACGGAACCAAAATTACTGATTTGTTGCTAATAATATAATATATCCTTATAGTAAGGGCATGAAACAGAATTTTGGCGTTGGCATTTCTTTCCACATGATAGGTGGCCTGATCAATTTCCCTGACCAGCGCCTCGAGTTGGTCAAAATGGCAAAGCCTGTTTATTTTGCCGGCAAAGCCGCTGATGGCAGATTGTGTTTCATTTTCAGCTAATGATGGGTCGAAGGCGGCATCACCCATGGCTTTCAATCTCACTGCGTGACTGAGTACATGATTGAAATATTGCAGAAACTGTTTTTGCTTTTCTCTGCCGATCTTGGCTACATCTTCCACCCATTTCACCTGGGCCGCTGGGCCCGTTCTGACGATGCTGTTCATCCAATCCCGCAACAAAAGCTCCCAATTGTCATCTGCATGCTGAAGCAGCCTTAAAGCCTCACGGTAATTGCCTTCACTCATCAAGGCAATCTGTTGGGCGTTATCGGCGTCTGTCAATTTATCTTCAACCAACTGCTGTGCAATGGCTGAGGCAAACAACATTGGAACTTTCACCAGTTGAGTCCTGGAGAGTATGGTGGGTAAAATCTGTTGTTCGTTTTCGGCCACAAAAATCATCAGCGTATCGGCGGGCGGTTCTTCAATCAGCTTCAATAATTTGTTTCCTTCATTGCCCAAATATTCCGGCATCCACATGATCAGGATTTTATGCTTGGATTCAAAGCTTTTCAGCATCAGTTTTTTGATAATCTCTTCGCATTCTTTAGAGGTGATGTTCCCTTGTTTGTTTTCGGCTTCAATGGCCTGAAGCCAGTCGTAACTGTTGCCGTAAGGATTTTCCAGAATGAATTTCCTCCATTCGGTGATCATATCATTTGATACGGTGGGCCTGTCTTTTTTGATGCTGATAATGGGAAATGAAAAGTGGATATCGGGATGTACCAACTTTGCCGCTTTCATACAGGCGCTGCATTGCCCGCAGGAGTCCGACTTGTCGAAGGGTTGGCCATTACTGATGGGTTCTTCACCAAACAACGAAGTGCCTGTTGTGGGTTTATTCATGCCATTCACCTTTTCACAAACCACATATTGTGCAAATGCCCGGGCCAAATTGAGTGATCCATTTCCTTCTTTGCCTAAAAAAAGAAGGGCATGACTCAATCGGTTTTGTTGCAGCATGTCGGTAAGATGCTGACGAGTTTCAGTTTGGCCTATGATGTCTTTGAATTGCACGTTGCAAGTTAACAAGTAATTTCAGAATCAGTGCCGCCGACGGTTATTATTCAATTGCTTTGCAGATTCAGGATTGAACTTTTTTAAAGAGATGTTGTTAATTCAAAAAAAGATATGATTAAAATTTTGCTTCCTGCACTGGCCTTTATGGCATGTACGGGCTCCAACACACAAACACAAACATCTGCTATGATAAATTCAACACACATTTCACCCGACTCAATCCCCAATATTTATGGTTTCTCAGTGGAAAAATTAGAGGGTGGAACTATCTCCCTTGCAGATTTTAAAGGGAAATATTTATTGCTTGTCAATACCGCATCGGAATGTGGCTACACTCCGCAGTACAAAGACTTGCAAAAATTGCACGAAACTCATGGACATCAGTTGGTGGTGATTGGCTTCCCGGCCAACAATTTCGGATCGCAAGAGCCCGGCAGCAATGTGGAAATCAGTGGCTTTTGCAAGAAAAATTATGGCGTCAGTTTTCCCATGGCTGCCAAAATATCGGTGAAAGGACAGGATATGGCTCCACTTTACCAATGGCTGACGCAAAAAAAATTAAATGGCGTGATGGATGCAGAAGTAAGCTGGAATTTCAATAAGTTTTTGGTGGGTAAAGATGGTCGCCTCATCACAAAATTTGAAAGCAGTGTAGAACCGATGAGTGAGGAAATTCTTAGTTTATTGAAATAATCCTCATTTGATTTTTTAGTGTATTTCTTATTGTCTCTCGTAACAGCCGATGTCTGTGGCCGTACCTGACATTCTGGGTGTATGGTCTAAATCATAGTTGAAATTGGTGGCAGCGCCTTGGTCAATTCCAGGGGCTAATGGATTTAAACTAGTCCTAAAGTCATAGTACCGATGTTCCACATCAATGCTGTCGAACTGAGGTGATATATTGTTGATAGAGTTTGCAAAAACAGCATTGGTAGGAAGGTTTTCATTCTTGTGGATACAGTTATTGAAATTTACGTCAAACACATCGGTGCCTTCTTTGCTCACCACAATTTCGTTGACAATATTTCCACTTTCTCCCCAGAAAATTGAATTGATGAATGATGCCTGTAGTGGCTTTGTGTTCAGATTGCCTGAAGCGTAACTATAGTTGTTCAACTGCAAGACGGGTTGACTGTGGAGCAGGTAGGCGTTGGAGTAAGCTGCCATTGTACAGTTGGTGAAATTGTAAAGTCCGCCAAATTCTATTTCCAGATTTTTGCCGCAATTACTGATTAGGGTATTGTCTGCATCAATACTACTATTGCTGGCAAAAATGCCGTTGGCATAGGCATTGTCGATGATGCATTGATGCAAGTTGAGTTTCGGATTGTTGTTGGATGATGGTGCTGTTATTGAAATGGCCTGATAGGCATTTTTGATAATGGCGAATTGTATCACATTGTCTTTACTTTCAGTTCTGAAAATCATACCCGGCCAGGATGCCGGCAAATCACGATAGTCGGGATCTAGTCTGTCACCATTGAAAATCACCTCATTATCTTTTTCACCATTCACTTTCAAACTGCCATCAACAATAATTGGCGCATCTGCATGATTGAAAATTTTACAGCCCGGATTTACGGTGAGTGTTGCATCGGGCGCTATATATAAACTGTTCAGGATTACATAAGGCAAATCGTTATTCCATGTTTCTTGGCCGGTGATGGTGCCATGGTCTACGAAATGTGCGTTTTGGCCAAAAGCTTCAAGATGAATGAATTTTTCATTGCCATTCCAGGCGATATGGATGCTGTCGTTGATCAGAAAAGGCAACGAGGCTGTAGTGGGATCGATGGTGACGGTGACAAAAACATATAGACTGTCTTCCGGTTCCATCTCTATGTTGGAAAGCTGAGAAGCTGAAGTGCCATTGATGTTGATGTGAAAATTCGACGAATCGGCACCCATGAGTCGGATGGTTGAAAGCATCAGCTTTTGGTCATTGTTGTTGAATACTTTGAAGCTTTGGGTAAAAGATCCCATTGTAGTGAAAACAGTATCAAACCGAATGGTGTCGGAGGAAACGGAAATTATGGCGTCAGAACTTGTGTTGAACTGCTCTTTACGACAAGCGCTTAACAATAACAAGAAGGAGAATCCCCATATCCAATAAGATCCGGAACTGATACGCATAAGTCAAAATTAATCCTTTTCTGCATGTCATTACCTGTTTCATGCTTTCGCCACCGTGGCCACATAAATGGATACCTCACTCGCAGATTTCAAACATTGACCACAAGCATCTATAGTAGCACCTGTGGTAATCACGTCATCGACCAGCAGTATTTTTTTTCGATATAAAGTTTGGGGATCCTTCAGCACAAAGCTTCCATCAACATTGGCCCACCTTGCCGCTCTGTGTTTTTTGGTTTGACTTTCATTGTTTTTTTCTTTGATGACAACATTGTTGACAACCGGAATATTTAAAACGCTACTCATTCCAATTGCAATGACTTCTGCCTGATTATAGCCTCTTTTTATTTCTTTATTTCGGTTCATAGGTAATGGGATGATAAAGTCCAGTTCTTCAAATCTGCCTGATGATTGAATTGATTTTGCTGTTATTTCTCCCAGCATCAGGCCAACATTTTTTTTCTTTTCGTATTTCAGCTGATGAATAAGTTTTTGAATAGCTTTTCCTTTGGAGAAATAAAATTCACTGTGTGCAGCATTGACATCCAGCCTTCCGGTGAAAATTTTTTCGGTGGGGTTATCCATGAAATTTTCAAATCGGGTATGTGGTAATGTTGTTGTACAATCCGAACAAATAACAGATGCGGAAGTCATCAAATCGTTGCCGCAGACAGGGCAGAGTAACGGGTAAAAAAGGCGCAGCAGGTCCTGCACCGAATTTTTCAGTGGGTACATGATTAAATCGATTAAGGATTAGAATAACAACTGGTAAAGTTCTTCCACCTTGCCCAATGGAATAATTTGAATGGAAGTAGTGGATTTAGGCAGCGATTTGCTGTTGAATTTACTCACAATGATTTTTTCGAAACCGAGTTTCTCGGCTTCCGCTATGCGCTGCTCTATTCTATTTACCGCACGTATCTCTCCGCTTAGTCCTACTTCTCCTGCAAAGCAAATTTGAGGAGGAAGCGGCGTGTCTTCATAGCTGCTTAACAAAGCAGAAACGATGGCCAGGTCTATGGATGGATCTTCTACCTTGATGCCACCGGCAATGTTTACAAAAACATCTTTCATGCCAAAATGGAAACCACCTCTTTTTTCAAGAACTGCCAAAAGGAGCTGAAGCCTTCTGAGGTCGAAACCACTGACAGTTCTCTGCGGTGTACCATATACACTCTGGGTCACCAGCGCCTGAGTTTCTATCAACAACGGCCTCATGCCTTCGATTGTTGCCGCTATGGCGATACCACTTAAGGAATCTTCTTTTTGGGAAATTAAAATTTCACTGGGGTTTGCTACTGGCCTCATGCCTTCTCCTGTCATTTCGTAAATGCCTAATTCTGCAGTGGAACCAAATCTGTTTTTTAAAGTTCTGAGAATACGATAGGCATATTGTCTGTCGCCTTCAAATTGTAAAACCGTATCTACCATATGCTCAAGAATCTTAGGTCCGGCAATGTTGCCGTCTTTTGTGATGTGCCCGATTATGAATACCGGTGTGTTGGTTTCTTTTGCAAATCTTTGCAGTTCTGCCGCACATTCTCTGATCTGGCTCACACTTCCCGGAGAAGATTCTATAAATGGTGATTGTAAAGTTTGAATGGAATCGATGATGACGAGCTGCGGTTTTAATTTTCTTATCTCTTTGAATATACTTTGTGTATCTGTTTCTGTCAGCAGATAAAAATTCTCATTGAGAATGCCGATTCTGTCGGCTCTCATTTTGATTTGCTGTTCGCTTTCTTCACCGCTTACATAAAGTGTGGTATGCGATTTCAAATGAAGTCCGTTCTGTAAAAACAAAGTCGACTTTCCAATGCCAGGTTCTCCTGCCACTAAAACGATACTGCCTAATACGATGCCGCCACCCAGCACACGGTTCATCTCTTGATCTGCGGTTACAATTCTTTTTTCTTCTGCGCTTAACACATCCTGAATCGAAATCGTTTTATTGCCGCTTTGTGTTTTTAATTCCTTCCAGTCCTCTTTATTGTTTTTGTCATTGCCTTTTACAATCAGTTCTTCTACAAAACTGTTCCATTGATTGCAGGATGGACACTTGCCCAACCATTTGGCACTTTCATATCCGCATTGCTGACAAAAAAATCCGGTCTTCGTTTTACTCATGAAGTAAAAGTAATCTCAAAAAGACGAAAGAAAAAAAACTGAATTTTATTTAGAAGAGAAGATCAACAATGTTAAAAAATAATTCAATGCAGCAAAGTTGTTTTAAAATTTTTATTGAAGATGAGACATCAACAAAAAGTAAAAGGGTCAGCATTTCTGCCAACCCTTTGTACTTACTAACCCATTAAATTCTATTGCTAAATTACAAATTGCCCCCACAAAAAAAAATAAAATTTAAAAAATGTGAATAAGTTTATTCGGGTAGGCGTCCTGTTAGTTAATAAAAATTATAATGTATAAAAGTTATTAAATCATTTATTTGAGTTCAATATTTTCATAAAAAAGTAAAAGAAAACACGACATAAGGCTCATTTAGCTTAAGAAAATAATTTAGTTTATAATGTAAATAAGATAAATAATAATAAGTAGTTTAGCATTCCTAAGCTTGATGGTGAATTAATTGGCATTTTTACCTTTCATTAGGTTGAACTAACTGATTTTTAATCGGTAAGAAATAAATAATGTTCAATTTCGGTAACATATTTTCAAGTTTCGGGACCGGGTTATTAAATTAATATACCATGAGTAAGGAAATGTTTGTTGATCCTGTTTTGTTGTCATCGGTAAGGTTGTCAATCATGGCTTGGCTAAAAAAGAACAAAACAGCTCCTTTTACACAATTGCAAAGCGAGTTGAAAATTGCGCCCGGAAATTTAAGTATTCAGGTCAGAAAACTGAAAGAAGCCGGCTTTTTAGAGGTGACAAAATCTTTCAAGGAAAATTATCCGTTTACCAGTTGCAGCATCAGCGAAAAGGGTATTCAGGCTTTGCATGAATTTCAGTCGACCATCAATGATTTGTTGGCTTAAAGAACATTATGACCTGATGGATGTTATTGTATAGACACATGATAAAGGTTGAGCATTTACATAAAACATTCGGAGACTTCACAGCGGTGAACGATTTGTCTTTTTCCGTAAATCCCGGCGATGTCTATGGATTTTTGGGGCAAAACGGGGCCGGAAAATCGACCACCATCAGGATGCTGCTATCATTGATTCATCCATCTTCAGGTATCATTGAGATCGCCGGAAAAAATCTTACAGACAACAGAAAAGAGATACTATCTAAAGTAGGTGCGATGATTGAAAGGCCTGATCTCTACAAATATTTATCTGCATTAGACAATCTGAAGCTTTTTGCCAAAATGAGCGGACTTCACTTATCCAAGCAGGCATTAATCAATCAGCTGGAAAGGGTGGGGCTTGCCGACAGGGCTGATAGCAAAGTGAAAACTTTCAGTCAGGGCATGAAACAAAGACTCGGTTTGGCCATCGCACTGGTGCACGACCCCGAGCTTATCATTTTGGATGAGCCTACCAATGGCATGGATCCACAGGGCATCGCTGACATCAGAGAGTTGATTGTAAGCCTCAGCAAAGAGGCCGGCAAAACCGTGTTGGTGTCTTCGCACCTTTTGAGTGAGATTGAATTGATGGCCAACAGAATGATCATCATTCATAAAGGAAAGAAAATGGTGGAAGGTGAAGTGAGTCAATTGTTGAATCCAGAGCAGACCAGTGTGCGTTTGACTACCGGCAATGACCTTATCGCCATGAAGGTATTGTCTGCTTCGCAATGGAGTGTGTACATGGAAAGTCAGGATGCCGAAGGCATTGGTCTAACTATGAATAAAAAACTGATTCCGGAACTGGTCCGGTTTCTCACAGCCAGTCAAATTGATATCCTATCATTACAGCATCGTCATTCTTTGGAAGATTATTTCCTGAAGCTGACACAAAATCTTTAAGCTTATGTGGAGTCTGCTACAAATTGAGCTCTATAAAATTTCCAGGCGGCCACGCACTTATATCGCATTTGCTGCCATTGCCGCTATTGTGCTTATTTTTCAGGTGGCATTTAAAGCAGATGGACAAAGCTACATGAACCTGATGTTGCAAAATGTTCAGGACAACTTTGAAATCGACAGAAACAAAGCCATCAATGGCTATTTTATGTGTTATATCATATTGAACACCTTGCTGGTGCAAGTGCCAATTTTAGTGGCATTAGTGGCGGGTGATGCCATTTCGGGCGAAGCCAACATGGGAACCTTACGTCTGATGTTATGTAAGCCCATCAGTAGAACACAAGTGTTGATGGTCAAATTCCTGGCTTCTTTTATTTTTACCATCATCTTGTTGTTATGGATGGCCTTCATGGCTCTTTTCTTAAGCATGCTCATTTTTGGGACTAACGACATGCTCATTTTCAGAGTGAAAGGAGACGAGTCGCAGATATTGCAAATCACTGCCGATGATATCTTATGGCGTTATATCGCCGCCTTTCTATACGCGGCCGTGGCTTTGACGGTAATTGCTGCCTTGTCGATCTTGCTTTCGGTTTTCGCCGAAAATTCAATCGGCCCCATTGTGGCCACAGTATGTATCGTTATCTTTTTCACTATCGTCTCTAATATCAATGTGCCGGTAATCGACCGTAACGTAAAGCCCTGGCTGTTTACATCTTATCTGGTGGGATGGAAAGGATTCTTTTACATCGGTACGAATGCCGATGGTCAGCCGCTGAAGGGCAGCCTCGAAAACTGGGAATCCATCCGCAATAGCCTCAATATTCTCATCGCACATATAATTGTCTTCCTAGGCATCGCCATTGTTGTTTTCAAAAGAAAAGATATTTTATCCTAATTACATTTCCATCCTATCAAAACGCCCCACTAAAAATAAAATTCATGCTCAAGAAATCAATTAGTCTCATTTTCTTCCTCAATATGATTATTGCTTACGCTCATGCACAAACGATAGATAAGCTGATGAGTGAAGTGCGAAAAAAAATGGCACTGATTAAAGATTATCAGGCAACAGGTACCATGAAAACAAGTGTCAGTTTTTTGAAAATTCCCGCTGAGCCGATGACCATGTATTATAAAGCTCCCGACAAGCTGAGCATCAAAACATCCAATGGACTATCTTTTGTGCCCAAAGGCGCAGTTAACCTCAATATCAATAAATTAATTGCGGATAAAACATTTACAGTCATTGATGCGGGTACAGATAGGATAGCCGGTAAGATGGTACGTTTGGTAAAACTTTTACCCCTCGACGACAAGAATGAAATCATATTGTCTACCGTATATATCGACCCTGTGGAAAAGCTAATCCTTAAATCAAGGACCACCACCAAACAAAATGGCACATTTGAACTGGAAATGAGCTATGGCAAATATGTCAACTGGGGATTACCCGACAAGATTGTTTTCATCTTCAATACCAAAGATTACAAACTGCCTAAAGGCATCACTTTCGATTTTGATGACGGAACAGCCAAATCAGCAGCACAAGCTGGGGTGGATAAATCTAAAGGGCAGGCCGAACTGACTTTCAGTCAATATGTGGTCAATAAAGGTGTTGAGGAAAAATTCTTCAAATAACCGGCGAGCCAATTAATCTTCACTGATTTTTTCATCTACGGCATTGGCTACAACCGAACGGCTCATCTTGCGCATGGGATTGGCTCTTTGTGCTTCGTATTCTAACCGGTTGTTGATAATGTCGATGCAGGTAAATAAAGCCTGTCGCATTGAAGTTTCGTCGGCTATTCCTTTTCCTGCGATGTCGAATGCTGTTCCATGGTCGGGTGAGGTACGCACACCTTTGAGGCCTGCGGTATAGTTGATGCCCTCTCCCAACGACAACGATTTGAAAGGAATCAAACCTTGATCGTGGTACAATGCCAGCACTGCATCGAATTGTTCGTATTGTCCTCTTGCAAAAAATGCATCTGATGAGTAAGGACCAAAACAAAGCATATCTTTCTGACGTGCGTCTTTAATGGCCGGTTTGATGGTATCGATTTCTTCTTTACCAATCAGCCCTTCGTCGCCGGCATGGGGATTGAGCCCCAATACAGCGATTTTAGGTTTACTCACGCCAAAATCTTTACGCAGCGATTGGTGCATCAGCTGAAGTTTGAGCATGATTTTTTCTTTGGTAATATAGGCAGCTACATCTTTCACCGGAAGATGTTCAGTCAAAAGACCAATTTTCATGTTTTCGGCAGTCATCAACATCACTACATCCGGAACACCGAAAAGGGTTTTCAGGTATGGGGTATGGCCCGTGTATTTGAAATTTGAATTTTGAATGTTCTTTTTATGAATAGGTGCGGTGACCAAACCATCGATTTTGCCCGCTTTGAGTGCTTCTGCAGCGGCGCTTAGGCTGATGACAGCATATTTTCCACCCAGGTCGTTCATCACGCCCGGTGTGATTTCTATTTCTTCCTCCCAGCAACTGAACAGATTCATTTGTTTGTGGCTGATTTTGGAAAGGTCTTTGGTGATGAGAAAGTTGATGTTGATATCCAGAAGGCTCTTTCTGTAAAAATTCAAGGCTTTATTATTGGCAAATACAACCGGGGTGCAAATTTCAAGTATTCTGCTATCGTTCAGCACTTTTAGGATTAGTTCGATGCCGATGCCGTTTACATCTCCGCAACTGAATCCGATCACTGGTTTATGTTCTGTGTGCACACTCATGGAAACTTATTTTGAACGGTAAAAGTACGAATATTGACGCTATGATAAAGGGTTTAATTGTTTCCTGATTTCTATAGAACATCCAATTGATTACCTTTGGTACATGTATACGCTGAAAAAATCGCTCGGACAACATTTTCTCAAAGATGAAACCATTATTCAGCGGATTGTCGAAGCTTTGAAAATGCATCCTTTTCAGCGCTTGCTTGAAGTGGGGCCCGGTGCAGGCGCCCTTACCAAAGAACTGATTCAATTGACCGAAGTTGATTTCAAAGCAGTGGAGCTGGATGAGGAAAAAATAATTTATCTCAAAAAAAAGTATCCGGTTTTGCAGGATAAAATCATATCGGCAAGTTTTCTGGATATCAAGCCTCCGTTTCTAGATACATTTACTGTGATTGGCAATTTTCCTTACAACATTTCAACACAAATACTCTTTAAAATACTCGACTGGAAAGAACAAGTGCCAGAAGTGATCGGCATGTTTCAGAAAGAAGTGGCCGAAAGAGCGGCTTCGGCATCAGGTTCAAAGGTATATGGCGTATTGAGCGCATTGGTTCAGGCTTATTATGATGTAGAATATCTTTTTGATGTGGATCCTGCTTGCTTCAATCCCCCTCCTCAGGTGATGAGCGGTGTCGTTCGGCTGACCAGGAGAAAAGAACCATTGCCTTTCAAATCGGAGAAGGCCTATTGGTTATTGGTAAAGACGGCCTTCAACCAAAGACGAAAAACGCTTCGAAATGCTTTAAAGCCATTGTTCACAGCCGAAGCGCTGAAAGCGGAAATCTTCAATAAAAGAGCCGAGGAGTTGAGCATTTACGATTTTGCCACTCTCACTTTCAGCATGGGTTCGTAATGCTGTTTTTTTCTTTTTTGCACTGTATTCTCACTATTTTTGCGGCGAGAAGAACTACTTATGTTTCCCATCGGGACACAATGAGACCTGTCAATCCATTTTGGCGGTTTCAGTACCAACAAAAACAATAACGTTATGAGTTTTGCCACGCAGCAGAAAGTAAGAATTGTTACCGCTGCCTCTCTTTTCGATGGTCACGATGCGGCCATCAATATCATGCGCAGGATTTTACAGAGCAAAGGAGCTGAAATCATCCATCTCGGCCATAACAGAAGTGTTGCAGAAATCGTGGAATGTGCCATTGAAGAAGATGTGCAGGGCATCGCCATCACCAGCTATCAGGGCGGACATGTGGAGTTTTTTAAATACATGAAAGACTTGCTGGACCAAAATGGTTGTGGTCATATCAAAATATTTGGTGGTGGTGGCGGTACTATTTTGCCCGATGAGATCAAAGAATTGCACGATTATGGCATCACCCGCATCTATTCGCCCGACGACGGAAGAAACATGGGGTTGGAAGGAATGATTGAGGATGTCATCCGCCAATGTGATTTTCCATTAGCTCCATTGAATGAATCTTTATCACCCATGACTTTGGGTGAAATGCATGACGTTCGCGTTGTTGCCAGAAGAATAACATTGGCCGAAAATGGAGCATTTAATGGCATTGATCAAGAGAAAATCAAATCGAAAAATATTCCAGTCCTGGGCATCACCGGTACAGGCGGTGCCGGAAAATCATCCGTTACGGATGAGATTGTAAGAAGGTATCTAAGTAGTTTTAAAACCAGCACAATCGCCGTCATATCGGTTGATCCCTCCAAGAAAAAAACGGGCGGCGCCTTGTTGGGCGACCGCATCCGCATGAACGCCATTTCTTCTCCAAGGGCCTACATGCGCAGTTTGGCCACCCGCGAAAGTGACAAGGCCTTGAGCAAATATGTACAAGAGGCGATAGATATCTGCAAAGAAGCAGACTATGATTTTGTCATCTTCGAAAGTGCAGGTGTTGGGCAAAGCGATGCATCCATTTTGGAGTATTGCGATGTGAGTATGTATGTGATGACACCAGAATACGGCGCACCTTCTCAACTTGAAAAAATCAACATGCTGGATTATGCGGATGTGATTTGTCTCAATAAATTCGATAAGGCAGGCGCACTCGACGCCTTGCATGACGTGCGCAAACAGTACAAAAGAAATCACGGCCTTTGGGAAGCTAAAGATCAGGATTTACCCATCGTGGGAACCATCGCCGCTCAGTTCAATGATTCGGGTGTAAATGAACTATTTGCCCAGATCATGCAAAAAATAGCACAGAAGACCGGTGTAGTCTTTTCGGAAGATCCCACCATGCCCAATGTGCCCAAAGCCTCATCGTCAACATCCACCATCATCCCTCCGGGGAGAGTAAGGTATCTTGCTGAAATCGCTGAGGCCATCAAGGCGTATGACGAACAGGTGGAGGCACAGGCAACACTGGCCACACAGCTATATCAGCTGAAAGGAGTCATCGAAGGTTTGAAAGATGCATCGGGTGAGGTAAAAGAAACACTCAAGAAAGCTGCAGATGATGTGGCGGCAAAAATTGATCCATCCAACAAGAAACTGATTGATGAGTGGTCGTCTACAGTTAAACGTTACAGTGGAGAATTTTACGAATTTCAGGTGAGGGACAAAGTGATCAAACAACCATTGATCTACAAAACGCTGGCAGGCACTGCTGTATCAAAAGTGTATCTTCCTAAATACAAAGACTGGGGCGACTTGCTGAAATGGCAGTTGCAGGAAAATGTCCCCGGCGAATTTCCTTATACAGCAGGCGTATTTCCTCTGAAAAGAGAAGGCGAAGATCCTACCCGTATGTTTGCAGGTGAAGGTGGTCCGGAACGTACCAATAAAAGATTCCATTATGTAAGCGTGGGACAACCGGCGAAACGCCTCAGTACCGCCTTTGACAGTGTGACCCTTTATGGCGAAGACCCAGCTTTACGTCCGGATATTTATGGAAAGATCGGCAACAGCGGCGTAAGCATCGCTACTGTTGACGATGCCAAGAAACTTTACAGTGGCTTTGACCTTTGCGACCCTAAAACTTCGGTGAGCATGACCATCAACGGACCCGCTCCCGTTGTGTTGGCTTTTTTCATGAATGCGGCCATCGACCAGCAATGCGAAAAATACATCCTCGAAAACGGATTGCGAGATGCGGTCAATGAGCTGATAGAATCAAAATATGATATCGCCACTTTGCCAAAATATATTGGTGTAGATGGGCAGGTTGTGTTGCCTGTGAAAGGATTGTTGCAGGGTACGCTACCCAATGGAAATGATGGTTTAGGCCTGCGCTTGCTGGGATTGAGCGGAGCCGATGTGTTGCCGGCTGAGGTGTATGAAAATATCAAAGCCAATGCGCTTTCAACAGTAAGAGGAACAGTACAGGCGGATATTCTGAAGGAAGACCAGGCACAAAACACCTGCATATTTTCTACAGAGTTTGCTTTGAAGCTGATGGGTGATGTGCAACAGTATTTCATAGACCATAACGTTCAGAACTTTTACAGTGTGAGCATCAGTGGCTATCATATTGCGGAAGCCGGTGCCAACCCTATCACTCAATTGGCCTTTACATTGGCCAATGGCTTCACATATGTAGAGTACTATCTGAGTCGCGGTATGAACATCAACGACTTCGCTCCCAATTTGTCTTTCTTTTTCAGTAATGGCATGGATCCCGAATATAGCGTCATTGGTCGTGTGGCCAGAAGAATATGGGCCAAGTCGATGAAGAACAAATATAAGGCCAACAGCAGAAGCCAGAAACTCAAATACCATATACAAACAAGTGGCAGAAGTCTACATGCCCAGGAAATTGATTTCAACGATATCCGCACCACCTTGCAGGCTTTATACGCGATATACGACAATTGCAATTCCTTACATACTAACGCTTACGATGAAGCGATTACCACTCCCACAGAAGAGAGTGTGAGAAGGGCCATGGCCATACAGCTGATCATCAATCGTGAGTTGGGTACGGCCAAAAATGAAAATCCCAACCAGGGCGCATTTCTTATTGAAGAAATGACCGACCTGGTAGAGGAAGCGGTGATGAATGAGTTCAGAAGAATCACCGAAAGAGGTGGTGTGCTGGGAGCCATGGAAAGAATGTACCAGCGCAATAAAATTCAGGAGGAAAGTCTACACTACGAAACACTCAAACATACAGGCGAATATCCCATTGTAGGGGTCAACACCTTCCTGAGCAAAAAAGGCTCGCCAACAATTTTGCCTACCGAAGTAATTCGTTCCACTACAGAAGAAAAGCAGGCACAAATCAATGCCTTGAATGCTTTCAAAAAAAGAAACAGCCATAAGGCGCCTGCCATGTTGAAGCATCTGCAAGAAGTGGCCATTCAAAATGGCAATCTCTTTGAAGCATTGATGGAAACCGTTAAATATTGTACACTCGGTGAAATTACTGGTGCCTTGTATGAAGTGGGAGGACAATACAGAAGAAACATGTAGTGACCGGAATGGTTGATCTTACACGAGTATCAACTATTCCATCACACATATCAAATAAGACATTGAAGAACCTCAGATAATAAAAAACTGCGGGTATCTTTACTTCGGTTTTTCATAGGATATTGGATTTTAAAGCAGGGCTGGATGTCTATCCGGCCCTTTTTATTTATTCCTGTACATCTTTCCTATGATCGGCAATCCGATCAATTCTTTCTTTTCAATCTTGCCCACAAAACGTGCAAAAAGTAATAGTAATAACAAAGCTGTGCTTATGGAGAACCAAAGCTGATCGGGCAGCAAACTTGTGAGTCCCCAATGACCGAGATAGATCAGCACCACCAGCAAAATATAAGCTGTCAATTTCTTAACTGCATAGGGTACTGGGTAATATTTTTGTCCCAGCTTATAGCTGCTGATCATCATGAAAAAGTAACAGGCAAACGTGGCGATGGCTGCCCCGTAATAATGCAGATGTGGTATGAGCCAGATGTTCAGTGCGATGGTAAACAACGCGCCCGCAATGGTGATGATGGCACCTATCTTATTCTTGTTGGTGAGTTTATACCAGATGCTCAGATTGTAATAAACACCCAGAAAAATATTGCCTAGTGCCAGTATCGGAATCGCTCTGAATCCCTCTACCCAGTTCTTGTTGGCGAATGTGAGGAAGAACCATTTAAATACATCGAGAAACAGCCCAATAAATAGAAACATGAAGCAGCAGGTGATCACAAAAAATTTCATCACCCTGGAATAAATCTTCTGTGCATTTTCACTTTTGCTCTGATTGAAAAAGAAGGGTTCTGCTGCCATTCTGAAAGCCTGGATCATAATAGTGGTGAGCAAAGCCAGCCTGAAGATATTGGCGAAAATACCGGCCTCTCTGTTGGCCAGCACTTCGGGCAGGTCAACCACATGACGGTAGATCAAACGACTGAGCACATCATTCACCATTCCACCCAAACCAACTATGATCAATGGGGCGCTATATCCAATCACTTCTTTCCACAACTTGAAATTGAACTTCAATTTGATTTGCCGGATTTCCTTTTGCAGAATGATAAGCGTAACAAAATTCTCAATGATGTTTCCTACCAGATAGTAGCCAATTCCCAATTTAGGATTGTAATATCTTGCAAGGAAGCTGTCGGGATGAGTTTTCAGGTAATGAGGAATGATGCCCAGAAAAAGAATCACTGTACCGATATTGGTGAAGATGGCCGCCACTCTTGCAAAAGCATACATGCGTGGTCTGTTTTCTTGACGCAATTTGGCGAAAGGTAATGTATTGAGGTTGTCAACGGCGAGAATGCCAATCATCCACAATACATATTCGGGGTGTTCATTGAGATGTGCCACATGTACAATACTGTCTCTGCAGAACCACATGATGACACTGAATAGTGCGGTGCTGGTGATCAGTGAAAGCGATAATGTGCTGTAAAGCTCTTTTCTGTCATTAGTTTGAGAATATCGGAAATAGGCGGTTTCCATACCATAAGCATATACCGCGTTCAAAAAAGGAATCATGGCATAAATCTGTACCAGATCGGCTGTTTCTTCTGGCATGTCGATGAAAAAAGGCAGTGCCATATTCATCAGATAGCCCAAAAAACGATAGGCAATTGTGGGTACGCCGTACCAGATAGTTTGTCCGGCGAGTTTCTTGATACCGCTCAAATTATTTTCAGTTTGCGTGTAATTTACTTGCTAAATTTCAAATCGCCATAAGGGATTACTGATGTTTCTTCAGCAATTTGGGGTTACCCTGACCGAACCTGGGATTGCGCAGAAAACTGCTGTCGGTAAGGGTGTATAAAAATTGAATCAAAGCCGATTTTTCAGCGGTAGAAAAGTTGAATTTCTTTTTTAACAAAGGGTCGATATCGTTTCTCGAGGTATCGATTCCGTTATTATAATGTTCAATGGCTGCGCCAAGTGTTGCAACGTGACCGTCATGCATATATGGAGCTGACACTTGAATGTTTCTGAGTGTGGGTACTTTGAATTTCAAGGAGTCTGTTTGCAGCTGACTGATTTGCATAAGGCCGAGATCATTGAAACGGTTAAGTGACTGACCGTTGTTGCGAAAGCTGTTGTCGGTGAACAAGGGTTCTTGGTGGCAGCCGGAGCAATTATCCCTGAACAATTGATAGCCTTTGGCTTCAGCACTTGTAAACTGCGTTTTGCCGATTATCACTTTATCGTATTTGCTGTTGCAGGAAACAAGGGATCCTACAAATTGCGATAAGGCTTTCAGCATACGCTGGCTGTTGATGACTGTATCACCAAATGCCGCCTTGAAAAGAGGCGGATAGGATTTGTCTTTTCTTAATCGCAACAAAGCATCAGCCAGTGAAGAACCCATTTCATTGGGTGCGGTAATGGGCGCCAGGGGTTGTAATTCAATATGGTTGATGGCGCCATCCCAATGCAGGTAAGGCATCCACGCAACATTCACCAACGCCGGAGCATTCCTTTGACTAAAGCTATTGTTGACTCCATGACTCAGCGCATGGTCGTAATTGGAAAATGCTGCAAATTGTTGATGACAATTGGCGCAACTTACCTCTCCATCGCTGCTGAGTTGACCATCGTAAAACAATTTTTTTCCCAGCTGAAAACCTTCTTCAGTGAGTTTATTGTATTTGAAAATAGGTTTTGGCGCAGGCCAGCTTTTAGGGTATAAAAAAGGAATGGGCTGGGGTTTTACAGACGCTGGCGGATTGAATCCTTCCACAATCAAACCCAATGTGAATAAGCAAAAAAAAGATATGATGAATCTGGTTTTCAACGGTTGAAATCAATTATGAAAAGAAATCTTTTTCCGGCCTTCCTTTTTTTGGCCTTCAATTTTTTTTGTCTCCAATCTTTTTTCTTTGGCCGCTTTGGTTGGTTTAGTCGTTTTTCTTTTTTTGGGGATGATCAAGGCCTTGGTGATCCAGGTATTCATCTTTTGCATCACGTCCTGTTTATTTGAGAGTTGCGTACGGGCTACCTGACTTTTGGCGATTAAAAAACCTTCCTGGTTTATTTTGTTGACAAGTTTCTTTTCAATGCGTTCTTTTTCTTCTGATGTAAAAAGTTTCGAGTGTTGCACATGCCAATAACCTTCCACCATGGTTTCTACCTTGTTTACATTTTGTCCGCCCTTTCCTCCGCTTCGGGCTGTTTTGAATTTTATTTCATGGGAAACGTCTGCCATCATACCAAAATTACCAATAAAAGGCCCTAAAAGGAAAATCGGGCTGTTTTCCGGGGGTTAAATATTTTCTTAACCGAAAAAAATTGTACATTTTTGCATCTCATGGTCAATACCGGCTTAAATAACAATATTTATCAGTCCCTCGTTGAAAGAAAACATCGCCAGTGTAAATCATTCGCTGTGCTGATAGACCCCGACAAAGTGGATGATCAGTCAATGGAGGAATTGATTCCATTGGTCATAGATGCCGGTGTAGATTATCTTTTCGTAGGGGGTAGTTTGGTGGTATCCTCATACCTTGATGATTGCGTGCAACTGATAAAGCAACACACCAATATTCCGGTGATTTTATTTCCGGGGTCTCCCTCTCAAATTTCAAAATACGCCGACGCGCTCTTGTATCTTTCATTAATCAGTGGAAGAAATCCCGAGCTGTTAATTGGTCAACATGTGGTATCTGCGCCTTTTGTAAAACAAAGCGGCTTGGAAATCATGTCCACAGGTTATATGGTCGTAGACGGAGGTGCTCCTACCACAGTGTCTTACATCAGCAATGCCAGTCCATTGCCTTCAGACAAGAATGATATTGCCATGTGTACAGCAATGGCAGGAGAAATGCTGGGTATGAAGTTGATATACATGGATGCCGGAAGCGGAGCCAAAAGACCAGTATCAGAATCCATGATCCGTAAAGTAGCCTCTTGTATAAGCGTTCCGTTGATCGTAGGCGGTGGCATCACTTCCCCCGAAAAGGCTTACCTCAATGTGAAAGCGGGCGCTGATGTGATTGTAGTGGGCAATGCGATAGAAAAAGATGCTTCCCTGATTAAAGAGATGGCGGCTGCCGTTCATTCCGGTGCGACCAACGTTTCATCTTTTTAATGGGCTTTTTCTCAATACTCTCTATCTTACACGTATTAAACCTCTTTAATGTCCAACCCTCATCTCAACAACAATAAGGAAAATCTGCAGTCGGCAGACAAGGAATTTGAAAACAACATAAGGCCGGGTTATATCGCAGAATTCAGTGGCCAGCAACAGATCATCGACAATATCACCGTTTTTATCAAAGCCTCCAAAATGAGGGGCGAAGCATTAGATCATATTCTTTTTCATGGCCCGCCCGGATTGGGCAAAACCACTTTGTCGAGGATTGTTGCCAACGAAATGGGGGTGAGCATCAAGGAAACCTCTGGACCTGTCATTGAAAAGCCGGGCGACCTCGCCGGATTACTCACCAATCTAGAACCTAATGATGTATTGTTCATCGATGAAATTCATCGGCTTAGTACGGTAGTTGAAGAATATCTCTATGCGGCGATGGAAGATTTTCGCATCGATATCATGATTGACAGCGGACCTAATGCCAGAAGCGTACAGTTGAATCTTAATCCTTTCACACTTATTGGCGCCACCACTCGCAGTGGTTTACTTACAGCTCCTTTGTTGTCGAGATTCGGCATCAAATCACGACTGGAATATTACGATGCTGAAACATTGAAAAACATTCTTCTCAGAAGCGCCGGTATACTCAATTCAAAAATCACAAGTGATGCGGCATCTGAAATTGCAAGAAGAAGCAGAGGCACACCAAGAATTGCCAATGGGCTACTGCGAAGGGTCAGAGATTTTGCCCAAGTTTTGGGTAATGGTGTAATTGATATGAATATCACCAAGCATTCGCTCAAGGCTTTGAATGTGGATGAACATGGCCTTGACGAAATGGATAATCGTATTTTGGGTGCCATCATTGAAAAATTCAAGGGAGGGCCAGTGGGTATTACCACTATCGCTACAGCAGTTGGGGAAGAGCCCGGAACGCTGGAAGAAGTATATGAGCCATTTCTGATTCAGGAGGGATTCATCATGCGAACACCAAGAGGAAGGGAGGCTACGGAAAAAGCCTACAGGCACTTAGGAAAAGTGCCGCACAAAGGCGGCACTCAGAGGGATTTATTTGGGGGTTAAGAAACTTAAGATTAAGCCACTCGCTCTACTAGTCTGAAACCATTTCCATGGATGTTTACAATTTCCAGATGCTCATCTTCTTTCAGGTATTTACGAAGTTTGGCGATATATACATCCATGCTGCGACCATTAAAGTAGGTGTCGCTGCCCCAGATTCTTTTTAAAGCGGCTTCACGTGGCAGCAAATCGTTTTTATATTCAGCAAGCATTTTCAACAATTCATTTTCTTTGGGAGATAAGGTGACGGTTTTACCGGCAAAGGTCAGTTCGCGTAAGCGGGGATTGAAATGATAATTACCCAAATCGAACTCGGCGTTGGCTTCTTCGCGATGTACCTCCTCATTGCGCTTGATGATGGCTTTGATTTTATGGAGTAACACCTCGCTATCGAACGGCTTGGTGATATAATCATCCGCGCCTAATTTATAACCTTGAATAATGTCGTCTTTCATGGTTTTAGCACTCAGGAAGAAAAGTGGCACATCGGGATTGACATCTCTGATTTCCTCGGCTACGGTGAAGCCATCCATGTTGGGCATCATTACATCCAGGAGACAGATATCGAACTTTTCTCTTTGAAAAGCAGCCAGTCCTAAGCGGCCGTCTCTCTCCAGTGTAACATCGTAATCGTTCAATTCAAGATAGTTTTTCAATACCATTCCGAGGTTGGAGTCATCTTCGCAAAGCAAGATTTTTGGTTTTACTGTTTCCATGGCAATTCGTTTTTGTTAACTCCAAATTATATCAATGATTTATTAATTCACGAAAAATCAGAATAATTTTTTGTTAAAGGGAAATGATGATTTAAAATTCAGTAATAAAAGAATCAAAAAGCCAGCAATTATTTTATGCCATTTAGCAAGTGAACTGTTGTTGAGTAGGCGTCATCTCTTATGGCGTTCAAATCTTTTGTCGGTAAGGGTTTTAAGGAATGCCACAAGGTCTTTCTTTTCCGAATCGGTGAGTCCTAAAGGCTTTTGTAATGAACTGTCGATATTCACAGCATGAGGCACGAATCGACGCGGGTTATTGTAATAATCAATCACTTGCTCAAGCGTGCTGAACATGCCATTGTGCATGTAAGGAGCCGTTACTGCAATATTTCTGAGTCCCGGAGTTTTGAATTTCCCCAGGTCATTGATGTTTTTGCTGATTTTCATTCTTCCGCTGTCATTCAATTGTCTTCCGTCAAACAAGCCGATGTTCTTAAATCCATCATCTGTAAAATCTTCCATGAAATGGCAGTCAAAACATTTGGCTTTATCGCCGATGAATAATTTTCTACCTCTTTCTTCTGTCGCGGAAAGATGACCTGTGTTGTTGCTCCAATCATCGAATTTACTGTTGACCGTTTCCAGCGTTTTTTCGAAAGCAGCAAAAGCGGCTCCCAGATTATTTTCATTAGGGGCTTCATGAAAGACGTCCTGAAAATAATCACGGTAAAGTTGATTTTTATTTAACCGGTTGATGGCTGTAGAAATGGGCAATCCCATTTCATCTGGATTTGAGATCGGCATCAAGGCTTGTTCTTCAAGTGACGCAGCTCGTCCATCTATAAAAAAGTAAGGCCTGTTTTTCATGTTTAATACAGAGGGCGTATTTCTGGCTGTGGGCTTGCCGCCAATGCCCTTGCTAAATGCCATTGTGTCGGCAAATGCAAATTCGGGTTGATGACAACTGGCGCAGCTGATGGAAGAGTCCAAAGAAAGCAGCTTTTCGTGAAACAGCATTTCTCCTAAATTTGCCTTGCTGATTTTTGGGTCATTTAATGGCATGACGGAAGCGCTTAAGATCGCAATGGAAAGGATAATAATTACAATGAGATGTATTGCTTTCACAATTGCAAAGTTAAGCTGCACACATTGATTATCCTGTTGATTTTGTTTTGAGATTCACGGAAGATTGTATGGTTATAATTTTGAAAAAGTAATTCAAAAAAAATAAAAGAAGATCGTGTGATTGCCAGCCACTAGTAGACTTTTTATCACTTCAATCTGTTCTTTATCAATCTGTTCATTAATGGTCATTAAAAAATTATCGGCTATAAAAATATTATCCGAAAAAAAAATTGGAATAAAGACAATTGCTATCTATCTTCGTTTCGGTTTTTCATAGGATATTGGATTTTAAAGCGGGACTAGATATCTATCTTGGTCCCTTTTTATTTTTTATAAGTTACCATTGGGGTAGCATTACTTTTACTTCTTGCAACTGTATCTTCCTTCGCTGTCTATCAGAATCAATAGCTCATCTTGCATATACTTCAGCACCTGTTTAACTTGATGTATTTCGAGATCAATTGTCTTCTCTCTGATTTCCTCAAAGCTTACAGGTTTTAAAGAGGCCAATTTATTTATGATTTGACTTATCGCTTCAAATTGTTGTTTGGAAATTTTCTTTGTGGTGTTTGTAGCACAATTGTCGCAAATTTCGCAGGGTTTTGCATCGGCATCATTGAAATAATTCGCTATCATCATACTTCTGCATAAACTTTTGTCTGTGGCATAATGAATCATCGCCTTGATTCTTTCCAAATGTTTTTCTTTTCTTTTTCTGATGGATGCCATATTAAATCGATAATCGTCGCGGTACATCCTGTTGCGCAGCAAAGTGAGCTGAGGCTTTTCGCTTTGTGGTTTATATTGAACAATGCCTATTTGATGTAAAAAAATCAGCTGTTTGCTTACTTGTTCAGTTGTGATTCTTAATATGCCTGCCAGCTGTCGTTCAAATATCGATGTAGGGTAGTTGAAAATTCCTTCGTAATTCCTAAGTAGCGCCCTGATCATTTCTACTGTGCCGGAGTAATTATTTTCCACCGTTCTCATTTCCTCTTTAGAGCAGGTGAAGGATAGTTGAGATGGTTTGTATGCCGACTCTGTCAAATAAAGCAATCCTTCCTGCGACAGTGTTTGCAGCACATAATTGGTTTGAACAGGGTGCAGCTTGAATGCGTTTGCAAATGTGCTGATATCAAAGTCGAATGTCTGACCCTCACCTGCGCCTGCAGGCACCTGAAGATGATTCATCAGCGCTGCATAGATTTGTTTCAGTATTTCAGGTTCGGGATACCGTAAAGTATTGGTTTGATATAAATCATCGGCTTCACGCTGGTCGAAAAGCAGTACTACATTCGAAGATTTTCCGTCTCTTCCTGCTCTTCCTGCCTCCTGGTAATAATTCTCCAGACTTTCGGGTATGCTGAAGTGGACCACACATCTCACATCTGGCTTGTCGATGCCCATGCCGAATGCGTTGGTGCAAACAATGATGCTGATTTTATTTCGTATCCAGTCTTCCTGCTTTTTATTTCGTTCTTCTTTTTTCAAACCGGCATGGTAAAAATCGGCACTGAAGCCATGCATTTTCAAAAGGGCCGCCGTTTCTTCGGTTTGACGTCGGCTTTTGGCGTACACAATGGCTGAACCTGAATTCTTTTTCAATAGTTCAATCAGTGTTATGGCTTTAGATTCCGGCGTCATCACATGATATGCGATGTTGGGTCGTTCAAATGATTGCTGAAACCTCTGATGTTTTTTTTGAAAAGATAATTTCTCACAAATGTCATCTTGCACTTCTTTGGTGGCTGATGCGGTGAGGGCAATGATGGCAACACCGGGAAGTTGTTGGCGTAGCGCAGCAATCTTTAAGTAGGAAGGCCTGAAATCGTAACCCCACTGCGATATGCAATGTGCCTCATCTATGGCAATCAATGTGGTTTGCATTGCCGGCAAATATTCTAGAAACAATCTGCTTTCCAATCTTTCGGGAGAAAGGTATACGAATTTGTATCTTCCGGACGCTGCATCTTCCATTGCTTTTTTTACTTCGCGATAGGAGAGTCCTGAATGAATGGCGATGGCCGAAATTCCTCGTTGGTTAAGATTTTCCACCTGGTCATTGATCAACGCAATCAAAGGTGAAACCACCAGGCAGACACCCGGTTTCATCAGGGCAGGAACTTGAAAACAAATTGATTTGCCGCCGCCCGTAGGCAGCAAGGCCAGCACATCTTCGTTGCGGATGACAGCATTCACTATGTCTTCCTGCAAGGGTCGAAAATGGTCGTAACCCCAGTATTGTTTCAATATGGTTCGGGCATCACTCAATTTGTAAAGGAAGAACTCAAATTAATAAACCTTTTTGATATACAACTGTAAAGAAATTACAGCCAACATCACATCACTGAAGCCCATGGCCAATGCGGAGAAAGTTGGCGTAAGAAAGCCCAAAGCGGCAACAGGAATAGCTACAATATTGTAAGCAAAGGCCCAGAAAAGATTCTGTCGAATGGTCAAATAGGTGTGCTTGCCCAATCCCAAACCCATTGGCAGGTATCTAAGTCCTTTGTTCATCAATATCACATCGGCTTGTTGAGCGGCAAGCGCCGATGCTTCACTTAACGAAATGCCAAGCGTGGCTTTTGCCAATGCAGGTGCATCATTGATGCCATCGCCTACCATGGCAGTGGGACTGATCAGGTTTAAAGCTTCAATTTTTTTCAGTTTCATTTCGGGTGTATGGGAGGCAAATACCTCATGGATACCAAGTTCTTTTGCCACAAGAATTGCCTTGTCTTTATGATCGCCGGTAAGCAATATCGTTTTGATCTGTTGTTGGTTCATCCAACGCACCACATCCGCAGCTTCAGGTCTGATTTCATCTTTGATGTCTATCCATCCCAACGACGCCCCGTTTTTATAAACATGTATGTTATGTACTGATTCATTTTCACTTGTTGAGTTTTGAATTTTTGCTCTTACTTCATAAACATTGCCTTCTTCATCTTCGCCTCTTACACCCATGCCTTTGATCTCTTCCGCTTTTTTCCATCTGACCACCTTGCTGTCTTTCCACTCCAGTACAATGCTTTTTGCAATGGGATGGTTGGAATATTTTTCGAGGGAGAAGACGATGGATTTAAACTGCTGGTCGCTGATGTCGGTATGGTACTGTTGTACCACAAATCGGCCAGTTGTGAGAGTGCCGGTTTTATCAAACACGATTTGCCTGATATTCTTAAAAGACTCAAGAGCAGCTGCGTTTCTGAAAATGATGCCGTGCTTTGCTGCTCTGCCCATGCCCACCGATATGGCCGCAGGCGTGGCCAATCCCATGGCGCAGGGACAGGAAATGACCAGTACCGCGATGGCTCTCATCATAGATTCAACCCCATCCACACCAAAACCGAAATGATTGACGCCATATGTAAGCAAGGAGATGATCAGCACAGCCGGAACAAATACCGCACTGATGCGGTCGGCCAGCTTTTGCATGGGTGGCTTTTCGTTTTGAGCTTCTTGCGCCATGCGGAGAATGCCTGATAGCACAGTATCCTTTCCTGTGGCAGCTACTTGTGCTTTAACGGTACCACTTTCGAGTATGCTTCCGCCAAGCAGAAAATCTTTTTTTGTCTTTGTAATTGGCAAACTTTCTCCGGTAATGATGGCTTCATTCACACTACCATCACCCCAAAGAATTTTACAATCGATAGGAACTGTTTCGCCTGTTCTGATCAATATCAGATCGCCTGTTTTCAACTGTGTGTTTTCCAGGGGGAAGATCTGCTCCTGGTGTTGATCGTCGAAGGCAATCATGTTGGCCATCACCCGCTGCGATTGCGCCAGTTTATTCAAGGACTTCCTCGTCGATTGCATGGCGGCTTCCTCGAGGTAATTTCCAAGAAAAACCAGTGTGATGATCGAGGCTGTGGTTTCAAAAAAAAGATAAGTGTGGTTTTGAAGCCAGAACATACCGGCCAGGCTGTATAAGAAAGAGATGGAAGAACCTAAGGCTACCAGCACGTTCATGTTCGGTATGCCACTCCGTAAACTCATCCAGGCACTTTTGCCAAAATAGCGCATGCCCAATGCAAATACGGGCAGGCATAACGACAGTTGTACCCAAGGCAGACTCAACCAGTGCAGGTCAAACCAATGATGAAACATATGCAACATCAGCAAGGCGGTAAATGGCAAAGTGAATAAAAAACGCTGCTTGTTATTTTGCAGTAATTTTTTTTTCGGCGTTGTTGTAGTTGCTTCATGAACCACCGTATAACCAAGCTGGCTGATGCCCGATTCAATTTGCTGCAGTTCTTTTTGTGAGGGGTTGATAAAACTTACTTTTCCGTCGATGGGATTTACCGACACTTCTTCCATGCCTTCTTTTTGGAGGTACTTGGTGATGCTGAGAGCGCAATTGCTGCAGGTCATGCCTTCTACGGTCCAATCTGTCTTCTTCATGTTTGCAGGGCAGGCGGGGTTTCTTGCCTTCTGCAAAATTATTTGATTCAATTTGCATCTGCCTTACTAATAATGAAAATATCTTTGCGTCATGGAAATCAGTTTCAATCTGGAGGAAATCAATCATGCTGCCCGCGAATTCCTGCATATGTCAGGCAATGCCCGCTGTTTTGCTTTTCATGGTGAGATGGGTGCAGGGAAAACCACTTTTATAGCCAAAGTTTGCAAACTGTTGGGGGTTGCAGAAGGGCAGAGCAGTCCTACATTTTCCATCATCAACGAATATGTCACTCAACAAAAGGCTAGCATTTTCCATATTGATCTTTACCGTCTAAAGGACGAGCAGGAAGCTAAAGCGGCGGGCGTAGAGGATTGTATCTTTTCAGGTAATTATTGTTTTGTGGAATGGCCCGAAAGAGCGGCATCGCTTTTTCCGGAAGGTACTGTTCATTGTTTTCTTTCTTTGGCAGGTCACGACCGCAGAATCCTGCAATTAAAGTTGTAACTTGTAAAGGCTTTTTCATCTATCATTCACACTGCTTATGTCGTCATTAAAACCAATCGTTGATGCCTCCATCAATATAGAAACGCAAGAAGAGATGTTGGACATCAAACCGAAAGGCGAGTCTTTGCTGATCGGTATTCCCAAAGAAACTTCATTAAATGAAAACAGAATAGCGCTTACGCCTGAAGCCGTTGGCGTCTTGATGGCCAATGGGCATCAGGTGGTGATGGAAACCAATGCAGGTAAGGGCGCCAATTATACCGATAAAGATTATTCGGAAGCTGGTGCGAGAATTGTCTATGATAAAAAAGAGATTTTCAATTGCCACATCATCGTCAAAAGTGCTTTGGTAACAGAAGAAGACTGCGAGTTGCTGAAACCCAATACCACCATCATTTCTCCGATACACATGGCTATCGTTAGCAGAAGCATCCTCGAGAAAATGATGGATAAGAAAGTGACAGCCATCAGCTTTGAAAATCTGAAAGACGAAAGCGGACATAATCCCATCGTCAGAAGCATGAGTGAAATTGCAGGAAGTGCAGTGATGATTATCGCCGGACAATATTTGAGCAATGCCAATGATGGCAAAGGAGTGCTCTTGGGAGGCATCAGTGGTATTCCGCCTACCAAGGTGATCATCATTGGAGCCGGCACAGTAGGCGAATATGCCGCCAGAAACGCCCTCGCCATGGGAGCCAGCGTAAAAGTTTTTGATAATAGCATTTATCGGTTGAAACGTTTGCAGAACAATATCGGCATGCGCATCTGGACTTCTGTATTGGAACCCAAGATCCTGAGTAAACAGCTCAAAACCTGCGATGTAGCCATAGGGGCACTCAGTGGTGCTGCAGGTCGAACGCCCGTTGTGGTTACCGAGGAGATGGTCAGTAATATGCGCCCGGGATCGGTAATTGTAGATGTGAGCATCGACCATGGAGGCTGCTTCGAAACCAGTAAGGTAACCTCTCACGAAAATCCAGTCTTCAATAAATACGAAGTGATTCATTACTGCGTACCCAACATTCCCAGCGGATTCGCCAGAACCGCTTCACATGCCATCAGTAATGTACTGATGCCCCTTTTGATAGAAACTGGCGAAGACGGTGGTATCGACAATCTGGTCTGGCACCGCATGAATGTGCGCAGCGGTATTTATATTTTCAAAGGCAGCCTTACCAATTTTTATCTCAGTGAAAGATTCGATTTGAAGTATACGGATCTCAATTTGCTTATTGCCAGCAGGAGATAAGTCAAAAGTCTTTACTGTAACATGAGGCATAATTGTGCTTCATGCGCATATCCCCTTTGGGTCATTTATATTTTTCTATGGAAATGATTTCCTTACAGCCTTCATATTCATTCTTGTCGTTGCTGCAAACAATCAGGATGCGATTATCGGTGAATTGTGCCATCAGGTGATGATAGAGCTCGATACCGGATGCATCGAGATTGGTAGTGGGCTCGTCGAGCAGCAATATTTGGGTTTGGCTTAAAAAAGCTTGTGCGAGTTTTAGTCTTTGTTTCATTCCGCTGCTGAAATAACGAATCTGTTTATGTGCAGCTTTTTTCAATCCAACCTGATGAAGGCAATCTTCAATAGACAGTAACAGTGGTTTGAATTGTTGGTGAAAGTGCAGCAACTCCATTGCGGTCATTTCTTCTATCAGTTCGAGGTATGGAGCCACAATGGAAACTTCTTTGTAAGCTTCGGCTTCTGCCATCTCCCGGCCTTCGCCATCCGTAAAAACAATCTTGCCTTCGCTGGCCATCACAGCCCCGGCGATCACTTGCAATAAGGTGGACTTTCCGGAGCCATTCGGACCGGTAATGGCATAACTGTATGAAGATTTGAATTCATGATCGAAACCTCGGAAGATCCATTCACGATTGTAGCGTTTGCCCGTTTGTGTGAGGGTGATCTTCATGATGGATTATTCGTCGTCGTTGTTGCCTTTGGTATATCTTTTTATGATGCCTCTGCCGCTTTCACGGATGAAGGTTACGATTTCGTCCCTTTCATCGGTGGCCGCCAGTTCCTCTTCAATATAATTCAGGGCCTGCGACGTGTTCATGTTCTTGTTGTAGATGATTCTGTAGATGTCGAGTATCTGATTGATTCTGTCGAGTGAAAATCCTCTTCTTTTCAAACCCACGGAATTCACACCGGCATAGCTGAGTGGCGTACGACCTGCTTTGATATAAGGCGGAACATCTTTGCTGACCAGTGAACCTCCAGCCACAAATGCGTGCTGGCCAATTTGAACAAACTGATGGATAGCGCACATGCCCGCAAGAATGGCATGATCTCCCAAGGTAACATGCCCTGCCATCTGCGTGTTGTTGCTCATGATGCAGTTGTTGCCAACGATGCAGTCATGCGCGATATGGCTGTAGGCCATGATCAGGCAGTTGTCACCAATTTTGGTGGTCCATCTGTCTTTGGTTCCTCTGCTGATGGTCACAAACTCGCGGATGGTGGTGTTGTTACCGATTTTCACTGTAGTTTCTTCGCCTTCAAATTTCAGGTCCTGAGGAATGCCGGCAATCACTGCGCCCGGAAAAATGCGACAATTTTCTCCGATTCTGGCGCCTTCCATGATGGTCACATTGCTGCCAATCCAGGTGCCGCTTCCGATTTCCACATTCTGATGAATGACGGTAAATGGATCGATTTTTACGTTTGGGGCCAGCTTGGCATTGGGGTGAATATAGGTATGTGGATGAATCATGTTTTTGTTTTTGTGTCGAATTAAAGATAAACAGCTATTAGTTTCTTTTTACCAGTTGTGCGGTGAATTCTCCCTCTGTACAGAGTTTGCCTGCAACATAAACGCTGCCTCTCATCACACAAATACCTCTTCTGATGGGTTCAATGAGCTCCATTTTCAGCAACATGGTATCGCCGGGCACTACTTTTTGTTTGAATTTACAATTGTCTATCTTCAGGAAATAAGTGTCATAGCTTCCCTCCGGCATCGAATTGATGCACAAGATGCCGCCAGTTTGGGCAAGGGCTTCAATTTGCAAAACGCCGGGCATTACCGGATTACCGGGGAAATGTCCCTGGAAAAAAAACTCATTGAAAGTTACGTTTTTCACACCCACGATATGCTTGTCGGAAAGTTCCACAATCTTATCTACCAAAAGGAAAGGGTAGCGGTGTGGTAAGGTTTTTTCAATTTGTTGTAGCGTATAAACTGGTGACTGTGCAGGATCGTACACAGGGATGTCTTTGGTGTGTTTGTTCTTTTTGATGTATTGCTTGATCTTTTTGGCGAACTCCACATTGCTGCTGTGGCCGGGGCGGTTGGCAATGATATGGGCTTTGATCGGATAGCCAATGAGTGCAAGATCGCCAATCACATCCAATAACTTATGGCGGGCCGGCTCATTGGGATAACGCAATTCCAGATTATTGAGATAACCTTCGTTTTTCACTTCCACTTTGGTTCTGCCAAAAGCTTTGGCCAATCTGGCCATTTCCTCATCATTGATGGGTTTGTCCACAACAACAATCGCATTATTGATGTCGCCTCCTTTGATAAGGTTGTGTTCCAAAAGTGTTTCCAGTTCGTGCAGAAAGCAAAAGGTTCTGCAGGGTGCAATTTCAGTTTTGAAATCGCGCATGTTTTTTAAACTGGCATGCTGAGTGCCTAAAACAGGGCTGTTGAAATCGATCAGTGTCGTTAACTCATAATTTGTGGAAGGCAGTGCGGTGATTTCCACTCTTTTGGCTTCGTCGTAGAATGAAATGTTGGTGTCGATGCTGTACCAGGCTTTGGCTGCATCTTGCTCCAACACACCCGTTTCTTCAATGATTTTTACAAAAGGAGCGCTGCTGCCGTCGATGATGGGGATCTCGGGGCCATTGAGTTCAATCAGACAGTTGTCTACGCCCATGCCCACCAATGCGGCCAAGATATGCTCCACTGTACTTACTCTTACTTCTCCCTGTTCGAGGGTGGTGCCCCTGGATGTGTCTGTTACCAGGTCGCAATCTGCTTTGATGGGGGCGGTTCCTGCCAGGTCAACGCGTTGAAACTGATAGCCGAAACCCGGATTGGCTGGCTTCAGGGTCATATCCACATTGATTCCGGTATGCAATCCGGTACCGGAAATTTGAATCACTCCGGCTAAAGTATGTTGTTTATCAGGATTGAAATTCTTATCCATGCTCCAAAAATTTGCCGCGAAGATACCCATTATTTTTTTGCGGAGGGCAGGTTTGACAGGATTTGCAGGAAAGGCCAGTTTGTCCTATGCTTTTTAAAATCGAACTAATTTTTTCTTCTCAATCTTTACTTCATGGAACGAATCAACTCTTCGAGTTCTTTTACTTTTTTCTCCAGTTGAGGAAGATTGCGGGCCACTGCCTGACTTCGTAAAGCTGAGGTGTAGTCATAAGCCGGAGATCCGGTTACAGCCGTATTGGGTATTTTGATGGATTTGCTTACCCCACTCTGAGCATTGATTTTACTGCCGTCGGCGATGGTAATATGTCCTACGATGCCTGCCTGTCCGCCAATCATTACATTCTTGCCAATTTTGGTGCTGCCACTCACACCGGTCTGGGCGGCAATGACTGTATTGTTACCTACCTCCACATTGTGTGCGATTTGCAGTAGATTGTCGAGTTTGGCACCGGAACGAATGATGGTGCTTCCAATGGTGGCTCTGTCAATAGTGGTGTTGGCGCCAATTTCCACCTTATCTTCAATGACCACATTGCCAATTTGTGGTACTTTCTTCAGTGTGCCATCAGGTTGTGGCGCAAATCCAAATCCGTCGCTGCCGATTACTGTGTTGGCATGGATAGTAACTTGTGTGCCAATCACACAGTCGTGATAAATTTTAACTCCGGGATGGATGTTGCTTTGCTGCCCAACTTTTACATTTTTACCCAGGTAAGCCCCCGCATGAATCTTGCTGCCATTCCCCACCACGGCATTTTCGCCAATGTAGGCAAATGCACCGATAAAAGTATTTTCTCCAATGGTCGCTGAAGGGTGAATGTAACAAGGTTCTTCTTTACCTGTGAGCTGTTGGGAAATAAGTTGCTGATATGCGTCCAGGAGGATGGCAAAGGAAGAATAAGCATCGGCCACACGAATCAATGTGGCATGGATGGGTTGACGTAAAGCCTGAGCATCGTTGATGATGATGATGGAGGCTCCGGTGGTGTAAAGAAATTCTTCGTATTTGGGGTTGGCTAAAAAAGCCAATTGGCCCGCTTGGGCTTCTTCGATTTTGCCAAAAGATGATACAGTCGCAGCCTCATTTCCTTCTACCTTTCCATTGATGATTTGTGCGATTTGTGCTGCGCTGAATTGCATATGATTTAAATGATATTTATTGGGGGAAACAAATGTAATGTTTTTTGACCTTGCCTTTCAGGTTCTCATTGATCAGTGCATTGTCTACTGTTGAGATGTCTTTCACATTGCCGTCTTTGAACAAGATCTGAATGTGTTCATTTTCGAAATTGTAGGTGCTGCTCGCAGCTACACCCGTGTACACCAGCCATTGCACGTCATCTTCAGACAAGCCAAAAGCTTTTTTCGTTGCATCGGATTTTTCTTTTATCAATGATTCCGGTATTTCCTCCGAGAAATATTTCACTTTCAGCAGTTTTCTGTCGAGAATACCTTTGCAAAGTGTCGACAACACGATGTCTGGGTGATGGCACCATTGTTTGATGGCCATCATCACATCATTGTCGTCCATGCTGCAAAACTGGTCCAGTGTTACCTCTGCGATAGGCTGGTTGATGAAACTGTTAAGCGGTTCGGCACAGGCTGCATGGATATGTTTGGCTCTTTTGATGATGCGCTGGAGCATCTGTTCAGCGGCCAAAACGGTTTTATGAAGATAAACCTGCCAGTACATCAGCCTTCTGGCCACCAGGAATTTCTCGATGGAATAAATTCCTTTTTCTTCCACCATCAAAACGCCATCTTTCACCACCAGCATCTTGATGATACGATCATAGGCCACGGCGCCTTCTATCACACCGGTAAAAAAACTGTCCCTGGTGAGATAGTCCATCCGGTCTACATCCAGCTGGCCACTGATCAGCTGATGAAGAAACTTTTTGGGGTATTTGTTGGTGAAAATATCGATGGCCATTTGTAACCGCCCGTTGAAAGTATGGTTCAAATCACGGATCAGCATCAATGAAAGTTCCTCGTGATGCAAATGTTCGGCCAGTACATGCTCAAGTGCATGCGAAAAAGGTCCGTGTCCGATATCATGCAACAGGATGGCGATTTTTGCCGCCTGTTGTTCTTCGGGCGTGATGTCTACGCCTTTGCCGGTGAGCTCTTGCAACGCCCAGCGCATCAGGTGATAAGCGCCCAGCGAATGATGAAGTCTCGAATGCACTGCACCGGGATAAACCAGGTGCGCCATGGCCATCTGGCTGATCCTGCGCAAACGCTGATAATGCGGATGGGCAATGATCTGACTGATCAATTCGTCGTCGATGGTGATAAAACCATAAACGGGGTCGTTGATGATCTTGTGAAAATTGGCGGCCATACGCTTTTGGAAAATTTATTGTTAATACAGAAATGACAAGTTTTGCAAAGCTACAAAGCAGCCGTTAATAAGTTACATTTGTGAGGAAGGAATTCAAAAGCAATGAGGTTTGGCATTTTGTAATGAACAATTAAGTTTTCACAAATCACCATTTTACTTTTATAAATTATAACATGAGCATAGCAAGCATACTTTGGGTTGATGATGAAATTGAAAGCATGACCTCTCAAATCATGTTTCTGGAAAACAAAGGATATGAAATGCACACAAAAACCAATGGTTTTGATGCGGTAGAATTTGTGAAAGATAATTTTGTAGATGTGGTATTGCTCGATGAAACCATGCCAGGCATTACAGGCTTGCAGACTTTACAGCGAATGAAAGAAATCAATAGCCACCTTCCTGTGGTATTGATCACAAAAAATGAAGCCGAAAATCTGATGGATGAAGCTATTGGCAGCCAGATCAGCGATTATCTCATCAAGCCGGTAAACCCCAACCAGGTATGGCTTAGTTTAAAAAAGATCATTGACAACAAAAGGCTGGTGGCAGAAAAAACAACTTCTGCTTATCAACAGGAATTCAGAAGTCTGTTCATGGCTTTCAACGACAATCCCGATCATCGGCAATGGATGGATATTTATAAAAAGCTTGTTTACTGGGAGCTCGAAATGCAAAAGAGCGACAGCCCGGAAATGCAGGATGTATTTTTTTCTCAGAAACACGAGGCCAATACCGAATTCTTCAAATTCATTTCTAAGCATTACGCACAATGGATGTCGCCCAAGTGCGACGATGCACCCATCATGAGCCATAACCTGCTTCGATTTAAGGTATTACCTCATCTCGAAAAAGGGGCACCTTTATTTTTTGTACTAATTGACAATCTTCGCTTCGACCAATGGAAATCCATCCAATCGATTTTTGCAGAAAGTTTTCGCATTCATGAAGAAGATTCATTTTACTCCATTTTACCTACCGCCACCCAATACTCACGCAACGCAATTTTCGCCGGATTGTTACCTGTTGAAATTGAAAAGAATTTTTCCGCACAATGGAAAAACGATGATGAGGAAGGTGGAAAAAATTTGCATGAGGAAGAGTTATTAAAAGCCCAACTGAGGAGATTGGGGAAGGGGGACATCAAAATCTCTTTCACCAAAATCACGAACAACCTGGATGGTCAACGCATGGTAGACAATATGCATAATCTGATGCAAAACGACCTCAATGTGATCGTGTATAATTTTGTGGATATGCTCAGTCATGCCCGCACCGAAATGGAAGTGCTGAAAGAGCTGGCCGGCGATGAAACCAGCTACAGAAGCCTTACCGCCAGTTGGTTTGAGCACAGTCCGCTGCATCAGGCTTTAAAAAAAGTAGCAGACAAACAGCTTAATCTGATTGTAGCCACCGACCACGGCAGTACAAGAGTGAAAACTGCTGTTCGTGTGGTAGGCGACAAACAAACCACTGCCAATTTAAGGTACAAGCATGGTAGAAATCTGAGCTATGAAGCCAAAGATGTGCTGGCTTTCAGAAATCCTTCAGAGGCCGGATTGCCGGTGCCTAACGTCAACTCCTCTTATATTTTTGCAAAGGGCGATCAGTTTCTCTGTTACCCCAACAATTACAATCATTTTGTCAACTACTACCGCAATACCTTTCAACATGGCGGTGTGAGTTTGGAAGAAATGATCATCCCTGTCATCCGGATGTCTACAAGGTGATGAAAACAAGTTAAACGGCTCATTTTTACCACTATCTGCATCAGCAAATTTCATCCTTCATTATTTATCAACGGTTGTTGAAAAGTATATTTCAATTTCCCGCCGAATTAGAGGAAGTTGCATGACGTCAACCGTTCAATCGGATTGAAATAATCTGTAAAAGGGCCGATGCCTTTTGAACAACTAAGACCATATTTGAAAACTAGTATCAACATGAAATTCAATCAACACACACTGGATAAAATCGAAAGGATGATAGAAGAGGGCGGTTACATCGTCCGTTTTGAAAAAGGCACCTTTCAGAGTGGATACTGTATTCTGCAACAGAAACGCGTGGTTGTGCTCAATAAATTTTTACCTACCGAAGGTAGAATCAATACTCTGATAGATCTTTTGCCACTGCTCAACATCAATATCGACGATTTGACTCACGAAGGTCAGAAGCTTTACGAAGAATTGATGGAAAAGGAACTCGTACATTGATGATTGGCTGATTTTCACGACTTATTCATTACCATGTTTGCACCGCCGTTAACCATCACATTCTTAGGTACCGGCACCAGCAGTGGCGTTCCAATGATTGCCTGCAACTGCGAAGTTTGTCAGTCTCCCGACGCCAAAGACAAAAGATTAAGAAGCAGCATTTTGGTGCAAAGCGATACTACCACAATAATAATTGACACCGGCCCGGATTTCAGAACACAAATGCTTAGGGCAGATGTAAAAAATCTCGACGCCGTGCTGTTTACCCATCCTCACAAAGATCATATTGCCGGACTCGATGACATCAGGGCGTATAATTATTTTCAGCAAAAACCCATGAAGATTTATGCCAACGACATTACGCAGCAGGCATTGAAAAAAGAGTTCAGTTATGCATTTGCCGACTTCAAATATCCTGGTATCCCGGAATTGGAACTTCATGTTATCCCGGCCACTACATTTCATATTGGTGACATTCCGGTTACACCCATTACTGTATGGCATATGAAAATGCCTGTGCTTGGTTTTCGTTTTGGTTCATTCACCTATATCACAGATGCCAACAGGATTGAAGAAGAAGAGAAATCCAAAATTCGTGGTTCCGAAATACTTGTTTTAAATGCGCTCAGAAAAGAAAAGCACATCTCTCATTTTACATTGGATGAGGCTATCGAAATGGCAAATGAACTGAAAGTGCCTTGCGCCTATTTTACCCATATCAGTCACCAGCTGGGACTACATATTTCTGTGACATCCAACCTGCCCAAGGGCATGCATTTAGCACATGATGAACTGGTGATAACCACCTCCTGATCCGTGCTTTTTCTTCTTGAATTCACCCATATGCCGAATAGCTTTGCATCATGTCGGGAAACAATTATTTTCAGTATTTCAACTTTACAAAAACAGAGCGCAATGGTATTCTGCTCATGGCATTCATAGATCTTTTGTTGATTTTTTTGCCCGATTTGTACATAAATTCCTTCTCCTCGCCATCCGCCGAATCGCCTCAGTTGTTAGCTATTTTTCAGGAGATTCAAAGCTCACAAAAGGCAAACGAATTGGTCATAAGTAAAGATGGGAAGGAGTTGAAGAATAAAGCTTCAGAAATTTCTGTGCAGCTTTTTAATTTCGACCCCAATCATACTTCTACGGAAGATTGGATGCGTTTGGGTATCAATGAAAAAACCGTTGGCACCATCCAAAAATACCTGGATCACGGAGGTCGATTCCGAAAGCCCGAAGACATTAAAAAGATTTGGGGCTTTCCCGAAAAAAAAGCCAATGCCTTGATGCCCTATGTGAAAATTGAAAAAGAGAATAATCATTGGGTTAGCCCCAAAAATAATTTGCATACGGCCAGTCCTAAAAAAATGATTGAGTTGAACGAGGCCGATTCTCTTACTTTGGATAGATTACCGGGTATTGGTCCTGCCTTGGCTCATCGTATTCTCTCCTTCCGGAAAAGGCTTGGAGGTTTTTATCAAATAGAACAGTTGAAAGAAGTGTGGGGGCTCAGAGATTCTGTAATCGAAATCATGAAAAGCCGTTGTTTTGTAGAAGAGAACCACACGAAAAAAATGGACCTGAACAACGTAAGTATCGAGGAGATGAAAATTCATCCCTATTTCGGTTATAAAACTGCGAGGGCGATCATCGCCTATCGCTTGCAGCATGGCGATTTCAAAACGTTAGATGACATTCAACAAATCATTTCCATTGATGAAGAAACTTATAGAAAAATCATTCATTATTTAGTGGTCAATAAATAAAAAAAACTAACGATCGTTGGTATTTCTTAATGCCTAACTTGCGTGTATAATCTTCCGTTTATGGACTTCAATGTTTCAGAATTAACACAACAGGTAGCTGCTTCCGCAAAAGATTTCGCCCATCAGCACATTCGCCCACATTTGATGGATTGGGACGAATCGCAGGAGTTCCCCGTCTCTGTTTTCAAAGAACTTGGAAAGTTGGGCATGATGGGGGTATTTGTCCCTGAACAGTATGGAGGTACCGGTTTGGGTTATTTTGAATACAGTCAGATTATTCAGGAGATTGCCAAAGTATGTGGTTCAATCGGCCTTTCATTGGCTGCTCATAATTCCTTGTGTACAGGTCATATCCTGGCTTTTGGCAATGAAGAACAAAAGATGAAATACCTGCCCAAGCTGGCTACGGCCGAATTCATCGGTGCCTGGGGACTTACTGAGGCAAACACCGGAAGTGATGCCGGCAATATGAAAACCACTGCTGTAAAAGATGGAGGTAACTGGATCCTCAATGGTACCAAAAGCTGGATCACACATGGGAAATCAGGTGATGTGGCTGTAGTCATTTGCCGAACAGGGGAACCCAGAACGAAAAACAATTCAACCGCGTTCATTGTAGAAAGAGGAACGCCCGGTTTTTCGGCCGGAAAAAAAGAAAACAAGTTGGGCATGCGTGCCAGTGAGACTGCCGAAATGATTTTTGAAAATTGTATCATCTCCGATGCCAATCGTTTAGGGGAAGTAGGAGATGGATTTAAACAAGCGATGAAAGTGCTGGATGGCGGCAGGATTTCAATCGCAGCTTTGAGTTTGGGTATTGCCAAAGGCGCTTATGAAGCAGCCGTTAAATATGCCAAAGAGCGCCATCAGTTCGATCAGCCGATCGCCAATTTTCAGGCGATCGCTTTTAAGCTGGCCGATATGGCCACCAAAATTGAATGTGCCGAATTGCTCATCCATCAGGCCTGCGATTTGAAAATGAAACATTTGCCCATGACCAAAGAATCGGCTATGGCAAAGTATTACGCCAGTGAAATCGCCGTGGAGATCAGCACAGACGCTGTACAGATTTTTGGCGGTTATGGCTATACCAAGGATTTTCCGGTGGAGAAATTTTACAGAGACAGTAAGCTTTGCACTATCGGAGAGGGTACCAGCGAGATACAAAAGTTAGTGATCAGCAGAGAAGTGCTGAAGTAAGTGAGGGGTTATTCAATAAAGATGCTTCCCTTCATTGTCAATCAAAGCATGACAAGAGTGTCACATTCCGTTTTTTATTTTTTCATTTTGAACTGGAGAATAGTCATTTTTTAGTTGTCCATTGACGATGATATTTTCAAAATAACATTTGACACCGGTGGCCGAATTCATATCTTCTGCATTTTGGATGTGAAAATGTAAATGAGGCTCTGATGAATTGCCAGAATTTCCGCAAAAGCCAAGAAGGTCGCCTTTTTTTACTTTTTCTCCTTCCTTCACTACGATGGAATGTTGCTTGAAATGAGCAAAAAACAGAAATTCGTTTTTAATCGTCTTGATGATTACAGTATTTCCAGGAATATACACGGGATTCAAAATGCCAGGCTTATTGTCTTTTACGCCATCTACCACCAAAACAATTTCTCCATCGCAAGGAGCAAATAATTCTTTGCCGAATGCGAAATAGTCATCATTGGTTTTTCCATCACTTTTAAATGAATTTCCTTTGCTGTCGGTAATTAATATATCAAAAGCGTTTTTTTGAGCTTCATGGTCAAAGTGATGATTTATTTCTTTTGTATCGCCTCCCCAAATAACCGTCCATTCATCTTTGAAAGGCAATGTCAATTTGGTTTTATTCCGACCAAGCTTGGGAAGTCCAGCTTCTTTAAAAGGCTTAATCAAAAGTCCATTTATTTTGGCGTTGTCATCAACTGAAATGTTTACAGCAAATAGTGCCCTTTCGAAATTTGTTTTGTATGAGGCGTAAGTCTGTTCGTAAAATGCAAATTCTCTTTTGATTATTTTTCCTGCCTGAAATTTCAGGTCTTTTAAGAAAGCCCTTGTTTTGTCAACAGGCAGTGCATTTTGCATTTCAGAAGAAAAGCTTGAGAAGATGGTATCGAAATTATCTGCATTGTAGTTGAATTCAAAACTGTCTGCAACTGCTTTGTAGGAGATTGTTTCTTTTTGTCCCCATGCGATGTGGGTTATGATAAGTGCAGCAGAGAGTATAATAAATCTCTTCATTGTTTTCCTATATTATGACAACTGAAAATTACTACAAATCGTTAATGGATAATTGCCTAAAGAGTGTGTTATGTGAATTGGCATTAACGACTTTCTAAAATACTTATCAAATCAGGTAGAAACTCTTCTCGAATTTCCCATACGATGAAATAATTAATTCCCATATAGTCATGTGCAACTCGATTTCTGAAACCACGAATTTTGTGCCAGTCAATTTCAGGGATTTCATCTTTAATGGAATCAGGAAGACGATTGGCCGCTTCACCAATTATTTCAAAATTTCGAATAACAGCGTCAACTCTCATGCTGTCGGACTTGAATTCATCATAAGTCAACCCTTTTGTATAATCAAGAATCTTTTGTGCAGATTCAATAATATCTTGAAAAAGTAAATCCGGAGAGCGTTTAGACATAGATTAAGTCTTCTTTAATAGCTTCAAAATAACGAGGCTTGATTCCGTCACGTGTTATTAAATCCACTTTTCTTTTTAATCTTGATTCTAATAAATCTGCGAGAGTAAAAAATTCCATTCCAATAGGTCTTGAGAAATCGACAAGAATATCAATATCACTTTTGTCGGTAAAGTCTTCACGAGTAATGGAGCCAAATAATCCAAGAGTAGAGACTCCGAATCTTTCAGTTAACTCATCTTTCATTGAAGATAAATCAGCTTTAATATATTCCAGTCCATTCATACATTGAAGATAAAGAAAAGCACTGAATTTGAATTGACCTGTAAATATTGAAAGAGAATAAAATCGTATGAGCTAGATGAAGTAATTCAACATAGCATCTTACTCCGTATCATACCTGGTCACCTTTTCGATACCAGGCAGTCTGAGTAATTCATTCACAAGTGTCTCCAGTTGTTCCTTATCCTGCACATACACTTTCACATTGCCTTCGAAGATACCATCATGAGCTTCAATGGTCATGGCAGCGATGTTCACTTTGAGTTCGCCGCTGATGAGGTTGGTGATTTTGTGAATGACGCCCACATCATCGAGTCCGATGATTTTAAGGCCGGTAAGGAAAGATATTTCTTTGTTCTTGGCCCATTTGGTTTTAACTACACGATGTCCATAATTCGCCAGCAGTCGAGTGGCATTGGGGCAGTTGGTGCGGTGGATTTTCAATCCCTCGCCGGTGGTAACAAATCCAAAAACGTCATCGCCGGGAATTGGCTTGCAGCAATTGGCCAGTGTGTACATGATCTTGTCGCTGCTTTCACCAAAAATAATCAGCTCCGTATCTTTTTTTGACAAGGGCTTGATTTCCTGTGCCTCATTTTTTTCTTCTGCTTTTGGCGCTTTTGGCGCTATCAGCTTGTCGCCATGGATTGTAAACTCCTTCAGTTCCTTGAGGTCGATTTTTCTGATGGCGATGTCGTACAACAAATCCAATGTACTGGCCACTTTGTAGAAGTTGGCCACTTCTTCAAGATTCGCCGCATTCATGACCGCATTGATCGAATTGAATTTTCTTTCCAGCACACCTTTTCCAATGTCGGCCACCTGTCTTTTTTCCTCTTTCAGAGAATCTTTGATCTTGGTTCTGGCTTTCGAAGTGATCACATGGTTGAGCCATTCAGCGGTTGGCTTTTGCTTCGCGCTGGTGATGATTTCAATCTGATCGCCACTTTTAAGCTTGTAGCTGATGGGCACCAGTTTGTGGTTGACCTTGGCCCCGATACATTTGATACCCACAGCGGTGTGCACATTGAAAGCGAAGTCGAGCGCGGATGCGCCTACAGGCAACATTTTCACATCTCCTTTCGGCGTATAAACATAAATTTCCTCGGCCAAAAAGGAAGTCTTGAAATCCTGCAGAAAATCAAGAGAATTGCTGTCTTGTCCGGTCAGGGCCTCTCTGATCTGGTTGAACCATTTGTCGAAATTACTTTCATCATCTTTTTCTTCTTTGTATTTCCAATGGGCGGCCAGTCCTTTTTCAGCGATATCGTTCATCCTTTGTGTTCTGATCTGCACTTCCACCCATCTTCCCTGTGGCCCCATCACTGTTGTATGTAAGGCTTCGTATCCGTTGCTCTTTGGATTGCTGAGCCAGTCGCGAAGACGGTCGGGCGAAGGGTTGTACATGTCGGTAATGATGCTATATACTTTCCAGCAATCTTCTTTTTCTTTTTCCGGCAAGGCGTTCACAATCACACGAATGGCAAAAAGATCGTACACCTCTTCAAACGAAACGCCTTTCTTTTTTATTTTATTCCAGATGGAATGTATGCTTTTGGGCCTTCCGTAAATATCAAAATCAAGTCCTGCTATCTGCAGTTTTTCTTTTAAGGGCTTGATGAAATCATTGATATAACGGGTGCGTTCTCTCTTTGTTTCCTGCAGTTTTTTGGCGATGTAACGGTAGGTGTCGGATTCCATGTATTTCATGGCTAAATCCTCAAGTTCTGTTTTGATCACATACAATCCCATTCTGTGTGCAAGAGGTGCGTATACGTAGATGGTTTCGGATGATATTTTCAACTGCTTCTCACGTTTCATGTGCTCCATGGTACGCATGTTGTGCAGTCTGTCGGCCAGTTTGATCAGAATTACTCTGGGGTCATCTGTGAGGGTAAGCAGGATTTTTCTGAAATTTTCGGCTTGGATGCTTGAATTCCCATCAATGACATTGTTGATTTTTGTAAGCCCATCTACGATTTTTGCAATCTCGGCGCCGAATTCGCGCTGAATATCTTCAAGAGTGATATCGGTATCTTCCACCGTATCGTGCAACAAAGCACAGATGGTACTTCTGATGCCCAACCCGATTTCTTCAACACATATTTTGGCTACGGCAATGGGGTGAAGGATATAAGGCTCACCACTTTTACGCCTCATGGTTTTGTGAGCGTTGACGGCCATTTCAAATGCGCTGCGCAATAATTCTTTATCTCCCGGCTTCATCTTTTGCTTCAATACCCTGAGCAGCCCGCGGTATTGGCGCAAGATTTCTTTTTTCTCTTCCTCCTCATTTAATGTATATGGCTGTATTGTTTCTAAGGTTTCCATGTAAGGACACGAATTTACTTTATTTTAAGTGCCCAATAGAAACGGACAGGTTCTTATTTTATTATAATCGACCATTCTACACTTTTGCCAAAAACAACATAGATATTCCCTTAATTTCTGCAATTTTGTTTCTTTAAATCACTACCTTTGCCCCCCGTTTGAAAAAGTTCATCAGTTTCAAATCAATCTTGCGGATGTGGCGAAATTGGCAGACGCACCAGACTTAGGATCTGGCGCCGTGAGGCGTGTAGGTTCGACTCCTATCATCCGCACTGCTTTCTATTCATCAGCGTTGGCACTAGCCGGCGCTGATTGATAGATGGACCTACAAAGCGGATCAATCATTAGTCAAGTATTTATAAACATCATCAATCATGTCGACAGCAACAAGAGAAAACATTGGTCTCTTACACGATAAACTGACCATCACCGTAGTGAAAGAAGATTATTTATCTTCTTACGAAAAGAAACTGAAAGAATTCAGCAAAACAGCCAATATTCCGGGTTTCAGAAAAGGTATGGTACCTGTTGGGATGGTGAAAAAAATGTATGGACCTTCCATTTTCAATGATGAAGTATTGAAGTCTGTTGAAAAAAAATTATACACTTATTTAAGCGAAGAAAAGCCAGATATTTTTGCTCAGCCTATGCCCATGCAAAAAGACCTGAACCAGCTCGATCACGATAATCCGGGTGAATACGGATTTGCTTTTGAAATCGGACTCAAACCATCATTCGAACTTCCCGATTTTGGAAAAAAGACATTGTCTCTGCATCAGGTGGAAGTGACCGAAGAGATGGTTAATGAGGAAATGAACCGCATGCAAATCAAGGGTGGGCAAATGACAGAGCCTGAAGCTATCGACAATGAGGAGAATGTGCTGAATCTTACTTTTACTGAAAGCGATAAAGACGGGAATGCAACAGAAGGTGGTATTCAGAAAGAAAACTCCGTGTTGCTGAAATACTTTACACCTAAAATGCAAAAAGAACTGCAGGGTAAGAAAGCCGGAGACAATATGGTATTTCAGTTGTCAAAGACTTTTGAAGGAGATAAACTTGAAATGATGCTGCAAGACCTCGGTTTTGATAAGTACGACAATGATGCCGCTTCAAAATATTTCAAACTTGAAATAACTAAACTCGGATTGATCCAGAAGCGAGAATTGAATGAAGATTTTTTCAATGAGGTTTATCCTGGAAAAGGAATCGCCACCGAAGCCGATTTCAAAAACACACTCAAAGAAGACATTGCCAAATATTGGGAATCGCAAAGCCGCAATCAGTTGCATGATCAGATTTATCATTTATTATTGGATGATACCACCATGCAGTTCCCAGAAGACTTTTTAAAAAGATGGTTACAGACCGGAACTGATAAACCTAAAACCGCTGCAGAAGCCGAAGCTGAATATCCTACTTTCCAAAATCAGTTGAAGTGGACGCTAATCAGCGACAAAATCATCACTGACAACAAGCTGGAAGTTTCCCAAGACGACCTCCGCAATTACATGAAAGAAGAAGTATTACGTTATTTTGGTCAGATGAGTTTGGGTGAAGACATGAGCTGGCTGGAAAGCTACATAGACAGAATGATGAAGGATGAAAAGCAAGTGGATGCTTCATATCGCAGATTGATCACCGAAAGATTGTTCGACTTTGTTGAAAAACAAGTTAAGACCAAATCCAAAACAGTTACTGCCGACGAGTTGAATGCTATGCAGCATCACCATCATTGATGGATTAGTATGCTAAAATGCTAGCAGGTTAAGATGCTAATTAGTTAATCCGCTAATATGCTCGCTGATGGATGAATTAGCATCCTAATTGGTTAGGAAGCAGCAAATTGATAAATGCTAATTGATTTACAATACTGCTTGTGATGATAAGCTGGATTAAGCCATGATTAGTAGTATTCATCTCTCCAACAATTTTTGCGAACTATACATACTAGCAAGTTAACAAAGCCACAATAGCGTGAGCTGGCAAACTATCCAATTTGGGTTATCCTCCGTGTTTTACAGCTTTATCTCCTCATCGCTGTCGTCGAAAAATCTGAATTCGGTGAGATGATAATGGTTGTCGGCTACCACTTTGATTTTTTGTTTGTATTTCCAGCTCCATTTGAGGCGGCGGGAAATCAAACCACTGGTGAGGTAGTTATAAATGATGGGATGCACCACAATCGTGAGTCCTTTGTGGCGTTGCATGATCAGATAATTGAGATTCTTGGCAATTTCATCTTCGAGAATCAATGTAGAGGCGATGGTGCCTGAGCCATTGCAGCTTGGGCAAACTTCGCTTGTATTGATATTTGTTTCTGGTCTCATACGCTGACGCGTAATTTGCATCAAACCAAATTTGGTGATGGGAAGCACTGCATGTTTAGCTCTGTCGGTGCGCATCAATTCTTCCATGGCATCGGCTAATTTCTTTTTATTTTCCATCAGCTTCATATCGATGAAGTCAACAACTATAATGCCACCCAAATCCCTTAATCGGAGCTGCCTTGCAATTTCTTCTGCAGCTTCCAGATTTGTTTCCAGCGCATTTTGCTCCTGATTGTTACTTACGCTTTTGTAACCACTGTTCACATCAATCACATGAAGCGCTTCAGTATGTTCAATGATCAGATAGGCACCGCTGGGAAGGTTTACTGTTTTGCCAAATGAGGCTTTTACTTGTTTTGTAACGCCAAGGCTGTCGAAAATAGCAGTACCATTTTGATTATAGAAAGAGAGGATATCTAGTTTGTCGGGAGCAATTCTTTGTAAATAGTTCTTGGTTTCAGCAAACAGCTTTTTGTCGTTGATAACAATGCGGTTGAAATCCGGGTTGAGCAGATCGCGCAAGATGCTGTTGGTTTTACCCTGCTCGCTTAAAATGCGGGTGGGTGCAATTGCGCCACTTAAATTTGCCTGTATGGTTTTCCAAGTTTGCTCAAGACTAAGCAAATCTTCATGAAGTTCGGCCGTATTTTTTCCTTCAGCGGCTGTTCTTACAATAACGCCAAGATTTTTGGGTTTAACTGCTTCTATAATTTTTTGCAATCTTTTTCTTTCATCCGAAGAATGAATTTTTCGGGAAACAGCCACCACATCGTTGAAAGGTGTTACCACCACAAATCTTCCAGGCAGGGAAATCTCGCAAGTCAAGCGAGGACCTTTGGCAGCAATAGGTTCTTTGAGAATCTGCACCAGCACATTGGGCTTGCCTCCGAGCACGTCGTTGATTTTTCCTGTTTTGACGATTTCGGGTTCAATTTTGAATTTACCAAAATCGGCAGCCTCGCCTTTGCGCTGCTGCATGGATTGCTGGGTGAATTTTAGAATTGACTTTACATATGGGCTTAAATCAGTGTAATGAAGGAAAGCATCCTTATCAAAACCGACGTCCACAAATGCAGCATTGAGTCCGGGAATAAGCTTCTTTACTTTTCCAAGATATAAGTCTCCCACTGCGAAACTGGCATCAGCTTTTTCACTGTGCAGTTCCACCAATTTCTTATCTTCCAGCAAAGCGATTTCCACGCCCCCTGGAATCACGTTAATGATTAACTCCTTGGTCAAAATGAAATACTTTTAAGACCCGTATGCATCACGGCAGGATATACAGCGAAAGTTGCCTATAAAAGACAATGCTGTAATTAGAAGTGAAATAAAAGCAACGAAATAATGTAATTCCCTAACCTCAAAATAAGTAAGGGAACTACATTACATTAATCCTAAGGGATTAAGCTTATCTCTTTTTATGACGATTCTTTCTTAAACGTTTTTTGCGCTTATGAGTAGCGATTTTATGACGTTTTCTTTTTTTACCACAAGGCATAACCTAGTCTTTTTTTATGAATAAATAATATATAAATGCTTATCGTTTATTGAGACTTCCGATTCTTTCGTCAATCTCTTTTGTGTAATCAGGATCGTTAACCATTTTCTTAAGTATGTTGTAACATTTGATAGCGTTTGGTTTATCACCTTTGGCTGCATAAGTATCAGCTAAAAAGGCCATCGCTTCAATGTTGCCCGGTTCATTAAGGATTACTTTGGTCAACCTGCCGATTGCTTTGTCGTATTGTCCCGAAACGTAACCTCCAACACCCAGCACCAATTGCGCTTTCATGTTAGAAGAATCTCTTCTCACCACATCAAGCAAACTTAAAATACCTTTCATGGTTTGCTGAGGATCACCGTTTCTTCCTTTGCCGTAGATATAGCAGCTGGCAAGGTCAATTTTGAGATCATCATTTTCCGGATTCAACGCAATTGCCTTTTCAAAAAGTTGAATGGCTTCACTGGATTCCCAATTTAATTTGGCTGCATCTTCCTCTGTTCTCAAGCCACTCAAAAATAATTGGGCAGCGAAGGTGAGGTTTTTTTCCGAATTATCCAACTTTGCAGCTTCTCCTGAATAAAAAGCGTAGCCTTCAAATTTTTTTAAGCTGTCTTTCCAGAGGTCAGCGGCGGTATGAAGTAACTTGATTTTTTGAGAAAGTTCTGTGGTGGAGTTCAGGGAGTCGTCAATAAGCTTTAACCTGTTTTTAATGGTGACAGGAACTGCTTGTTCTTTTATAAATGATTGAATGTCAAAGTTTAGTACTTCTTTTGGGGCGGATGACATTACAGGTTTTGTTTCGGAAATGGTAGGGCCAAAACAGTATAGTAATACAATCAGTAAAATGCCGGAGACGATTAGAATTCCCTGTTTGAGATTCACAAAAAAAACCTGCCGGGTTTTTATAAGGGCAGGAGGCAAATGTACTGATTAATCTTCATTGTCGTCCTTAACATCAGGCGCTTCTTTGATGTTTGTCGATGTTTTGATTTCATGAACAAACTCTTTAGCCGGTTTGAACGCTGGGATAAAATGCTCTGGAATGGCAACGGAAACATTTTTTTTAATGTTCCTTCCGATCTTGGCTGCCCTTTTCTTGATGATAAAGCTGCCAAAGCCCCGGATGTAAAGGTTTTCGCCGGATGCCATAGTGGCTTTAACTTCTCTAAACATCGTTTCCAGCGTCACCAGTACATCAACTTTCGGAATGCCTGTTTTTTCAGAAATCTTGTTTATCAAGTCTGCTTTTCTCATATAAAAAGAATTTGAAAAGTAAATTAGAAAAAATTTTCTAAAAAAACAAAAATAAAATAATGATAATCAATAGGTTTGTTTGATAATAGCTTAATCCGGCAAAAAATGAGCTCCAATCAGTACTTTTTTACTTCAAAACTCATGCATTGGAATGAACATGCCAATCACAGAGACATGCCCTGGAAAGGGGAAAAGGATCCTTATAAAATATGGCTCAGTGAAGTTATTTTACAGCAAACAAGAGTGGAGCAAGGTTGGGCGTATTACAATCGGTTCATTAAAAAATACCCAAACATTAAAAAACTGGCTGCGGCAAAAGATACGGATGTTTTTAAACTGTGGGAAGGCTTGGGTTATTATTCCCGTTGCAGAAACTTATTATATACAGCGAGGCTGATTACAGAAAAAAATAATGGCATTTTTCCGGTTACATATCAAGAGGTCATTAATTTGAAAGGTGTAGGGTCTTATACAGCAGCTGCCATCACCTCTTTTGCTTACAATGCGCCTCATGCAGTAGTAGATGGCAACGTCTCACGTGTGCTTTCCAGGGTATTCGGAATAGCCACACCCATTGACAGTACAAAAGGGAAAAAAGAATTTGAAGCAAAGGCTGATGCGTTGCTGGATAAAAAACAACCTGCATTATACAACCAGGCCCTGATGGACCTTGGTGCCACAATTTGCAAACCTCGGTCGCCATTGTGTGAAGATTGTCCCTTCATGAAAAATTGTAAGGCATTTGTGACTGAATCCCAACACTTGTTTCCCATCAAAGAAAAACAGCTGAAAATAAAAAACAGGCGGTTGCATTATTTTATTGTGGAAACCAAAGATGGTTATTGGATCAGAAAAAGAATGGAAAACGACATTTGGCAGCAATTGCATGAATTTGTACTGATTGAAACGGATATATCTGTTGACTTAAAGTCGCTGAAAAAGACAAAGGCCTTTCAATCTTTGTTTCCTGCCAATCAAGAAATAAATGAAGAGTTTGAAAAAGTAACTCAGCAATTGACGCATCAAGCCATCCATGCCAGTTTCTACAAAGTGTTTTTGGATAAATGGCATCCCGGCGCCGATTTTTTCAATGTCAGTATAAAACAAATGCAGAAGCTGGCGTTCCCTAAATTGCTGGCGGCCTTCATAAAAAATTACTTGCGACCTTAACACCGCACCACTAAAAAAATAAAAACTATCTTTATTTTTGTTCAGATAAACAGCCGTATTGGTAACCCGACAGTTACCATCGCTAATTTAAATTTTCAATCTTGGAGTATCATTCGGCATTAACGTTCAATCATTGGAGCCTGCTTTTCATTTCTCCCGCAGCTTCTACCATTTTTATTGTCACACTGCTTATTCTTTTTGTTTCTTCTTTCATCATAGCCGGAAGTGAAGTGGCCTTTTTTTCCTTGTCCACTAGAGATATCAACGTACTGAGAAAAAGAAAAAACCCATCACTGAAAAGAATTGTCTTGCTGATGGAACAGCCCAAAATATTACTGGCCTCCATGCTGATTGCCAACAGCTTTGTAAATATTGGCATCATTCTGATTTCAAATATATTGATCGATGGATGGTTCGCATCACCTCAGGGCCACGGACTATTCTACTTTATCTTAAAAGTGGGGTCAGTCTCTTTTTTGATTGTTCTTTTTGCAGAGGTGCTTCCCAAAGTATGGGCTACTCACCATAAAATCTGGTTTGCCTCCACCTTTTCCCTCATCATTGAAATTATCAATACGATTTTTCTGGGCATGAGCAAGAAGTTTGTTCGCTACAGCGATAATATTGAAAAACGCGGACTGCTTTCCTCATCACCTGCCGAAGATGCCAGTAATCTGGATTACGCCATTGATCTGCTTCCGGAAAATGAAGCAAGTCTAGAGGAAAAACAAATATTGAAAGGCATCAGAAAATTCAGCGGAACTCATGTGAAACAAGTGATGCGTACACGCTTAGACGTAAGTGGTGTTGATGCTTTACTTAATTTTCATCAGATATTGAAAGCTATTGAAGATCTTCATTATTCGCGGATCCCGGTTTATCGCTCCAGTCTAGATGAAATTATTGGCATGCTTCATATCAAAGATTTGTTGCCCCATTTGGATAAGCCTGAGGATTTCGACTGGCATCACCTGATCAGAACCCCTTTTTTTGTTCATGAACACAAGCTGATTGAAGACTTGCTGCAAGACTTCAGAAACAAACGCATTCACTTTGCGATTGTAGTGGATGAATTTGGCGGCACTTCCGGAATCGCCACGCTGGAGGATATCCTGGAGGAAGTGATTGGTGATATCAAAGATGAGTTTGATGATGAGGAAAACGCCAACAAAAAACTCGATGAAAACAATTTTGTGTTTGAAGGAAAAACGATGATTCAGGATGTTTGCCGAGCCATCAAAATGCCGGCAAATACTTTTGATGTGATAAGGGGTGACAGCGATTCATTGGCGGGCCTTGTGCTGGAAATTGCAGGAGAATTTCCTCAGGTGAATGAAACTATAGAACATGGCCAGTTTATTTTCATTCCTCTTGAAATAAGAAAAAACAGAATTGATAAAGTCAAGCTCACCATCAAACCTTCTGCCTCGCAAGCCTTAAAAACACAAGAACAATAATTTCTCCCCGTACATCAATTTGACAATACATCCATCATGAAGCCTGCTTTCTTTCTTTTTTTGCTCTTAGTTGCCTGCTCTTGTAATTCACCCTACACGAGCAAGAAAAAAGGTTATTTCCATGTCGATTTGCCAGCACATCAATACCAGGCATTCGACAAGTCAACGTTTCCTTATGCTTTCGAATATCCGGTTTATGGCAACATCATTCAGGACAGTACATATTTTGACAGTACCCCTGAGAATAATTACTGGGTGAATGTGGATTTCCCATCTTTCAATGCAAGACTATTTTTGAGTTACAAAGAAATCGGTGGCAAAGCGCCTTTTAAAATCAGGCAATCTGATGGCATGTACAAGGATTCATTGGGCATCAACCAGTTCGATCTGATGGTAAATGACGCCTTCAACCTCACCAATAAGAATGATGTGGTAGCCAACAAAATCAACGACAGCTTGATGCGAACAGCCAATGGAATCACAGGTGTTTATTTTAAGGTGGGAGGTAACGCAGCCACCGCCCGCCAATTTTTCCTGAGCGATACGCTGCATCATTTCATCAGAGGGGCATTGTATTTTGAAGCTACGCCCAATGCCGACTCATTAAGGCCTGTATTGAACTTTTTAAGCAAAGACCTCGACCATCTCATCAATTCATTCCGCTGGAAAAACAAAGCTGCTGCCAATTGAAACATTAATTCAATAACATAGCAATTTCAAGTCTATTAATGCCGAATCCCTCGTAATTTTGCGGCATGATAGCCATAGACCATGTATTACTGAGCGACAAAATCTTTAGCGAGCAGTTTGTTTGTGATCTCACCCGGTGCAAGGGTGCCTGCTGTGTGGATGGTGATGCCGGAGCTCCCTTAAACAAAGAAGAATTGAAAAATATTGATGAGGTGTATGATAAGGTTGTTCCCTATCTTTCGCCGGTAAGCATCAGTGAAATCGAAAAACAAGGCCGTTATGTTTATGACAGAGAGTTTGGCTGGGTGACCCCTACCATAAACAACAGCATCTGCGTATATGGCATTGTAGATCAGCAGGGAATTGTGAAATGTGGCATCGAACAGGCTTATCTCGATGGAAAAGTGAAGTGGAAAAAACCCATCAGTTGCCACCTTTTTCCGGTGATCGTAAAGAAAAGTAAAGATGGCGTTACAGAATATGCCAACTATGAACCCAGAGAAGACAATTGCAAAGCCGCTTGTGCATTGGGAAAAAAACTGAAAGTGCCGGTATATCAGTTTTTGAAAGAACCTCTCGTCAGAAAGTTTGGGGAAGAGTTCTATGAAGCCTTAGACGCAACAGCGCAACATCTTAAAAAAGACAAATAAATCAACTTTTGATTGTCTGCATCAATTCTATTTCAAGCAGACCAACAAAAAATCACACTTATTTCATAAAAAACAAATCATCATCCTTTGAAAAAAAATATTTTAATCTCATCCATCTTCTCTTTGGCGGTATTATTGATTTCTTCTTGCAATGTCAACAAAGCCAAAGTAGACGATGAGTTAGGTGCTTATTTCAAATCAAGACATGTAGATGGTTGTTTCGCCATGCTTAATAATGCAGATGGCGCCATCACCGTGTACAACATGGGCCTGGATACGCAACGCTTTTCTCCGGCCTCAACATTTAAAATACTCAATTCGATGATCGCTTTGCAAACCGGTGCGGCCACCAGCGAAAAAATGGTCATCAAATGGGATAGTTTGCAGCGAAGCAATCAGGCTTGGAACAAGGACATGGACATGCAGGAAGCATTCAAAGTAAGCTGTGTGCCTTATTATCAGGAGCTGACCAGAAGGATTGGTGCTGAAAGAATGAAAAACTGGATAGATTCAATTGGTTATGGCAATAAAAATATAGAAGGACCTATTGATTCTTTCTGGCTGAACAATAAATTAAAAATCTCACCCGATGAACAATTGGGCTTCATGAAGCGTTTGTATTTCGATCAGCTGCCTTTCAGAAAATCTGTACAGGAATCGGTAAGAAGAATGATGTTGCAGGAAGATAACAGTGCTTATCAGTTATCGTACAAAACCGGATGGGGTGCGGATGCTCAAGGACAAATCGGATGGGTTTGCGGTTGGATTGAAGAAAACAGGCACGTATATTTCTTTGTCACCCTGGTGCGTTCAAAAGGAGCCCTGTCAGAAATGCCAGCTTGGGAAATCACAAAAGATATCCTTGCCCACTACGACTTCTTCAAGGGGAAAAAATAAACAGCATATAGCATTGCACTTCACTGCAAATCTCAAATAATAATCATTATGCAATTGTTTTGCGAATCGTTGACGGCTTTTAAAAGACTCCCTACCAGAGAGGTGAAAGTAGGGCAGCTTCTGATGGGCGCCCATCATCCTGTGAGGGTACAAACCATGACCACCACCGACACCATGGATACCATGGCTACGGTTGAACAAGCGATTCGATGTATTGAAGCCGGCGCCGAATTGGTGAGAATCACCGCCCCTTCAAAAAAAGAAGCCGAAAATCTTCAGCACATCAAAGATGAACTCAGAAAAAGAGGTTACAACACCCCATTGGTGGCGGATATTCATTTTACTCCCAATGCCGCAGAAATTGCCGCCAAAATAGTAGAAAAGGTGCGCGTGAATCCAGGCAATTATGTCGACAAGAAAAAATTTGAACAGCTTGAATATTCCGATGAGGAATATCAGGAGGAGTTGGAGAGGATCAGGGAAAAATTTACACCACTTATCCTCATCTGTAAAGAACATGGCACAGCCATGCGCATCGGCACCAACCATGGAAGTCTCAGCGACAGAATCATGAGCCGTTATGGCGATACGGCCATTGGTATGGTGGAAAGTGCGATGGAGTTTTTACGCATTGCACGCAGTGAAGACTATCACAACATCGTGTTGAGCATGAAGAGCAGCAACCCTCAAGTGATGGTGCAGGCATATCGTTTGCTGATCAATCACATGATGACGGAGTTCGGAGAATGCTATCCATTGCATCTGGGTGTTACTGAAGCCGGTGATGGCGAAGATGGAAGAATCAAATCTGCCATTGGCATCGGCACTTTGCTTGAAGACGGCATTGGCGACACTATTCGTGTATCCTTGACCGAAGACCCGGAATTCGAAATCCCGGTTTGTCGCGACCTGATTGCCAGATATGCCAATGCAGAAGAAAGAAACATCGTCTCTTTGCCTGTTGTTGAAAAAATAAGTTTTGATCCCTTTCATTACAGGAGAAGAGTCACCCATCAGGTGGGCAATATCGGTGCCGGGCAGGTGCCTGTGGTTATCGCCGACCTTATCAAGTTCAATCATATACAGCCATCCGACTTGATGGCCATCGGCTATCATTACGACGAGGCCTCAGACAAATGGAACATTGCCGATGCGGCTGCGGATTATATCTATTGCGTAAAAGAGCCCACGTTCGCGCTGCCCGGAACCCTGAAAGTCATTCTTGATTATGCGGATTGGATCAATGCTGCCGATCACGAAAAATGTATGCCCTTATTTTCTGCAAACGAATACATCAATGCAGAAAATAAAAAGTCGGCGATGATGAATTTTGTGATGGTCGATTGTTATTCCAATGCCTCTGATAGTGAAGCGCAAAACCGCATCCTGGAAACAATAGCACAGGACCCCACTGTTGTAATCTGCTTAAGCACAACCAATGTCAATGCGGTGCAATCTATCAGACGGATGTTCATGCATTTGCAGGAAAAAGGCATTGCTCATCCTGTCATTGTGATTACAGATAGTAACAAAAATACCGATGAGCAGTCGTTGATCCATTATGCGGTGGAAAATGGCGCCTTGCTGCTGGATGGTTTTGGCGACGGTATTTGCATCGGTTACCATTATGGTGATAAAACCAAAATGCCGCCGTTGGCCCAGTTGAATTCCATCGCCTTCGGGATACTGCAGGCAACGCGTACACGAATTTCCAAAACAGAGTACATCAGTTGCCCGAGTTGCGGCCGCACACTTTTTGATTTGCAGGAAACCACTGCAAGAATCAGAGCGGTCACCCATCATCTCAAAGGCGTCAAAATCGCCATCATGGGTTGCATTGTGAATGGGCCGGGGGAAATGGCTGATGCCGACTTCGGATATGTGGGCAGTGGAGTGGGTAAGATCACCTTGTATAAAAATAAAGACGTGGTGAAAAGAAACATCAACAGTGATGTGGCGGTAGACGAATTGATAGAATTGTTGAAAGAAAACGGGGCCTGGGTAGAGCCTGCTGTTGTTTGATTTTTAGCATGACGATTCTGAATCCAGTCAGCTAAAAATTAAATTGACCAAGCATTATCCAAGTCTCCACCATTGTTACAACAGATAAAAGATGAAAACAGATTTTTTAGTGATTGGGTCCGGCATAGCAGGATTGACCTATGCGTTGAAAACAGCACAGCATTTTCCGGATAAGACCGTAACCGTCATCACTAAAACAAAGAGCGACGAAACCAATACGAAATATGCCCAGGGCGGCATTGCCGGCGTGATGAATGTAGACGCCGACAGTTTCTCCAAACACATTGATGACACCTTGATTGCCGGCGATGGACTTTGCAATCATCACATTGTAGACATCGTGGTGAAGGAAGGCGTGGACCGCATCAACGAACTGATTCAATGGGGGGCCAATTTTGACAGAGAGCCAGATGGCGATTATAAATTGGGAAAAGAAGGAGGACACAGCGAGCACCGTATCCTTCACCATAAGGATGTTACCGGAAAAGAAATGGAGAGAACCCTGCTGGAGGCCATCAAAAAATGTCCAAACATACATCTCATCAGCCATTGCTTCGTTCTTGATCTCATCACACAACATCATCTGGGTTATCTGGTAACAAAATCCACTCCCGATATCGAATGTTATGGAGTATATGTCCTTAACCTTCAAACCAATCAAATTCAAAAAATAGTTTCCCGCATCACGATGCTGGCTTCCGGCGGAAACGGACAGGTATACCGAACCACCACCAATCCCACAATCGCCACAGGTGATGGTGTGGCCATGGTATATAGGGCCAAGGGTAGAATTGAAAACATGGAATTCATTCAGTTTCATCCCACAGCATTATATGAGCCGGCCATTCAAGGACACTCTTTTCTCATCACGGAAGCGGTTAGGGGCGATGGTGGCATTCTGCGCAATCAGAAGGGAGAGGCGTTCATGGAGAAATATGACGAAAGGAAAGACCTCGCTCCCCGCGATATTGTAGCCAGAGCCATTGACCATGAAATGAAGATCAATGGTACGGAATTCGTTTATCTCGATTGTCGTCATATGGATGCAGACAAATTCAGAGAACATTTCCCAAACATTCACCAAAAATGCCTGAGTATCGGCATTGATTTCAGCAAAGACATGATACCTGTGGCACCTGCGGCTCATTACAGTTGTGGTGGTGTAAAGACAGACGAGTGGGGCCATACTTCCATCCGACATCTTTTTGCCTCCGGCGAATGTGCCAGCACAGGTTTGCATGGCGCCAACCGATTGGCCAGCAATTCGCTGCTGGAAGCCATGGTATTTGCGCATCGCAGCTATCAGGCCTCAATTCGCGAAATTGACAACATCGGCTTCAGAGAGGATGTGCCCGATTGGAATGCGGCCGGTACCACAGCTCCTAAAGAGATGATCCTCATTACGCAAAGCTTGAAAGAATTAAAACTGCTGATGAGTGATTATGTGGGCATCGTTCGAAACAATGAAAGATTGAGTCGGGCCAACAGAAGGCTTGATCTTTTACATGAAGAAACAGAACAGTTGTACCACCACACAGAAGTTTCACCGCAATTATGCGAATTAAGAAACATGATTACTGTGGCATATCTGATTGTAAAAAGTGCCGAATTGCGAAAAGAAAGCAGAGGCCTTCATTTCAACACCGATTTCCCTCACAGAAATCAACTTCTCCAAAATACCATACTCTGATGCATCTGTCTTCTATGTCTTTTGATGTCATCTTTGGTTAACTTTGCGCCATCCATCATGTATTATCTTGTTTACGGCATATTGTACCTGTTTTCACTTTTACCGATGTTTATTCTTTACGGTATAAGTGACTTCGCGTATTTCATCATCTGCCATGTTCTTGGATACCGTAAGAAAGTGGTGATGCATAATCTCTCCATTGTTTTTCCTGAAAAATCAATCGCAGAAAAAAAAAGAATAGCCAGGAAGTTTTACAGAAACCTGACGGATACATTTATTGAAACCATCAAGCTGATCAGCATTTCCGAAAAGAAATTCAGGAAGATGGCTTCAATCGACTTAACTGCTGCCATTGAGATGGCAGGTAAAGGCAAGTCGGTTCAGTTTATGGCCGGACACCAATTCAATTGGGAGCTGGCCAACTGGCTGATTGCGGCACAAATGCCTATTCCGTTTGTTGGTGTGTATATGAAAATCAAGAATCCGGCGATTAACAAGATATTCTTCGACCTACGGGCCAAAAAAGGTACGATGCTGGTGGCAGCAACAGAATTTCGAAACAAGATGCACCAATTGCTGAATACACAGTACAGTATTGGATTAGCTGCCGATCAAAATCCAGGTACACACTCAGCAGCCAACTGGCTTTATTTTTTTGGTAAGCCCACTCCATTCGTCAGTGGTCCGGATAAAGCCGCCATTCGAAACGGCTGTGCAGTGATTTATGTAAAAATGGTCAAGTTGAAAAGGGGGCAATACCGTTTTGATACCCTGGTGCTGGCAGAAAACGGAGCCGAGTTGGTAGAAGGAGAGCTGACCAGAAGGTACAGGGACAAGCTTGAAGAGATGATCAGAGAACGCCCCGACAATTACTTATGGAGTCATCGGAGATGGAAAGCGCCTTACCAGAATGCCTATGTTTCCAAATGGATAGACAATGTCCCTGCGCCCGACATGCCATAAGCGATCTTTTGCTGAAATATTTCTATACAGTTTTCAGTTGAACTATCAGTTAAGCGTAGCTGCTTCCTTTACAATCTTTACTTTTTCCTGTTCTTTGATCTTGGCCCATCCCCCCAAAACGTTTCTCAGATTATTGATGCCTTGTTTTTTAAGGAGTGATGCCGCAATCACACTTCTGTAACCACCCGCGCAATGGATATAAAGGTTTTGTCTGTCTTCGAACTGAGCCAATTGAGCAATGTCATTCATCTCGTGCAGCGGCAGATTCATGGCATCTTCGAGATGGCCTTCGCCAAACTCATTTTCTTTGCGCACATCCACCACCAGCAAATTGGGATCATGGGGCATATCCATCATCAGCTCATCAGCTTCCACATCAATGATCATGTCTACCGTTTCTCCTGCATTCACCCAGGCTTCAAAGCCACCATCCAAACAACCTTTCATCTTCTCGAATCCAACACGGGCCAAACGAATAACCGATTCTTCTTCTTTGCCATTTTCTGTGATCAAAATGATATCCTGGTCGAATGAAAGCAACGATCCAGCCCATTCTGCAAATCTTCCTTCAAGTCCGATGGAGATTGATCCGGGAACAAACCCGTTGGTGAACACATTTGCGTGTCTTGTATCCAATATCAGCGCGCCATTGGAAGCGGCGGTTTTAAAATCAGAGATGGAAAGTTTATTTGTTCCATTTGCCTTCACCTTATCTACAGCATCGTAACCACTCTGATTGATTTTGGCATTGATGGCAAAATAAGGCGGAGCGGCTTGCAAACCGGTAGTGACTGATTTTATAAATTCTTCTTTGCTCTGTGCTTTGAGTGCGTAATTTTTTTCTTTTTGGAGGCCAATGGTGGAGTGGGTATCGGGTCCCAGGTTTTTTCCGCAACTGCTGCCGGGGCCATGCGCCGGATACACAAGGATATGGTCTTCGAGCGGAATGATTTTTTCCTGAAGGGTATCGTACATGATGGCTGCCAGATCCTCACTGCTCATGTGGCCACTGCTGAGGTCGGGACGGCCAACATCTCCAACAAACAATGTGTCTCCGGTAAAAATTGCATGAGATTTTCCTGCTGCATCGCGCAACAGAAAACATGAGCTTTCCAATGTATGGCCAGGCGTGTGCAGCACTTCTATGGTCAGCTCACCAAGCGTAAAAATTTCATGGTCTTTGGCATGGGTTACGGGATAGTTTGTTTTGGCGTTGGGACCAAATATGATTGGAGCGCCGGTAGCTTTGCTTAAATCAATATGACCACTCACAAAGTCGGCATGAAAATGAGTTTCAAAAATATACTTGATGGCTGCATTTCTTTCTTTGGCCAATGCAATATAGGCATCAATATCGCGAAGCGGATCGATGATGGCCACTTCGCCTTTACTTTCGATATAATAAGCTGCTTCACTCAGGCAATTGGTATAAAATTGTTTGATGTACATTGAAAAAATTTTGGCAAAAATAAAAAAAAGCGGCTGCATCATGCAACCGCTTTTCAGATAATTTGAATTTCAGTTAATCTACGAGTTCACCAACGAATTTGTTGATTTCTTCAATTCTTTTGTAATTGACGGTATAGTAAATGAATTTACCATCACGTTGTGTAACAACGATACCGGCTCTTCTTAAGATAGCCAGATGTTGTGAAGCTACTGATTGCTCAAGACGAAGTCTTACATAAATTTCAGTAACAGTAATCTTTTTTTCTGAATCGATGAGTGCAAGAATCTGCTGACGAAGCTTGTGGTTGAGGGCTCTTAAAACAAGTGCTGCCTTTTTGAGGTTGTAAAAATTTACTTTCAAAGACTTGCCAAGGTTTTCAGCGCCTACATTGTTGTCCTCTGGTTGATTTGGAACAATCATAGGTTATTAAATTTTAAGTTTATAATGGAAATAAAGCGAGGCAAATATAGGGATTCATGATTATTATGCAAACATTCACAATGAATTAGTTGCCGTTGTGAAAATTTTAACTTTTTGGTTGTGTTGATACAGATTCATGTTCTTTTATATACAGTGGTTCACTCCATCGAATATCATCATAAATGGATTCATTATTTCTGATATAACTCATCATGGCCAATGATTGGCAATAATTCAAATTGTTCACAAATGTCGCATTATGATGATTGATGATATGACTAAATTTTTCAGATCCATTGCCGCAAAAAATAATTTTATTGTCATTCAATTCCTTAGCAAATGAATTGTCATTCAAGATCATTGCGCAAGGATTGGTCACAGTATTAAGATTAATGTCGTACAAAGCGGTGAAAACTTCCATGCGTCTGGCATCAATCATGGGGCATAACAAAGCTTCCTTCTGTAGAGTGACTTTTTCTGCAGCATGGGCCAGCAGTTGAAGTGAATTGATGCTTATCAACGGAAGCCCGAGTGCATAACAAAGTCCTTTCGCTGTTGACAATCCAACACGTAATCCGGTGTATGAACCGGGGCCAGTTGTAACGGCAATTGCATGTAGATCTTGCATCGAAGTGCCAGCAGCATCCAATAATTCCTTTATAGCAGTGTGCATGAAAACTGCATGGTCTTTTTGAATGTCGTTGGTTCGGAGCTGAACAATCTGTCCATCTATAGCTACGCTTACAGAGGCCGATTCCAATGCTGTATCTATATTGAGTATAACTGTTTTCATCAACCTTGTTTTTCGAGTAATGGACAGGGGGTGTAAATCACATTTTGTTTAGCCAACACCTTTAGCAACTCAAGCACTGGAAATGCGCCTATTTCCTGAAGCCATTCAAAAGGTCCTTTCGGATATCCTGTTCCCAGTTTCATGGCGATGTCTATTTCTTCTTCTGTACTTACGCCTTGTTCTTTGGCGAAAAAACCTTCATTGATGATCATAGCGATAACTCTTGCAGAAACAAAACCCGGCTCATCAGGTTGCAACATGTGTTTAATATTCAGCTCATTTAGAATTTCAACATGACCTTGTGTGATTGTACCGGCAAGTTCCCACAAATTTCTTTTTACAAAACCATTCCAGCCATTCATACGAATGACATTTCCGGAGTGAGTGAAATTTTTCAAAGGAAAGCTGACGCTATTGATGAAGACGGGGCAGGAGATGGTGGAATAATCACCAAGGCAGGCATCCGGCGATAAATTGAAAAAAGCATGAAGATGCTCAATCTCATTCAATTCTTTCCAATTGTTGATGTGTATCCATTGATGTTGGTCAAATCTATTTGTCAATTCATTAAATGTCTTCTCATCAGATAGTACCGCGAAGTTCATGTGCAAAAGTTTTGGCAAAAATAGGTTTGGGAATAGGATATATTTGCATATCGATAAAATAAAAATGATGGCCGAAAAAAATATCATCAGCACGATTGACGCACCAGCCCCCATTGGTCCATATAATCAGGCGGTAAAATCCGGAAATCTTATTTTCATCTCAGGTCAGATCTCTTTGATTCCCGGCACTGAAACGCTGGTCAATGAAAGTATTGCAGCAGAAACTCATCAGGTGATGAAAAACATTGGTGCCATCCTGAAATCTGAAGGCCTTGATTTCAGCCACATCATCAAAACGACAATTTTCCTGAGTGGTATGGAACACTTCGCAGAAGTGAACCAGGTGTATGGACAATACTTCTCCTCAGATTTTCCTGCACGCGAAACAGTCGCTGTAAAAGGACTTCCTCGCAATGTGAATGTTGAAATCAGCATGATAGCTTCACTTTAATCATGATCATCATTACAGCTCCAGTTCATCCTTCATTTATTGAACGACTTCAGCAGCTTCAACTATCTTACGAATATCAACCTCAACTGGATGATGTTGGATTAGCTGCCATCATACACAACGCAACCGGGTTGGTAGTAGCTACCCATATTCCCATAGACAAAAAATTGATCAACCAGGCCACTTCTTTACAATGGATTGCCCGATTGGGCAGTGGAATGGAACATATCGATGTCGTGTATGCTGCCGAAAAAAATATCAGATGCATCAGTAGTCCCGAAGGCAACAGTAATGCTGTGGCAGAGCATGCCGTTGGGCTCTTGCTTAATTTTCTCAGAAATATTTCCAGCAGTCAGCTCGAAGTAAAATCATTACAATGGAACCGAGAGTCCAACAGAGGATATGAAATTGGAAGCAGAACTGTTGGCGTTATTGGCTATGGAAATACAGGAAGCAGATTTGCCCAACTGATGTCAGCATTTGGAGCTCGTGTGCTGGTATATGATAAATATAAGTCCGGATTTGGCTCTTCCACAATCATCGAAACAGATTTCAACACTTTGATGTATGAGGCTGATATTGTCAGTGTTCATCTGCCATTGAACAATGAGACTTCTAACTTTATAAACGAAGACTTCTTTTCAATAATGAAAAAAAAAGCCCTCCTCATCAATACCTCGAGAGGAGGTATCATGAATACTTCTGCGTTAATTCAAGCTATTCAAAACGGAAGGCTTGCAGGAGCACTACTTGATGTTTTGGAAAACGAGAAATTAGCCACACTTACAAAGGAGCAAAAGGAAAATTTCGATTTCCTTATTCAGCATCCATCCGTCATCATGACTCCTCACATAGCAGGGTATACCCATGAAGCTTTTTACAGAATGGGACAGATTATACTTGAAAAATTAGGGTTGGCTTAGTTTTTACTTTTCCTTTTTACTATATTTGTCTTTACGCAACGCTTTAGTCATCTGAGGCGTTGTATTTTTTTAGAGAATACTAAACGCAATTTTATGGCAGAAACGAATTATGTAACGAAGGATACTTTTCAAAAAATGCAGGAAGAATTACAGCGCATGAAAGCGGTGGATCGTCCTGCAGCCAGCAAGGCCATTGCTGAAGCCCGTGAAAAAGGTGATTTGAAAGAAAATGCAGAATATGATGCGGCAAAAGAGGCGCAAGGTATGCTGGAGGCGAAGATTAAACACTTGGAAGGCGTCATCGCAACGGCAAGGATTCTGGATGAATCGAGTATTGATTCCAGCAGAGTGAGCATTCTTACAAAAGTTACCGTTACCAATCTGGCCATCAACAAGTCCATGACGTATCAAATAGTATCTGAAAAAGAAGCCAGTTTGAAGGATGGCAAAATATCGGTTACTTCTCCCATCGGAGCTGGATTGCTGGGCAAGGTAGTGGGTGATATCGCAGAGGTGACGGTGCCTGCAGGAAAAATAAAATTCAGAATCGAAAATATCACTGTTTAGCAATAAAGCTTCATTTACATGACTATCTTTTCCAAAATCATTTGTGGAGAAATTCCTTCATATAAAATTGCGGAAGATGAGCATTTCTATGCTTTTCTGGATATTTTTCCTTTGGTCAAAGGGCATGTTTTGGTGGTGCCCAAAGTGGAAACGGATAAGTTTTTTGATTTGGATCAACAATATCTTTCACAAATGCTACTGTTTGCACAGCCTATCGCCAAGGCAATTGAAGTAGCATTTCCCTGCAACCGTTGTGGCCTCAGTGTTGTAGGACTGGAAGTGCCTCATGCCCATATGCATTTAATGCCCATCAACTCCGAAGATGACCTGAATTTCACAAGGGCAAAACTCTCACTTTCCAAAGAGGAGTTGGAAGCGGTACAGCAAAAAATTCTTGCAGCGCTCTAAAATTATTTTTTTAAACGTTCCGGATTTTTAGTCAGGAAATCTTTCCAGTCTTTTGATTTGGTTGCACCTGTACTCAACACCGTGCGGTTTTGAAAATGATGACATACGGCTACAGCCAATGCATCTGAAGCATCAAGGTAAGTGGGTATTTCCTTTAATTTGAATAGCTGTTTCAACATGCTGAACACTTGCTCTTTTGAAGCGTTGCCATTTCCGGTTACAGATTGTTTTACTTTTTTGGGAGCATATTCCGTTATGGGTATTTTATATTGCATGGCGGCGGCAATAGCCACACCTTGCGCTCTTCCCAGCTTCAGCATGCTTTGCACATTCTTGCCAAAAAATGGAGCTTCAATAGCAAAATCGGAAGGATGATGAATGGAGATGAGGTCGGAAACTTTTTGATGTATTTTTTCCAGCCTTTTATAGGCATCATCTTTAGCATTGAGTTTTATGACGCCCATGCTTATTAGTTTCATATCATTGCCTGTAACGGCTATGATGCCATAACCCATCACGAGGGTGCCCGGGTCGATACCTAAAATGATTTTTGATGCTTTTTGCAAGTGGGGGCTTAATTTTACCGAACAATATTCGTCTTGAACAAAAATATCAAAATATTCGTCAATTACTTCCTGGGGCCTTTGTTGTTTATTGCTCTTTCTTATTCTCTGTATAAACAGATTATTCATCAGCCTGATCTTCCGGCAAGATGGCATCAGATCAAAGCAAGTTGGTGGCAGCCTGCTTTTTTATGGGTGATTGTTTTGATGCTGATCAATTGGGGATTGGAAGCTGCAAAATGGCAACTGCTGGTCAAACCTTTGGAACACATCGGTTTTTTGAAAGCGTATCAATCTGTATTGGCCGGATGCAGCATCACCATGCTTACCCCTAACCGTACTGGTGAGTTTGGCGGCAGGGTGATGTTTCTGAAAACTGAAAACAGACTGAAAGGAATCGCAGCAACAGTGTTGGGCAGTATGAGTCAGTTACTCATCACTTTGATGGCAGGTTGTTTGGGGGTATATTATTTCAGGCATCCCTTGTATTTAAAAGGAGTTGGCATGCAGTCATGGTTTCAGCAATGGATTTTCAGTGATGGAGTAATCGCTTTGAGTATGCTTTTGATGGCCGGCTTGTTATTGTTCATCTTCAAAGGGAAATGGCTGGTTTTGCTTTCGCAGAAAATAAAAATGATGCATAAGCTGACAAGCTATATTGAGGTCATCAAAACTTATAGAAACAAAGATTTGTTAAGACTGATCACTTATTCATCATTGAGGTATTTAGTTTTTATTTTGCAATACCGGATGATATTTCAATTACTACAGGTACACATGCCCTTATTGGAATGCATGGCATTGGTGGCTGTTTTTTATTTGATGATGGCCCTGGTGCCAACCATCGGATTCACAGAGTTACCGGTAAGGGGAGCAGCAGCAGTACTGGTTTTCGGCATCTACTCGAACAATGTTATCGGCATTCAGGCTGCAACGTTAAGCATTTGGTTCATCAATCTGGTAATACCGGCGTTTGTTGGCAGCATCTTTATTTTAGGCGTTAAATTAATGAAAGAAAAAAATGAATTGGATTAAAATGATTCCTTTTCTGGCCATCGGCTGGACTTTGCCTGCTCAGCCCAATGAGCAAAATGGTGAGTTTTGCGGTATCACCAATACTTCTTTCAAATCTGGCGAAACCGTCAACATGACTGTTTTTTACAGTACTATGGGTGCCTATGTTGGCGCGGGAGACGCTACTTTTACCACTACAATTGAAAGATTAAACGGCAAGCCGGTTTATCATGCCGTAGGTGTAGGTAAAACCTATTCTTTTTTCGACAACTTTTTTAAAGTGAGAGACCGTTACGAAAGTTATTTCGATACGGCAACCATGCAACCATACAAATTCATTCGTAATGTAGATGAAGGTGGTTACAAGATTTATAACAATGTCACCTTCAACCAATCGGCCAATACTGCCATCAGCAGCAATGGCGTATTCAAAATTTCCGATTGCATGCAAGATGTGGTAAGTGCAATCTATTATGCCAGAAACATTGACTTCAATAAATATAAGCCAGGTGATAAAATTCCTTTCGACATGTTTTTGGATGACGAGGTTCATCATCTCTATCTTAAATACATGGGAAAGGAAAAAGTGAAGACGCGTTATGGAAAATTCAGGGCAATCAAAATCAAGCCTTTGCTGATCAAAGGAACCATATTTGAAGGCGGCGAAGGTATGAATGCCTGGATCAGCGACGACCCCAACCATCTGTTGTTGAGAGCCGAAAGTCCGATTGTAGTAGGCAGTATAAAGGTAGATATGATGGGTTATCAGAACTTGCGTTACCCGCTAACTTCATTTATGGGTTTACGCTAGCATCACTTCCACTCAGACAATTTGAATTTCTCTCCGGCTCTTATTCCTTTCTCTGTCATTTGTAAAGCGCAACATTCCGTCTGTGCATCATGTTCAAAAAACAGCGTATAATTATTTTCAGCCGCTTCTTTTAGAAAGGTTTTCTTTTCATTTAACGTGGTCAGCGGAAACATGTCGTAAGCCATCACATATGGAATGGGTATGTGTGCTGCGGATGGCAAGAGGTCTGCCATGTAAACAAGTGTTTTTTCTTTGTATTTGATGTGAGGAATCATCATCGCCTCTGTGTGGCCAAACACTTCTTTCACCTGGAACCAGGAAGGTAGTTGATCACCACAATGGTCTGCAAATTTGAGCTGTCCGCTTTCCTGAATCGGAAGTATGTTTTCTTTCAGAAATGAGGCTTTTTCTCTTTCGTTGGGTGCAACCGCCCATTGCCAGTGTTTGGAATGGCTCCAATAGGTGGCCTTGGAAAAGGCCGGGATAAGCTTTTCGTTTTCACGGATGATACTGCCGCCACAATGGTCGAAATGCAGGTGCGTAAGAAATACATCAGTAATATCGCTGCGGTCAAAACCAAGCTGCCGGAGTGATTGATCAAGGTTGTCATGGCCATGCAGGTAATAGTGGCCAAAAAATTTCTCATCTTGTTTGTTGCCGATGCCATTGTCGATTAAAATCAGTCTGTTTCCTTCTTCTATCAGCAGGCAGCGCAATGCCCATGTACACATATTGTTTTCGTCTGCGGGATTCAGTTTATTCCAAATCGTTTTAGGTACAACACCAAACATGGCGCCGCCATCGAGTTTGAAAAGTCCGGTTTCAATGGTATGAAGATTCATGATGATATTTTCTTTTTTTCTTTTTGTAATGCACTAAACAGTACAAAAAGTCCTATGATGAAAAATATAATAAGTGTGAGTACTGAATTTCTTTGAGAACCCGTCATCTCTGTAATAAATCCAAAACTGAACATACCGATGACGATGGCGATTTTTTCTGTTACATCAAAAAAGCTAAAAAATGAAGTGGTGTCATGGGTTTCGGGCATGAGTTTGCTATATGTACTTCTGCTTAAGCTTTGAATGCCACCCATTACAAATCCCACAGCAATCGCCAAAGCATAGAAAGCATAAATATTTCCTGTGGGCAGGAGGTAACCTCCCACACAGAGTCCTATCCAAACCAGCACACAAATTATCAGTGTGTTGAAATTGCCGATTTTTTCAGAAAGCTTGGAGATGAAAAGGGCACCGGGAATGGCAATGAGCTGAATGATCAAAATGGCAATGATAAGATTGGTGGTGGGGATTTGCAATTCACTTTTTCCATAAAGTGTTGCAGCCAGCATCACGGTTTGTACGCCCATGTTGTAAAAGAAAAACGAAATCAAAAATCGTTTCAAAACAGGCAATTGTTTTAACTGATGCCATACTTTGATCAATTCTTTGTATCCGCCTGTTATCAGGTTGACAGATTGTTTCCTTTCGACTGCCAATTTTTTTGGCAACCTGGATAAGGCCAGCTGCCCAAATGCCCACCACCAAATGCCCACCATCAAAAAAGAGATTTGTGATGCCTTGCCGGTAGTAATTCCAAACGTATCAGGCATCAGTACTAACACAAAGCATAGAATTTGAAGTATTACACTGCCAATATAGCCCATAACAAATCCTTTGGCGCTTACCCTGTCTCGATCTTCGGGGGCTGCGATTTCTGGGAGATAAGAATTGTAAAAAACGAGACTGCTCCAAAATCCAATACAGGCAATCAGCATACAAATCAAACCAAATATCAGATTATCGGCATCGAAAAAATACAATAATGAACAAGCAATGCTGCCCATGGTACAAAAAAAGAAAAGAAACTGTTTTTTATTGCCTTTAAAGTCTGCAATAGAAGATAATATTGGACTTAACAAGGCGACAATTACGAAAGCTACAGCCAGCGTGTAGCTATACAAAGCGGTATTGACAAACTTCCCTCCGAAAAGGCCCACTTCATTTTTTCCGTTGTGGCTGGTAACGGCTTCATAATAAGCAGGAAAAATCGTAGAAGTAATCACCAGGTTGTAGACCGAATTGGCCCAATCGTACATGGCCCAACCATTGATGACTTTTTTAGAGGCTGTTTGCATAAATGTAGTATAGTGTTGAGGCTGCTTCAACTTTAAGCCATACCCAACCATAAGATGGCTACAGGTAAAAAGTAGCAAGCACTAAAATGAAATCATTGAGTGCATGAAAATACTACATCTGTTCAATATGAGATGAAAAATCAATCGAGGAGATATCCTTTATAAATCAGGAGAAGTGTAACAAGACCAGCGATTATTCTGTAATAGCCCCAAAGTTTAAAACCGTTTTTCTGGAGAAATTTGATGAAAAAACGGATAGCCAGCATGGCCAAAATAAAGGCTGCTATGTTTCCAATCACGAAAGATGTGATTGATGCAGATGATGCGGTGATGAGTTCGTATCCGTGAATCTTGTTTCCTGCAAGTGCAAGCCCTTCGCTATCTACATTCCAGTTTTTTACAAATACTGAATAAGCGGTGGCGGCAGCCATTGTGGGTACTGCCAGAAAAAAAGAAAATTCTGCAGCTAAGGCGCGGGTTAGTTTTAAACTCATCCCTCCTAAAATTGTAGAAGCACTTCGGCTAAGGCCCGGAAATAAAACTGCCAAACATTGAAAGAGTCCAATCTTGAGCGCATCTGAATTTTTAATTTTCTCATTGGTGTCAATCACATGGTCAACAAAAATTTTATCAATGAAAAGAAACAAGACGCCACCCAGTATCATAATCACAGCAAGTACCAGAGGCTTCTCAAGAATTTTATCAATCTGGTTACCCAGCAAATAGCCTAGAATCAAAGCAGGTAAAACAGCAATGAAAAGTTTACTATAAAATGAAGGGTTTTTGATTTGAATGAATTTCTTCCAATATAAGAAGACGACAGAAAGAATTGCGCCCATCTGAACGGCGATGGTGAAAACCTTGGTGAATTTATCATTGTTGTCAATGCCTAGAAGGCCCTCTGTAATCCGCATATGAGCTGTTGAAGAGATGGGCAGAAATTCTGTAATACCTTCCACAACGCCAATGATCAGTGATTGTAAGTTGTTCATTTTATTGGATAAAAAAAATGCGGAGTCGTTAAAACTTCGCATCATATATTCATTAAATTGATTTTTTTAATATCAATTTTGTTTTGGTTTTTTCATTATGGCAACAATTTCTATGCCAAATCCTAAAATGATGAGTATAGGGGCCACCGTTATCCTTGTAGCACTATAAACTTCTTTGGGATCGAAAACTTTTGTATCTGCACTTTTACCCCCTGCCATCAAAAAGAAACCGATGGCAAGCAGTACAAGTCCAACTAACATCAAAATGTAATTCTCTTTTGTAAAGAGCTCCTGCCTGGTAGACGTTGTTGGCTTATCTAATTTTATTGACATCTGATTTGGTTTTTACGCTTGCAATATTATGGAATTTAGATCAATAAAGGTCATCCAGTTTCATTTGCAGGTATTTGATGACTGCCCGATGCGTACTGGCGATAGAAATGGTGAGTCCTAAAATGATAACCAATAAGAATAAGAGGGCTAATCCTGTATTGTCATGCAAAAGCTTGAAATCCGGAAAAACACCTTCAATCGAAAGTACGGTAGTCCAGATTGCGGCAATGGCAATACCGGAAGCGATGAGTCCATTGATCAGCGCCCTCCGATTGATAGGTCTTGCGATAAAGCCTCGTGTGGCGCCAACCATTTGCATGGTTTTGATCAGAAATCTGTTGCTGTACATGGCTAGCCTAATGGTGTTGTCGATGGAAAACACCACTAAAACAGTGAGGAGAATGGCTACAATTAGGAAGATGACGCCCGCAGTTTTCACATAGGTGCTAACTTTGGCTACAGTTTCGGTAGGAAATGAAAATTCTGAGATGATACCGGGATAATTAGTCTGCAGGTTGGAGGAAAGGATATTCAAACTGTCTGTTTCCACATGGCTGGCTTTCACATAAAAATCAATGCTTTCGGGAAGAGGATTATTCTTTAAAAAAGTATGCCAGGTAGTATCATTATCTGTATTCCAGCGTTGGATGGCTATTTCTTTGGTTACATACTCTACATTTTTAGTGTAGGGGATGGTTTGGATATAACTGACTAAACTATCAATTCTTTTTTTAGGGGCGTCTCTGTTCAGATAAGCATGTACCTGAATGTTTTCTTTGAAGTAATCTCCTGTTTTTCGGAGATTGAGAAAAAACCATCCTACGATGCCGAAAAGAAAAAGTACGAGTGAAATGCCAATGATTGCATAGCCATAAGACGGTTTACTTTTCTTGCTGGATAGTTTTCCTGTTTGAGACATAATAGCTGATGTTTGTTGCAATGTTGTTATGGTGCACAAAAATAAAGGATTTTGCCTGCTTTGCTTTACTTTTGTAGCCCCTAAAAACTGATTATTTGTTAAAAAGTCAGAAGGGTTAAAATCATGGAATACAGCTTTATAGACATCGAGCAAAAATGGCAAAAGTCATGGAAAGACAATGGCACTTACAGCGTGTCCAATGATTCTGACAAGCCACCCTTTTATGTGTTGGACATGTTTCCTTATCCAAGCGGAGCCGGTTTACATGTTGGCCATCCTTTGGGCTATATTGCCAGCGATATTTTTAGCAGATACAAAAGACTCAAAGGGTACAATGTTTTGCACCCAATGGGCTTCGACAGCTTCGGACTGCCGGCCGAACAATATGCCCTCGAAACCGGACAGCACCCTGCAGACACTACCGAAAAAAACATCGCCACCTTCAAGCGTCAGTTGGATAAGATTGGTTTTTGTTATGATTGGGACCGCGAAGTGAGAACCAGTGATCCCGATTATTACAAATGGACACAATGGATATTTTTAAAATTATTCAACAGCTGGTTCGATCATGATCTGAAAAAGGCAAGGCCAATGGAGACACTAATTGAGCGTTTTGAAAAGGAAGGGGCCGATTTGACATTGAAACACACGCCAAGCATTTTTACTGCCAAACAATGGGCGGAATTTTCAAAAGCTGAACAAGCAGATGTGCTGATGCATTATAGACTAGCATTTTCTGCATATGGTGAGGTGAATTGGTGTGAGGCATTGGGGACAGTTTTGGCCAATGACGAAGTGGTGAATGGGGTTAGTGAAAGAGGCGGACATCCTGTTGTCAAGAAAAAAATGCGTCAATGGTATTTGCGCATCACCGATTATGCCGATCGCTTGCTGGATGGTTTACATACCGTGGAATTCAGTGAGTCGATGAAAGAAATGCAGCGCAACTGGATAGGGAAAAGTGAAGGAGCAGAATTGGATTTTAAAGTTCATTCGGAACTCACCTCCAATAATTCAACTGAAGCTGAGCCCAAGAACATCACTGTTTATACCACAAGACCCGACACCATTTTTGGTGTGGACTTTCTGGTACTGGCGCCCGAACACGAAATGGTTCAACAACTGACCACTGCCGATCAACAGGAAGCGGTTGCGACTTATCTCAGCTATGTCAAAAGCAGAAGCGACCGCGAAAGAATGGCCGACACCAAACATATCACCGGATGTTTTACCGGAGCGTATGCTGTGCATCCCTTTACAGAAAATAAAGTGCCCATTTGGATTGCAGAATATGTTTTGTCGGGCTATGGCACAGGCGCCATCATGGCTGTACCTTGTGGCGACCAGCGCGATTTTCTTTTCGCTTCTCATTTTAATATTCCCATTACCAATATCATTGGTCACCATTTTACCGGAAATGAAGCTCATCCCAGTAAAGAAGCCGTGCTGGAAAATTCCGGATTCCTAACGGGTATGATCATGCGCGACGCACTTCCTGTGGCGATTGATAAAATGGTTGAAATGGGAATTGGAAAAAGAAAAGTGAATTATAAGATGCGTGATGCCGGATTCAGCCGCCAACGATACTGGGGTGAACCCTTTCCCGTGAAATGGCTGGATGGAGTGGCCACTGCACAAGATGAAAATCAATTACCACTTACTTTGCCTCATGTTGAGAAATACGGACCGGGTCCGGAAGGTGAGGGTCCGCTGGCCAACATCGCCTCATGGAAAGAACAGCAATATGAAACTTCCACCATGCCCGGATATGCCGGCTCTTCCTGGTATTTCCTCAGGTACATGGATCCCAAAAACAGCAACGCTTTTTGCGACAGAAAAGCCAGTGATTATTGGGGGCAAGTGAGTGTTTATATCGGAGGTACAGAGCATGCTGTAGGGCATTTACTATATAGCCGAATGTGGACTAAAGTATTGCATGACCTTGATTTGATTGGATTCGACGAGCCCTTCCGTAGACTGGTTAACCAGGGGATGATTCAGGGCAGCAGCAGATTTGTCTATCGCATAAAAGGAACACAGACTTTCGTTTCATACGGACTGATAAAAAATTATGAAACCGATAAGTTGCATGTGGATGTGAATATCGTCAACGGATTGGAACTCGACACCTCGGCTTTCAAAAAATGGAAACCCGACTTTGCATCTGCTGAATTCATCTTAGAAGAAGACGGCAAATACATCTGTGGTTCGGAAGTTGAAAAAATGTCCAAATCCAAGTTCAATACAGTGAACCCCGACGATCTTGTGTTGAAATATGGGGCCGATACTTTCAGGATGTATGAAATGTTTCTGGGTCCCTTGGATCAAAGCAAACCCTGGGATACAAAAGGCATTGAAGGGGTGCATCGTTTTCTGCGTAAACTATGGCGTTTGTTCTATGATGAAGTGAATGGGAAAATTTGGAGTGAAGAAACGCCCTCAGCAGCAGAGTTGAAGGTGTTGCACAAGACGATTAAAAAAATCGATGCTGATACGGAGCATTTTTATTTCAACACGGCCATCAGTGCCTTCATGGTTTGTGTGAATGAGCTCTCTGATTTGAAGTGTTATAAAAAAGTGGTGCTCGAACAGTTGCTTGTCATTTTAGCACCTTATGCGCCTCACATCACTGAAGAACTCTGGCATGCGTTAGGGCATGAAATCAGTGTACTGGATGTCACATTCCCTGTTTTTGAAGAGAAATATCTGACCGAGCAAACCAAAGATTATCCTGTTTCTATCAATGGTAAAACAAGAACCAATATATTGATAGACCTCAATGCAGAACAGTCGGAGGTGGAAGCCTTGGTATTATCGAACGAAGTGGTACAAAAATGGATGGAAGGCAAGACACCCAAGAAAATTATTTTTGTGAAAGGGAAAATGGTGAATGTGGTGGTATAAAACATTTCGTTTATGGGAATCTTTTTTGGCATATTTGCCAAGAGTCGCTGATATTGCCCACTGGCTTCGAAGTTTTCCTGAACAAACCGTTCATTCATTTGTTTAATCATTTATTAGCTTTTAATCATTACATTTACTCAAATCAACTTTTCAATATGGAAATCAAACCAGGTGCGCTGCTTCAGCATATAGACAGTCCCGCTGATTTAAAGAAGCTGGGCAAAGATGAAATGCAGCAGGTTTGTAACGAATTGCGCCAATACATCATCGATGTGGTGAGTGTTTACGGCGGTCACTTTGGCGCGAGTTTGGGCGTAGTGGAATTGTCAGTAGCCTTGCATTACGTGTTCAATACACCCTATGATCAACTTGTATGGGATGTGGGTCATCAGGCCTATGGACATAAAATCCTGACCGGCAGAAGAGACAATTTTCCCACCAACAGAAAATACAACGGATTAAGCGGTTTTCCTAAAAGAAGCGAAAGCGAATATGATGCGTTTGGCGTAGGACACTCTTCTACTTCTATTTCCGCTGCCTTAGGGATGGCCATGGCTTCGCATTACAAAGGAGAAAAAGACAGACAACATATTGCGGTAATCGGAGATGGGGCCATGACCGCCGGTCTGGCTTTTGAGGCGATGAACCATGCCGGCATCGAAAAAAGCAATGTGATCATCATTCTTAACGACAATTGCATGAGCATCGACCCCAATGTTGGGGCTTTGAAAGAATATCTTACCGACATCACCACTTCTCATACCTACAATGATCTCCGCGACAATGTATGGAAAGCGTTGGGTAAGTTGCCGGTTGGCAAAAACTTCTCCCGCGAAATGGCCAGCAAGCTGGAAGCTTCCATCAAAGGACTCGTGAACAAAAGCAGTAATCTTTTTGAAGCGCTGCAACTCCGTTATTTTGGTCCGATAGATGGCCATAATGTCAACAAGCTCATAGATACTTTAAAAGACCTGAAAGATATACCCGGTCCTAAATTGCTACATATCAAAACGGTCAAAGGCAAGGGATATGAACTTGCTGAGAAAGACCAAACCAAATGGCATGCCCCCGGTTTGTTTGATAAGGTGACAGGCGAAATACTAAAGAAAACTTTCGATGCGCCACAGCCACCCCGATACCAGGACGTGTTTGGCCATACCATCATTGAGCTGGCAGAAAAAAATCCGAAAATCATCGGTATCACTCCAGCCATGCCCAGTGGATGTTCGTTGAAATATATGATGGAGCAAATGCCGGATCGCGCATTTGATGTGGGCATTTGCGAACAGCATGCTGTTACGTTGAGCGCAGGTATGGCAACGCAAGGACTGAAAGTATTCTGCAACATTTACTCTTCTTTCATGCAAAGGGCCTACGACATGGTGATCCATGATGTAGCCATTCAAAAATTGCCGGTTATCTTCTGTCTCGACCGTGCCGGCCTGGTGGGCGACGATGGCCCCACTCACCACGGCTGTTACGATATCGCCTACATGCGTTGTGTGCCGAACCTGATCGTCAGTTCTCCCATGAATGAAGAAGAGTTGCGCAATCTGATGTACACTGCGCAGTCAGACAATAATGAACTACCTTTTGTAATTCGCTATCCAAGAGGCGAAGGCGTGATGGTGGACTGGAAAAAAACCATGAAAGAAATAAAGGTGGGCACGGGAAGAAAACTTAGAGATGGAAAAGATATCGCAGTACTTACATTGGGGCATCCCGGCAACTTTGCCGTTTCCGCCATCCATGAAGTGAAAAAAGACGGCATTCATCCGGCGCATTACGACATGCGTTTTGTAAAGCCACTCGATCAAGAGATGCTGCATGAGGTTTTCAGTAATTTCAATAAGGTAATTACAGTTGAAGACGGAACTGTGGTAGGTGGCTTCGGATCGGCAGTACTCGAATTCATGAACGAACACGGTTACAAGGCTGATGTGAAAATATTAGGCATCCCCGACAGAATCGTAGAACATGGCACACCTAAACAATTATATGATGAGATAGGTATTGATGCGAACGCGATTGCGGAACAATTGAGAGCAATGGCAGCTGTAGGGAGCGTTGTTGTTTAGAAGAATTTGCAACAGTTTAATCGTTTAAATCACTTCGTTGCCTTTCTGTTCACAGGGTTTCATGGTTAACGCGTTGCTGCTTTTGTAATTTCCTGAGTTAGCCAGTTAGCAGGTTTGTAAGTTGATTATTTAGCATGTGATAATCATCAAATCATCAAACCATCAAACCATCAAATTATCAAATTATCAAATTATCAAATCATCCCAATCATAACCCCATCGGCACTTCAATGGCCAGCAATTCGGTTGCTTCATTGGCTGTAACGCTGAATTGGTCGCATTCCCAAATGCCCAACGCATCTCTTTTTTTCAGTTTGATGTCATTTACTTCTGCATTGCCGCTGATCACAACCAGATAAACGCCATTGCCAGAAAATCCGTTGGTATAGTCTATTGAACTGCCGGCATCCATTTTGGCCAATGAAAAACGGGCTTCCTGATTGATCCACAAGGCAGCGTCCTCTTCTTTGGGTGAAACAACAATCTGCCATTTGTTATTCCTGTCTTCCACATTAAATGTTCTTTGGTCGTAACGTGGCGTGATATTTCTGAGTTTAGGGAAAACCCAGATTTGAAAAAGTGTAAGCGGCTCTGTTTTTGAAGCGTTGGCTTCCGAATGAACGATGCCCGAACCTGCGCTCATGATCTGAATGTCGCCGGCTTTGATAATGCCATGTCCACCGGTATTGTCGCGATGTTCGATGCTTCCGGTCAAGGGGATGGTGACAATTTCCATGTTGTCGTGCGGATGCGGCGGAAACATGCCACCGCCCATGATGAAATCATCATTAAGCACGCGCAATAAACCAAAATGAACTTTTTTAGGATCGTGATATCCAGAAAAAGAGAAATAGTAATTAGGTTTCAACCAGCCGTAATCGGCGGATCCGCGTTCTTCGGCAAGATGGTGAATGGTTTTCATGGTGGTAAGAAATGATGATTCAATAAGAAATGTAAAATAATGTATGTAGAATGTAAAACGAGTTTACAAGTTCCTAGGACTATTAGTGTTCAATTGTATTCTACAATTTGGCATCCCAAATTGCTAATCACAATCAAACATCAAATTTCTAATTCAGTTGATTGAAATCCTCGTCATTCAACTGCGAACTCACTTCTTCTTCGCGGTTTTCGTTGTATTCGATGATGAAGTTGTTTCGTCCTTCTCCAATTAAAATTTGCATGTATTTCTGTTGCACTAGCTCAAGCATGTTGAGAAAAAGGAAAATGGCATGTATACGGTTTTGACATACTTCAAAAATCTTTTCGAACGACAATGTTTTTTCCCTGCTGGCGATATCGAGCATATAGTCGCGGCACTCCTCCATGGTGTAGTCGTATTGCACTACAGTATGTACAGGCTTGTTGTTTCTTTGCTGAATGCGTTGGATCACTTTTTCAAAAGCCTTCATAAGCTTGAAAAGCGTCACCGCCTGTATTTCTGTGCCTTCGCCCGACTCTTCGCCAATCTGAGCCAGTTCTTTTTGTACATTGCCCCTTTTGATCATCAGCATGCGCAGGGCTTCCATTTCAGCCAGTTGGGCGGAGGCCTCTTTGAATTTTTTATATTCCAGAATTTTATCCACCAATTCCATCCTTGGATCAATCTCATTGCCATCTGCATCGAGCTCTTTACGCGGCAGCAACATTTTCGCCTTAATGCGCATCAAAGTGCTAATGAACAAAATGAATTCACTGCTCAGTTCTATGTTAAGTATTCCTGACTGATGAATATGTTCAAGAAAGTCATTCGTGATTTTGGTAATCGGAATGTTGTAAATATCCAGTTCATCTCTTTCAATAAAAAACAGCAACAGGTCGAAGGGACCTTCGAATTCTTCGAGTTTGATCTGATAGGAAGGGTTATTGCTCAAAATAGGGGCATTTAAAAATAAAGGACATCAAAGATATAAACTTAGCGGCAGTGGTAGTTGAAAATTATCCACCTTTATTGGTGCCGAATTTATAGGCAAAACCGATGCCCATCAGTTGCAGCCATTGTGGTGCAGGACCTTTGCCGGGCTCCACGTTTTTAGTGTCGTTATCGTAGATCATGTCTACATTGAAAGTAAAGTTGATATACTTAGTGATTTTGGCTGTTATGGCATTGGTCCAATAGACATCGATGTTTTTGGGTTCTTTTTTATAATTGGAAAACAAGTCGAGTTTGGTTTTGTACGTGAATTTCTTCCCGAGTTTAGCGGTGTAGTTGGCAGAAAGAAAGGCCCCGAATTCTGAGCGTGCATTTTTTCCGGAATCAACGCCGTAGAGTCTTTTGATGCCAATGTCGGTTACTATGATCCACTTGGCGGTGATGGGAGAAAAGAACAAAGAGAAGTTGTCTTTGGGTCGATAATCAAATCCTTGTGAAAGAATGATGTAAGTGGGTTGAAAACTTCTGGAGGTCAATGTGGGCGTATCGACACCTTGTGCATTTTTTGAATAGTTGTAACCATTGGCAAACTGAGAACGTAAATTGAAGAGGGAAGCCACGTTCACTTTTTTCGACATGGCGAAGCCATATTTACTGACCATATCGATACGGTCGCTGGATTTTCTGCGGCCAAGGCTGGTGGTTTGCACGATACCGTAATTGAGGTCGAGGCTATTGTCCCAGGAATGTTTATCGGTTTTATAAAAAGCGTAAAGATTAATATACGCATTCAGAGAGAAAGAAAATTTATCACCTCCCGCCGACCAGTTGCTGAGAGAGCCCTGATTGACATTGAGATTGAAGGCGCCTCCCTTTTTCCAAACTTTGGGAATGGTATCTGCCGGATCTTTTTTGATTGCTTTTTCGGCCTCTTTTTTCAGGTCGGTGATTACTGCGTCTTGAGCCTGGGCATGTATGAACAGGCATAAAAAGAAGCCTGCCAAGATGAATGGTCTTTTCAACATGGGTTATAAAATTTGTAACGAAATAAGTATTATTTTTTTAAGGCATCTCTGATTTCCATCAGCAACAGATCTGTGCTTGAAGGACCAGTGGGCTCGGCTTTTTCTTCTTTCTTTTTTAATGCGTTCATAGCTTTTATCAGCGAAAACAATACCACGCTGATCATGAAAAATTTGATCAATGCCGCCAGGAAATTACCGTATTTGACTTCGCCCCAACTCAAATTGGCAATATCATGAACTTTTGCTGCATTGAGGGCCGGGGTCAGCAAAAGTGGGGTGATGATATCGTCCACCAAGGATGATACGATGGCTCCAAAAGCGCCACCGATAATTACGGCTACTGCCAGTTCGAGGATGTTGCCTTTCATGATGAAAGACTTGAATTCTTTGATGAAACTCATGCTTGTTGAATTAAAGGTCAAAAATTGAAGTTGCTTTTTTTACTGAGCTTTTAAGCAAAGCATCAACAAAAAATAAAAGTATTGATTATTGATTATTTGCCCAATTTTGCTTTTCAATTCAAAGAAAATACTGATCATGGGCGATAATTTCATCAAATGGCTATTGTTCATCGCGCTTTCCCTGATTTGGGGCAGCAGCTTTATTTTGATGAAAGTAGGCATGGAAAACCTCAGCCCTTTCCAGGTGGCATCGGTCAGGATAGTGGCTTCAGGTATCGTTATGTTGCCTATGGCATTGAAGAGTTTCAAAACCATCCCCTCCAAAAAAATACTGCTTGTCTTGCTGTCGGGGGCATTGGGCAGTCTGTTTCCTGCTTATCTTTTTTGCCTGGCCGAAACAGGCATCGACAGCTCACTGGCCGGGGCCTTGAACTCGCTGACCCCCATTTTTACCATCATTACTAGTGTGCTTTTTTTTCGCATGAAAACCCCTTGGCAAAAAGTTCTTGGGATATTAATCGCATTTTCAGGCTGTGCGGGTTTGTTTTTTAGCCAGGCGATGATTTCCGGTGGAGAGCATTATGGGTTTATCTTTTTTGTGCTGGTGGCTACTTTTTGCTATGGTTTAAATGTAAACGTGGTGCAGCATTATTTAAAGGAAATTCCCTCACTCAGTATTGTGGCCATGGCCATGACCCTTTGTGCCATTCCTGCGCTGTCGGTGCTTTTTTGGACCGGCTTTTTTTTTATGCCTATGACACCTGGCGTTTTAAAATCAGTTGGATTTTCCGCTCTACTGGGAGCCATGGGTACTTCATTGGCCAATCTCTTGTTTTACATGTTGATTAAAAAGTCAGGGCCACTATTCGCCTCTATGGTAACTTATGGTATCCCCTTTGTGGCCATTTTATGGGGAATAGGGTTTCACGAAAACATTGGTTGGATGCAGATTGTCAGCCTTTCGGTGATTTTGGGTGGGGTTTATGTGGCCAATTCGGGTGCAAAGGCACAATAATTCAATTTTCACTCTAAAAATTAGCCTTGAGTTTTTAATTTCCGGCTTTCAACCCTTACCTTTGCGCCCGAAATCAATACGTCATTTCTAAATATATTTTATGGCAAATACAGGTAAAGTAAAATCAGTGATCGGAGCGGTAGTGGACGTTCAGTTTGATAAAGCGTCCAAATTGCCCGAAATCATGAACGCGCTTGAGCTGAAGCGTGAGAATGGAGATACACTCGTGCTGGAAGTTCAGCAGCATCTTGGTGAAGACAGCGTAAGGACCATCGCGATGGACGGAACTGAAGGTCTGGTGCGCGGTACAGTTGTTGTGGACACCGGAAAAGGAATCACCATGCCAGTTGGAGAAGGCATCAAAGGCCGGTTGTTTAATGTTACCGGTGATGCTATTGATGGTTTGCCACAAGTGAGCAAAGAAGGCGGACGTGCCATTCACGCCAAGCCGCCATTGTTCGAAAATCTGAGTACAGCTTCTGAAGTTTTATTTACCGGTATCAAAGTAATTGACCTTATTGAGCCCTATGCAAAAGGGGGTAAAATTGGTTTGTTCGGTGGCGCGGGTGTAGGTAAAACCGTATTGATTCAGGAGTTGATTAACAATATCGCCAAGGCATACAGCGGTTTATCTGTGTTTGCCGGTGTGGGTGAAAGAACCCGTGAAGGAAATGATTTGATGAGAGAGATGATTGAAGCAGGCATCATGAATTATGGCGAAAAATTCAAACATAGCATGGAAGAAGGCGGATGGGATCTGAGTGCTGTGAATATGGAAGAGTTGAAAGATTCCAAAGCTACCTTCGTGTTCGGTCAGATGAACGAACCCCCAGGTGCCCGTGCACGTGTGGCGTTGAGCGGTTTGACCATCGCAGAATATTTTCGCGACGGTGAAGGCGACGGTCAAGGTAAAGACATCCTGTTTTTCGTAGACAATATCTTCCGTTTCACACAGGCCGGCTCTGAAGTGTCGGCGCTTTTGGGACGTATGCCAAGTGCGGTAGGTTATCAGCCCACATTGGCTACCGAAATGGGATTGATGCAAGAGCGTATCACTTCAACCAAAAACGGATCTATCACTTCTGTTCAAGCGGTATACGTACCTGCGGATGATTTGACCGATCCGGCTCCTGCTACTACTTTTGCCCACTTGGATGCCACTACCGTATTGAGTCGTAAGATTGCGGATCTGGGTATCTATCCTGCGGTGGACCCACTCGATTCCACTTCAAGAATCCTGACTCCACAAATTGTGGGTGAAGCACATTACAATACGGCCAACAGAGTGAAGCTCATTCTTCAGCGTTATAAAGAATTGCAAGACATCATCGCCATCCTTGGTTTGGATGAATTGAGTGATGAAGATAAATTGGTGGTATCACGTGCCCGTAAAGTACAGCGTTTCCTCAGTCAGCCTTTCTTCGTGGCCGAACAATTCACCGGTTTGAAAGGTGTATTGGTGCCTATCGAAGAAACCATCCGTGGATTCAATGCCATCATGGACGGCGAAGTGGATGAATATCCAGAAGCTGCCTTCAACCTGGTAGGTACTTTGGACGATGCGATTGAGAAAGGTAAGAGACTGATGGCTGCCGCGAATGCGTAACAAGTTTAATGTTGAAGGTTTAAAGGTTTAATAGTTATTTCGAATCGGGATTAACCCCAATATAAACCTGAAATCATCAATCCATTAAACTCTTAAACCATTAAACGTTATTACATGAAATTAGAAATACTCACACCCGAACAGAAAATATTCAGCGGAGATGTTTATGGCGTTCAGTTGCCGGGCATCAGCGGATTATTTGAAGTGTTGGACAAGCATGCTCCACTGGTCAGTGCCTTGAAATCAGGTTCATTGAAGGTGCTTACCGATAAAAACAATTCCACTTCTTACTCGATACAAGGTGGTTTTGTAGAGGTGCTGAACAACAAGACAACTGTTCTGGTAGAAGGTGCCAGCGAGAAAGAAAAATAATTCACATCAGTTGTATTCATATTGATCCCGTCTTTTCGACGGGATTTTTTTATTTGAAAGTTACTGAATGTCAAAGGCTTCTTTTTACAAGAGACAAAGCAACAGAACTGACGCAAAATAGGTCTTATTAAATATTGACAAAGGAATGACACAGCAATCTGCTTTATTATAGACGAATTGCAGACTTTCGCTGAAAGTATACAATCACTTATTTTCCAAAAAGGACAGCATTATGAAAAAGCTTTTTTTCTTTATGATTTTTTGTGTTTCTGCCAGTCACCTGATGGCACAAGACAAAGACAGATACTCCGGATTAAATGAAATCAAACTTAATATTCCAATGGCCATTGCAGCCTTGCCTGAAATCAATTATGAAAGGTCTGTTGACGATAACGTAGGGATTGGATTGGCTTTGAGTTTTGCCGCAGAGAAACCTAGTGTGATTGCCTATCGAACCTTGGCCATGCCTTATGGCAGGTTGTATTTTGGTAAAAAGAAAACAACAGGATTCTTCATTGAAGCCAATTTGGCTGCAGCACAGCAACACAGAATAACGGATAAAACCGATTGGGTGTACGACTCTATCAATCCTTATGGTACCTATACTAACATCCATATTGACGAGTCCTCATTCAACATGGGCTTTGGTGGTGCAATTGGCGTAAAGCTGATTACCAAGAATTCTTATGTTGGAGAGATATTTGCCGGTGGCGGAAGGTTGTTTGGCACCTCGGTGAAAAACGGGTATTTCAGGATGGGCTTGACCATCGGAAAGAGGTTTTAATTTTTAATAAACACTTATTTTTTAGACATGAAAACAGTTTTTCTTTCCATTTTTTTTCTTGCCGCCACAATGGCTGTTACAGCACAAACTAAAGACAACAACGAACTGAAGCTGAATATTCCATTCACTATCGCCGGTCTGCCGGAAATCAATTATGAAAGGATCGTGGATGACAATATCGGAATCGGATTGGCTGCAGCCATAGCGGTAGATAAGCCTGAAAGAATGCCTTATCGTACACAATTCACCCCATTTGGCAGATTGTATTTCGGAAAGAAAAAAGCCATGGGCTTTTTCATTGAAGCCAACATGACCGCCTGCCAGCAAAGAGATATTTATCAGGATTGGCGAGGTTACGACAGTTTAGGTTACAGCATTTACAGTCAGGTAGATGAGAAATCGTTCAATCTGGGATTTGGAGCTGCATTGGGAGTAAAACTCATGACAAAAAACGGATACGTTGGCGATATTTTTCTTGGAGGCGGAAGGTTGTTTGGCAATTCTGTTGAAGGAGGTTATTTCAGAATGGGTTTGACCATCGGCAGAAGGTTTTAGTCTGCGTTTTCAATCCTTTTTTGTTTTCACAAATGCCCAGGCCATCACCGGTAACGCTACCAATATCGCTAAGCCGAACCAGTGACCAAATGCTGCGCTGATCAATGAGGCAATCAGTAAAAGATAGGCAGGGTAGAGGATAAACAACAAACCGACCACCACTGAATCATGATGGCAAAAAGGCGCCGCTTTTTTTAAACTGATGTGTCTAACGGGAATGTATAAAGGTGCATGTATCCATTTTCCGAAAAATGCAGGAATAGACAGTATATATTGCTGAACAGGCTTTGCATCAATCACATATTTCTCTTTGATTTCTTCTTTTTTATCTTCATCATAGTGGTCGACCAAAGCCAGTAATTCATTTTTCAGTTTTGTATTGAAATCATTTACATAAAAACCATTCAGCTTTGGATGGCTGAAGTCATTGCGGGTGATGATGTTGCCAAAATTGATGTGCACATGTTTTCCAAAAGAAAAGAAAGAGTGATAATTGATGCCGGTAGGTAATACCTGAAGGTCAATCCCTTCTTGCCAGCTGTCGAGTGTAAGTCTTGCCGTTCCCTTCTTTAAAGCGCGCAGTTTCCATTCATTGATACACAAACCTTCACTGAAGATGAGTACGATACCACCTTTCATGAAAATCTCTTTGCATTTGGAAAAGGTATCATAGTTGCTGTTGAGATTTTCGGCACCCTCGCTGATTCTGTAGACGGGCAGTATGTTCATCGCGTAGAGTAGTCGGCTGATGAAGCCGCCCGAAAATGCGTCTCCGCGTGCCAGTGAGTAAATGGGCTTTTTAAATATTGTGGCCAGGATGATGGCATCCAAAAATGAATTGGGATGATTGGCGGCGATGAGTAAAGGCCCTTTTGAATCAAGCATCTCTTTTTTGTTGATGCGAATTGACTTGCAGTAGATCCATAACGCCAAACGGGCCGGAAATTTTAAAATAGCAAATAACAAAGTAGGTTGTATTTAAGTTAATTCAATTGAGGGTCAATGGGATAATTGAGAATCGGCTGGTATTCCGACCCAAGCAATTTGACACTTTCTTTCCAAACCTCATCAGGCGAAACATTAAAAACCAGGCTACTTATAGCATCAACAACCAGCCAGGATTTTTCCTTCATTTCATGGTCGAGCTGTGATTCTCCCCATCCAGAATAGCCGATGAAAAATTTGATTTTTTGCAGGTCGATTTTTTGTTCGCGAATCAGTGCTTTCACCACTTCAAAATCACCGCCCCAAAAAATATCCGTTGAAAGCTGATGCGCATCGGGTATCATATCCGGGCACTGGTGCAGAAAATGCAATGTATCAACACCAACCGGTCCTCCCACAAAAACAGGGATGTCAATATCTTCAAGCCCATTGATCAGCTCACCTAATGTATGATCGAAAAGCTCGTTAAGTTTTAGACCGAAGCTGCCTTCGGTATCGTGTGAACAAAGGTAAATGACTGATCTTGAGAAATGATGGTCTTTTAAAAACGGATCGGCAATAAGAATACTATTTTCTTTTGGGGTCATCATGTATACAAGTTACTCAAATATTTTTCATTTTATTAAAGAGAAATACAAAGTAGAGGAGAGGCAATTTATTTAAACCTGATTAGCGATGAAGTTGCAAAGTCATAAAAAATACCAATGGGAGTGGAAGTTCAAAAGGTCATCAACTTTTCAATAGAAGTTTTTACACCTTAAGAAAAACAAGGGGTTAAAAATTAATTAAAGTAGTAACGATATAATTTGATACCTTAGAAAAGAAAAAAAACGACAGTACATTTGCCACGAAAAAAAGATAAATTGTCTTTTTTATTTTGCCAATCGTTCCACAGATAAAATGAAAAGGGTTTTTCCTGTCATAGCAATATTGATTTCACTCTCTTTATTGGGTTTGATTTACTTTCAGGTCATCTGGCTTAAAACAGCTAAAGAAACCAAGGAGAAACAATTGCGCGAAAATATTTTCCTGGCTTCAACCGAAGCTGCAGAACAGTTGATGGAAGACAACAACGGGTTCATGTCTTTGAACAAAAAATCGGAATTGTTTATAGCCAATGAAAAAATAAAACTCGACCTGCTGAGGCCTTCCGTAATTCAGCGGTATTCGAAAGATGAAATTGGCGCCATTATCAGAAAATCGATGGACAAGCATTTTTTGGAAGGCATCCCTTTTGAATTTGCAGTTTCCGACAACAACATCATGGGCGATCAGGTGCAAAGTGAGAATTTCTTCCGTTATTTTTCCGATTCAGCACACAATACAAATATCGCCATCCCGCTTCAGCCGCCACCCGGCAGCAACTATGAGAATTTATCCAAAGAAGAATTTCTGGTCATCATTGTTCCCCATCAGAATGCCATTATTTTCCGGGAGATATTCTGGTTCATCCTCGGCACTATTATTTTTACCTTGATAATTGTCACTGCATTTTTTCTCACCATCAGAGCCTTACTTCGTCAGAAGAAATTGAGTGAAATCAAAACTGATTTCATCAATAATATGACACATGAGTTTAAGACGCCCATCGCCACCATATCACTGGCTGTAGATGCGCTTCGAAACGAAAAGGTGGTCAATGATCCTGCTAAGACAGGCTATTTCATCGGCATCATCAAAGAGGAAAACCGCAGGATGAACAAGCAGGTGGAGACTATACTGCAGGCGGCTTTATTCGACAAGCAGGAGCTGCAACTGAACATGAAAAAGCTGCCCGCACATGAATTGATCACAAAAGCGTTGAACAATATCAGTTTGCCTGTTGCAGAAAAAAACGGCAGACTCGAAGTGGCCCTCAGTGCCAGCAATGACCTTATTATGGCAGATGAAGTTCATTTCATCAATCTTATCAACAACCTGCTTGATAATGCGGTGAAATATTCCAAAGAAGAAGGGTTGCTGATTAAATTAACCACTGAAAATGCCGGAAAATATATTCGTATTCTGATTGAAGACAATGGCATCGGTATGAGCAAAGAAACACTCAACCGGATTTTTGAAAAATTCTACAGGGCCCACACGGGTAATATCCATAATGTTAAAGGCTTTGGGCTGGGGCTCAGTTATGTAAAATCGATGGTTGAATACCACGATGGCAGCATCAAGGCAGACAGTACTTTGGGCAAAGGCTCCTCATTCACTATTCTCATTCCTGTAATTCAATAGGGAATTTCCACAGATTTTTACGGTTATCCACAGCTATTCACAGCCGTATGTGAAAAAAACTGCATTTTTCGGCTAAAATACCTTTAAAATCAGGCTAAATCCACTTGTGGATAAATATCTTTTTCCTTTTTGGTGTCGCAAAGTGGGAAATTGTGTTAATTTGTGTCAACAAACGAAAGAAATTAACTCAAAATCCATTCGATGCTCAGCTTCATAGGCGAATTTGAATCGACGGTTGATACAAAAGGCCGCTTCTTGATTCCTTCGGGTTTCAAGAAACAGCTCCCCGAGGGAGAGGCGCAGCAGTTTGTATTGAACCGGGGTTTTGAGAAATGTCTCACCCTTTACCCCATGCAAAGCTGGCAGCCTCTTTATCAATCCATCAGCCAGTTGAACGACTTCGACCCTAAAGTTAGAGAGTTCAGACGGTATTTCCTTAACGGAGCCATTCAGATTGAGCCGGATTCGGCCGGGCGCATCTTGTTGCCAAAGAATCTTATGGAATACGCCGGTCTGGGAAAAGACATCGTACTGGTGGCTGCCGTTAACAAAATTGAAATCTGGGATAAAACCAAATACCAGCAGTTCTTTGATTCCATGTCGCCTGATGATTTCAGCAACCTGGCCAATGAAGTGATGAACAAGAAAACCGATTAGTTTACCTGTTGACTGGGACGTTGAAATGAAACAACAAAACGACAATCAGAGCAACCAGGATGATCAATCGGCATATCATGTTCCCGTTCTGCTTCATGAAACCATTGAGGGTTTGAACATCAAATCGGATGGCATTTATGTTGATTGCACTTTTGGCGGAGGCGGGCACAGTCGTGAAATACTCAAGTACCTCGGCGAAAATGGCCGCTTGTATGTGTTTGATCAGGATGCGGATGCTGAACAGAACTTGCCCGATGACAGCAGGTTATTTTTCATCAGACAAAACTTCAGACATGTGCAGAAGTTTTTACGGGTAAACAAGGTGAATGCGGTGGATGGTATTTTGGCCGACCTGGGTGTTTCGAGTCATCAGTTTGATGAGGCGGAAAGAGGCTTCTCCATTAGGTTTGATGCCTTGTTGGACATGAGGATGGATAATCGTCAAACGCTTACTGCCGCAGCATTGCTGAAAGAATTTAGCGAGAAGGAGTTGCACAGGATTTTTGAACAATATGGTGAAGTGACAAACTCACGAACACTGGCTAAAACAATTGTCGCCGCCCGAAATCATGTTGCCATCAACACCATCAACGAATTCAAGCAGGCCATTCATAGTATTGTCAAAGGGAATCCGAATAAATATTTCGCCCAGGTTTTTCAGGCATTAAGAATAGCGGTGAATGATGAAATGGGAGCGCTGAAAGACTTGCTTGAGCAGTCGGTGGATTTGCTGAAGCCCGGGGGAAGATTGGCCATCATCACTTTTCATTCTTTGGAAGACAGGATGGTGAAGAATTTTTTCAGGCATGGTGCGCATGAGGAAACGGAAGCAGATGAGATATATGGCACCAAGCCGCAATCACCTTTGAAAATTATCACGCGAAAACCCATAGAGGCCTCGCAAGAAGAACTCAAAAGAAATTCAAGATCGAGGAGTGCAAAACTCCGAGTCGCAGAAAAGCAGTAGCATTAAAATGAGCGAAGAACTTAAAACAGAACAAAACATAAGCGATAAGCTGGATTGGAAGAAATATTTCAATTACAGCAACATCGTTAAAAACATACCCTTTATTCTTTTTCTTTCCGTACTGGCCATTGTGTACATCTATAATGGACACTATGCCGATAAGCTGATCAGAAAAATCAGTCAGACAGAAAAGAACGTTAAAGAACTGGAGTATGAATATAAAACGATTAAAAGTGAGGTGATATTCAGAAGCAAACCCACAGAAATGATCAGGGCGGTGGCGCCCATGGGTTTGAAAGAACTGAACGAACCGCCGATACTGCTAACCGATACTGTTACCCCTACCGAAAACAAGAACTGATCCCTTTTTGAAAACTTTTTTTTGAATCATTTTGATCACTGTTAACTAACCCTCCGAGTGGACATCAGGAAAGACATATTGTGGCGCGTATACCTATGCTTTTTGGGCATCATCGGGTTAGGGCTTTGTGTCCTTGGTCGTACTTTTTACCTGCAGAACATTCAGGGTAAGTACTGGAGAAGCATGGGCGACAGTCTTCATTTAAAATATATGCCGATTGAGGCGGAGAGAGGAAGCATCTACAGTGAGGATGGCAATATTCTCAGTACTTCAGTACCTGTATTTGATGTGTATGTTGATTTTGGCGCTGAAGGCCTGAGAGAAAAAAATGGCAAGAGATTCAAGGAAAATCTAGATTCGCTTTCCATTGCTTTAAGCCATTTGTTCAATGATAAAACTGCGGCGGATTACAAAAGAGAATTTGAGCAGGCTTACAGCATTCCCGAACATTATCATTTGCTGAAAAGAAAAATCTCATTCGATCAATACAGACAACTTCGTGAATTTCCGCTGGTAAGATTGGGCAGAAACAAAAGCGGTTTTATTTATGAGTCTCGCGATAAAAGAATTAATCCCTATGTATTGCTGGCGAACAGAACCATAGGACTTTCCAGAAAGGATTCTACCAAGAATGTCGGACTCGAAAGATCCTATGACAGTTTGCTGAAGGGTACCTCCGGTCAGCGTTTGATGCGATACGCGGCCGGGGCTTACCTCCCTGTGGAAGGCGCGGAAGTGGATCCTGTAAATGGCAAAGACCTCATTACTACTTTAGATACTTACATCCAGGATAAGACAGAAGATGAGCTGATGCAAATGATGGTCGATAACAATTCCATTCATGGTACAGCCATCGTGATGGAAACAGCCACCGGAAAAATCAAGGCCATTGCCAACCTGGGCGTTCAACCCGATGGAACCTATACCGAAGACCTCAACTATGGCATTGGTAAGGCAACAGAACCAGGGTCTATTTTCAAGTTGGCCACTTTGCTGAGCTTGTTGGAAGATAAATATGTAACTGTTGACACAAAAGTGGATTGCGAAGGCGGTGTGAAATTCTTTTCAGGGCTAAGAATTAAAGACTCGCATTTGGGTACAGGGGTGATTTCTGTACAGGATGCTTTTGCAAGAAGCAGCAATGTGGCGTTCGCTAAACTGGCCACACAATATTACCAGTCGCAACCCATGAAATGGTGGGCTCACCTCGATAAGTTTCGTCTGAATAAAATGACAGGAATTGATATTACAGCAGCTTCCGGCAAACCTACAATCAAGAAGCCCGGTACAAGCTATTGGCAAGGTACTACCATTCCGTTTATGGCTCACGGTTATGAAGAGCTGGTGACCCCGCTCCACATGCTGATGCTTTATAACGCTGTAGCTAACAATGGTAAAATGATGAAGCCTTATCTGGTCAGCGCCATCAAAGAACATGGTGTGGTAGTTAGGAACATTGATCCTGTAGTGCTGGATCCAAAAATCGTAAGTGATGAAACGCTGGTTCAGGCAAAAGCTTGTTTGAGAGCGGTTGTTGACAGTGCACATGGTACAGCGCATAAAGTGGTATTTGACAGTGCTTACTCCATTTCTGGAAAAACTGGAACTGCAGTGACGGCATTGGATAACCGAGGTTATAACAAAGGCAATAAGATTTATCAGGCTTCTTTCATCGGTTTTTTCCCTTCAGACCATCCTCAGTACACCATAGCTGTTGTTATTCAAAACAGTAAAGCGTCTAAAAAAATATATGGTGCTGATGTATCAGGTACTGTATTCAAAAAAATCAGTGACCATATTTATAAGAAATTACTAAGTAAGAACGAGAATACAAAATCACCTGCCATCGACTCTTCATCTTATCAATATTTCGGCATGAAAACAGATTTGCTCTCCATTTTCAATCAAATGAATTTGACGTATAGTGACTCTTCCAATGCAGGTCAGTGGAGAACAGCCAGCATGGTAAGCAGTAAAGCTGGGTTGAAGGCTGTTGCAGCAGATCAAAACAGTGGCGTGCCTGATGTGAAAGGAATGGGATTGAAAGATGCAGTTTATCTGCTGGAAAATAAGGGACTGGTTACACAAGTTTCGGGTAAAGGAAGAGTGATCAGTCAGAGTTTAAATGCAGGTTCTAAAATTATCAAAGGTCAAAAAATTGTAATCGTACTCAATTGAGTTCATCATAAATGTTAAACGAAATTCTATACAAGGTTAATATCACTGCAGTCGCCGGCGACATGTCGGTTGTGGTGAATGACCTGTGTATAGATTCGAGAAAGGTCACCAAGGGAAGTTGCTTCGTCGCTATCAGGGGAACCCAAGCCGATGGGCACCAGTTCATTGAAATGGCAATAGAAAAAGGCGCGATAGCGATTGTATGTGAGCAGATGCCCGAAAATAAAGCAGTGGGAGTCACCTATGTGGTGGTTGCCGATACTTCCCTCGCCATAGCGCTGATGAGCCATCAATTTTATGGTGAGCCATCGAAAAAAATAAAACTGGTAGGCGTTACCGGTACCAATGGAAAGACGACCATCGCTACTTTGCTTTGGAAATTGTTTACAGATCTTGGCTATAAATGCGGACTGATCAGTACGGTTCAAAACCAGATTGGAGACGATGTGCTTGCCGCCACCCATACAACTCCTGATGCCATCCGATTGAATGAATTACTGGCCAGAATGGTAGCGGAAGAATGCGATTTTGTTTTCATGGAGTGCAGCAGTCATGCTATCCATCAGCACCGCATTGCCGGCGTGGAATTCAAGGTGGCCATTTTCAGCAATATCACGCATGACCATCTCGATTATCACCAGACTTTCGAGGAGTACATAAGAGTAAAGAAATCATGGTTCGATTCGTTGCCTAAAAACGCATGTGCCATCAGCAATGCCGACGATAGAAGAGGGGCAGTGATGCTGCAGAACACCGAAGCGAAAAAATATTTCTACAGCCTGAAAACACTGGCAGATTTCAAAGGCAAAATACTTGACAATGGGCTTTCCGGCTTGCACATGACCATCAATGAACTGGAGGTGCATTTCAAACTGATTGGCGAATTCAATGCTTACAACCTGCTGGCTGTCTATGCAGCGGCCATTTGTTTAGGAGAAGAGAAATTTAAAGTATTACAAACATTGAGCATGCTCACCGGCGCAGAAGGAAGATTTGATTATAGTGTGAGTGAACAGGATAAGCTTGTTGGTATTGTCGATTATGCTCATACGCCCGATGCTTTGCTGAATGTACTGGCCACTATCAAAAACTTACGTCAGGGAGAACAGCGCATCATTACGGTTGTGGGATGCGGTGGTAACAGAGATGCGGCCAAAAGACCTGTGATGGCCGAAGTGGCCTGTCAATATAGCGATAAAGTGATTCTTACCTCTGATAACCCTAGAAACGAAGACCCATTGGAAATACTGCGTCAGATGGAAGCAGGTGTCAATGTGGTCGCTAAAAGAAAATGCATCACCATCGCCGACAGAAAAGAAGCCATCAAAACGGCGGTGAGTCTGGCTGCGAAAGAAGACATCATTTTAGTGGCCGGAAAAGGTCACGAAAAATACCAGGAGATTGCCGGCGTGAAATATGATTTTGATGATAAAAAAGTGATGGCGTCGATGTTTGAGTTGCTGGAAAGATAAAGAGCTTAACCCGAAAGGGACAATTATAAATTAATCACTCCGAGGAGTGATCACCTGTAAAGAAAAAAAATGTTTTATCACCTGTTCGATTGGATGGCCAAACATCACTACCGACTTCCTGGCGGAGGACTGTTTCAGTTCATCACCTTCAGGGTGATGCTGGCGCTGATCGTATCGCTGGCGATAACCACGGTTTTTGGAAAAAAACTGATCGGCTTCCTACAAAGAAAACAATTAGGCGAAACCGTTAGAGATCTTGGTTTAGCTGGTGAAGAACAGAAAAAAGGTACACCTACCATGGGTGGCATCATCATCGTTCTCGCTATCATCATCCCCACCTTGATGTTCGCCAATTTGCACAAGGCCTACATCCGGCTGATGTTGTTGTGTACGGTTTGGCTGGCGGTAATCGGCTTCATCGATGATTACCTGAAAATAAGAGCCAAAAAACTGGCCAAAGAAAAGGGGATTGATTTCAAAAAGACAAATGCTGATGGTCTTGCAGGTCGTTTCAAAATATTCGGACAGGTGATGCTAGGTATCATTGTGGGAGCCACGCTTTATTTCAATCCTAATGTGGTGGTAAAGAGAGAGGTCTTGTCAACTTCTCCTGTGGCTACTGTGAGTAACGTCGCCAAGCAAATCAAGTATGACACCTTGATGATTGATGGAAAAAGACGTGTGTTCACGGATGCCAAAAGCGTCATCACCACCATTCCTTTTGTAAAAGGTCATGAGTTCAACTATGCGCGTTTGCTGCCTAAAAGCATGCAGGATTATACCTACATCGTTTATATCCTGATTGTCATTTTTATTGTAACCGCTGTTTCCAATGGTGCCAACATCACCGACGGACTGGATGGATTGGCTACAGGGGTGAGCGCCATTATCGGCATCTGCCTGGGCATATTCGCCTATGTAAGCGGCAACATCAAATTTGCCGAGTACCTCAACATCATGTATATCCCCAACCTCGGCGAGTTGTCCATTTTCATCGCTGCGTTCGTAGGGGCTTGTGTGGGATTCCTTTGGTACAACTCTTATCCTGCACAGGTATTCATGGGCGATACCGGAAGTCTGGCCTTAGGTGGTATCATCGCCGCGCTGGCCATCATTGTAAGAAAAGAATTACTGATACCGATTTTTTGCATGGTTTTCCTCGTCGAAAATCTAAGTGTCATGATACAGGTGAGCTATTTCAAATACACCAAGAAAAAATATGGTGAAGGCCGAAGAGTGTTTTTGATGAGTCCGTTGCATCACCATTACCAGAAAAAAGGATTTCATGAGAGCAAGATTGCCGTGCGATTCTGGATTGTGACCATTTTGAGTGTGGCCATGGCCATTGTGACATTGAAACTGAGATAAAAACTGTAGAGAGTTTTAACATAGATCCCTAACCCCTTGAAGCTATTGCTACCCATTAAGTTCAATGCTTTTGAAGAACCATTTTTCTTTTGATCACGGATATCTTATCCTGATTCGTTATCATCAGAAAACACAACATCCTAAACCAAACGACATTGAAGGTTCGTCCTGTAAATGTCAATACCATTGAAGAACCATTTTATTCCTATCCTTAAAAAAGATATTGAAGGAAGATTTTGTCCTGTAAATATCAATACCATTGAAGAACCATTTTTACCCTTTGAAGACAATGGGTGGAGGTAACCCGAATCCGTACTTATTTTAAATCTAACCGGTCGATTGAACGCAGTCAAATGAACAAAAGAATCATCATATTGGGAGCAGGAGAAAGTGGCGTAGGTGCCGCTATTCTGGCCAGCCGCAAAGGTTATGATGTATTCCTGAGCGACAGCGGAGCCATTACCGAAAAATATATTTCAGAATTAAACAGCTATGCCATCGCTTTTGAACAGGGTGGACATGATGAAGCCCGCATCTTAACCGCCCATGAAGTGGTGAAAAGTCCGGGTATTCCTGAGAAAGCCGCCATTGTAAAAAAAATCAGAGCCGCTCAGATTCCTGTTGTCAGTGAAATTGAATTTGCTTATAGATATATTGGCAACAGCAAAATAGTGGCCATTACCGGCAGCAACGGAAAAACTACCACTACTGCATTGACGTATCATATTTTAAAACACGCACAGATGGATTGTGCATTGGTTGGCAATATCGGATTCTCATTTGCCCGTCAGGTGGCCTTGGATCCCAAGCCGATTTACGTGGCTGAAATCAGCTCCTTTCAGCTCGACGACATCAGCACTTTCAGGCCCGATGTGGCAGTGCTCACCAATATTACAGAAGATCACTTGGATCGTTACGACTACAAGTTTGAGAATTATATCGCCAGCAAGTTTAGGATTATCGAAAATCAACGTGAGGCCGATGTGTTCATTTTCAACATCGACGACGAAGTTACCCGCAAGCATCTTACTAACTATCCCATAAAATCAACCCAAGCTCCTATAACCATGAGTAAAGAATTACCCCAAGGCGCCTATCTCACCAATGCAAAAATGTATATCAAGTGGAAGAACGAAGAAATACAGATGAGCGTGGAGGATTTTGCCATCAAAGGAAAACACAACCAATATAACAGTATGGCAGCAAGCATGGCGGCAACGGCGCTGGACATCCGTAAAGAAAAAATCAGGGAAGCTTTGCAGACTTTCGAAAGCCTGGAGCATCGCATGGAAAAAGTGGCCACCATCAAAGGTGTGGAGTTTATCAACGACAGCAAAGCTACCAATGTCAACAGCACCTGGTATGCACTGGAAAGCATGACCAAGCCGGTGATATTGATTTTAGGAGGAGTGGATAAAGGGAATGATTATGAACTGATCAAAGAGATGGTGGGAGAAAAAGTGAAGGCGATTGTTTGTATGGGAGTAGACAATGCCAAAATTCATGAGGCATTCGATGAAACCGTGGCGCTGATTGTGGATACGGCGAGTGCGGAAGAAGCGGTGAAAACAGCTTTTCATTATGCCAACAAGGGCGAAGCGGTTTTGCTGAGTCCGGCATGTGCCAGCTTCGATCTTTTTAAGAACTACGAAGACAGAGGCAATCAATTCAAACAAGCGGTAAGAAATCTCTAAGCATCCGACAAGAAAAAACGCATCAGCAAAAGCTATTATCAAGCAGCAATGGCAGAAATTTTCAATAAGATAAAAAACATATTCACTCCGGCAGTGGAAGGCGATTTTTCGGCAACATCACTGAAGAATTTCGGTAATGTGGGCGGCAATATCGTCAGCAAAACCAAGGGTGATAAAACCATCTGGGCATTGGTGCTGATTCTTACAGTGGCCAGCTTGTTACTTGTTTACAGTAGTACAGGTTCGCTGGCTTACCGCATGAGCAGAAGCACGGAGAGTTATCTGTTCAAACAATTCGCTTTGATCATTGCCGGTCTGATGATCATCTATTTCGCCCACCGTATCAATTATACCATATACTCGCGTCTGGCAGTGATTGTGTTTGTGATTTCGGTTCCATTGTTGCTTTATACTTTATTGTTCGGCGTACAATTGAATGAAGGCAGCCGCTGGATTAAACTGCCTGTGATCAATCTCACTTTTCAAACCTCTGATCTTGCCAAGCTGGCGCTGTTTATGTACCTCAGCCGTATGCTCAGTCGTAAGCAGCATGTGATCAAAGATTTTAAAAAAGGATTTTTACCGATCATCACACCGGTGGTAATCATATGCGGGCTGATTGCTCCGGCGAACCTGTCTACTGCCATTTTGATTTTTGGTACCAGCATGATGCTGATGTTTATCGGCAGGGTAAGTACCAAGCATTTGCTGGCAACAATCGGCGTGTTTATGATACCCTTGGTGTTGCTGATTATGCTGGCCGTTTCAACTTATAATAAGGCAGAGCACAAGGCCGAAAAAATTCCCGCAGCTTTTGCGCTTAAGCGGATACCCACCTGGGTGAGCAGGATACAGACTTACCTGTATAGCGATAAGAAAGATGAGGATAGTGAGAAGCTTTATCAGATCAATCAGTCAAAAATAGCCATCGCCAACGGCGGCTGGTTTGGTCGTGGTCCGGGTAACAGTGTACAGCGCAATTTCCTTCCACATTGTTACAGCGATTTCATTTATTCCATCATCATTGAAGAATATGGATTGGTGGGCGCTGCATTTATTTTTCTGATTTATGTATTGTTCTTGTTCAGGTGTATCAGGTTGTACCGTAAATGTCCTTTTGCATTTGGTGCTTTCCTGGCACTCGCCTTGAGTTTCACGCTGGTTATACAGGCCATCGTGAACATGGGTGTGAATGTGAGCATGTTTCCGAATACGGGCGTTACGCTGCCATTGCTGAGCATGGGTGGAAGCAGTTTCATCTTTACCTGCATCGCCATCGGCATCATTTTGAGTGTGGCACGAAACGTAGAGCAGATAGAAGGTTCGCAAATGGAAAAAGCTTTGGCTGAAGCGAAGCCTGTGGAAACTGATCAAGAAACTGAAAATGCAGAGGCATGAGCGGAAAAAGATTCATCGTTGCGGGAGGTGGAACCGGGGGACATATTTTCCCCGCGATTGCCATCGCCAATGCGCTTAAAAAGCTTCATCCTGATGCGCAGTTTCTTTTCATCGGGGCCCGTGGAAAAATGGAAATGGAAAAAGTGCCTCAGGCGGGTTACGCCATCGAAGGGCTGACCATTGCCGGATTCAACAGAAGTTCTTTGATTAAAAATATCGGACTGCCGCTAAAACTGATACAGAGTTTTTTTCAGGTGGCCGGCATCTTTAAAAAATTCAAACCCGATGCGGTGATTGGCGTGGGTGGTTATTCCAGTTTTCCTGTACTGAGATATGCGCAGTCGAAAAACATACCCACTTTCATTCATGAAGCCAATTCATTTGCTGGGAAGTCGAACATGATGCTGGCAAAAAAAGCGGCCAAAGTGTTTACCGCTTCATCGGGAATGGAGAAATTTTTTCCGGCTGAAAAAATAATGATCAGCGGCAATCCGGTGAGAAAGACAATTGTAGAGAGTAGGGTTTCTCAGGAAGAAGGACTGGCGCATTTCGGATTGAACACTTCGAAAAAAACAGTGCTGGTCATCGGTGGTAGCCTGGGTGCCAAAAGCATCAACGAAGCCATCTGCAGTCATCTGCAAGATTTCGGGCAAAACAACTTGCAGCTGATCTGGCAAACCGGAAAGCTTTTTGTCGAAAAAGCCAAACAAGCTGTTTCGGGTATGCCTGATGTTTATGTGAATGACTTTATCACACAAATGGATATGGCTTACGCTGCAGCGGACATTGTGATCAGCAGAAGCGGCGCCATGTCGGTGGCTGAACTTTGTTTGGTAGGGAAGCCTGTAATTTTTGTACCATTTCCTTTTGCTGCGGAAGACCATCAGACGGCCAATGCCATGCAGCTTGTCAATCAGCATGCAGCCTGGATGATAAAGGATGAAGCTGCTTCCAGCGATTTAATGGAGACATTGTTGAAATTGATTGGAGAAGAGGCAACGACAGCGCAGATGAAGAAGAACATTAAAAAACTTGGCATCGACAATGCCGATGAAATGGTGGCAAAAGAAATTTTGAAAAGCATAAATGGGTAACCAGCATAACATATCGACGTTTCTTAAAAAAGTAGCTGCAGGCGAAGGGCAGGGCACTTCGGTGTACTTTCTGGGTGTAGGTGGTATTGGAATGAGCGCCATAGCCAGATACCTCAACAGCAGAGGCGTTAGGGTTTCAGGGTATGACAAAACCGAAACGGAATTGACCAAACAGCTGGTGCAAGAAGGGATTGCCATACACTTTGAAGATGATGTGGAGCAGATCGACAAAAACGCTGTGTTTACTGTGTACACACCGGCCATTCCCAAAGATCACAAGGAGTACAACTGGCTGCTGGCAAATGAAAGCGTGGTGTTGAAAAGAAGCGAGGTGCTTGGCATGATCACGGCAGATGCTTATAACATCTGTGTGGCGGGCACTCACGGTAAAACCACCACGAGCACCATGATCGCACATGTGCTTACCCACAGCGGTTTTGGTTGTAATGCTTTTTTAGGTGGCATCGCAGCCAACTACAATACCAATTTCTGGAGCAGTGAAAGAAATGTATGTGTGGCGGAAGCAGATGAATACGACAGAAGTTTTTTGAAATTAAGTCCTGATGTTGCGGTCATCACCGCTATCGACCCCGACCATCTCGACATCTATGGCACCGCAGAAAATTTTCAATCTGCCTTTGTGGAGTTCAGTGGCAAGGTGAAGGAAGGCGGCTGGCTGATCTACAAGCACGGGCTAGAAGCAGCACCTCAGTTCAAGGCAGACAACAAGTTGAGCTATAGCTTGAAGGATGCAGCGGCTGATTGTTTTGCGACGGATATAAAAATTGACAATGGCGCTTACCGTTTTGATGTGATGGTGGCCGGACAGCTTATTGAAAATATTGCATTGCCGATGGGCGGTTTACATAACATAGAGAATGCGGTGGCTTGCATCACCGTGGCGCATCAATGCGGCATTTCGGCCGAAAAAATTCGGGAAGCCCTTGCCGCTTTTGGTGGCGTGAAAAGAAGATTTGAAATGGTGATTAGAAAAGAGGATATGGTGATGATTGATGATTATGCCCACCATCCGCAAGAGTTGGCAGCATTGATTGGAGGCGCCAAAGGCTTGTATCCTGCTATGAAATGCACGGTTGTTTTTCAGCCGCATCTTTTCACCAGGACCAGAGATTTCGCAGAAGGCTTCGCCGCCTCGCTCAGTATGGCCGACGAAGTGATATTGTTGCCCATATACCCTGCCAGAGAATTGCCCATTGCAGGAGTGGAAAGCGCAATGATCGCCAGGATGATGGATGAGGCAAAAGTTGTTTGTTGCAGTAAAGAAGAGTTGATGGATCGCATCAAAATAAAAAAAGAAGCAGGAGAACTCTCCCTGCTGATTATGGCAGGCGCCGGAGACATTGATACTTTGGTGGCGCCAATCAAAAAAATTATCGTATCGTAAAAAACCGAAATGAGTTTTTTGGAAAAATACAACTGGAAAAAAATAATGCTGATCACCCTTTGGGTGTTGTTGGCTGCAGGCGGCGTGACGCTGCTGGCACTTGGCCTCAACAAACAGGCGGCTGCGGTGTGTAAAGGTCTTTCGGTGGAAATCGCCGGAAACAGTAATCATTTCTTCATCGATAAAAAAGATGTTTCGGATATCATTTTACACGTAAGCGGGCAGGCCATCAAAGGCAAGTCGATCAAGGATTTTGACCTGATGAAGATGGAAGCGCAAATCAAGAAAGATCCCTGGGTGAACAAGGCGGAACTGTATTTTGACAAGGATGGGATGTTGGTGGTGAAGATTGAAGAAAAAGAACCTTTAGCCAGGGTGTTTTGCATGAGCGGAAATTCTTTTTACATCGATGAGCATTTGAACATGTTGCCCCTGAGCGAGCGTCATTCGGCCCGTTTGCCCATCTTCACCAATTTCCCCACTGACTTGAAAGTGTTGCCCAAGCAAGACTCTCTATTGTTGGGGGATGTAAAAAAAATGAGTGTGATCATTCAGCGCGACAGTTTCCTGATGGCGATGATTGACCAGGTGGCTATTAACGCGCAGCGTAAGTTTGAACTGGTGCCTAAAATCGGAGAACAGATCATCTTGTTCGGAAATGCAGGTGATGCCGAAGAGAAATTTGCCAAGCTTAAACTATTCTATGGCAAGGTGATGCCGGTAGCCGGATTGAACAAATACAAGTCGATCAACCTGCAATTCAAAGACCAAGTGGTAACCACCATCAGAGAAGCGAAAGACGTGGAAGCCGATTCGGTGAAAACCATGCAACTGATTAAGATGATGGCAGAATACACCGCCATCAAAGCCGGTGACACCACGCAAAACATGATGGCCGATAATGAAAAAAACACGGTTGATGTAAGTTTTATCAATCAGTCGTTGCAAAGAGAAGAAATAGAAGACCAGGCCGCTGCTACATTGCCCGTTACTCCGCCTGTAACAGTAGCGCCGGTGGCCGTGTCCAAGCCTGCAGATAAAAAGACTGATGCTGTGGTCAAACCATCACCCGCGCATCACGACCCCAAGCCGGAAAAAAAACCGGATGCGAAAAACAAGAAGCAAGGTGAAAAAAAACCTGTAACAAAAAAGCCGGTTGATAAGCCCAAGCCTAAAGCCAAGTCTGATACCAAAGCAAAGCCAAAACCCAAAGCAAAAAACGATTATTAATCAACATACACAAACAACACAATTCATACAAACACACAAACAATCACAAGTTATGAATCAACAAAAACCCCAACCCATCATTGTAGGCCTCGACATCGGTACTACTAAGATTGCAGCCATCGCAGGCCGCAAAAATGAATTCGGCAAGCTCGAAATCCTTGGTTTCGGACGTGCTAACAGCAATGGTGTACAACACGGCATGGTGCTGAACATCGACCAAACCATCAAGGCCATTCAGATGGCTTTGGAAAAATGTTACGAAAGTAATCCCGAACTCGAAATCAGTGAGGTTTACGTAGGTATTGCCGGACATCACATCAAGAGCCTGCAAACCCGCGGTGATATTGTAAGACAAGACACGGAAGATGAAATTACTCAATCTGAAATCGACAGATTGGTTGAAGATCAGTACCGTACTTACATTCCGCTGGGCGACCAGATCATCGACGTGATTCCACAACAGTTTACGGTAGACAATCATCCCAATATTGCCAATCCCATTGGCTACAGCGGTGTGAAAGTGGGCGCTAATTTCCACATCATTACCGGCGATAAAAATGCCATCAGAAATATCAACAGAAGTGTGGAGAAATCCGGATTGAAAACCAAAGATCTCGTCTTGCAACCGCTGGCTTCTGCCGCAGCAGTAATGAGCGAGCAAGATCTGGAAGCCGGTGTGGCCATCGTGGATATCGGTGGCGGTACAACCGACCTCGCCGTTTTTTCTGAAGGTGTATTGAAATACACTGCTGTCATTCCATTTGGCGGCGAAAACATCACCAACGACATCAAGCTCGGACTGGGCGTATTAAGAACACAAGCCGAAGCGATGAAAGTGCAGTTTGGTAGCGCACTCAGCGAAGAAGCCAAAGCCAACACCTTCATCACCATTCCAGGATTGAGAGGCATGGCTCCAAAAGAAATCTCTGTGAAAAATCTGGCCAACATCATTCAAGCCAGAATGAGCGAAATCATGGATTTTGTTTCCTATCACCTAAAACAAGTAGGACTCGACAGCCGCAGTTTGAATGGCGGTATTATCCTTACCGGTGGCGGTTCTCAATTGAAACATCTGTTGCAATTGACCGAATATCTTACCGGACTTAATGCTCGCATCGGATTGCCAAACGAACATCTGACCGGAGATTACAACGAAGATTTGGCCATGCCCATGTACAGTACTTGTATTGGTCTTATTTTAAAAGGTTACAACGACTACGAAAATAAATATCAGCCACTAGAAAGCGCTAACACGATGGGCAGAACCATAGCCGGTCCTGTGGCTGTGGATGTGGTGAATGATGTAGTAGTGGAAATGCCTGTAGATGAAACCATTCTTGTTCCTGGTCAGGAACAAACAAGCGAAGAAGGTGAAGGCAAAAGCACGGAGGTGAATGTTAAACCTCGCAAGACCATCAAGAATTTCCTGGATAATATCAAGTCAAACCTTATCGGATTGTTCGAAGAAGAAGACGATAAAGAACTCAAATAAGATCTTCTCATATTACTAACTACTAACCCACAATTCAACCAATATGATACAATTTGATTTACCCAAAGAACAGTCTTCCATCATCAAGGTGATAGGCGTAGGCGGTGGCGGCAGCAATGCAGTCAATCATATGTTCGGACAAAGCATAGATGGGGTGAATTTCATTATTTGCAATACGGATGCGCAGGCCATCGCTTTAAGTCAGGTGCCCAACAAGATTCAGCTGGGGCCACACCTTACACAAGGGCTGGGCGCCGGTGCCAATCCTTCCATCGGTCGTCAGGCTACAGAAGAGAGTCTCGAAGAAATCAAACGCATTCTGGAAGTAAACACCAAGATGGCCTTCATCACTGCCGGTATGGGCGGCGGTACCGGAACTGGTGGTGCACCTATCATTGCGAAGATTTGTAAAGACCTCGGCATTCTCACAGTAGGTATTGTTACCACGCCATTTGCATACGAAGGAAAGAAAAGATTGACACAAGCCGAAGAAGGTATCAACCTTCTTAAAGAACATGTAGACACTTTGCTCGTTATCAGCAACGATAAGCTCCGTCATCAATTCGGTAATCTGAAAATGAAAGAAGCTTTCGGACGTGCCGATAATGTTTTGGCTACCGCAGCCAAATGCATAACCGATGTGATCAATAGCACCGGTCAGATCAACGTTGACTTTGCCGACGTTTGCACTGTAATGAAAAATGGCGGCGTGGCTATTCTTGGAAGTGCCATGGCGGAAGGCGACAATAGAGCGCAAGTGGCCATTGAAAACGCGCTGACTTCGCCATTGCTCAACGACAGCGATATCAGAGGTGCCAAATGGATCCTCATCAACATCAACAGCGCCGAAGGCGATCATGAATTCACGATGGATGAAGTGGAAGTGATTCAGAATTATCTGTTGTCACAGGCCGGAGAAGATACCGATGTGATCATGGGGCTGGGTTACGACAACTCACTCGGCAGCAATATCGGCATTACGTTGATTGCAACAGGCTTCGAACATAAAGATCCGTTTGCGAAAGCAGCCATTCAGGAAAAACCTGTTGATAAAGAAAAAGTGGTACTTCAGCTGGAAACCCCCAAAGAACCAGTATTTAAAATTCCGGTGACCAAAGAAGTGGTTATCGAAAATGTGGTAGAAGAGACGTTGCCAGCACCTGAAGTGACGCCATCAGCGGATGCTAAAGTGGTTTTCGAATTGGAAAATGAAATTGAAACCCTTTCAGCTCCTGAAGCTATCACCATAGAGGAAGTGGTATTAGAAGAAGTGGTAACTCCAGCCGATCCGATGATGCCTACTTTGAAGGTGGAAGAAGAGTTGACCGCACCTGTTGTAGTGATGGAAGAGCCAATTATTATCCCTCCTGCGGCCGAAGTAAAAGAAGAGAAAATCTTTTTTGAAATATCTACTTCCAACGATCAGTTGCCTGTCACCAAGCTCGACCTGGACAATTCATTTGCTCCTGTCAGCAAGCCTGTGGTGAATTTTGTAGCAGAAGAAAAAGAAAATAAGCCCGCATCAAATTATTCCGGAACAGGAAATCTCCCTTCGTCAGGTGGTTTTCTGGTAAAGCCTACGCAGCTGTATGTAGAAGACCAGTCCGTGCAAAACATTGCCGTGGAACAGCCTTCGCAGATCGTTGTGGAAGAGCAGCCGGAGTTTTCAACATCCATTACAAAGGAAGAAACATTGCCCGTGCAACAAACGGTGCAGGAAGACGAGCCTGTTATCGAGTTGCAACTGGTAGTGAAAGAATCCCCCAATGCGGCGGAGGAGAAAGAAACATCATCAACTCAGCCTATCATGAAGTCACCGGTTGAGGAGCCTGCTTTGCAGGACGAAACCGAAGAGCTCAGGCGCCGGGCAAACGAGCGTTTGGCAAAACTGAGGAATCTTTCCTACAATGTAAATGCCAGCGATCCGAACAGTGAGTTTGAAAATGTGCCTGCCTACCTTCGCCGCAACATGGAAATGCAAGTACAGCTTGCCGATGTGGAATCCTTTTACAGCAATTACACCGTCAAGTCTACTGAAGACAACCAGGCGGGTTTAAGCACATTGAATACTTTCCTCGACGGAAAAAGACCAGACTAATTCCCCTCCCCTTGAAAATGGTACAGTTGATAAAGCTGTGTTTGTGATCACTGTTTGTGTAAACCCCTTCCTTCTGGAAGGGGTTTTATTTTTCTAGCTGCCGGGTCAAAAAAAGATAATTTGAACAATTCCTTTTCCTTTCTACAGTTTTACGTATACATTTGTGCATTCTTTTTATTTTACCTCCCTAAGGCAAATTTAAATTTAGTTTTGTGGGCAAGCACAACATCAACAAGGTTACAGCGGCCGGCTTATTAGTGGCGCTGGGAATCATTTACGGTGACATCGGCACATCACCCCTCTACGTTTTCAGTTCAATCATCAATGGAAAGCCAATAGAAGAATTATTGATTGTTGGCGGATTGTCCTGTGTAATCTGGACGCTTACGTTGCAAACCACTTTCAAATATGTGATCCTCACGCTTCAGGCTGATAACAAAGGTGAGGGTGGGATTTTCTCTTTGTATACTTTGGTGAGAAGGCAAAAAAAATGGCTTGTGTTTCCGGCGATGCTGGGCGGAGCCGCTTTGCTGGCGGATGGCATGATCACTCCGCCCATCTCCATCACTTCCGCGGTGGAAGGTTTGAGAAGTATTGAGATGATGAAAAGTATCAACGAAAACACCATCATCATCATTGTCATATCCATCTTATCGGTTTTGTTTTTCATGCAACAATTTGGCACCAACAAGATCGGTAAATTATTTGGACCGCTGATGGCCATCTGGTTTTTGATGCTGGCTGTTCTGGGACTTGCCAGTATTTCTTCCAACTTCACTGTGCTTCATGCTTTCAATCCTTATTATGCGGTGAAATTACTGGTGATGTATCCCAAAGGATTTTGGATTTTGGGTGCCGTCTTTCTCTGTACAACAGGTGCCGAAGCGTTGTACAGCGATCTTGGCCACTGCGGCAGAGGCAATATCCGTATCTCATGGATTTTCGTGAAGGCCTGCTTGCTGCTCAATTACCTTGGTCAGGGTGCATGGTTGCTTAATCATAATGGAAAAGTGTATGCCAATCAGGACCTGTTGAATAGTTCATCATTCATGGCAAAGTTTCCATCGGCAATCGCCATGGTCAATCCTTTTTATGGCATCATGCCACATTGGTTTTTGATTTCAGGAATCGTTATCGCCACTATTGCGGCCATTATTGCCAGCCAGGCGCTGATTAGCGGTTCATTTACCCTTATCAGTGAAGCCATCCGTCTCGACCTCTGGCCCCGCATGAAAATAAAATATCCCAGCGAAGCCAAAGGGCAGTTGTTCATTCCGGGTATCAACACTTTGCTTTTTGCAGGATGCTGTGGTGTGGTGTTTTATTTCAGAACATCCGGTGCCATGGAAGCTGCTTATGGATTGGCCATCACGCTTTGCATGCTGGCCACTACGGTTTTGTTTTCCAATTTTCTGGTATCCAGAAGAATCGCACCATGGATCATCTGGGTGTTCCTTGCCATTTATATCGGTTTGGAGAGCTGCTTCCTGATTGCCAATCTCGATAAGTTTCCGCATGGAGGGTTCGTTACCCTGATCATCGGAGGTGGTTTGTTTGCCGTGATGTACGTTCGCCATCGTGCAAAAAAAATCAAAAACCGTTACGTCGAATTCGTTAAGGTGGAAGATTACATTCCCAAAATCGAAGAGCTCAGCAATGATTCCACCGTGCCCAAATACGCCACCCATCTGGTGTATCTTACGAGTGCTGGCAATCACAAAGAGATAGAACAGAAAATCATCCACAGCATTCTTAGGGGTAAACCAAAGCGTGCCGATATTTACTGGTTCGTGCATGTGCATACCCTCGATGATCCCTATACTTGCAATTACTCCGTAGAGCACATCATTCCCAACGACATCATCCGTGTTGAATTCAGGCTGGGTTTCAGAGAGCAGCCGCGTCTTAATCTGATGTTCAGAAAAGTGGTGGAAGATCTGGTGGCCAATCGCGAAGTAAACATCACCAGTCGTTACGAAAGTCAGCAGAAGAACAACGTGGTGGGCGATTTTCAATTCATCGTGCTGGAGAAATTCCTGAGTCAAGACAATGAGCTGCCCATTTTTGAGCACATCATCATGAAGCTTTATTTCTGGATCAAAGGGCTCAGCGTCAGCGAAGCCAGAAGCTTCGGGCTCGAGCAAAGCAATGTGGCCGTTGAAAAATTCCCGTTGATAGTAACACCTGTAAGCAAGTTGAAATTGACGAGGGTTTGGACCAACGATGAAGAATAACTTATGCCATCCATCACGCCGGAAAGCTTACGCGACAAAATAACTAATGAAGAAGATCTTCAACTGATCGATGTGAGAATGCCTTTTGAAAGGGGAGAATTTCATATCGGCGGTTTACACCTTCCTTTACAAGATATTTTTGACCACCTCCATCTGATTGCCACGGATAAACCTGTTGTCATTTATTGTCAGAAAGGCATCAGAAGCATGATAGCCATTCAGCGAATGGAGGAAAGACATGGCTTTGCCAACCTTATCAATCTTAGTGGTGGAATTGAAGGCTGGAAAAAAATGATTAAAAACAACACATGCGCATCTCAATAAAAAAATCGCTGCTTCCTCTGCAAATCATCGTCATGTTGTATGCATTGGGTGGCATTGTATTGTATTACATGCAGGATAAGATTTTGTTTCCGCATCTTCACGAACAAAAGAAACAGGCCTTTGTCAACATAGTTCCCCAAAATGTGATTGAAATTCCTGTCAATAAGGATGATACTTTGCACCTGTATCATTTCGTTCCTTCGGATGATACGGTGTCAAAAGGTTTGGTGATCTTTCTTCATGGGGGAGAAGGTAATGTGTTTTCCTATGCCAATAGGGCAGATGAATTTCTGCGTTTGAATTATGAGGTGTGGATGCCAGAGTATTCATTTCTTGAAAAGCAGGACAAGCCTTTCAGTGTAGAGGATGTCAGTACCGCTGCAGTTCAGACTTTTATTTTAGCTAAGAATAATGACGCAGCCAAAAGAAGAATAGTGGTGTATGGGCAGTCGATAGGTGTGATTGGTGCGGCTTCCATAGCACGTTCACTTTCGGGCGACAATAAAAACAAGGTGACCATCATTCTTGAAAATCCTTTCAGTAGTTTGGCCGATGTGCTCCATCATCAAACTTACATCTATCCATGGTCGGTGATGTGCAAATACAAATCGGATCCGCTTGAAGATTTCAAAGCATCGGAAGTGAAGGTGAGTTATTGCACACGCTTCGATGGATCGCTTTTTTCCGAAGCCTCATCTCAAGGCTATCGTGAATTGCTCAAGTCGCCAAATGATTTATTGAAAGTGCCTGTAGAAAAAGCTAAGGCGCTGAATGAAACTCAGCTGTATCAGAACTGGCTGGCGAATTTGATGCGATAATTCACAACTCGCTAAGCGTAACTTTTCCGTTGCTTATTTTCAGTTGATGGGCTACACCTGTTTTAACGGGGTAATTCGCATCGTCATGACTGATAGGGAACCCAAAGCTTACCGGATAGTCATAGGCTGCCACTGCTTCATATAGAATTTCTTCCAGGCTTTTTCCAAAAGGTCTTTCCGTGTCTTTGCTTTCGGTGAATCCGCCGAAGATCAGTCCGGCCAGTTGTTTCAGTTTGCCGGCTCGTTTGAGTTGTTGCAACATGCGGTCGGTGTTGTACAATAATTCACCTACATCTTCTATGAACAAGATTTTTCCTTTGGTGTCAATATCTGATTTTGTGCCGATGGCATGAGCCAGCAAGGCCAGATTGCCACCAACCAGTAGACCCTCGGCTGTGCCTTTTCTGTTGAACGGATGGGAATGGCATGTAATCTTGTTTTTTCTGCCTTTCAAGCAGCGGTGCAAAGCATTGATGTAAGTGCTGTTGTTGTTTTTCAGGTTGAAAGCCGCAGCCATGGGTGAATGTAAGGTGGCTACATGGCAATTCGTGAAAATGTGGGTATGTAAAAGAGTGATGTCGCTGAAGCCAATCAGCCATTTGGGATTTTTTTTGAAAGCTTTGAAGTTTAGCCGGTCGATGATGCGACTGGTCCCATAACCACCTCTTCCGCAGAGGATGGCATGGATGTTCGGGTCGTCGAGCATGGCTTGAAGTTCATCTGCCCTGTCTTCGTCGGAGGCGCTGAAATAGTTATCGGAATCACTGCCTACCGTTTTGCCAAGCATTACGTTGAAGCCCCATTGTTGTAATGTGCGAATGCAATTTTCTGCTCTTTGCAAAGGCATGTAACCTGCAGGGCAGGTGATGCCGATGGTGTCGCCTTTTTTCAGGGAAGGGGGAATGATGATGGGCATGTCAGTTTCTTAAAGGTTTTCCGGTTTTGAGGATGTGCTGCATTCTTTCCAGTGTTTTCTTTTCGCCACATAAGCTCAGGAAAGCCTCACGCTCCAAGTCGAGCAGATATTGCTCGCTAACGGAGGTAGGTTGACTAAGATCGCCGCCGCACATCACATAAGCCAGCTTCTTGGCGACTTTCACATCGTGGTCGGTAGCATAACGGGCACGCCACATGCCATTGATGCCGGCGTGCAAAGCGCCGAGGGCGGTACGTCCCAGCACTTTGATGTCTTGCTGCTGGACTGGTGTATTGTAGCCATGGTTATGCATCTCCAAAACGGCTTGCTGGGCTACGGCGATTCTTCTGGATGGATTCATGCAGATTTGGTCAAGACCTTTTCTGTAGATGCCCAGTTCAAAAGCTTCTGCCGCCGAGGTGGAAACTTTGGCCGTAGCGATATTCAGGAATCTGTTTTGCAATGTTATCGTCTCCGGCTCGCCGTTATGCATTTCCCGTGCCGCACGAAGAATGAATTCTTTGGTACCGCCGCCGCCGGGAATTACGCCGATGCCTACTTCCACAAGTCCTGTGTAGGTTTCTGCAGCAGCGATGATCTTGTCGGCATGTAAGCTCATTTCGCATCCGCCGCCTAAGGCAAGTCCATGAGGAGCCAGTACAACAGGTACGGAGGAATAGCGTACACGCATCATCGTTTGTTGAAACATCCTTATGGCCATGTCCAGTTCATCGTAATCCTGCTCGATGGCCAGCATGAAAATCAATCCTACATTGGCGCCTGCACTGAAATTGGCGCCCTCATTGGCGATGACGAGACCTTTGTATTTGTCTTCGCTGATGGCGATGGAGCGCTGAATGCCTTCCAGCACATCGCCGCCAATGGTGCCCATTTTTGTATTCCACTCCAAGCCCAAAACATCATCGCCGAGATGGTAAAGCTTACAGCTGTTGTTTTTCCATACGGTCTGTTGTTCGAAGTCCTTCATTACCAAAAAAGCGCCACTGCCGGGAACTGGCACATAGCTTTCCCTGGCGATATCGTAATAAATTCTTCTGTTGTTTTCTGTTTTGTAAAACCGGTCAAAGCCTTTGGCCAGCATCACGTCCAGCCATTCCGGCAATTGATATCCATTCGCTTTCATGCGCAAAGCGGTTGACTTCAGTCCCAATGCATCCCAGGTTTCGAAGGCGCCGATTTTCCAGCCAAAGCCGGCTTTCAAGGCATCATCAATCCTGTAGATTTCGTTGCTGATTTCAGGAATGCGATGAGCAATGTAGGCAAAAAGAGCTTCGTGAAACTGACGATAAAAATCACCTGCCTTATCTTGGCTTGCGCACAACATGTTTATTCTTTCAGATAAATTGTCGATAGATTTGGCTGCTTCTGTGGCTGCGAATTTTATCTTCTTTCTTTCTTCATACTGGAGCGTGGAGAGATTGAGCACTTCAATTTTTTTCTCTCCTTTTTCAGTGTTAGATTTTCTGAAAAATCCCGATCCTGTTTTATCACCGAGCCATTTGTTGGCGGCCATTTGATGCAGCCATTCGGGGATATCGAAAGTGGATCGTGCTTCATCATTCGTACAATTTTCTTTCACGCCATTCGCTACTTTGATCAGTGTATCCAGTCCTACCACATCTGCCGTACGGAAGGTGGCAGATTTTGGTCTTCCGATAATGGGGCCTGTCAATGTATCGATTTCATCAATGCTCAACGAAAGTTTTTCCATGAGGTGCATGATGGTCATCATCGAAAAAACGCCGATACGGTTGGCGATGAATGCAGGTGTATCTTTGCAAAGTACCGTGGTCTTCCCCAGGTGAAGGTCGCCGTAATGCAGTAAAAAATCCACGACATCCTGTTGGGTATGTTCCGTTGGGATGATTTCCAGCAAACGCAGGTAGCGGGGTGGATTGAAAAAATGTGTGCCGCAAAAATGATGTTGAAAATCTTCGCTTCTTCCTTCCGACAGCAATTGAATAGGAATGCCTGAGGTATTGGTGGTGATCAGCGTGCCGGACTTTCTGTATTTTTCAACTTCAGTATAGATTTGTTGTTTGATGTCGAGTCTTTCAACCACCACCTCTATGATCCAATCACAGGGGGAGATTTTAGGAAGATCATCGGTGAAGTTTCCGGTATTGACAAGCTTGATCGCCTCTTTTGTAAAAACAGGAGAGGGGTTCGATTTCAAGGTGGATGCCAGCGCGTCGTTGACGATTTTATTTCTTACAGCCGGTGTTGCATTGTCGGGTAAGTTTGGTTGCAAGATGTCGAGCAGCAAAACCTGAACACCGATTCCTGCAAAGTGCAGGGCGATTCTGGACCCCATCACACCGCTGCCCAGCACGGCCACTTTTTTAATTGTTCGCATAGCCATAAAAAAAGCAGGAAACTGTTTATGCTTCCTGCTCCGAAGTTAATTTGATTCGGCTGAAAAATAAAAACTAACTCACGTTGCTGCCATTGGCCACGTCGCTGTTGACAAACACCAGTTTTCCGTCTGCATCTTCGGCCATCAGTATCATGCCATTGCTTTCGATACCGCGCATTTTACGAGGAGCCAGATTGGTAACCACCACAACTTTTTGTCCGATGATATTTTCGGGTTGATGATGCATGGCAATACCGCTGACGATGGTTCTTTTTTCTGTTCCCAGATCCACCTCAAGCTTCAACAATTTGTCGGCTTTCTCCACTTTTTCCGCACTGATGATGGTACCGGTTTTGAGATCGATTTTGGCAAAATCATCAAACTGTATTTCGGGCTTCAACGGTGCAGCAGCTTTGGCGGGTTCGTTGGTTACTGGCGTATTTTCCATCAGTTTCTCTGATTTTAATTTTAATTTTTGTACCTGCATTTCCACTTCACTGTCTTCCATTTTTCTGAACAGCAACTCAGGGGCTCTTAATGCATAGCCAACGCTCAGCAGGTTCAGTCTGCCTGCGTTTTCCCAGTCGAGCAATTTATCCACCACCTTCATCATGTGACAAAGTTTGTTGGCCGTCAAGGGCAGGAAAGGATTGATGAGAATGGTGAGGTTGGCGGTAAGTTGAAGACAAATATGCAAGGCATTATCGATGTTGCATTGGGCCTCGGGAGTAACTACACCGTTTTCATCTACTTGCTTGGCTACGATCCAGGGCTGTTTGTCTTGCATGTATTTGTTGCCTTTACGGGCCAGGTCGATGGTTTCAAACAACGCGTCGCGGTATTTGTAATTTTCTATATGCTGTTCAACACTGGTTTTGGCGTGCTTGATGTCCTGTATGATTTTATGGTCGGTACCGTCCAGGAGGTCGACATGCAAAGGAGGCACCTTGCCCATGCATAATTTGTGCATCAACACAAAGGTTCTATTCACAAAATTACCGAACACGGCCACCAGTTCGCTGTTGAGTGCATCCTGGAAACCTTTCCAGGTAAACTCGCTGTCTTTGGTTTCGGGTGCGATGGCAGTGAGGTAATAACGAAGTGCATCAACCATCATGTCGCCACCATTTTCTTTTTTCACAAAATCGGTAATGTATTCATCCATCTCGATGCTCCATCCTCTGCTGGTGCTCATCTTGTCGCCTTCGAGGTTCATGAATTCATTGCTGGGTACATTCTCCGGTAAGATATTGCCGTGCAACTTGAGCATCACGGGGAAGATGATGCAATGAAAAACAATATTGTCTTTGCCGATGAAATGAACCAGCTTGGTGTCTTTATCTTCCCAATAAGGCCTCCAGTCTTTCTGATGGTCCAATGCCCATTGTTTGGTAGCGCTGATATAACCGATGGGCGCGTCGAACCAAACATAAAGTACTTTTCCGGCCCCGGCTTCACCTGGAACTTTAACGCCCCAATCCAGGTCTCTGGTTACGGCTCTGGGCTGCAATCCGGCATCTATCCAGCTTTTGCATTGTCCCAGCACATTGCTCTTCCAGTCGTTTTTATGATTTTCGAGTATCCATTCCCGTAAAAAAGACTCGTGCTGGTCGAGTGGCAGGTACCAGTGCGATGTTTTCTTTTTAGAAGGAGTTTGGCCGCTTAATGTGCTTTTGGGATTCACGAGTTGTTCCGGACTCAATGAAGTGCCACATTTCTCACATTGGTCGCCAAAAGCTTTTTCATAGCTGCAAATGGGGCAGGTGCCCATGATGTAGCGGTCGGCCAAAAAAGTTTGTGCTTCTTCATCAAAGTATTGTTCCGATTCTTTGATGATCAGGTCGCCTTTATCGTTGAGGGTATTGAAAAACTCCTGAGCCGTTTCATGATGGATGGGAGAGGAGGTGCGATGGTAAATATCGAAAGAGATGCCTAGGTCTTTCATGTTGCTTTCGAGCAGTGCATGATATTTATCGACTATGGCTTTCGGTGTTGTTTTTTCTTTCATCGCCTGCATAGTGATGGCGGCGCCATGTTCATCGCTTCCGCATACAAAAACCACGTCGCGCTTTTGGGCACGGAGGTAGCGTACATAAATGTCGGCCGGCAAATAAGCACCGGCAAGGTGTCCGATATGTTTGGGACCATTAGCGTAAGGCAACGCGGAAGTGATCAGGTATCTTTTTGGCGTATTCATTGGTGCAAAAATACCGCAAACCGCTACAATGCCCAAATACTATTGCCGTTGTGATTTGCCGTATTTTTATTTCAAATTCAACTGCAGATGCATCGTAAACAATTCGCCGGAAGCCTGGCTGCCATGCTCGCCGCCTTTTATGTAAAGGGCGAGCTTCCTGTTGCAGAAGTTGTAGCGGACTTACCCTCACCCAACAGCTGTAAGGTTCCTCCTTATCTTCAGCCCGGCGATACCATTGGTATCACTACTCCTGCGGGTGCTATCTCCATGGCCGAAATTCTGCCTGCTGTAGCAAAAATCAGGGAATGGGGCTTCAATATCAAGATGGGGAAGGCAGTAGGCAAGAAAGATTTTACATTAGGCGGCACCGATGAAGAACGAAGGGCCGATCTGCAGGACATGCTGGATGATCAAGATTGTAAAGCCATTTTTTGCGCCAGGGGGGGCTATGGATTGATCAGGATCATCGATCAGCTTAATTTTTCGAAATTCGTGAAGCATCCGAAATGGGTGATAGGATTCAGCGACATCTCTTTATTGCATGCGCATCTTCAATCGAAATATAACATCGCCAGTATTCATTCCAAGATGTGCAGTAGTTTTCCTGCTGATTGGGTGCAGGCGGATGAGGAGCAGCGTCTGTCCTTGCTTTCCATTTATAATGCAGTCATCGGAGGAAAGTTGACCTATCAAACCAAAGCTAACCCTCTCAATATGCAAGGAACAGCCAACGGAAGTTTGGTAGGTGGAAATTTACGCATCATTGAATCCTTGTTGGGATCGGCCAGCGACCTGATTACGCGCGATAAGATCTTGTTTTTGGAAGATGCGGATGAATATCTGTATAATATCGATCGGATGTTCTGGAGTTTGAAAAGAGCGGGTAAGCTCAGTGGTATCAAAGGCCTGATTGTAGGTGGATTCAAAATAAAGCCCGATGATCCCGGGGAAGAATTCGGACTTTCCCTCGAACAGATCATTTTGGAAAAAGTAAAGGAATACGGTTATCCCATTGCCTTTGATTTTCCTGTAGGCCATCAGAAATACAATGTAGCACTGCGTTGCGGCATGACCTACAATTTAATGGTTAATGAACATGGTAGTATGCTGACTGATGTATGATGAAGTTTATGTTTATCTGGTTCTCATCCCCCCCCATTTTTTATTTCCTTATTTTTATTCAAAATTATTTTTATGCTCAAAGGCCTGATGTCCGTTTTGCTATTCTCTTTTTGCACTTTTTGTAATGCGCAGTTAAAGACTTTAACCATGGAAGATGCCATGATTAATGCCCGTACCACGTTGGCTCCTGAAAACCTCAGACAGCTTCAATTCATCAAAGGCACCAATGATATTGTTTATTTTAAAAAGGTGGAAGGCGCGGATGTATGGTTGAGAATAGTAAATCATGCCATTGATAAGTCTGAAACTTACATGACGCTGGCCCAGCTTAACAGCTATTTCAGGCATGCAGGTGTTGATACATCTACTGCCATGCCAGCCATGCAGTTTGCCAAAGATTTTTTCATCACCACGGTCAAAGGCCAGAAGATGAAATTCAATATAAAGGACTCCAGTGTAATGATATTGGTGCCTAAGAATTTTTCGGGCAAGGAAAATCTGGATGAAAATGGCGCTGGTTATCTGGCGTATGTAGAAGATGGTAATCTGTTTGTGGCCAATGGTTCAGCAGTGAATAAGGTGACACAAGATGGCAGTAAAAATATCGTGTATGCTTCAACGGTACATCAAAGCGAGTTTGGAATCACCAAGGGCACTTTCTGGAGTAACAATGGGAAGCTGCTTGCATTTTACCGCATGGACCAAACTATGGTGCCAGATTATCCCATCATCGACTGGACCACACGCCCGGCATCTGTCAACAACCTGAAATATCCGATGGCAGGCGACTCTAGTCATCATGTGACACTGCATATTTACAACGCCGAAACCCAACAAACAATAAAAGTAAATACCGTTGGCCCTCAAGAGCAGTTTTTGACCAACATTGCCTGGAGCCCAGATGACAAATTTGTTTATATCGTGATTTTGAACCGTGAACAAAATCATTTTTGGGTGAATCAATACAATGCTTCCAATGGAGAATGGGTGAAAACCTTGTTCGAAGAAACGGACGAGAAGTATGCGGAACCGTTAGTGCCTATGCTGTTTGTAAAAAACAATCCTACTCAGTTCATCTGGCAGAGTCGTCGTGATGGCTGGAACCATCTCTATCTTTATCAGACGGATGGTACTTTGATCAAGCAACTTACCCAAGGTAACTGGGATGTGCTGGAAGTAAAAGGCTTCGACGAAAAAGGGGAACAGCTTTATTTTGTTTCCACGCAGGTGTCGCCTGTCTCAAAAAATCTTTCTGCCGTAAACCTGAAATCCTCAAAAATCAAAAACATCACGGCTACAGATGAAGTGCACAATACACAAGTGAGTGCTTCTGGCGATTATGCGATTGATGTGTTCAGCAGTCCGGACAATCCACGCACCATCGATTTCATAGAAAACAAGTCAGGCCAAGCTTTCCATCTCCTGCAATCGAAAAATCCGTTGGCGGCCTACGAAAAGGGCGATATGAAGATTTTCACTATCAAAAATCAGGAAGGAACAGATTTGTATTGTCGTCTGTTCAAGCCCGCAAGTTTCGACAGCACCAAGAAATACCCTGTGATTGTCTATTGGTATGGTGGTCCTCATGCGCAAATGATTCTAAATGCCTGGAACGGTGGCGCTGGAGATTACTGGTTTCAGTATATGGCCGAAAGGGGCTATGTGGTGTTTACACTCGATACACGTGGCAGCTCCAACAGAGGCAAGGCCTTTGAGCAATCTATCTTCAGAAAAGCAGGTGAAAAACAGATGGAAGACCTGATGAGCGGCATCGATTTTCTCCATCATCTTCCTTATGTTGATAAAGATAACATGGGACTTTTCGGTTGGAGTTACGGAGGGTTCATGACTACAGATTTCATGCTCACCCATCCTGGCATTTTCAAAGCAGCGGTGGCAGGCGGACCCGTTACCAACTGGAAGTATTATGAGGTCATGTATACCGAAAGGTACATGGATCGTCCACAGGAAAATCCGGAAGGTTTTGAGGCTACAGACCTGACAAAGAAAATAGGCAACCTCAAGGGTAAGCTGTTGCTGATTCATGGCATGCAAGACAATGTGGTGTTGATGCAGCATTCCGTCAATCTTGTGAAAGCCGCTGTAGACAAAGGAGTTCAGGTGGATTACATGATCTATCCCGGACATGAGCACAATGTATTGGGAAAAGACAGGGCTCATCTTTATCAGAAGGTCGCTGATTATTTCATGCAAAATTTAAAATGACAACATGGCCATACTAACGATCGAAAAAATTTCTAAAAACTACGGTCCTGTTAAAGCCTTGCAGGAAGTCTCTTTTGAGGTACCGCAAGGTTCTGTGTTTGGCATTCTTGGTCCTAACGGCAGCGGTAAAACGACCTTATTGGGTATTGTGATGGATGTGCTGAAGTCTACAGCAGGCAGTTTCAAACTTTTTGACGAGTTGCCTGGAGCGCATCACCGCAGAAGAATAGGCACCTTGCTCGAAACGCCCAACTTCTATCATTATCTCTCTGCTGTTCAAAATCTGAAAATTACAGCGGCCATCAAACAAACAGACGAAGCCGATATTCTTCGTGTGCTTGAACTTGTTGATTTGTTGCCAAGGAAAGATTCACCTTTCAGCACATATAGCTTGGGGATGAAACAAAGGCTGGCCATCGCCGCTGCTTTACTGGGCGATCCGGAAGTATTGGTTTTAGATGAACCTACAAACGGACTCGATCCTGTTGGTATAGCCGAAATTCGTGAGTTGATCAGAAAACTTGCCGCAGAAGGTAAAACCATCATCATGGCCAGTCATATGCTCGATGAAGTGGAGAAAGTTTGTACGCATGTCGCCATTCTCAAATTCGGTAAACTCATCACCAGCGGCGAAGTGGCTGAAATTCTTATTCACGACGATGTGGTAGAGATTGCTGCAGCCAACATGGAGTCTTTGTTTACAGCAGTGCAGCAAATGCCGGGGTTGAAAGGCCTGCAAGAGAAAAATGGAGTCATTCAACTTTATTTTGTTTATGATACCGCCAGGCTGGATGAAATCAACCGTTTTTGTTTTGAAAAAGGACACACGCTGTCTCTATTGCAACAGAAAAAGAAAAGCCTCGAAACCAAATTTCTAGAACTTACCCATTAATCAATCAACATGTGGCAACTGCTTAAAATAGAATGGATGAAAATGAAGTCTTATAAAGTATTCATCATCCTCAGTTTGTTTTTCATCCTTGGTATTTTTACCGCCAACTACATTGTGTACAGCGTGTTTGCCAATGTGGTGAGTAAGTCGGATGCAAAAATGCTGATCCCCGATTTCAATCCTTACGACTTCAATTATGTATGGCAAACCATCAGTTATACCTCCGGATTCATCCTCATCATGCCCGCCATGTTGCTGATTATTTTGGTTACCAATGAATTTGCATATAGAACAAACCGGCAGAATATCATCAATGGATGGAGCCGAAAAGATTTTATTCATGTGAAGCTGATGCTGGCACTTGTTTTCGCTTTGGTGTCCACATTGATTGTGATTGTAGCCGGATTTATTTTTGGCTGGGCCAGTGGTACATCAGTGGCCTTCAATGGGTTTACACATGTTTTATATTTTTTTCTGAAAACACTTTCCTATAATCTGCTCGCAGTATTGATGTCGGTGCTGATTAAAAGGACGGGCTTCGCCATTGGCGTGTATTTCGTTTATATGGGAGCGGAAAATATCATTTCTCAGATGCTGGATGTATTCAGCTTGAAATTGAAAAAAGAAACTTCGTTTGATCCGGGCTCAATGGGAGATTATCTGCCTATGAACGCCGCTGATGGGTTACTCTCATTTCCTAATAATTCAATCAAGAAACTGGCCGCCAGCTCATTGCCTACCAACTACACATCATTGGTGATAGGTTTTGCATTGGCTTATTTGTTGCTTTATGTTTGGATGAGCAGAAGAACGGTGATTAAAAAAGACCTTTAGTTTTTTTTCAGCAATTGTCGCAAGGCAACTTCAATGCCCGGATAGAGAAAAGTGAATCCGCTTTTTCTGATTTTTTCTGCACTGACTGTAGTGCTTTTCAAAACTTCGACGCTTCGTTTCCCCATCATGATTTTGATGATGAAAGCCGGCACATGGATGGGGACGTAGTATCTCTTGTGCATGATTTCGGCCAGCGAGATGGTTAATGTTTTGTTGGAAACCGGAATAGGCGAAACGGCATTGAATGCGCCACCTAGTTCTTTGTTCTGAATTAAGTGCAAATAGATGCCACAAAGGTCATCAATATGAATCCAGCTTACAGTTTGTTGACCATTGCCTAAAATGGCGGCGATACCCATCTTCACCGGTTTGAGAAATTCGGTCAATGCGCCTCCCTTTTCACTGAGAACAATTCCTGTGCGAACTTTACAAACTCTGATGCCTAGATCAATTGCCTGGTCGGCAGCGGATTCCCACAATTGACAGGTATGTCCCAAAAAAGTGTTGTCGGCAGGAGCCGTCTCTGTAAATGCTTCTTGATTCGATTTGTCGGCTCCGTACCATCCAATGGCAGAAGAGCTGATGATACTTTTCACATGATGAGGATGATGACGAAGCTGGTCGATGATCAACGATAAGGTTTGTGTTCTGCTGTCTATGATTTCCTGTTGATAGGCATCAGTCCATTTATGATCGACCACACCTGCTCCTGCCAAATGAATGATATGATCGGCTTTCAGGATGGCATTGATATCAATTTGCTTTGATTTGTAATCCCAATAAGCATAACTGATGTTGTTATTTTCACTTTTCGCCTGTTTGTTGCGGGTAAGGATGATGATGTGAAAACCTTGTGAGACAAGATGCTGACTTAGTACTTTGCCTGTGAGTCCTGTTCCTCCGGTAATGAGAATTGTTTCCATCGCGCAAAGGTCTTTGATTCATTCCAAATCCTCTTCAGTTTTGTAGTATTTTTACAGATATACCCGAAATAGTTAAACAAGCTTATGACAGCAGTTATCCCTAAAAAATCAAGATGGATGGTTTGCTTTTTTGCGGCTTCATTTCTCTTGTTTTCAGCTTTTGCCCCTGCGCAAAAAATCAGTTATGCTTTTCCCGAAAAATCCGACATCAACAGCATCCGCTTCGAGATTTTGGGCAGGGCAGGGAAGGGCTATCTCATTTATAAAAACATCGCCAAAGATCATTTTATCGTCAGGTACAACTCCGTACTTCAATTAGAGAAAACCATTGCCATGGACTATCTGCCCGACAGGGTCATTGATATGGATTTCATTCCTTGCAAAGATGGCTATCTGTTGATCTATCAATACCAGAAAAACAAAGTGGTGCATTGCATGGGACTGAAAATCGACAGTGCAGGTCTTCCCGTTCATATGCCAAGAGAACTGGATAGCACGTCTATCGGTTTTTTTGCCGACAACAAGATCTATGCAACTGCGTACAGTGAAAACCGAAAGCAGATATTGATTTACAGGCGCAACATCAAAAATGAAATATTCAAATTTTCCGCTGTCATTTTCAACAATGAACTGATGCGTTCCGACAGCTTTGCATTCGAAACGTCCATTAGAAAAAATGAAGAGTATTATGGCGACTGTGTGATTACCAACTCGGGGGATATTGCATTTACGCATGAATACCATAAGGCGGATGAAGATGATGTGTATGACGTGAATGTTTGCGTCAGAAAAACTTTGTCGCCACAGCTGATGGTCAATCATGTTTCTCTCGATAACCAATGGGTCAGCCAGCCGATGCTGAAAGCCGATAATTTGAATCGTCGATTGCTGATCAATGCTTTTTACAGAGAGGAGCGTAACAGCAGAGTAAAGGGAATTTTTTCTGCATTCGTGGGTGATGACCATGTAATGTCATTGGGCTTTAATCCTTTTTTTGAAACATTAAACAGTATTGACAACGGTTATGCCTACCGGAATTTGAAACTGGACAATCTCACACCCAAGCAGGTTTTACTCAAAAAGAGCGGTGGCTTTATTGTTGTAGCAGAAGATACTTACACAGAAACCTACAATAATAACAACTGGAACAGGAACGGTTTTTATTCTCCCTATTCCAACATTAACGATTATTATTTCAACAACAATTATTACAACGCCTATCGTCCATATGGGGGGTATAACAATTATCAATCCACCCGTTATTCCGCCAATGATATTCTGATAATGTCGGTCGACAGTGTGTCGCGGCTGGAGTGGAACAGCATCATCAATAAAAAACAGTTTGCCACTGATGGAGAGAATCATTTGTCGTATGCCACAATGAATGCCGGCAGGGAAATTCAATTTTTCTTTCTTGCCAATGATGCCCAGAAAGATATTGTCAGCCATCAGGGTCTGCAATCCAACGGCATGCTCAGTCGGTATCCAACTTTAAGAGGCAATGAATTGAACGTTGAATTTATGCCCAGGCTCAGCAAGCAAACCGGAGCATTTGAAATAGTGATGCCTTTTTTATACCTGAATAAAATAGGATTTGCCAAAATAGATTATTCCACCCCATAGTTTTTCAGCTCAGATTTTTTACACAAATTTGTACATCTTAAATTTTACAACTTGATCGGTAGTTTCAGAAATAACATCCCTTATAATTTTTTCCTGCTGATCATTTATGCCGTATTGCTCAAATGGTCAACTTTCATCCATCCTGTTCCACCAGTGAGCAGCGCCTCGGATCCTTTCTTATATCAATTTCTGATTGGGCGTCACATGACTTTTTTCAGTCATTATCCCATAGTGGCCAGCATCATCAGTTTTGGGTTGATTGTTTATCAGGCAGTGGCCTTGAATCATCTGGCTTACGAACAAAAATTGTATGCCAAGCCCAACTATCTCAGCGCCATGGCACTGGTGCTTTTTTCCTCTTTATTCAGCACCTGGCATGCACTATCCGGCACCCTCATCGCTTCCACATTTATGGTTTGGGTGTTGGGAAGACTTTGTAAGATGGGCCATCTGCCCGAGGCGGGGAAATCATTATTTAACATCGGATTGATTTCGGGGATAGCCGCTTTGTTTTATTTTTCTTCCATCGTTTTCTTATTGCTCGTGATGTTGTCGCTTGTCATCTCCAGGGCATTCAAATTGTCGGAATGGGTATTGGTCTTTTTGGGCTTCATCACACCATACTACCTGGTTTTGTCATTGCTCTATCTTAATAATTACGACCTTCGTCAGGTTCTTCCTGATACGGGATTGAGCCTTCCTGTTGTGCATCTCAGTCAATATGAATGGAGCTCCATCATCCTGGTATTAGTAACTTCTGCTGTTGGATTTGTTTTGATTCAAAACAACATGAGAAGGTTGCTGGTACAATCACGCAAAAGCTGGTCAATCACTTTTATTTTCCTGCTGATAGCAGTTCTTATTGCATTTGCCAACAAAGCACCTTCTTTTACCAATTATTATTTTATTATTCCTCCAATGGCCTTGGTGGCTGCTGCAGCCTATCATTATCCCAGCAGGCGCTGGTTTCCGAATCTTTCTCACTGGGGCTTGGTCATTTTATCCATCATCGTGGGATATTTTTTTATTACCCATTGATGCCTATTTGGTAGTTTTGCCGTATAAATTAAAAATCTGATTATGAAATTTGGTGTGGTAGTATTTCCAGGTTCCAATTGCGATAGAGATATGATTGAAGCTTTGCGTAATGACTTGCATCAAGAAGTCATAGAGCTTTGGCACAAAGATGACGATATCAGCATGTTTACAACAGATGATTGCATTGTTCTTCCTGGCGGTTTCAGTTATGGTGATTATCTGCGTTGTGGGGCCATTGCACGATTCAGTCCCATGATGCAGCGTGTAATAGAATTTGCCGGTAAAGGAGGCAAGGTGCTGGGGGTTTGTAATGGATTTCAGATATTATGTGAAAGCGGATTGTTGCCTGGTGTTTTGCTTAAAAATGCCAATCAGCAATTTATTTGTAAAAATGTTTACCTGAAAGGCCAATTACAAGGTGATGAGGGCGTTTATAAAATTCCAATCGCACATGGCGAGGGAAGGTTTCATGCTTCGGAAGAAACTTTGGCGCAATTACGTGCTAACGGACAAATCATGTATAAATATTGTTCGGCATCCGGGGAAGTTGATGCAGAAAGCAATCCGAATGGAACCACTGAAAATATCGCCGGCATCTGCAATGAAACCAGAAATGTTTTCGGTATGATGCCTCATCCCGAAAGGGCTTGTAGTGGCGATGTGTATAATTGGGACGGCAAAGCGGTCTTCAAAACACTTTTCGGCATCGGATAATGGCAAAGCCTTAACAAAGCACAGTTGATTTTTTGTTATTACCGCATTAATTTTAACGGGCAAAAATTTTAGTCTAATCTTCAAGACGCACCATAAAACTTTGAAAAAAATGAAAAAATCAATCCTCATATTTTTTCTGGCTGTTTTCGCCACTTTATTTTCCCAAGCACAGGTAGAAGATCCTGTTAGTTGGACTTTCACTGCAAAAAAAATCAGTCCCAAGATTTTTGAGTTACACATGACAGCAGACGTTAGCGGCAATTGGCATATTTACGCACAAAATGCCGGCGAAGGTCCGGAGCCCACCATTTTCAATTTCACCAAGAATCCTTTAGTCAAACTTGTAGGCAATACCAAAGAAGTAGGAAAACTCGAATCGGCATATGATCCCAATTTCAAATCCACACTTCGGTTTTACAATGGCAAGGTGGATTTCGTTCAAAAAATCACCGTGAAATCAGATGCCAATACGGTCATCAAGGGAAATGTCTCTTTCATGGTTTGTAACGACAGAAGATGTCTGCCGCCTAAAGAAATTCCTTTTTCCATTAAGCTAGACAATAAATAAGTTTTATTTTCGAACACATCCCGATAACTTCGGGATTTTTTATTGCATCAGGATGTGGTGAATATCGTACTGAACATCCTAAAAATATTTTTTGGCAAATGAAGTTTCAATTTATTTCAAAAGTCTTGACCCTTGTTGTGTTACTGTTTTGTATGAGCGGCCAATTGATGGCACAAGACAGCAGTGTGGTCAAATGGACACTATTATCAACTCCGGTAAAAAATAAAGCAAACGCTTATCAGATTGAAATTAAAGGCGCCATACCTGAAGGCTGGCATCTCTATGAAAAAAATGATAAAGAAGGACTGGAAGGTCTTCATTTTGATTATCACGATTCATCCGTATCGGTAGGGGCTGATTCCATATCCGGAAACAAAAAAATGATGAGTGATCAGATTTTTGATGGGAAGTCGATGAGGGTATACTCAGATACTGTTGTAGTAAGACAATTATTATCTTCCAGCAATTCACTTCCGGTGGCATTGAATCTTACTTTGAATTATGAATTGTCTAAGGGCAATGATTTTATCACTGAAGAACAAAAGCTGAAAGTGATCTTTAAAACAGACGGCTTTACTTCAGTGCTGCCAAAGATTCTCATACCATCCATTGATATCACTCATCCGAAAAAAGAATGCGGCACTGCAGTCATGGACAATGCGTCAAAGAGTTTATGGAGCATCTTCATCATTGGCTTTCTGGGAGGCTTGATTGCATTGATTACCCCTTGTGTGTTTCCAATGATACCGCTGACGGTTTCTTTTTTTACCAAAAGAGCGCAATCCCGTAAAAAAGGAATCACCAATGCTTTCTTGTATGGTTTTTTCATTTTTCTCATTTACATTCTCTTGAGCTTACCCTTTCATTTTCTCGATAGTGTCAATCCGGAGTTCCTGAACAACATCTCCACCAATGAATACGTCAATATTGTTCTGTTTGTAGTCATCATTGCTTTCGCTTTGTCATTTTTTGGACTTTATGAAATCACATTGCCTGCCTCTTTTTCAACAGGTGCGGACAGTAAGGCTGGTGTTGGGAATGTGTTGGGTATCTTCTTTATGGCACTTACCCTGGCCATTGTTTCATTTTCCTGTACAGGTCCTATTTTGGGATCCTTATTGGCTGGCTCGCTGGCTTCCAATGGTGGTGCGATGCAGCTCACGGCAGGAATGGCCGGATTTGGACTGGCTTTGGCCATGCCATTTGCCTTGTTGGCATTGTTCCCTAATCTGATGCAGTCGTTGCCGCGTTCGGGTGGCTGGTTGGGAACGGTGAAAGTGACTTTGGGTTTTCTGGAATTGGCGCTGGCGCTGAAATTCTTATCACAGGCCGATTTGGTCAAGCATTGGGGGATATTGAAAAGAGAAACCTTTATCGGCATCTGGATCCTCATCGGTATCGCTTTGACCTTGTTTCTTTTTGGAAAAATCAAAATAGGTCATGACGCTCCTCCTGATAAATTATCAACAGGAAGAAAAATTGTCGCTTCATTTTTCCTTTTGGTCACCCTCTATCTGATTCCAGGCGTTACCAACACTCCTTATGCCAATTTGAAATTGATCAGCGGTTTTCCGCCACCATTGAACTATAGTGTATACCAAAAACAATCCCCCGGTAATGAATTCGAAGCAGGATTAATCCGTGCACGACTCGAACAGAAGCCCATTTTACTCGACTTTACAGGCTATGCCTGTGTGAATTGCCGCAGGATGGAAGAAACTGTTTGGATTGATCCCGCCATCGAAAAAATGATGAATGAAAAATTTGTAGTGATTTCATTGTATGTTGATGATAAAAAGAAATTGCCTGCAGCTCAGCAATTTACTTACACCACCAAAAATGGGGTAAAAAAAGAAATTGTTACTTATGGCGATTTGTGGTCTACCCTGCAAACAGATAATTTTGCCAACAATTCACAGCCCTGGTATGCCATCATCAATACCAATGAGCAGTTGATGAATCATCCTGTTGGCTATACGCCAGATAAGAAAGAATACCTTCAATGGCTTACATGTGGCTGGGAAGCTTCAAAAACTGATTAATTTTTTTAGTTAACCACAAAGGACACAAAGCTTTTCACAAAGCACACTACTATTGTTTGTGGCACTTGTGTTTCCTTCTTGATCCTTGTGGTAAAAAACCACAAAGATCAAGAAGCTTCTCACAAAGTACGCTACTATTGTTTGTGATCCTTGTGTTTCCTTCGTGATCCTTGTGGTAAAAAACCACAAAGCACACAAAGTTTCTCACAAAGCACACTACTATTGTTTGTTGCCCTAGTGTTTCCTTCGTGATCCTTGTGTTAGCTAACCTGAAAGCAAACTATTTTTATTCATTATTAACCAGGTGTTTTCTTCATTATTCTTGTGTTTATAAAACATAGCCCATAAAAAAAACTCCCAACATGTGGGAGTTTCTGATAAAATTGGGGGTTACAGTTTATTGATTACAATGCAATTTGCTTTTCAGTCATCATTTTACGCAAGTTGATCAATCCGTAGCGCATTCTGCCAAGTGCTGTATTGATGCTGCAATTGGTCAATTCAGCGATTTCTTTGAAGCTCAGGTCGGCATAATGACGCATAATGATTACTTCTTTTTGATCTTCAGGCAGCATATCTACCATTTTACGAACACGGTCGTGTGATTGACCGGCCATGATTTTTTGGTCGGCGCCGGCTTCTGAGAAGTTCAGTACTTCAAAAATGTCATGATCGTCGCTGGTTTTGATGCTTGGACTGCGTTTTACTTTTCTGAAATGATCAACACACATATTGTGCGCGATACGCATGGCCCACGGAAGGAATTTACCTTCGTCGGTGTATTTACCACCTCTGAGCGTATCAATGATACGGATAAAAACATCCTGGAAAATATCTTCTGCAAGATATTTGTCTTTTACCAGCAAGTAAATAGAGGTGTAAATTTTGTCTTTATAACGTTCTACCAGAACGTTTAAAGCGTTTGCGTTTCCGTTCATGTAAGCATGAACTAATTCTTGGTCAGTTTGAGTGGAAAGGTTTTTCATGAGACATCTACAGTTTTAATGGTTTGGACTTTGGTTTTTAAAGATCCATTGATTCGAGAAAATTACCGTAGACGTTGTTGAGGAGACATCTTTGGTTTTTCACTGTCGTTGGATATTGTTCAGTAAAAGTAGAGTTAAAAATTCCTGCTCCAAATATTTTTAAAGCTTTTTTCACGTAAAATCAAAAATAGAGTACTAGTGCTCGGAAAGGCTACGTAGATTTACGCAGTAAATTTTACACAGTCATTGAAAACCCGCGTATTTACCGCATTTTAGGGCTATTTTCGCCTGTCGTATGGAAAAAAAATCAGTCAGAAAGACCAAAGGAAAGTCAACTGCCGAACCAAATAATGGCATTTATATTAAAGGGGCACGCAATCACAACCTAAAGGACGTAACGGTTACGATACCACGAAATAAGCTTATCGTCGTTACCGGCGTTTCCGGCTCTGGAAAATCTTCGTTGACCATTGATACGCTTTTTGCGGAAGGTCAAAGACGTTATGCAGAAAGTCTCAGCGCCTATGCCCGTCAATTCATGCAAAGAATGAATAAACCGGAAGTGGATTACATCCATGGTCTGTGCCCGGCTATCGCCATCGAACAAAAAGTAGTTACTCGTACACCTAGAAGTACGGTTGGCTCCATGACGGAAATCTATGATTATCTCCGTCTGCTTTTTGCAAGAGCAGGTAAAACAATTTCTCCGGTTTCGGGTAAGGTAGTACGTAAGGATGATGTCACTGATGTACTTACGGTTATCAACACAATGGATAACGGCGATAAGTTGCTGATATTGTCTTCATTTAAAACTCATCACAACCGGGAAGTGCTGGAAGAACTAAATGTTTTATTGCAAAAAGGGTTCTCACGATTGTATCATAAAGGGGAGATGTTGTCCATCGATGATGTGCTTGCCGACAAGAGCCATCCTTTGTTGAAAAAGAAAAAGCCTGCAGATCCGATATTCATTCTGATTGACCGTCTGGTTAAAAAAGAATTTGATGAGGACGACCTACATCGCATCGCAGACTCTGTCACTACCGCTTTTTACGAAGGGGAGGGTGTGATGTATTTAGAGGTGATGGGCAAACAGATGCTGACTTTCAGTGATAAGTTTGAGATGGACGGTATCAGGTTTGAAGAACCTGTTCCCAATCTGTTTTCGTTTAACAATCCCTATGGTGCTTGTCCCACCTGTGAAGGCTTCTCTCAGGTACTGGGTGTGGATCCCGATTTGGTGATTCCCGAAAAGAAACTTAGTTTATATGAAGATGCAGTGGCTCCCTGGCGTGGAGAAAAGCTGAGTACATGGAAAGATTCTTTCATCAGGGCGGCTAAAAAATTCGATTTCCCTATTCATAAACCTATCGCTCAGCTTTCGCCTGCTCAATTAAATGCGCTTTGGAAGGGCAACGAACATGTTTTCGGCATTAATGATTTTTTCAAAGAGGTAGAGCAGAATCTTTATAAGGTTCAATACAGGGTGTTGCTGAGTCGCTACCGTGGACGCACAACCTGTCCGGATTGTCAGGGTTATCGCTTGCGTAAAGAAGCTTTGTATGTAAAGATTGGAGAACGGCATATCGGAGAGCTTTGTGAATGGCCGGTGAAAGACCTGGTGAAATGGTTGGATACACTTCAATTGAGTGAATATGACGCACAGGTGGCCAAACGTATACTGATAGAAATAAAAAGTCGTCTCAAAACGCTGATTGATGTAGGACTTGGATATCTTACCTTAAACAGGCTTGCCAATACATTGAGTGGGGGAGAGAGTCAACGCATACAACTGACCCGAAGTCTGGGGTCTAATCTAACCAACTCTTTATATATCCTCGATGAGCCTTCCATCGGGTTGCATAGTCGGGACACGGAAAGGCTGATTAGTGTATTGAAAGATTTGCGTGATCTCGGCAATACAGTTGTTGTGGTTGAGCACGATGAATTGATGATGCGCGAAGCCGACCACATCATCGACATGGGTCCGTTGGCCAGTCATCTGGGCGGTGAAGTTGTGGCGGAAGGAAATTACAACGAAATTGTCGCCAACGAAAAAAGTTTGACAGGACAATATCTCTCCGGGCGACTTTCCATAGAAGCACCCAAACAAGTAAGAAAATGGACACGTAGCATAAAGGTAGAAGGTGCGTGCGAAAACAACCTCAAAGACATAGATGTAGAAATTCCATTGCAGGTGATCTGTGCCGTTAGTGGTGTCAGCGGCAGTGGAAAAACAACATTGATCAAGCAGATACTTTACCCGGCCCTGATGAAACTCAAAGGGGAGTTCATCGAAAAGCCAGGTGCGCATAAGGACATCACTGGCGATGTCGATTTTATCGCTCAGGTGGAGATGGTAGACCAGAATCCTATTGGCAAATCTAGCCGAAGCAACCCAGTCACCTATATCAAGGCCTATGATGAGATTCGCGATTTGTATGCGCGTCAGCCTTTGAGTAAGATGAGGGGATTTTTACCGAAACATTTTTCTTTCAATGTGGATGGTGGAAGATGCGATGCCTGCAAGGGTGAAGGTGAACAGGTGGTGGAAATGCAGTTCCTGGCTGATGTTCATCTTGAATGCGATGTGTGCAAAGGGAAAAGATTCAAAGAAGAGGTGCTGGAAGTAAGATATAAAGAGAAAAATATTTACGAACTGCTCAACATGAGTGTAGATGATGCCATCGCATTTTTTAGTCATGATGATAAAACAGGTGCGGCCATTGCCAAAGCGATTCAACCTTTATCGGATGTAGGACTGGGTTATGTGAAACTAGGGCAGTCGTCCAATACGTTGAGTGGTGGCGAGGCCCAGCGTGTAAAACTGGCTTCATTTCTCGGCAAGGGCAGGTCGCAAGGAAGTATTCTATTCATATTTGACGAGCCTACCACAGGGCTCCATTTTCACGACATCAAAAAGTTGCTCGCCTCTTTCAACGCATTGGCCGAGCAAGGACACAGCATTCTGGTAATTGAACATAACACAGATGTGTTGAAAAGCTGCGATTGGATCATCGATCTGGGGCCTGAAGCCGGCGTGGATGGCGGTAATCTTGTGTTTGCGGGTACACCAGCACAAATGAAAAAGCAACTGAAAGGAAATACGGCAAAGTATCTATAACAATTAAGATTGCAGTGCCTGTAATTGATGGCACATAAAAAAGCCGCATGGTGGATGACTATGCGGCTTTTTCGTATCTGTTTGATAGTCGTTATCTCAGCCTGTTGCTTTCCTCGATGATTTTATTGTCTTTGCGAATACCACGTTGTGCCAGCACAAAACAAATCATCACCAACAATTGCAATATGGATCCTATTGAATAATTGCCTTCTGAGAATTTTTTAATGATCATTTCATAATTCACCATCAGCAACAATTCAACTGCCATGGCCACGTAAATCAATCTCATTTGCAATTTTCTGTTGCCATACAGAAAAATAGAAATAAAAGCCATCACACCCACTGTGATGGTAAGGATGTTGTTGGTGATAGAATACAAGCCGTTCACTTCCTGGTACAACTTGTCAATTGCTTCGGGAGAGGATACAATATTCCCTGCAAAAAAAGATACCTTCAGGCTGATTAAAACAAAAGTGGCAGCTAAAAGCAACCAGATGGATTGTATGCGTTGTAACATAAGAATGGTTTAAAGGGTTTGATGAGCTCAATATGTTCAAAAGCTTTATCTAAAGAGAGGTTTTTTGTTTCATGAAAATTATTGAACCTTTTAACCCCTCCCAAACTTTTTGAACATTTAAATCAACTCCGGATACAACGGAAACTGCTCCATGAATTTCTTCACTTCTTCTTTCACAGCGGTGATGGTATTTTCGTTGTCTATATCCATCAGTACCCTGTCAATGAAATCTACTACGGTTTGCATGTCTTTTTCTTTCAGTCCGCGGGTGGTGATGGCAGGCACACCTACACGAATGCCGCTGGTGACAAAAGGACTTTTATCATCAAAGGGAACAGCATTTTTGTTGAGTGTAATATGTGCGCGATCAAGCGTTTCCTGTGCTTTTTTTCCGGTGATGTTTTTGTTGCGAAGGTCAATCAGCATGAGGTGATTGTCGGTGCCGCCACTGATGATGTGGTAGTCTTTGGCCACAAAAGCAGCCGCCATGGCTTGTGCATTTTTTTGAACTTGAATGGCGTAGGTGGTGAAATCATCGGAAAGTAATTCGCCGAAGGCCACGGCCTTGCCGGCAATAACATGTTCCAATGGGCCGCCCTGCGTACCGGGAAACACAGCCATGTCTATCAAATTACTCATCATTCTGATGTTGCCTTTGAGGTCTTTCAATCCGAATGGGTTTTCAAAATCCTTGCCCATTAAAATGATGCCGCCTCTTGGACCGCGCAAGGTTTTATGAGTGGTGCTGGTTACAAAATGACAATGTTCAAATGGAGAGGAAAGCAGGCCTTTGGCAATCAGTCCGGCAGGGTGGGCCATGTCGCACAAAACAAATGCTCCCACTTCATCCGCCACTTTTCTGATTCTGGCGTAATCGATATCTCTGCTATAAGCCGAAGCGCCACAAATGATCAGCTGTGGTTTTTCGGCTCTGGCTTTTTCTTCCAGCATTTCATAATCAATCAATCCGGTTTCTTTTTTCACACCATAATGAAAGCCCTTATATATTTTTCCAGAGAAGTTTACAGGAGATCCATGGGTGAGATGGCCGCCCATGCTCAAATCCAGGCCAAGAATCTTATCGCCGGGCTGCAGGATAGCCAGCATCAGTGCTGCATTGGCCTGAGCGCCACTATGTGGTTGCACGTTGGCATATTCGCAATTGAAAACCTGTTTTATTCTGTCAATGGCCAGTTGCTCCACCTGGTCTACAATTTCGCAGCCACCATAATACCTGCGGGCCGGATAGCCTTCGGCATATTTGTTGGTCAACACCGATCCCATCGCCTGCATCACAGACAAGCTGGTGAAGTTTTCGCTGGCAATCAATTCGATGCCAAAACGCTGTCTTTCCAGTTCCTTGTCTATCAAATCGAATAAAACTTTATCTTTTTGCATAAATATAATTTGTGGGCAAAGATAACGAAGCCACTTATTTTATCGGATATCTTTCAATTAATTCAATGAGCTTAAGATGACTGAAATCGAAAAATCTTGCTTAGGCTTTTTCACATTTGCTATCAAAATGCCATCATCAAGTTATGATTTAATGCTAATTGACAGGCCTGAAGCCCTGTTTTGTTGAAAATGTCCTAATTTCATTCTCCCAAAAAAGATGCTCTCCATGAAAGCGATCATTCCTGTGGCCGGAGCCGGTACAAAGCTGAGGCCACATACATATACTCAACCCAAAGCGCTGATTCCTCTTGCAGGAAAAACGATTCTCAGCATCATTGTGGACCAGCTGAAAGATTCAGGCATCCAGGAATTTATTTTTATCATTGGCTACCTGGGCGAAAAAATTCAGGACTATGTGACGGCCCATTACCCCGACCTGAATTGTCATTTTGTGAGTCAGAACGACCGAAATGGCACCGGGCATGCGGTGGCATTGACCAAAGACCTGGTGGGAGATGATGAGATTTTCATTGTATTGGGAGATACGATTGCCGAATATGAAATCGATGAAATCCTTCAATATCCCGGCTCCATGCTGGCCATCAAAAAAGTAGATGACCCCAGGAATTTTGGCGTGGCAGAAATTGATGAAGAGGGATGGATAACAAGAGTGGTTGAAAAGCCCGCCATACCGAAAAGCAACATGGCTTTGGTAGGGATTTACAAAATAGTGGAAACGGCAATTTTGTTTGATTGTCTGGAAGCCGTATTGGCCGAAAAAGAAGACCTGGTAGATCTCAACCTTACAGATGCGCTGGATTGTATGATCAAAAAAGGCGCCCGTTTCAAATCTTTCAAGGTGTCCAACTGGTTCGATTGTGGAAAGAAAGAGACCTTGCTGGAGTCCAATGCTATCTTGCTGAAAAAATTTGGAGGCACTACTTTCGAAGTCAATCCTTTTCAAAACACGATTATCATTCCGCCTGTAAGCATCGGTGCCGGCTGTGTGATTAAAAATTCCGTCATTGGTCCCAATGTAGCCATTGGTGAACATACCAGTATCAACCATGCCATCATCAAAGATTCCATCATAGGCGCCTATTCCAATATTTTCGAAATCGTGCTCAATAGTTCACTGATTGGCAGTGACGCGGAAGTGAAAGGGGTTAGCCGCAATCTGAACATCGGCGACAATACAGCCATAGATTTAGGGGGAAGCAGAAGTTGATTGGGCAATTTGATAATGTGATAATTTGGCCATTTGAAAATGGGTTAGCGTGTGTATAGAAAATGTGCTGATTGGACACACATCAAATATTAAACATCAAACAACCCAACAATGTCTTCTTACTCCAATAAAATTACCCAGCTTTTCAACATCGATATTCCCCTGGTGCAGGGTGGAATGATTTGGGCCAGCGGTTGGCGTTTGGCCAGTGCCGTAAGTAATGCTGGCGCACTTGGACTGATTGGAAGCGGCAGCATGTATCCCCATGTGTTGAGAGAACATATTGTCAAGTGCAAAGCTGCTACTGAAAAGCCTTTTGGCGTCAACGTCCCTTTGTTGTATCCTAATATCGAAGAGCATATCCAAACCATCATCGACGAAAAAGTACCCATTGTTTTCACTTCAGCCGGCAATCCCAAAACTCACACACAGCGGTTGAAAGAGCATGGCATCAAAGTGGTACATGTGGTGAGCAGCAGCAAATTTGCACAGAAAGCGCAAGAAGCCGGTTGTGATGCGGTGGTGGCAGAAGGATTTGAGGCCGGTGGTCACAATGGCCGAGAAGAAACCACTACGATGGTGTTGATTCCTGCTGTAGTCAAAGAGGTCAGCATTCCTGTGATTGCGGCCGGTGGTATTGGCATTGGCGCTCAAATGCTGGCCGCCATGGTGTTAGGCGCGGAAGGCGTACAAGTGGGCAGCCGATTTCTGGCTTCTCATGAAGCCTCCAGTCATATCCATTTTAAAAATCTGATTCTGCAAATAAAAGAAGGTGATACTCAGCTTTCGCTCAAGAAAACAACGCCCGTCCGATTGATCAAAAATCATTTCTTCCATTTGATTCAGGCGGCCGAAAACAGAGGTGCTTCAGCTGAAGAATTACAAGAAATTCTCGGCAGAGGTCGTGCAAAAAAAGGGATGTTCGAAGGCGATGTAGAAGAAGGCGAACTGGAAGTTGGACAAGTCAGCACACTCATCAACAGCATTCAACCGGCCGCCGAAATTGTACAGGAAATCTGGAGAGATTGTGTAGTAAAAAGTAAAGAGGTAATGCTGGATTTTGGATTCTAGGTTCTCGATACTTGATACTTGATACTTGATCCTTGATCCTCGATACTTGATACTCGATACTTGATACTCGATACTTGATACTCGATTTTGGATATCCAGCCTCCAGTATCCAGCCTCCAGTATCCAGTATCCAGCCTCCAGTATCCAGCCTCCAGTATCCAGCCTCCAGTATCCAGCCTCCAGTATCCAGCCTCCAGTATCCAGCCTCCAGTATCCAGCCTCCAGTATCCAGCCTCCAGTATCCAGCCTCCAGTATCCAGTATCCAGCCTCCAGTATCCAGCCTCCAGTATCCAGCCTCCAGCCTCCAGCCTCCAGTATTCAGCCTCCAGTATCCAGCCACTAGTATCCAGCCTCCAGCCACTAGTATCCAGCATCCATTATCCAGCATCACCCCTTCCTCACCGCCCATTTGATCATTTCTTTCCAGCTTGGTTTTTTTCCATACATCAAAATACCTGTGCGATAAATCTTACCGGTCACCCAAGTGAAAAAGATGAAGCAGAACACAAGCAAGCTCATAGATAGCAGCAGCTGCCATACAGGCACATCGTAGGTGATTCTTCCCATCATCACAATCGGAGAGGTGAGGGGGAAGATGCTTCCAAATACAGCCATGCTGCTGTTGGGGTCGTTGATGGCTTTTGTCATCATCACAAAACCGAGGATAATGGGCATCAAAATCGGAAAAATCAATTGCTGTGCTTCTTGCTGATCCTCGCTGACCACGCTGCCTACAGCTGCAAAAATAGAGGCGTAGGTGAGATAGCCACCGAGAAAATAGAACAAAAACAAAAGCATGATTTTCATCAAAGGCAATGATGACAAGCCCTGCATGGCAGTGGCGGCCATCGACATGCCTTCATTGTTTTGCATCGCTGTGTCGTTCAACTGCTGCATCAGGTCGGGGAATACAAGCGGTATCGCCATCTGCATCAAAAACATCAACATCATCCAGATGATGAATTGTGTGAGGCCAACAGCGCCGATACCAATGATTTTTCCCATCATCAGCTGAAACGGTTTTACAGAACTGATCATCACCTCTGCAATCCGGTTGGTCTTTTCTTCTGTTACGCCACGCATCACTTGTGTGCCATAAATAATCATCATCATGTAGATGAGCATTCCGCAGGCGAAAGAAACGCCATAGGCCAAGCCAGCAAAATTTTTCTTGCTGCCTTCTTTGGTGTCCACGGTGTTTTCCAGACTCGCATTTTCAGCCATCTTATCGAAGGCGGCCGGATCGATGCCGTTGGCCAGCAATTGCTTGTTGCGCATGGTCTTGTTGATGATATCTTCGATGTCGCTCATGGTGGTCATGCTGGCGGAAGCGGTGCTGTGCAGCGAAAATTTGCCGCTGTTGAGCGATGTGGAATCGCCGGGGATGTATAAAAAACCATCATAGCCTTCCGCTTCATATTTGTTGATGAAAGTCTTTTCTGTTTCATGGTGAATGAAGGTGAAAGCGAGGGTTTTATTGGAGCTGTCTATTTTTCCATTGAACAGGTTGGCTTCGTCCAAAACGGCGATATGTTGTTTTTCGGTACTCCCTTGCATGGAGATGGCGATGATGGCGGCATAAAAAACAATGATCACCAAAGGAACCACCAAGGTGGTGATCAGAAATGATTTTTTTCTGACCCTGGAAAGATATTCTCGGCTGATGATGAGGGATATTTTATTCATGATGAAGGCTTGGGGTTAGGCTTGAAATTTACGGGTGGCGGAATGGTCTTCTTCCACCAGTTTGATGAAGATATCGTTGAGCGAAGGCAGCACTTCGTTGAAGGACTGGATGCTGACCTTTTGCTGGATGAAATATTGCAATAGTTCGTTGGTGGTCACATTGGGCTGCAATTTCAGCAGCAGATTATCGGGCTGATGTTTCACCACTTCAAACAACGGGGTCATCAGCTGTTCGGCCAAGGTAACGGCGCCAAGTTTGTAAATATTTTCTTTGAAATCCTGCTTGATCTGATTGACCTCTCCGTCCAGCACTTTCTTTCCCTTGTTTACCAAAACAATCTGATTGCAAATCTCTTCTACCTGTTCCATGCGATGGGTACTGAAAATGATGGTGGCGCCACTTTTCGACAAGTTGAAAATCTCTTCTTTGATCATGTTGGCATTAACAGGATCCAGTCCGCTGAAGGGTTCGTCGAGGATGATGAGTTTGGGATTGTGCATCACCGTGGTAACGAATTGCAGCTTCTGACTCATGCCTTTGCTGAGGTCCTCCACTTTCTTGTTCCACCAGGATTCCATTTCCAGTTTCACAAACCATTTCTTGGCTGCCTCAATGGCATCGGCTTTGTTCATTCCTTTTAGCCGGGCCAGATAGATTACCTGTTCGCCGATTTTCATTTTCTTGTACAAGCCCCGTTCTTCGGGCATGTAACCGATGTTGATGATGTCGTCTTGCGGATGAAAAGCTCTGCCGTTGAATTGTATATGTCCGCTGTCCGGAAAAAAAATGCCGGTGATCATGCGCAGCAGGGTCGTTTTTCCGGCACCATTAGGGCCCAGCAAACCAAAAATGCTGCCTTGGCGGATATGGAAGCTGATGTCGTCTACCGCTTTCTGTGAGGTGAAATGTTTCTTCAGTGAATGAAGTTCGATTATGTTCATGGTTGTAAAATGGGGAATTTATTTTTTGTTTCAGAGGATTAATTTGTTCAAAAAGTATCAGACATCAACTCACTACTAAGACTTACAAATGCTGAAGGTATAAAGATATGCAAGCGAGCGCTGAAGCACTACAATTAGTGCATATCATCAAATCAGGATATTATCAAATTGGTTCTCACCCAATCCGCCACCCGCTCTCCATCCATGGCTGCGCTAACGATACCGCCGGCATACCCCGCGCCTTCTCCACAAGGGTAAAGGTTGCTGAGCTGAGGATGGTGTCCTTTTTCGGCATCTCTTGGAATGCGCACGGGACTGGACGTGCGGCTTTCTGTAGCCACAATAACCGCTTCGTTGGAATAATAGCCTTTCATCTTTTTACCAAATTTCCTGAACCCATCTCGCAAGGTATGGGCGATAAACCCTGGCAATACATCATACAAATCAGTGCTGTTCAAGCCGGGGATATAAGAATTGGCGGGTAATGAACCAGTTACTTTCTTTTCGCAGAAATCGACCAGCCTTTGCGCGGGAGCTTTAAATTGGCCACCACCTGCCGTATAAGCCTTTCGTTCTACCATTTGCTGAAAATACATAAAAAGAAGGGGATGGTCTGCAGGCAGTTTCAAATGCTTCAAGGCCGCTGCCGCATCTTCATGTGTTACCTGTACCACCATGCCGCTGTTGGCATATGGATTGTTTCGTTTCGATGGACTCCAGCCGTTCACCACCAGTTCGTCTTTGTTGGTGGAGGCCGGGGCGATGATACCACCGGGGCACATACAGAATGAAAAAACTCCCTTGTCGTTCACTTGCTCTACCAGGCTGTAAGAAGCAGGAGGCAGGTGCTCGCTTCGTGAATTGCAGTGGTATTGTATGCTGTCGATCAGTGCCTGGGGATGTTCGGCTCTTACACCAAGCGCAAAAGGCTTGGCTTCGATCAAGATATTGTTGTTGTGCAGCAGTTCAAAGATGTCGCGGGCCGAGTGACCGGTAGCCAATAAATAAGCATCGGCGGAAAAGCTGTTGCCGTTGGCCGTAATCAGTTTTTTTATCTTATTGTTTTCAGTGATGATGTCGGTGAGCTTGTGTTCAAAATGAACCTGACCACCACAGGCGATGATCTGTTCCCTCATAGCTGTAATGATCTGCGGCAGTTTGTTCGTGCCGATATGAGGGTGGGCGTCGGAGAGAATGTTTTCTGGGGCACCGAAATGGCAGAACAAGGCAAGTATACGATTGATGTTTCCCCTTTTGTTGCTTCGGGTGTAAAGTTTGCCGTCGCTATAGGTGCCTGCTCCACCTTCGCCGAAACAGTAATTGCTGTCGGGATGGATGATGCCTTCTTTGTTTAATGCGGCCAAATCTCTTCTTCGGCTTTTCACATCCTTGCCTCTCTCCAGCAAGATGGGTTTGATGCCCGATTCAATCAGTTTTAAAGCGGCAAACAAACCGGCAGGCCCGGCACCGATGATGATAACCGATTTGGGGGCATGTGTGACATCTTTAAATTCAAACTTTTCGGGAGCGGCGGGATGAAAAGGTTCATGGATGAAGGCATTCAGAGTAAGGTTGATCATTACCTGTCGTCCTCTGGCATCGATGGATTTTTTAAGTAATTGAAAGCCGGTGATGGCATCGGGCTTAATGCCCTGAGTGGCTGCAATGGCCTCTTTGACGGCCAATTGGTCATTGGCCTTTGCAGGTTGCAGCCTGATGGTAAGTTGCTTTTGCATTTGTTAGGTATTTATCCTAAAAACAAAATCAGAATAGTATATATAATAATAGGGAAGCGCTTAATTAGAACGGAAGATCGTCGGCATCTGAAGCAGTATCAGTAAACGTGTTCAATGGTTCCATGTACTCATTATCGATGGTGGTGTTGCCGGCACGTTGCATGATTTGTTCGATTCTCCAGGCATCCAGATTGGTGATGTAGTTGGTGCGGCCTTCTTTTTCCCACTTGGATCCTTTGATATTGAAATAAACTTTTATCTCATCGCCTTCATTCACTCTGTCTACGATGGTTGTTTTGTCTTGTACACATTGAAATTTCACATAATTGACAATGGTTCTGCCGTTGATGTCATCAGATTTTTCTACGACGAACTCTCTTGTTCTGAAAGTTCCGCTGCGTTGAACGGTTTCAAACTTGGCGACCAGCTTGCCTGTAATTTCGTAACTCATAACTGTATTATTTAAGTCGTCAAAAATAAGTGTATTTACCGACAAGACGCTTTGTTTTTTCAACGTAAAGCGAAAGTGGAAAAAACTTCAAAAACAAGTGGAATAAAATTTCCAAAAACTAATTTTCGCATCTGAAAAAAGTTTATTTTCATCCTCCTGAAAATGAAATTTTTCTAAATTTCTGTGGTTTATTAACAATGGAAAAAAAGATGTGAATAAAAAATTTTTTTTTCAACAATTTCTTTTGATATTCGCCCTCCTGTTGAAAATTAGTACTCCTGAAACCACGTTATCCACAGGGTATCGTCATTAACAAATTTGGCTCAATATATAAATCGCATTTGGCATAATGGATAAGTCTTTTGAAAAGGTATGGCAAAATTGTCTGGATATCATTAAGGATATTGTGGAGTGGCAGCATTTCAAAACATGGTTTGAACCCATCAAGCCCGTTGGCTTGAAAGAGAAGATTTTAACCATACAAGTGCCCAGTCAGTTTTTTTACGAATACCTTGAAGAGCATTATGTTTCATTGCTGGCGAAGACTTTGAAGCGCGAATTAGGAAAAGATGCCCGTTTGGAATATAGAATCATGGTGGATAGTGGCAACAGCAAAAACAAGCCGCTCACCATGGATGTTCGTGGCAATGGCTACAAACTTTACTCCAACAACGAAATGGATTTCCCGCTGGTGATCAACAATCCGGTAAAAAATCCTTTTGTCATTCCCGGACTTAAAAAAATGCAAATCGATCCGCAGCTGAATGCGGCTTATACTTTCGATTCGTTCATAGAAGGAGATTGCAACCGTGTGGCCAGAAGAGCAGGTAAAACTGTAGCGGAAAAACCCGGCACCACTTCATTCAACCCGCTTGTTATTTATGGCGGTGTAGGTTTGGGTAAAACGCATCTGGCGCAGGCGATCGGTAATGAGGTGAAAAGATTGTACAACAACAAAGTTGTACTGTATGTGAGCTCGGAAAAGTTCATCAACCAGTTCATCGACCACAGCAGAAACAACGCCATCAACGATTTCATTCATTTTTATCAATTGATTGATGTGCTGATCATTGATGATATTCAGTTCTTCAACAGGGCCGAAAAATCACAAGATGCTTTCTTTTCCATTTTCAATCATTTACATCAGAGCGGCAAACAGTTGATTCTTACCAGCGATAAATCTCCCAAAGATCTCGAAGGGGTTCAGGAAAGATTGCTCAGCCGTTTCCGCTGGGGACTGAGTGCCGATTTGCAGTTGCCCGATTACGAAACGAAGATTGAGATACTTGAAAATAAGATGAATCGCGATGGCCTAGAAATGCCTCGTGAAGTGGTGAAATATCTGGCTTATAACATCAACAGCAATGTGCGTGAACTGGAAGGGGCGTTGATTTCATTACTGGCTCAGTCTTCCTTGAACAAAAGAGAGATTGATCTAGAACTGGCCAAGAAAGTGCTGCGCAACTTTGTAAAATCTTCCAGCAAGGAAATCACCATCGACACCATTCAGAAAATGGTATGCGATTATTTCGATGTGCCTTACGACAAATTGCTGCAGAAAACCAGAAAAAGAGAAATCGTGCAGGCTCGTCAGATTACCATGTACTTGTCGAAAGCTTTCACCAAGAATTCACTCAAAACCATCGGTGAGCATTTTGGCGGCAGAGACCATACAACGGTAATCCATAGTTGCCAGACGGTAAAAGACCTGATGGATACCGACAATCTTTTCAAAGAGAGCGTGCTGGAACTGCAACACAAGGTGCAGCTGGCCGCCATGTGATGATGATTTCATCTTTTTTCAAAATTTATGAAGAGAAGAGTTGAAATTGTTTGGGAGTTATGATATACAATTGTATTTTTGCAGCCCCTTAAATGGGGAAGAGATAAGGAGGAGAGGTGCCTGAGTGGCCGAAAGGGCCGGTTTGCTAAACCGTTATACGGGCTTAAACCTGTATCGAGGGTTCGAATCCCTCCCTCTCCGCAGAAAGATAACCAAAGTTCGGGGCGTAGCGTAGCCCGGTTATCGCGCCTGGTTTGGGACCAGGAGGTCGCAAGTTCGAATCTTGCCGCCCCGACAAAAAATGAAGCCTCTGTATTTTGCAGGGGCTTTTTTGTGCCAGTACTTTAAGGGTTGGAAATTTTTATGATTATTATTGTTTCCGGTAATCGCGTCAAGACATGCGCTTGCGCTTAGTTTGGAAGGTTGCAAGTGATACATCCAGACAGCATCGTCAGGATTCGAATCTTTCCGCCCCGACAATAAATGAAGCCTCTGCACTTTGCAGGGGCTTTTTCGTGCCAGTACTTTAAAGGTTGGAAATTTTCTGATTATTATTGCTTCCGGTTATCGCGTCCAGACATGCGCTTGCGCTTAGTCTGGAAGGTCGCAAATGATACATCCAGAAAGTATCGTCAGGATTCGAATCTTGCCGCCCCGACAAACACGATCAAGCCTCTGCAATTTGCAGGGGCTTTTTTAATACAAGCGATTGAAACGCACTTCAAAGAGTGATGTATAAAATAGACATTAGCGAGTGAAACGAGCTTGGCTGGCTGTTTTTAGTCCACCATCTCCAAAATCACCGAAGGTCATCTTGCTGCCTCAACAAAAAACCTCTGCATATATCGAGTTATTTTGATTATTAATTATGAAAGATAGCAGGCATTAAAAGTTTTTCAACTTAAAGATGCCTGTTGATATTTTTTACTTAAGGGCTCTATTATTTTATTTCTTTCTTACTGATATTTCAGCCTTGTTTAAATAGCCTTCTTTAACGTCAATCACTTTTTAAACCATTAATCATCATGTGCAAATGGTTTTATCACAGCCATCTTTGTATCTGTTCAATAGCAGCGCCTCACGGAAATTGATGGAAACAAATTGCCTAGAAGTCGTTGTTTGTATTCGGGTTCATAACTCCCACTGATTTGAAATAAAATATTATTAATCATTAAAATTTAATAACGATGAGAAACTTACTTTATCTGCTTGCTGTGATTTTGGTAATTGCCTGGGCTATAGGTTTCATAGGTTTTCATTTAGGTTGGCTCATCCATTTGCTATTGGTGATAGCTGTCATAGCAGTATTGCTGAGGGTGATACAAGGTTCCTCAAAAAATTAAACACTAATCATCGCTTATGTTGTTTATCAGGTACAATACAAAAAAACACACTTTCATTTTTATCATAAAAATTCAAAACAATGAAAACTAAACAGCCTTTGTTCAACTTGAAATCTATTTTCTTATGCTCAGCCATGTTGTTGGCGTTAATGGCCCTTGCGCAAAACAGCCCCAAAAACAAAAGAATGATAGCTGACTCAAGAAATGCCATCAATGTGTTCAATAAAACAGATCCGAGCATGAAACGACTGTTCACCAATTCATATGCTTATGTAGTGTTTCCCAATGTGGGCAAGGGCGGACTGGGCTTGGGTGGTGCTTTTGGCAATGGCATCGTTTTTATAAACAGCAAGGCTGTAGGTACCGCCAAATTATCGCAGGTTAGTGTAGGTGTTCAGGTTGGAGGCCAAGGTTATCGTGAAGTCATCTTTTTTGAGCATAAAAACAATTTCGATGAATTCAAAGAGAACAAGTTGAAGATATCAGCACAGGTGTCTGCCGTCATTGCCGCATCCGGGGCCTCGGCCAATGCGAATTATGCCAATGGTATTTTGATTTTCGCGCAGCCCAAAGGCGGACTCATGTATGAAATTTCGGTGGGTGGGCAAACATTTAATTATGCGGATTTCTGATTGAAGCCTTGATTTTTATGAGACACATTACCCAGAATTAGTATGGAAAATCAAGATCAAGCCAATTATTTGCAGTGTGAAGGGGAGAATATTTCTATCCTTGGTAATAATTTTAATATTGATTATCAGTGTTTTGTGAGCTATCGGAAATGTCCCCATTGATTTTTTTTCCATTTCTCATAATAAAAAACAGTAATGCTGCGTTTATAGTGGTGATTTTATAACCAAAATCCAATCCACATGAACAAACCAAACTACCTTCAAACGGTGGTTGTGATGCTGCTGTTATTTATAGGTCAGCAGTCCCTTGCACAATCATCTACCAGCTGGACCGGCTCAGTCAGTACAGCCTGGAACATTTCCTCCAACTGGACCAACGGTATTCCCGATTCTACCAAAGATGTTTACATCGGTGATTCGTATTTTACCGGTTCATTTCAGCCCAACATTACGGTTTCGGGTACCTGCAAATCAATCACCATTGGTGGTGATGTTGATGCTGCATTTACCATGACCAGAAGTTTGAAAGCTTTTGGCAATGTGTCGATTCTATCTAATGGGTCCGTTATCATGGGTACGTCGGTATTTTATGTTAAAGGCAATTGGATCAATGATGGAAATTATTCAACTACTTCTGCAACAGCAAGGGTGTCTTTGATTGGCGGCACTTTGCAAACGGTAGGAGGTAACAGCATTACCAATTTCAGGGTTTTGTATATTTCCCCCTCTTCAAAAATGGTGTTGTCTAACGACATATCATTGTCGGGCTCTGGTAGTTTGTTGATGGTATATGGGGAGATAAACCCAGGGGTTGCCCCCGGTTATAAAGTTACATCTGCTGTTTCTACTAAAGTGTATGATGGCGGTGTATTGAAAGTTTACAAGTCTATTTTTTCAGATAATTTTAGCTTATCTGGAACTGTGTCTTTGTTTGCCGGTTCTGTGGTAGATTATGCATCGACCGATGTAAATCAAACGATAAGCTCTGCTTATTCCTATTCTACATTAAAGATCAGCGGGGCTGGAGTAAAATCTCTGGCTGCCAATCTACCGGCTTTATATTCTCGCAGTGCGCTTGCCGGAAAAATTATTGTTACCGCAGGAACATTCGATATGGGCTTCTATACGGCTGATCGTGGATCGGTAGTCGTTGGAGGGGAACTGAGTGTGGCTGATGGTGCTACTTTGAAAATAGCCGGTGAAAACAATTTTCCAAGAAACTTTTTAAGAAAATCACTCGAAACCAACAGTACAACCCATTATTATGGTGCATATCAAAATATAGCAGAATGCACTTATGGCAATCTGTTGATTTCGGGAAGTAATAATAAAATGGTGACTTTGCCATTTACTGTTCAGGGTGATTTTACCATTCAGCAAGGTACTTTGAATAGCAGCAGCAATACCGTTACCGTTTCTGTAGCTGGAAATTTTGTGATGACAGGTGGCGCATTGTCTGGTACAAATTCTACCTATAAAATGATGGGCTCCGGTGATCAGTCGCTTAATCTGCTGAACAACGTTCCCAATATGATAGTGGATAAAACTGGTGGAAGTGTAGTGCTGGGTGCTGATGTGAACATCGAAAAAGACCTTACTTTCAATGCGGGATTGATTCGTACAGACAATAATTATGTGATCATGGCTGCAAGTGCTACGGTTACAGGCGGTAGCCAGAACAGAGGCTGGGTGTATGGCAATCTTAAAAAATTGATGACTGCAGGCAGCTCTATTTCAAAACGTTTTGAAATAGGAACAGAAGACGACTACACACCAGCTACATTATCATTCGACAACATTACCGTGGCAGGCTATATCAATGCCGTGGCCAATATTAATGATCATCCTGAATTGAATTATTCAGGAATCAATCCGGCCAAAAGTGTAAACCGTTTCTGGTCCTTCACCAATGAAGGGGTGAGTTTCGACAGATCGGATATTACTTTCGGATGGAGCGGCTCAACTATGGATGGATCGGCATCACCTAGCTCTTTCATCGCTGCCACTTTTGATGGCACTGACTGGGCACTGTTGAACACCACATCCAGACTTTCTTATTCACTGATTGCCAGAAATATCACTTTGCTGAGCGATTTCTCAGTAGGTGAGGCCATCGATGTGCATACCTGGACAGGAGATGCTTTAACATCAGACTGGTTTACTCCCAAAAACTGGTTGGGTGGTGTACCCGATTTGACATCAGATGTTTTAATCACAACCAATCCCATGCCCAGAAGATATTTCCCTGTAGTGATTTCGAGCCAAACAGCTCAAGTGCATGACATGACGATTGAAGGAGCTGCTACACTCACTGTGAATGACGCTACAATTCAAATCGCAGGCAATGCCACCAGCACCGGTACATTCAATGTAACGAATGCCACTGTGGTTTTCAATGGCTCTTCAGCTCAAACCATCAACAGCGGACTTTTTTACAACAATAAAGTAAAAAATCTGACCATCAGCAATAATGTTACACTGGCTGATACAGATACATTGACTGGCGAGCTGAATGTGGCCGCCGGAAAAACATTCAGCACCAATGATAATCTCACACTTAAATCAGATGCCAGCGCAACTGCGCATGTGGCTGCTTTACCTGTGAACGGATCGGGTGTGGCTACTGCTTTCATTGAAGGTGCGGTTAGCATCGAAAGATACATTCCTGCCCGTAAGGCCTGGAGATTGTTGGGTGTTCCAGTAAAGGCAGAATCAGCTCCAACCATGAGCGGTTCTTGGCAAGAAGGCGCTTATGGTTCGTCGCTATTGCCTAACAACAATCCTCATTATGGCGTTCACATTACAGGTGGTACTACCTTGAATGGTTTCGATCCTAGTTTGACCAATTTGCCTTCGGTGAAAGTATATGATAATACGTTGAACTCTTTTGTAGGACTTCCGCAATCTCCAGGAACCATCAGGCCAATCTCTGATTACAATGGATATATGATCTATATCCGTGGCGACAGAAGCATCGATCTTATGCAAGGGAATAGTGCGGCTATCACTTCCACCACCTTGCGTATCAGAGGTGAAGTAAGAACCGGCAAACAAACTTCCACCGTCAATGCACAAAATTTCACGGTATTAAGTAACCCTTACCCTTCTGCTATCAATTTTGGAACCATCACCAAATCCAATGTTAAAAACTCTTTCTACATCTGGGATCCCAAAATGGGAGGTACTTATGGTCTGGGTGGTTATGTAACTGTTAGTTACAACAGCGGAACCGGCACTTACGATGTTTCGTCTAATGTAAGTGGCATCAGCCAATACATACCAAGCGGCGAAGCGGTATTGATTGAATCTGAGAACGGCTCTTCTGCCGGAACGCTTACCATCAATGAATCAGATAAAACCACTGAGGGCTCAGATGCTTTGTTTGGCAGACCTTCAACCACTTCAACCATCAGAGCCAATCTGTTGGCACCCGATGCAAATGGTGAATATGTTTTGGTTGATGGTTCCATGACCACATATCATACTTCTGCTTCTAATGACTTAACCCGTGATGATATCAGCAAGCTCAATGGAAGTGCAGAGAATATCTCTTTTGTAAGAAAAAACAAGAATCTGGCCATTGAAAGAAGAAAAGAAATTGTCGTTGGAGATACAAGTTTCATTGGCATCACACAACTCAAGCCTCAAGCTTACCGCTTGTCTATTGGATGTGAGAATATTGTAAACAAAGGTTGGATCGCGATGATTAAGGACAAATTCCTGGGCACCTCGCATGAGACTGTTCTGGATCTGAAAGGCACAACAAATGTTGACTTTACTGTAACCAATGATCCTGCCTCATTCGCCGCCGACAGATTCTATATCGTTTTTGTAGCGCCTAAAGCCGAAACTCAAACTGCTCCGGTAGCTTCAAATGAAAAACAAGTGAAGACTGTAGCTGAAGTTCAGCCTTCTGCTGTCGTTTATCCTAATCCGGTAGTATCGCAAATTGTCAATTTCAAAATGAATGGCATGGAACAAGGAAAGTACAATGTAAAACTGTACAGCATTACAGGTCAGTTGGTGGCCAATGAAAATATCACTTACGCGGGAAAAGACGAGGAACTGGTTTTGAAAGTGAACAATAGCTTTGTGCCCGGCAAATATGAATTGAAAATCGAAGGACAGGGCAAATCGCTGACGACTTCGGTATTGAAACAGTAATTGGTTTTGGTTAATATAAAATCAAAAGCCACTCTTTCTAGAGTGGCTTTTATGTTGAATGGAATCAATTAGGTCATAAGCTGTTGCCTTCTTTCGGAAATACGATTGTGGGTACATGCGACTTTGCTTTTTCAAAATCCATCAAAGCATAAGAAATGATGATCACCACGTCGCCCGGTTGTCCTCTGCGGGCTGCGGCACCGTTCAGACATACCACGCCGCTGCCACGAGGGCCTTTGATCAGATAGGTTTCAATTCTTTCTCCATTGTTTACATTCACCACATGGATTTTCTCATGTTCTATCATGTTGGCCGCATCCATCAGGTCCTCATCAAGCGTTAAACTGCCCACGTAATTCAAGTTGGCTTCAGTGATGACTGCACGGTGAACTTTCGATTTCAATATTTCTATCTGCATGTTGTTCTGCTAATTTTGGGCAAATGTCTTAAAAAATGTCGGAATTAACCAAATGCTTATGATTTGCTGAATTTGCTTTTGCTGATTTTACCCTTGCTGTCTCTGATGATCATCCAGTAGACACCTGCACTCAGCTGAAGCGTTGAATTGTCGGAAAGCTGATTTTTGCCAGCCTTAAGCTGAATGAAATTGCTTTTGACTTTCTCTCCTGTTTCATTATAGATTTCCATTGTAGCCATGGTGTTTTCTGAGGAATAGAAAATGATGTTCAGCTTGTCTTGCACAGGATTGGGTTGGATGACCATTGAGTTTTCAGCATAGCAATTAGATATGATTCTTATGGTTTTGCCGATTACAAAACTGCCATTGTTTTCAATCATTTTCAAACGATAAAAACAATCTTTTTTATTTTCACGCGTGTTGAATGAATAGCTGGCGAATGTCAAATTTTTTGCAGTCGACTCACCTACTTTTGAGAAATGAATGCCATCTGTTGAAGATTCTATTTCATAACGGATGACATTGATTTCATTGGCAGTTTCCCATTGCAGCAAATCGGTACAATCGCTGTTAGCATTGCCTTTAAAGCTGATCAGTTTGGCGGGCACTACAGTGCCATTGGTTATGGTACCTACCTGGTTCAGCACCCAGTTGTTGGGATCCACCACGATAGTTGTTGGTGTTTTGCGATAAGGAATTTTAAATACCTGATTGTTATAGGCCAGATTCACCAGAATGGTGGTGTCGCCTTGCAGTGAAGTGATTTTTAATTCGAGGTAGCCTTTGAAGAAAGAAGTGACCGTAGAAGCGCTCACCGTTTCGTTTACGGCAATCAGCATGCTGTCGGGGGTGGGTTTGTAGTAAGTGATATTGAAGGTGGGATAGCCTTCGCCATAGATCCACTGGTTGAAAAAATCGCCAAAGCTTCTCCCACAAAGCGTTTCAGTCAATTGTTTGAACTGTTCTGTGGTGGCCACCGAATCTTTATACTGTAGTTGATATTGTTTCAGGGTATTGAAAAACAAAGTGTCGCTTTGCATTTCGAAGCGCAGGTTGTGGATGATGGCTGCTCCTTTGTTATAGCTGAGTCTTGAGCTGAAGATTCTGCCTTCGTTGAATACGGCAGATTCTGGCACGTATACACTTCCGTTAGCTACACTCATGGCGCTGTTGTGGAAGTTCAGCATATACGATGCGGGGTTGGTAGTGGGAAACAAGGCCGGCAGTTTTTCAATCAGCAAATATTCGCTGTAACTGGCAAAGCCCTCATTCAGCCAGATGTCGTTCCATCTGGCACAGGTAACATTGTCGCCAAACCACTGATGGCCCAGTTCATGTCCAACCAAAGTTCCTCCAAAACTGTTAAGGGTCGTCATGGTCTGGTGTTCCATACCGCCACCAATGGAGGCCATGCAATGCCCGTATTTTTCTCTGTAAAAAGGGTAAACTCCGAAAAGTTCACTTAGCTTTTCTACGAAAGCGGGCGTTTGATCCAGTGCGTATTTTACTGAATTGAAATAGCTGGTATTGTTCACCAGGTAATGCTGTATCAAAATGGAATCGGGAGCGATGGCAGCCGGATGGGCATAATTGAGGTACTCCATGTAATTGCCTACAGCAAAACTCGGCATGTAATAATTCATGGGATAACGGCATTTCCAGCGGTAGCGGACTTTACCTGTTGGTAAAACATCTATTCCTTGCAATAAGCCATTTGATCCGGCTTTGTTTACCGCACTGGTGGTGATCCAGATATCGGTGGAGTCTATCTTGTCGGATAGTATCTGTTTGCAGGGAAACCATTCTCTGGCTTGATAGCTCTCGGATAAAGAAGCAGTATAGTTAAGTCCATTGCTGGCTACCGTACCTGCATAAACGCCTAAAGCATCTGCGTTTCCGTGGTAATAAATGCGAACATTGAAAGTGCTGCCGGCGCTGATGGGTGTGGAAAGCGGTACAAAAACATGATCGGCACTTTGTGTATAGGTTTTCTGTGTGCCGTTGATGATGACAGAATCAACAAGCATCGTGCTTTTGAATTCTGTAATGAAGGTATCCATGTTGGCCACTGTTTTGGCGACGGTATAGGCATTGCCGGATATTACACGGCTGCCGGTTTCAGCATTGATGTCAAGCTTTAGGTATTTCACATCGTACTCACTCATGGCCGGGTATTGATAATAAGTGGCACGGGCCCATTGGTTGAGTGCATTGGCTCTTCCGCATTTTTCGATGCAGTCATCGTTCTGGGCCTGAGTTAATAAAGTAATGAAAAGTGTTGAAAGAAGGAGTAATGATTTTTTCATATCTGTATTATTCTCTGCAAAGATAGCAGATGAATAAAACCAAAATTGCTGTTTTAAGGTTTTGATTTCGGGTTTAACGTGTTAGCTTTGCAACCGGATGAGAGACCTTACACGGCATATTTTATTTCTATTTTATTTCAGTTGTTTTTTGAGTTTCAATCAACAAGGTCTTGCTCAATGTTCCAACCCTATCGCAGTTTTTCCTTATACCGAAGGCTTTGAAATCAATAATGGTGTGTGGGGGCTCAGCAATACGTTGCACTGGCAATGGGGTGCCATCGTACCCGGCTCAAAAAACATCATCACGGCCGCCGGACGTGGACAAAAGTGCTGGATAGTGGGCGGATTGTCGGGCGCCAATTACAGCGGTGGCAGTTCCAGCTTGAGCAGCCCCTGTTTTGATATTTCTTCTTTGGTCAATCCCGAAGTTTGTTTCAAAGTGATTTGGGAAACGGAAAAGGATTATGATGGTGTGAACATGGAATATTCTACTGATGGTGGAACTGTATGGCAGATATTGGGTAATGCCAGCTCCAACGCCAACTGCAACGGCGTCAATTGGTATAATTCTTCTTCCATCAGGTTCATCGGCTATAAGCCGGGATGGTCGGGTAGTGTGCAGGGAGGAAGCTCGGGCAGTTGTCTCAGTGGAGGCGGCAGCGGTCAGTGGCTGTTGGCCAGGCATAGTTTAGCTTCCGCTGCAGGTGCCACCAGTCTGATGTTCCGATTCAATTTCGGTGCAGGTACAGTTTGCAATGACTATGAAGGTTTTGCTTTTGATGATTTTATCATCAGAGAAACTCCGCCTGTAGGCGCCACCTTTGATTATACTTGTCTCCCCAATAATCAGGTGTCTTTTCTGCTCAATGCGGCCTATTGCCAAAACACCATCGCCTGGAATTTTGGTGACCCCACTTCAGGAGCAGCCAACGCTTCAACTTTGGAGAATCCATCACATACATTCTCTGCGCCAGGCACTTACCATGTTACCGCCAATGTTACTTACTCCAACGCACCTGCGGCTACACTTGAACGTGATGTAACCATACTTTCCGTCAACGCATCCATTACACAGCCCATCCTTTGCCATGGAGATCAAACTGGTGCTATCGCTGTGGCGGTAACCGGGGGAAATGGCAATTACAATTATACCTGGAATACCAATCCACCTTTAAATACTGCCTCCATATCCGGACTATCGGCCAATGCATACACTGTAAATGTAAGTGCCACTGACGCCTGCCAGCAAACTGCCACTGTAACCTTGCAACAGCCGATGCCCTTGGTGGTCAGTCCAGTGTCAACAGATGCCACTTGTACACAATTCAACGGTGCGATTAATGTAAATGCCAGCGGCGGAACTACTCCCTATGCTTTCTTGTGGAGCAATGGTCAATCAACTCCACAAATTTCAAATCTGAATGCAGGCATTTATTCACTGGTGGTGACAGATCATAACAATTGTTCTTTCAATACAGGACCCATCACTATACAAAGGATTGAAGTGCCGGCCATTCCTCGTTTGGGTGGAGACACCATCATTTGTGATGGTCAAACGCTTTTGCTACGTCCGGGAAATTTTGCCTCTTATCGCTGGCAGGACGGCTCGGCCAATCCTACATTCCTGGTTACCCAAACCGGGCGATACTATGTTGATGTCACCAATGCCGAAGGTTGTTCAGGAACGGATACCATCAATGTGACAGTAAAATGCTATGGTGTTCATTTCCCCAATTCTTTTACACCTAATGGAGACGGACGTAATGATACTTTTGGACCTGTAGGAGATCTTAGTTTTCTGATGAATTACCGGCTTGATATTTTCAATCGTTGGGGGCAAAAGGTTTTCAGTGCCCAAAATCCATATGATAAATGGGATGGAAAGGTCAAGGGTATCATGGGCGCCAATGAGTCCTTTGTCTGGATGGCCTCATATATGCTCAAAGGGGTTACTAATAGTGGTTTAAAAGGCACCATTACCCTGCTGAAATAATCAAAAGTTCAGGTCATCAATTTTTTCAGGTCAATTCTTCTCAATACAACTTTGCCCTATATTTGTCGGGAAATAATATCACTTAAAATATCTGTTATGAAAAAGTTCTACATGATCGTTGCATTTTTAATTCCTGCTTTAGGATTTGCGCAAATGCAAACCGGCGGAAACCTCACGGTGTTTTCGGAAGACGGAGATGCTTTCTTTCTCATCTTGAATGGCGAAAAGCAAAATGATGTGGCCCAAACCAATATTCGTATCGAAGATCTCCCTCAGCCATACTATAGCGCCAAAATTATTTTTGCAGACAAGTCGCTGGCTTCCATCTCCAAGGCCAATCTCATGATTACCGATGCCGATGGAAAACTCATGGATGTGACCTATAAAATCAAAAAAGACAAGAACAATAAAGTAAAACTGAATTATTATTCCATGATTGAGGTAAAGCAAGACTTTATGCCACCAGCCAACATGTATGTACGTCAGTGGGGACAACCACAGCCTCAATATCAGGGAGGTGGTGTTAGACAAACTACTACCACCACAACACAGCAAGGCACAGGAGTTGGTGCCAGTTTGAACATGCCAGGAATGAATGTGAACATTTCTATTTCTGATCCCGACGACATGAATGTTTCATCGCATCATCAAACTACCACTGCCACCACAACGCATCATCAAGTCAATCAGCAATCAAATCAGCCCACATTTTCAACACCGCAAAGAGGATGTGTCAACAACTGGCCGATGAATGCAGGCGATTTTGCATCAGCTAAGAAAACCATCAACGAGTCGAGCTTTGATGATACCAAACTGACTACCGCCAAAAGCATCGTTTCCAGCAATTGTCTTTCTACCGATCAGATTGTACAGGTGTGCAATACTTTCAGCTTTGAAGACAATAAACTGGCCTTTGCCAAATTTGCTTATAAATACTGTACCGACCCAAAGAATTATTTCAAAGTGAACAACGTGTTTTCTTTCTCTTCCAATAAAGAGGAATTGAGCGAGTTTACACAAAATGGTGGTCAATAATAACTAATTTTCCTGCAAGTAAAAGCCTGCCTTTTGGCGGGCTTTTTTGTTTGTATCTTTACCCGCTGAATGTAAAAATATCAGGAATTTTCATGAGTAAAGAACCCCTTCAGGATATCATCGACGTTTCGGGTGCACGAGAGCACAATTTGAAAAACATAGACATTCAGGTGCCGAAAAACAAGCTGGTGGTATTCACCGGCGTAAGTGGCAGCGGAAAGTCGTCTTTGGCTTTTGATACCATTTACAACGAAGGGCAGCGTCGTTACATGGAAAGCTTTTCGGCCTATGCAAGACAGTTTATCGGCGATATGGAGAGGCCTGATGTAGACAAAATCACCGGCCTTTCTCCCGTGATTTCCATCGAACAAAAAACCACCAATAAAAATCCTCGCAGTACAGTAGGGACCATTACAGAGATTTACGATTTTCTGCGATTACTTTTTGCCCGTGCCGGTGAAGCCTACAGTTACAATACGGGTAAAAAAATGGTGAAGTTCAGTGAGGAAGAGATAGTGCAATCGGTGTTCAATAAATTCAATCAGCAAAAAATCAGTTTGCTCGCACCATTGGTCAGGGGCCGAAAAGGGCATTATCGCGAGTTGTTTGAAGACATTAGAAAGAAAGGATTTTTGAAGGTAAGGGTGGATGGCGAAGTGAAAGACCTGGTGCCTAGAATGCAACTCGACAGATACAAGATACACGACATCGAAGTAGTGGTAGATCGTTTGCAGGTAACAGAAGATATGAAGGTGAGGGTGAGTCAGAGTGTTCAAAAAACTTTGCAGATGGGCAAAGACCTGATTTTTATTTTGAATCATGCAACAGATGAAGTGTCGCAATATAGCAAGCAGTTGATGTGTATCGAAACCGGTATCAGTTATGAAGAGCCTTCGCCCAATGCATTTTCTTTCAATTCTCCCTATGGGGCATGTCCTGTTTGCAAAGGCCTGGGGGCTGTTTATCAGATCAATCGCTCTGCCGTATTGCCCGATCCACAATTGAGTGTAAAAGCGGGAGGCATTGCGCCGTTGGGTGAAGAAAGGGAAGCATTTGTTTTCAAACAAGTACAGCAGCTGGCTCGCAAATGGAAAATCGACCTCGATAAACCTGTTGGTCAGTTGCCGGAAAAAGCAAAGAACCTGTTGCTATATGGTCGTGAAGAAATAGATGAAGCCGCTGCGCTCACTGTAGATGCGGATGAGCAAGACAAGTCTGCTCCGCCCGTTGAAGGTGAATACGAAGGCGTGGTGAACATGGTGAAACGTTGGTTTGTTTCGGGCAACTCTTCCGATCATCTCCGCGAATGGGCCGAGCAATTCATGCAGCTAAGCACTTGTACCGATTGTAACGGAGCACGTTTGAAAAGAGACAGCCTTTGGTTCAAAATCAATGAAAAAAACATTGCGCAACTCGGCGACATGGGACTCGATAAACTGGCGGAATGGTTTTCGGATGCGGCCGAAAAAATGAGTGAAAAGCAACAGAAAATTGCAAAAGATATTCTCAAGGAAATCCGTGATCGTCTTCAGTTTTTACTCGATGTGGGACTTACATACCTCACCCTCAATCGGCCTTCCAAAAGCCTGAGTGGAGGTGAATACCAGCGTATCCGTTTGGCTACACAGATTGGCTCTCAGTTGCAGGGCATCACTTATATTCTCGATGAGCCCAGCATTGGACTGCATCAGCGCGACAACCAGCGACTGATTACAGCCTTGCAAAATCTACGCGACATTGGCAATACGGTGTTGGTGGTAGAGCACGATAAAGACATCATGCTGGCGGCTGACCACCTTGTGGATATTGGTCCTAAAGCAGGTATTCATGGCGGTAGAATTGTGGCGCAAGGAACTCCAAAGGATGTGTTGCAATCAGGTTCGGAAACTTCGATGTACCTGAGTGGCCAAAAAAAGATTGCCGTTCCAGCCGAAAGAAGAAAAGGTAATGGTCATACTATCTCACTGAAAGGTGCATCGGGTAACAACCTTCATAAAGTAAATGTGGAATTTCCTTTAGGGAAACTCATATTGGTTACTGGTGTTAGTGGCAGCGGTAAGTCAACATTGATCAACGATACGCTTTATCCCATTCTCAACCAGCATTTTTATCACTCCAAAACTTCTCCTTTAGCTTATCAATCTATAAAAGGATTGGAACATCTCGACAAGGTGATTGAAATTGACCAAAGTCCTATCGGTCGCACACCCAGAAGCAATCCGGCTACTTATTGCGGTTTCTTTACCGACATCCGCACTTTGTTTGCCGCCGTGCCGGAGGCCAAAATCAGAGGGTACAATGCCGGCCGTTTTTCGTTCAATGTGAAAAGCGGAAGATGCGAAACCTGCGAGGGTGGCGGCATGCGTGTGATTGAAATGAATTTCCTGCCCGATGTGCAAGTGCACTGCGAAAGATGCAATGGCAAAAGATACAACCGTGAAACACTGGAAATCAGGTACAAAGGAAAATCCATCAGCGATGTGCTCAACATGATGGTGGATGAGGCGGTGGTGTTTTTTAATGCGGTTCCATTCATCTACAGAAAAATCAAAATGTTACAGGAAGTGGGATTGGGCTACATCACCCTTGGACAAAGCGCTGTAACGCTGAGTGGTGGCGAAGCGCAGCGGGTGAAGCTGGCTACGGAATTGTCAAAGCGGGATACTGGAAGAACTTTCTATATTTTGGACGAGCCTTCTACCGGCTTGCATTTTCAAGACATCAGCATGCTGCTTGATGTGCTGAATAAGCTGGTAGACAGAGGCAATACAGTATTGGTGATTGAGCATAATCTGGATATCATAAAAGTGGCCGACCATATCATTGATATCGGACCGGAAGGTGGTGATGGAGGCGGCAGAATTTTGTTTGAAGGAGCGCCGGAGAAAATGCTCAACATCAAAGACAGTCATACTGCCAAGTATCTTAAATTGGAGATGCAGTAATCCTTTTTTCCTACAGCTGATTTGCTGTGTGATCGGTCAATCTCATTTCAATATGGGGGATGCCGTCTTCGAGGTATTCATCGCTGCAAACAACAAATCCCAGTGATTGATAAAAGTCAAGCAGGTAACACTGCGCACCAATGCGGATGATATTTACATTGAATTTTTCCAGGGTCGTTTTTATGGCCAGTTGCATCATGGCTATGCCATATCCTTTTTTACGGTAGTAGGGATGGGTGATCACCCTGCCGATGCTGCTATCCTCATAACTGATGCCGGGTGGAATGATGCGTACGTAAGCCACAAGCTGATTGTTGGAGATGCCCATCAAGTGCCACGATTGCTGGTCTTTATAATCCATGTCCTGATAAACACAGTTTTGTTCCACCACAAAAACTTTGCTTCTCAATTCGAGAATGTCATAAAGTTCGGCTGTGTTCAGTTCGTTGAAATGTTTGCAGGTCCAATGAATCATAACGTTGATCAGTAGCCGTAAATATCTTTCCATCTTTCCTTCAGGAATTTCCGGATTTCTTCTTCACGGGTGTTTTTTTGGGGTGAATAAAATCTTGTACCGGATAAGGCCTCGGGCAGGAACTCCTGCAATACAAAGTTGTTGGCGAAATGATGAGCGTATTGATAATCCTTCCCGTAATCCATGTTCTTCATCATCCGTGTGGGGGCGTTGCGCAAATGCAGGGGAACAGGCAAGTCGCCTTTTTTTCTGACCACATCCAGCGCCTCGTCGATGGCCATGTAAGAGGCGTTGCTTTTTACGGAAGTGGCCAAAAAAATAGCGCATTGCGAAAGGATGATCCTGCTCTCGGGATAGCCGATGACACTAACCGCCTGAAATGTGGTATTGGCCATCAAAAGAGCGTTGGGATTGGCATTGCCGATGTCTTCACTGGCAAAAATGAGCATTCTTCGGGCGATGAATTTTACATCTTCGCCGCCATCTATCATGCGAGCGAGCCAGTATACTGCGGCATTGGGATCGCTGCCGCGCATGCTTTTGATGAAAGCAGATACGATATCGTAATGTTGCTCGCCACTTTTGTCGTACAAGGCAACTTTATGCTGAGCAATGGTCATTACTACTTCTTCGGTGATGGTATCATTGGCGCCTAGCTGCTCGCATACGATTTCGAACAGGTTGAGCAGTTTTCGGGCATCACCACCCGAAATGCGGATCAGGGATGCGGTTTCTTTCAGCTGCAGTTTTTTGGAGGCAATGGCCGGGTCTTTTTCCATGGCCATGTTCAGCAAATGAATCAGATCTTCTTCTTGCAATGCTTTCAAAACATATACCTGGCATCTGCTGAGCAAGGCGCTGTTTACTTCAAAAGAAGGGTTTTCGGTGGTGGCGCCAATCAGGGTGATTGTGCCTTTCTCTACGGCTCCCAGCAGCGCATCTTGCTGGCTCTTGTTGAATCGATGAATCTCATCAATAAACAACACGGCACCATCATGTGTCTTGGCAGCTTCGATCACCTCGCGTATTTCCTTCACTCCGGAGGAGATAGCACTTAGCTGATAAAAAGGAAATTGTAATGAATTGGCAATAATGCCGGCAATGGTTGTTTTGCCCACACCTGGCGGCCCCCACAATATCATCGACGGAATTTTGCCTTGTTCGATTGCCTTTCTGAGAATACTGCCTTCACCGGTCAGATGTTGCTGTCCGGCCAGTTCATCCAGCGTTTGCGGACGCATACGTTCGGCAAGTGGTGTATTGAGCATGCACGCAAATTACCATAAAACAGCTGAAGAATCTAGTGCTCGTCATCATCGCGTTGATTATTTTTGATGACATAAGATATCATTCAGCAGTTATCCAATTGAAAAGGTATTCCTCCTTATACTCGATTTCAAATTTCCTGAGGAAGCCTATGTACTCTTTTTTGAAGGATGATTTTTTGTGATGCTCCTCTTGATGTAAAATGTAATGATACACTTTGCTGACTTGTGATCTTGAATAACTGAAAACGCCATATCCTTCTTGCCATGAAAACCTGGATTTTAGGAACTGATGGTTATTAATGTAATTACTGGAATTGTTCTTGATGTCCCTGACCAAATCAGCCACTGAAATTGCCGGCTTCAGGCCAATAAAGCAATGAACATGATCTTCCACTCCGTTGATGATAATGGATTTGCAGCCATGCTGTGAAACGATACCCGACATGTATTTAAATACTTCTTGTCTCCATGATTTATCCAGTAATGCTTGTCTGTGTTTTACAGCAAATACTACTTGAATATGGATTTGAGAGTAGGTTCCGGCCGCCATTTTGTTTTTTACAAATGACAGCATTTGTTTGATGAAGTTTCTTTAATAAATAAATATTAATTCAAGATGTTGTGGTATAATAATGTCACCCCTTCGGGGTTAAGATGGAGTTGCGGTGGAATAATATCACCCCTTCGGGGTTAAGATGGAGTTGCGGTGGAATAATATCACCCCTTCGGGGTTAAGATGTATGTTGTGGTAGAATAATATCACCCCTAAGGGGTTAGGTTTTATACTCAGTCAAATAAAATACAACCCCGAAGGGGTGGCAGTATTTTAGAATATCAATCAAGAAAAAATAAACCCCGAAGGGGTGATATTATTTCAAATCCAGGCGAATCTGTAATTCATCAAATTGTTTTTGATCGATGGCAGATGGTGCATCAATCATCACGTCGCGGCCACTGTTGTTTTTGGGGAAGGCAATGAAGTCGCGTATGCTCTCGCTCCCGCCTAGGATAGCACATAAGCGGTCGAAACCAAATGCAATGCCACCATGAGGAGGTGCGCCATATTCAAATGCGCCGAGCAGAAATCCGAATTTATGTTGCTGTTCATGTTCATCCATTCCCAATGCGGCAAACATTTTTTGTTGCAGCTCTTTCTGGAAAATACGGATACTGCCACCGCCAATTTCATTGCCGTTAAGCACCATGTCGTAGGCGTTGGCCTTGATGTTGGCGTAGGGATGTTTAAGGTATTCAGCAGGATTTTCGATCACAGGATTGTTATTGATCATGGTATCAATATCCGTTGGTTTGGGAGATGTGAAGGGATGATGACGCGCTACCCAGCGATTGTCGTCTTCTGCGTATTCAAAAAGCGGAAAGTCGAGAACCCAGAGTAATTTGAATTCGTGGGGTTGACGAAGTCCTAGCTGTTGACCCAGATGAAGTCTGAGTTCGCTGGTGGCCTTTCTGGTTCTTTCTTCTGCGCCCGCCAGCATCAGGATGAGGTCGCCGGGCTGAGCTTGCATGGCAGTCGCTATCGCTTTCAATTTTTCCTCGCTGTAGAATTTATCTATGCTGCTCTTGAAGCTGCCATCTGCATTGCATTTGATGTATACCAATCCTTTCATGCCAATCTGCGGGCGTTTCACCCATTCCGTGAGTTCGTCTGTCTGCTTGCGGGTGTATTCGCTGCAGCCGGGAGCGGAAATCGCAATGACACTTTCGGCTTCATCAAAAACTTTGAAGTCGGCGCCGCTGATGAGGTGCGAGAGGTCTTCTCTGCCTGGAAAAGTATGCGAAGGGTATTTCAGGTTGCAGAGCTTCATGCCGAAACGGATATCCGGCTTGTCATTGCCGTAAGTCCACATGGCATTTTCCCAGGTCATGCGTTCTGCCTTTTCGGTATAATCGATGTTCTTTACATCTTTGAAAATTCTTTTCACCAAACCTTCAAACATGTTGAGTATGTCTTCCTGTTCTACAAATGCCATTTCGCAATCGATCTGTGTGAATTCGGGCTGACGGTCGGCACGTAAATCTTCATCACGGAAACATTTCACTATCTGATAATAACGGTCATAGCCGCTCACCATCAGCAATTGTTTGAATGTTTGCGGCGATTGGGGCAACGCATAAAACTGGCCGGGGTTCATACGGCTGGGCACCACAAAATCTCTGGCCCCTTCGGGGGTGGATTTGATCAGGAAAGGTGTTTCAATGTCCATGAACTGCTGCTCATGTAAGTAATTTCTGGTGCTTCTTCCTACAGCGTATCTCAGTTCGAGGTTTCTCTTCACGGCGTTTCTGCGCAAATCGAGAAAGCGGTATTTCATCCTGAGGTCGTCGCCTCCATCGGTATCATCCTGAATGGTGAAGGGTGGGGTGATGGATTTATTGAGGATGCTGAAATCTGTTACCAATATCTCAATGTCGCCTGTAGCGAGATGGGCGTTTTTATTGCTGCGCTCACTAACGGTACCAGATACCTGCAAAACGAACTCGCGGCCCAGGGGATTGGCTTCCAGCTGTTCGTTGAGGTGCTCGGCAAACAGCAATTGCGTGATGCCATAACGGTCGCGGAGGTCAACAAATGTGATGCTGCCGAATTTGCGGATGGTTTGCACCCAGCCCGAAAGGGTTACAGAGAGGTTGACGTTTTTGAGATTCAATTCTCCACAGGTATGTGTTCTGAACATATAGAAAGTAAAAATTAAACTTTTTAAAAATCAGCAATTAATAGAATATGCCCTATTCAAGGTCAATATCAAAAAAACAGACCGAGCCTTAGTGTAAAAAATCACCCAAAGGAAATTGCAGTTGCCAACCGGGCAAATATAAAGCATCTCGTTCAACCTTAATTCACATGGTTTCTAAGTCATGTGGATGTTTTGGCTTCCATATCAGGTAGTAATAGCCCAATACCAACAGGCCAATGGCAAATGGAATGATGGCGAGGTGCTTGAAAGTGAAATCACCATATAATTTCATGGTGTCAAATTTTAGAAACTCGCTGATCATCCAATAACTGTTGGCCGAAATCCAAACTGTGATAGCCAGATTATGGCACCATTCGCTCATGTATTGCCTTGTTCGCCAGGCGATCACTATAGAAATTAGCAAGGTGGGGAAAATCATCAGAATACCCAAAGGTTTCCAGACCATACACCAGGCCACATCTTTGAACAACCAGAAAACGATGTGCAGGTTTTCCATTTTACGGTAACGTAAAGGGATGGTATAAATGGATTCTTGACTCATGGATGGATGGTTGTCATTGCAATAAAAAACTCCAATCGAGTCTGATTGGAGTTGTATAAAAGAGTGTTGTATTTATTTTTTCAAAGCAGCCGCCATTGTCTTGCCGATATCCGCAGGACTGGCCACTACATGAATACCGCATTCGCCCATGATTTTCATTTTGGCTGCAGCTGTATCGTCAGCACCACCAACGATAGCACCGGCATGTCCCATTCTGCGACCGGGAGGCGCGGTTTGTCCGGCGATGAAACCTACTACCGGTTTCTTATTACCTGTAGATTTGATGTAGTGTGCGGCCTCAGCTTCCATACCTCCGCCAATCTCACCAATCATCACAATCGCTTCTGTTTCGTCGTCGTTCATCAACAATTCTACCGCTTCTTTGGTGGTGGTGCCAATGATGGGATCACCTCCGATACCGATGGCGGTAGAAATGCCTAATCCGGCTTTGGCTACCTGATCGGCAGCTTCATAAGTAAGTGTACCTGATTTGGAAACAATGCCGATTTTTCCTTTTTTGAAGATGAATCCCGGCATGATACCCACTTTACATTCTTCTGCAGTGATGACACCTGGGCAATTGGGGCCTATCAAACGGGTTGAAGTTCCTTTCAGATAATTTTTGACCTTAACCATATCCTGAACAGGAATGCCTTCGGTGATACAAACCACTAAAGCAATGCCTGCTTCAGCGGCTTCCATGATGGCATCCGCAGCAAAAGCAGGGGGTACGAAAATAATACTCACATTGGCGCCGGCTGTTTTTACGGCATCAGCCACTGTATTGAAAACGGGTCTGTCCAGATGAGTGCTTCCGCCTTTTCCGGGCGTAACACCACCTACCACATTAGTACCATATTCAATCATTTGAGTAGCATGGAAAGTACCTTCTGTACCGGTGAAGCCCTGTACAATAACTTTAGAATCTTTGTTGACTAAAACTGACATTTTTAAAATGGATATAGATGAACTGAATAAAAGTCGTGCAAAGATAAGGTTTGAATTTGTGAATCAAACAATGTAAATGGAAAATCACGGACTTATCCTTTATTCTTGAGTTCCATCATTCTCATTTGTTTGGCATCTTGCAAAAATTCTGAGGCAAAAATGAAGTGATTCAGGTTCTCATTATCCGAGAAAATGATATCCTTGCTGCTGCCCGACCATTCTTTTTTCCCGTCTTTCATATACAAGATATTGTCGCCGATTTCCATCACACTGTTCATGTCGTGAGTATTGATGATGGTGGTGGTATTGTAATCTTGGGTGATGTCGTAAATCAGCTTATCAATCACCATGGAGGTTTGAGGGTCGAGGCCCGAATTGGGTTCGTCGCAGAAAAGATATTTGGGATTCAGTACAATGGCTCTGGCAATGCCCACCCTTTTTTTCATGCCACCGCTGATTTCGGAGGGGAACTTTTTATTGCTGCCCAAGAGGTTTACTCTTTCAAGCACTTCATTCACCCTGGCCATCTTGGTTTTGTAATTGTCTCTCGTAAACATATCTAGCGGAAACTTCACATTGTCTTCCACTGTCATGCTGTCGAAAAGTGCAGAGCCCTGAAACAACATGCCAATCTGCTGGCGTAAGATTTTACGGTCTTCCTGACTCATGGAGGTAAAGCTGGTGCCGTCGTAAATAATTTCGCCACTGTCCGGTTCGAACAATCCTACCAAACATTTTTGCAAAACGGTTTTACCGCTGCCACTGGTGCCAATGATCAGATTGGCCTTTCCGGCTTCCATCACATGACTCACGTCGTTGAGCACACGTTTTTCGCCGAATGATTTGGTGATATGTTTAAACTCGATCATGATTGATATTGATGGTTACAGCAATAGAGCGGCCAGTATGTAATCGGCCAATAGAATCACCACACAGCTGACGATAACAGACTGGGTGCTGTTTCGGCCAATTTCCAGCGATCCGCCTTTTACATAATAACCGAAATAAGCCGGAATGGAACTGAGGATGAAAGCAAATGTGTAAGCCTTCATCATCGCAAAAAAAACATTGTAAGGGATGAAAAAAAGCTTGAGGCCTTTATCGTAAGTGTCGGTGGAAATGATACCTGAAAGCGCAACGGTCAATCTTCCGCCGTAAATACCCAGAAACATGGATAATATGACCAGCATTGGTATGGTGACAATCGCCGCCAGTATTTTGGGAAGTACCAGATAAGTTTTGGTATTGATGCCCATGATTTCGAGTGCGTCTATCTGCTCGCTGACCCGCATATTGCCCAGCTCACTGGCTATTTTACTGCCTACTACACCGGCCAGCACCACGCATACCAAGGTGGGAGAGAATTCCAGGATCACCGTATCTCTCACAATCTGCGCGATGATAATTTTGGAAACCAGCGGATTCGACATCTGATAGGCCGTATTGAGCGCACTCACCGCACCCATGAAAACCGAAATGATACTGACAATGCTCAAGGAACGCATGCCGATTTCGGAACATTGATGGGCGAATTCTTTCCAGTAGAGCTTAGGGTTTTCGGGCTTGCTTAGCATGCCTTTCAACATCAGCAGATATTGTCCGAAATGGGTAAAAAAATTCATAGCACGAAGTTATCGGAAGTTAGGCTGTGGTTTTGGGTTTTCTTTTCCACCATTTACTTTTTTTCACCACCTCCTCCACGCTCGCCTTACTTTTTGATTGGGCATCCACAACGGCAATAACTACCATATTGTAAATCGAGCGGATAGAACTGCCCAGTTGCAATACGTGCACAGGTTTTTTCATACCGAGTAAAATCGGACCTACGCTGTCGGCGCCGCCAATTTCCTGCAACAAAGTGTAAGCGATGTTGCCTGCAGAGAGGTTAGGGAAAATCAGTACGTTCACATCGCCTTTGATCAGTTCTGTGAAAGGATAGTTTTCCTGTAAGATTTCTTTATTGAAAGCCAGCATCCCTTGAATCTCTCCGTCGCAAATCAGTGAAGGGTTTTTCTGTTTCACAATCTCTCTGGCTTTTCTTACGGTATTCGCTTCTTCCGAATTGCTGCTGCCGAAGTTGGAGTAAGACAACATGGCGATCCGGGGTGTGATATTGAAGTTTTTCACTTCTTTGGCCACCAGCAAGGTGATTTCTGCCAGCTCTTCGGCGGTGGGATTGAAGTTGACGGTGGTGTCGGCCAAAAACAAGGGTCCGCGCTTGGTGAAAAGCAGGTACATACCGGCGATTTTTTTTACACCGTCATCTGTACCAATGATTTGCAGCGCAGGTCGGATGGTATCGGGGTAATTTCGGCTCAGTCCACTGATCATACAATCGGCCTCTCCGGTTTCCACCATCATGCAGCCAAAATGATTGCGGTCTTTCATGGCCTTGTATGCTTCGTATTGATTGACGCCTTTCCGGTGTCTTTTTTTGAAGAACAATTCCCCGAATTTCTGACGCATCTCTTCATGTTCATCATCTTTAGGATTCACAATGGGCATGTCGTCGATATCGATGGAGTTGGCGGCGGCCATTTCCCGGATGATTTTTTCTTCACCTAACAAGATAGGATAGCCGATGTTTTCTTCCATTACCTGTTGTGCGGCTTTCAGGATTTTTACGTTTTCGGCATCAGCAAAAACGATACGTTTGGGGTTCGACTTGGCCTTGTTGCTGAGGATGCGGCTCAGTTGATTGTCGAGACCCAGTCTTCTGTTCATTTCAATTTCGTAAGCATCCCAGTCCGAAATGTTGATACGGGCCACGCCGCTGGCAATGGCCGCTTTGGCCACAGCCGGAGCCACAGTAGCCAATAATCGGGGGTCAAAAGGCTTGGGGATGATATAGGTGGGGCCGAATGAAATTGTTTTTTCGTTGTAGGCCAGATTGACGATATCGGGTACAGGTGTTTTGGCCAGGTCGGCCAAAGCTTTAACTGCAGCAAGTTTCATTTCCTCATTGATCTGACGGGCCCTTACATCCAGTGCACCACGGAAAATATAGGGGAAGCCCAGTACATTGTTTACCTGATTGGGGAAGTCACTTCTTCCGGTGGCCATGATGAGGTCTTTGCGCACAGCCATGGCTGCGTCATAAGTGATTTCAGGGTCGGGGTTGGCCATGGCAAATACAATCGGGTTTCTGGCCATGGATTTCACCATATCCGGCGTAACCACATTGCCCACGCTTAAACCCAGAAAAACATCGGCATCTTTCATGGCCTTACTCAAGTTGTAATCTTTGTATTTGGCATCCACACAGAATATCATCTTCTGCTCACTGATATCTTCACGCCCTTTGTACAGTATGCCGGCTTTATCGAACACCATGAAGTTTGAAGGCTTGGCGCCCAGATATTCGTATAGTTTGATACAGGCCATCGCGGCGGCACCGGCTCCATTTACGACAAATTTTACCTTGTCGATCTTTTTCTTTTGAATTTCCAGTGCATTCAGTAAAGCAGCTGCAGATATGATGGCTGTACCATGCTGATCGTCGTGCATCACCGGAATGTTGCACTGTTTTTTCAATTCTTGTTCAATGTAAAAGCACTCCGGCGCTTTGATGTCTTCTAGGTTGATGCCTCCGAAAGTAGGCTCCAGTGATTTTACAATCTCTACAAATTTTTTAGGGTCTGTTTCGTTGATTTCAATGTCGAACACATCAATGTCAGCGAAAATTTTAAACAATACACCTTTCCCTTCCATCACCGGTTTACCAGCTTCGGGACCAATATTGCCCAATCCGAGAACCGCGGTGCCGTTACTGATAACACCAACAAGATTGCCTTTAGCGGTGTATTTATATACATCCTCCGGATTAGCGGCAATTTCGAGGCAAGGCTCGGCAACACCGGGAGAGTAGGCTAATGTCAGGTCTCTTTGTGTCTTGGCTTCTTTAGTGGGCACCACCTCAATTTTCCCAGGTCTTCCTTTGGCGTGATATTCGAGTGCTTCCTGCTTGCGTTGTGCTTTTGACATAATATGATTATGATTGAAAACCGACGAACTGAAATCGAATGTCGGTTTTAATAATGAATTGTTTTAGGTCGTTGATTTGCAAATATAGAGATGTTGATGTATTGGACGACATGCTCGATGTTTCAAGGACAACAATAATCAATCCTTAGTGTGTTGTTTTTTCAAGTGAGGATGGATTTCTTTTGAAAAAATTGGAGAAGTGTTTTCGATTCTTGAATAAAACAAAAAAGGCATTTTTTAAATGCCTTTGGTTGAAAATAAGTTGTTATTGGTCTGTCGGTTTTTCGCCTTCGGTTTCCGCATCCGCTGCTTTGTTGTGTTGCATTTCAACTTCGTTGCTATCAGTGCTTTCTTCCTCCAGCAATTCAGCTTCAACGATTACTTCGGCTACCTCTGTTTCCGATTCAGCTGCTGCAGGCATTTCACTGAATTCGCCTACGTGGTCAGGGTTTACAATAGTGGCCTTTACCAGCTCATCCATCAGCACCTCATTGATCTTGGGCAATTCATCCGCACTGTTGATGCCGAAATAATCCATGAATGATTTGGAAGTGGAATAAAGCAAGGGTTTGCCTACAGCATCTTCATTTCTTCCGGAAATAATCACCAGGTCTTTTTCCAGCAATTTCTGCACCGCATAGTCGCAGTTCACACCTCTGATGGATTCAATTTCGCTTTTGGTGATGGGTTGTTTGTAGGCAATGATGGCCAGTGTTTCCAAGGCTGCAGCCGAAAGTCTTTTGAGGAACTTGTCGCCATTAAGCAAGGCTACTGTTTTATGGTATTCGGGCTTGGTGAGAAATTGCCATCCGCCACCGCTTTGCTTGAGTTCGAAGGCATAAAACTCTGAGGCATATTTTTCCCTGATGCCATTGATGGCAGACTCGGTTAGTTCGATGCTGGCGCGGTTTTCAATAAAACCCAACGCGTTATTAATCAGCTCGTTGATTTCTTCGGTAGATAAGGCTTTATCACTGGCGAATATCAGCGCTTCAATGTGGGGGATGATTTGAGATATTTCCATGTTAGTATTAATTGGGTGATTTGGTGATTTGATGACTTGATGATGCTCAAATTACCAAATTGTCTCCTGATCAAATTGGAATTATCCTTGCAAAGCCGCCGCACCGCTCACGATTTCGGTAAGCTCTGTGGTAATAGCTGCCTGACGAGCTCTGTTGTAACTGATTTTCAGTGATTTCAACAATTCGTTGGCATTGTCACTGGCCTTGTCCATGGCCGTCATTCTGGCACCATGTTCAGATGCGTTACCATCCAGCACGGCTTTGAAAAGCTGGGTATTCAAAATCTTGGGCATCAGTTCGGCAATTAAAACCTCCTGACTGGGTTCAAAAATAAAATCAGATTTTTTCTTATTGTCGGCACTTTCCACTTTTTTAACGGGCAAAAATTGCTCGGAAACATAAAGCTGAGAAGCCGCATTTTTAAATTCACTGTATACAATCTCAACCGCATCAAATTCTTTGGTGGCAAAACCATTCATCGCAAAGCGGGCTGCAGTCTGAACTTTTTCAAAGCTTAATCCGGTGAAAATATCCCAGAATTCACTTACCACCTTGAAGCCGTTTTTAGTGAAATGCTCGTATCCTTTTTTACCGATAGGTAATACCTGTACATTGCCTTTTGCCGATTGTGAAGCATATTTTGTGTTGATCAGCTGTTTGGTGAGCTTGATCAAATTACTATTGTAACCTCCGCATAAACCTCTGTCGCTGGTAACAGTAATGATAAGTACCTTTTCTATCGGTCTTTCTGTAGCCAGGTCCATAGCCACGTTGCCTTCGCTGCTACCTACGATATTGCCCAGCATTTCCTGTAATTTCTGTGCATATGGACGCATCTGTGTAATGGCATCCTGCGCACGGCGAAGCTTGGCGGCACTCACCATTTTCATCGCCTTGGTAATTTGCTGTGTACTCTGTACACTTTTAATGCGATTCCTGACTTCTTTTAAAGCACCACTCATGGCAATTTCAATTTATATATTTTGGAACCTCAAATGTTCCTCAATTAATTTTGAAGCGCGAAGTTAGGGCAAATGCCTTACAAGGCAAAAGCTTCGTTAAGAATTAATGAGAAATCGAATGAAGAATGTGAAATTTTGAATTTCATATGCGGAACGCGAATGATAAAGGTTTATAAATTAAATCCAGTATCCAGTATCCAGTATCCAGCACCCAGCACCCAGCACCCAGCACCCAGCATCCAGTATCCAGCACCCAGCACCCAGCACCCAGCACCCAGTATCCAGTATCTAGCATCCAGTTTCCAGTATCTAGCATCCAGTTTCCAGAATCCAAACGACTTGCCTTACCTTTGCCACCTGTCAATTTGACGAAAATGATTTTGCAGCATCGTTTTTGACTATTGAGAACCACTTATTTAAATTATTTACAGCGATAGATTATCATATGTTAGGACTCTTATCTAAATTATTCGGCGGCAGCAAAAGCGAAAAAGACGTAAAGAAAATCATGCCCGAGGTAGCCAGGGTAAATGAATGGTTTTCCAAATACCAATCCATCTCCAATGATGAACTGCGTAATAAAACCCAGGAATTCAGAACCCGCATCAAAGCCCATCTTACCGCCATAGATGCCACCATCGCCGAAAATAATTCTCGTGCAGATGCATTGCCTGTAGATGATATCGCCGGTCGTGACCTTATTTATAAGGAAGTAGACGAACTGAAAAAGAAGCGTGACCAGCAGATTGAAGAAATTCTCAAGGAAATCATGCCCGAAGCATTTGCCGTGGTGAAAGAAACCGGCCGACGTTTCAGAGACCATGAAAATATTGAAGCTACAGCCACTGAACTCGATAAAGAGCTGGCGACTAAAAAAGAATACATTACCATTGCGGGCGATAAATCCATTTTTAAAAATACCTGGAACGCAGCCGGAAATATCGTCAATTGGAACATGGTCCATTACGATGTACAGTTGATTGGGGGTGCCGTTTTACATTCGGGTAAAATCGCTGAGATGGCCACGGGTGAAGGTAAAACACTGGTGAGTACGCTGCCCGCTTACCTCAATGCATTGGCCGGAGAAGGTGTACATATTGTGACGGTGAATGATTATCTGGCCCGCAGGGATAGCGAGTGGAATGGACCCATTTTCGAGTGGCTCGGACTCAGGGTAGATTGCATCGACAAACACGAACCCAACAGCGATGCTCGTCGTCGAGCTTACAACGCCGATATCACTTACGGTACCAACAACGAATTCGGTTTCGATTATTTAAGAGATAACATGGTCCATCGCCCCGACGAAATGGTGCAACGCAAACATCATTTTGCCATGGTGGATGAGGTGGACAGCGTTTTGATTGACGACGCCCGTACGCCACTGATTATCAGTGGTCCGATTGGCCATAGCGACAATACGCAACAATTCTTCGACCTGAGACCCAGAATCGAAAAATTGGTGGATGCGCAAAGAAAAGCGGTCAATCAATTTCTGATAGAAGCCAAGAAAAAAATCGCAGAAGGCAATGATGATCCCAAAGACGGTGGCCTCGCCCTGATGCGTGCCCACAGAGGCTTGCCCAAAAACAGCGCACTGATCAAATTCCTCAGCGAACCCGGCATGAGAGTGAAATTGCAAAAGAGCGAAAATTATTACCTCGCCGATCAGCAAAAGGAAATGCCCAAAGTGGATGAGCAATTGTATTTCCACATTGATGAAAAAAACAATCAGGTGGAACTGACCGATCTCGGTATCGCCCTCATCACTAAAAGCGGCGAGGATCCCGAATTCTTCATTCTCCCCGACATCGCTACCAAACTCAATGCGATCGATAAATCGGCACAAGAGGCCGAAGCCAAACTTCAGCAGAAGGAATCGCTGATTACCGAATATTCTCTGAAAGCAGAACGTATCCATACGGTTCAGCAATTGCTGAAAGCTTATACTTTATTTGAAAAAGATGTGGACTATCTGGTGATGGAAGGTGCGGTGAAAATCGTAGATGAACAAACCGGCCGTGTGCTCGAAGGCAGAAGATACTCCGATGGCCTGCATCAGGCATTGGAAGCCAAGGAAAATGTAAAGATTGAAGCCTCCACGCAAACTTACGCTACGATTACTTTGCAGAACTATTTCAGAATGTACCATAAGCTGGCCGGTATGACCGGTACAGCCGAAACTGAAGCCGCTGAATTGTGGAGTATCTACAAACTCGATGTGGTGACCATTCCCACGAATGTGAAAGTGATTCGTAAAGATGAACAAGACAGGGTGTTCAAAACAAAACGCGAAAAATACAAGGCAGTGATTGACGAAGTGGAATTGCTGCGCAGTGCAGGTCGTCCTTGTCTGGTGGGTACCACTTCGGTGGAAGTGAGTGAATTGCTGAGCAGAATGCTGAAGCAAAGAAATATTCCGCATAATGTATTGAACGCTAAACAACACTCCCGTGAAGCGCAGGTGGTGGCAGAAGCAGGTTTGGCTGGAGCGGTTACCATCGCTACCAATATGGCCGGTCGTGGTACGGATATCAAGCTCGGGCCCGGTGTGAAAGAGGCCGGAGGTTTGGCCATTATCGGCACCGAACGTCACGAAAGCCGTCGTGTAGACAGACAGTTGCGCGGTCGTGCGGGACGTCAGGGCGATCCGGGTACATCCAGTTTCTTTGTGTCTTTGGAAGATGATCTCATGCGCATGTTCGGCAGCGAAAGAATTGCCGGCCTGATGGACAGAATGGGATACAAGGAAGGTGAAGTGATTCAGCACAGCATGATCACCAAGAGCATCGAACGTGCCCAGAAAAAAGTGGAAGAAAATAACTTTGGTATTCGTAAGCGTTTGCTGGAATATGATGATGTGATGAACAAACAAAGAAATGTTGTTTACGGCAGAAGGAACCATGCTTTGTTTGGCGAACGTCTGGCGCTGGATTTGGACAATTCATTTTATGCAGTGGCAGAAGCCATCGCTCTTTCTTTTAAAGATGGCGGCAATTACGACGATTTCAAACTGAATGTGATCATGCATCTCGGCATCGAAACATCGATATCAGAAGATGAATTGAATAAAGGCAATGAGCAGCAGCTGGCGGAAAAGCTATATCATGAGGCCATGACCCACTATCAGTCAAAAAAGGCAGCCATCATCACGCAGACCATGCCTGTGATTCAGAATGTGAGAAAAGAACAAGGTCAGCATATTGAAAATGTATCGGTGCCATTTACAGATGGTAAAAAAGCCACGCATGCATTTGTGAAACTCGACAAGTATTTTGAAACTGAGGGAAGAGAGTTGATGAACGCTTTGGAGAGAAACATCACCCTGGCCATCATTGATGATGCCTGGAAAACTCACTTACGCTCGATGGATGATTTGCGCCACAGTGTGCAAACCGCAGGCTACGAACAAAAAGACCCGTTGGTGATTTATAAGATTGAAGCCTTCAGCGCATTCAAACAAATGAACGACCAGGTGAATAAAGACATCGTTGGATTCCTCAGTCATGCCGGTATTCCTTTCGAACAGCAAAACGACCAGATCCGAGAAGGACGTGAAAGAAAAACCGACATGAGCAAAATGAACGTGAATAAAGACCAGATTGATGCGGCCGGACAAGATTATGCGGCCAATCAAAATGATTATTATGATCCTTCCGCACCACTGAAACAAGAACCGGTAAGAGTTGAGCCTAAAATAGGCCGTAACGACGCTTGTCCTTGTGGAAGTGGAAAAAAATATAAGCAATGTCATGGCAAAGATGCCTGATGCTTCTAATATCAACCGGCTGTTATGAAGTTTGTGTGTCTGTTTATTGTAGTCCTCTTCATCTGGCCCTGTGCATTTGCACAGGAATCAGTCATCGATACGCTTCCGCCTTCAAAGCCCTCTCATAATATCATCCATAGCGATGAAAGAATCGACAGGCTTGGAAAAAAAATGCTGGAGTACAATGAAAATCTGGCTTTGAAAATTCAGCTTGTTGATGGTTATCGCCTCCAATTGCTCAACACCTCCGACCGCGAAGCCGCGATGAAGATTCGGACAGCCCTGATACAGCAATACCCCGATCAGAAATTGTACATGACTTTTCAATCACCATACCTCAAACTGAAACTCGGCAATTTCCTGCAGAAAGAAGAGGCGGAGAAATTCAAGAAAATACTCATCGACTCCAAACTCATACCCAATAACATTTACGTAGTGCCAGAAAAAGTGGAACAGAAACCGACAGACAAAAACGCTGCCACAGAAGAACAGTGATTTCATGTTGGATGACAGCTTTATGGTGTTGAAGAAAAAGTGCGGAGGTGACTAACGTAACACAACAAACGAAAAAACTTCCCTTATGATTTCCCGCATCAAAACTATGGCTAAAGCTTATGCCGACGAATTCATAGCTGTTCGTCATCATCTTCATGCCCATCCCGAACTGAGTTTTGAAGAGAGAGAAACATCGGCTTTCATTCAGGAGAAATTATCGTCATGGGGAATCACTTTTGAAGTGATGGCCGAAACAGGTGTGGTGGCACTGATCAAAGGAAAAAATCCCGATAAGAAAATTGTCGCACTTCGTGCCGATATGGATGCCTTGCCGATACAGGAAGAGAACAAGGTGTCGTATTGTTCTACAAAACCGGGCATCATGCATGCCTGCGGACATGATGTGCACACTTCCTGTTTACTGGGGGCGGCCAAGATGTTGAATGAAACAAAAGAGGATTGGGAAGGAACGGTGAAACTGATTTTTCAACCGGGAGAAGAAAAGAATCCTGGCGGCGCCAGTCTGATGATCAAAGCGGGTGTACTTGAAAACCCTGCTCCACAGAAAGTTTATGCTTTGCATGTTCATCCCGGTATGGAAGCAGGTACGTTCAGTTTCAGGGGTGGCATGGTGATGGCCAGTGCCGATGAAATTTACATCACCATCAAATGCAAAGGCGGACATGCTGCGGCCCCTCATCTCACTGCAGATTCCATTTTGATCGCTTCACACCTGGTCATCAGTCTGCAGCAGATTATCAGCCGAAACAACAATCCTTTCAATCCTTCCGTACTCTCCATAACGGCCATCAATGGGGGCAATGTCACCAACGTCATTCCTTCCGAAGTGAAACTGATGGGCACCTTCAGAGCCATGAATGAAGAGTGGAGATTCGCAGCGCATGAACTGATCAAGAAACATACCCATGAGCTGGTAACCATGATGGGCGCCGAGGCAGAGATAAAAATTGATGTGGGCTATCCCTTTGTTTTGAATGATGAACAAGTTTCTGCCGAAGCAAGAAAGCTGGCAGAAGTCTACGCGGGAGTTGAGAATGTTTCGGAAACTGAACTGCGCATGGGGGCAGAAGATTTTGCTTATTACTCGCACCGCATCCCTGGCTGTTTTTTCAGACTTGGAGCCGGCAACAAAGCCAAAGGAATAACCAGCAATGTTCATACGCCAACTTTTGATATCGATGAATCGGCTATCGAGCATGGTATAGGTATGATGGTGTGGTTGGCAATCAATGGTTAATGATTTAACGGTTAGTTTTTTACCAACCATTAAACCAGCACAACGACTTATTTTTTCTAATAAAACAATGACATGAAAATAGCATTCCATGGCGCGGCACGGACAGTAACAGGTTCCAAGCATCTCATCACACTTTCCAACGGAAAAAAATTACTCCTCGACTGTGGCATGTTTCAGGGGATGGGACATGATACGAATGAGCTGAATGCGCATTTTGGATTTAATCCGGCTCAAATCAATTACATGATTCTATCTCATGCACATATTGATCATTGCGGATTGATTCCGAAACTGATCAAGGATGGCTATAAAGGAAAAGTGTTCGCTACGCCGGCCACCAAAGACCTTGCTGCCGTTTTGATGGAAGATTCTGCCGGCATTCAGGAGTCGGATATCAAGTTTGAAAACAAAAGAAGAGCTTTGCTGGGACTCCCTTATCTCAAACCTCTATACACCACAGATGATGCCATCATTGCCGCCGATCAGTTTGAAGTGGTAGACTACGATATCTGGCACCGCATCGATGAGGATATTGAATTCTGCTACACCGATGCCGGTCATATCATTGGAAGTGCCACAGTTCACCTCAGGATAAAAGAAAACGGAAAAATCACACGCATTACCTTCAGTGGTGATGTAGGCCGTTACCGTGATCTGATTTTGAAATCGCCGGCCACTTACGAACAGTCGGATTATATCATCATCGAATCCACCTATGGCAACAGTTTGCACGATGAACATCATCCTTCTGTAGATGTGCTGTTGAACTGGATTAAGAAAACCTGCATTGAAAAAAAAGGTAAACTGATCATACCCGCTTTTAGTGTAGGCCGAACACAGGAAATCCTTTATACCCTCAATCAGCTTGAATTGGAGAATTCCTTGCCCAATCTTGATTACTATGTCGACAGTCCTCTCAGCATCAGAGCTACACAGATTGTAAAAAGCTACCCTCAGTATTTCAATAAAAGAATTCAAAAAGTGTTGCAAAGCGACAGTGATCCCTTTGGTTTCAAAGGGTTGCATTTTGTGAAGTCGGTCGACGAATCAAAGATGCTCAATTACTCATCGAAACCTTGTGTGATCATATCCGCCAGCGGTATGGCGGAAGCCGGAAGGGTGAAACATCATATCAGCAACAATATTGAAAACAGCAGCAACACCATTTTGCTGACCGGTTATTGCGAGCCTCATTCACTGGGTGGCCGCCTCAAACTGAAGCCCCAGCAAGTGAATATTTTCGGACAACCTCATCAGGTGAATGCCGAAATAGCCGAGATGCGCAGCATGAGTGCCCATGGCGACTATGACGACCTCTGCCAGTTTCTGGCTTGTCAGGATGCACGTCAGGTGAAAAAACTATTCATTGTCCATGGCGAGTATCCTGTGCAGTTAGACTTCAGGGAAAGGCTGATGAAAAAAGGGTTTCTTGATGTGGAGATTCCCGAAATGCACCAGGAGATAGGGTTGGGGTGAAGAATGTAAAATCTAAAATCTAAAAAGTTTACAAGTTTCCGAGTTTACGACATTGGACTTACCAAACCATAAACCACAAACCACAAACCACAAATCACAAATCAAGAATCCCAAATCAAGAATCCCAAACTCCAAATATAAAATGGAAGCCTACGGAAAAATATTACTGATTGCCATGCCCGTTTTTTTGTTGCTGGTATTGTTCGAAAAATGGTATGGCTGGTACAAAGGCAATGATACCGTAAGTAATATGGACATGATCAGCAGTTTAACCAGTGGTGTTACCAATGTCACCAAAGATGTTCTGGGCTTGAGTGTTGTGGTGTATTCATATGGTTGGATGGTGAATCATTTGGCCATCGTTCATGTAAAAAGTGGCATTTGGATGTATGCAATCGCTTTTCTGGTATTGGATTTTGCCGGGTATTGGATACATCGGCTGGCTCATTCCGTCAATTTTTTCTGGAACAATCACATCATCCATCACAGCAGTGAGGAATACAATCTGGCCTGTGCCTTACGGCAAAGCATAGCCGTTTTTGTAAAAATATATGCGGTTTTGCTTTTGCCCGCAGCCCTGTTGGGTGTTCCTGAGGAAGTGATCGCTATTGTGGCACCCTTGCATCTTTTCATACAGTTCTGGTATCATACACGCCATATCCATAAAATGGGGATACTGGAAAAAATCATAGTAACGCCTTCTCACCACAGGGTGCATCATGCCATCAACCCGGAGTACATCGATAAGAATTTCAGTGAGGTGTTTATCATCTGGGATCAACTCTTTGGCACTTTTCAGCCCGAATTGCCAGGAGTAGAGGCCGTATATGGCGTCACCATTCCGGTAAAAACCTGGAATCCCGTCAAAATAAATTTCAAACATATTGTTCTGCTGTGTCGCGATGCCTGGCGTGCACAAAACTGGAAAGATAAATTTCAGCTCTGGTTCAGGCCCACCGGTTGGAGGCCACAAGATGTTTCCGAAAAATATCCTTTGGAAAAAATCAGTGATGTGTATCATTTCGAAAAATATACAACACCCGTTCCCCCTGGATTTCATGCATGGTGCTGGATGCAGTTGATTATGCTGTTGCTTTTTATCAGCTATTTGTTTGGAAATCTGGCGGCTATAGGTTCGCCTCAGATGTATGTGTATGGACTTTTTATTTTTATTTTCGTTTATGCCATGACGAGCTTGATGGATGGAAATAAAAATGCAGTGTATTGGGAGCTGTTGAAATTAATCATGGGATTTTATTTTATCATCACCAAGGGCTCATGGTTTGGCTGTGAATGGCAAACACAATCAATCAATAGCTTACTAACTATTTATTTTCTACTTTCTGTAATAGTAGTCTGTTATTTCAATGGCAAAATGAAAACAGACAAACATTGAAGAAATGCCTTCGATAATTTAACGCTTATTGATTAAGGATCTTAAACAACATGTCTTCTATGAAAATAGCGGCGAAATCGTTTTTTGTTTTTGCGGTAACATCGGTCAGGCGTGGTAAATGAACACTGAAAAACTGCTGATGATGGGCTGCTTCTATGATGGTGCTGCTCAATGACTTGGGGAAAGCATATTTTTTATTGTAAGCCGAAATCACTTTGGCGATTTTTGCACACAGCTCTTTATACGGCTTGAACACTTCGCTTTTATTGATTTCTTCCACATCCTTCACCAGATATACTTTGCTGCTTTCTGAAATCACAATCTGGTTGAGGAACTTTTTGTTGTAATCGAGTCCTCCCGAACTTAATGGCAATTCATGTGTTAACAATTTGACGATTGTTTTCAGTTTTTGGCTGTTGTCGTTAACGTTTTGCAACTGGTAATCCAGCAGAAAGTCCATATACTTCCAGTACCAGCTGATGATGTACAACAATAACCGGTGTTTGTTTTCGAAATACCTGTAGATGGTGGCTTCTGTGGTACCGGCTTCAATCGCCAGTTTTTTGAATGTGAATGATTCAAAGCCTATGTTATTGATCAGGTCGATGCTGTATTTGACAATCTTTTTCCCGAGCTCGCTTTTTTCAGGGTCTTTCAGATAAACCGCCTCGTTCACATTGAATGATAGTTTGAAGTCCATGGCCAAGAATTTATGATGGTCAATTGCAAATATAGTAAAAACATTAAAAAAAATATTTTTACATTAATTTATAATAGTAATACTATTATTTGATGAAGTGATGGTATATTTGCGGGCGAAAACAAATAAATATGGATCCGATCATTTTGTTTTTTATTCTTGGTGCCTTGGCGGGATTGCTGCGTTCCGATTTGAAGATTCCCGAATCTTTTTATAACGTGCTTAGCATCTACCTGCTCTTGTCCATCGGTATCAGGGGCGGCATGGAGATGCAGAAGTCGGGATTGGCGCATATCGCTTTTCCATCGCTGATGACGATGCTGCTGAGTGTTTTCATCACGGCCTTGTCTGGCCTGATTGCCAGAAAAGTATACGGTTTCTCTAAAGAAGATGCCATCGCCTTGTCGGCGCATTACGGTTCGGTAAGTGCGGTGACATTTGCGGTGGTGGTCAGTTTGCTGAAATCAAAGCAGGTGCAGCATGAGGAATTCATGACGGTACTTTTGGTGATGATGGAGATTCCGGCCATCATTACGGCTGTTTTCTATTATAAGCTGAAAGAACATCAAAGCGACTTCAAGGTTAAAACTTTGATCCGTGAAGTTTTCTTTGGAAAAAGTATTCTATTGCTGGTGGGAGGTTTGGTGATCGGTGCTTACATACAATACAAAGGAAGTCTTCAGTTTCATGTCTTTTTCTTCGACATGTTCAAAGGCTTTCTGTCGATCTTCATGTTGGAGATGGGCGTAATCGCATCGGCCCGAATGAGCGATTTGAAAAAAGCTGGATTGAGGGTGCTTTTGTTCGGCGTCAGCATGCCGATGGTTTCCGGTGTTTTGGGTGTGATGGCCGGTCATCTGATGGGCCTGTCAGTTGGAGGATGCACTATTCTCGCCTCCATGGCTTCGAGCGCATCCTATATAGCAGCGCCGGCGGCTGTACAAATAGCGATTCCCAAAGCCAATCCAACATTTTACCTAACTTCTGCGTTGGGAGTCACCTTTCCTTTCAATCTGATCATCGGCATTCAACTTTATTATCAATTGGCGCAATGGATGGCCTAGCGTTGGTGAGCTGCAAAAAGATAAATAACAGTATCGTGTAGACTAAAAATAAAAACATGAATCAACATTATCAGCGACTGATTAAATTGCTTAAGCCCAATACCAAAGAAATTGGCAAGGTTTACACTTTTGCCATTTTCAAAGGGTTGATAGCACTTTCGCTTCCATTAGGCATACAGTCTATCATCAACCTCATTCAAGGGGGTAGTGTCTCTTCATCGTGGATTGTTTTATCCGTTATCATTGCCGTTGGTATAGGCTGCAATGGTTATCTGCAATTGATGCAAATGAGAATCATGGAGAATATTCAACAGCAGTTGTTTACAAAGGCTGCATTTGATTTCACCTTTCAGTTGCCTAAGATAAAGCTTGATGCCATCCGTCAGTATTATGCACCCGAACTTATGAATCGTTTTTTTGAAGTGCTCACCATTCAAAAGTCGCTTTCTAAAGTTATCATTGATTTGTCCTCGGCAGTGATGCAGATTTTACTCGGACTTATCCTGCTTTCTTTGTACCATCCATTTTTCATCATGTTCAGTCTGAGTCTGGTGATCATCATGTTGCTGATCATCAGGTTTACTACCAATAATGCGATGCAATCCAGCTTGGCGGAATCCAAGTATAAATACAAAGTGGTATCCTGGCTTGAAGAGTTGGCCAGAGCAAGGCACAGTTTCAAGCTTGCGGGCAACACCAACATGCCTATCCAAAAGTCAGACGAATATGTGGCCGGTTATCTCAAATCAAGAGAGCAGCATTTCTCCATTCTAAGAATTCAATTCAAATGGCTGATTCTTTTCAAAATTTTGGTGGCTTTATTTTTGCTGATGGCTGGTGGATTTCTTGTCATCAATCAACAAATGAATATCGGACAGTTTGTGGCGGCTGAAATTATCATCATGATGGTGATGGAGGCGGCAGAAAAAATCATGATTAGTCTTGAAAGTGTTTATGATCTTTTTACTGCAGCCCAAAAACTGGAGCAAATCACCGAACTGCCTATTGATACGGAATCAGGAAAAATTGATCAGTTGACACAAAATCAGTTGGGACCTTTGTCGGTTGAGATTGTCGGACTCGATTTTGCTTTCGCTTCACATCATCAGTTGCTCTTTGATGACTTGAATTTCAAATTTGAAAAAGGTAAAAAGTACTATATCAGCGGAAAAAGCGGAAGTGGAAAATCAACTTTGTTGCACATTATTACAGGACTTTACCAACCTTCAAAAGGTAACATCTGTATCAACGACATTCCGTTGGCCAATTATGGCTTTGGTGAATTGTACAGAATGATTGGCAATGGATTAAAAGAGGAGTCAATGTTTGAAGGCACTATCCTAGAGAATATCACCCTTGGCAGAGAAAAAGTATCAATTGAGGATGTTCAGGCTGTGTTGGAAAAGGTGATGCTAAACACCCATGTGAAAACCTTGCCCATGGGTTTGATGACAACTGTACATCCGCAGGGGAATAATTTGCCTTCGTCCATCATCCAAAAAATATTATTAGCCAGAACATTGGTCACACATCCAAGATTGATTCTTTTAGAACAATCACTCGATGCAATTGAAGAAACGGAAAGAAAAGCCATTGCCGAAATGCTGTGTGCAAGCCCTGAATGGACATTGATGGTGACGGGCCATCAGGATTTTCTGCAAAAAAAATGTGATGTCTGTCTTGAACTGAAGGAAGGTAAAATCATAGTGAACAATAAAATCTGATACCATCATGTATAGCAATAATCATTCAGAAGGCATATACAACAAACAAGAAAGCACAAAGTATCTGGCCTTGCAATTACTGAAGAGTCGTCATAAGAAATCAACCTTAATACCCGTGTTGTATCTGATGGGTTTGATTTTGTTGATCCTGTTGTTTCTGCCCTGGACGCAAAATATCAGATCATATGGCAAGGTGACTGCTTTGCAACCGCAGCAAAGACCCCAGGCCATACAAAACGTGATCGCCGGAAAAATAGAGAAGTGGTTTGTGCAAGAGGGGCAGCTAGTGCATAAAGGCGATACGATTTTGCAAATTAGCGAAGTCAAATCAGAATATTTCAATCCGGGTTTGGTAAACAATACGGAAAGTCAACTGGAGTCTAAAGATTTTTCGGTGAAATCATACGGACAAAAACTTTTGTCCATTGATGCGCAAATCAATGCCATACTTTCTTCTCGCGACTTGAAATACGAGCAAGCGGAGAATAAGCTCTATCAGTCGAAGTTGAAATATAAAAACGACAGTCTGGAATTATCTACTGTATTACTGAACGTAAAGCTGGCTGATGAACAATTGAGGCGCATGGAGCAATTGTACAAAGAAGGGTTGAAATCGCTCACAGAGCTCGAAGCCAGAAGAATCAAAGCCAATGAACTTGAGCTGAAGAAGGTGGCACAACAAAATAAATTGGCTTCCAGTCGCAATGAAGTACTTAACGCGCAGCTTGATCTCAATAACATCATGGCCGATTTCAAAGAAAAAGTATCAAAACTTGAGTCGGATAAAAATTCAACCCTTTCCTCAAAGTATGATGCAGAAGCGGCGATGACCAAGCTGCAAAATGATTATGTCAATTATTCGATCAGGTCGGGCATGTACATCATCACAGCACCGCAAGATGGTTATGTTTCACGAGCCATGCAATCGGGTGTAGGGGAAACCATCAAAGAAGGTACGGACATTGTGAGCATTGTTCCGCTTGACCATCAGCTGGCTGTAGAGATGTTTGTCAATCCGATGGATGTTCCCTTGCTGCAAAATGACCAACATGTCAACATTCAATTTGATGGCTGGCCTTCCATAATTTTTTCCGGCTGGCCGGGCATTTCCTATGGTACTTATGGTGGCAAAATTGTAGCCATCGATAATTTCATCAGTGATAACGGGAAGTACAGAGTTTTGGTAAAGCAAGATGAAAAATATCCTGCATGGCCCAAAGAAATCAGGCTGGGTGCGGGTGCTTCTACCTTCACTTTGTTAAAAGACGTTCCCATTTGGTATGAGCTGTGGAGAAACATCAATGGCTTTCCGCCCGATTATTATAAGAAGGATGCATCGCAAAAGAAAAGCGAAAAAAAGAAATAGGAATTTCAGCATTCCATGAGGTTCTAAAAAATCACACATCAAACCATGAACAAATTAACTACGCTATTTATTTTTTTGACTGCTACTGGTAATCTTTTCGCACAGCAATTTTCAAACGACACTGCTGTGTTGGGCTATCGCGAAATGATGAAATGGGTGAGCGATTGGCATCCGGTGGCCATTCAGGCGCGGTTGATCACGGCAGCGGCTTCGGCCGAACAAATGAAAGCAGCGGGATCATTTGATCCTAAACTTTATTATGCTTTACAGCAAAAACAATTTGATGGAAAGGACTATTTTAAAACACTCAACACAGGTATCAATATTCCTTTGTGGTTTGGAGTGGACATAAAAACCGGCTATGAAAAAAACACAGGAATCTATTTGAATCCCGAAAACAAGGTGCCTAACAATGGTTTGGCATCTGCCCAAATTTCATTGGCTTTGGGGCAAGGTTTGATGACGGATGAAAGAAGAACCGCAGTGCGGCAAGCACAGGTGCTTAGTCAGTTGTCTATTCTCGAGGTTCGAAATGCTTTGAATGAGTTGTTGTATAAATCAGGCAAAGCCTACTTGGATTGGCAACTGGCCGAAAAAAATCTCAAGACATTAAGGCAGGCTTATGCGGTGGCCACTCAAAGATATGAGGCGGTAAAGAAATCTGTGCAGTGGGGCGACAGAGCTGCAATGGATACGCTGGAAGCTTTCATTCAACAACAAGATCGTTGGGTTAGTTTGCAGCAGGCCGAACTCGAAGTACAAAACAAACGCCTTCAGCTCTCTGTTTTCATATGGAAAGAAAATAATCAGCCTGTTCAAATACCGGTTACTGTTTTCCCCGACGAAAAAATGGATGCTGCCATTACCGCCAACCTCATTGCTCAGTTCCGACAAGATGATGCAAGGCAGCTGGCTGACCATCCTTATCTCGGCATGTTTACCTACAAGATCAGACAGCTGAATTTGGAACAGAAGCTGAAAAGAGAAAAGTTGAAACCTGTTCTTAATCTTCAGTACAGTCCATTGACACCAGCTGATAAATGGAACTTTGGTTTTCAAGACAATTACAAATGGGGCATTACCGCCAGTTTCCCTGTTTTCTTAAGAAAAGAGAGGGCAGAGCTGCGCCTCACAAAAATAAAGTTGGAAAACACTAAGCTCGAGAGGGAGTATAAAGTCAAGTCTTTTGAAATCGGCATCAGAAGCCAGATCAATGAATATCTGAATTATGAGAATCAGATAACTGTTTATCAATCCAATGTAAACGGTTACGAAAAGCTTTATTGGGCAGAGAGAAAGCTATATGAAATAGGAGAGAGTTCATTGTTTATGGTCAATGCAAGAGAACAAAGTTTTATGACTGCGCAATTAAAACTTAACGAGTTGATCAATAAACAAAATAAAGCCGCCTTGGAATTGGAATACGCAACAGGCAGTCTATGGCAAAACAAGTAGAGTTATCTTATCCGGTGCCAATGGAAAAATCATGTTTTACTTTCTGTTTTTATAAAATGATCACAGTTTTTAGACTCTAATAACATTTTCGTTCGAATCAAGGCTGTTGTAATTTTTTTGTCTTTACATCAAGTACTTATTTCCGATAAAATTGCTGTGTTTTTACTTTACAAAAATGTTTGTATTTACTTTTGACGCTCAATATGTATAAGGGAGCAATCAATAAGTATTTTGGCAATCTTAAAACCGGCATTCAGCTGGCCAACATTGCTTTCAACAATGAATCTGATGCCTACAAACGCAAACAGCGTTCTAAGACCTTGATGTATTTCTTTACCCGTTCTAAATTGACCAATTATTGGTTGGATAAATTAAATGACGAAGCATTAAGGGATGTGTTTAAGTGCAGGCCGCGACTTTTCATGAAGCCATACAGGCCCTATTTGTCTACCCGGTGGAATAAATATAAAGTGATTCAGGTAATCATAGACAATTATGATTTTTTAAGAAAAAAAGGGTTGATGAGTTGGGTAGGTCCAGAGATTAAGACGATATGTGATTTTTCGCTGAAAGATGGTATTGATGCGAGGATTGAGATCGGCTACCATGAAAAATTCAGAAAAGAGGGAGAGCTGGTCGTGCAATTTATTTGTGAAGAGCTTGGAGGTGTGATCTCTGTTGCCTCATTTAGTTTTGAGCATGAGGCTGGAATATGGAATTGCAGAATCGGATGTATTCAAGGGAACAATGAATTGCCTGCCGAAAAAATGAAGCTGGCGCAAAAACTGATGCATGGTCTGAGGCCGAAAGTATTGATGATTTTTGTAATTCAGCAGATTTGTAACGTTCTGCAGGTTGACCATCTTTATGGCTCAGGTGATTCCATACAGGCACACAAGAAAAAGCATGCCATACACATACCATGGGTACATAAAATCGGATTTAAGTATGATGAGATCTGGAAAGAAGAAGGCGGTGTTCAAAATGATGAGGGTTGGTTTGAAATTCCCATCTTTCCAAAAAGAAAAAGCGTAGCCGAGATGAAGGTGCATAAAAGAGCCTATTATATGAAGCGGTACGAACTCGAAAAAAACATTGCTGAAGGAATTGAAAGCTCTCTGAGCCAAAAGGATATCAAGTCTCAATAATGGCTTAATATCCTCAACTGCAAGCACTTTTGGAATTAATTAAGTCTGATGTATTAAATCAAAAAAAGTAAGTGTGAATCAAAGATCAACTTGAAAGGTTTTTTATCATGGCAAACAATATTCTTGACAATTCATCAGCTTGTAACATCAACTTCTTTAATTCTCCTTCCTCAATAACACCCTGTTCCGATAAAATATCAAGAATAGCCACACATTCAAAACTGAACCCCTGGAAGTGACAAAATAGTTCCTTCTATCCGGTTTAGAAAATTTCCCAGACCCTTCTGCGACATTAAGTATAATACTGAAGGACGCTCTACCCAATTGATCTTTTATGTAACGATCCAAATTGTTATTCAGCATAATATTCTTGCATTCTAAATAAAATGCCTTGGACTTTTTATAAACATCAAGTTTTTGAAATTCGAACATAAAAACAAATTATTTACAACAATGAGCCAAAGTAAATAATTGTATTTTTTTCATCAAAGGAAAAACACTGCATAAGGTTGATGAAAAAACTGAAGTAATGAGATAAGTCCGAGAAACAGAATGAGAGCTAAGGAAAAAGTCAGAATTTCATAATTGCTCTCGCTTTCATTCTCGTTTTGACTTTTTGTACTCTTACTAGGACAATTATCTAACCGAGTGATGATAGGTTTGTTGAAATTCTTGTCCGATAAAAATAATTTGATTTAATCAGTGTGAGATACAGAACGAGAGCGAAGAAAAAAGTCAGAACTCCATGATCGCTCTCGCTCTCATTCTCGTTCTGACTTTTTGTACCACGTACGGGAATCGAACCCGTGATTCCTCCGTGAAAGGGAGGCGTCTTAACCCCTTGACCAACGCGGCATTTGATTAAAGGAGTGCAAAGATAATACCCTATTTCTTTTGCACCAAACTTTTTTGAAAAAACACAAGACTAATCAAGAGTTATTTTTAGCCGAAAGCCACGGCATACCTGATTACAATCGGTTGCGGTCAGTAAAATATCGTTTCGAAATCGTTGTAGAGTTCGTAAATTCGCCCCGCAAACCAAGAATTTTTTCATTAATAATTTTACACGTATGAGCTCTATTAAAGTCGCTATCAATGGTTTTGGACGCATCGGTCGTCTTGTTTTTCGTCAAATCTATAACATGCAAGGCATCGATGTGGTGGCCATCAACGACCTTACAAGTCCAGCCACATTGGCTCATTTGCTTAAATACGACAGTGCCCAAGGGCGTTTCAATGAAACAGTAACCCATACCGATAATGCCATCATTGTCAATGGTCACGAAGTGAAAATCTATGCTCAAAAAGATCCGGCACAAATTCCCTGGGGAAGTTATGGTGTGGATGTGGTAATTGAAAGCACAGGATTCTTTACCGACAAAGACAAAGCTGCTGCACATCTTACTGCTGGTGCAAAAAGAGTGGTGATTTCCGCTCCCGCTACCGGCGATCTGAAAACTGTGGTGTTCAATGTGAACCACAGCATCCTCGATGGAAGCGAAACCATCATCAGCTGCGCCAGCTGCACTACCAATTGCCTTGCACCAATGGCCAAAGCACTTAACGACAATTTTGGCATTGAAATGGGCATCATGAGCACCATCCATGCGTATACAAATGACCAAAATACTTTGGATGCTCCACATCCCAAAGGCGATTTGCGTAGAGCCAGAGCAGCCGCTTCAAACATCGTTCCCAACAGCACCGGCGCTGCCAAAGCCATTGGTCTGGTATTGCCCGAATTGAAAGGTAAACTTGATGGGGGCGCACAACGTATTCCTGTAATCACCGGATCTGTAACCGAATTGTATTCTTATCTGGCTAAACCTGCTACGGCAGAAGCCATCAACGCAGCCATGAAAGCTGCCAGTAATGAAAGCTTTGGATATACCGAAGATGAAATCGTAAGCAGCGATGTGATTGGTATCCATTATGGTTCTTTGTTCGACGCCACACAAACCAAAGTAATGACTGTAGGCGACAAGCAAATGGTGAAAACTGTTAGTTGGTACGATAACGAAATGAGCTACGTATCTCAGTTAGTGAGAACAGTGAAGCATTTTGCTGGGTTGATAGCGTAAAAGTTAATTTTTAGGTTTGATACGTTTGGTGGGTTTTGAATGTTTTAGAAATTGAATCCACCAAACCTCCGAAACCTCCTCTCCTAAACCTACCAAACCCAATATTATGACTTCCTTCTCCACCTACAACTTCTCCGGTCAAAAAGCACTCATTCGTGTCGATTTCAACGTACCGTTGAATGACCAATTCGAAATTACCGATGACACCCGCATGACGGCAACATTGCCCACGATTAAAAAAATTCTGGGTGATGGTGGAAGTGTGATTTTGATGAGCCACCTCGGAAGACCAAAAGAGGGGCCAACCGATAAGTATTCAATGAAACATCTGGTGAGTCACTTGAAAACTTTGCTGGGTGACGTGAAAGTGGAATTTGCAAATGATTGCATTGGTGAAGAAGCGATAGACAAGTCGGCGGCTTTGCAAGCGGGAGCAGTTTTACTGCTGGAGAACCTGAGATTTTACAAAGAGGAAGAAAAAGGAGACAAGGCTTTTGCAGAAAAATTGAGTCATTTAGGCGATGTATATGTGAATGACGCATTCGGAACTGCGCATCGTGCACACGCTTCAACGGCCGTCATTGCCGATTTTTTTGAGGCCGATAAAAAAATGTTCGGCTTGTTGATGGAAGGAGAGGTAAAGAGTGCCGAGAAAGTACTGCACGAATCGCAAAAACCATTTACAGCCATCATCGGTGGCGCCAAAGTTTCAGATAAGATTCTGATTATCGAAAATCTTTTACAAAAAGCTACGGATATTATCATCGGTGGTGGCATGGCCTATACATTCTGGAAAGCACAAGGCAAACAGATTGGCAATTCACTTTGTGAAGATGATCGCCTGGAAAAAGCACTGGAAATTCTGGCCAAGGCAAAAGTATTGGGTGTGAACATTCATTTACCCATGGACAGCACCATTGCCGATAAATTCGCAGCCGACGCACAAACAACCAACTGCGAAAGCTATGGTATTCCAACTGGTTGGATGGGCTTAGATATCGGTCAAAAAGCAGTGGCTGATTTCAAAGAAGTTATTCTGAAGAGCAAAACCATTTTATGGAATGGCCCCATGGGTGTATTTGAGATGCCTGCCTTTCAAAATGGTACCAAGTCTATCGCTTTGGCCGTGGCCGAAGCCACTAAAAAAGGCGCCTTCAGCTTGGTAGGCGGTGGCGATAGCGTGGCCGCTGTCAACATGTTCCATCTTGCCGATAAAGTGAGTTATGTATCCACCGGTGGCGGTGCCATGCTTGAATATTTCGAAGGAAAAGAATTGCCGGGTATTGCAGCAATCAAAAACAGTTAATACAACATCGAATTTTTTTTACAGGCCGGACTCGTTCCGGCTTTTTTGTTGGAACAATATGTTTCTTTTGAGGGTACTATTTTCATTTTCTCCCTTGCCCACCATTTAAACCATTTAAATGGTGCTTTTGATGATTTTCGTTTTTTTCTCCTCTTTTTCCGATGTTTTCATCTGTCCTTTTTTCAAAAATCATCACCCAAACAAAAACCACCAAAGTCGTAACAGCAACCTATGCAACGTTCGATTATAAATTACAACCCTTAAGAATATATTATAATCGAATAGTCGTAAGTATTTTTCATAATGATAATATATTCGCAAAAAGAAAATAATTTATGAAAAAGCTTATTAAATCAACATTTATTGTCTCTCTCATCGCAATTTCATTTTCTTCATGCTTGACAACTAAAACAAATGTTGGCCAGTTTAAAGAAAATCAAGGTGAAACCTATCAATATGCAAAAGGTAAGCAGTTTTGGTTATTCTGGGGATTATTGCCTTTGGGAAGAACAGATGTTAACACACCCGCCAATGGCAATTGCCAGGTGATTACAAGATTCAATTTCGGAGATGTGTTGATTAGCGGTCTTACAGGTGGAATTGTTTCTTCTTACACCATAAAAATTAAAGCAAAAAGATAATTTTTAACAAACAGAAACTCACTCATAAAATTCGCCGGACTCGTTCCGGCTTTTTTTTTGGTGTATACAAGGTTTAATTTGTTCAATAGGTTCAATCAGTTGAATCAGTTAAAACAAATTATTGAACCCATTGAACCCATTGAACATTTTGAACTTACACTTACCAAACCTCCCAAACCTACACAACCCTCAGCTATTTTCCCGTATTTTGTAAATCAACAAACCCTAAACAACAAACAACAAACAACAAACAACAAACAACAAACCCTAAACAACAAACCAAAAATCCCTAACCCACTAAACTTATATGCATCTCCCCCCATCCGAACTCATCATCAACAACCGAGGCGCCATTTATCATCTCGACATCCGTCCGGATGAATTGGCCGAGACTATTATCATCGTTGGTGATCCCGACAGGGTACCCATGGTGAGCAAACACTTTGATGAAATACATTTTCGCAATAGCCACCGTGAATTTGTTAGTCATACCGGACGCATCGGATCAAAAGAAGTTACAGTGCTTTCCACCGGCATCGGTCCTGATAACATCGACATCGCCATCAACGAACTCGATGCGCTGGCCAATATTGATTTTGTAACCAGAGCCATCAAATCCGATCTCAAAAAATTAAACATCATTCGCTTCGGTACATCAGGCGCCTTGCAGGCCGATATTCCTGTAGATACGCTGGTGGCTTCCACACATGGGCTGGGATTCGATAATGTGTTGAATTTTTACGAGCATGAGCAATCTGCAGATGAGCTGGAGCTGATCAATGAATTCATACAGCAAACAGGCATGGATACACGAATTACCATGCCTTACATATTCCAAGGTTCGAAGCAGTTGCTTGATAAGTTCGGTGCCGCATTCGTCAAAGGAATAACCGTTACTGCCCCTGGGTTTTACGGGCCCCAGGGAAGAGAGCTGCGCCTCAAATCGCGCACCCGGACTTTCATCGACAAGCTTTCATTGTTTTCACATCAAGGCCATCGCATTACCAATTTTGAAATGGAATCATCCGCCATCTTTGGCCTGTGCAAACTGCTCGGTCATCATGCCATTAGCATCAATGTCGTCGTCGCCAACCGCATGGCACAGCAATATTCAAAAGAAAGTCACGCGGCGGTGGAGAATATGATTGAGAGGGGGTTGGAGGGATTGTTTGGTGATGTAGTTCAATAGGTTCAGTCAGTTTATCCATTTAACCTTTTGAACTTGTTGAACCACTTTAACCTATTGAACCTTTTAACCCACCAAACCTCCAAAACCTACCAAACTCCCTCTTAAATCCCCTAACTTTATACTCAACCTATTACCATGATAACTGCAATACCTGATTTTACCATTACGCCACGCATCGACCAGGTGGGTGTTGAAGAGAGAGCGGCCAGATTCACCAAAAGAAGTTTGAAAGAAGATACCAAGCTGAACGGCTTGAAGCTGGCGCTGAACATGATCGACCTCACTACGCTTGAAGGAAAAGATACCGACGGAAAAGTAAAACAACTTTGCTATAAGGCACGCCATCTGCATGATGCGTATCCCGGACTGCCTACAGTGGCCGCCGTTTGCGTCTACCCGTCTATGGTAGGTATGGCCAAAAAAGCCTTGGGCGACTCCGGCATCAAAGTGGCTTCGGTGGCTACGGCATTTCCTTCGGGTCAATCCACCCGCGATGTAAAAATCAGAGATACAAAATATGCATTGGCTCAGGGAGCCGATGAAATTGATATGGTGATCTCCCGTGGTAAATTTCATCAGGGAGAATATAACTTTGTATTTGACGAAATTGCCACCATTAAAGAAGTATGTGGCGATGCCCGTTTGAAAGTCATTTTGGAGACGGGCGAGTTGGGTACATATGACAAAGTGCGCAAAGCCAGCGATATCGCCATGTATGCCGGTGCCGATTTCATCAAAACATCTACGGGAAAAATTCCGTCTGCCGCCACCATGCCAGTGACCCTGGTCATGCTCGAAGCCATCCGTGATTTTTATTACAAAACCGGAAAGAAAATTGCCATGAAACCCGCTGGTGGTATTTCAAAAGCCAAGCTCGCTTTGCATTATCTGGTGATGCTGAATGAAGTGTTGGGAGAAGGATGGATGAACAATGAATGGTTCCGTTTCGGCGCCAGTAGCCTGGCCAATGACATTCTGATGCAGCTGATGAAGCAGCGCACAGGAGTGTATCAGAGTGGTGATTATTTTGCGAATGACTAAATAATATTCAAACTGAATTTTATTTAGGGTTATGCCGTTTTGTATGTTTGGCAGGTTGTGTATGTTTGATCATAATCACATAAAATGTCAACCATAGCAAAATTTGAAGAGATTATTTGTTGGAAGGAAGCCAGATTGTTAAATCAATTGATTAGAAAATATGTATCCGAAAGAAGATTTGAAAATGATTTTCGTTTAATAAATCAAATCTTGGGATCAGCAGGCTCTATAATGGATAATATTGCTGAAGGATTTGAAAGAGGAGGAAATAAAGAATTTGTACAGTTTCTTTATTTTGCTAAAGGTTCATGTGCGGAATTAAGGTCCCAATCATTTCGTGCATTGGATGCTAAATTCATAAGCCAGTCAGAGTTTGATTTTATTTATGAAAAAACTGAAAAAATATCGTACTTAATTTTTAAACTTATTCAGTATTTAAAAAACTCAGAGATAAAAAGATATAAGTTTAAATAAATAAAACTACCAAACCTACTAAACCCTATAAACCCACCAAAATTACTTCATGGCAAAAACAAGCACACTTAGGCTCAAATTCGACAGTACCCGCACTCTCGCTCCCGCACCTGAAAGCAAAAGCATCGCCAAAATAGCCGAGCGTTACGAGTTGTTCATCAATGGTAAGTTCGAAAAGCCTGCATCCAAAAAATATTTCAATACGGTAAATCCGGCAACGGAAGAGGTGCTGTCGAAAGTGGCTGCCGCCAATGCGGCTGATGTTGATAAAGTTGTGATGGCCGCCCGAAATGCATACAATAAGGTTTGGGGAAAGATGCCCGGAAAAGAAAGAGCCAAATATATTTTTCGTATCGCTCGACTGATTCAGGAGCGTGCACGTGAGTTTGCGGTGATTGAAACGCTTGATGGGGGAAAGCCCATCCGCGAAAGCCGCGATTTCGATGTGCCTACCGCAGCCAATCATTTTTTTTATTACGCTGGCTGGGCCGACAAGCTGGAATATGCTTTTCCTAACAGGAATCCACAACCGCTCGGCGTGGCCGGTCAAATCATTCCCTGGAATTTTCCCCTGTTGATGGCTGCCTGGAAAATAGCGCCCGCATTGGCTTGTGGAAACACAGTAGTGCTGAAGCCCGCCGAAACCACACCACTTACAGCCCTCAAACTGGCCGAACTCATTCAAGAAGCTGACTTGCCACCAGGTGTGGTGAACATCATCACAGGCGCAGGCGATACAGGCGCTGCATTGGTCAATCACCCCGGTATCAACAAGGTCGCATTCACCGGCTCAACAGAAGTAGGCAAGATCATACAGAAGGCTGTAGCCGGAACCGGCAAGAAACTAACGCTGGAGCTTGGGGGCAAAGCCGCCAACATCATCTTCGACGACGCTCCTCTCGATCAGGCAGTGGAAGGCGTCATCAACGGCATCTTCTTTAATCAGGGACATGTCTGTTGCGCAGGATCAAGATTATTGGTGCAGGAATCTGTTTACAAGCAGGTGTTGCAAAAACTCAAAGACCGCCTCGAAACCTTGATTGTAGGCGACCCGATGGATAAGAACACCGATATCGGCGCTATCAATTCCAGACAACAACTCGAGGTCATCAACAAATACATTAAAATCGGCCAGCAGGAAGGTGCCGAAATGTTCCAGTCATCTGCTGTCATTCCTAAAAAAGGGTTCTATTGCCGTCCCACACTCTTTACCAATGTGGCACAATCCAATCGCATCGCTCAGGAAGAAATTTTTGGTCCAGTGCTATCTATCCAAACTTTCAGAACAGAAGACGAAGCGATTGAAAAAGCCAACAATACACCTTTCGGACTTTCCGCTGGTGTATGGACCGACAAAGGCTCAAAGATTTTCAATATGACCTCCAAACTCAAAGCCGGCGTGGTTTGGGCCAACACCTATAACAAATTCGATCCGGTATCACCTTTCGGAGGATTTAAGGAAAGTGGCTTTGGAAGGGAAGGAGGATTGCACGGATTGGGGGCGTATCTTAAGGTTTAAATGCCTGAGTTTGCCTCTGTTGGTTTAAAACGCACCAAACGCACCAAACGCACCAAACGCACCAAACGCACCAAACGCACCAAACGCACCATAATATTAAACATCATGACATCTCGACTCTCCGTTCTCAAAACATATAAAATCTATATCGGCGGCCAGTTTCCACGTACTGAATCCGGAAGGTATTATACGGCTGTCAATGCCAAAGGGGTTCACTTGGCCAACATGTGTTTGTGCTCACGTAAAGATGTGCGCGACGCCATCAGCAGCGCTCGCGGTGCATTTGGCGGCTGGAGCTCACGTTCTGCATTTAACCGCAGTCAGATCTTATACCGAATTGCAGAAATGCTCGAAGGCAGAAAAGCACAGTTTGTGGAAGAACTCATGTTGCAAGGGTCTTCAAAATCTGCAGCAGAGCAAGAAGTCAATCTTGCCATCGACCGATTGATTTATTACAGTGGCTGGTGCGATAAATACCAGCAAATTTTCAGCAGTGTGAATCCGGTGGCTTCTTCTCATTTTAATTTCTCCGCGCTGGAACCTGTTGGCGTGGTAACGGTAGTGGCACCGCAGTCATCTTCTTTGATAGGATTGATTTCACTGATGGCGCCAGTGATCGCAGGTGGAAATACCTGTGTGATAATTGCTTCCGAAACAAAGCCACTATGCAGCGTCACCTTCGCCGAAGTGCTCAATAGCTCCGATTTGCCGGGAGGCGTGGTGAATATCCTCACCGGAAAAGTTTCCGAATTGCTGCCCCACCTTTCAAATCATATGGATGTGAATGCGATTTGTTTCTGTGAGTCGGATGCGCAACAGCAAAAGATGGTGCGTGAAAATGCAGCACTGAATGTGAAGCGTGTGATCATACACGATGATAAAAAATGGAATGATGATAAATCGCAATCGCCATATTTAATCAGCGATTTCCAGGAAGTGAAAACCACCTGGCATCCCATTGAAAATATCGGTGGAGCCAAAGCAGGTTATTAATGATTGCTTACCAATTTAAGAATACCATTCCTGCTCCACAAGCCAATATTGTAAAGCCGGCAATTGCATGCATATATTTTTCTAGGTTCTGCATATGACTATATGCGATGCCTTTTAATCCTAGTACTACCATCGCCATCATTGTAAGCAAAGTAATGAATGTATAAGTAGTAATCAGGGTAGTCATTCCTGATAAAGAATGTTGCGCTGCCGGTGCAAAAAGCAAAGGAATCATTGGTTCGCAAGGCCCTAACAAAAAAATGATAAAAATCACCCAGGGTGTTATCTTATGCTTTTGAATGGGTTGACTTGTCGTTTCATGATAGTGTTCAAATACAAACATATTGCCCTCTCTATCTGATTCAAAATGCTTATGTGATTTGTTTTTTTGGGCCTGAAATAAACCCCACAACATATAGGCATTGCCTAGAAAGATATATGCCCATCCGGCAATTCCTCCTCTGATATTTTCAACTGCTAACAGTTTGCCTAGATTCCATCCCAGTGCTGCTCCTCCAAGTCCTAAGATAACCGAACTGCCTACATGCCCTATTCCACAAATAATTGTCCAGAACATAGTGTATCGCAAACTCCATTTTTTTGATTGAGACAAAGCAATAAACGGAAGGTAATGATCCGGACCAGAAAGAGTATGCAGCAAAGCCACTCCAACTGAAGAAAATATGAATATTCCGTTTTCAGCAGACATCGGAAAAGTTTTGACATTTGTTTCCGATATCGTGCAATAATGAGAATAATATTTCCGCTCCATTAGCTAATATTCTCACTACAAGAAAATTCCCTGGGGCATTAGAAAGGCCAAATCGTATTGTTGTTTCTGATTTTAAGAAATCAAAAATCATAGATTTAATTTCCGATTTACTGTATTCAGGCAAATGCAACATCATTCCAGCCTGATGGGTGAATCCTTCCAGCTGCCCTATATTTTCAGGGGTAATGATGGCAGGTTGCATCAATAAATTATCGCGAATGGCCAATTTGTTATTGATGAAAATACTTGTTATAGTTTGCAATTTTGAAAATTCAAATATTTCATTTTTTGTTTTCCTGCCACATGTCAGTATTTCTCCCCAAATCAGCGAGCTCGTTTCATGCATATAAATCTCGTTTTTTGATAAATAAATAGAATTTTTATGAGGTACAACAGGATGAGGAATAAAGCAAAGTGAGCCGCCTTCTTCAATAAGGATAGTGGTTTTCTGTACTGCTCCTGATTGCATATCAAAAAGCCTTTGATAAGATTGTGTTTTTAATATCAAAGAGCTGTTTTTTTTTATTTTGATATCAATTTGATATTCATCGTGGTCAAGCATTCCTGGTGAAGAACTCATCAACATTAAAATCAGCGACAAAGCCTTTCTGTCCTCAGTGATGTTCATTACTTTATAAGGTGGCGTGAAGAACTCTTTTGAAAGAACAGTTCTGTTTTCTTTTAAAATGGTTTCTATCTGTATTCGACCTATCATCTTAATAAATTGGGCTCATCAATATTTTCCAGCAATCCATATTTTTTTATCCAACCGATGACATCGGGAATCCCTTCTAGCTTAAATAAATTGGTAAAAATAAAAGGCTTTCCATTGCGCATCTTTCTTGCATCTCTTTCCATAACTCCCAAATCGGCATTTACATAAGGCGCCAAATCTGTTTTATTGATAATCAGCAAATCACTTCGTGTAATGCCAGGCCCGCCTTTGCGGGGTATCTTATCTCCTTCGGCAACATCCACAACGAAAATACTGAGGTCGGCTAAGTCGGGACTGAATGTAGCCGACAAGTTATCGCCGCCACTTTCTATGAAAATGAGCTTTATGTCATTAAAACGACTGGCCATTTCATCAACTGCCTCAAGGTTCATGCTTGCATCTTCGCGTATGGCAGTATGCGGACACCCACCGGTTTCAACACCAATAATTCTTTCTGCAGGTAATAAACTATTTTTCGTCAGAAATTCAGCATCTTCCTTGGTGTAAATGTCATTGGTAATCACTCCAATGCTATATTCAATATGCATCAATCTTGTAAGACATTCAATCAATGCAGTCTTTCCCGAACCCACAGGTCCAGCGATGCCTATCTTTATGTAATTTCTTTCAGTCATTGCAAATGGAATAATTGTATGATTAATAAATAAAATTCTTATTGACTAAGTTGAGGCCCAACACCTAACTTATATCAGCTATAGTTGCACCAAATGTCAAACATCAAGGAATTATGACATATACAATCTCGAATACAAATGCTCATGTTCCATAGACGCTATGTCAAATCCGATGGAGCACAAGCCAATCATATCTTGATCTATTTGATTTATTTGATTGGCCAAATTGGAAATCGTTTTTTTGACATTAAATAATATTTCCTGACCAGCTTGCTGGCTCAACGGAATCAGTTTTACGCTATTGGTTACTATGCCTGCTGCCAAGTTGTAGAAAAACCCTACCAGTGCATCTTGTTTGTTAATGCCTAATGCATTGGCAATGACACCAAAGGCGACGCTGTAATGACCTTGAATGCTTTTTCGGACAACAGCTGACTGATAAGCAGTTACCAATTCGTCATTGCATACAGGCTGAAATATTTTCAACAAACGGTTGCTTAATTTGATGCTACCCATTCTGATTTCCTCAGGAATTTTTGTTGCGTTAGCCAGTTCATCAATTTCAAATATTTTTTCTGCATTTTTTTCTGCGCTCGCATTCATGGCAAGTGAAACAAAGGCGCCATCATTATAAAAAATATTTTTTGTCAGCATCTCATGTAAGTAATGTGAAGCTGTCTCTTTGTTATGAACAATACCTTTCTGTACATAGGTTTCTAAGCCGGCAGAGTGGGAAAAGCCGCCAATAGGTAATGCAGGGTCGCAGAGCTGCAGCAGATGTAATAGCGGGTTATCCATTGGATGACAACTTCATAATTTTATTAAACAAGGATTCGCCGTTAGAGTGATGATGTGAACTTACTGATGTTCGTAATGGACTCAGTAATTTTCTTTCCATTTTGCATATATCATAACCCTGTGCTTTCAAATGTTCGAACAGTGGCTTTTCGAATGGCAGCATCAATTCTTCGTTCTGGTAAAAAAGTGGCACATGTTTATTGCCTATTTCATAGCAAATCGATGCTGTTTCAAAAAATGATTTCGGTTTGATGACAATCACCTCAGATGTTACCACAGTAACGGCAACAACAATATCTTCATTTTCAAATATGACATCACCTTCCGTAAACACAGGATTTTCATTCAGTGATTTGAAAGAAATTTCCATGCCTGCCTTTGTTCTTTTTCTAATGATTCTTTTTTGACATTCATGCCATTCCAATTCCCAATAATCTATTTTGCGATTGTTGATTTGGAATGAATTGATATGGCCTATTTTTTTCTGGAAGAGCATTAGAAGAGAAAATATCTTTGCGTTAAGGGTAAAGAAGTTAGCGGCTCGCAGGTGATATGTTCTCCATCTACTTTCACTTCATAATTTTCTGGATTTACTTCGATATTTGGCGTGGTGTTGTTGTGAATCAAATCTTTCTTGGAAATGCTTCTGCAATTCTTTACGGGTAAGATGGTTTTATTCAAACCGTATTGCTGTACGATATTTCTATCCAGCGATAATTGGGAAACAAAACTGATACACGTTTGATACAATGCTTTTCCATAAGCTCCAAACATGGTTCGGTATATCACAGGTTGTGGAGTGGGGATCGAAGCATTGGGGTCGCCCATTTTCGATGCGATGATCATTCCTCCTTTTATGATCATTTCAGGTTTTACTCCAAACATGGCAGGCTTCCATAAAACGAGGTCGGCAAATTTTCCGGTTTCAATAGAACCAACATATTCGCTGATGCCATGCGCTATCGCGGGGTTGATGGTGTATTTGGATACATATCTTTTGACTCGAAAATTGTCATTGTCGTTCAACTTGTCTTCGGCTAATGGTCCTCGTTGTATTTTCATTTTGTGGGCGGTTTGCCAGGTCCGGGTTATCACTTCAGCCACTCTGCCCATCGCCTGTGAATCGCTGCTCATCATGCTGAACACGCCCATGTCATGTAAGATGTCTTCGGCTGCAATGGTTTCAGGGCGAATTCTGGAATCTGCAAATGAAACATCCTCTGCAACAGATGGGTCAAGATGATGGCAAACCATCAGCATATCCAAATGTTCATCTATGGTATTTGTTGTATAGGGCCTTGTTGGATTGGTAGAAGATGGAAGCACATGGGGATACATGGCAGCTTTGATGATATCTGGAGCGTGCCCGCCACCTGCACCTTCTGTGTGAAAGGTATGAATGACTCTTCCGTTTATCGCTTCAATTGTGGTTTCAAGAAATCCCGCCTCATTTAGTGTGTCGGTATGGATAGCAACTTGCACATCAAATTTATCCGCTGTTTTTAATGAGGCATCAATAACAGCAGGCGTGCTTCCCCAATCTTCATGGATTTTTAGTCCTAATGCTCCGGCAGCAATTTGCTCCTCTAATGGAGCTTCAGCAGCACAATTACCTTTTCCAAAAAATCCAAGATTCATCGGAAAGGCATCAGCTGCTTCCAGCAATTTTTGGATATTCCAAGCGCCGGGAGTTACGGTTGTCGCACTAGTGCCGTCGGCCGGTCCGGTTCCGCCACCAATCATTGTTGTAATGCCGCTGAATAAAGCGTGTTCAATTTGTTGAGGACATATGAAATGAATATGCGTATCTATGCCACCCGCAGTGGCGATTAATCCAAACCCGCCATGAACTTCTGTGGCAGCCCCAATCACCATGTTGGTTGTAATACCTTCCATATTATCTGGATTTCCGGCTTTGCCAATACCAACAATTCTGCCATCTTTTATGCCAATGTCTGCTTTAATAATGCCCCAATGGTCAACTATCATTACGCCGGTGATGACAAAGTCGAGTACATTTTCATCACGTGTAGCTCTGGCAGATTGCGCCATTCCATCTCGGATGGTTTTACCGCCGCCAAATTTGGCTTCATCCCCATATACTGTGTAATCTTTTTCTATTTCTATAAATAATTCTGTATCACCTAAACGAACTTTATCGCCCGTCGTAGGCCCATACATTGCCGCGTATTTTGCCCTGCTGATATGTAAACTCATGATTGAGGGTTTTTGAATTTTTGTGAAGCAGCTTTTTCCATGGCTACTTTTTTATTGTCTTCGTTGATAGTTCCATCAAGCAGGTTATTGAATCCGTGGATTTCATTGTTTCCTGAAAAGCAAACCAACTGTACTTCCTTTTCTTCGCCCGGCTCAAAGCGGATGGCGTTACCTGCTGGAATATTCAGTCTCATGCCAAATGATTTTTCTCTTTCAAAACAAAGCAGCTTATTGACTTCAAAAAAATGAAAATGAGAGCCAATTTGCACCGGACGATCACCAGTGTTGGTTACATATACATTTATAGTTTGTCTTCCTATGTTAGCGATAATGCCTTCTTGTTTTAAAATGTACTCTCCGGGAATCATAAAATGGATTTGAAAATTGAAAAATCAAATTATTTTTTTATGGGAATTGATAATTATCGAATAGGATTATGCACGGTAACCAGCTTGGTTCCATCTGGAAATGTTGCTTCTATCTGAATGTCATGAATCATTTCCGGTACACCTTCCATTACATCATCTCGGTGAAGTATGGTACTGCCATATTCCATCAATGCAGCAACTGATTTCCCATCTCTGGCAGCCTCCTGTAGTTGTGAACTGATTAATGCAATGGCTTCAGGATAATTTAATTTCAAACCTCTGCTTTTCCTTTTTTGTGCTAATTCGCCAGCTAAATAAAGCATCAGCTTTTCTTGTTCCCTTGGTGTCAAATGCATGTTGAAATATTTCGGAATTGATGTTTTCTTAAAAGTATAAAAAAATCATTTCGCTTTTTGAGTCAGGGCTTAATTATAGAATTCATCTAAAAACTACCCTTATCAACAGCGGATTGTACCATGATAATTTAATTCTGGGTTGAACTTCATGAAAACCACCCGGCATCCCATCGAAAATATCGGTGGTGCTAAAGCAGGTTATTGATTGCCAGAAACTGATTTTGCCGATTTGAGCAGTGGGCCACTCAATTTCTTTTGCATTGAAAAGGTAATGAGTGAGAATATTTCTGTTGCCGCATCATCATAACTTAATCCTCCTTCACGGATATTGGAAACACAATTTCTTTGAGCATCTGTATTTCCTATTTGGGGTTGATAGGTGAGATAGGCGCTCATGCTGTCGGAGGCTGTAAGGCCGGGTCTTTCGCCAATAAGAATGATTGATAGTTTGGAATTCAGCAAAATGCCGGTTTCATCACTTACAGCCACTCTGCCATTTTCAACAATACAGACAGGAGCAATCTTCAATCCCGCTTCATCAATTTTTTTAAACAAAATTTTGAGCAAAGGAATGGCATACAGGTTGACAGCTGTGGCCGACAATCCATTGGAGATATTGATGCAGATATCAAAAGCGGAAGATGGCGTATTGTCATTAAGCTTCAATCGACTTTCGTCATTGAGTTGCTTCCCCCAATCGGGGCGCAATAGAAATTCTTTTTTGTCTTTTGTTTTGCTGCACAGTTCAAGTACATCTCTATTCTCCTCATTGAAGTATTCAACAAGTTTTATTTTATCTAGTGGCTCATAAATGCTGTCTCTGGCCTTGGCATGCGCTTCATTCAGTGCTAAGATTTTTTCTGTAGTCAAAGAGGATCCGGTTCTGCCCAAAGCGATTCTGGCAGCTGTGAATTTTTTTAAAACAATCCACGGATCTTCGGAGGGAAATATTTTTATCATCAGAATAGATAGTTCAGCAAGGGGTGTGAAGATGATGGAGGAATCAGGGTTCCTTTTTCGTCAATCCAGCCATTGTGGAACAACCAGGTTTCAAATTCAGGTGCCGGCTTCAGGTTCAATAATTTTCGGATAAATAATGTGTCGTGGAAAGATGTGGATTGATAATTGAGCATGATGTCATCGGTTCCCGGAACGCCCATGATGTAGTTACAGCCGGCGGCGCCCATCAGCACCAGCAGATTATCCATATCGTTGGCATCTGCTTCAGCATGATTGGTATAACAGATGTCCATGCCCATCGGTAATCCCATCATCTTTCCGCAGAAATGATCTTCAAGCGCTGCTCGGGTTATTTGTTTGCCATCGTATAAATATTCCGGACCAATGAATCCAACCACCGAATTGACCAGCATCGGATTGAATTGGCGCGCTACAGCATAAGCTCTGGCTTCGCAGGTTTGTTGGTCCACGCCTTCATGGGCATTGGCGGATAGGGAAGATCCTTGTCCGGTTTCGAAATACATGCAGTTGTTTCCTATGGTACCACGTTTCAATTCTATTCCGGCTAAATGAGCTTCTTGCAACATGTTCAGCTGGATGCCAAAACTTTCATTTGTTTTTTGCGTTCCGCCAATGGATTGAAAAATCAAATCCACCGGAGCGTTTTTATTTATCAGTTCAAGGGAAGTGGTCAAATGACAAAGCACGGATGATTGAGTAGGAATGGAAAACCTTGAAATCATTTCATCCAACATGTGAAGCAATCCGCTGGTGTTTTGAATGTCATCTTTTGCGGGATTGATGCCGATGACCGCATCTCCGTTTCCGTACAACAAGCCATCAATGATGGAGGCGGCAATGCCTTTGAAATTATCAGTGGGATGATTGGGTTGCAATCGAGAGGAAAGACGGCCTTTTAATCCAATCGTATTTCTGAATCGGGTCACCACTTGAATTTTAGATGCTACCAGCATCAGGTCTTGATTGCGCATGATTTTCGAAACAGCCGCAATCATTTCCGGCGTCAAACCTTTTCGGAGGGCTGATATGCTGTGGTGGTCGGCGTCATCACTCAGCAGCCAATCTCTCAATGCGCCAACAGTAAATCCGCTGATAGGCGAAAAGGCCATTTTATCATGATTGTCAATGATCAGCCTGCTTACATCATCACTTTCATAGGGAATCACCAACTCTTGAAGGAAACGGTTGAGGGGCAGGTTGGCCAATGCGTATTGTGCGGCTACGCGTTCCTGATAGCTTTCTGCTGCAACGCCGGCCAATGCATCACCGCTTCTGAAAGGAGTGGCCTTTGCCATCAGGTCTTTCAGGTCTTTGAATGAAAAAGTGATATGTCCTATGGTACTGCTGTACATGATGTAAAAGAATGGTTGTTGATGGCTTTATTTTTCTGATCATTCATCGTTGAAAGATGACTTGTGTTTTCCCATCAGCATAAAAATTAACATCATGGCCAATAAACCGCCGGCAAATATCAGGCTTAAAGTGAAATTGTAATAGATGATGGCCAGCAATGAAATGAATGATATTACGAGGCAAATGATGGGAAACCAAGGATAGAAAGGGGTATTGAAGCTGCCGATTTTGCGTCCGCCGGCTTTCAATTTCAATAAGCTGAACATGCTGATGATGTACATCACAACGGCGCCCAAAGCCGAAATGATGATTACCTTATCTGTAGTTCCGGTGTATAAAGAAAAAATGCCTATGGCGCCACCGGCCAATAAGGCCCAATGGGGCGTGTTGAAACGGTTGTTGAGCTTGCTGAAGGCACCGGGTAAAAATCGGGCTCTTGATAAGGCAAATATTTGTCGCGAATAACCTGTGATCAAACTGTGAAAAGAAGCGATGAGGCCCAACAGTCCGATGCCTGCGAAAAAACCGGTAAGCCGATTATCTTTACCTATGACCATGGCGATGGCTTCCGGTAAAGGATAGTCGATAGTGCTGAGATTTTTCCAGTTGCCGATGCCTCCCGAAAAAATCATTACGCCTAAAGCCAGTAATACCAATGTGCCGATGCCCCAGAGATAACCTTTGGGAATGTTCCTTTCGGGATCAATCACTTCTTCCGATACCATAGCTACCCCTTCTATCCCCAGGAAAAACCAGATGGCAAAAGGCAATGCGGCAAAGATGCCATGTATGCCATGCGGCATGGGGTCTTTTAAAAAATTATCGGCTTTGAAATGTGGACTGACGATGAATATAAAAATCAGCAGTTCGGCAATGGCCAGCAAGGTGATGATGAGATTGAAATTGGCCGATTCCTTGATGCCGATCCAATTGATGGCGGTAAAAATAATATAAGAAACTACGGCGGTGTACATGACGGGAATGCCTGCGTGAAGAAAATGCACATAGCTGCCCAATGCAAAAGCGATGGCGGGCGGAGCTAGCACAAATTCAATGAGTGTGGCATAACCGGCTACCAAGCCGCCAATGGGTCCGAATGCTTTTCGGGCATAAGCAAAGGGGCCTCCTGCATGAGGAATGGCGGATGTTAATTCAGTAAAGCTGAAAACAAATGTGACGTAAAGCACAGTTACAATCAAAGTGGCCATCAGGAAGCCAACAGTACCTGCTTTGTCCCATCCAAAATTCCACCCAAAATATTCACCCGAAATCACCAGCCCTACCGCGAGCCCCCATAAATGGATGTGGTTGAGTACTTTTTTTAATCCCGGCTTTGATTGGCTCATGAAATGAAGATAAATAAATCATTTTATTATGAAAAACCTTAAGAAATCGTGGGTGCATTGACCTTGATTGGTCTTATGTTGTTGTTTAACAAAAGTTGTCTCAACAATTTGACTAATTTTGCTTTCTAAAATTATTTATCATGAGTACCAGTAAAATCGTTTTAATTGTTATCGCCGCCTTGTTTGTGGTCATAGGTTTTTGGGGATGTAATGGATACAATGGCTTGGTGTCTGCCGACCAAGGCTTGCAAAAAGTATGGAGTAATGTGGAAACCAATTATCAGCGCCGTACCGATTTGTACAACAGCATCATCAAAACCATTGAAGGTTCTGCCAATTTCGAAAAATCTACCTTGAAAGAGGTGCTTGAAGCGCGCGCCAATGCTACAAAAGTTCAGGTAAACATCAATGATGCCGCTTCACTTGAGGCTTATCAAAAAGCTCAATCGGCACTGCAAGGATCTTTCAGTCGCTTGATGGCTGTAGCCGAAAATTATCCAGATCTGAAAACAACTGCGGCTTTCAGAGATTTTCAAACACAAATCGAAGGCACCGAAAATCGCATCAATGTAGCGCGTCAGGATTATAATGCCGTTATTGAAAGGTATAACAACCGCGTAAAAAGATTTCCAGGTAATATCCTGGCCGGTATGTTCGGATTTGGTGCCAAACCTTATTATAAAGCAGATGCTGGTACAGAAAAAACTCCTGACATAGAGTTCAATATTAAATAATACAAAATCTTTTCTGCTCTTGTTTTCACTCTTCAAAAAAAAATCATTACTCTCTGCTGCTGAAAATGCTGCGGTAGTTCAAGCCATCCGCGAAGCCGAATTGGCCACCAGTGGTGAAGTTCGTGTGTTTATCGAATCAAGAAATCCATTGGTAGACACATTGGAAAGGGCCCGTGCTATTTTTTTTGAGGAGAAAATGTTTGAAACCGCCGCACGAAACGGTGTGTTGATTTACATCGCATTAAAAGATAAAGAAGTGGCCATTTTTGGCGACGAAGGCATTCACCAGGCCGTTGGTGCTGAATTTTGGAATCAGCAAATCAAACAGATGCTTCCCCTTTTCAAACAGAATTCTTTAGCTGTCGGATTGTGCAATTGTATCCAAACGGTGGGTGATGTGTTAAAAGAAAAGTTTCCTTACCAAGAAGGACAAGATAAAAACGAACTGCCCGATGATATCATTTTTGGGCGATAAATCAATTCCATGAACTTACTGAGAAAAATATTGGTGGGGCTGACTTTTTTTGTCGGGTTTCTCGGTGCGCATGGACAGCAGATTCCGGAAAAACCTTCTCCGCAAAGATTGGTCAATGATTATACCCATACCCTTACGGATGACCAGCGGATGTTTCTCGAAAACAAACTTACCGCCTTTGATGATTCTACTTCATCTCAAATAGCAGTGGTCATCATCAACGACCTGGAAGGTACGGATATCAGCGATTATGCATTGAAGATAGGGCGAAGCTGGGGTGTGGGTGGAAAAGATTACAATAACGGAGTGGTGTTGCTGGTGTCTATCGGAGACCGTAAGATCAATATCTCTACAGGCTATGGTTTGGAAGGTGCGCTGCCAGATATTACCTGCAAGCACATCATAGATGAGGAGATAAAGCCCAATTTCAAAGACAAGGATTATTTCCGCGGCCTTGATGCAGGAACAAACGCCATTATTAAGGCAGTTAAAGGGGAGTACAAAGTGACACGTAAGCATGGCAATAAAAAAACTTCACCGTTCTCTGTTTTTGTTGCATTGATAGTGGTCATCATCATCTTGTCTGTGATATCCGGAGGAAGAGGCGGTGGCGGAACTTATTCCGGCGGCAGAGGTTTTCGAAGAACCTATTTTGGTCCAACGATCTTCCCTATGGGAGGCGGTGGCTGGGGCGGTTCTGGGGGAGGCAGCTCCGGTGGCGGTTTTGGCGGCTTCGGAGGAGGTAGTTTTGGGGGTGGTGGCGCCAGTGGGGGATGGTGACTTGAACCAATAAGATTAAATCAAATGTTTGAAAGGTTCAATAAGCTCAAAAGGTTTCAGCAGTTGTTGTTTTTACAAACATAATCAACCGCTGAAACCTTTTTGAACCTTTGGAACATTACTCATTTCATTACTCCATTCCCTTCTTTACATAATCTTCAATTTCCTGGCCCTTGGCCTTGCTTATTTTCTCAAAAGATTTCTTGAAACTGTTGTCTACATAACTTCTGTATTGCTCTGGAATCATGTTGCGGAAACTCAGAATTTCATCTATTCCTCTTTTCACCTTGTTCAGGTCATTCAGTTTGCTGAGGTAAGTGGCGAAGTTATCGGAAGTGTTGAATTTGCCTTGAGATGGCGGTGCATCACGATATGCCTTCAGCACGAATTCAAAATCTTCTTCAGACCCATTTAAAATCAGAATTTTGATCACCTCATCGCCCAATGTTCCTTTGGCATCAACGCTGAATTTTTTAGCCAGCGTGTATGCGTTGTCGGGAGTTTGTGCCACAAGCGCCTTGAATGCTGCTCCGGCAACATTATAAGAGGAGTCATTCACCGCTTTTTCAAACAGAGTTAGATATTTTTTATCGCCATTGTTGGCCAGGAAGCTGATGGCTGCCGCTTTGACTTTCCTGTTTTCATCTTTTTGAGCGATGGCTTCAATTTTGTCAAGTACCTCCTGGTCTTTGCTAAATGTGGATTTTCCCAGCTTTTGAATAGTTAGTATTCTCAAACGGAAAAATGGATCTTTAAGTCCTTCTTTGAGTAACGGATTATCATTTTTGGCGAAATATTCCAGCGATTCTTTTCTGTCGAGATAATGTTTGCCATATTTCCAGGCTGCAGCATAATTCTCTTCGCTCTTGTTATCTGTTCTTTCGCAAAGCAAGGTTCTGTCAGCATCAACACTGATCCAATCGGGCTTGGCAGTTACGGCAAAACTGAAAGTGTCGGAAGCATTGCCGATATTGACCATGTAGCGGTTTTTTACACCATTTACATAAACATCCACAGGAACTGGCATATTGAACAGTTTACCGGATTTCTGTGTTTGTTCAACAATAGCCATCACCTTACCGGTTGCAGCATCATAATTGTAATTGATTTTCAATTTGGGATGTCCGCTACCATAATACCATTGATTCCAAAACCAGTTGAGGTCGCGGCCTGTGGTTTCTTCAAAAGCCAGACGAAGTTGTGCGGCTTCTCCGTTCTTGAATTTATTGGTGTTGAGGTAATTGTTCAAGGATTTGAAAAAGGCTTCATCGCCGACCACATTTCTCAGCATATGCAGAATGCGGCCTCCTTTATTGTAACTCACCCCATCGAATACATCTTCGCGAGAAGCATAGTAAAAACGAACCAGATCCTTTTTGTCGCTGCCACTCATCAGGTAACCTTGCATGTCATCGTAGCCATGCGCATCAGCGAAATCTTTTCCATGTTTATATTCATCCCACAGGTATTCGCTGTAGTTGGCGAAACTTTCGTTAACAGTGATATTGCTCCAGCTTTCGCAGGTAACCAGGTCGCCAAACCATTGATGGAAGAGCTCATGCGCGATAGTTTCTTCCCATTCATTGCCATCAGATAATTCTCTTGCATTCTGATAAGCGCTTTCCTGATGTAAAGTTGCAGTAGTGTTTTCCATGGCACCACTTACGTAATCGCGACCTACGATCTGCGAATATTTTTGCCAGGGGAACTCAACGCCCAGTTTGTTTGAATAGAAACCCATCATTTCGGGCGTGGCCCCAAAAATTTGGCGGGCATAAGGAGCATATTCTTTCTCAACATAATAATTCACTTCTTTGCCTTTGTACTTGTCTTTGATCACAGAAAATTCACCAGCACCCATGAAGAAGAGGTAGGGTGCATGCGGCAAATCCATTTTCCAGGTGTCGGTACGGGTACCGTTATTATTTTTCTGCTGGCTGATGAGTAATCCATTGCTCAAGGTGACAAATTTATCGGGCACAGTCATGGCAATCTCTTCAGTAGATTTTTGATTAGGCTTATCAATAGTGATCATCCAGGCACTATTCGATTCTGTTTCTCCCTGTGTCCAGATTTGAGTAGGCTTGTTTTTATCATCTCCTTTAGGGTTGATGAAATAAAGGCCTTTGGCGTCTGTAATGGCAGCGCTGCCTTCCACTTTCAATTCATTCGGCTTGCTGATGTAATCAAAAAAGAGTGTGTATTTTTCGCCTCCTTTGAATGTTTTGGGAAGATGGATGTTCAGTTGTAATCCATTGTACTCATATTTCAGCTTTTCTTTTTTTACTCCCGACAGTAATGACACCTCTTTGATGTCCATTCCTTTCGCGTCCAGCCTTACGGAATCTGTTGCATAAAAAGTGGGCTGCAAGGTGAGCCATTCCAGGCCATGCATAGTAGCTTCTTTGATGTTGAAATCCACTTGCAATTTGGTGTGCACCAGGCTGTTGGTTTTTGTTTCGGTGGCACGATAGACTTTCTTCCAGGAAGTGTCTGAAGATTCCTGTCTGAACTGCGCATTGACGCATGTGGCGCCAATCAGTAATGTGATAAGTGTAAAATATTTCTTCATTTTTTTGTTTTAGCGCCCAAAAGTAAACGCATAAATTCAAAACATTTCTTAATTTTTCGCAAACCAGGAGTCATTCTAAATGATTAGCTTTGATACATCTTCAATTTATGAAAATACACAGGGAGATTTTTGGCTTGATTTTTTTGTGGCTGTTCAGCTATGGAGTCCGTGCGCAGGATGAACGGTTTATCTATTTTCAAAGCGATCATCAACAACCTTTTTATGTCAAAACCGAAAACAGGGTTTACAGTTCATCAGAGTCCGGCTATGTAATCATTTATTCTATACCCGAAGGTCACGTCTTCAATTTTACTTTAGGATTTCCCAAAAATATCTGGCCTTCTCAACAATTCACCATCGATCCTTTGCAAAAAGACATGGGATTTAGGTTGACGCAGACTGATTCATCCAATTGGGCATTGTACGATTTCCAATCTGGCAATATGCTTTTAGCGGTTTCTCATTCACAAGTGCAAGGCAGAAAAATGATTTTAATAGTTGACGAGTTTACCAATGTCCTCGCAGAGGTTAGTCACACGCCTTCATTAAGAGAAAAAAGATTGAAGACAGAAATCTCCTTAGGGTCGAATGTTTCGCCATCTTTTGCAGAGGGCAATTCAGCCATTGTGCATCAAGTAGTGCAAACGAATGACACCGGGCTTCAAGCGAATAACAATTTGACTCAACATTCAGTAAATACCGAACAGCCATTGGCGCCCCTTTCCACCATCAGAAAACAAACCGAGTATATTACCGATTCGGGTAGGGTAATACAATATGTCGTGACAGAAGGAGAGCAGATTAGTACAATTGATGTACTGATTCCTGTAGACAATATAATTCAAGCCACAGAAAACTCAAACCTTATACAGGCAATCAATTCAGACACTTCGGCCAAATTTGTAAATAAAGATTCATTGACAAGTATAGTAAGTGTAGTGGCTGATACATTTTCCGTACAACACATAGATGCTGCAGTAATGCCTTCGGACGACACTAAATATTTGGTGGCCAATGTAAATGATGTAAAGTTGGGTAGTCTACCGACGATTGCCACTACAATCATATCTGACCGGGACAGTGTTTTAACCTTTCAAAATATGGAGTTGGTACCAGTTGCAGATACCTCAAATGCTAATGCTGCGAAAATTGCTGTTGAAATTATTTGCAGCACAGCAGCTACAGAAAAAGATATTATTGAATTAAGAAGAACAATGGTAAAGGAAGATGACGAGGGGAAGATGTTGACGATTGCAGGCGAAGCGATGAAAGAAAAATGTTTCTACACTGAGCAGTTGCGCAATTTGGCTGTTTTGTTCCTCAATGAAGATAACAGGTTATCCTATCTGGTATCATCCTATCGTTACTGTATCGATAAAGAAAAATACACATCATTGTCCAGTCTGCTCAATCAAGAAAAAAACATTAATACATTCAAAGAGCAGATTCATTAATTGATTCTTCATGTCCAGATATTTTATTGAAGTAGCCTATAAGGGAACCGCCTATGCTGGTTTTCAAAAGCAAGAAAATGCCAATACCATTCAAGCGGAGGTGGAAAAAGCCTTAGGTATTTATTTCAGATCGGTTTTTGACCTTACCGGATCGTCCAGAACAGATGCTGGCGTGCATGCCCATCAGAACTATTTCCATTTCGACCATACCGTAATAGAAGAAAATCAATTGCTAAAGGCGCCATATCATCTGAATGCCATCTTGCCAGAGGATATCGTTGTGAAAAGAATGATGGTTGTAAAAGATGATTCGCATTGCAGATTTGACGCAGCTTTCAGGCGATATGAGTACAGTATTTACAACAAGAAAGATCCATTTTTACAAGACAGAGCTTATTACTTTCCTTATAAACTTGATGAAGACAAGCTTAATGAAGCCGCAGCCTTGTTATTGATCAATAAAAACTTTAAAACATTTTCCAAAAGGAATACACAGGTACATCACTTTGAATGCAGGCTGATGGAGAGTAAGTGGGATTGGGAGACAGACAGATTGTGTTATCGTGTAAGTGGCAATCGATTCTTAAGAGGAATGGTAAGAGGTATGGTGGGCACAATGTTGCGAGTAGGAACAGGCAAAATGAGTATTGATCAATTCAAAAAGGCTGTAGATTCTGGTGATTGTAAGCAGGCAGATTTCGCTGTACCGCCTCAGGGCTTGGTACTTTTGGAGGTTAAATATCCACAGCTGTGAATTACTGAAATTTTTTTTAAAAAAATTATTTTCAGCTCAAAGCATTGATTCTATTGATTTACAGCGAATTTAAGTTCTTTCGAAAAGAAAAAAACGAAAGATTTTTTCAAAATAAATTTGGCAAGAAGAAATATGCGCCTATCTTTGCGCTCCGCTTTTGAAAAAGGGTGGAAAGTTCTCAAAAAAGAAAGTCCGACAGATCAAAAAAAAGTTTGAAAAAAACTAAAATAAATTTGGTTAGTATTAAAACGGCCTTTACCTTTGCACTCCCAATCAAAAAGAGGGAAGCTTTTCAAAGGAAAAGCAGCGAAGAAAAAAATTGAAATAATTGATTTACAATAAGTTCTCTCACTAGACGTTATTGTCCAAGTGACGAAAACTTGAAGTTCTTTGAAAGTTTGGAAACAGCAGCATTCTTTCTTTATGAAAGAAACCAAAGGTAATAAGCGCAAATATTAATTTTAGAATTTGACGTTAATTTCCAATGAAATTACACAGTCAGTTCAAACACAACATTTACAATGGAGAGTTTGATCCTGGCTCAGGATGAACGCTAGCGGCAGGCTTAATACATGCAAGTCGAGGGGCAGCGCGGGTAGCAATACCTGGCGGCGACCGGCAAACGGGTGCGGAACACGTACGCAACCTTCCCAAAACTGGGGAATAGCCCTCCGAAAGGAGGATTAATACCCCGTAACATAACGAAGAGGCATCTCTTTGTTATTATAGCTCCGGCGGTTTTGGATGGGCGTGCGCCTGATTAGGTAGTTGGCGGGGTAACGGCCCACCAAGCCTGCGATCAGTAACTGGTGTGAGAGCACGACCAGTCACACGGGCACTGAGACACGGGCCCGACTCCTACGGGAGGCAGCAGTAAGGAATATTGGTCAATGGACGCAAGTCTGAACCAGCCA
>CANGIT010000002.1 GCA_947454155.1 Chitinophagaceae bacterium
GGGAATTATAATCATACTTATCAAACGGTGAATGGTTGTGATTCTGTTGTTACGGCTAACATCGTAATCAACTATTCAACAAGTTCTTCATTCAACGATACTGCTTGTAACACATTGACTTTACCATGGGGACAAACAGTTACAACATCTGGAAATTATAATCATACTTATCAAACGGTGAATGGTTGTGATTCAATTGTTACGGCTAACATAGTCATCAACTATTCAACAACATCATCATTCAACGATACCGCTTGTAATACAATGACTTTACCATGGTCACAAATTGTTACAACATCAGGTAACTATAACCATACTTACCAAACAGTGAACGGTTGTGATTCTGTTGTAACAGCTAACATTGTAATCAACTATTCAACAACATCATCATTCAACGACACGTCTTGTAACAGTTTGACATTGCCATGGGGAACTGTTGTTACTACTTCTGGTAGCTACAACCATACTTACCAAGCGGTTAATGGTTGTGACTCTGTGGTTACAGCAAATATTGTAATTAATTACGGAACACATAATACGACAACACAATCTGCATGCACTACTTATACATGGAATGGTACTGCATATACACAGTCTGGCACTTATACCTATGCCTATTCAAATGCATCTGGTTGTGCCTCGGCAGACACATTAAGACTTACCATCAATACATTACCTGCTGCACCAGTTGTAACCAACGGATCAAGATGTGGAACAGGCACAGTTACATTATCTGCAACTTCATCTACTAGAACTGTGATAGATTGGTATGAATCATCATCTGCAACAACACCATTATTATCGGCATCGAATACTTACACTACGCCTTCTATTTCAACTACTGCCAATTACTTTGTTGTTGCAAGAGATACCGTAACAGGTTGTTTATCTTCACAACCTTCACAACCTTCACAACCTTCTCAGGTAAATAATGCTTTGCGTTTTGACGGGACAAATGATTTTATTTCAGTATTTACTAATACAGGTATTCCGATTGGTAATTCAAATTATACAATTGAAGCATGGATTAAGCCCTATGTTTTCACAAGTTCAACTAATACAAATGGAATTATAGGTTGGGGTGATTGGTCATTGCCAAATAAGGTTAATGCTTTCAGACTTGATCGCGCTGGCTTGTTAAATTATTGGAATGGTCCTGACCTAATTACATTGTCATCAGGTACAGTTAGTTCAATTTTTACAGCTCAAGAATGGAGGCATGTGGCTTGTTCTTATGATGGAACAACAAGAAAACTTTATGTTGATGGAGTTGTAGTAGCATCAGATATTCCTGGCGGACATACAACACCTTTTAGTTCAAATTTAAAAATAGGTACAACTACAAATATTGAGTATTTCAATGGCGCTCTTGATGAAATCAGGGTTTGGAATTTAGGGAGAACTCAAACTCAAATCCAAGCCAATATGAATTCTACTTTAACAGGTAATGAGACTGGTTTAGTTGCTTATTACAATTTCGATCAAGGCGTTTCAGAAGGAAATAATACTGGTATCAGTACATTATTAGATTTGACGTCTAATCACAACAATGGTACTTTTAATAATTTTTCATTGACAGGAACTACGTCAAATTTTGTTAGTGGTCCAAGCGCTGTTGTATATAGTCCAAGAACAGTAGCAACAGCAACAGTAAATCCATTACCTGCTTCTGCTGTTGGAGTGGATGGCTCAAGATACGGAACAGGAACGGTTTCTTTATCTGCAACAGTATCTTCAGGTTTTACGGTAGATTGGTACGCCGCTGAATCTGGTGGTGCTGCGTTGTCAACAGGTTCTACCTCATTTACTACACCAAGCATATCATCAACAACAATTTATTATGCTCAAGCGAGAAATACAACTACAGGTTGTTTGTCTGCAACAAGAACAGCAGTAACTGCAACAGTGAATGCTATTTTAGTTGTGGGTGTTAGCATATCATCAAATGCAACCAACAATAAAATTTGTAGAGGAACAGCTGTAGCTTTTACAGCAACTCCAACAAATGGCGGCAACACCCCTACGTATCAATGGAAATTGAACGGCACCAATATTTTTACCGGTTCACAAATTACATTAAACAACGTACAAAATAATGATCAAATATCGGTTGTAATGACCACTAGTTTGAGCGCAGCTAATGTTACCAGTACAACAGCAACTTCAAATACCATTACACTAACGGTAAATAATTTGCCTTCTGTTGCATCTACAACTCCTGCAAATATTACATCATGTATAACAGCAGGTTCGGCAACTATAAATGCGGTGCCATCAACAGGATCGGTGATAGATTGGTATGCAAGCACATCATCAACCACTCCTTTATTAACATCATCTAACTCATATACTACGCCTAGTATTTCAACTACTACAACTTATTATCCAGTAGCTAGAGATACCGTAACAGGGTGTCAATCTAACGGATTAACAGCAGAAAATATGGCTATAAATATGGGTCCAAATAATGCGTATATAGAAACACCCAAGACTGTTACGGGAAGCTTTACAATTGAATTCTGGTTTAAGCCAGCTGGTTCTTCAAGTGCAGGATGTGCAAGTTGGAGATGTGGCGAAGGCTTGGTAGATGCTAACACAGGTGATGCTAGTGATAGGGATTTTGGCATTACCATATATAATAGTTATGTGGCATTTGGAATGGGTAATGGATCGGGTAATCCTGATGTTAGTATTTTATCGACTACCAATGTGAGTGCCAGAAGTTGGAAACATATTGCAGCATCTTGGGACTCTACTACTGGGGCGATGAAACTTTATGTGAATGGTAATCTTGAAGCAAGTGCAATTGGAGGAACAGCGTCAAGAAACGGTCAGAGCCTCATGCGTTTGGGCGCTTTACTTCAAGCTCCTGGTAATGGTTTTTACGGATATTTTAGCGGAAGCCTTGATGAAGTTAGGATTTGGAGCAAAGTAAGAACCCAGGCAGACATTCAGGCTAATTATACTTCTAATATAAATGGTAGAGAAGATGGATTAGCGCAATATTATAATTTTAATCAGGGTATTCCAGGTAATCCATATAATGGAACTCAAACAACTTTATATGATATTACGCCAAATGGGAATAACGGATCATTAAATCAATTCCGAGGCTTAGGTAGTACTGGCATACAAGGCAATTGGTGGGGTACTTTTGATTTGGGTTTTGATCCTGTAAAATATCCGGTAGTTGTAACCAAAATTACAACACCAACTGTATCAAATTCATCTACAGGTGCAACAATCTGTGGCAGTGGAACAACAACGCTTACTGCCACTGCAAGTGCCGGTTCAAAAATTGATTGGTATGCAGATGCAAGCGGAGGAACGGCTTTGGCTATCGGTACTAACAATTTCACTACGCCAACTCTTTCTGCAACTACTATTTATTATGCAGAAGCGAGAGATTCGATTGCTGGTTGTGTGTCTGCAACAAGAACAGCAGTAACGGCAACAGTTGGTGCTATTCCAACTGCTGGTATTACCAACAACACAGGCTCAACAGTATTAACATGTACAAGAACATCCATCAGTGTAACAGCAACAGGAGGTTCAACCTATTCATGGAGTAATAGCTTAGGATCTTCTGCAAATGCGAGCATCACTGCAACGGGTACATACACCGTTACGGTAACAGGAGCGAATGGTTGTACTGCAACATCAAGCATCACAGTAACAAGAGATACTACTGCACCAACAGCAGGTATCACCAACAATACAGGATCAACAGTGTTAACATGTGCTACAACTGCTATCGGTGTAACAGCAACAGGAGGAGCAACTTACTCATGGAGTAACAGTTTAGGATCTTCTGCAAATGCGAGCATTACTTCAGCGGGTACATACACCGTTACAGTAACAGGAGCGAATGGTTGTACAGCAACATCAAGCATTACTACCACACAAGATATTACTGCGCCAACAGCAGGTATTACCAACAACACTGGTTCTACAATATTAAATTGTACAACATCAGCTATCAGTGTAACGGCAACGGGTGGTGTTTCATATTCATGGAGCAATAGCTTAGGTTCATCTGCCAATGCGAGCATTACTGCACCAGGTACTTACACGGTTACGGCAACAGGAGCGAATGGTTGTACGTCAACGGCAAGCATTACTGTAACGCAGGATAATACAGCGACAACTACAAGTATTGTAAACAACTCACTCACTACGGAACTTAATTGTAATACGCAAAGTATTAGTCTTAATGCAAGTCCAATGATTTTCGAAAATTTCAACAACGGGCAATGGAATACATCAAATTTCACATTAGGTGCTCCAACGATTGGGTCTGGTTCGGTAGTAAATGGTGCTTATGTGGATCTATCTGGTTCAAGATCTCCATTAAGAACTGTTAATCAATTTCACCCAGATGCCAATCATGTGCTGACAGTTTCGGCGACAATTAAATATGATTATGGACAAAGTATCGGATATATTGCCACGCGATCTAGCGGCACTATTTTAAATGCAAACAATGAACCAGATGGAGTCAAGATGAGGTTACATAATTTCAATGATGGACAAACTACTTTACCTAATGGTGTCCATGAACTGTTGACCACTTCATTTTATAATAATCCGGTTCGTGTAACGATGATTGATAATGGAACAACGGTTATATGTCGACTTGTCAATTTGGTTACATTGGTAGAACATAATTATACTGTCAATAACACCGGAAGTAATGGCGATTATATTGTGTTTTCAGGCGGCTCCAAGGTTTCTTGGGATGATATCCAAATCAGTTACGGTGACCCGAACATTTCATACAACTGGGTAAATGGAAACGGCGTTACCATAAGCAATTCAGCATCTACTAACATTACTTCACCTGGAACTTATACCGTTACTTCATCAGCATCGAATGGTTGTTCATCATCTGCAAATATTTCAATTACACAGAATATTTCAACATCAGCAATCGATACTTCAGCCTTTGCTTGTAACAGCTTTACTTGGTATGGAACTACCTATACCAGTTCGGCTACTCCAACAAAAACATTCAGGAAAGTAAATGGTTGTGATTCTGTAATTACTTTACATTTAACAGTAGGTCATTCGAACACAGGCGATACCACAGCTGTTGCCTGTAACAGCTTTGCTTGGTATGGCACAACTTACACAAGCTCAGCCAATCCAACACATTCATTTACCAATGCAAGTGGCTGCGATTCAGTGGTGACGCTGCATTTGACAATCACGACAATTGCAAATTTGAATGCTACAACAGTTGCCGGTATAAAAAATGTTTGTGCTTACATGGGTACAAACAATATTGTTACTTACCGGGCAAATTGTAATGGAGCTACTTCTTATGCCTGGACATTGCCTCTGAACACTATATTAGTCAGCGGTCAGGGAACAGCCATTATCTCAGTAAAGTTCCTTCCAAGTTTTGCTGCTACCGCCAATAAACAAATCAGGGTTGTGGCAACCTCTCCATGCGGACTCAGTCCAATTGCCATATTCTACACGGCTGTGCAGGCACCTGTTACGCCTTCTTCCATTAGAGTTTCTACAACCAATGTTTGTCCAAGTTTAGGAACCAATGTGCCAATTGTTTTTACCATACCAAGAGTGTACGAAGCATTATCCAATGGGGTAACAGCAACTTCTTATATATGGTCGGCACAAAACGGTACCACCAATATTACCAATATAAACGGTGCAGGCATAAATGATACTTCGATCGCTATTACTTTCAATTCCAATTTCACCTCCAGCAACATCACGGTGCAAGCGGTGAATGATTGCGGAGTGAGCGGTATCAGGAGCATCACGTTGACCAAGGATGTTCCACCTACTCCAGGTTTGATCAGTGGTCCGGCCAATGTTTGTGAGTATTCTGGTGAAGCTGGATCGATAGCCACTTATACAACTAGTGCTATTTTCGGCGTGAATACTTACACATGGACCTTGCCGAATGGTGCTTTTGCCGTAACGGGTCAGGGAACCAACACCGTCAGCTTCAGATACCCTACAGGCTTTACAAGCGGAACGATTAGTGTGAACGCTTCAAATGGATGTGGAACCAGTGGCACAAGAAGCTTGAGCATTAGCACACTTGCTCCTTCTTATCCAAATCGTATAGATGTGATCAACCTCGCATCTTGCCCAAGCAGAAGATACAGCTACACCATCTCGTCGATGCCGTCTAATGCGGTTTCATTATTATGGACAGTTCCTGCAGGCGGCACGCTTGTAAGTGGACAAGGCACTACGAGCATCGTGGTGGATTACACATCGGGAGTGATTACGGGCAGCGTGAGTGTGGCGGCTGTGGCCAATTGTGGGGCAAGTTTGCCAAGAACCTCAGAGGTGAAACTTGCAACTTGTCCAAGTGGTTTGACGGCTCCGATGGCCCTAAAAAACTACAAGTTGCCGGGCAATGAAAATATGGAGGTAGCAGTATATCCGAATCCTACTACTACGGCTTTCAATATGCAGGTGATAACGGCTGCCAAATATGAAATACAAGTAAAAATAACGGATGTGCAAGGTCGCTTGATTCGTTCATTTGTGGTGGCGCCCAATCAAACAATTGCTTTTGGTAACGATTTGAAAGCCGGTGTATATATGGTGGAAGTGAGAGAAGGGGAAAAGATTAAGACGGTGAGGGTAGTCAAATATTAAGTTTAAAAGGTTCAATAAGTTCAAAAGGTTTCAGAGGATGAGTCATGAATTCAACTTTTGAAACCTTTTGAAACTATTAAACGCATTGTATTTGTCAAACATATTCCGAGCCTGCTCCTTAATCGGAGTGGGCTTTTTTAATGCTCAAAATAAGCGATCGTGCCGCCCACCCAGGTTTTGTCTTTGTTGTAGCGCGTGCCAATCATTTTGCCTTTGCTGAGCCGGGCGAGATTGTGAATAGCGATGGGGCGAGGCCAATCTTTTTTCTTGAAAAAAAACAGCCTGATTTCTGCTTTGGCGGGACCATCGGGGGTTGCAATCACATCGGCATATTCCACTTTGCGCTGCAGTATCCAGTTTTCCGGGTCGGTGATCTTGTCGATGTCTTCTTGTGTGACGTCGATGATTACACCTTGTCCTGCAAAGGAGAACAAGGGTTTGAGTACATAATGCTCAAGGTCGACAGGCATTTTCAATTCGTGCAGGAAGAAGGTTGCAGGCACATAACGGTGAGCGATAAACGGCAGCGTGAATTTGCTGATCCTGTAAAACCAGTGAGGGTGGGGGATCCATCGCACCGCGTAGTTTTTTTTCAAATCAAACGAAAGCTGGGCGCCCGTTTGCTCCAGATCGTCGAAGATGACTCTGTTGTAGATGCGCTTGATGTGGATTTCCCGATCTCCTTGCAAATAGAAAAGCCGGTTGTCTTTGGCGTATATTTTTGTGACACAAACCGTGGGAATGCCCAGCAGTTGTTCGGTGCAATGAAAATCAATTCTGGTTTTTTGTTGCTCGGGATATACTTCCAATAAGATCACTTGTTCGGGTGCTTCATCGCCTACAATCAAATCCTTGAGTAAAGCAGTGTATTGATCTTTATCAAAATTGTTGAGATAAGCGCTGAATGGCTCGGGTACATTGGCATAGCTCCGGGTAATGACGTCGTTTTGCATCTGATAAGCGAATAATGAAGGGAATCCCTGCATCTCAATCAGCTGTGGTTCCAGTTCTCCTTCCTTGTTTTTACAAATCCCAAAATCAAACACCATCATCTCCGCTTCTTCTTCCTCTCCGGCCATTCTGTATTTTTCCGGAATGCTTCTTTCGGTAAGTTCCCTGAACTCGGGATGCTCAATTAGGCCGACGATGTCGTTGCAGGCCTCGAGCATTTGCTGTTTGAAATGGCGGGGCACAAATACCGGCGTTTCGGCCACTCTGAATTCCAGTGAGCCGGGATGAAACTTGTCGATCTGATGCAGATAGTCCTGGTATTTGGCTTCGGTAAACTGCTGGTTGAACTGTTGGCGTAAATCGGCTATCATGGACAGTAGTTTAAGGATGTAAATGATGCGGCATCGCGTTTTTCAGAAAGTTGGGCAGCACATGGTGATAGGTGTGCATGATTTTTTCGGGATCGTTGAGTTGTTCTACCATCGATCGCCATTTTTCTTCGCCATGGTTGTCGATTACCGTTTTTTTCTTTTCTTCCGAGAGCAGATATTGCAGCATGCCAGGCGCATCGGCTTCGGGATGAAACTGCGTGCCAATCATGTATTCATTGAAGCGGATGGCCATCACCGCTCTTTCGTAGGGTACATGCGGACGGGCTTTTTCTATGGCTAAAATTTCAGCGCCGCTTTCATAGATCTTGTGCAGCTGTGGTTGTATCACTTGGTAGTCGCGGCTGTCCACAGTATAAAAAGGATCATTAAGTCCCTTGAAGATGGGGTCGTTCATGGCATCATTTAAAAAATGCACAGGAAAAACGCCAAAGGCGGTGCTCTTTCTTTTGTTCACCGTAGCCCATCCAAAATAACGACAAGCCAATTGGAAGGAGTGGCAGATGAAAAGCACATGTTTCTTGGTGTCGTTAGTGGAATTGTACTGCAGAAGGTTGCCGATCCAATCGAAATATTTGTTTTCCCACTCACTGCCTTCACTGTCGATGGGGCTACCGGGGCCACCACTTGAAATATAGATATCAAAATCGAGGGAGGGTATTTCCTGCCGGATACGCACTTCAAATTCTTCTAATAGAACCGGAATGTTGTTTTCGGTGCCAAACTGATGTATGATCTCTCGGATACAGCGCATGCCTTGGTTGGCAACGCCTTCATAAAGGTCAAGGAGGGCTATTTTCAGGGGCTGTCCGGCATCGGCTGTCATGGGCGCTAAAGTACATTTTTTTGTGAACAATGATTGGACTGAACCTGTCGAATTTCAATTTGTTACGAACCACTAACAGAATCCTGCTGTAAACATCGGTTTCATTAACTTTGCGCATTCTATTATGAAGACAAAGACATTAAAAAAAGACAAGGTCAACATCATTACCCTGGGTTGCAGTAAAAACATGGTGGACAGTGAAGTGCTCAGCGGACAGCTGCTGGCCAATGATATTGACGTAGTACACGAAAACAAAAAGAAAGACCACAATATCGTCATCATCAACACCTGTGGCTTCATCGACAAGGCTAAAGAAGAAAGTGTGAACACGATTCTCGATCATGTGGAATTGAAGAAAAAAGGAAAGCTCGATAAAGTATTTGTTACCGGTTGTCTGAGTGAACGTTATCGCAACAATCTGGAAACAGAAATTCCGGAAGTGGATGCGTACTTCGGTACCATGGAACTGCCTTTGATCCTGAAACAATTTGAAGCCGATTATAAAACGGAATTGGTGGGAGAGCGGCTGTTGAGCACTCCTCAACATTACGCCTACATGAAAATCAGTGAAGGCTGCAATCGCACCTGTACATTTTGTGCCATTCCGCTGATGCGTGGTCAGCATGTGAGTCGTACCATTGAATCGCTGGTGAGTGAAGCGCAGTCGCTGGTGAAAAAAGGCGTGAAAGAAATCATGCTCATCGCACAGGAACTCACCTATTACGGATTGGATATTTACAAGAAAAGAGAACTGCCGCGTTTATTGCATGCGTTGGCCGATGTGGAAGGATTGGAATGGATCCGCCTGCATTACGCTTATCCTTCGAAGTTTCCGATGGAAATCATTGAGGTGATGAAAGAACGCAGCAACATCTGCAATTATCTCGACATGCCTTTGCAGCATGCATCCAACAACATGCTCAATGCCATGAAGCGTCAGATCACCCGTGAGGAAATGGAGCAGCTGGTGCATGATATCAGGCAGCAGCTACCAGACATCTGTTTGCGCACCACATTGATTACCGGATTCCCCGGCGAAACCCGTGAAGATGTGGAAGAGCTGAAACTCTTTTTACAAAAAATGCGCTTCGACAGGGTGGGCATCTTCACTTACAGTCACGAAGAGCAAACTGCCGCTCATGCTTTGGTAGACAATATCTCTGCCGAAGAAAAAGAAGAGCGCGCACAGGAAATCATGGAAGTGCAACAAGAAATCAGTCTGGAGAAAAATCAGGAAAAAGTAGGCAAGATTTTCAAGGTGCTGGTGGATAAAAAAGAAGCCGGTCGTTATCTGGGCCGCACCGAATTCGATAGTGTGGAGGTAGACAATGAAGTGATCATCAACACCGATAAGAAATTGAAGCCGGGTGATTTTGTGCAGGTGAAAATCACCAAAGCTTATGATTACGATCTCGAAGGCGAACTCTGCTGAAAGAGTTGATTACTTGTTATAGTGATCTTTTTTAAAATGTTCTTCCATACAAAATCTTTTTATAAAAACTAACGCAACATATCATCCTTACGCTTCTGTTGGCGCCTTCTCTGCTTTGGTAGCCGATTATCTGCAAGACGATGAAAAGCTTCGTCAGTTTTATACGCATCGCCCCGATGAAAAAGGCATTATAGACGCGATGGCGATTAAAAAAAATCAAAACATCAACAGGGTATTGCTGACAGAAGTACTTACCCAACAGTACTCGCAGGTGAAAACTAACGAAAAGGTTAATGCCAATATCCAACTGCTTGCGCAAGACAATACCTTCACCATTTGTACGGCGCATCAGCCCAATATTTTTACCGGCCATCTTTATTTCATTTACAAAATCTTACATGCCTGCAAGCTGGCGGAAGAGTTGAAGGCTGAAATGAAAGAGGCCAACTTCGTTCCTGTTTATTACATGGGTTCGGAAGATGCGGACCTGGATGAGCTGGGAGAGGTTGTTGTCAATGGCGAAAAATACAAGTGGGAGACCGCTCAGCAAGGTGCGGTAGGCAGAATGAAAGTGGATGCGGCATTACTCAATATTATCGACCGGATGGAAGGACAGCTTGGTGTAGAGCCTTTTGGTCAAGAGGCGATGAGCAAATTGCGCAACGCTTACCAGCCGGGCCGAACCATTGAGCAGGCTACATTTCATCTGGTGCATGAATTGTTTGCAGACTATGGTTTATTGGTATTGCTTCCCGACCATGCGGATTTGAAAAAAATATTCATTCCGGTTGCTCAGCGCGAGCTGACTGCTCATTTTTCTCATCAAGCTGTTGCAGAAACGATTGATGCTTTTCCTCAAGCCTATAAGATTCAGGTGAAGGGCAGGGATATCAATCTTTTTTATCTCAAAGATGATATCAGGGCACGTATTGAAAAACAGGGCGATGATTTTGTGGTGCATGGAACGGCTATGCGTTTCAGTGAGCAGGAAATGATGGAGGAACTTCATGCGCATCCCGAAAGGTTTAGTCCCAATGTGATTCTGCGTCCCGTATTTCAGGAGATGATTTTACCCAACGTAGCCTTCATCGGTGGCGGTGGAGAACTGGCCTACTGGCTCGAATTGAAACGTGTGTTTGAGAAGTCGGCCGTTCCTTTTCCTGTGCTCTTGCTTCGTAACTCGTTTAGTTTGCTCGAAGATACAGTGCTGTCGAAAATGAACAAGCTTGGTTTGGCAGCTGAGGTTTTTTTTCAATCTGAAGAAAATATCGTCAGGTATTGGCTGACCAAAAATGAAAAACTCCATGCTGATTTACGTGAAGAGAAAACGCAATTGTCGCAGGTTTATCAGCAAATCAAAAACCGCACGTCGGATATAGATGTTACCCTGGAAAAGCATACCGGCGCCTTGCTGCACAAGGCTTTGTACCGCCTCGATCAGCTGGAAAAGAAAATGGAAAAGGCTTTGGTAAAAAAGCATGAGGCTGAGGTGCGCCAGATTGAAAAAATTAAAAGGCGTCTTTATCCTGATGGTATTTTACAAGAGCGCATCGATAATTATTTTACCTACCATGCCCGTTGGGGGGAAGCGCTGATGGAGCAACTCTATCTACATTCAAAGGGTATGCAACAACAGTTTTGTTGCATCAGTCTGCAACCATAAAAAAAGCCATGACCGAATCGATCATGGCTTTTTTATGCAGAGCAATTGATTACTGATTGAAATCGGCGTCAGTTACACCTTCATTGATTTTTACATCAGTCATGTTCATGGTGAACTCTTGTTCGCCCACAGACTGAGTTACTGAATAAGGAATCATGATCGCGCCTACTTTGCGGTAATCTTTCATGTCGACAGTGATGGTCATTTCGGTGCCCTGAGCATCTACAGTGCTTTCGGTGCGCAAGAGCAAACCAGATTTCACTGCATAATATTCTACACTGGTTTTACCGCTGGGTGCTACCACTTTAAGTTTGTAGCATTCTTCTTCACCTACTTTACCCAGTCCGAGGTATGAAAGTTGATAATCGGCGGAGATGTAGCCTAGTTGACCGATGATGAATTTATCATCTTTGGCTTCTTTGATTTCTTTCTCGTCCATTTCGGCTTTTTGTCCCATTTGCGCACGATATCCTTTGGTGCCGTCGAAAGCGGATTGCATCACCTTCATTTCACCCATCTTCACTTCGGTGTAATGTTTATTGGGTGCCATCTTGATGTCTACGCCTTCAAAATTTCTGCCCATCAGTTCCATGGTGAATGAGGCTTTGACGCTGTTCACTTTTTTCAATTCATCTTTACCGCCACAGGCTTTCAGGAAAGATTCCACGATGCTGGCCGCAGATACGGGATCGGAATTCTTTTCAGTTTCTTTGATGCTGTTGTCGGCTTGTTTTTCCACCACCGGATTGGCGTATTTGTCGAATTTCTTCACGGGGTAACCAAGACGCGCAAGGTTTGGAATGATCTTGCTACCATTGCCTACGATCACAATACGGCTTTTGCCGGTTTCCATGTATTTTTTAGCAACGCGTTGTACATCCTGAACAGTTACCGCATTGATTTTTTGCAGGAAGGTTCTGTAGTAATCCTTGGGAAGATTGTTGATGAGGATGTTGGAAGCGTACTGAGCGGTTTTCTCAGGATCTTCCATGCCCAGTGCAAAGCTGCCATTGTATTTAGCTTTGGCATTCTTCAGTTCTTCTTCGGTGATGTTGCCATTGCGCATGTTGTTGATCTCGTTGATCATCTCTGCCACAGCGCTGTCGGCTTTCTCGCTTCTTACTTGCGCAGAGCCGGTAAACTGTGCCTGGAAACGACCGTTGCCTACTCTGGAATAGCTGCCATAAGTGAAGCCATGTTTCTCGCGAAGGTTCATGAACAATTTGCTTTCAGCACCACCTCCCAAAATCTGGTTGGCGATGGCCAATGCATGGTAATCAGGATTGCTCAGTGGATTGTTGATCAGGTTGCCCACTGTGATTTCGCCCTGAACTGCCGTAGGCAAATCAACGAAATCAATTTCAGTAGTCGCCGGATTTTCAACATTGGGAATAGCGCTCAATTCAATCTTTTTGCCTTTCCAATTGCCAAAAGCTTTTGTAGCTAAGGCTTTTGCCGCATCCGGAGTGATGTCGCCTACAAAAGTCAGATAGCAGCGGGAAGGGGAGATATTTTCTTTATAGGTATTTTTTATGTCATCAATAGTTAAACCCTTGATGGATTCTTCGGTTTCGAATTCGCCCTGTGCCGAAGTTTTGCCATAAGCCAAAGCGCCTACTACTCTTCCCGAAATGGCAGATGCACTTTTTTCGCTCGATTTGAGACCGGTGAGTTTCAACGATCTGATTTTTTCGAAAGAGGCTGCAGGAAAGGCAGGGTGCTGAATGGCTTCGGCCATCATGGAGAAAGTTTTACCGAAATAACGGGTCAACGACGATGCATAGCCGCCATTGGCACTGAAGCCAACATTGGCGCCCATTTCGTCGATGGCTTCATCAAATTTGTCTTTGGGAGTAAGGGTAGTGCCTTCACTCAGCATTTGTCCCATGATTTCGCTCACACCGGCTTTGCTGCCTTCAACAAAAGGACCTCTGTCGATGCTCAATGAAGCGTTTACTTTAGGAAGTTTGTGGTTTTCCACCACCAAAACCGTGATGCCGTTAGGCAGTTTGAAGATTACCGGATCTTTGATGGTGATCAATGGAGCCGGGCCGGGCTGAGGCTGTTTGCTGCGGTCGATTTTTGTCTGCGCACCCAAATGGAGTGTCAGCAGCAGCGCAGTGAAGAGATAAATGATTTTTTTCATCGTTCAGTGATTTATGTAAGAGATGAATGATTATTTTTTAGGGAGATAATATACCACCACACGCTGATTGCGGTTGAGGTATTTTTTGGCGACCAGCTGGATGTCTTCGCGGGTTACTTTTCTGATCTCATCCAGTTCTTCGTTGATGTGATTGGTGTTCTTGTTGTGGAAGGTATAACCATCTGCGAGGTTTTCGGCCACGCCCAATACTTTGGCATTTTTGCCTACATAATCATTCTCGTATTGGTTTCGGATTTTGGTGAATTCGTTTTCACTGATCAAATTGTTTTGGAGTTTCACAATTTCATCATCCATATCTTTCAATAAAGTATCCAATGCGGTTCCGTTGTTAGGAAGAGCATAAGAAATATAAGCGCCATAATCTTCCAAGGCATAATTGAAGCAACCCACCTGCAGTGCGTTTTTCTTGTCATCCACCATTTTCTTATACATACGGCTGCTGGCGCCATTGCTGAGTACGCTGGAGGCCAGTTCAAGTGCGGCAGATTCTTTGCTGGTCATACCTGGAGTTCTGTAAGCCGACATGATAGCAGGGATTTGAATGTTGGCATCATAAGCGGTATCCACCACTTCATGGGTGATGGGCTCTTCTTGTACGTTTACTTTCTCAACAGGAGCGCCTTTGGGCACATCGGCAAAATAAGCTTCTACCAGTTTTTTTGTTTTTTCGATATTGATGTCACCCGTAATCACCAATACGGCGTTGTTGGGTACATAATATTTTTTGTTGAAGGCGATGAACTCCTGCAATGTGGCGGCATCCAGATGGTCCATGCTGCCGATGGGCACCCAGTTGTAAGGATGCTTGGTGAACAGACGCTTCATCACTTCGGTAAGAAAGTTGCCATAAGGCTGATTGTCAACCCTCATTCTTTTTTCTTCCTTAACCACTTCGTTCTGCGTTTTCACCCCAATTTCATTGATCACCGGGTGCATCATGCGCTCGCTCTCGAGCCACATGCCGGTTTCCAATTGGTTGGAAGGGAATACTTCGTAATAGAAGGTTCTGTCTTGTGTGGTATTGGCATTGTTTTGACCACCATTGCTGCTCACGATTTTCATGAACTCACCTCTTTTGATATTGTCGCTTCCTTCAAACAACAGGTGTTCGAAAAAGTGCGCAAAACCAGTGCGGTCGGTCTTTTCATTTTTACTGCCCACATGATACATGACGGATACAGCCACAACGGGTGCGCTGTTATCCTGGTGAAGGACTACATGAAGTCCGTTCTTGAGTTCATATTCGGTAAACGCCACTTTTTGTGCCTGAGCACCTGCGGCGCCGAATACTAAAATAAACAGGAGTTTAAGTTTCGACATATGATTGATGATTAATTTGGCGCGAAAATAGGGGTTAATAGGGGGATTATGATTTTGCTTGGTGGGAATTTGGTGGTTTTGGAAAGTTTTAACAGCCCAAAGTTTCTGTAGTCGAATTTCCATCATACTCTCTTTACCATGTCCATCACTTGCTCTTCCAGGCTTTTTTTATAATCAGCCAGTTTTTGGGCAACTGCGGCATCTGACGTGCCGATGATCTGGGCGGCCAGAATGCCTGCATTTTTTGCTCCATTCAAAGCTACAGTGGCTACAGGAACGCCGGAAGGCATTTGCAAAATCGACAACACCGAATCCCATCCGTCGATGGAATTGGATGATTTTACAGGCACTCCGATAACGGGCAAGGTGGTATAAGATGCCACCATGCCGGGCAGATGTGCCGCGCCACCCGCACCCGCAATGATTACCTTGACGCCTCTGCCAGCCGCTTCCAATGCAAATGTGCGCATACGTTCTGGGGTGCGATGAGCAGAAACAATGGTCAATTCGTTGGCAATGCCAAAAGCTGTAAGAATTTCAGCGGAGGCTTTCATCACAGGCAAATCACTTTCGCTGCCCATGATGATTGAAACTAATGGAGACATATAAGGAGTTTATAGTTTAAGCGTTCAAGTTTGAAGGCCAATGGGCACTAAGAATGGCTCACTACTTTCAGTCCGTGCTTGATCTTGTTCACCTTGTGCAACAGTTCTTGTTTTTCAGCACTGATCACGGTTACATGCCCCATTTTTCTTCCGGGTTTGGTGATGGTTTTTCCGTAGATATGCACAAACACATTGTCCATCGCCAGCACTTCATGGAGTCCTTCATAAGCGGCTTCACCGTGGTGCCCTTCTTCACCCAGCAAGTTGATTAATGCGGAGGGTAAAAGAATAGAAGTGTTGCCAAGCGGATAGTTGAGCAAAATGCGCCAAAGCATATCAAATTGGCTGCTGTAATTGCCCTCGATGGTGTGGTGACCGCTGTTGTGTACCCTTGGTGCGGTTTCATTGACCCAAACATTGCCACTGACATCAGTAAACAATTCAACAGCAAACAAACCCGGACTTTTCAGGTGTTTTACCACACTGAGGGCAATGGCTTCGGCTTTCCATAAAACTTGCTGAGGCAATTCGGCCGGACAAATCTGATGACTCAGCAAATTGAGTGAAGGGTCGAATACCATATCCACTGCCGGATAAATAGCGGTTTCGCCTGTAGTGGAAACGGCGATCATCATCGCGATTTCTTTATGTACCGCCACTTTTTTTTCCAATACGGCAGGCGCATCGAAGCACTTACTGAGCTCTTCTTTTGTGTTGATGATTTGTACACCTCGGCCGTCAAATCCACCGCTAGATAGTTTGTGGACCGCAGGTAAAAAATATTCGTGCTGTTGCAGTTCTTGTAAGGATTGGGTGACCACAAATTCGCTGCTCGGAATCTGATGTTCTTTATAGAAATTCTTTTGTGCGATCTTACTCTTGATGATGCGCAGTGAAGCCGTATGAGGAATAATCAAAACACCGTCCGCCTCCAGCTTTTCCAACGCCTCTATGTTCACGTTTTCAATCTCAATGGTGAGCGCATTAAGACCTTGGCCAAATTGGTAAACGTCATCAAAATCAGTGATGTTGCCTTTGGTAAAATGATGGCAAAGATGGGCCGAAGGGCAGTGGGCGTCATTTTCCATCACATGGGTGATGACAGGGTAGTTGGCTGCAGCCTGAAGCAACATTCTGCCTAATTGTCCTCCTCCTAAAATGCCAACTTTTTTCATCGGGGCCAAAGATAATTCCATTCGGCCAAATAGCGGTTAAACTGCCTCAACCTTCTTTTTTGAATATCTACCATTGATTTTTTACTTTTGGACGTTCTTAGCACACCATCAAAACTTCAACTCATGTCTACAACTTCAATAGCCACTGAAAATCATGCAGTGGAAACCGCCGATTTTCTTCCCTTGCATGGAACAGATTATATCGAATTTTATGTAGGAAACGCCAAGCAGGCAGCCTATTTTTATCAATCTGCGTTCGGTTTTCAGCCGGTGGCTTATGCCGGACCGGAAACTGGGCTCATGGACAGAGTGAGTTATGTGATTCGTCAGGGGAAAGTCACTTTCATGCTCACTACACCTTTGCGCACCAACAATGCCATAGCCGATCATATTTACAAGCATGGAGACGGTGTGAAAGTATTGGCTTTGCTGGTGGATGATGCAGCAGATGCCTGGAAGCAAACCACCTCAAGAGGTGGTAATTCTTATATGGAACCTGTTGTGTTGTCGGATGATCATGGGCGTGTGGTGATGAGCGGTATTCATACTTATGGCGATACAGTACATTTGTTTATTGAACGCAAAGATTATAAAGGCTTATTTATGCCTGGGTTTCGCGAATGGAAAGGCGGAAGTCGTGCGACAACAGTGGGCTTGAAACATGTAGATCATTGCGTAGGCAATGTGGGATGGAACCAGATGAATCCCTGGGTGAAATTTTACCAGGATGTGATGGGCTTTAAAAATATTTTGTCTTTCGACGATAAAGATATCTCTACTGAGTATTCTGCATTGATGAGTAAGGTGATGAGCAATGGGAACGGCTATGTAAAATTCCCCATCAACGAACCCGCCGAAGGAAAGAAGAAAAGTCAGGTAGAGGAATATCTAGAATTTTACAATGGAGAAGGCGTGCAACATATCGCCATTGCTACCGATAATATTATTGAAACAGTAACTGAATTACAAAGAAGGGGCGTAGAGTTTCTGAAAATACCCTCCAGTTATTATGATGAAGTGCTGGAAAGGGTGGGTAAAATTGATGAAGATCTGGCGCCACTTCGCGAACTGGGTATTTTGATTGACCGTGATAATGAAGGATACTTGTTGCAGATTTTCAGCAAACCACTCGAAGACCGCCCGACACTTTTCTTCGAATTTATTCAGCGAAAAGGAGCCTTGAGTTTTGGGAAAGGCAATTTCAAAGCCTTGTTTGAAGCCTTGGAAAGAGAGCAGGAACTGAGAGGAAACCTCTGATAATCATCTCAAATATGTTAAAGTAAAGAAGCGGAAGCGTTTTTTTTGTGAAAAAAGATATTTTTACAAAATAAATTGACTTCCGCTTCGTTCTATATCTGTTATGAAAAGCAGTTCAATCAAAAACTCCATTTTATTTACACTTTTTTTGCTGATGTCCGCTACGGTATTAGCTCAAAATGCTTTTTGGGGCGACAATAAACCGCTCTACCGCATGGCTGCTTTGCTTTCCCGTACAGAAGATTCGGTAATGAAACAATTTCAGCGTCAGCACCTCAACTGGCCTCCGGAAGCCATTTATATCCGCACTTTCAAATATGATCGTCAGTTGGAAGTTTGGGTGAAAGAAGACACCAGCACTCAATTCAAATTATTCAAAACCTACAAAATCTGCATGCAGAGCGGAACCATGGGCCCTAAAAGAATGGAGGGCGATTATCAGGTACCGGAAGGTTTTTATCATATCAATGAATTCAATCCCAACAGCAATTACCATCTTTCTTTAGGCATCAATTATCCCAACGCTTCCGATCGTATTCTCAGCGATTCGGTTCGTCCGGGCGGTTCCATTTACATTCATGGCAATTGTGTTTCCACCGGCTGCATCGCCATCAGCGATGAGCCCATCGAAGAGTTGTATGTGATTGCCGCAGCCGCTAAAAATCAGGGTCAGGAATTTATCCCCGTGCATATTTTCCCGGTTAGATACACCAATGCCACGTCGCTGAATTATCTCAATAATGCCATCAAGGACAATCCTTATTTACAGCATTTCAACAAAAACATCAGAATCGCTTTCGATCACTTTGAAAAAAATAAAAATCTGCCTATCATCATGGTCAATCGTAAAGGCGATTATGTGATCAACTGATAGCTATTCAAATGAATTTTCATTCGGTAAAGTTTTCGGACTTTACCGTTTTTTTTGTTTTATATCAACTGAAATTATCTCATCACCAACTGAACCGTTTCTGTGGTTCTTTGTTCGAGCAGTATGGTTTTACCTGCTGTCAGTTGCTGTAATGTTTGTGGGTCGAAATGTCTGATGGTCAGCAGTGTAAGGTTTTTCTCCATGGCCACATCAAAAAGCGCAGAAGCTTCCATGGCCAGCGCGTCTATTTTTTCGGGATGATCATCGAAGCAACAAAGGAGTGAGATGGCGGTATGTTGCGAGATGTTGGGCTTTGTTTTAATGCTGCGGTATAGATCCTGTAAGTGTTGAGCAGGCCGGTCTTCTACAAATGAAAAGTCTTTGGAGCGAAATTGCACCAGCACCTGTTGCTCTTTTTTTACGATGATGGGAGGGAGGTTTTTATTGGACTTTGCACTGATGAGGGTACCCGGCAAATCGGGGTCGATAAAACTCTTTACCATCAATGGAATGTTTTTGTTTTGCAGGGGTTTGATGGTTTTGGGGTGGATGACCTGCGCACCATAATAAGCCATTTCGATCACTTCGGTGAAACTGAGGCTGGGAATGATCACGGCTTCGGGATATTTTCGGGGGTCAGCGCTCATCACCGCCTCCACATCTTTCCAAATGGTTACCGATTCTCCGTTGAGCAGATTGGCAAAAATGGCAGCGCTGAAATCACTGCCTTCACGGCCTAAAGTAGTACTCTCGTTTTCATCGGTGGCGCCGATGAATCCCTGTGTGATGAGAATATCGCAGGAGTCAAAAAGCGGTACCACCACTTCATGCAGTCGCTGTGCGGTAAAGCTCCAGTCGATGCCCGCGTCCCTGAAATTATTGTCGGTTCTTAAAAAGTCTCTTACATCCAACCATTTCAATTTTGTATTTTTCTCTTTAATCAGCTGCGCCATGATGGCTGTGCTGTATAGTTCTCCGCAGGAAACAATCTGGTCGTAATAGTAATCAAAATGTCTTACCGGCTTGTCGTGCAGCAACCATTCTATTTCGGTGAACAAATCTTTCAACTGATATTCGGCTTCCTGCCAATGAATAAGATTGAGGTACTTGAGGATGTCGAGATGTTGTTGTTTGATTTGCTCAAAAAGCTGCAAAGCTTCTTGGGTTTTCCCTGCCACAAAAGCGTGAGTTACGGCTTCCAGTGCATTGGTCGTTTTGCCCATGGCGGAGATCACAATCATTAATTTCTCGCCCTGAAAGCGATGGATGATGGAGGCCGTGTTTTGCATACGCTCGGGTGTGCTGATGCTGGCACCGCCAAATTTGAAAACTTTCACTTTTGAAAAATTTTGGTTGGGATGATGGGCGCCAAATATCAATCTTTCAATCGGTAAAAAACTGATAATAAGCGTTACATTTGAGCTGCAAATCTAACTTCGTTATCGGTAAACCAGAAAAGATTTATGAACATCAACCGGAAAATTCAGACACTCGACGAATTCACCATACAACAGATGAGGGATTTTCCCAATGCCACAGGAGAGTTGGCCGGACTGCTGCGCGATATCGGTCTTGCCGCCAAAAGAGTGCATGTGGAAGTAAACAAAGCCGGCTTGGTAGACATACTGGGTGATCATGGTACCACCAATATTCAGGGAGAGGAAGTAAAGAAACTCGACATCTTTGCCAACAATCAATTCATGGGAGTGTTGCGTCATGGCATCAGTTGCGCCGGTATCGGCAGCGAAGAGATGGATGATATTGTAGTGTTTGACGACGAAATCAGCAATCAATCCAAATACGTTTGCCTTTTCGATCCATTGGATGGCAGTACAAACATAGATGTGAACGTTTCGATAGGTACCATTTTCAGTGTTTTCAGAAGGGTGAGCGAATTGGGAAAGCCGGCCACCAAAGCCGATTTTCTGCAACAAGGTTTAAAACAAGTGGCCGCCGGTTATGTGATCTATGGTTCTTCTACCATGCTGGTTTACGCCACCCGAAGAGGTGCCAATGGCTTTACGCTCGACCAGTCCATCGGAGAATTTACTCTTAGTCATCCCGATATCCAATGCCCTCCAACCGGAAAGATTTATTCCGTCAACCATGGCAATTATTTCCGTTACGACGAAAAAGTAAAAAGATACATCACCGCTTGTCAGCAAAAGACAACCGAGACAGGAGGCCCCTATACACAACGTTACATCGGCAGTATGGTGGCAGACGTACATCGCAGCTTGATCAAAGGCGGAATTTTTATGTACCCCGGTACCACCGACAGACCCAAAGGGAAATTGCGTTTGCTTTATGAATGTAATCCATTCGCATTTATCATGGAAATTGCAGGTGGCAAAGCCACCGACGGACAACAGCGAATTCTTGAAATTCAGCCCACGGAAGTGCATCAGCGAACGCCTTTCTTTGTAGGCAGCAAGCTGATGATGGAAGAACTGGAGAATTCATAAATAGCTGGTTTGATAATTTGATGATGGGTTAGTGTGCTAGTGTGCTAGTTTGCTAGTGTGTTAATGTGATAGTGTGATAATGTGCCAATGTACTAGTGTGTTAATGCCAAGGGGGCAAACTGAATCGCAAGGAACCCACGCATCAAAGAAAACCCCGAAGGGGTGACATTTTTTTTTGACAACCAAAATCAATCAACCCCGAAGGGGTGACATTATTCTAAGATAACCGAAATCAATCAACCCCGAAGGGGTGACATTATTCTAACACAAACAAAATCAATCAACCCCAAAGGGGTGACATTATTCTAACACAAACAAAATCAATCAACCCCAAAGGGGTGTCATTGCTATAACATCTAAACCCCGCAGGGGTGACATACTTCTACCATTATGCCACAACCCATCATATCAGTAAAAGGCCTGGTGAAAAATTATGGTGACTTTCAAGCGGTGAAAGGCATTTCCTTTGACGTATTCGAAGGTGAGATATTTGGACTGTTGGGTCCTAATGGTGCCGGAAAATCAACTACGTTGGAAATCATCGAAACTTTAAGAGAGAAAACAGCCGGCAGTATCCATGTGGATGGTTACGACCTGGATAAAGAACCTGCCGCTATCAAGAAGATCATTGGTGTTCAGTTGCAAACCTCAGGGTTCTATCCCGCATTGAATTTGCTGGAGCTCATCGATCTTTTTTCGGGGCTCTACAACCACAAAGTGGATGCGATGGCATTGTTGAAAAAAGTGAATCTGGAAGATAAAGCCAAGAGCAAAAGCAAGGAGCTGAGCGGCGGACAACGCCAGCGTTTTTCCATTGCTACCACGCTGATCAACAAGCCTCGGGTGATATTTCTGGATGAACCTACCACCGGACTGGATCCTCAGGCCCGCAGAAATCTATGGGATTTGATCAGAGAGATCCGCACCGCCGGAACTACCGTCATCATCACAACTCATTACATGGATGAGGCCGAACAATTGTGCGACCGCATCGCCATTATGGACCAAGGCCGTATCATCAAACTCGCTACACCCGAAAGCATGATCGACGAACTGGTGGAAAGTGGTTTTGAAAGACCCAAGCAGATGAAAGCCGCCAATCTCGAAGATGTCTTCATCCATCTGACCGGCCGCGACCTGCGAGAAGATTAAATCATTCAATCAAAAAAAATACAAACAATAATAAAACATGAAGAAGATTCTTTTTTGCGCCGCGCTGCTTAGTGTTCAGCAAGCGGTTTGGTCTCAAAACACCAAAACGGTAAAACCATTGGCGAAGCCTGTGGTGAAAACCAATACCACAACCTCCGCCACCAATAAAAAGCCTTTGGGCGTAGTTGAGTTGAAAAACGGATTGGACAGTTTCAGTTATGCCGCCGGTGTAAATATCGCCACCAATATGAAAGACCAGGGTATCATCGAATTGAGCCTCAGCGCCATGATGCACGCGTTTGACGATGTATTGAACAATAAAACTTTAGCCATGAACAACGACCAATGCGGAAAAACATTACAGCAAAAATTGCAGGAGTTCAACGAAAAGAAATCCTCGGCACAAAAGGCTGGAGGTGTCGATTTTCTGGAAAAAAATAAAAAGCGTGCAGGTGTCATCACCACTGCTAGTGGCTTACAATATGAAGTGTTGACCCCGGGAGAAGCGAATGGTCAGCATCCTACAGCCGCAGATACTGTGGTTGTAGACTATGTGGGCACATTGATCGATGGAAAAGAATTCGACAACTCCATTAAAAGAGGCGAGCCGGCCACATTCCCATTGGGTGGTGTAATCAGAGGCTGGACCGAAGTGGTGCAATTGATGACAAAAGGCGCTAAATTCAAAGTGTACATTCCTTACGACCTGGGTTATGGCGAAAGAGGTGCAGGCGGTTCAATTCCTCCGTATTCAACTTTGATTTTTGAAATCACCCTTCATGACATCAAACCTGCTGTTGTAAAATAATGGACCCTGTCATTTATCCCATAGGAAAATATATCGAGCAGCCTTTTTCGGAAACACTGTTACGCGAGAGACTGCTCGATATCCGTTTCCTGCCACAGGCCCTGGAAAATGCGTTGGTCAATCTGGACGAAGCACAAATCAACACGCCATATCGTGAAGGCGGCTGGACCATCCATCAGATTGTGCATCATCTGGCCGATAGTCATATGAATGCCTTCATCCGTTGCAAACTGGCGTTGACCGAAGACAATCCCATCATCAAGCCATATGACCAGGATCTCTGGTCCATTACACAGGATGTGCAACAAGTGCCCATGAATGTTTCTGTTACATTGCTCCATGCGCTGCATCTGCGTTGGCATGTGCTGTTGTCGGCGTGTACTCCCATCGATTTCGAACGCACGGTCATGCATCCTGAGTATAAAAAACAGATGAGCCTTTGGTATGTCCTTGGATTGTATTCCTGGCATTCACGCCATCATGTGGCCCAAATCACCTCAACGCGTACACGAAATAACTGGTAACCAACCATGAAGCCCGAAATCATCTCCTCAGAATACATCAGCCATCACCCGTATTTCACTGCCCGTAAAGACGCTTATCGTTTGTCATCAGGCAAGGTGGTGGATCCTTATTTCTTAGTGGAGATGCCTTTCAGTGCCACCGCCATGGCCATCACCGAAAGCAACGAGGTGATCATGGTGTCGCAGTACCGTCATCCTATAGGTGAAACCATTCTGGAATTACCGGGTGGTTTTATTGAAGAGGGAGAAGATCCTGTAGATGGCATCAGAAGAGAGCTGCTTGAGGAAACCGGTTATGCTTTCGACGAAGTTTATCATTTATCGCTGACAGCCGCCAATCCCGGCGTGCTTAATAATTTCACCCATCTTTTTCTCGCCACAGGCGGAAAGAAAACCGCCCCCCAGCACCTTGATCACAATGAAGAAATCGATATCCATCTGCTGGGTCTCGATAAGGTGAAAGCATTGCTGTTGAACGGATCCATCAAACAAAGCATGCATGCGCTTTGTGTTTTTTATGGCTTACATCAGCTGGAAAAGCTGGCTAATCTTTGATTTCTGCAAGAATGAAAAAGCTGCCACAAACCATGACCACATCTTCTGGTTGTGCATTCAATTTGGCTGCTGCTATCGCTTCATTTACATCGTCGTAACTTTTTCCCTTCAATCCCAAAGTTGCTGCTATGGCGCTTAATCGTTCATGTGGCAATGCCCTTGCTATATGCGCGTTGGTGAAGTAATAACTGGCGTTGGCAGGCAGTAGTTTGAGGATGTCGGTGATGTCTTTGTCGTTTACAAATCCCAAAACAAAATGCCAGTGCGATTGTGCGTAAGTGGATTGCAATTGCTGCAATACCTGTGTGATGCCGTCTTTGTTATGTGCCACATCGTGGATGATGGTGGGAGCATGACCCGTGACATCCCATCGTCCACGCAAGCCCGTGAGTGCGCGCACATGCGATAATGCATATTTCTCATGTTGCTCATCGATAGGAAAACCTAGGGTATGTAATATCTTTTCTGCGGCAATCACCGTCCGAAGATTTTTGATCTGGTATTGTCCGGTGAGGTCCAGTTCGAATGTTTCTGTATGTTGATGGGTGTTGTCGGTGATGTCGATGTATTGATGGTCACATTTAATTTGAGCATTAATGATGGTGTAAAGTTCTTCTGCCCAATAAATAGGTGCCTGCAGGGCTTTCGCTTTTTCTTCGAAGAGGCTGCGGGTTTTGTCTTTGCTTTCGCCAATAACTACTGGAATTTCTGCTTTGATGATGCCGGCTTTCTCCACGGCGATTTTTTCTACTGTATCGCCCAGCAGATTCATATGGTCTAAGCCTACATTGGTGATGATGGACAATATAGGCGTGATGATGTTTGTGCTGTCCAGTCTTCCCCCCAAACCTGTTTCAATAACGGCAATGTCTACCTTTTTTCCAGCGAAATAACAAAAGGCCATCGCCACGGTGAGTTCGAAAAAAGATGGCTCGATGGCCTGACAGATGTCTTTTGTTTTTTGGGTGAAATCGATGACGAAATTTTTGTCAATCATGATGCCGTCAATCTTGATTCTTTCGCCAAAGTCTTTGATGTGGGGGGATGTGTAAAGACCGGTTGTATAGCCCTGTTGTTGCAGCATGGCGGCCAGCATATGACTGGTGCTGCCTTTGCCGTTGGTACCGGCGATATGAATGCTTTTGAATTGTTGTTGTGGATTGCCTAAGGCCTCGCAAAGCGCGATGGTATTGTGGATGTCTTTCTTATAGGCAGCTGCCCCGATTCTGGAAAACATGGGCAGTCGGTTATATAAGTAGTCCAGGCAGGCTTCGTAAGTCATAGCCGTAAAAATAAGTACAAATCAAACAAGGAGGTATGGCGAATCAGTTCACGTCGAAAATAAATTGAACGGTCACTTTCGATTCATCATCGGAAGTGTCAAACTCCATATTGTTCAGATAGCTTTTGATGGCACTCACATAGGCAGGGTCTCTTTTTGAAGATCCTTTTGCAAAATCTACAAATTTTCCCTTGCCGGAGGCATCTACCATCACAATCGCTAATACTGTTCCTTTTTTAAGATCGCCATTGAATTTGTAGGGACGTATAGCTTTTATTCTTCTGTTGCCATTGATGACTTTTGGCCCACCTATGCTGCCACCTTTGTTTTCACCATAAGAATCTTTGTCGCCATCTCTGCTTCCATGATCAGCAATATGGTTAAGGTTTTTCCCTTGAGAATTAATAAAGTTGTCCTCCGTGCTGTTGCCATTTTTGTCTTTGTTGACACCGGGGTAAGTAAGTTTGGGGACTTGTTTGACAGGAGTTGTAGTTGTAGGTGTTTTTTTGTCAGGTTGACTCTTGTCAGTTTTGGTCTTGTTGTTTTTTTCGGGATGTTCGATAGGAGCGGCCGTCGCTTCTGCATTTTCATCCGGATTCACCTGTTCGTTCGGATTGCTGTTTGCTGCAGTGGCTTGTGGTGTTGAGGTGGGTTCCTGTTTTTCACTCGATGGGCTGCCTTTCACCAACGGTTGTTCATCGCCAAAGCCTTCATCTTCATTGCCCAGATTGATTTCGATCTGATTGTCGATGACAGGGACGGATGGCGGAAGTGATTTCCATTGGATTAAGATGAACAGTAACAATAAAAAACCGCAAATGATAGCGGTGTAGATCAGTGCTTTTTTCTTTTCCTCGTAGATAGAAACAGCTGTCATGGGTTGAATTTAGGCCTTAAAGTTATATTTTTATGTTTTACCAGCCTCATCCTTCGCAGATGCGGCTTTGAGAAAAAAGATTTTTAACAATTAAGAAAGGCAATCTGCGTTCATGCTGTGGATCAATATCATTTATGGTTATCTGCTTTTAGGCTTGGGCTTTGCTGTTTTTTTTCTTGCCTACAAACTGTCTAAAATCGATGCCAATGCACGAGGAACTTCACTCGGGTTCAGGCTTTTGATATTGCCTGGCGTGATCTTGCTTTGGCCATTGCTGATTTTTAAAAAGAAAGTCATTCATTAAGATGATCAAAAAGCAACGCAAATATCATTTCTACCTCTGGTTGTTCTTGGCTATTTTGCTGACCACGATTTTTATGCTTTCTTATGTGTTGAACCGGTATTCATTTCATCAAAATCAATTCCTGAAATGAGTGTCAGATATGCCCCCGTTTTGTGGAACAGCCAAAAGAAGCGCTATGACGCTTATTTCGTCGCTTTCATTTTTCTCTTCATTACTTCGTTTTCGTTAGTGAATGCATGGCTCTATCCCCGGTTGATTTGGCCTACCATCATTATCCGTTGTTTCGGCTTACTTTCCATACTGCTCTTGCATTTCATTTTGGCCATTGGTCCTTTATCGAGACTCGATGTTCGTTTTTTGCCACTTTTATACAATCGCCGGCATTTGGGTGTGATGATGTTTTTTACGGCTTCTGTCCATGCGGTTTATTCCCTGCTCTGGTTTCATGGGGGAGGAAATGTGCATCCGTTGGTTTCATTGTTCACCTCCAACCTGCATTACGATTCCTTGTTGTTTTTTCCTTTTCAGACGCTTGGATTTTTAGCTTACTTGATATTAATGCTGATGGCATGCATCAGCCATGATTTCTGGCTGGCCATTCTCACGCCACGCATCTGGAAGTGGCTGCACATGCTCGTGTATATAGCTTATGCGCTGTTGATGATGCATATCGTGCTTGGCGTGATTCAGCTGGAAAATAATATTTTCTTTTTTGCAGGCATGATGATGGGCTTGTTGGTATTGTGCTTTTTGCACTTGAAGGCTGCTTTAAAAGATCGGCTGTTTGATGAAAAAGAGAATTTGCTGGACGAACAGGTTTGGGTATTTGTTGGCAAGGTTGAAGAGATTGCTTCCGATAGGGCCAAAATGGTAAATGTAAATGGTGAACGAATTGCTGTATTTAAATACGACGGCAAACTGAGCGCGGTACATAATGTTTGTAAACATCAGCAAGGTCCATTGGGAGAGGGGAAGATTGTAGATGGTTGTATCACCTGTCCCTGGCACGGTTATCAGTATCAGCCGCATGACGGGTGCTCTCTGGCGCCCTTCACAGAAAAGCTGGCCACCTATGCCTTGAAAGTATTAGGAAATAAGGTATGGGTGAATCCCATCGCTTTTCCGGAAGGCACTCCGGTTGAGCCTTGTCGGCTAGACGAAAACATAGAAACGGAAATCAATCAAGATCCTTTTTACATAGGATGGAATAAGGTAGTGCCGCTGATTTTCCGAAAATCAGTTCTGTATTTTGTTACTGTTGCCATGTTGTTGTCTTCGATGCTGATATGGTTGTTTGCTTTTCATCAGGAACATCTGGCCAATTCATCTTTCAACTTCGAGCAAGTAAAGCATTTGAATGGGGCAATCAGCACAGTACCTTTTGCGCATATCACTGTGGTGGCAGGAAGAAAATCTGATGGAGGACCTCTGCTGAAAGTATTTCCATTGGTCAATGCCGACAAATTTGGCGCTTCATCAACAATTAAAAATTGGCTGCAGGCCAATGGGGCATCAAAGAGTGCTTTTGCAACCGTTGATGTGCTGATGTTGCATCGGGATGATGTGTTTGCCTTGCAGCTGAATCATGATCAGGCTTCGATACAAAAATCTACAGAGCGATTTGATATGGGTATTGAAAATACTCAAGCGTTGGGAGATACAATGTTGAGCGGTGAGATCATAGATCCCAAATGTTATCTGGGTGCGATGAATCCCGGTGAAGGCAAACCACATCGCAGTTGTGCCATACGTTGTATCAGTGGTGGTATCATGCCGATGCTTACCTGGATGAATGGCAACAAGAGGGAATATGCTGTACTCACGGGTTCGTATGGTCGCCCCATCAACAAAGAAGTGCTTTTTGCCGTGGCTGAGCCGGTTCGTATTAGAGGAAAATTGTTTACTTTGGAAAACTGGAAATGGTTCGAAATAGAACCTTCCGCCATTGAAAGATTGATACCTTATTGATTGCATATGGAAAATACATTTGAAAAAGTTTGTGCGCTGCATGAAATCCCCGACAACTCCAGCAAGATTGTGAACGTGGGGAAATCGAAAGTGGCTTTGTTTCATCACAAAGGGAAACTGTCGGCCATCAGCAATGCTTGTTTGCATAAAGGAGGTCCACTGGGCTTGGGGGTGGTGGAGGAAAAATATGATGGCGTTTATGTCAATTGTCCCTGGCATGGATGGGAATACAATATTGAAACCGGCAGTGCGCCTCCGGGCTACCACGACCAGCAAGCGGTGTATGAAGTAAAAATTGAAGAGGGCGAGGTGTTCATCAGCACTCAACCAATTGTGCCTGCTAAAAAGGCCCAGCACGACCTTTCGGTGTTGGAAGATTTGATCAAGCTGAAATACCAGACGAATGAAAATTCTTTGAACATATTGGGGATCTCCACCACCAATCTTCATCCCAATCTTCCGAGGTATTCCACTTCTGAAGCGGCGCTGGAGAAATCGCTTGATTATGCCAAAGAGAAGTATGGCGCGGATACCCGATTGATTAAATTGAGAGATATTGAATTCAGAACTTGTGAAGGCTATTATTCGCAACACATGCATGCCTGTACATGGCCTTGCAGTATTACGGAAATGGATCCCAACGATGGGATGACCGAAGTTTATCGCAGCATGATTCTCTGGGCCGATATCATTTTGGTGTCGACACCGATACGCTGGGGCAATCCGTCTTCTTTGTATTTTAAAATGGCGGAGCGCTTGAATTGTGTACAGAATCAAATCACCATCCAAGATAAAATTCTAATCAAGAATAAAGTAGCTTCTTTTATCATCACCGGCGGTCAGGATAACATACAGCAAGTAGCCGGACAAATGATGTGTTTTTTTACAGATCTCGGTTTTGCGTTTCCTCCATTCAGTTTTATGGGGTGGAGCAGAGGTTGGGTGGCAGAAGACATGGATAAGAACGTGATGCAATTTAAGAAATCGCAGTTTGTTGACAGGTCAACCCGCGAAATAGTGGACAATTGCATTGAAACATTAAAGGCCATGAAAACCACTCCGGCTCAACAACTCAAGGCACCTAAGCCACATAAGAAAGATTCATGGAGTGCTGAGATGGAAAATCCGGATATGAATATGTAAGGCAGAATCAACAATTGTTTTGTACGTAAAAGAAAAACCACAAAAGAGCAAGTTGGAATATTATTGATGGTATTTTCTTTCGCCAAACAACAGGCTGCCAATCCGAATCATATTGCTGCCATGTTGCAAAGCGATTTTGTAATCTCCACTCATGCCTGTACTCAAATAAATAATCTTACGATGGGAGGATTGTAGTTCAATATTCAAATTTTGAAATAAATCATTCAGGTACGAAAATTCTGAGGCTACAATTTGCTCATTGTCGCTGAAACTTGCCATGCCCATCAGTCCACAAACATTCACGTAATCTAGTTCGGGCAAGATGTTCAATGTGCTCCGCAATTCAGCTTCATTCATCCCGAATTTCGTTTCTTCTTTTGCGATGTAAATCTGCAGAAGGCAGCTGATTTTCCTGTTCAGTTTTTTACCCTGTTTATTGATCTCGATCAACAGCTTCTCGCTGTCAACACCATGAATGAGGTGAACAAAAGGAGCAATGTATTTCACTTTATTGGATTGCAGATGGCCGATGAAGTGCCAGCGTATATCCTGAGGAAGCGCCAATTGTTTTTCGCAGAGCTCCTGCACATAATTTTCGCCAAAATCCCTGACGCCTGCATCATAGGCCTCCTTTAAATCTTCTATAGGTTTGGTTTTGGAAACAGCCACTATCGTAACATGACTGTCTTGTATTTCTTGAGCGAGCTGAAGATATTTTTCTTTTTGAAATCCCATGAGGGGTAAAAGTAACGAGGAAATGTAGAATGTAAAATATGAAATATAAAATGTAAAATTTAAAATGATGGTCCCGATATTTCGGGGTGAAACACAGCATCCACCATCCAGCATCCAGTATCCAGCATCCAGTATCCAGCATCCAGTATCCAGTATCCAGCATCCAGTATCCAGCATCCAGCATCCAGTATCCAGTATCCAGCATCCAGTATCCAGTATCCAGCATCCAGTATCCAGCATCCAGTATCCAGCATCCAGTATCCAGCATCCAGTATCCAGCATCCAGTATCTAGCATCCAGCATCCAGTATCCAGTATCCAGCATCCAGTATCCAGTATCCAGCATCCAGTATCCAGTATCCAGCATCCAGTATCCAGCATCCAGCATCCAGCATCCAGCATCCAGCATCCAGCATCCAGTATCCAGCATCCAGCATACAACCCCAAACCCTACTTCAAAATCGTTCTGCTGATGACAATGCGTTGCACTTCGCTGGTGCCTTCGTAAATCTGTGTGATTTTAGCATCTCTCATCAAACGTTCCACATGGTATTCTTTCACGAATCCGTAGCCTCCGTGTATTTGCACGGCTTCCGTAGCTGTCCACATGGCGGTCTCGCTGCTGAATACTTTTGCCATTGAGCTGCTGAGCGTGTAATCGATGTCGTTATCTTTCTCCCAGGCGGCTTTCAGACAGAGTAATCTGGCGGCTTCAATTTTCGTGGCCATATCGGCCAGCTTGAACTGGATGATCTGATGGTTCATGATTTCGGTGCCGAAAGCTTTTCTTTGTTTGCTATAGGCGAGTGACAGTTCGAAAGCACCTGAAGCAATGCCTAGTGCCTGAGACGCGATGCCTATTCTTCCGCCGGCCAATGTTTTCATTGCGAATTTGAATCCGAATCCGTCTTCACCGATTCTGTTTTCCTTAGGCACTTTCACGTCATTAAAAAGGATGGTATGTGTATCGCTTCCGCGGATACCAAGTTTGTTTTCTTTTGCGCCCACAACCACGCCGTGCCAGTTTTTTTCAACGATAAAGGCATTGATGCCGCGACTGCCTTTTGAGGCGTCTGTTTGGGCAATCACCAGATAAACACTGGCGCTATTGCCATTGGTAATCCAGTTTTTAGTGCCATTCAAAAGATAGTGGTCGCCTTTGTCTTCGGCGGTGGTTCTTTGCGAAGTAGCGTCAGAGCCGGCTTCGGGCTCGCTGAGTAAAAATGCACCGATATAAAGTTCTCCATCTTTTTTGCCTTGGGCAAGGGGAGTAAGATATTTTATTTTCTGTTCTTCTGTTCCGAATTCCTGCAGGCCATAACAAACAAGGCTATTGTTTACGCTCATGCATACACTTGTGCTGGCATCTACTTTACTGATTTCTTCCATCGCCAACACATAGCTTACCGTATCCATACCCGATCCGCCATATTCCGGCTTTACCATCATACCCATGAAGCCAAGGTCGGCCAATTTCTCAATTTGTTCTTTGGGGAATTTTTGGTGTTCGTCTCTTTCAATGACTCCGGGCAGACATTCATTCTTGGCAAAATCGCGTGCCGCTTGTTGGATCATCAGTTGCTCTTCTGTGAGTTGGAAATGCATATAGGAATTTTTTGTGGCACAAAATTAAGGTTTGCCATCTTGCTTTACATGCTTTTCTTGTGGTGCAAATTCCAAATTCAGCAGAAGTTATATGTATCTTTACATATCGTAGCGTTGTGTGGCGAAACTCCTATTTTTTAGTTCAAATGATAAATAATTTTGAATACTGCAGCCCAAAATTTTAAAATTCAAAAATACATCGCAGTGCTTTCCGTTTTGCTGTTTCTAGTAAAACTATGGGCTTGGTACATGACGCATTCGGTGGCCATCTTAACCGATGCGCTGGAAAGTATCGTTAATGTGGTGGCTGGTTTCATTGGGCTTTACAGTCTTTATATTTCTGCAAAACCCAGCGACAAAGATCATCCTTATGGTCATGGTAAAGTTGAATTCATTACTGCGGCTGTGGAAGGCTTGCTGATTGCCCTGGCTGGTATTTTTGTGATTCGTGAAGCTGTACTTAATATTTATCTGCCACATACCTATCATCAACTGGATAAAGGGATATATCTGATAGGGGGCACTGCTGTTGTTAATTATTTTGCAGGTTGGGTATGTGTGAAAAATGGCACCCAAAACAATTCATTGGCGTTGGTTTCGGGAGGTAAGCATCTGATGGCAGATACCTACATGACATCCGGAATCATTGTGGGGTTGATATTGTTGTATGTTACCGGCATCACTTGGGTAGACAGCGCCGTAGCGATTTTATTTGCCGTACTGATCATGTTTACCGGATATAAAATCATCAGAAGTTCTGTGGCGGGGATGATGGATGAGGCCGATGAAGACATGATCCGGGAGATGGTGGAAGTACTGAACAAATACCGCAAATTGAATTGGATCGACTTGCATAACCTTCGCATCATCAAGTACGGTGCTATGATCCATATCGATTGTCATCTCACTGTGCCCTGGTATTTTAATGTGCATGAAGCGCATCGTGAAATTGATGAACTGGCATTGCTGGTGCGTTCTCATTTTGGTGACAGGGTAGAGCTGTTTGTCCATTCAGACGGCTGTCTTGATTTTTCCTGTGCTATTTGTGAAAAACTGGATTGTGAAGTCAGGCAGATGCCTTTTGCCAAAAAGCTGGAGTGGAATATTCATAATATCGCTTCTAATACAAAACATCGCATCAATACCCATTGAGATGGAAACAAAACTAGATAATCATTACTGGAACGAAAGATACAAGGAACAGCAAACCGGCTGGGATCTTGGCATCGCTTCGCCACCATTGGTGGATTTTTTCTCTACGCTTACAGATAAAAACCTGGCGATACTTATCCCTGGCTGTGGTAATGCCTACGAAGCAGAATGGTTGCTGGCCAATGGGTTTACTAATATTACACTCATCGACATTTCTCCATTGCTGATAGAGAAATTGTCTCGCAAATTCAAAGCACAAGTTGGTCTTGGACTTACTTTGGTTAGAGATGATTTTTTCAATTGTACGGGCGCATACGACCTCATCGTTGAACAAACTTTCTTTTGTGCATTGAATCCGAATCTTCGGCAAAAGTATGCGGAGAAGATGCACCAGTTGCTTTGTAAAAATGGTTGTTTGGTTGGTGTGTTGTTTGATCGCGATTTCATTTCAAGTCCGCCATTTGGTGGCAGTTCGGCAGAATACCAATCATTATTTTCTCCACTTTTCAATATTGAGAAGATGGCGCCTTGTCAAAATTCGGTGCCTCCCAGATTGGGGTCGGAATTGTTTTTTGTGATGTCGAAAAAATGATTTTGTTAGCCAATCAATTTGGCTACACCAAATGCCGCGCCTGCAGCCAACGCACCAATGAGCATTACTCTCAATGCACCTTTCCAGGGGTTGATGCCGGTCATCTTGCTTTTGAAAAAACCAAAAAGAAATAAACAAATCAATGTGGCGATGACGGAATATTGCAGGGCCTCAAATGAATTCTTAATGAAGAAATAAGGACTTAAAGGGATGATGCCGCCCGCGATATAAGAGAGGCCAATGTTCATGGCACTTTTTGTGGCTCTTTTGGGATCGGGCTTTTCCAGTCCTAGTTCATATTTCATCATGAAGTCTACCCAACGGTCTTTGTCTCTCGAGATTTCTTCGGTAGCCTTGTCTTGTATCTCTTTACTGAGACCAATGCTGGCAAAGAATTCTTTGGTTTCTTCAATCTCGCGATGCCTGAGGTTTTCAATTTCGTCGTATTCTCTTTTTACTTCACTGGCATAATGGTCTTGTTCGGTTTTGCCGGCCAGGTAACCACCAAGTCCCATGGCAATGCTGCCGGCGGCAATTTCGGCGATCCCGGCAATCACGATGATGCTGCTGTCGTGCACTGCTCCGCTCAGTCCTGCCGCCAGCGCAAAAGGAACAGTAAGTCCGTCGCTCATGCCGATGACGATGTCTCGCAGCATTTCGGAGCTGTTCATATGATTCTCGATGTGGTCGTGGTGAAGATGAGTGTCCATGGGAATTATTAATTAAGACAAGATAGACTTTTTTCAATGATGTTTACCGCTTCCATGATTTGTTCGACGGTGATGATCAAGGGAGGAGCGAATCGGATTTTGTCGCCATGGGTAGGTTTGGCCAGCAGTCCGTTGTCTTTCAGGGCAAGACAAAGTTCCCAGGCGGCATCGGGATTATGGTGTTTGATGACAATAGCGTTGAGCAGTCCACGACCACGAATACACGAAATGTAAGGCGAATTCAGTTTCGACAATTCTTCACGGAACAAATTTCCCATCGCTTCTGCATTGGCGGCCATGTTTTCATCTTTCAATACCTGTAAGGCGGCGATGGCCACTTTGCAAGCCAATGGATTGCCACCATAAGTGCTGCCATGTTCACCCGGCTTTATGGTCATCATCACTTCGTCGTCGGACAGTACCGCGCTAATGGGCAATGTGCCGCCACTCAGCGCTTTGCCCAGAATCAAAATGTCCGGACGAACGTTTTCATGGTCGCAGGCCAGCATCTTTCCTGTGCGTGCCAGTCCGGTTTGAATCTCATCGGCAATCATCAGCACCTTGTACTGGGAACATAAATTCCTGATGCCGGTTAAATAACCTTCGTCGGGTACCACCACGCCGGCTTCACCCTGTATGGGCTCAAACATGTATGCTGCCACGTTAGGGTCCTGCAACGCAGCTTCAAGTGCAGAGAGGTCGTTGTAAGGAATCACTTCAAATCCCGGCATATAAGGGCCGAAATTGTGATAGCTGCTCGGATCCGTCGATGAAGAAATGGCTGCCATGGTTCTTCCCCAGAAATTGCCGCTGGCAAAAATGATCTTGGCTTTATTCGCTTCAATGCCTTTTACCGTATAGCCCCATCTGCGGGCGAGTTTAATGGCGGTTTCTCCTCCCTCCACACCGGTGTTCATGGGTAATACTTTGTCGTAGCCGAAATAAGTGGTGATGTATTTTTCATATTCGCCCAATTGGTCGTTGTGAAAGGCCCTGGAAGTGAGGGTTAATTCAGACGCTTGTGCTTGCAATACTTCTACAACTGCAGGATGGCAATGCCCCTGATTGACTGCCGAATACCCGCTTAAAAAATCAAAATATCTTTTATCATCAACGTCCCATAAAAAAACGCCTGTGCCTTTTTTTAAAACCACCGGCAATGGATGATAATTATGTGCGCCGTATTTCTCTTCGAGGTCGAGATAATATTGTGTATTGGCAGAGGTGTGAAGGGGATTGTGCATGATGTAATAATAAGAGATGATAAATGAGAAATAGCAATAATTAAAAGTGGTGCTTAGGCAAAAAGATGCAGCCCTCTGCAAAGAGAGGGTGTAGAGAGAGTTATCCTCGATGATTGAGCAAATCGAGATTGGCGGAGAGAATAGCTGTTATGGTCTTGTTCGTTTTGATACGCAAATGTAGAGTCTTACAACCAGATTTGAAAGTAATGTTGTGGAAAATTAAAATCACTCACTGGTTTGGATTTGAAAATACCAAAAACGCTACTGCCACTGCCCGACATAGAAGCATAAACGGCTCCGGCAGCGATCAGTTTTTCTTTGATGGCTGCGATTTCGGGGTATTCGGCAAATACAGGTATTTCAAAATCATTGGAGAGCGACCCTTGCCATTTTTCTATTGGTAAATTGATGAGTTCTTCTACAGGAACAACATCGGTATGTTGAGACAAGGATCGAAATGCCCAGCCGGTATTGATATGGATGCCGGGGTTGATCAGCAAAATGGAATATCCCGAAAGGTTAAGTTCTATAGGGGATAAGCGCTCGCCTCTGCCTTTGGCTACACAGGGTTTATTGAGAATGAAAAACGGACAATCACTACCCAGCATAGCCGCATATTGCATCAATCGTTCGGCATCCATCTTCAACTCAAAATGCTCATTGATCATTTTCAGCATGAAGGCTGCATCTGCCGATCCACCGCCTAAACCTGCTCCCATAGGGATGTGTTTATGCAGGTGAATTTTCAAGCCGGGCAATTGGGGGTAATCTTTCTTCAGCAGCTGATAGGCTTTGAAACAGAGGTTGTCTTCAGGGTGGCCATCTACTACCAATCCTGAACTGCTAAAAACAAGCTGACCGCTTTCATTTGGAATGAATTCAAGTGCATCCCTGAGCATAACAGGGTAGAAGACTGTTTGCAGATCATGAAAACCATCAGCTCTTTTCCCGAGGATGTTGAGGCCTAAATTGATTTTGGCATTAGGAAAAGAAACCATGGTGTGGAAATGAGTTGATGTGTGAGACTTAGCGGCTTTCGCGGGCTTTCAATTCGTCGCGAATGGCAATGGCCTTGATGTAATCTTCGTGTTCGAGCACCTCATCAAGCATCACTTGCAGGTCTTTCAAACTCATTTTCTTGAGATTGTCTTTTTCAACCGTGCTCTCTTGCGTTACTTTGGGCGCTTCGGTTTTGCCGCCTTCATTTTCGATATGTACACCGGCTTGTTGCAGGATGTTTTCGTAAGTATAGATAGGGCATCCGAATCTGACCGCCATGGCCAATGCATCTGAAGTACGTGAGTCGATTTCTATGGTGTCATTGGTGGAGCTGCATACCAGTTTGGCGTAAAAAATGCCTTCCTGAAAATCGTTGATGATGATTTCAAGCAGGTCCACATTAAAAGCGAGCATGAAATTCTTCATCAGGTCGTGGGTCAACGGACGGCTCGGATTCATGCGCTCCAGCGCTACCGCAATGGCTTGCGCTTCAAATCCGCCTATCACAATGGGTAATCTTCTGAGGCCATTGATCTCTCCAAGCACAACTGCGTAAGAATGGGTTTGGGTGATGCTGTGTGATAAGGCAACGATTTCGAGCTCTATTTTTTTCATGAAGATGAAATTTTAATTCCGGTGACAAATATAAAAAAAATAAGCCTTTGTGTGTATCAAAGGCTTATGTGATGTTGATAAATGATATCTATCATGAAATTCCTTTCAATTTCTTTAAAGCAGTAATGATTTTAGGTACAACTTCGAAAGCATCGCCTACAATGCCATAATCAGCCGCTTTGAAGAAGGGGGCTTCAGGATCTTTGTTGATGACAACAATCGTTTTGCTTCTGTTGACGCCGGCCAGATGCTGTATCGCTCCTGAAATACCGATGGCGATGTACAAGTTGGGCGCAATGGCCAGTCCGGTTTGACCCACGTGCTCGTGGTGCGGACGCCAATGTACATCGGCTACCGGGCGACTGCAAGCTGTAGCAGCGCCAAGTAAGCTGGCCAGCTCGGTTACCAGGCCCCAGTTTTCAGGACCTTTCAATCCTCGACCACCGCTTACCACCAGTTCGGCCTCGCTCAAAGGAATTTCACCGGTTACTTTATTAACGGCTACCACATTGATTTTGCCGGCACTGCCGCTATTGCTGAGGGATTCCACGGTGGCGGTACCTTCTGTTTTGGTTATGGTATAGGCATTTGGATTGACAGCAATCACTTTTACTGCAGTGTTGATGGCCACATGGGCAAAGGCTTTGCCACTGAATACCGATTTCTTCACTACAAATCCATTGGAAGTTTCGGGTAAAGCAATGGCGCCAACCACCAGTCCGGCTTTCAATCGCACGCTTACGCGTGGCGCGATGGCTTTGCCTGAAGTGTTGGCGGAAAAAACTACAACGGTAGCGCCATGCTGTGTACAACATTCGCTGACGATGCGGGCATATACCTGCGCGTCGAGATGGCTGACATCAGCACCTGCGCAATGGTACACTTTCTGAATGCCATACTGCCCCAATGCCGACAAGTCTTCGGTGGAATCGCCAATTACAATGGCTTCCGCATGGGTGCCCAGCAATTTTGCGGTATCGGCTGCATAGGTGGCCGCTTCATATGATGACTTCTTGATCTTTCCTTCTGTTTGGTCGATGAATACTAATACGCTCATGGTAAAAGTTTGTTTTTGATGATGGAAGGCTGATGTTTTTTGATGCGAAAGAACAAACGTACATCAGCGCTTTAATGAGAATCGGGAGATTGAAATTATATGACTTTGGCTTCTTCGCTCAGCAGTATTACCAGTTCTTCCGGTGTTTCGGGAGAAATCAGTTTGACGCCCGATTTGGCAGGAGGCAGATCAAAGGAAACCACGCTGGTGAGGGTATCCACTTCAGCAGGCGTCACCACTTTCAATGGTTTTGTTCTGGCACCCATGATGCCCTTCATACCTGGAATACGCATTTCTGCCATTCCTTTCTGGCAGCTGACCACCAATGGCAATGGTGCCTGGTCTACTTCTTCTCCGCCTTCAATCTCTCTGGTAACCGTGGCCGTGGAACCCGACAAATCGAATTTGACGGCATGTGAAATGAAAGGGAGGTCAAGCGTTTCGGCTATCATCGCACCTATGGATGAGCCATTGTAGTCGATGGTTTCTTTGCCGGTGAAGATCAAATCGTAACCGCCTTCCTGTGCTACTTTGGCAATCTGTGTGGCAATATAATAGCTGTCTTGACTGTCGGCGTCGATTCTTATCGCTTCATCGCCACCCAACGCCAATGCCTTTCTGATGATGGGGTCACTGTCGGCAGTTCCCGCATGAATCAGATGGATGATGGTTGAAGGGTCGGCCTCCTTCAATTCGATGGCCCTCACCAGGGAGTACCACTCATCGTAAGGATTGATGATCCATTGCACACCATCACCGGCGAATTTCGTATTGTTGTCGGTGAAAGCTATTTTTGCGGTCGTATCGGGCGTTTTGCTGATGCAAACGAGAATCTTCATAAACAGCGTTTTTGGGATGAAAAAATCCTTTTAGGCTGCAAATATATATTCATTGTATTGACAAAAAAAGGATTGTGATGAGTCGTATTGAAAAAATAAAGGAAATGCTGAACACCAATGGGCACGACAGTTTTTTACTGCATGCGCTGGCCTTGGAGCTCATCAAGCTGGGAAATGACGAAGACGCCAGGCAGTGTTTTGTAGATTTGCTTGCCAACGAACCCGGCTATGTGGGTTCTTATTATCATCTGGCCAAATTGTATGAAAGAACTGGGCAGATAGACAAGGCCATGGCTACATATGAGGCCGGTATGCATCAGGCCAAAGCTGCAGGCGACCAGCATAGTATGAACGAACTGCGAGGTGCTTTGGATGAACTCGCTGACTGAAGATAGGCGTATACAACATTTCTAAAAGGTTATTATTCATTTGCAGTTTTAATCCATCTGCATGAGGTGGGGAAAACTGTTTTCATTTATACATTTTTCATGAATCATTTATTGGAGAAATTCAGTCGTCATCTTGCCGAGCGTCAGTTGCTGCATATCAACAATCGCTTTTTGCTTGCGGTAAGTGGCGGCGTGGATTCCATGGTGTTGATGGAACTGCTGAGGTCCCAGGGTTTTTCTTTTGAGGTGGCGCACTGCAATTTTACTTTGCGAGGAGAGGAGAGCGATGCCGATGAAATGCTGGTGCGAAAATATTGCGAGTTCAACAACTTGTTTTTGCATGTGAAGGCTTTCGATACAAAATCATTTGCACAGGAAACCAACATGAATATTCAGCAGGCGGCACGGACTCTTCGATATGAATGGTTTGGTCATTTGATGAACAGCAGAGATTTGCAGAATATAGTCACCGCTCATCATGCCAACGACAATGTAGAAACGGTGCTGATGAATTTTTTCAAAGGAACCGGAATCGCTGGCTTGCTGGGCATCAAAGAAAAAAAAGGGGGCATAGGTGGAAAAGTGATACGCCCTTTATTGCCTTTCTTCAAAGCAGAGCTGCTGGAATTTGCCACATCAATCCATCTGGAATGGAGAGAGGACGCCTCCAACGAAAGCAATAAATACGCCCGAAATCATATCCGAAACGAAGTGGTGCCTTCATTGAAAAAAATAATCCCCGAACTCGAACATAATATGATGGAGAATATCAATCGCTTTTCGGGTATTGGTCTCATTTATGAGGAAGCCATCCGGCACACGCTCCAAAAAATAATGGAGGTGAAAGGCAATGAGTTTCACATGCCGGTTTTGAAGCTAATGAAAACACCTTCTCCTTCTACTGTTTTATATGAAATCATTTCAAGGTTTGGTTTTCATGCTCATCAGCTGAATGATGCCATGAAGCTGCTGCATGCTGAATCGGGGAAATACATCGTGTCCGATACACATCGGCTGATTCGCAACCGCAACTGGTTGATCATGGCCCCACTTGCAGAAGCAGCAGAAGCGATGGTGGTGATAGAAGAGGGTGATGCTGTTGTGATGTTTGCCGATAAAAAGCTGACGCTGAAAAAGATGGCCGATTTGCCTCCTATCAGTCATGATCCTGCTTTTGCCATGCTTGATGCTTCCGGTATCAAATTCCCGCTGCTCTTGCGTAAATGGAAAACCGGCGATTACTTCTATCCGTTAGGCATGACCAAAAAGAAAAAACTCAGCCGCTTTTTCATCGACAATAAGTTGTCGGTAACAGAGAAGGAAAATATTTGGGTCCTGGAATCGGAGAAAAAAATCATCTGGGTGGTAGGCATGCGTATCGATAATCGGTTTAAACTCACGCCTTGTTCTCGCGAAGCCATGATTTTGCAATTGTCATCTGCCCAATAAACTAGGGTGTTTCAGCTCATTGAGTATAAAGTCCATCAGCTCAGGGCGAATCGCCATCACTATCGCCAGCATGAAGGCCAATCCAAAAAGAGAGCCCCATAAATGCGCATCATGGTTCACATTATCTTGTCCGCGCTTCCCCATATAAATACAATAGGCTACAAAAAGCACAGCATAGATGGCCGCCGAAATTTTAATGAAATAGATGTAGATGCTCGACCAGGGACTGAAAAGAATTGTGGCAAAAACAATGGCAGATACCGCTCCGGATGCACCCAGGCAACGATACCCGTATACATCTTTGTATTTGATGAAAGTGGGCAGGTCCGAAATGATAAGCGCACCGAAATAAAGCGACAGGTAAGTGACGCTGCCTCCTAACCCCGCCTGATTCAGTATCAATTCAATGTTTTGACCGAAAAAGTATAAGGTGAACATATTGAAGAAAAGGTGTGGCAAATCGGCATGCAGAAAACCTGATGTTACAAAACGGTAATATTCTTTTTTTCGGACCACCTGATAAGGCCACATGATCAGTTTGTTCTTCAGCGACTCATCGGAGTTGGTGATGAAAAATAAAACAACATTGACCGCAATGAGGGCATAAGTGATGGGGGTGGACATGGGATGATGATTGAATTAGATGTAGATGTTTAGCGAAAGAATGAAACTACACGTGATGGTATTTCTCATTCCGGTTGATGGTGCAGGCGCGATAAATCTGTTCGCTCAGCATCAAACGTACTAACTGATGCGGAAAAACCAGCGCAGATAAACTCCATTTAAAATCGGCTCTCTGCATAACCTCTTCACTGACGCCAAAAGCACCGCCGATTAAAAATACGATTTGTTTGGTACTTTCATTGGCCCTTTGCTGAAGCACCGCGGCCAGGCCTTCGCTGCTCAGCATTTTTCCTCTTTCGTCTAACAGTATCAGATAGTCTTCTTTTTTCAGCGCCTGCAAAATCAGTTCACCTTCTTTAAGTTTGAGCTCTTCCGCGCTCATCACTCCGGCGTTCTTGGGAGGAGCAATGATTTTCCATTCGGCAGGGTAATAATTGCCAATTCTTTTGGTAAAACCTTTGATGCCTTCATCTACATAGGTTTCGTTGTTTTTGCCGATCGACCAGAATTGGAATTTCATAACTTGAAAGGGTTGTTATTTGATGCCTGATAGCTTGGTATAACCGATATGCCATTCGTCTGCACTGCTTCTTTTTGAAGGCGATAAGTGGATTTCAAATTGTGCTTTGATTTGGCTTGGCAACATGTCTTCGATCTGATATAAATCGTCAACATCCACGCCATATTTATCGTCGATATGTGAAGCTGCACCTTTGAATCCGAAATGTTTGAAGAAAGCAGATTTTTTGGCTTGCTGAATGGCGGTTGTCTTGTTTTTTCCAGTACTCAGTATTTTATAATGATATTCCTCAAACTCGCCGGGTTTGTATCCACCCAGGTTGATGAAGAAGAGTTTCATGTCTTCAGGAGTGGAGGATGCTGTTCTTTTTTTGATGATGACTTTATGATCATCAACACAGTTCACTTCTCTCCAGGCATCGATATGAATGGTGCCTCCGTCGGGCCAGAATTCATGAATTTGTGGAATCAGGTCTTTGAGATTTTTTCCGATGCTGATGAAAATATCATGTTGTTCCGTGTGTCTGCCTTTGGGTTTGCATCCCAGCAGCAGCATAAATAATTTATGAGTTGCCATTACTTGGTTTTTTTGGGAGGAAGGTCAAAAGCTTTCGCCTCATGATCAAATTTGCCTTTATGAGCGCCATCGCAATAAGGCATATTGGCCGAAAGGCCGCAACGGCAAAGGGATACGATTTCCCTTCCGCCCAGTCCGTATGCATTGCCTGATTCGTCGATGATTTCAAAATCGCCTTCGATTTTCATGGAGCCATTGCTCTTGATTGTAATTTTTGTGCCTGCCATCTTTTTTTTGGCAAAAGTATTAAAACGCGGTTGTTAATGTTAAAAAAAAGTGATGTAGTGTTTTCAATCCTTTTAAGATTCGTCTTACCTTGGCTCACTCAATTTGTCAGCATGCCGAAATCACGTTTTTCTTTTCTCCTTCCACTATTTCTTTCCTCATGTTTCTTTCTTTATTATGTTATTCCGAAGGAGGTAAAAGTGTCGGGTGATACGTTGAAATTTCCCTACAAATCGCAGGGGCTTTCCCAACGTGAAGCTGCTGCTCATCTTATTAGTCGTTTTACCTATGGCGCCCGGCCCGGACAAATTGATGAAGTGGTGAACATGGGGCTCGAAAAATGGTTTCAATTGCAATTGCAACAAGGGTTCAATGAGGATACTGTACAGGCCCGCCTTTCTGGATATCAGTTCCTGAAACTCACCAATGAAGAAGCATTTAATACCTTTCCGCGTCCTTTACAGATTTTAAGAAGAGCTGCTGCAGATGGTGTGATTCCCAAAGACTCTATCAGGACTTTAGACCGCAACCGAGCCAAGGAACTGTTGAAAGATTATGAAGCGCAACATAACATTCACAAGCAATCGGAGCTGGTGAGAGAGCTCGTCAATCAGCACATTGTGAGAGCGACCTATTCTAACAATCAGTTGCAGGAAGTGATGACCGGATTCTGGTTCAATCATTTCAATGTATCACTCACCAAAAATACCTGCATTGTGATCACGCCAGCCTATGAGCGGGATGTGATCAGGCCGCATACTTTGGGTAAATTCAGTGATTTGCTTTTGGCCACCGCTCAATCGCCGGCCATGCTGGTTTATCTCGATAATAACCTTAGTGTAGGCGACAATGACAGTTTACAGAACCCCGAGTCGAATAAGCGGTTGTTGCGTTTGATGGACCAGTACCAGCAAGCCGATGATACCGCCAAGGCTGCACTCGTAGAAAAAATCAAAAAAGCCCAGAACAATAAAGGACTCAATGAAAATTATGCCCGTGAAGTGATGGAGTTGCACACACTTGGTGTGGATGGCGGTTATACACAGTCGGATGTCACCCAGGCCGCCAGAGTCCTTACCGGATGGGGCTTGTACCCCATTGAAGAGTCTTATGCCCCTGCAATCAGGCGTTTATTGGACGCCGTTGGCGAGGAGAAACTAAAAGAAAGAGGATTTGTACATGAAGGGGATTTCATGTTTGCCATGAGCCGCCACGACATCAAACCCAAAAAAGTTTTGGGAAGGGAATTTCCAGCTGGCGGTGGATATGAAGAGGGGAAAGCCCTTTTGCAAATGCTGGCCCATCATCCTTCAACTGCCCAATTCATTTCCCGTAAGCTGGCCACTTATTTTGTTTCCGATCATCCGCCGCAATCACTGGTGGATAAAATGGCGGACGCGTTTCTGAAAAAAGATGGTGATATCAAGGCGGTATTGGTGGCCATGGTCAACGCGCCAGAGTTCTGGAGCAAAACCGCTATACGACAAAAAATAAAATCTCCTTTCGAATTGGCCATCAGTGCGGCCAGGGCGCTGGATGCTGATTTGATGGCCCCTTATGCTTTGTTTGGCAGAATGGATAAAATGGGGCAGAAAATATATTATTACCAGGCACCTACCGGTTTTCCGGATCGAGCCGATTACTGGATCAACACCGGCTCACTTTTGCAACGCATGAATTTCGGATTGGATATCGCCGCCGGAAATGTAAGAGGGGTTAGCGTAGATCTGCTTAAATTAAATCAATACCAGGAGCCTGAAAATGCAAGTGCCGCCTTGAAAACGTATGCACCTTTGCTGATGCCAGAGAGAGACCTGGGACCTACGATAAAAAGACTGACACCTTTGTTGACTGATCCTGAATTGTCGATCAAAGTCATCAGAAAAATACCACAGCAAAAAGCCACGGCTATGGAAGCAGATGATGAAATGCCGTCGGAAAAAATGACGCCGGCCATGAATAAAAATTATATCAATATGCTGGCCCAAGTGGTAGGCATCATCATCGGTTCGCCCGAATTTCAAAGAAGATAAAATCAATACCATGTCCAGCAGAAGAGCATTTATAAAGTCAGGAGCCATTGCCGCATTCGGAATCAGTTGGGGCGGCGTGCCCGGGTTTGTAGCCCGAGCCGCAGCAGGGTTTAAACAAAACCGTTTGTACAAGAAGAATAAAATTCTCGTGTGCATATTCCAGCGCGGCGCCATGGATGGACTCATGGCTGTTACACCTTACACCGACGCCTACCTGAAAAAAGCGCGCCCAACCATTTTCATGTCGGCAGCCGCATCCGAAAAGGAACGGTTGTTCGATCTCGATGGCACTTATGGGTTACATCCTGCATTCGGTTCTTTGTTTCCGATGTTCTCTTCCAAACAACTGGCGATTGTTCATGGTATCGGCTCTCCCAATAATACAAGATCTCATTTTGATGCTCAGGACTACATGGAAACCGGTACGCCATTCGATAAAGGAACGCAAAGCGGCTGGTTGAACAGGGTCATGAACTTTATGCCACACGATGCCTCTGCTTTCAGGGCTGTAAGCATCACGCCCTCCATGCCCCGTTCGTTCTACGGCCTCAATCCTGTTGTTTCTGTGGCTAATCTTGGCGACTTCGCCATTCGCAACCGCAAAAATATGCCGGGCGGAAATCTTGCCGCCACCAGTTTTGAAGAGCTTTATGATGAAGCCGCCTCTGGGTTGGTGCGTGAAACAGGGAAGGAAACTTTTGATGCGGTGAAGATGTTGTCTGGCATCGACGTGAAAAAATATCAACCCGCCAACGGCGCCGAATACACGAATAGTCAGCTGGGTAATTCATTGAAACAACTAGCTCAACTCATCAAGGCAGACGTGGGACTTGAAATCGGTTTTGCAGAGTCTACAGGCTGGGATACCCATTTTAACCAGGGTACACTTAATGGAAATTTTGCGAAAAGCGCCACCGATTTGTCTGATAATATCGCCGCTTTATGGAAAGACCTGGGGGCAGATTTGCAGGATAATGTTACGATCATGACCATGACCGAATTTGGCCGCACGGTGAAACAGAACGGAAGTGGTGGTACAGATCATGGAAGAGCTTCCTGTAATTTTATTTTGGGTAATGATGTGATGGGTGGTAAAGTGTTTGGCGAACTGAAATCACTGGCACCCGAATATCTGGAGGATGGTCGCGATTTGCCTGTAACTACTGACTTTAGAGCTGTTTTCAATGATGTGGCCGGTCGTCATCTGCAATTGCAGCATTATAACTCACTCTTCCCCGACTGGAAAGGCAATGACCTCCGGATCATTCTTTAAAGCCTCCCAACGCAACAATGCGCTTTTCATTTTTCTTTTGATGAAAGTACTGTGCATGGTTTTTAATCCTCCTGCTCCCATGGTGGCATAGGCCATCAGCAATAAACCCGAGTGATTATACATTTGCAAGGGCAATACTACTATGGAAAGTCCGATTACAAACAAGACAAAACCATTGGTGATTCCTTTTCCGGCCTTCGTCATTTTTATTTTGATGTCTTGCTTTATCTTCTCTAAATACAGGCTGATTTCTTCCTCATTGCAATTTTGTTCCATCATGTAGGCCTTGAGCTGGTAGAGATTCCAGCCACTTTCATAAAAAGCAAATAGTCTTTCCGCAAATAAATTGTTGATGGTGAAGTAACGCTCTTGAGATACAGTAGCCAAAGGGGAGGGCATGATATTTCTTCGCTTCATTTCCTGAATCAATATTTCCCTCGCAGCAGGAATGAGGCCGCCGATTTCGAATTCGTACAAGTCGGTCAGCTGTTTGTCGCTCATGGTGCGGTAGCGTGCGGCGATTTCTTGATGGAAGCTCAAAGTGGATATTTTTGGAGTGGGTGATTACGGAAAAAACGATAGGTGTTGATAAATTGAATATTTTCGCGACGCACCAAATTAATTCAATTTGCAGACTTTATTCATATCTCTTGCTTTTGTTTCAGGATTTGCCGTCGCCTGGCTGATTCGCACCATCGCGTTGAATAAAGAAATCAGGTCGCATAAAAGTACCGAAGGTTTGCTGGAGAGCGAAAGGCTGATCAAGGAAACCCTGCGCAAAGAAAGTGCCCTGGCATTTCAACTCAAAGAAACATTGGAGGCCGAAATGAATAAAAAGCTGAAAGAAGCGCAGATGGAATTGAAGCGCATGGATGAAGACATCTTGCTGATGCAAAAAAGCAACGAGGAGACCGAAGAGTTATTGAAGAAGGGCCAGCCCGAACTTCATCAGCTGAAACTCAAGCTGATTGAGGCGAACAATACGATAGCACGACTAAAAGCACAGCTGAATCAGTCGACTCAATGATATGTGATGGGAAGTAATCATGAGAACAAAGGTATTTTGAAATGATTTATTAAGCTCAAATAAAAAATGATTCCGGATGAAAAAAATGAAATGGTTGTTGTTTATTGTCGCTGTATTGCTGATCATCTGGATCTCGGGTCCTTCTCCACAAAAACCGCTGTATAGCACCGCGATGCCTGAAGTGCCAGCTTACGTTGACTTGGATTCATTCATTGCTTCCCAGGAAAGCGCTCATCGCATCAAATCCGATAATGAGGCGCGCATCGAATGGTACGACTCTTCTCATCAACCCACTGAATACGCGATCGTTTATTTGCACGGGTTCTCAGCCTCGCACGAAGAAGGTGCTCCTGTTCATCGGGATATGGCCAAGCGTTTTGGTTGCAACCTTTATTTGTCCAGGCTATCACAACATGGTATTGATACTTCTGAACAACTGATGAATTTGACTGCCGATAATTACTGGGAGTCGGCCAAGCAAGCCCTGGCCATCGGGGAAAAAATTGGCAAAAAAGTAATCTTGATGGGTGTGAGCACCGGCGCAACGCAAGCCATACAGCTGGCTGCGGCCTTCCCCGATGATGTGGCGGGACTAATTTTGTATTCACCCAATATCGCCATCAATGATCCCAATGCCTGGTTGCTGAACGATCATTGGGGATTACAGATAGCACGACTGGTGAAAAAGAGCAACTACAACGACCCTGCCGATCCTCGTCCGGTTTATAAAAAATACTGGAACAAGCCTTATCGTCTCGAATCGTTGGTAGCCTTGCAGGAAATGCTGGAAACGTCCATGACACCTGAGGTCTTCAAAAAAGTGAAACAGCCGGTTTTGATGTTGTATTATTACAAAGATGAGGCCCATCAGGATCCTGTGGTTAAAGTCAGTTCCATGAAGGAAATGTTTGAGCAGCTGGGAACACCCGCCGAACAAAAGGTTCAAAAAGCGATGCCCAATACCGGCGACCATGTGATTGCTTCACCCATCAAATCGAAAGATGTAGATGGTGTTGAAAAAGAAACCATCAATTTCCTCAAGCAAATCATGGGATTGAAGGAAATATTTACCATCACCCTACAACCTGATCAAGGTTTCTTTTTTTAAAACCCATTTATTCTCAGTTCTCCCTAATTTCAAGTAATTTCGGCCGTCTAAAAAAAGGCCTTGGCCTTTTCTGCTATCCTTTCGAAAATCCTCAACTCCTCCTCCTTAAGAAAGATAATTCCGGAATCATTTCCGGTCCCGTTCATTTGCATAAACTACATTATGAAAAAGCATTGGCTGTTATTCGTATTCCTATTTGTAACCAATTCGCTGTTTGCGCAACAAAAAGATGTTGAAAAAGCAGAAGCCATGAAACTGGTTGTAGCCCATCAAAAAACAATCGGACTCACCGATCAGCAACTTTCGGAACTATCTGTTTCTAGTTCTTATTATAGACCTGAATCAGGAATCCGCATGGTTTATTTGCAGCAGACTTATCAGTCGATACCGGTGTTCAATAAAATGTTGGTGCTGGCTTTTAAAGATGGTCGACCAGTTTCACACACCGGTGAAATGTTAGCTTACATCAGTCAAAAAGTCAATAGCACAAATGGCATTCCGGTTGTTTCTGTTTTGGATGCCTTACGTGCGGTATATACTGACCTCAATATTCACCCAACATCATCACCTAAAATCATTTCTTCAACCCCTGAAATGATTGTTGTTGATGGAACGGGGGTTTCAGCAATTGATATGATCGCAACCAAAGCATGGCTTCCTTTAGGCGATAAAGAAGTGAAGCTCACCTGGCAAATTGAAATAGCACCTTTGAAAACCTCTGACCATTTGCTGGTGCGTGTGGATGCTTTAACAGGAAAAGTGATTGATAAGAATAATTATACGGTGTATGAGAAGTTTGATGAAATAATACCTGGCCTGAAAATTGAAATTGAAAAAGGGGGTACTGATCAATCATTACTGCAAAATTCTCCTCAGGTGGTGAGTTCGGCTACTTATCGTGTGATCCCTTATCCTGCCGAAAGTCCGATCCATGCCGGTGGAGCCTCCGCGTTAAAAACTGATCCCTGGACCTGGGCACCTGGTAATGCCACCACCAACTTGTGGAATTATGACGGCACTACTTACTACGACAGCACAAGAGGAAACAATGTTTATGCGCAGGAAGATAGAGATAACAGCAACACCACTTATGGTCGTACAGCAATTTCTTCTACTGCTCAGCCATCACTTACTATTGATTATACGCCCGATTATACACAGGCACCTACGATTACTGCCAATCAACGCTTCGCTACGGCCAATCTTTTCTATTGGAACAACCTGATGCATGATATTTTGTACAAGTATGGATTTGATGAAGTTTCAGGTAATTTTCAGGCCACCAACATGGGTCGTGGTGGGCTTGGAAACGATTTTGTGGTGGCGGATGCGCAGGATGCCGGAGGGACTAACAATGCCAATTTCTCCACGCCAGTGGACGGCAGTCTGCCACGTATGCAGATGTACATCTTCAACTACACTACACCTAACCGTGATGGTGATTTGGATAATGGGGTGATCACCCACGAATATGGCCATGGGTTGAGCAATCGTCTCACCGGTGGCCCTGCTAATTCATCATGTCTTAGCAATCTTGAAGAAGGTGGCGAGGGATGGAGTGATTATGTGGCGCTGATGACTACCACCAATTGGGCAACGGCTTCAGTCAATGATGGTGCTTTGGCGCATCCCATAGGTACGTATGTACTGGGACAAGCTACCACAGGTGCGGGTATACGAACTTATCCCTATTCCACCAATATGACCATCAATCCCTGGACTTATGGCATGATGACTGCGTCGGGAGGAGAGGTGCATAAGATAGGAGAGATCTGGTGTGCTGCTTTGTGGGATATGACCTGGGAATTGATTGCTATGGATGGCATCAATCCTAATTTGTTTAATCTTGCTGGAGGTGGTGGAAATACCGCAGCCTTGAAGCTGGTGCTGGAAGGAATGCGTTTGCAGCCTTGCAGTCCGGGTTATATTGATGCGCGCAATGCAATATTGAAAGCGGATTCTTTGTTCTACAATGGCAAATACAGTTGTGCCATCTGGAAAGCTTTTGCCAGAAGAGGGATGGGACGATTTGCTTCTCAGGGTTCATCCAACAGTACCATAGATCAGGTGGCGGATTATACCGATAACGGCGGCATTAGCATGAGATTGACACAAAGTGTCACACAACAACAGGAAGGGTTAAACGTAACGTATACCACCACCGTAAATGCCGGAAGCTGCGGGGCAGTTTCAAATTACATATTAAGAGATACATTGCCCTCCAATGTAACTTATGTATCCGGCGGTACTTATGATTCGACCAATCGGGTGGTGAGCTTTCCGGTGAATGTAGGCGTGGGCGGATCACAATCCTATTCATTCACTGTCACCATCAATCAAGGGAGTTATTATGCCCCCATCGGCTTGCTTGATGAAACCGTACCTTCAACTACAATTTCATCTTTCTGGACAAAATCATCCACTACTACAACACTTTGGACCACATCCACTGCGCAAAGCACCAGCGCCCCCAATTCTTTATTTTCGGCTAATCTTACAACTGTTTCCGATCAGAAACTCGAAACCACCAATGCGTTCACCATACCTGCCAACCCTCCTTATTTCACCTTTATGGGTTACATCAATTCGGAAGCTTCATGGGATGGTGGGGTTGTGGAAATTTCAACCAACAATGGAACTACATGGACGGATTTAGGTGCGCAAATGATTTCCGGGGGCTATACTGGTGCGCTGAGCAGCAGTACTAACCCACTGAGTGGTCGTTCTGCTTTCAATGGCAATGGCGGGGGATTTGTGAAAACGACAATCAATTTGTCTTCTTTTGCAGGACAGTCAGTGAAAATCAGGTTCCGTTTCGGGTCTGATGCAAGTGTGGCCGGAACAGGCTGGTGGGTAGATGATATCCAAATGAAAAACATCGCCCAGGTCAACATCCGATCTAATCTTTTCAATGCCACTAACGTAAGAACTTACTTTAGTGACACGTCTACAATTATTTTGCAAGGCAGCTCATGTGTGGCGGGCAATATTTCATCTCAGCCGTCTTCAGTCACCTTGTGTGCCGGTGCATCAGCAAGTTTCACAGTGGCTGCTTACGGAACAGCACTCACTTATCAATGGCAGCAAAGCACCAATGGCGGCTCTTCCTTTGCCAATATTTCCGGTGCAACAGCCAATAGTTTATCATTGACCTCACTTACCACCGCATCCAACAACTATCAATATCGTTGTGTGATCAATGGTACTTGTACCGTCAATTTGATTTCCAATGAAGCTACGCTATTGGTGAATGCATTGCCCAATAACGCTGTAGCCGTAAATGCTTCGCGTTGCGGAGCAGGAACGGTAGCGATTTCCGCCAGTTCGGGGGCAGGCGAAACAGTTGATTGGTATGCGGACCTCAATGGCAATACTTTGTTACAGGCAGGCAATAACGTTTTTGTTACAGGCGCTATCAATACGACGACCAGTTATTATGCTTTAACAAGAAATACCACAACGGGTTGTTTGGCAGCATCAAGAACACAAGTGACGGCTACTGTAAAGTCAACTAGCAACAGTAGTACTAATATCACAGCCTGCAATAGTTATGCATGGAATGGCAATTCGTATACAACAAGCGGAGTTTATACCTTCACAACCACCAACACAGTGGGTTGTGATTCTGTGGCAACATTGAATCTGACGATAAAAAAATCAACTACATCAACACAAAGTATTTCGGCTTGTAACAGTTATGCATGGAATGGAAATACGTATACGACAAGTGGAGTATATACCTTCACAACCACCAACGCAGTGGGCTGTGATTCTGTGGCAACATTGAACCTGACGATAAAAAAATCAACTACATCAACACAAAGCATTTCGGCTTGTAGCAGTTATGCATGGAATGGTAATACGTATACAACAAGTGGAGTTTATACCTTCACAACCACTAATGCTGTAGGTTGTGATTCTGTGGCAACATTGAATCTGACGATAAAAAAATCAACTACATCAACACAAAGCATTTCGGCTTGTAACAGTTATGCATGGAATGGCAATACATACACTACCAGCGGTGTTTATACATTCGCTACTACTAATGCTGCCGGCTGTGATTCAGTAGCTACTTTGCATCTTGCTATTAGCAACTTGGCTACTAGCACTTCAGTTGTCAGCGCATGCGGTCATTATACTTGGAATGGTAATGATTACTCCACCAGCGGCACTTATACTTTTGCAACTCAGGCGCAATCAGGCTGTGATTCAATGGCAACGCTTCAACTAACTATTCTACAAACTTCGTCAAGTTTGTCTGTGGTCAATGCTTGCGACAGTTATGACTGGAATGGTAACACATATACTGTAAGCGGTACCTACAGTTTTACTTCTACTAACGCTGCGGGTTGTGACTCTGTGGCCTCCTTGCAACTTACCCTGGGAAAAAAATCTTTAAGCACTACCGCATTGGGAATTTGTTCATCACAACTGCCATATCATTGGAATGGATTGAGTTGTAATGCTGGTGGGCTGTATGTTGTAACCCTGGTCAATGCATCAGGTTGTGACTCATTAGCGAAACTATTGTTGGATGTGGCACAAGTACCACAGGTTTATGCTGTTACCGGAGGTGGTACCTATCCCACAGGTGGGGCTGGTATGGTAGTGGGCTTGTCGGGTTCTGAAATTGGTGTTCAGTACCAGTTGTTATTCAATGGCACTGCAATAGGCAGCACGGTGGCCGGAACAGGATCGGCCATCACATTCGGCAATCAGACTTCAGAAGGGGTATACAGCGTAACTGCAGCTCCCGGCTCATTGTGCGCTTTGACGATGGGTGGATCTGTTTCCATCAGCATTTCTTCGGCTCCGCCTAACAGTTATGCTGTGTCGGGGGGCGGATATTATTGTGCTTCCACATCCGGAGTAGCCATTGGCTTGTCGGGTTCGGAAATCAATGTGTCTTACCAATTGATGAGAAGTAATGGAACCGTGACTGTGGGCACGGCAATACAGGGAACTGGTGCTGCCATCAGTTTTGGCAATCAAACTATAGCTGACACCTACATCGTCAAAGCCATCAATAATGTCAATGGCCTGAATGCGATGATGAATGGCAGTGCCACTGTAAGCGTAATTTCTTCCACGGTGGCGGCTGCCACTCCAGGGACAATCACAGGACCAGCTGCGGTTTGTATTTACATCAATCAGGGTACAGCCATTTATACCATCAGAAAGGTAGCTAATGCTACTTCTTATGTATGGACGGTACCTGCAGGGGCAAGTATTGTTGGCAATGCCACAGATACCATGGTCATGGTAGCCTATACTGCAGCATTCACTTCAGGCAATATTTCTGTTGTCGCTAAAAATGCTTGTTTCAATAATTCGACAAGCACAGCCAGAACATTGGCTGTATCAAAAACGATTCCGGCTGCGCCTTCGTCTATTGTTGGTTTGATTGATGTTTGTGCGGCCATTGGAGGCGATGCTACAAGCATTCCAGTAATTTACACTATAAATAAAGTAGCCAACGCTTCATCATATCTTTGGGCGGTGCCGACCGGCGTTTCTATCATATCTGGTCAAGGCGATACAGCCGTTTATCTGACTTTTGCCTCATCTTTTGTCTCCGGTAACATTACTGTTCAATCATTAAGTCCATGCGGCAACAGTACTACAACAAAATCTTTGACTGTTTACAAGCGAGTGGCTGCTACGCCTGCAGCGATACAAAAGGAATTTTCCCCCAGTGTTGTTGCAGTTACCAGCATCTGTGGTTTGGTGTCGGAAATTTACAAAGTAAAAAAAGTAACCTATGCCACTTCTTATAACTGGTCGATGAGTGTAGGGGCGTATGCCAATATTTCACATCTGAATCCTGCCGGAGCGAATGACACGGCAGTAGTGGTTTATTTCCTGCCGGGGATAACGAAAGATACATTGAGAGTTTCGGCGGTGACACCTTGCGCTGCTAGTGCTCAAAAAACGGTAGTGTTGAGTGCTGTCAATACACCACCAGCCGTAAGCGGACTAACAGGAACGGCTACTCCTTGTATTGGAAATGTGTTGGCTTATACGGCAACAGCTACTTTGCCTACGAGCTCGCAATCGGCGATTGCCACTTACCGTTGGACAATACCCGCCAATACATCCATCATCTCTGCAGCCTCAGATAGCTCAACGATAAATTTATCATACAATGCCGGATTCAATGGGGGCTCGATATCCGTAAAAGGACAAAGCGCATGTGGTATCACTGGTACGGCCAAATCACTGAGTTTGCAGTATCTCACGCCAACACCAACCAGCATAACGTCATCTACCGGCGCCTATAATTTCTGTATCGGAACAACAGCTACTTTTACAGCGGTTGTTCCTGCTCCTTCTGCCACACAACGCGCTGCTGTGGTTTATCGATGGACGAAGCCAGTCAATACATCCATCATCTCTGCAGCAACAGATAGCAGTTTCATTGTTTTACAGTTCAATACAGGATATAACGGCGGCAGTGTTACTGTCAAGGGGCAAACTGCATGCGGTGTGCAGGGTACGGCCAAGTCACAAGCCATTACACATACAGGCTGTGCAACCGGCACTAAAATTTCAACACTGATTGCAGTAAATACAGGGTTGAATGATGGGCAAGAGACAGTAGTCAATGTATTTCCCAATCCGGGTGCAGGACCATTTAAAGTAAATGTTTCGGGTGGCGAACTGATAACAGGGTTAAGAATTATGGATTTGCAGGGTAGGGTTGTTTTTGTGAAAGATAATATTTTGAAAAATACAATGACCATAGGAGAGGGTTTGACCAGTGGCGCTTATTGGCTCGAAGTACAAACAAAATACAAACGCACTGTTGTAAAACTGATCAAGGAATAATTCTCTGTATTGCAATCATTAAAAATGCCCGGTTGATTCGCCGGGCATTTTTTTTATTTGAAATGATGAAATTAGCTGAACAGGCTTCCTTTTTTCAATGTGCTTTTGGCTTGTCCAATCAAGAATCCGTTTTGATAGATTTGAATCTGATAGTCTCCCTGAACGAAGTCGGTGTTTTCAGGAACAAAAGAAAAAGATACTGTTTTTGTTTTTGCAGTTTCCAGTTCTACCGGAAGTTTTGCAGTAAAAAACTTATCGCCTTCTTCTCTTGTTTTAAAAACGCCGGAGAAGCTTTCACCTGAGCTGATGGGTTTGCCATCGGGGCCAATCACCAATACGTAAAGATCGGTACTGCCTGGTTTGATGATTCTGTTGGACAGGTTGAAGTTGACCATCAACTTGTCTACCTTTTTTGCGCTGGCTGTAACTTTTGCCTTGCCACTTTTTTTAACGTTCAAAGGTGTGATAGTAATATCCGAAGCATTAAGAGTTGAAGCTACATCAACTTTTCCTTCGAGTTCTTTCTTTGCCACATTCGTGGCTTCAAGCTCACTGGTAAGGTTGGTTTTGTCTGTGGTAAGTGCCACGTTTTGCTCATGCAAGACACGCTTGTCCTCAGTAAGCTGCGCAATGGTTTTTTCCATTTCACTGATGCTGCTGTTCATGCCGGCAATCAGCGTTTTTGCTTTGGATAATTCAGATTGCGTTACAGCGTTCTTGTGAAGGATACTGCGGATTTCAATTTTAGCTTTTTCAATTTCAACATTTTTGTCTTCCAGCTGAGCCGTGAGATGTGTATTGTTCACATTCATCTCATCGATGCGAGCGAGAGAGGCATCGAATTTTGATTGCAAATCACTTTTCTCCAAAGTCACTTTTGCAATTTGTTCTTGTTGTCCTTTGATGGTGTTGTTGGAACTGGATTTGTCGTAAGCGTAATAACTGCCAGAAGCAAGAAGAGCGATGGCTAAAGCTACGATGGTGGTCTTTGAATAGGATTTACCGGATTCGTTTGACATAGGATGGCCCGTAGGCATGGTTGTTTTCATGAATGTTGGATTTAGGGGTTAAAAATTTTTCTTAAGATCGTTGGACGCTGACATAAACGACGAAAATTGTGCCAAAGTTGTGTAGGCGATCAAAAATATTTTTTACAGCTATGGTGCCGGGAGGTTCTAATGTATTGAAAAGCAGTGCGCTGAAACCATTTTCACAGGACTGAAATTATTTTCAAAAAAAGCGCTTTAGCGTATCGTCGGGCAAAAAAAAACTACCCATTGGGTAGTTGTAATCGAAAAAAATAATAGTTTTTTAATTGGTTGGTCCATTGTCTACGTTGGCTTCAATCACAGTCTGTATGGATGTGGGCACCGCGTTTAGAAAATCATATCCCAGTATATTTTCCAATGCATCGACGCTTACACGATAGTTGCCCCAGGGCAAGCTGTTGACGGTTTGGGTGTTGGGCATGTTGACGGCGATAACTCTTGTAGCGGTTGAAACTCTGGAAACATCATTGCTGCCTGTGGGTAACACAACAATCACTTTCCAGCAAGAGGCAGGCACATTGATACTGCCACCGGCAATGGTATTGGTGGTCCCGCCATTGCTTCCGCTGCCACCGGTGCCGATGCCTCCGGAGATGATATAAAGTTCATTGCCCGTGTTCATTAAGGTGCGGCAATAATCTTCCAGGGCCACCCAGGTGATGCGGTTAAGGTTGGGTGATTGAGGAATCATGTTGGTCATTAAAAAAGTGGCGGCATTATCTGTAGTGGTAGAATCTCTGTCTTCTGATGGGCAAAGATGGCCTCTGTCGAAACCTGTTAAAGAATAACTGGTGGAAGGTGCTTTGTAAAATGTAGATGGTAAACTGGCGTCGCCTGCAAAGCAATCGCAACGAGCTGCCGCTCCTTTCCAAGCCGTACTCAAATGCCAACTCACCCAATTGGCTTCACCTTTTGAGTTGTTGTATGACATGGCATATTGAGGTTTGGTCATAAGGTAATTATTTGGCGTCAATATGTTGGCTGTAGCATTGGTTGGATTTCCTAAGGCCATATTATCGTCGCGTGTGGGACCGCTTGGAAGGTCTTGCACATCCACGTCATCTATATTCAGCTTTCCTCCACTCAACTTTCTGATCTGCAATCGGGTAGGAGCTGCACTGTTAATGCTGAAACTGACTTTGGTTAATGTTGTGGTAGAAACAGTGATGGTTGATCCCGATTTTGACCATGTGGTGCCTGCATTCGTAGAGTACCATAATTCAAATGTGCTGTTGGCATCCGTTCCGTATTTAGCATAATTAAAACTTGCAGTTGATACTCCGCTAGTTACATCAAAATTCATGGTAACCATGCCGGTGTTTTGTATGCGCACGCTTTTGGTGCCTGATTTGCGATCGCTGGTGGAATTGCCAATTAAGGCATCTGATAGATTCCATGATCCTGAAGTCAATGTAATGTTCCCGGCTGTATAACTGGTTTTACTTCCTAATTCGAATGTTTCAGGGAAGTTTGAAAATGATTTTTCAAAAATTGTATTGGCGTGGACTACCGATGCGGTCGTAAATGGAATGGCATCTTTTTTACAGGAAATTACTGCAAAGGAAATGATCAGCAGTAAAGCCTTGTTAAGGAGTTTGAGTTTCATGAAAAATGGCTTTAATCATCAAATGTACAAAACCGAATGGATTTTAATATATCGTTACAGGATAATTGTCGACCTCATTTTGTTGCCTATGTATTGATAGATAATAAAAAAGATTGATCTTTTTCGTTTAATTAAGCTTGCGGCATATTATTTGCACTTGTTTTGGTGCTGATGTTGAATCCTGATTTTTTTAGATGAATTGATTGATAAATAATATCTTGCCAAAATTTTAATAGAGAAATGCTTACAAAAAAAGTTCCCTTTTATTATCTGCTTGTCGTTTCTGCCTTCTTTTTATTGTTGATGTCTGTAGGTGTTCTTTTTTATAAGAACAAATCTGTAGCTGCTGTTGAGGCCCCAATTGAAACTAGTACTGCCCATTCAAATCTCTGTGATCTCAATGCTAAAAGGCTGAATGGCTATCAATTTATCAAGCCATTGCTATATGCAGAGCCTTATTGTGAGTCGCAATTTCTGGCAAGTTATAAGCACGAAATTGAATCTTTGATTGGTGCCTACAAATCAAAAGGTGATATCACTTCCGCTGCTGTTTACATAAGAACTTTTGCCAATCCGCAATGGATCGCGATTAATGAGACTGAAAAATTCAGTCCGGGCTCTTTATTGAAAGTACCTGAGATGATGACACTGTATAAAATGGAAGAAGCAAAGCCAGGCTTTCTGAAAAAAACTTTCCTTTACGAAAAGCCATTTGTTACACACCGTAATACTACTTTCAATTCCAATCATATTCAAGTTGGAAAGACGTATAGTGTGCAGGAGCTCATCCGTTATATGATTGTGTATTCAGACAACGAGGCTACAATGATGCTCAACCAGGTGATTGACAGGAACATGTTTAATAAAGTTTTTTCTGATGTTGGGCTTAAAGAACCCGATTTCAATTCAAATGATTATCCAATGTCGGCTCCTGATTATTCTGTTTTTTTTAAAGAACTTTTCAATGGCTCTTATCTTACCATGGAGCATTCGGAGGCTTGCATGAAGTTGTTGACAGAATCTGATTTTGAAGAAGGAATGATGGGTGGATTACCTTCAGGATGTATGGCTGCCCATAAATTTGGAGAAGGTGGTCCAGAAAATGCACCAAATTTTTGTGAATCTGCAATGATTTATACGGGTAACAAACCTTTTTTACTGACTATTATGACTAAGGGTGCCGATATGAAAAAATTGCCCAATGTGGTAAAGGAAATTACAAAGAAAGTTTATGCTGTTATGGGTACGACAGTTAGTTAGTTAGTTAGTTAGTTAGTTAGTTGACGTGTTTTGACAACCAGCCCAGAAATGCAGGAAATGCTCTTCCCCAGGTTTCAACATCATGTTTCCCATCTTCCAGTTCGAGGTAGTGCAGTGAAGTGGGTTTTTCATATCCTTTTTCTTCCAGAATGTTAATTAGGTCGATAGTGTCGTCAATGGCATCTATGATGCCGTTTTTGTTTCTGTCTGCGGTTTCATCCAGTTGGCCAGCTTCAAAAAAGAATCTCTGATCGGGATGATAATCTCTTGTCTTTGCTTTTTTATGAATGATTCTGTTGGCATTTTCGTCAAACCCGGGATCTGTCTGGTCTACATCTCTCCACCACAAAGAACCGCTGAAAACTCCGCAGAAGCTGAATAATTTCGGATGGTTGATTACCATATCCAAGGCACTCAATCCTCCTAAAGAAAAACCCGCATAGCCTAAATTATTGATAGTTATTTGCTTGAAAGTAGCTCTAATCAGCGGCATTACTTCGTGAATGATGCATGCTTGATAAGCCGTTGCGCTGATGCCTCTTCCTGCAAAATCGAGAATGCCCGCCGTGCCATATTCGTTTTTTCTGTCGGTTGAACAATGCAAACCTACATACAAAATAGAATGTCCGGGATGATGTTGGTGATGTTGAGAGATGATGGATTGAAAATTCATAGCCAAAAGATCTTGCCCGTCATTGATAAAAATGACATCATGATTCATTGATGCTGGCGACTTGGCCATGTAAAAATCAATTGAAAATGGTCTCTGTAAGTATTGAGAATCGAAGGAAAGGCGAGTACATTCAAATTTTTCGGAGCGAATATCAAGCATGACGTAAAAATAAACAAAGATGCCATCGGTTGGGCAAGATGACTTAAATTGTTGGTGCAAATATTTAACTTTGGGCTTTAGTACTTTTTCACCTCATCATTTATTTCCATGAAAAAAATCGGCATCCTGTTCGGAAAAGAAAGAAGCTTTCCGCTGGCATTAATCAACAAAATCAACAGTAAAAAACCTAAAGGAATATTGGCCGAACCGGTGATGATAGACAAAGTAATGCAAGGTGAAGCCACTGAATATGCCGTGATTTTTGATCGGATATCACAGGACGTTCCATTTTACAGGGCCTATTTGAAAAATGCGGCTTTGTGCGGAACTGCTGTCATCAACAATCCTTTTTGGTGGAGCGCAGACGAGAAATTTTTCAACAATTGTCTGGCTACTAAAATAAAAGTGCCCGTACCCAAAACTGTAATTCTTCCTTCCCGAACCTTGCCCGATGATACCAGTGAAGCATCTTTCAGTAACCTAGCTTATCCGCTCGATTGGGATGGCATTTTCAAATACATCGGTTTTCCGGCCTATATGAAGCCTTTTGCCGGAGGTGGATGGAAAAATGTATATCAATTGAACAGCATCGAAGAGTTTTATCAGAAACATGCCGAAACTGGTCAGCTGGTGATGTTGCTGCAAGAAGAAATCAAGTTCGAAGAGTATTACCGTTGCTATTGCATCGGCGGAAAATATGTGCGCATCATGCCATATGAACCCCGCAATCCGCACGACTTGCGCTATCAGGCCGATTTCAAGCCTTCCGAAAAAAGACACAAAGAGATGGAAGATATCGTTTTGCGTATCTGCCGCTATTTGGGATATGATTTCAATACGGTTGAACTGGCAGTACGAGATGGGGTACCTTATGCTATTGATTTTTGCAACCCTGCACCGGATGCCGATCTGGCCAGTGTAGGTGAAGAAAACTTTGAATGGGTGGTGGAAACGGCGGCCACTTATGCCATTGAAAGGGCCCAGGCTCAAAAAGCAGGAGAAGACAACCTCACCTGGGGTGAATACTTAAAAAGAAGCACAACCCATACACAACTTTACTAATCGTAATAATATGGCCAATCTATCTTACAAACATTTCACGCTGGGCGTGGAAGAAGAGTACATGGTGATTGATCCTCACACCCGTGAGCTGAAAGGGCATGAGCAAAAAATTGTTCACGAAGGACAAAAAATGCTCAAGGATAAAGTGAAGGCAGAAATGCACCAGGCAGTGGTAGAGGTGGGGACCGACATCTGCAACAATGTGGATGAGGCATTTGTAGATGTGGCCACCTTGCGTAAAACCATTTCCGGTATTGCCGAAAGCATGGGCTTTTGGATAGGGGCCAGCGGAACGCACCCGTTCAGCCATTGGGAAAAACAACTCATTACCGAACATGCACGTTACAATGAAATAGTAAACGAACTGCAGGAAGCCGCCCGCAGCAACCTGATTTTCGGACTGCATGTGCATGTGGGCATGGAAACTCGTGAAATGGCTATTCACATCGCCAACTCTGCGCGTTATTTCTTGCCGCATATTTTTGCTTTAAGTACCAACTCGCCATTTTGGGAAGGCCGTACAACCGGCTACAAATCTTTTCGCACCAAAGTGTTTGAAAAATTCCCCCGTACCGGTATCCCGGATGTTTTCAACAGTATTGAGGATTATGACAATTATGTGAAACTGCTGATCAAGACCAACTGCATCGATAATGCCAAGAAAATCTGGTGGGACCTTCGCGTACATCCCTTCTTCAATACGGTGGAATTCAGAATCTGCGACATTCCCTTGACGGTGCATGAAACCATTACCATCGCCGCATTGTTTCAGGCATTATGCGCAAAACTGTACAAGTTGCGTTCACAAAACCTCAATTTCATGTCGTACAGTCGTGCGCTGATCAATGAAAACAAATTCAGGGCCAGTCGATATGGTATCGATGGCAGTATGATTGATTTCGGGAAAGAAACAGAAGTGAACACACGTGTATTGATTTACGAACTGCTCGATTTTGTGGATGATGTGGTGCCTCATTTGGGTAGCCGCCATGCCATCAATTATGTTCACAAAATGCTCGAACAAGGCACTGGTGCCGACAGGCAATTGAAGGTGCATGAACACACTGGCAGTTTGGAAAAAGTAGTGGATTATATCAGAGGTAGTTTTTTGCAAGATTTATAGTTTGCAGAAAAAAGAATATGCCCTATATTTGCACACCGATTTCGGAATGGCTGCGTAGCTCAACTGAATACCTGCCTGCCGGCAGGCAGGGAGCATCTGAAAAAAAGAAGTTGTGTTATGACAGTCTACGTAATTAGAAGTTTGAAAGACGAAAGGTTGTATGTGGGTATGAGTGAAAATGCGGAGTTAAGATTGGAGCAACATAACAAGGGGATGACTACTTCGACAAAAAGTTATAAACCTTGGGAGTTGGTTTATGTTGAAAAATTAGAAGACAGAGCTGAAGCAAGAAAAAGAGAGAAATATTTGAAAGGCGGCTCTGGAAAAGAATTTATAAAAAAATGGCTGCGTAGCTCAACTGAATAGAGCATCTGACTACGGATCAGAAGGTTTTAGGTTTGAATCCTAACGCGGTCACAACAAAAGGTTTTACAGCAATGTAAAGCCTTTTTTTATGCGGTATTATCAAGGGCTTTACTTTTTACAGATACATATTTTAAGTCTATTTTTTTGTGCTTTTATACTTACCGGATTTTACCCTAAAATTTAAATGTAAAATGATCACCACATTGCTATTTGAATTCAACACCGTTAATCCATACAATGAAAGGGGATAAGAATTGCATATTCATTGGTCATAAAAGTAATTCAATCATAGCGAAGGTTGTTAATCGTCATGGTTTTCGTCTGACTCCAGGTGTAAATTCAAACTTCTATTTTTAATTAATAAAAAAAATCATGGAAACAACACAAAAGAAAACCGTAGGTAGTTTTAAGATTTCAGGTAATTGGGAAGGACAGTCCAAAAAACTTAAAACTAAATATCCTCAGCTTACAGATTCAGATTTGAAATTTGAAGCGGGTAAAGAAAATGAATTGCTTGGCAGAATTGAAAAAAAATTGAGCAAAAACCGTGAAGAGGTTATTGAAATAATAAGCCATCTTCAAGTTGAAAAAGTGTAAGATTTTCCATGCAAGCAAATTTCGATGTGGAATAACTGATTGAGATTAAAATTGAAAAAAGTAAAGGACAGGCATTAATAAATCTGTCCTTTTTTATGTTCCATTTTTTGCATCTTTCTAAAAGATAAGTCACTCCTACGGGGTTAGATATCGATGTAAACATCATGGGCTAGAATTCTTTCAACCCTTCGGGATTCAATGTCTATGGATGGATTTCAGGGGGGGGGCACCGTTTAGTTATTGAATGTAGGATGTAAAACCACAAACCACAAACCACAAACCACAAACCACAAACCACAAATCCCAAATCCCCCATCCAAAATCCTCAATCCAGTATTATCATCTTGTTTTTTCACATCTATTTCGCTGACTCCAGTCATTTTTATCCGCCTTTCATTTTCGATATTTTCGACCGACATTTTTTAATCCTTAAAATCATACTCAAATGAAAACAATCAAATCAACATTTATTTTCTTTCCAATTATTTTGCTCTTGGGTTTAAATGCTTTCGCCCAGGAAATTTTACCTGAAGTGATCATCTCCTCTGTGAGGTATAAGTATTTGTCGGCAGTAGACAACAAAGAAATGGCTCAGCCTGTAAGATTATTGGAGCATAAGGCCGCTTCATTTGATGTGAAGAATTCCGAGTTTTATGATGATGAGTATGATGAATATTACATTTCATTTTATCTTCCTGAGGGCTACGTTCTGGCTACTTACGACAAGGATGGTAAATTACTGCGTACGGCCGAACGCTATAAAAATGTAGCATTGCCCAGTGCGGTGTCGCAATCTTTGGTAAATAAATATCCCAATTGGAGTATACCCAAAGATGTATATCTGGTGACCTATGAAGACGATAAAGGAACAGCTACTAAAGTATGGAAAGTATTGTTAAGGCAAGGCGACAAAAGGCTCAGGGTGAAAGTGAATGCCGATGGTGAATTAATCACCAAATCCTGATAGCATGCAAAGCCGTTTTGAGTAGTCGGTATACGGCAGAAAAAAGAGGTAAGATTTACAATGTATTCACCTTAGCTTCGTTTATGATAATTCAATACTGCCCAGGTATTAAATACAAGTCCCAAGCCAACCATGATTAATAAATGGTCGCCAACTTCGGTGATTGAACTTCCTTTCAGCATCACCATACGCATCACACGAATGAAATGGCTTAACGGAAAAGAACCTGTCATCACTTTTGCCCACATCGGCATACTGTCGATAGAAGTATACAGCCCGCTCATCATGTTGAGAATGTTCATGAAAAAGAAACCCAGTGACATCGCTTGTTGCTGGTTTTCGGCGTAGGTAGACAACAATAGTCCGAAGCCTTGAAGCGCAAAAAGGAAGGCGCACATACTCACAAAAACTGTAAAGTAACTTCCTGTGGAATGAATATTGTAAAACAGAAAACTTACCACCTGGCCGATGATAAATACCAATGCAGAGAGTACAAAATAGGGGACCAGTTTGCCCAAGATGAATGCTTGTTTCTTTACCGGAGTTACATTGATTTGCTCGATGGTCCCGATTTCTTTTTCTTTCACCATATTGAAGGCGGTTTGCAACATCCCAATGCCTGTAATTAATGTAACCAGAATACCCGGTACAATAAATAAGTAATAATTCATGTAACGGTTGTACCAGTTGATGGGGGCGATGCTTACAATCGCAGCTTCGTCTGGCCCTTGAGGTTGTATCCATCTGGTTCTGATTTCGCTGTTGAAATCGTTGATGATGTTGGCTAGATAGCCACCACTCAGTCCGGCTTTTACGCCTTCTATAGCATTGATTTGCACAGAAACCTTTTGCCCGTTTTCTCTCACCAGGTTCTTTTCGAAATTGTGAGGGATCTCCAGAATCAGATCGGCATTATCTTTCTCTATTTCTTTAAAGGCTTCTTTAGTGTTCTTAGTGTAGGCAGTCAGTTTGAAGTAACCCGAAGAGGTGATTTTATGAACTAACGTGCGTGAATATTCAGAGTGATCGTTGTCCACTACAGCCAGTGAAATGTTTTTGATGGAATAGTTGGCCGCCATCGGCAACAAGATGAGCTGTATGATGGGCATCATGATCAACATGCGAATCAATCCCTTGCTTCGCATCATTTGTTTGAATTCTTTTTCCAGTATGAAGTAAAATGTTCTGATCATTGCAAACGGATTTTGAATTTTTTGATACTTAAGCGCAGCAGAAAGATGCACATGCCGAAAAGGATAAGCAATTGTTTCCAGATAGAACCGATGCCGAGGCCTTTCAGCATCACATTTTTGATAATGATGAAGAACCATCTTGAAGGAACTATGTTAGACAGCAGCTTCAAGGGAATGGGCATATTTTCAATGGGAAACATAAAGCCGGTGAGCAGAAGGGTGGGCAGCAGCATCCCAGTAAGCGAAATCATCATGGCCGACTGTTGCGTTTTGGCTGTGGTAGAAATCAACAAGCCGATGGCTAATGAAGTAATGATGAATAATGTGCTGGCCAGCATCAGCAAGATGATGCTTCCTTTGATTTCAAGATCCAATAATGTTACACTCAAAACTAAAATGATGATCAGGTTGAAAATGGAAATGATGAGATAAGGCATCAATTTGGCGATGATGATGAAGATGGGTTTGAAAGGCGATACCAGTAAAATTTCCATAGTGCCCAGCTCTTTTTCTTTTACGATAGATACCGAACTCATCATGGTACACACCAACATCAGCACCAAGGCGATTACGCCTGGCACAAAATTAGGAGCGCCTTTCAACTCTGGATTGTAGAGCATTTTGGTCTCTGCCGAAATCTGCATTGGAGCCGGAGTTTTCATTAGTTTCAATCCGTTATATTCGTTGATGATGTTGCTGAGATAATAAGTAATGGTAGTGGCGCTGTTAGGATCACTGGCATCTGCAATGAGCTGTATCTGCGCATTCTTTGCATGTTTAAGGTCGCTGTCGAGGCCTTTGGGAAAAACAACAGCGATTTTTGCGTTGCCTTTTCTGAACTCTGCTTCCAGCTCGCTTTCACTTCGTACATACGATACCACATCGAAGTATTTGCTGTTGTCAATTTTGCTGATCAGTTCCGAGGAGGTATTGTCTTGTGCGTAATTCAATACAGTAACGCGTGTATTTTTGATTTCGTTGGTTAGCGCAAAACCAAACAACAATATCTGAACGGTAGGCAGTCCAAAAAGCATCAACAGTGTTTTTTTGTCGCGAAACACATGCTTGAATTCTTTTTTGATGAAGGAGAATAATTGATTCATAGATTGATGTCTTTTTATTCTGAACGTTTGGCTTTACGGGCAAGTTGATAAAACACATCCTCCATATCGGGCGCGTTCATTTGTTTTTTCAGGTTTCCTGGAGAATCCAATGCGGCGATAACTCCATCCACCATAATGGAAACACGGTCGCAGTATTCGGCCTCATCCATGTAGTGGGTGGTTACGAAAACAGTAACGCCCGAATTGGCGGCATAGTAAATCAGATCCCAAAACTGTCTTCTGGTTACCGGATCCACACCGCCTGTAGGTTCATCAAGAAATACAATGCGGGGTTCGTGCACCAGCGAAACGGAAAAAGCCAGTTTCTGTTTCCATCCCAGCGGCAGTGCACTCACCAGCTTTTTGGCTTCTCCCTGCATCCCCAGTTTGCTCAGTAATTCATCGGTTTTTCTTTTGATGTCGGAAAAGCTGAGTCCGTAAATACCTGCGTAAAATCTGATGTTTTCGGCTACAGTCAGGTCTTCGTAAAGCGAAAACTTCTGACTCATGTAGCCGATGTTGCGTTTTATTTTTTCAGTTTCGGTGTATACATCAAAGCCGGCTACGGAGGCTTTCCCAGAAGAAGGCATCAGCAGGCCACAGAGCATGCGCATGGCTGTCGTTTTTCCGGCACCGTTAGCGCCAAGGAATCCGAAAATCTCTCCTTTGCCCACTTCAAAGCTCAGTTCATGGGCGGCTATAAAATCGCCGAATCTTTTGGTTAGTTTGTCGGTGCTGATTACTGTTTCCATTAGTTTGATTTCAAAAGTTTGATGAAGCAATCTTCAATACCGGGTGTGGTTTCCTGTATGATGACCTTGTTGAAGCCTTGTTGTTCTAGGAAAGCTGTAGCGATTTGTTTGCTTGTGCCTTTTTTCAGGGTGAGATGCAAGCTGTCGCCAAATGCAAAACAACTTTCGGTTGGGGCATAACTCCTGAGCAGATTGAGCAGTTGGTACATGTTGCCTCCAGTTACGGTGTAAAGTGTTTCGCCGTAACCGGCTACCAGTTTTTCCGGAGTGTTGATGGATAAGATTTTGCCTAGTTGTATCAGAGCGATACGATCGCACAAGGCGGCTTCGTCCATGTATGGTGTGCTGACCATGATGGTCAACCCCATCTTTTTGAGATTCTTGAGCATGTCCCAGAACTCTTTTCTCGACACCACATCCACGCCGGTAGTGGGTTCATCCAAAAACAATACTTCTGGTTTATGAATCAGGGCGCAACAGAGTGCGAGTTTCTGTTTCATACCGCCACTCAGTTTGCCGGCTCTTCTGTTTTTAAAAGGTTCTATCTGTATGTAGATGTCTTTGATGAGGTGATAGTTTTCTTCTACCGTTGTGTTGAAAACAGTGGCAAAGAAATTGAGGTTCTCTTCGATGGTGAGATCCTGGTAAAGAGAGAAACGGCCAGGCATGTAGCCGATGCTGTTACGGATCTGTTTGTAATCTTTTACCACATCAAACCCATTGACTACGGCTGTGCCGCTGTCCGGTACCAGCAGGGTGGTGAGCATGCGAAATATAGATGATTTTCCTGCGCCATCCGGTCCAATCAATCCGAAAATCTCCCCTTTATTCACAGAAAAGCTGATGTCGTCCACCGCCATCGTCTTCTCTTTGCCGTAAGTTTTAGTGATATTGTTGAGTGTTATCATTTAATTGTTAGGGTTGATGTGTCTGGTTTAGTAGGTTTGGTAGGTTTAGTAGGTTTGGTTGGTTACTTATTACTAATTACAAATCATTAATCACAAATCATTCATCACTAATATTACTTCAACCTCACTTCTCCATACATGCCAATTTTCAGGAATCCGTCGTTTTTCACTCTTACCTTCATCGCGTAAACCAAATTGGCTCTTTCGTCTTTGGTTTGGATGGTTTTAGGGGTGAATTCTGCTTTGGAGGCGATCCAACTGATCGTGCCTGCATATTCTTTGAAATCGTTCTTGCCGTTGTCTATGAGCACTTTTACTGTTTGTCCGTTTTTGATTTGTCCGAGTTGGTCGCCTGAGATGTAGGCGCGAAGCGTCATCGTATCGAGATTGGCGATTTTGAATAGGGCCTTGCCCGTGGCGGTCATTTCACCTTCATAAGCGTATTTGGTCAAAACGGTGCCGGTAATCGGACAAAAAATATCTCCTTTGCTGATCTGGTATTCGATTTGTGCCACAGATTTTTCCAAAGGATTTTTTTCGCTGAGAATGCTTCTGTTTTGAGTATTGATGTTGGAAAGACTCAACTGAATCTGTTGCTGTGTGACGTTGATTTGTTTTTGCAATTGATCGACAGATGCGGTGATGTCGTCGAGTTGTTTTTTCGTAGCAGCATCCGCCTTCAGCAGATTTTCAATTCTTGTTTTTTCTTTTAGCATTTGTGCCAGTTGTGATTGCTGCACGTCTATCTGTTTTTTGTAGAATGCCACTTGCTCTTGTGGATTGTTGGTTTTTTCACTGAGCGCATTGATGCTGGCTTCCACTTGCTGCGCTTTCAGTTTGTCGCCTGTCACATCAATATGTCCCACAGTTGCGTTTTTAGCGATGTTGTCTCCTTCATTTACGCTGAAACTTAGTAATTGTCCACTTTGTTGTGCGGATACGATGATTTCTTCCGCTTCGAACATGCCTGAAGCATCAGACTCAAATTTACTTTTGCAGGAAGTCATAATGAACGCAGAAACTACAGCTATGAAGATGATTTTTTTTGTCATGGTATGATGGTTATAAGTTGGTTTAAATATTATTTCAGCATATTATTCTGTAGGCGCAGCGCTTACTGATTGTCATTGCCGGTAGTGAACTGTAAATTGTATTGTGCGATCAGCAATTGTATCTGATGCATGGCTTTGTTTTGTCGCGCCTGATCTTCAGCATTTACTTCTTTGATATAATCGTTGGCAGTAATCACGCCATTTTCCAATTGTACCTGTGAAGTTGTTTTGATGGAATTCCGAAGACCTACCAATTGGTCATCAGTTTGAATCAGTTGATTCAATTTAATCAGTTCATTGTTTTGTTGTTGCACCATCAGATGGGTGTTGAAAATGAACAGCTCTTTTTGCAGGTCATTGTTTTTTCTTTCAATTCCAATCAACAACTTGTCATTTTTCTGTGTGTAGAGGTTGTTGAACGACCAGTTGAGCCTGAGCCCGCCGATGAAAAACGGACGAAGATCGCGCGCGATGAAATTGAGAGGAGAGGGTTGTCCAGCTCCGCCTTGCATGAAAACACTGAATTTAGGGATGTTCTTATTGTGGATGAGCTTTTCCTGTACGTTCAATATTTTTTCTCTGGATGCGAAAGCCTTCAATTCAGGACGGTTGATATTAGTGGAAAGGATAGGTACTTCAGGGGACATGAAAATGTCTTTACTGTTGAGCTTTTGGTTGGTGAAATAACTGAGCATATCGCTATAAGCGCTGCGTTGTGCGTTGATTTCAATATCGCGTTGTTCATTTCGGATCAGCTCGGCTTTCAATTTGTCCAGACTGCTTTTGTAATCAACACCATTGTTGATGGCGGCGGTTACTTTACTGATACCCGATTCGATGTCTTTGCGGTTGAGTGCATTAAGTTTTCTCTGCTCATCAGCAAGCAGAATACTGAAGAAAAGCTGATTGATGCGTTCTTTTATTTTATACAAATCGACTGAAAGATTCTCTTCCTGAACGGTGGTTTGAGCCTTTTGTAATTCTTTTAGTGTTTTTACAGTATATAATTCTGTCAAAGGCTGATTGATTTCGGCGTAGACTTTATACTGGTCTTTTGATGGCGGATTATAGTTGATGCCAGGTATTTTAAACGAAGTTACTTCCGACTGCAACGTAGCCTGTCCATTCAGTGATATTTGAGGCAGAATACCCTTTTCCAGATTCGAAAGGTTGTATTGAGCAGTTTTGCCAATCAAGTCCTTTTGCTTAATAAGCGGATAGTTTTGATTAGCCCATTCGTAGCAGTCTTTTAGCGTTATCTTTTGCTGCGCCTGGAGAGAGTAACAACAAAAAATCAAGCAAGCCATGGGAAAGGCTTTTAAGATGACTTTAATTTTCATCATTTTTTTATGTTTTTAGAATTGATTGTGGTTTCCATCATGGACATGATCCAAATCGGGATCAGTTTTTTTCGTTCTTGCATCAGGATAATGAAATCATTCTCATTCAGTCCTGCTCTGGATTTCAACATGGTGCTGGAGGTGAATGGAAAGAATATCAATGACATCAGGTTGGTGATCACATGCGCTGGATGAATAGCGTTGATGCCTTTTTTCTGCAAGTGCTTTTTAATCTGCTCCAGAAATACTTTTTGTGCATTGCCTATGGAAATGTAAAACTTGTTATCTGGCACAGGGGTATGCTGATGCGTATGAATGATGGAGATGATAAAGGCAGGGAGATCTCTGTTGGCTAAAAAGGCATCTATATAATATTCCACTATTTTTTCAATCTTTTCTTCCATTTCCATTGCTGTATCTCCAAAAAGCCGAACGATGCCGGTTCGAAAGGCAATCATGTTTTCTTCCATGATCAATTCGTACAACTTTTGCTTGCTTCTGAAATAATAATTCAGCAAGGCAAGGTTGATGCCGGCCTTCTCCGCAATGTCTCTGGTTTTAGTGGCGGCAAAACCTTTTTGGGTAAACAATTCCCTGGCGCTGCATTTGATCTTTTCTTCCGCTGAAATTTTTATGCTATGTTTTTCCGCTGTTTTCATTTTAGCAACACAAAGATAGGTGGCTATAAATGGTTTAAACAAAAAAATTAATCAAATGATTAAATAATTCTTTCTTGTTAAACATTCTGCGCTCATTGTGCTTTTATCTTTCAACTGAAATTTATCTCGGATATATTTATCATGAACTGCAATAAATTATTTCTTTGATTTTCATTTATCTCATTATTTTTAAAATAAAAACATGGACCAAACAACTTTAGGTATAGGTACAAGATTGCAGCATACCCAACATGGCCCCGGCGTAATTGTAGGCGTGAGGTATGCATCTTATATGATATCGTTCATCAATGTAGGGCTGAAAGAAATTAATAAAACAGATACGGCATTGGATGAAATCATACCAGAAAATGTGACACCTGAATTAGAAACGGTTTCGGAAGTGGAAGCGTCTTTACTGAGGATTCTGAGGATGTGGTCGGATGTGAATGAAGTGGTGCCTTTGGGTGATCGCTGGAAAGGAGGAGTGATGCTTCTTCAGCCTGCGGATAAAACACAGAAACCTAAGGAAGTTCCAGTGGATGTTTTCTTTCACAAAATCGTCATGCTGCGCGATCGCTTGCGTGTGATGGAACAACAGATCAATGCGCATAAATTATTGTCGGATGAAGATAAGGTGAATCTGCAGCAATACATTACCCGTATCTATGGCACACTAACAACTTTCAATGTGTTGTTCAAAAACAAAGAGCAATGGTTTGTGGGTGAGAAGGGTAGCGGTGACTAAATTTAATATTCGGGTTTGAATACCAGGCGGCTGTCATCAATTAAATACAATACAAGATTGTTGTTACGAAAACGGTATTCAATCAGTTGGTCGCTTAGCAATGCCAGTTTCATTTTATCTGACCTCACGTTTATACAAGCTTTCAATGTAGAGGTGATGTTGGAGAATTTGATTCTGTCGCCATAAATACTGATGGCAGAAGATATACCATTGCATCCGTCGAAGCCGATCATCTTCAATTTACTCAAATCAAGCTGAAGAAAGGGATGTTCAAATGGAAATTCATTGTCGTCTAGTTCTTCATTATCGATTTGTATCAATGTCCATTTGTTGTGCAGTTGATGGTTATACAAAAATTCGCCGCATCCCTTAAAAAGGATATCCCCCACTAAAACCGTAGTTATTTTTTGTTTGCTGTTTTCGCAATTGGCGTCAGCTATGGTGATGTCCAGGGTCTTATGAACACCCACAGCTTTGAACTGTTCTGCTTTAGGATTTTGAATTGTAAAGTTGTTTGCTGGTGCGCATCTTACTGTGTCGTTAGCTGTTTTAAAAATGTAGTAGTTGTCAAAATCCATTTCCAATTTCCAGGGAAGTGGAATATCGCCCTGAGCGATAAAGTCTATGCCGTTATTTCGCTTTACAATAAGTGAGCTGTCGGTGTAGGCCAGTTTATTCCGCTTTTTCTCATATTTATTTATCTGCATCGTATGCCTGTTGCAAGATATTAATATCAAGGTGCAGAAAATAAAAAGGAAGGTAAGGTTGCTTTTCATGGTTACTGTTGTTTTTCAAATCAAGTCGAGCAAAGTTTTATTTTCAAGTACCTTCAAAGTGGCATCTCTGGTTTCAATGAATACTTTTTTAATTTTACAGCTCTTCTCATGGCAATCTTCACATTTCGCATAGAAATTCAAACTCACGCAAGGCAGTAGTGCGATAGGGCCATCAATAGCCCTGATGATACTGGCTATGCTGACGGTTCCGGGGTCTTTGTGTAAATAGTAGCCGCCACCTTTACCTTTTTTACTGTCGAGGAAATCATTTTTTTTGAGTTCCAGTAAGATGGCTTCCAGAAATTTCAAGGGTATTTTTTTCTTTTCGGCAATTTCAACAATGGAAACAGGGCCCTTGCCCATTTTTTTAGTGAGATAGCTGATGGCTTTTAACGCGTATTGATTCTTTTTGGAGAGCATTTAGTCTATTGATTTGGTGGACTAAAGATCGAACACTATTTTTGCCCATCTTTCAACTTTAAAAGTAATACATAATATGGCAACTTTACGATTGGGCGATGTAGCGCCGGATTTTTCTGCCCTCACAACCGTAGGTGAAATTAATTTTCATGAATGGATAGGAGAAGGATGGGCGATTCTTTTTTCACATCCTGCAGATTATACACCGGTATGCACCACCGAACTGGGCGCGGCTGCTAAATTGAAAGCTGAATTTGAAAAAAGAGGGGTGAAGATGATGGCCATCAGCGTTGATCCGATTGAAGACCATCTGCAATGGATCAACGATATCAATGAAACGCAAAATACAGTGGTTTCATTTCCCCTCATCGCCGATTCCGAAAGGAAGGTAAGTGAAATGTACGATATGATTCATCCCAATGCCAGCCTGACCCATACGGTACGTTCCGTTTTTATCATTGGTCCTGATAAAAAAGTAAAACTGATCATTACTTATCCTGCCTCTACCGGCAGAAATTTCAACGAGCTGTTACGCGTGATCGATAGCCTGCAATTGACCGCCAAATACAGTGTGGCTACTCCGGCCAACTGGAGTTACGGTGAAGATTGTATCATTGTTCCTGCATTGAGTAATGAAGAGGCGGATCGTAAGTTTCCTAAAGGTTATACCATCATCAAGCCTTATTTGAGAGTGACGCCGCAGCCGGAGTGAAAATGATTTGATGATTTGATAATTTGATAATACGAAGATTTGATCATCTGAAAATGAGATAGATAGCACATCGCCAAATAATCAAACTTCCAAATTTTCAAATCATCAAAAACTTCTCTCCGAATCAAAATTCTCTAACTCCTTGCTTACATAATTAAGGAAAGTGGAGCCCAGCGCGCCGTCGATGATGCGATGGTCGTAGCTCATGGAAATGTACATCATATGGCGGATGCCGATGGTGTCGCCTTGAGGCGTTTCAATGACCATGGGTCTTTTCTTGATGGCGCCAACAGCCATGATGGCCACTTGGGGTTGGTTGATGATGGGCGTACCCATGATGCTGCCGAATGTACCTACATTGGTGAGGGTGAAAGTACCGCCAACGGTATCATCGGGTTTCAGTTTATTGTTACGGGCGGCATTGGCCAATCCGTTCACTTGTTTGGTCAGTCCCACCAGGTTGAGCTGATCGGCGTTTTTGATAACGGGAACAATCAGGTTGCCGGAAGGTAAAGCGGTGGCCATGCCAATGTTGAGGTCTTTTTTGATGATGATGCGATCGCCATCGATGGAGCTGCTCAGCATAGGATATTTCTTCAGTCCTTTGGCAATGGCTTCAATGAACAAGGGCGTGAATGTAATTTTTTCGCCTTCTCTTTTTTCAAATTCCTTTTTCACTTTCTCTCTCCACAGCACCAGATTGGTGACATCACATTCCACAAAGCTGGTCACATGCGGACTGTGATGCTTGCTGTCCACCATGTGTTTGGCAATCAGCTTGCGCATGCGGTCCATTTCAATAATTTCAACATTGCCACTATAAGTTACAGGCGCAGCTTCAGCCTGTTTGCTTTGCGCCGGAGCCTGAACAGGTGCAGGGGCGGCCTGCGGAGCTTGCGCGGGTGAGGTATTTGCAGGTATTTTTCCTCTTTGGGCCACATAAGCGAGGATATCTTTTTTAGAAACTCTGCCATCCTGACCACTGCCCGAAATGTTTTCCAGTTCGGCCATTCCTATGCCTTCACTTTGTGCGATATTCAAAACCAATGGAGAATAGAATCTGGGACCGTTGCCTGCATGAGACGCAGTGACTTTTGCAGGGGAGGGCTGAAAAGGTACCTCATCTGCAATTTTTTGTGTTTCAACCGAAGGAGCGGGAGCTGGAGCTGGAGCAGAAGGGGCTGCGGCATTTCCCACTTTTATTTTGGCGATGACAGCGCCAATGGGAACAACATCATTTACATTAAACAAGATAGATTCGATGACGCCTTCTGCAGTAGAAGGTACCTCTGAGTCAACTTTATCAGTAGCAATATCCAGCACGGTTTCATCCATGGCTACTTTATCGCCGGGTTGTTTGTGCCATTTTAAAATGGTGGCTTCCATGATACTTTCACCCAGCTTTGGCATGATCAAATCGACTAAACTCATATGATATCTGAATAACGGTTAATGAATTAGCGCAAAAGTAAGTAAAAAGGATTTCAGGGAGGGCAGGCCGGGGTTATTTTATTCAATGAAACCTGCGCTCCCGAAAATGTCTTTCGGCAGGTGGAGTAAATCACTAACTGAAAAATCAACAGATGTCGAAAAATCTTTGATGTTTTCTATAAATCAGGATTGTTGCTTGATGAATTCTCGCAGCATGTTCAAGGCATTAAGGGCCGTGAGCTGAATGTTCTTGGCTCGGTCGAACCTAAAATGAAAACAGCGGCTGATCAACTTATCCGCATTGCCTACGGCAATCCAAACCGAACCTACCGGCTTTTCGGGGCTGCCTCCGTCGGGCCCCATGATACCGGAAACGGCAATGGCATAATTCGCATTTACAGCATGGAGAAGGCCTTCTGCCATGGCGGTGACAACAGCTTCACTTACCGCACCTTCGTTACGTAATGTTTGGTTGCTGACTTTCAACAGGTCCGTTTTCAATTCATTGGAATAAGCAATGATACTGCCTTTGTAAAAGGCGGAAGATCCAGGTATGGAAGTGAGCAGATGAGAGATGTAGCCTCCGGTGCAACTTTCTGCGGTAGCCACCGTACTGTTTTGCGACACCAAAAGCCGAGCGAGGATTTTTTCCATGGGCTCATCCTCGTGATGAATAAGGTGCTCTTTGGTAAGTTCTTGCAGTTCTGCGGAGAGCCGATCGACTTCCTGGTCGGTATTTTCTTTGTTTTCGCCAGTGGTGGTGAGTCGCAACCGAACGATGCCATAGTTGGGCAGGTAGGCGAGCTTGATATGAGCGGGTAATGCTTCTTCAAAATCCTGTATTTTATCGGCCAGCATCGATTCGCCGATACCAAAGGTGATGACCGTGCGATGGGTGATGTAGGGCAGGCTAAATCTTTTCTGAAGCTGGGGAATGACTTCCTCTTCCATCAGTCCTTTCATTTCGTGAGGTACTCCGGGCATGCTCACGAAAATTTTTCCATCCTTTTCAAACCACATGCCGGGGGCTGTACCTCTGGGATTTATAAGCACGGTACATGTGTCGGGCACTTCGGCTTGCTTGATATTGCGAGGTGTAAGCGGACGCTTGAAAACATTTTCAAACAGATGGGTGACATTCGCCAATGCGCCTTCATGTGTAATCATTTTGCCGTTGAAATAGTCGCAAAGCAAAGGCTTGGTGATATCGTCTGCCGTGGGACCAAGTCCACCGGTTAGTAAAATGATATCGGCTTTGGCCGACTCTTCATCCAGCGATTGCCATATTTCTTGATAACGGTCGCCCACAGCCACTCTGCGCAGCACAGGAATACCTGCTTTGTTCAGTTGCTGGGCCATCCAGGCGCTGTTGGTATCTATCACTTGTCCGATGAGTAGTTCATCACCGATGGTGATGATGGTAGCTTTGATCATGTATCAAATTTAGGATGATAAAGGGAAGTTCATCTTCTAACAATAATTAAAGCAAATGGTTGACCGGCAGGTATATGTTTACAATAATTTGAATTGATTTTCAGTTCGTCGTATCATTGCATCAAAATTTAAAAGATGCAGGAACAAAATTTCAAAAATCACACACGTATCGCTTCCGCATGGTATTATGCAGGCTTGGGAATGGCCGGCGTGGTTACCGTATTCAGTTTGATATACGCACAAGATTATAACAATGCCATGGGCGGCATTCTGGTGCCGGTGCTTTTTGTAGACATCGCCATTGGCCTGATACTGATCGGATTTTTCGCTCGTTCATTTGCGCTCAAAGCGCAGGATAGAGCCATAAGGGCAGAAGAAAATCTGCGTCATTTTGTACTCACCGGTAAATTGCTGGATGAAAGACTAACCCTCTCTCAAATCATCGCTTTGCGCTTTGCCGCTGATGAGGAATTTGTTGACTTGGCACAAAAGGCAGCCAATGAAAATTTGTCTAATAAAGACATTAAAATGGCCATTAAAAACTGGAAAGCCGATCATCATAGGGTATAGGTGATTTGGAGATGTGATAATTTGGAAATTTGATGATGTGATAGTGTGACAATAAGATAGTGTGATAGTGTGGTAGTGTGGTAATGTGGAAGTGTGATAATGTGGAAGTTTGATAATGTGATAGTAGAAATGAGTTTTTTTCAAATTGCTTAGTTATTTCCCAATCACAAATCTCCAATCACAAATCACAAATCACAAATCCCCAATCCCCAATCACAAATCCCCAACCACAAATCACAAATCCCCAATCCCCAATCACAAATCCCCAATCTCCAATCACAAATCCCCAACCACAAACAACAAACAACAAATAACAAATAACAAATCACAAATCACAAATCACAAATCACAAATCACAAACCACAAACCACAAACCACAAACCACAAACAACAAACAACAAACAACAAACAACAAACAACAAACAACAAACAACATGTTCACCTCCACCACGCAAATACGCATACATTATGCGCTGACCGATCAGATGGGCGTGGTGTACCATGGACGTTATGCCGAATTTTTTGAGATCGGCCGTTCAGAAGCCATCAGGAATCTGGGATTTACTTATAAAGATATAGAAGCGATGGGCGTGGTGATGGCCGTAGTGGAAATGAATATCCGTTATCTGCGTCCCATTCGGTATGATGATCTGATTACCGTTAAAACAAGTCTGCCTCATCTTCCTGCAGATCACAAGATTGTCTTTCACAGCGAAATTTACAACGAAGAAGATCAGCTGCTCAGCAAAGGAACGGTTACACTTTATTTTCTTGAAGCGAAAAGCATGAAGAAAATCAATATGCCCACGCCATTGGTGAATTTACTCGAGGGGTATTATTAAGGTATACGGGTTAAAGAGTTTTCAAGTATGCAATAAACTTAAACCAGTAAGCCGTCCAGCCCTTATCTCCCCGAAATACCATCCACACTGGCTTTGCCCGGCCCTAACAAAGCGATGATTAAAAATACGCAGAGGAACATGGCGGCATGTTGGCCTTTACCCAGCACATCGCCATGATGCGCCATGAAAAGTGCCACAGACATGCAAATAATCAGCGGTATGGCCGACAGGCGGGTGAACAATCCAATGATCACGAACAAGGCGCAGAAAAACTCTGCAAAAATTACCAGACAAAGCGAAAATGTGCTGCCCATGCCTAAGAAATCCATGAAATGGTTTTTTTGATCGGCGAAATGTACCAGCTTGTCATAGCCGCTCATCATCATGAATACACCAAAGGTCACTCTCAGCAAGAACATGGCAATATTGAATGCCGGAGCCGAGTAATTTGTGGACAGTAATTTTTTCATCTTGTGGCTGAATTTGTTTTGGATTTGAATTTTCAACATCTAAAATAAGTCATTTTCCATTTGACTAGTCTGTTAACACCATTATAATAGACCATTAAGTTGTTTACATATGTTATTAACTATCGTGCCTTCTAAAAGCTGATTCCTCAATTACAGCCTATAACTTTGCGCAAGTCAATCTAAATACCCCGAAATGATCAAAAGAAAACGATGGCTTTTGCTGCTATTGTGTCTAATAAACACTGCAGTTATTGCACAACCTACTCATACGGTCACTAATTCAGAAAATCTTTACCAGCAGGCCGGTTCCTATTTCTATAAAGGTGATTATGCGCTGGCTTATCCATTGCTGCGTGAGCTTCGGCAGCAGAACCCCGCCGAGAAAAAGTCGGACCACATTTATCTGAACGACGATGTGGATTGTTGGTTCATCATTTGTGAACTCAACATGCAATTGTCTTCCGGTGAAAGGGATGCCGTGCACTACATCGCTTCAGGCGCCTCCGAACTGAGAAAAGGCCAATTGAGTTTTTACCTCGCCCATTATTATTTTCTTCAGGATGATTTTGAAAATGCTGCGGTGTATTACAGTAAAGTAAAATTCGATAATCTTACCAATGCTCAAATTGCGAATGCGAAATTCGAACATGCTTATGCCAGTTTTGCATTGAAAGATTTTGCGGTGGCCAAGCCCTTGTTCAACGAGGTGAAACAAATTGCAGGTCATCCCAATCGTCTGGACGCGGCTTATTATTATGGATACATTTCTTTTCATGACAAGGAATATCCGCAGTCACTGGAAGCCTTCAGATCAGTGGCTTCGGTGCCCGCGTATGCCGAAACTGTGCCTTATTTCATTGCCGAAATCCTTTATGCCATGGGGCAGAAAAAAGAAGCGTTGCAATATGGCGATAGTGCTTTGTCGGCCAACCTTGGCGGAGCTTACCGCAACGAACTGCTGTTGCTGACCGCTCAGCTCTATTTTGAAAAACAACAGTATCGAGAGGCGCTTCCGCTTTTTGTGGAATATGCCAACGGAAAAGAAAAAATGGCCAAAGAGATTTTGTATGAGTTGAGTTATTGTTATTTCAAAACCGGCAACAACAAAAAAGCGATTGAGGGATTCCGTTACCTCAGTAATGAAAAAGATTCGTTAGGGCAAAACAGCATGTACATTCTTGGCGACTTGTATTTACAAGCCAAAGACAAAGCCAATGCAAGAACCGCATTCCAGTTTTGCGCCTCCAACAACAGCGATCCCGAACAGCAAAGAATCTCAAGGCTCAATTATGCCAAACTATCTTACGAGCTCGGTTACCAGGATATCGCCCTGGCCGAAACGCGCAGGTACCTCAGCGACTATGCGCAATACGCAGACGACCGCTCCGGCGAAAATCTTTTTGGTCATGTGCAGGAAGCCAAAGAGCTGCTGATCAGCCTGATGTCGAATACCAACAATTTTGATGAGGGACTGGCTTTATTCAAGACCTTGAACCAATCTTCGCCCGAGGCCAGAAAAGTTTATGCACGACTGTTATACGGCAAAGCCATTCAGCTGGTCAATGATCAGCGTTTGTCGGAAGCGGATGAGCTCTTTGCACAGCTGATCGCTTTGAACAATGCGCCGCAGCTCATTCCTTATGCCAGTTTCTGGAGAGGAGAGATTGCGTATCGTCAACAGCGCTATGATGAATCTATTCGTTTTCTCAACAACTTTTTAGACAGTCATGCACCGGGACAGGCGGAAGCCAACATCACCAACGCCAACTACAACCTAGGTTACGATTGGTTTCAGCAACAACAATATAAAAACGCCCTGAAATATTTTGAAGTCATTGCCGCCTCACTTCGTCCGGTTACATCTGCGTTGGAACAGGATGCTTTTGTAAGAAGTGCGGATTGTTATTTCATGCAAAGAGATTTCGCCAAGGCCAACGCCATGTACGACCAAGTGGCGAAGAGCAACGGAGCACAAGCCGATTATGCTTTATATCAGATGGCCATCATCGCAGGCGTTAAAAACAGTACCGAGAAAATAAGGCTGCTCACCGCATTGATCAGCAAATATCCTTCTTCATCATTGGCTCTTGAATCGATGATACAGCTGGCCCTCACTTATATTGACGATCAGCAGTTCAAACAAGCGATTCCTTATCTGAATGAAATGATCGGCAACGAAAAGGCCTCATCGTATCGTCCGCTGTTGTATTTTAATCTGGGACTTTGTCATTACAACCTGAATAGCAATCAAGAAGCATTGAAAGCATTCCGCTTCTTGTTGCAGCAGTATCCGCAATCATCCGAAACGGATCAGTGTGTTTCCATGATTCGCAATATCTACATTGAAGACGGTAATCCCGATGGTTATGTTTCTTTGATGAAAGAACATGGCATCAAGGTAGATGTGAATGAGGCCGACTCTTTGAGTTATGTGGCGGCCGGTATTAAGTATGAAGCCGGTGATTGCCCTTTGGCTATCAGTAGTTATAAGAATTATCTTTCCCGTTATCCTGCAGGTGCATATGTATTGGATGCCAATTACAGAATCGGGCTTTGCGCGCAAAAACAGAAAGACAGCTTGCTGGCCTTGCAGTCGTATGATGCGGTTTTCCAAAAAGGCATCAGTCGTTATTTTGAAGCCGCTACACTGGAAGCTGCGCGCATCGCTTATTTTCAAGTGAAAGATTATGCCGCAGCCCGTAAATATTTTGAAGCCTTAAGTAAAGGTGCGGTCAATCCGGAAAAAAAGATGGAAGCATTGCGCGGATTGGTCAGATGTTATTTTCAGTTGAAGGATTTTTCTTCGGCCAATGTGGTGGCTACGGAATTGATTTCGGGTAAGGGTGCTAGTCAGGATGACAAGGCCATCTCTTTTTTGGTGCTGGGTCGCTCGCGCGAGCTGGCAGCTGATACAGCCGGTGCCATCCAGGCTTTTCGGTCGGCGATATCCCTGAATAAATCGGCCTGGGGAGCGGAAGCCCGTTATGCATTGGCGGCTAATCTGCTGGCACAAAACGATCTGGCCGGTGCCGAAAAAGCGGCAATGGCCGTCATCAAAGAAACAGGCAGCTATGAAAATTGGGTCATTCGTTCTTACCTTTTGTTGGGCGATATTTTCATGAAGCAAAAAGATTATTTCAATGCCAAAGCCACTTACGAAAGTGTGGCCCAAAATGCTTCTATACCCGAATTGAAAACAGAAGCGCAACAAAAGCTCGACAACGCCTTACAGATTGAAAAACAAAATTCTAAAATCGGTACACCCTGATATGAAAAAAGCATTCTTTAATCCTTGCAAAATTTTGTTTTTGACGGGAATGGCAGTGTTGATGCTCATTTCTCATCCAACAATGGCCCAGCGCGATACGTCCGCACCGCAAACCGTCACCATCATTTCCGAATTCAAACCGGAGATAAAGCCACCGGCAAAAATCAATTTGAGTGGAGCCGCATTGCCTCCTGATACCGGAAAATTGGTAAGGCCTTATCGTGTACCTGTACAAAATCTGATCTATGCCTATCAGCCGGTTTCGCTTGCGCCTATAACTTATTCGCAAGACAGCAACGAATCACAAGGTGCACATTATCTGGCCAAAGCAGGCTTTGGTAATTTACGCACTCCATATTTTTCGGGTGCGGCAAGATGGGGCGAATCCGGCGATCCACTGTTGGCCAATGTTTATACCTCATATATTTCTTCTAAAGGAAAAGTAAAAAACCAGGATTATTCTTTGCTCGACCTCAAAGCCAAAGCGAGTTATTTTCTGGATGACTATGAAGCTTATGCCGGTGTGAATTTCAGTCGCCATCAATTTTATCAGTATGGATACAATCATACACTTAATGATTTCGCTAAGCAAGACATCAACCAGCTATTCAATGAATTGAATCTTTCGGTGGGAGGTAGAAATATCGCTAAAAATGCATGGGGGCTTGATTTTAATCCGAACATCGCAGTGTCAATATTTGCTAAAAAAGATTCACTCACAGAAAATACCTTGCATGTGAATCTTCCTGTTGAAAAAAGTATTACCGACAAGATTTCAGCCAAAGTAGAAGTGGATCTGGACAATACTCGTTATCACACATTGGGTTATTACCAAGGCGATTTTGCCATCAAAAACAATGTGTTCCGTTTTCATCCCTCGGCGAAATATACAGGGAAGTCATTCCGGCTGAACATCGGCGCTCAAGCCATCAAAAGTTTTTTAACATGGAACTGGCTGCCCGATATCACTGCAGAACTTCCTGTGCCCAAAACAAAATTCATCGCACAATTGGGTTGGGTTGGGACGGTTCAAAAAAATACCATTCGCAACTTAAGCGCCATCAATCCCTATATCAACACCCTCCCTTATCAGTTCAATACCCTTGAAAAAGAATTGTATGGTGGTGTCAAAACAACCATTGGCAAGCATGCCTCTTTTTCTTGTAAGGCCTCCTTTATCCAATACAAAGACTTTCAGTTTTTCATCAACGACACATCTGTGACCAATGGGGGAAGAGGGTTTCTTACTTCCAATGAGCCCAATCTCTACAACTTCAGGATTCACGGTGATGTGAGTTATTTTCTTCAGGATAAATTCATCCTCACCGGCAGTGTAAACATCAATGCCTATACCGGAATGAAGGCCAACTTGCATGCCTGGCATACGGTGCCTGTGGAGTGCAATGTCAATGTCAAATGGCACTTGAATCCAAAGTTGCTGATTCGTAGTAATTTTTATTTCTTTGGTGGCGGCCATTACATTGAAACAGGTAATATCTCCGGCACCTATAATGGTGGCGCCGACTGGAGCCTGGGCGCCGATTATAAGATCAACAGCCGATTCGGAGCATTTATCGATGTAAACAATATCTTTGGAAAAAAATACGAACGCTGGCACAACTATCCCGTTTATGGCATCAATGCCCTGGCCGGAGTTTCCTTCAGGTTCTAAAAGTAAATTGGCATGATTGAAAATTGTATCGAACAGTATTTATTGCAGTATCATTTTTGCCCTTTGCCGGAAGTAGGCACACTGCAGGTGAGTAAAAAAAATGCGACTTTACTGCGCAGTGAAAATGTGATGTCAGCACCTGTAGTGAACATTGATTTTACATCTGAATCAAGACCTTCGGATGCTTTCATTGGTTTTATCGCCAAGCTCACTCATGTAGATCTTCATCAGGCAGCAAGTTCACTCCGTGATTATTGCCACCGATTGCTTGCACTGAAACAGGGAGATGAGCAAATATTGAGCAACACAGGCAAGTTTTTGGTGAATGCGCAAGGTGAATTACAATTCGACTCATTCAAGTTGCCTTCTGTGCTTTTGCCTGCGGCCCCCGCCGTCAGGGTCATCCATCCCAACAGTGTTCATCAGGTAAGGGTTGGCGACAACGAACACAGCAGTACCTACATGACCGAAATGCTTAATGACAATAAAAAGTCCAATGGCTTGAAATGGTTGATCGCTGCGGCTTGTATAGCTTTGGTGGCCATCGCGATGATTGCTTTTCAAATGTTTTTTCAACAGGGAGGCGCTGGCAATGTTATGCCCCTGGATACTACCACAGCGCCTGCTTCCTATCAGCTTGTTCAATAATTATTTCAAATGATCCATTACGAAAAATGTCCGGTTTGCCATAAGGCCGAAATTCATCAGATAGGAGAGGCCATCGACCATACGGTTTCTCATCAGTCATTTCCCGTTGTTCATTGCCACCATTGCTCTTTTCGATTTACCCAGGATGTCCCCGAACAGGAATCTATTGGCGCTTATTACCAATCCGAAGATTATATCTCTCACAGCGATACGCAAAAAGGCATCATCAATGCTTTGTATCACAAGGTGAGGACCATCACGCTAAAGGCTAAACGAAAACTGGTGGTACGTGAAACGGGTTGTGCAACAGGCAAGATTCTTGATATCGGTTGCGGTACAGGCGCTTTCCTGCATGCCATGAAAACTTCGGGCTGGCAGGTGGAAGGCTTGGAACCTGATCCCAAAGCGGCGGAACTCTCCCTGAAATTGTATGGCATCACTTCTTCGCACCCCGAAAATCTGTTCAGGAAAGAAGCCGGCAATTACGATGCCATCACCATGTGGCATGTACTGGAGCATGTACATCAACTGCATCCATATATGGCAGAACTGAAAAAGCTGATTAAAAAAGGAGGTGTGATTTTTATCGCGGTTCCCAATTATACTTCATTTGATGCGCGTCATTACAAAATGAATTGGGCTGCTTACGACGTGCCCCGCCATTTGTATCATTTCTCTCCTGAAAGTATGGAGGTACTGGTGGCACAACATGGCATGCAGATCAAATCCATACAACCCATGTGGTTCGACAGTTTTTATGTGAGCATGCTGAGCGAAAAAAATAAAAAAGGAAAATTGGGATTGTTGTCGGCTTTTTGGGTAGGATGGCTGTCCAACGTGCTTGCCGTGTTCAATAAGAAAAAATGCAGCTCGCTGATTTATGTGATTGGGGAATGATTGAAGAATGATTGCTTTTTAAAAAATCATTTTATGCGGGTTCAATTTTTCTTTAATGACTACGGTTGGTTTATTATTTAATTGGATTTTCTTTGTTGTTCGTTTGGGTCACATCTTTCTTTCATTATTGCTGAGTCTCTTTAACTATTTGAAGCGTTTAATATTATCTGATTTTTGTTGCTGAAATAAGTTTTTTTTCAATGCTAGATTATTTCAAATGATAATCATGATGAAAAAAGTTTCTCCCAATTATTATATTTAAATTGTGGTGATGGATGAAAAAACAATGTATATCATTTCTGGTTGTAATGGAGCAGGAAAAACAACAGCTTCGTTTACAATACTTCCTGATATTTTAGATTGTAGGGAGTTTGTAAATGCAGATGAAATTGCCAAAGGCATTTCGCCTTTTCAACCTGAAACGGTTTCGTTTGAGGCCGGTAGAATCATGGTAAACAGAATCGATGAATTGATGTGCGAAGGGATTAATTTCGCATTTGAAACCACACTTTCAACAAGAAGCCATATGGATAGAATAAAAGCAGCTAAAGCACTTGGCTATAATGTTGTTTTGTTGTTTTTCTGGTTGAGAAATATTGAGTTGGCAAAAGAACGTGTTAAAACAAGAGTCAAAGAAGGCGGTCATCATGTTGATGATGCAATCATAGTTCGCAGGTATTATCGCGGACTTTTAAATTTATTTGATTTATTTTTACCTCTAGTTGATGAGGCAATGGTTTTTGATAATTCAGAAGGTTTGCCAGCTTTAATTGCAGAAAAATATCAAAATGAAAATTTGACAATTTCAAACCAAGTACTATTTCTCAAGCTTAAAGAACAATATGAAAATGCAAAATAAACAGGAGAGAAGGGAAAAAATACTTTTAGGATTGGAACGTAATTATAAAAAACTTCTTGAATTTAAGAAGCAAAAAAATAGTGTTATTGTTATACTAAGGGAAGGTAAAATCGTACACTTGAAGCCTTGATTATTTTTGGAAACTACAATTTGTGGTATTTAATTTTTTCTTTTCATTTCTCTACTGCTCACTTTCCACAATTTCACCATAATCAACCAACAGTTCTTCGCCGCTTGCAATATCGCGCAGCGCTTCAAAATCTTCACCATCGTTGATGGATCTAACATTTGGATGATCGGAATGGTTGAGATAAACCACGAGGTCCATCATTTTAAAACCATACTCGGGTACATAATAAAAGTTGTCGTCGAATAAACAGAAATTCTCAATCAACGCTTTGCTGTGTTGGGGCAAATCATTCACTTCTGCTTTGCTCAGCGGAATCCATTCGGATTTGTCGTTTGAGAAAATTCCTTTTTGTCCTTTGGTAATGTCTCTCAAGGCAAATACACCGATGCCTTGTAGGGGCGAAGGTCGCAGGGTGACATAGGTGTGATGCTGCAGCTGGTTGATCAGTAATTCTTTTTTTTGTAAAGATTTGGCAGACATCGTTTATGGTTCGTTTCCGAAAGCGATCAAGTTAAGTTTATCACCTCAGGCTTTCAGTTGTGCCAGGGCGTTTTCAATTTTCTGCAGAAGTTCTTCGGCTGTTAACTTTTCACGATGGAAAGGAGAACCAATCACTTTTTCGTAAAGCTCAATATATCTGCCGCTGATTTCCTGAATCCAGGTTTCATTCATGTCGGGTACCTGTTGCCCTTCTTTTCCCATGAAGTTGTTTTGAATCAGCCATTCTCTCACAAACTCTTTACTGAGCTGTTTCTGTTTTTCTCCTTTGTACTGTCTTTCGGCAAATCCTTCTTTGATGAAATAACGCGATGAGTCGGGGGTGTGGATTTCATCCATAAGGTAAATAGTGTCACCGATTTTTCCGAACTCGTATTTGGTGTCGGCCAGGATCAAACCTTGTTGATCGGCCAGTAGTTTTCCTTTTTCAAATAACGCCAGGGCATAGTGGCATAATTGCTCCCATTCTTCGCGGGTAGCCAATCCTTTGGCGATGATTTCATCGGGACTGATGTCTTCATCGTGACCGGCATCTGCTTTGGTGGAAGGAGTAATGATGGGAGTCGGGAAAAAATCGTGTTCTTTCAAACCCTCTGGCAGTGAAGCTCCGCAAAGGGTTCTTTGTCCCGACTGATAAGTGCGCCAGGCATGACCGGTGAGCGTACCTCTTACTACCATTTCAATTTTGAAAGGTTGGCATTTGACACCCAGGCTTACATTGGGCGCGGGTGTATCCAACAGCCAGATGGGGCAAATGTCTTTACAGGCATTGAGCATATACGCAGCGATCTGGTTCAGTACCTGACCCTTGAAGGGAATGGGATGGGGAAGAATCACATCAAAAGCAGATATCCTGTCAGTGGCCACCATCACCAGCCATTTGTTGTCGATAGTATATACATCGCGAACCTTCCCACGGTAGAAAGCTGTTTGCCCTTTGAATTGAAAAGTACTCATGCTGTAAAGTTATTGGACTCGCCGAATAATATTGATTTTCAATGGGATTAGATTTCAACAGGCGGAATAAAAATAAATTTCAGCAGTAGGGGTACAATCCTTATTTTGCTATATATTCTAAACCAAAAAAACCTGATATGAGAAAAATTTCCAGCTATCTGGTGGCATTGTTATTGGTGCAGCTGACTTTGCTGAGTGCCAAGGCGCAAAATGTTACCATCAGCGGAATCGTCAACAACAGTCTCTTTAAAGAGAATGTTTCCGCAGCTTCTGTAACTGTCAAAGGCACTTCCGAAGGAACCTTCACCGATGACAAAGGTAAATTCGCCCTTAAAGTAAAAGCATTGCCCGTAACACTTATTGTCTCTTCCATCGGATTTGAAACACAGGAAGTGGTGGTGAGCTCGGGTGCCAATCAAACTGTATCACTGAAGCCTTCCAGTAGCCTGGGACAAGATGTGGTGATTTCCGCCACCCGTGTGCCGGAAAAAATTCTGGAATCCCCCGTTTCGATTGAGCGTGTAAATGCAGCAGCCATCCGCAATGCGGCCGGAGCCAACTTTTATGATATTGTAAAATCACTCAAAGGTGTGGATGTTACCACCTCATCGCTCACTTTCGTTACGCCCACCACCCGCGGTTTTAACTCCAGCGGAAATACCCGTTTCAACCAGCTGGTGGATGGAATGGACAATCAGGCACCGGGTTTGAACTTCTCGGTAGCTTCCATCATCGGACTGAGTGAGCTGGATGTTGATAATATCGAATTGCTCTCCGGTGCATCTTCTGCGCTATATGGTTCAGGTGGGATGAATGGTACTCTGCTGATGACCAGTAAAAATCCATTCAAATATCAGGGCTTGTCGGTGATGGCCAAAGAAGGGGTGATGAATGTGGACGGTTCACAACAAAATCCTTCAACTTATCACAATTTCAGTGCGCGATTCGCTAAAAAAATCAACGACAAATTCGCTTTTAAAGTCAATGCCGAATATATCCGCGCCAACGACTGGCTGGGTGTTGACAACAGAAACTATGCACGCGCCGCCACCGGTGGTCATGTGATAGCGGGTACAAGAGAGTCGGACCCCAATTATGATGGTATCAATGTGTATGGAGATGAAACCACCACCGATATCCGTCAGATCATCAGAGCTGTGCCCTGGTTGCAAAATTTCCCTTTGCCGGCCGGCGCCATCAATGTGTCCAGAACAGGATACACCGAAAAGCAAATCGTAAATCCTTATACCATCAACTTCAAACTCGGTGGATCATTGCATTACAAAGTTTCGAAAGGAACAGAAGCAATTCTCGCCGGTTATTGGGGAACAGGTAATACCACCTATACAGGAAGTGAAAGATATTCGCTCGAGAATTTCAAAATGGGACAATACAAACTCGAACTGAACAATAAAGACTGGACCGTTCGTGCGTTCACCACACAGGAGAACTCAGGCAATTCTTACAACACTACTATCGCCACGCGTTTGTTCAACGAAAGCTGGAGCCCGAGTGTAAAATATGATGCCAGTGGAAATGTTGTCGGTGGCTGGTACATTGATTATACCAACGTGTTTACCAATTCCAAGCTCGCCGGCATGAGTGATGCTGATGCCCACAAAGCGGCTCGTGCTTTTGCCGATAGAAACAGACCTGAATACAATTCAGCTAAATTCCGTCAGTCTTATGATTCCATCCGTGCCAAAACGCTGGCAGAAGGTGGCGCCAAACTGGTGGATCATTCGGCACTGTATGCCGCAGAAGGTAATTACAACCTGACCAAATACACTTCTAAAATTGCCGAAGTGATTGTTGGCGGATCTTACAAATCATATCGCCTCAATTCGGAAGGCAATTTGTTTGCAGATAAAGATGGCCCCATCAGTACCAGCGAATATGGCGCATATGCTCAAGCTACACGCAAGCTGGGCTCACGTTTGAAACTGGCAGTTTCTGGTCGTTACGATAAAAATCAAAACTTCAAAGGAAGGTTTACTCCAAGAGCAACCGCTACCTTCAAAGTTGCAGAATACAACCATCTGCGTGTGTCTTATCAAACGGCTTATCGTTTCCCTTCCAACCAGCAACAATGGATCGATCTGGCGGTGGGCAGCAATGTTCAGCTGATTGGTGGCAACGAGTATTTCTGGAACAAGTATAATTTCCTGACTAAAAAAATCTATGATTTCGAAGACCTGAGAAAAGGAAAATTCACTGAAGTAACACCTACGCAATTGAAGCCTGAAGCCATCTCTTCTTTCGAAGGCGGATACAAAGGTTTGCTTTCCGGTGGAAAACTGTTGGTGGATGTGTATGGATATTTTGGCCAGTACCAGGATTTTATCGGCAGAAGAGTGGTGGTGCAATCATTGACCAATTCAACAGTTGCCATTGCTGATACGGCAAAAGGATTCAGATATTCCATTCCTGTAAACTCAACCGATAAAGTGAAGACTTACGGCTTCGGTGCCAGCTTCGATTATCGTTTGCCAAAAAACTTTGGGGTGAGTTTCAATATCTCTTCAGATGTGTTGAAAGATGTGCCTGAAAACTTTGTGGCTTATTTCAATGCGCCTAAATACAAAACCAATGCTTCTGTTTCCAACTCAGGTTTTGGTCCGGGTAAGAAACTCGGCTTTAATCTGTCTTACAGATGGCAACAGTCTTTGTATTATGAAGGTGATTTCGCTACAGGCAATCTGCCAGATGTGAACATTGTGGATTTGCAGGTCAGTTACAAACTGCCTAAAACCAAATCCATCATCAAGCTGGGCGCCAACAATCTGCTCAACTCTTATTATTACAATGCGATCGGTAATGCACAAATCGGTGGTTTGTACTATGTAAGTTTTGGGTATAATGTTTATTAAGAATGGTTTTTGATTGGTGATTTGTAATTGTTCAATCATTTGTCAAGTTCAAGAATTCAACAAAAATTTTAAATCAATGAAAATGAAAAATATAAAAACAAGAATGCTGGTAGCCGCTTCGGCGCTGGTGGTATTGTTCAGCTCCTGCAATAAAGAGCTGGAGCAGATTCCGGAAAATGCCGTTACGCCTCCCACCGGTCCAACGCTCGATCAGGTGATGCAAGGCAATGCCAATGACAGTCTATATTATAAAATGGTCAGCCGTATCGGTTTCAATACACTGTTTGCCGATGCTTCAAAAAGTCATACACTTTTTGTGACTTCCAACAATGGTTTGAAACCGGTGTTGTCTGCAATTGCTGCACAGGCAGGTATCACTTTGCCGGCTAACGCCCCAGACGCTTATTTCTCTGCATTCATTTCGCAGATGCCAGTGTCTGTGATAGGCGGTCTTGTATCATACAATACGGTTCCTCAAACTGTGAGATCTACCGATATTGGTCCTGGCTTTCCCAATTTCATCTATCCTACGGTATTGAATCCATCACCCTCTACACAAACTTTGTTAGGTCCTGTGGTGAGATTGGCGGTATATCCATCTACTACCAATGGCGCCTGGTTGAATAATGTGCCCATTCTTAGTGTGGATCAAGCTGCATCCAACGGCGTGATTCATCATACGGCAACGATGGCCATTCCCGGTCAACGTTATCTGTGGGACAGAATCAGTGCCGATCCCGAATTGACTTATCTTAAAGCCGCCATTCAACGTGCCGACAGTGGTGCTGTAGCCAGTCAGTCGCTGCAAGGTTATTTGAGTTCATTTGGTCCCGATTTTACAGTATTTGCTCCGGTGGATACAGCGTTTAAGTCCACATTGAAAGCTTTGATTGCTCAAGGCTTGGTAGGTCAGGGTATACCCATTCAAATCGCCTTGCCATTGGCTACTCAATTGTCTTCATCGCCAACTGTATTCAGCAATCCTTTGTTGGCCGGAACCCTTACACCTCAAACTGTGAAAGGACTGGTGGTATATCATGTACTGGGAGCCAGAGCCTACACCAATAATTTTCCTAATGGAGTGGAAGCATCTTATCCCACTTTGCTGACAGCACAATTGCCTTCGCATCCCATGCTGAAAATTAAAGCCAACATTGTGATGCCTAATCCATTTGTATCTTCAATGACAGTGAAGGATGTTTACAACAATTCACCTGCCGCCAATGTCATTCTCAATGCTTCTCCGCTTACGCCTGATCCAATTGGAAGCAGTGATCAGAATTTCGTGAATGGGGTATTGCACAAAATCGACAGAGTGTTGTTGCCACAATAAGATCTTTAGGTAATACATAAAAAAACGGCTCCTGTATAAGGGGCCGTTTTGCGTAAATGGTTTGAAAGGTTTAAGGGTATAATGGGTCATCAGTCATTTCAAAATGCCTTACACCAGCGAAGCTTCATAAAAACAAACAAAACTCAAATAGATTATCATTATCAAAAAAAATAATCACCAATCACCAATCACTAATCAATAATCACCAATCTTCTCAATCCACCTTTACCTCAAACATCTTTGGCCATCTTTTGCCGGTGATGAGTAAGTGGCCGGTTTGGGGGTCAAAAGCTATGCCGTTCAGTACGTCAGTGCGGTCTTCCACGATGTCGCTTTGTTGCAGTAATCCGGAGCAATTCATTCTTCCTTTCACGATACCGCTTTCGGCGTCTATTTTAACAATGAAATTGGTTTCGTATACATTGGCGTATATCATTCCGTTCACATATTCGAGCTCATTCAGGTAAAGGATAGGGCCCTGGTCGTCTTTAACAGCGATGGTGTTGTTGACCTTAAAGGTTTCAGGATCTACAAAATAGATATTGGCCGATCCGTCGCTGATGATAAGATGTGTGCTGTCGTGGGTCAATCCCCATCCTTCATAAGGCCAGTTGAAAGTTTTGATGGGTGTGTTGATGTCGTTGATATCGTATACATACACCACATGGCTTTGCCAGGTGAGCTGATAGATTTTATTGTTGAAGATGGTGATGCCCTCGCCAAAAATTTTATCGGTACCCATCACGTGTTTGGCATTTACCTTTCCCGATTGAGCTTCGGTAATGCGCAGACTTGAATTTTCGTAATCGCCGGTGCCTTCATAAAGCTTTCCGTCGTGTATTTCCAGTCCTTGAGTATAAGCGCTGGTATCATGCGGAAATTGACTGATGACGGAATAGCTGATATTTTGTGGCGCTTCAATGCCTACATGGGGTGTAACAATGTCCGGGTCATGATCGGGATGATTGTTGCCGCCGCAGGCGCTGATAAGAAAGATGGAAGCTAATAGCGAAGTGTATTTCATGTGTGAAAATTTATTTTAGCGTTTCATCACCGATCAACCTGAATATTCACAAATGGCTGTCATGAGAAAACAATAAGGCTGTTTCATTGATGATGATTTGAAGAGATAGAATAGAGACAAAAATAACGATACCCGAACAGATGGCAATCGGCATGGATTTAAAAAAATTTTTTAAAATACTTGCATTTCAAAAAAATACACGCTACTTTCACATCACCTCCGATACAATATTTATCTTTTCTGCAAACTATAAATGTTGAATCACCCCCAATAACTCCTTAGTCGAAACCTCACTTCAATTCCTGTTAAAAGACTGTACAATTCCTATTGAAAAAATGTTCATCATTGATCATTTTTCAACGTCTTTCCATGAGGTTTTCATTTTTGACAATTACTTTTTTACTGCTTTCCATAGAAGGTTTCTCTCAAAGAGACTGTGCTTCTGCCGATTATGCCGCCAGAACAGCTGGTTCAGTTCATTTGAGTGCGACACCTTCACTTTATTCCAGAGACACGATTGCCAACGAAATCATCACCATCCCTGTGGTTATTCATGTGGTATATCACACGGCAACAGAAAATATCAGCGACGCACAAATCAAATCGCAGCTTAAGGTGTTGAATGAAGATTTCAGAAGAATGAATGCCGATGCGGCAAATACGCCTCAGGCTTTTCAAAATAACGCAGCCGATTGCCGTATCATGTTTTGTCTGGCTCAGGTAGATCCACACGGCAGACCCAATCCGGGTATCATCAGAAAATTCACCAATAAAACATATTTCGATGTGGATGATGCGGTGAAGTTTTCCGCGGCAGGTGGCGACGATGCCTGGGATAGCCGCAAATACCTGAACATTTGGATTTGCAAGATGAGCGGAAGTGTGGTGGGTTACGCCTCTGTTCCCGGTAGCCAGGCCGATAAAGATGGTGTGGTGATTCAGTACGATGCTTTCGGTACTACAGGGGTGTTGAGACCAGATTATAACAAAGGCAGAACTACTACACATGAGTTGGGGCACTGGATGGGCCTGAAACATATCTGGGGCGATAATCTTTGCGGAGATGATGGCATTCAGGATACACCCACACAATCGAACTACAACACCGGTTGCCCTTCGTTTCCGCATCTCAGTGCCTGCTCGCCCAATAATAACGGCGATATGTACATGAACTACATGGATTATACCAGCGATGTGTGCATGAACATGTTTACGGTTGGACAAAAGATCAAAATGCGTGGTTTGTTTGCCATCAACGGCGTCAAAAATTCCTTCATGAGTTCTTTTGCCTGCGATAGTACACTGGCTTCCGCGGCGCCTTTGCCAGCAGACAGTCAGGCTGTAGCCACACCTTCAGTTGCAGCTCCAGAATTGAAAGTGTTTCCCAATCCTGTACAATCTCAATTTGGTTTTACAGTGAAAGGAGATTATACACTTACAGGCAAGCAAGTGGTGGTGATGAATGAAACCGGAATGGTTTTAATGAAACAAACATTCAGCAGCAATGAAGATAAAGTTTCCATTTCCAGGTTGCCTGCAGGAGTTTACATTGTATCGGTAGGGCAGGGAAAAGACAAAAAAGTAATCAAGCTGATAAAATATTAACGAAGTTTTCTTTGGGGGTTTTAAATTACGCCGGGATGTTTTCATCCTGGCTTTCTTATTTTTGCTGGGCACATGATCATCTGACCTATCGAACATTATCTCCGCACCTTCAATTTTTATGTATGAAAAAACTACTTGTTTCTTCAATCCTAATTGTCCTTGCTTTTGGGGCTTTTGCACAAATCGATTTGAATCAAATCAGAAATAAGACCACCCGTATCAAGAAAGACAGTTTGTTCAACAATTTAGGGACCCTTATCGATCCCGCATTCGGAAAGCCGTTGACTCAGGAGGAAATTATTGCCGGATTGAAAGAAGCCTTGAATGTCGGGGCTAAAAACAGTACTGGCAGATTAAGTGCTGTGGATGGCTTTTTCAAAGATGAAGCGCTCAAGATTTTGATGCCGCAGGAAACTGAAAAAATTGTGAATAACATGCGACAGTTGGGCATGGGCAAGTTGGTCGATGATGCGATATTGTCGATGAACAGAGCCGCTGAAGATGCAGTTTCAAACACAGGTGCAATTTTTACAGATGCCATTCGTAAGATGAGCATTGAAGATGGGGTAGGGATATTAAGAGGCGGAGATCATGCAGCAACAGATTATCTGCAAGTAAAAACTAAGGATTCACTTACGCGAAAATTCAGGCCTCTGGTTGCCGCTTCTCTGGCCAAAGTAAATGCCACAAAATATTGGAAGGATTTTTCATCAGCATACAATCGTCTCTCGGCCAAAAAATTGAACCCGGATTTGACGGCCTATGTTATTGAACGCACTTTAAATGGTTTGTTTTATTCAGTTGGATTAGAAGAAACGAAAATCAGAAAAGATCCTGCAGCCAGAGTTTCGGCTTTGCTGAAAAAGGTATTTGCCCAGTAGGGGGTATTCCACCATTTAATCTCCATAGCCCACCATTTAAATGGTGGGCTATGAGGTCTATTTCACCATTTTCATTTCTTTGATCAAATTCGTAGCACCTGCAAACTTGTCGATGATGAATAAAACGTATCGAATGTCCACCATGATATTACGACAGATGTTGGGGTCGTAATTGATGTCGCTCATGGTGCCTTCCCATACACGGTCGAAATTTAAGCCAACAAGGTTTCCGTATGCGTCAAGTGCCGGACTGCCCGAATTACCACCGGTGGTATGATTGGCGGCGATGAAGCAAACGGGCATTCTTCCATTTTTACCGTAAACCCCGAAGTCTTTTTTCTGATAGAGGTTCATCAGCTTCTGCGGAACATCAAATTCATAATCTCCCGGCTTGTATTTTTCCATGATGCCGTCCATGTAAGTGTAATAATCATATTTCATTCCGTCTCTGGGTTGATAACCCTTCACTTTGCCATAAGTGACTCTCAGCGTGCTGTTGGCATCCGGATAGAATTGTTTTTCTTTGAATACCTCCATTTGCGCTTTCATGTAAGTTCTTTGCAATTGATTGATTTCGGCCTGGTATTTATTGTAGTTGGGCGCTACCTCTTGCAAATAGATATTGTTGAGGTCTGTGTAAAGTTTGTAGAGGGTGTCTTTGCTTACTATATCCTTGAACTCGGCATTCGATAATTTCATGAGGTTCTTGATATTGTCGAGCGTATTCAAAACAGATGAGGTGTACATCTCGTTGGTAATATCTTCGATATGATGTGTTTTCAAGGCTTCTCTCAAATATGGAGAAACGACATTTTCCGGTTGCTCATTCACATAGCGAGTCATCAATTTGATGAAAAGCTGACGATCAACTTCATGGTCATATTCATTAAATAACTCTTCCAGCTTCTCCATATTTCTCTTATTACGGTCGATGTTGGTTGCGGCATCTTTCTTTTCATTTTCTGCTATGATATTTGAAGCGATTGCTGCGATATTGAACAGTTCTATTCTGGGTATGATTTCGTTATAATAATCTCTTTGCGAAGCATAGTTGCCATTCCTCTTGTAAGCTGCGGCAAGCCGTACCAAAAGGTCGCCGTATTGCGCTTTCCATTCAGCATTGGCATTCACTCTTTTCAAGAACTCATTTTCAATATCCATTTTTCTTTGCAAGGCATTGGATTTGTTCAGTCCTAATACCTCACCCTGCCATTTCTTGTAAGCATTTTCAATGCTGGCATATTTGGCGGCGTATTTGATTTTAACAGACTCGTCGCGAACCATAAACTTTTTCAGTGTTTCCAGAATATCATGTCGGATACTGATTTTGGACGGATCATAAATGTCTTTGATCTGGCTGATGGCATAGGAAGAGAGATATTCGTTGGTACGGCCCGGAAATCCGAATACCATTGTAAAGTCACCTTCTTTCATGCCTTTGATGGAAATATTCAGTGAGCGTTTAGGCGTAAACGGTACATTATCGGAGGAGTAATCGGCAGGATGATTGTTCTTGTCGGCATAAATCCTGAACATCGAAAAATCGCCGGTATGACGTGGCCACATCCAGTTGTCGGTGTCTTTTCCAAAGTTGCCGATGGAAGCAGGAGGAGCACCAACAAGACGTACATCCTTATAGGTTTCTGTAACAAACAGAAAATAGTTGTTGCCTTCAAAAAACGAACGAACCAGGATGTCTTGGTAAGTTTCTTTTTTATAAGTTGATTTTAAATCTTTGATGTTTTGGTCAATGAGTGCCTGTCGTTCTTTTTCCGACATTTTAGCATCCACGCCTTTCAGAACGATGGCCGATACATCTTCAATGCTGTTGATGAAGGTGACGAACAGTCCTGGGTTTTGCAGTTCCTGACTTTTTTCGTAAGCCCAGAATCCGTCGCGTATATAGTTATGTTCGAGGCTTGAGTGATTTTGCACGGCGTCGAATCCGCAATGATGATTGGTAAGAATCAGTCCCTGATCGGAGATGACCTCGGCCGTACAAAAACCGCCCAGACTGACAATGGCATCTTTCAAGCTGCCTTTGTTGATATTGTAAATGTCAGCGGCAGTGATCTTCATGCCCATCTTCTTCATCTCTTTTTCATTCAGCGATTGCAGCAATTGCGGCAGCCACATGCCTTCATCGGCAAAGGTTTTAAGGCAAACACAAGTAAGTAAGAACAGAGAAAGCAGTATTCTTTTCATTGGAATTATTTTATAAGCAGTTTATGGAGCCGTTTCACTTCGTTGATTTCGGCCTCGGTTAGTGTTTGATGACTATTGATTTTATTTTGTAAAAATAAGGCCATTTTGTGTTGCGGAAATTGGTCTAGTATATTTTGAACCAGGGGTTTCACTTCTTCAGCCTTATTGAATTCGGGGGCCTTTTCTATTTTTTCGGAGCGATACCGCGTTGGTTTCTTTTTGATGATGGCCTGCAAGGTGGCCAATTGTGCATCGTTGATTACACCAGATTGAGTGGCTTTGCCCAATAATCCTTCCATTTGCTTTTTACTCAATCCTCCTCTGTTGCAGTATTGGTGATGCAAACTGCTGATAAATACATTGTCGGGTTTGGCCCTTTTTAGTGTTTCAAGTATGGAGAGGAGAATGTCCATGGAGAGAAGTGGAATGTGAATATCAAATGTAGAATGAAAATGTAAAATATCGAATGTAAAATGTAAAATAAGAGTGTATAGAAGATTACGTAAAACTTTCCCCACTCAATTAGGCAGGTGTTGTTTTATAAATGAAATTAAAGACTTAATCACAAATCCCTAATCCCTAATTATAAACCACAAACCACAAACAATAAAAAAGGCCCGATTTCTCGAGCCTGTTATTTTTTGTGTGTTATTGTGATTCAACACCAAACCTACCAAACCTTCTGAACCTATTAAATATCAATCGCCTCTCCATAAGCCGCTGCGGTAGCTTCTTTCAGTCCTTCACTCATGGTAGGGTGAGGATGTACGGCATTCAGTATTTCGTGGGCGGTAGTTTCCAGTTTGCGGGCTACTACAGCTTCTGCAATCATTTCTGTTACATTGTTGCCGATCATGTGGCAACCGAGGAACTCACCGTATTTGGCATCATAAATTACTTTGATGAAACCTTCTGTAGTGCCGCCTGCTACTGCCTTTCCACTGGCGATGAAAGGGAATTTGCCCACTTTTACTTCATAACCTGCATCCTTAGCCGCTTTTTCGGTGTATCCAACAGAAGCAACTTCGGGAGTAGTATAAGTACAGCCTGGGATGTTGTTGTAATCCATAGGCTCTGGTTTGTGTCCGCTTAAATGTTCGGCAGCATTGATGCCTTCTTTAGCCGCCACGTGGGCAAGCGCTTGTCCTGGAGTGCAATCGCCTATGGCATAAAGTCCGGGTACAGATGTTTGTTGATTGGCATCAACGATGATTTTTCCTTTGTCGGTTTTTACACCCAAAGATTCGAGTCCGATATTTTCAATATTCGCCACAACGCCAACTGCGCTCAAGAGAATATCTGCTTCCAACACCACTTCGCCCGAAGCGGTTTTTACAGTGGCTTTCACACCGGCTCCTGAAGTGTCCACTTTGGTAACTTCACTGCTGGTCATGATGGTCATGCCTTGTTTTTTGAATTGCTTTTCCATTTCCTTGCTGATATCTTCATCTTCTACAGGAAGAATGCGTGGCAAGAATTCTACGATGGTTACCTGAGTGCCCATGCTGTTGTAGAAATAAGCGAATTCACTGCCGATAGCGCCGCTACCACAAATGATCATGCTTTTAGGCTGAACAGGAAGCGTCATGGCTTCTCTGTAACCGATGATTTTTTTTCCGTCGATAGGCAGGGTAGGCAATTGACGTGCACGTCCGCCCGTGGCCAGAATAATATTTTTTGCATCCAGCACTTGCTTCGATCCGTCGGCGGCAGTAACTTCCAACTTGTTGGCAGCTACCAGTTTGCCAGTGCCCATAATGACTTCAATCTTATTTTTCTTCATCAGAAACTGAATGCCCTTGCTCATTTTATCGGCAACGCCACGGCTTCTTTTGATCACCGCTTCAAACTCAGCTACTGCGCTGTCTATTTTAATGCCATAGTCTGCGGCATGTTTGGAATATTCGAATACCTGAGCACTTTTCAAAAGCGCTTTAGTGGGAATACAACCCCAGTTCAGGCAAATACCGCCCAAGCTTTCTCTTTCTACAATTGCTACTTTTTTACCTAGTTGACTGGCCCTGATTGCTGCGGGATATCCGCCAGGTCCACTTCCTAAAACAATAACGTCGTATGCCATAATATGTGTTTTAAAATTTGAGGGCGAAAATAAACCGAAATGCGCGATTAGCCAAACACAAACTCAAATTTAGAAATCGTGCAATTGGTTGGGTTGGCTTGGTCTCAGGCCTTATTTAGTTGGAGGTGAAGATTCCTCCAGATGATGCTGCACAAGGGGTGATTTATCGCTGTGATTTCTTTTTTCGGCAATGATGCGAAGGGAGTTGATGCTAACATTCAATTCGAAGCCGATCAAAATGGAAAGAGAATTGATATAAATCAATGCCATGATCATCATGATGGTGCCAATTGAACCATACAGCACGTTATATCTGCCGAAATTATTGACAAAAATTGAGAAGCCCAGGGATGACATCAAGCTTAAAAATGTAGTGGTGATAGAGCCCGGAGAAGTGATTTTCCATTTTTTTTCAACAGCAGGGGCATACCTGAAGATAAAACCAACCGCATAAAACAACAGCAGAATCATCAAGATCCATCGGGTGTTGGAAATCAGATCGCGCCAGAATAAACTGGGGACCAGCCATTTCAAAATAGCCCCCTGTGAAATGAGCAGGATGAAGTAAGTGAGAAACAAACCGAAAATAATGATGGTGAGTTTGATGGCCGTCCAGCGGGCATGCAGGCCCATTCTTTTTTCAAAACCGATATAGTTTTTCTTGTTGAAGGAGCGGATCAGCCCCATCATGGCACTCGAGGCAAAAAACAGCGAGAATAACAAACCGAAGGAAAGCAAGGCAATCCGGCTTTCGTAAATGAACGAGTCTACAAATTTGAGCAACTCGGTATTGTAAACTTTCGAAGGGATGATGTCGGTGATAAAACGATTGAGCTGCTGCCTGATGGTTCGCTTCGACATCAGCGGCAGGTTGGGAATCAGCGTAAATAAAAAAAGCAACGATGGCGGTATGGCCATGATGAAATTGTAGGAGATGGCGGATGCCCGCTCGGTAAGCCCATGTGTTTTGATATGTTTGTAGAAAAAACGAAGTACATCATATAAGGGCACACCTTCAAAACCCGGGAATACCCATTGCTTGCTTTTTCTGATCAGAAAAGCCAATGGAGTTCGGGTAATCAATATGCGTTCTATTTTTTTCAAATTTTATTTACTTTTTTGCATCAATACATCCAGTGCTTTTTGATAGGCTGCTGCATATTTCAAGTGTTCGGAATAGGTGGAAGCGAAATTGGAATAACCTTTAAAATCGGGCTTGGCCACAAAAAACAGGTAGTCGGTTTTGGGCGCATGCAATACCGCATCGATGGTGGTAATGGACGGGGTACAAATAGGACCAGGAGGCAGTCCAGTGTGCTGATAGGTGTTGTAAGCAGAAGGGAACCCTAGATGAATATGCATGATTCTTTTCAATTCAAAATCCCGCATGGCATATTTTACTGTGGGGTCCGCTTCAAGTTTCATTCCCTTGTGCAACCGGTTGATATATACGCTGGCCACCTTGCCTTTGTCGGCGTCGCGGTTGGTTTCTTCTTCAACGATACTGGCAATGGTATATACTTCTTCTGGTGAGAAGCCAATTGCTTTTGTATTTTCATTTCTTCTTTCCCAGAAATAATCGTGTTGCCTTTTCAGTCGCTCAAATATTTTTCGCATGGAGCCGTTCCACCAATAGAGATAAGAATTTGGAATCACAGCGGTCATCACCGTATTGGTATCCAGCGAATAGCTTTTTAATGAATCGTTGCTGGTTAAAAAAGTCAAGGCTTCGGTATAGGAGGGCTCCAGCTTTTCGCTGATCAACCTGGCGAAGTCTTCTTTTGTGCGAAGCTTGTTGATGACGAGTCGCACTTCTGTTTGCTGTCCCGATATTAATTTTCGAAGGAGTGAGAAAAGTGTGCTGTGGTTGTCGATAGCGTATTTGCCCGAACGAATATGCTGTTCATAATGAAATAATCGGGCGTATGTGCCGAAAATAATGCTGTTGCAAATCTGCTTTTCTTGAAGCGATTTTTTTACATCGGAGAGGGTGGCGCCGGATTTGATGTATAAATAACCATCAGCAGGAGCATTCACTGTAGGTGTAAAAAGTGTGAGGCCTATCAGTGCACCTATAATCAGCCCGATGATGATGATATATTTGATCAGTTTTTTCATTCGTCTTCAATCTTTGATTTTATACGTAAGTCATGTTTAACTTTAAATAAGCATGTCAAAGCGTACTTTTTAAAAATTTTGTCAGTGATGAGACCCCGAGGGGTGTGGGCAAAGAAAAATAAAAAACCCCGTATTTAAACGGGGCGGTATATATTTTATAAAAGCTTTGTAAATATTAATGCGTTCCTGAATCAGCAGCTGTTCCGGGCATAGGAGCGGTGTTAGGAGGTGTAACTTGTTTAGGCGCTGCATTAGGATTAATGTTGTTAATCAAATCAGGACCATTCTCAGTGCCTTCTTTTGGAATGAAAGCAGGAGATACCAAACAGAGGATAGCTACAAGCGCAGCAAAAATCCAGGTGGCTTTTTCCATCACGTCTGTAGATTGTTTTACTCCCATGAATTGATTGCCCAATCCGCCGAAAGTACCCGACAAACCGCCACCTTTAGGGTTTTGGATCAGGATGATGAATCCAAGAATAATAGAAGAGATGATGATGAGTATTCCAAAAATAGTGAGCATCTTATTTTATTTTGTTGGCAAAGTAACTGTTTTTTGAGGGATTCTGCAAACTTAATTTTTTATAAATTTCATTGGCCTTGGCCACTTTGCCCTGGCTCAAGTATACTTCCGCCATGGCTTCGGTGATTACTTCGGTTTCGACGTTGCTTTTTTCGGCCATTTCTTCCACTTTGCTGTCGATGACCACATTACTTTCGGGAAGTTTGTTGCTGCCGTTTTTTTTGATGGTTTTCAGCCATTCTGTAAAGCTTTTCAATTGATGCCCCAGCTTATCGTTAGGTGGCACCACTTCGCTGAGTTTGATACCTTGCGAAGCAAAATAGTCGGTGGTGTGTAAGGGCTCAAACAGCAGTCCGTCTTCAAGGTCGGTGGCGTTGGCTTTGGCAGCTTGCAGTACCGCCTGTATCTGTTGAGTTGCGGCATCGGTTGAAGGAGTTACAGATTCCTTTTCGTTTAGGCGGATATGTAACAGGAAATTGTTGTTGAAATGCAGGGCGGCTTTTGCTGCCCAATGCGGGTAATGGGTAAGTTTTTCGCCGGCCTCTTTTAATAAGAAGTAATGTAAAGGGCCGAAATAAGGAAAGGAGCTTGCCTCTTGTGCTAATTTTTCCACAACACCTGTCTCTTGTGGTGCAGATTGGAATAAGGCTGAAAAAAGGCGCTGTTGCTGCATGGCTCAAAGCTATGTATTTATAATAAAAGCCGCATTACCAGTTGGAAAATATTTTATTGAAAATCTCATCGGTAAAGTTCCTTACAATGTCTGGCGTTTTTTCAGATTCTATTTCAGAAAGGCTTTTACCGGCAGCGTAATCGAAAGTACGGGTGAGGTCTGTTTCGAAATTCTTGGTGTCGTCTTTGGTGTTTTTGAATATCAAGTGAAAACCCACTGTTAGTCGGTTGCCGCTGGCATTGGCGCCCGCGATGCTGATGGTGCTTGTATAATATTGTGAGATGAAACCACTGATGTCGTAGTCGGCTTCATCCGAATTGGTTTGTCTCAGTCGGGTGGTGCTGATAATTTTTTGTTTCAGTTTTTCCGTAATCTGCGGACTCAACTGCGTATTGACGTATTGAGCCTTGTTTTCGAAATAGTTCACCCTGAAATTTACAATCTCCACAGGAATGGGAGAGGTGTCTTTGAATGAATATTTACAGGTGGAAAAGCTGAAAACGATTGCCATCAGCAGCAACAGCATACACCTTGTTATTGTTGTAATATATGTGTTCATAAAGTCAATTTTTGTTTCCCAAACTCAAGGTTTTTTCAAAAGTAGTATTTAACCTATGAGCTTATGGAACCTGCCCAACCTTTTTTACAAATGCTCAATATCGTATTCCTTCAGCTTTCTGTAAAGTGTTCTTTCGCTGATGCCCAAATCGATGGAGGCGTCTCTTCTTTTGCCTCTGTGTTTTTTCAGCGCCTTGATGATCAGTTCTTTTTCTTTGTCAACAATGCTTAATGACTCTTCCACTTCTTCGTGTTGCTGCAAGGAATTGGTGTTGTCGCTGCGAATGATGACAGCGGGGGAGTTGCCGGAATAGCTGCCTGCTGTTGGGGCCAGATTGCCAAAAGCTGGGATATCACTATTGCCATCAGGATTGTATACCGGGATATTGTGCGCCATGGCTGGATTTTGAATTAGGTCGAAAAACATTTTCTTCAACTCATTCACATCCTTTTTCATGTCGAAAAACAATTTGTAAAGGATCTCTCTCTCGTTGGCGAATTCTGCCTGGCTTACAGCACCTGGACCACCGCTCAAAGCCGGTAATCTTACAAATGAATGCTCTGGCAGAAATTCCTGCAGTTGTGCATCCGATATGTTTTTTTCTTTGCTGAGCACAGATATCTGCTCTGCAATGTTTTTCAATTCTCTCACATTGCCGGGCCAGCTGTATTTGATCAGTACCTGACGGGCTTCTTCGCTCAACTGTACAGGACTGGTTTTGTATTTTTCTGCAAAGTCGGTGGCGAATTTGCGGAACAGCAAAATAATGTCTTCCTGACGGTCACGCAGCGCCGGAACCCTTATGGGAACTGTGTTTAATCGGTAGTATAAATCTTCCCTGAATCGGCCTTTGTTGGTGTATTCGAGCAGGTCTTTGTTGGTGGCCGCTATTACGCGCACATCGGTTTTTTGCACCTTGCTGCTGCCCACACGGATGTACTCACCGGTTTCGAGTACACGAAGCAAACGGGCTTGTGTACCCAATGGCATCTCGCCGATCTCATCCAGAAAAATGGTGCCGCCGTTTACCGTTTCGAAATAACCTTTGCGGGTGTCTACGGCTCCGGTAAACGAACCTTTTTCATGACCGAACAGTTCTGAATCAATAGTTCCTTCGGGAATGGCGCCGCAGTTGACGGCAATGAATGAATTGTGTTTGCGCGAAGAGAGGGCATGGATGATCTGAGAGAATACTTCTTTACCTACACCGCTTTCGCCATTGATCAGCACACTAAGGTCGGTGTTGGCTACCTGAATGGCTACGTTCAGCGCATGATTCAGGGCGCCAGAGTTGCCTATGATGTTGAACCTGTTTTTTATTGATTGAAGATCCATTTTGTCTGTATTAATTGTTGATCACTTCGCCAATGAGGGTTCCGGCGGTGCATTCGTTGATTTTCACCATCACATATTCGCCCTTTCTTAACTGGCCTTTTGGAAACACTACCACTTTGTTTTGGTCGTTTCTGCCGCAGAGTTGCTCGCTATTTTTTTTCGACTCGCCTTCTATCAGCACTTTGAATGTTTTCCCCACATCTCTTCGCATGCTTTCCAGCGAATGGAGGCGGTGAAGGTCAACCATTTCCTGCAGCCTTCTTTTTTTGGTTTCCAGGGGCACATCATCGGCGAATCTTCTCGCGGCCAAAGTGCCCGGGCGCTCGGAGTAAAAGTACATGTAGGCCAGGTCGTATTTGCAGTATTCCATCAGGCTCATCGATGCTTGATGGTCTTCTTCAGTTTCAGTACAGAATCCGGCAATCAAATCGGTGGACAAGCCACAGTCGGGTAAAAGTTCTTTGATTCTGTTTACTTTGGCGATATACCATTCGCGACTGTAGGTCCTGTTCATCATCTGTAATATTCTGGTACTGCCACTTTGAACAGGTAAATGAATGTAGTTGCAAATGTTTTCGTATCGCTGCATGGTGAACAACACTTCATCTGTAATGTCTTTGGGATGTGAGGTGGAAAATCTTACCCTCAATAGTGGAGAGATTTTTGCAACTCTTTCCATGAGCTGTGCAAAGGTTACGGTAGCTTCTCCATTTTCTGCTTGCCAGTAGTAGCTGTCTACATTTTGTCCCAGCAGGGTAACTTCTCTGTAACCTTCTCTGAATAGTGCTTCACATTCCGCTACAATGCTGTCGGCATTTCGGCTTCTTTCTCTTCCTCTGGTGAAGGGCACTACACAAAATGAACACATGTTGTTGCAGCCACGCATGATGCTCACGAAAGCATTGACGCCATTGCTGTTGAGGCGGATGGGAGAAATGTCGGCATAGGTTTCATCGCGACTGAGCAATACATTCACGGCCTTTTGGCCTGTTTCAGCTTCTTCAATCAACTGTGGCAAGGTGCGGTAAGCGTCGGGGCCAATCACAATGTCGACCAGTTTTTCTTCTTCCAGCAGCTTGCCTTTTAAACGTTCTGCCATGCAGCCCAATATACCAACGATCAGCCCGGGCTTTTTTTTCTTGTATTTTTTTATTTCCGCCAAACGGGTGCGTATCCGCTCTTCTGCTTTTTCTCTGATGGAGCAAGTGTTGATCAGGATTACATCTGCCTCCGTGGCTTCTGCAGTGGCACCTATGTTGTTCTCGTGCAGGATCGCAGCCACCACCTCGCTGTCGGCAAAATTCATGGCACAACCGTAGCTTTCGATATAGAAATGTTTGCTGTAATGACCAACAGTTTTCACCGCAGGAGAAAAAGCCTCGCCCTGTCGGCTTTCATCATGTGTTGTATCGGTAATGAATTCTTGCATTTTACCCTCTATTTTGGGTGGCAAAGATAGATAGTTTAAGAAGAAATGTGACAGGATGGCAGACCTAATTTAGTGATCTGATAAATGGATAGCCCAAAATCGCTCAGAAATTGCCAGATAATGAAATGCTTAGACTTTAAAACAAAAAAAAACCTCCTGTTTGTAACAGGAGGCAAGTTTTTAACCGTGGCACTCAGATGGTTTTTCAGGATAGAATTTTACTATGTCAGTAAAAGCAGGGTCCTGGTTCAGAGTTCTCCATAAGGGAGATGCGGTTTTTTCATCTTCTACAGGGTTTGGACTTTGGTTTTCTTTTCCACTGTACTGTTATTGGCAGTAAGGTGGCATTGGATGTTGGATCTGGTTTTTGCGCTATCATCGCTTTTGAGGGCATAAGCGCGGACATTGGATTTTGGTTTTGCCATCATCGCTTTTTAAGGCATAGGCTTGGATATTGGTTTTAGTTTTCAAACGGGATAATCTTTTTGTGAATCATCCTGTGATATTGGATTTTTCGGTTTTGCTTGGATATTGAAAAGAACTTGGTTTTTTTAGGATTGTTGATGTTTGATTTTGTATCGCTCATCAACAACACAAAGATGAAGCAGTTTCGGTTGTCCTACAAGAGCAGTATTGCTCTATTTTCGGGGTGATGTATTTACCGAAAAAATGGGTTCGGACGGGTGTTTTACCCATATGATGGTACGTGTTAGTCCGCGTATTTTTACGATGGTTGATGCCAAGGCAGATGTATATAAGCAACAATGCTGCATGTAGAAATGCAGCATTGACAATCGTTTCAGGTAAAACGGAATAATACCTGTTGGTTATTTGGAAAGACTTTGAATGATGTCGTATTTGGTCACAATCTGATAAACTCCACTTTCATCTTTGCTTAAAACGGCGCCGTTTTCTTTATTGATGAAGGCGCTCAATCGCTCTACAGGGGTTTCAAAACCTACCTCAGGATAGGGTTTTTCCATCACATCTTTAACCTGCATGGCTTTGATGTCGGCATTGCCCAGCATCTGATCAAAAAGTCCGCTGGCTGAAATGGCGCCTACATTCATGCCATGGTCGAAAACAGGAATGTTTTCAATGTCATATTTCTTCATAAGTTCGATGGCCGACAGGACAGGGGTTTCCGGGCTCAGATGAATGAGCTTCTGGCTTCTTCTGGAATTGATGATGTCTTTGAATGTTTTTACTTCCAGGAAGCCACGCTCCAGCATCCATTCGTCGTTGTAAATCTTTCCTACATAGCGGCTGCCATGATCGTGGAAAATACAAACCACCACGTCATCTGGCTTCAACTGCTCTTTCAGTTGAAAAACACCTTGCAGGCAGCTGCCGGCGCTGTAACCGCAGAACATGCCTTCTTCTTTAGCCAAACGACGGGCCATTACGGCGCCGTCTTTGTCTGTCACTTTGGTGAACTCATCTATGTATTGCATGTCGTAGTTCTGTGGCACGAAATCCTCTCCAAATCCTTCGCTGATGTAGGGGTACACCTCATTCATGTCCTGAATGCCGGTTTCGAAATATTTCTTCAGCAATGAACCGTAGCTGTCAATTGCCCATACCTTGATGTTGGGGTTTTTCTCTTTCAGGTATTTGCCGGTGCCAATGATGGTGCCGCCTGTTCCGGTGGCTACTACCAGATGGGTGACTTTGCCTTCGGTTTGTGCCCAGATTTCAGGGCCAGTTTGTTCGTAATGCGCCAGTCTATTGGCGAGATTATCGTATTGATTGACATACCAGGAGTTGGGTACTTCTGTGGCCAGTCTTTTTGAAACAGAATAATAAGAACGAGGGTCTTCAGGTTCTACGTTGGTGGGACAAACAATCACTTCGGCGCCAACAGCTTTGAGGATATCGGCTTTTTCTTTGGATTGCTTGTCTGTGGTGGTGAAAATGCATTTGTACCCTTTGATACATGCGGCCAAGGCCAGTCCCATGCCGGTGTTGCCGCTGGTGCCTTCAATGATAGTGCCGCCTGGTTTTATTCTACCTTCCTGTTCTGCTACTTCCAGCATTTTTAAAGCCATTCGGTCTTTGATGGAGTTGCCGGGATTGAAATATTCAACTTTAGCCAAAACAGTGCAGGGCAAGTCTTTTGTTAATTTATTGAGCTTTACCAATGGGGTGTTGCCTATTGTTTCCAAGATGTTATTCAGCCACATAAAAAAAATTTTTTCAAAGGTAAACAAATCCGAATGTGGCTTGTATTTATTGAATGCGTTTAAGTAATTGCTTTATTAGGTAGAAAAAAGTCAATTATTTACGAATAGTTAGAAATGATTTCAATAAATTTGATGAATAATAAGAAGTATTCTAAAGTTGATTTAAGCCAAAACTCATCCCATGACGCAGAAATTTGCCTATTTCACATTTTCGCTTTTGTTGATTTTCATGTTTTTGTCTTTGTTCTTTCCAGGTCTTCCCGCCGATAATACGATACAGGCCATCAATCCCGCCGATACAGCCTGGATGCTTACATCTACAGCACTGGTGTTGATCATGACGCCTGGATTGGCATTTTTTTATGGTGGTATGGTGAACAAGAAAAATGTACTCAGTACTATGTTGCAAAGTTTCATTTGTATGGCATTGATCACCGTAATATGGTTTATTATTGGATTTAGTCTTTCTTTTGGCGATTCATTTCACGGTATAATAGGCAATCCAAAAAGCTTTTTCATGATGAAAGATGTGGTCAATGGGAAGCCCTGGCCGGGAGCACCAACGATTCCTCTGGTGTTGTTTGCTTTTTATCAATTGAAATTCGCCATCATCACACCGGCATTGATTACAGGGGCATTCGCCGAGAGAATAAAATTCAGGTCCTATCTTTTATTCATCGTATTGTTCTGCATATTCATTTACTGTCCGCTGGCGCATGCCACCTGGCATCCCAACGGTATTTTGGCTAAAGCCGGAATACTGGATTTTGCAGGAGGCGTGGTGGTGCATATGAGTGCAGGCTGGGCCGCTCTGGCCAGTGCCATTTTTCTGAAAGGCCGAAATGAATCGGTGCACAATCCGGCGAGAATTACTTATGTACTTTTAGGTACAGGGTTGCTGTGGTTCGGTTGGCTGGGCTTTAATGCCGGTTCGGCTTTTCATGCTGATGGTATTGCAGCCGTGTCAATTGCTACAACCTCCACAGCCTCTGCTGCCGCTTCTTTTACCTGGATCATCTTTGATGCGGTCAGGGGTAGAAAAGCCGGCGCTATGGGCGCTTGTATTGGTGCTGTGGTTGGACTGGTAGCTATTACGCCGGCAGCAGGATATGTTTCCATTCCTCAGTCATTTGTAATAGGAACTGTTGCCAGTGTTGTCAGCAGCCTGATGGTGGAATGGCGTTCTAAAAAAACTTCTATCGATGATACCCTGGATGTATTCCCTTGTCATGGGGTAGGTGGTATTGTGGGCATGTTGCTCACAGGTGTTTTCGCATCCTCCAAAATCAATCCCGCTGTTACCGGCAATGGACTAATTTACGGCGAGAGTCATCTTTTTATGGTGCAGTTGCTGGCAATGATCGGGGTTTCCATTTTTGTATTTATCGGCACTTACCTTCTATTGAAATTTACCAATTTTATTTCCCCACTTAGGGTTAGCGAGGCAGAAGAACGTGAAGGTCTCGACTGGAGTCAGCATCATGAGAAATTGTGATGATGAATGTTGAAAAATGAGTTGTTACTTTAAACAGTCGCATTCATTCCTTTGCTATCTTCAAGGCAAAGAATAATTAATGATTGCCAAAACAATTGTTCCTTTAAAGAGAGTATTGGGCTTAACCAGCAGTCTTTTGTTGGTGGCTGGTATTATGATTGGGACAGGTGTGTTTAAGAAAATAGCCCCCATGGCCGCTTCGGGCTTAACTGAAACACAAATCATAGCCGCCTGGGTAGTAGCCGGATTGATTACCGTATTCGGCGCTTTGTCGGTTTCGGGGCTGGCAGAGCTGACTTCAGATTCGGGAGGGGAATATGAATACCTTCGGATTATCTTTGGCGATTTTCCCGCTTTTATTTTCGGATGGGCATCTTTTACCATTATCGGAAGTGCTTCCGTGGCGGCCATGAGTCATCTTTTTGCAGGTGCTGTGCAATCATTGTTTCCTTCTGTTTTCAATGTTTCAGTCAGGTCGTCCAATTTTTTAGCTTGCTTCGTCATTGTTGTTTTGACTTTGCTGAATTCTGTTGGAACGCAAATCAGTGCCCGTATGAACAATGTGCTTACTTATTTGAAAATAGCGGGATTGACAGCCATCATTGTAGGCGCTTATTTTCTTTATTCGGGTGGTCCCACTATAATAACACATGTTGAAACAAAACATACAGGTTCGGCCAATGTAGTTAGTGTTTTCTTTGCTGCTATGCTAAGCGCATTCTGGGCTTATGATGGCTGGTTGAGTGTGGCTTTCATGACTGGTGAAATCAAAAATCCGAAACAGAATCTGCCCAAAGCCATCGTAGGAGGCATCTTGCTGGTGATGTTGCTTTATGTATTGGTGAACCTTGCATTCATGAAAGTAATGCCGCTAAGTCAATTGGGCGCTATGAAGGATTCGGAAATTGCTGCAGCAGGGGTCAGTCATACTATTTTTGGCCTTTATGGCAATATGTTGATTTCGCTGCTGGTGCTCATCAGTACGCTCGGTTCTTTAAACGGGATCATCATCACTTATTCAAGAATGTATTACAAGATGGCCGCTGACGGCTATTTTTTCAAAGGCGCAGAAAAAGTACATGCTCGTTTCGAAACTCCACATGTCGCTTTGCTTTATGCCATGGGTATGAGTTGCGTGCTGGTGTTTTCCGGCAGCTTCGATATGCTCACCGACATGATTGTTTTTGCCGGGTTTTTATTTTATGGGTTACTTGCTGTTGGACTGATGATGATGAGAAAAAATGGAAAGGTAAAGGCAGTAAGGATTGGCTATCCGATAGTGCCGCTGTTGTTCATTCTTAGTTCAGCTCTATTATTATTGAACACACTTTATACCCAACCCTTGCAAGCTTTGTCCGGACTCGGTCTCATGCTAAGCGGAGTGCCGTTCTTTTACTGGTTCAAAAGCAGAAGCAGAAAATATGCATAATTCATCTAAGGGTCATTGATTCAATAATTCAACCGCTCTTTTCAAAACGGCATCATCCTCATTTAAAATTTCATACATGGCATTGTCATTCCAAATGTTGCGGGCCATGTACACTTTAATCCATTTGGCAATGTAGGTTTTGTCGGTGGCATTGAATTGATTGAGGTCAATCTTCTCTTTAATGCATAGTTCATTTAGTTGAACCCATTGGCTGTTGTCTATGGTTAGCTTGTGATAAAACGCAAGTCCGTTGTAGCCTGCCGTATCTTTTTCGGTAAGCTGTGTGGTATAGTCAGAACAAAATTTATTGATAATGCCATCATTGAACAGGCGTGATACACTGTCGGATATCTTGGGCGCGGCCACTGTAATGATTTCATCGGGCGTGATACCATTTCCACCATAGAGCTTTTTCCCTTTGGGGGTTACAAATGGTTGTCCTATTTCAGTTTTTGAGGAGTCTCCGTTTTCCATTCGGTCGGCCATCTCCTGATAATAGGCATCTCCTCCATTTGCATAGGAACGCTGAATGCTGCGGCCTAATGGTGTATAATATCTTGATACTGTTAATTTCAATGCGCCCTGGTTGCTCAGGTCGAAAATCTCCTGCACAAGGCCTTTTCCAAAACTTCGCTTCCCAATGATTTTTGCCCTGTCCCAATCTTGTAAAGCACCCATCAACACTTCGCTGGCACTGGCGCTTTCTTCATCTGCCAACACAATCAATTCGCCGGTTTCAAATTGCCCGGTTCTTCTGCACCGATACTCTTTTCGTTTGCTGTGTTTGCCTTCGGTATAAGAAATCAGTTTATCGCCATCTAGAAATTCATCGGCAACTTCCACCGCTTCCGATAAAACGCCACCGCCATTTCCTCTCAAATCTAGAATGAGTTTTTTTAATCCTTTTTTTTGCAACCCGGTCAAGTTTTCCATGAACTCACGATGGGTTTGAGAAGTGAATTTTTCTATTTTGATATAACCAATGCCTGGGCTTGTAAGATAACCGCCGTTTACACTCTTAACGGGAATGAGACCTCTTTTGATTTCAATATTGAGGGGCTTGGAATTTCTTAAAATACTTAGTTGTAGTTTACTGTCGCAAGCACCGCTGAAGGCTTGATGAATCTCTTCGCTGCTCAAGCTGCCGAATTTCATATGCTTTCCGTTTACACCCAGCACTTTATCGCCTTGATGTATGCCTGCTGCCTTTGCAGGGCCTTCGGGTTCTACTTTGGTAATGAAAAGTGTGTCCTGAAAAATGTCATATTCCACGCCTACGCCACAGAAATTACCGTTGATGTCGTCGGTCAAAGATTCCAGTTCTACCGGTGGCAGATAGGCTGAGTGAGGATCTAAAACAGACAATAACTGTTGTATGGCAGTATCTCTGAAATGGGTATTGTTAACATCATCCACATATTTCGTTTCTATGAGATGGAGCACTTCTTGTAAGGTATTGGTCTTTGATTGGCCCCAAAAATGTGCATCCGGGAAGCTGTCTCTCATTTTAAAGCCGATGAAAATGCCGGCAATCATACAAAGGCTTAACAAAATGGGCAGGAAAGTTTGCAGTTTTTTATTGTTCATGTATATATGAAATCTTTAAAGAAATAATGAGGTGCGAAGTTAATTTTTTGTCATCAACTCTATAACTTTATTATCCTTTACGTGTTGTTATTATTCATAAAACTGAAAACATGTCGATTAAATTGATTGCCGACAGCGGCTCTTCAAAAACCGCCTGGTGCTTGCTCAACGGAAATAAAAAAACACAGGTCAGTACACAAGGGATTAGTCCATATTTCCTCAATGGCGAACAAGTGGTGGAAATTCTCCTGAATGAGCTATTGCCTAAGTTAAAAAAAAACAGCCCAGACGAAATTTTTTTCTATGGCACAGGTTGCAGCAATCCGGCCAATGTGGCCATGATCAAATCTGCCTTGCGCAAGGTATTCTCTGGCGCTAAGGTGTATGTGGACCATGACCTTACTGGAGCGGCCAGGGCATTGTGCGGACATGAAAAAGGCATCGCCTGCATTTTGGGCACTGGATCCAATTCATGCTATTACAACGGAAAGAAAATTGTAAAAAATAGTCCCGGGTTGGGTTATGTGCTGGGGGATGAGGGCAGCGGCACTTACTTGGGCAAAAAAGTTGTTCAATATTACCTTTACAATACTTTTGATCCCGACCTGATGGATCGATTTACGGCTCGTTTCAATACCAATGTAACAGAAATTCTGGACGCTGTGTATAAAAAGCCATTGCCCAACAGATATCTCGCCGGGTTTACAGTTTTTCTGACGGAAAACAGAGGTCATTTTATGATAGAAAATATCATAGAAGACGGGCTGAATGATTTTTTCTTCAATCATATTTACAAATACAGGGAAAGCTGGAGCTTGCCCATTCATTTTACAGGCAGTGTGGCTTACGGGTTCAAAGATGTGTTGAAACAGCTTTGCGATTCTTATGAGATTCAAATGGGCAAAGTGCTTAAAAATCCCATGGAAGGACTGATTAAATACCATCAGTCTTAACCAGTGCAATATGGCATGTTTGTATTAAATCCTTTGTTTTTCGCCGACCCAAGATTGTTTTTTTAGAGCCGCAAAAAATAATCTTGGATTCTCAAAGCTTTTGCCATAAATTCGGATTCTGATTTTTAAAAACATAAAAAATACCTTCACTTATGAACAACAAACTTCTACTCACTTCGGCTTTGGTAGTTGGCTCTTTGTTGGCCAATGCCCAGCAAAACAAACTCACTTATGCTATTACCGGCGACGGCAACAACGACTATATATGGATGAACATCCGTCAGGTTGATTTGGGTACAGGTCAGGTGACCAAAACTATTTTTGAACGCAGTCAGTCGCATTTTAGCTTGACTGATGTGAACACCAAAAGAGTAGCCACTCAAAATTCATTCACTACAGAAAATATTTATAACGCTGCAGATTACCCCACGGGTACTTTTGTAGCCGCCGCCGCTTTTGATAAAAGAAGCAACAAGCTATTCTTTACGCCCATGAGAAGAGGAGAGCTGCGCTGGATGAATCTAGGTGCCGAAGAGCCCACATTCTATTCAATGCCGATTGCCAATTACAAATCAGTTGACGCTAATGATGAGGCTACCAATATCACTCGCATGGTAATTGGGGCAGACGGTAATGGTTATGCACTCAGCAACGATGCCAATCATCTTTTCACTTTCACTACAAGCAAAAAACCTGTCATTAAAGAAATCGGCAACATTATTGACGCTACCGATAACAAAGGCGTTTCCATCCACAACAAATGCAGCAGCTGGGGAGGCGATATGATTGCAGATGCTTTCGGTAAACTGTACATCATTTCTGCCAGTCACTCAGTATTCATGATTGATCCTGTTACCCGTATTTCAACTTACATGGGAACCATTCAAGGATTGCCAGCCACTTATACGACCAACGCAGCAGCTGTCAATGACGATGGCAATGTGGTATTGGCCAGCGCCAACATGTTCGATGGTTACTACGTTATGAAAATGTCTGACTTGAAAGCGGTTAAAATGGAAGGCTCTGACGTGAAGTACAACGCTTCCGATTTTGCCAATGCCAATCTGCTTTATCAAAAAGAAGCCAACAGCTTGCTGAACAGCAAAGTGACGCCAGTAGCTACAACTCCTGTTGATGCCAAAGTGTTCCCCAATCCCGTAACCAACTACGCATTCAATATCTTGTTCGACAACAGACCAGAAGGAAAATATACAATTGTAGTTTCTGATTTGGCTGGTCGCAGCATGATGAGCAAAGTTGTAAGTATCGCAGGTGGTATGCAAACAGTGCCTGTGAAAATGAATTCTTCTTCTGCAAAAGGAGTTTACATCGTTTCGGTGCTGGATGCCAATCAAACTGTTGTCATCAACGAAAAAGTGGTGGTACAATAATATTTCAGGGTTAATAAGTCGGAGGCTGTCTTTGGGCAGCCTCTTTTTTTTGAAAGTTTCGATATTGAAAAAACAACATGCAAGACATCGAGCCTTTTTATAACTGGCGCCATCTGTACACCGCAGAAGATGATCCGCAATCTCCATTTTATGGAAGGGAATACAGCGAATTTGAATATTCGCAAACATTGTACAACTACTACATTCATCCGCAATGGGATAATTTCGGTTCTCGCACCTTATATACAAAATTGCTATATGCCGATTATGAACAGCATTTTGTGGTGATGGAAATGATGGGTGAATGGAACGACGCCATTGAAAATGATATCATGACCCTTCGCAGAAACCTCACTGATGATTTTTTTGATCAGGGCATCACCCGTTTCATCTTCATTACAGAAAATATTTTGAATTTCCACAGCAGCGACGATAGTTATTATGAAGACTGGCATGAGCAATTGGCAGATGAGCAAGGATGGGTGATATGGCTCAATTTGCCCATCCAAAGCAGACATGATTTTAAACTCGCAAAAATTGACAGGTATGTTGCGTTGCTCGACCTGCCACAATGGAGAACCATGAAGCCCGAATTGTTGTATCAGACCTTGGATAATCACATGATCAAAAGGCTGGATTGAAAATGTTTAATCTTGAGCCCCTTTTTCTTAATAAAATACTGAAAGAAAACTTGTTATTGAGTATAGTGCCTTATTTTTGCACCACCTTTTATACCCAATAACTTTTGTTTATGACCTGGAAACAATTATTCTCATCTTCTATCGGTAGGAAGTTCACGATGGGTTTTACCGGAATTTTTCTTATTCTTTTTCTGATTGTACATGCCGGATTGAATGCTTGCATATTTTTAAATGATCATGGCGACACCTTCGAGGCTGCTGCTCATTTCATGAGTCATAATTGGATCATGCGATTCCTTGAAATAGGCTTGTTTGCAGGGTTGATTACACACATCATCCAAGGGTTGATGTTGTGGATGCAAAATAATAAAGCACGTCCTGTGCAATATCAATTCAACCAGCCTTCCAAAAATTCAAAATGGTACAGCCGCTCCATGGGAATTCTGGGCACTTTATTACTGCTGTTTTTGGTGATGCACCTTTCTCATTTTTATGTGCAGACCAAGATGTCTTTATATGGTTTTGCACCAGAGAAAACGCCTGCGGATGGTTCTCATAATGTGCTTTTTTACGAAATGAAAGAAGTATTCAGCCATAACTGGATTGTAGCCCTCTACCTGATTGGGGTGATTTCACTTTTCTGGCATTTGTTCCATGGCTTCCAAAGTGCGTTTCAAACATTGGGATTGCATCATAAGAAATATAGCCCCTTAATTAATAAGGCAGGTCTTATTTATGCTATCATCATTTGCTTGCTTTTCGCCTTGATGCCTGTTTCAATGTTCATGGGCTGGATTGCATAAAATTCAGCACACTTATTTTTTACAAATCAACTTGAATTATATGAGTTTAGATGCTAAGATTCCACACGGTGAAATGGATAAAAAGTGGACAGATTATAAAGGGCATGTAAAATTGGTGAACCCTGCCAATAAACGCAAAATTGAAGTGATTGTGGTGGGAACCGGTTTGGCCGGTGCTTCGGCAGCCGCTTCTTTGGGCGAACTCGGGTACAAAGTAAAAGCATTCTGTTTTCAAGACAGTCCCCGTCGTGCGCATAGTATCGCAGCACAAGGTGGAATCAATGCGGCAAAAAATTATCAAAATGATGGCGACTCCGTTTTTCGTCTGTTTTATGATACGGTAAAAGGCGGCGACTACAGAGCTCGCGAAGCCAACGTACATCGCCTCGCTGAAGTGAGTGCAGCCATCATCGACCAGTGTGTGGCGCAAGGTGTTCCCTTCGCCCGTGAATACGGTGGATTGCTGAGCAATCGCTCTTTTGGCGGCACGCAGGTACAACGTACTTTTTATGCGGCAGGTCAAACCGGTCAACAATTGCTGTTGGGCGCATATAGCGCTTTGGAAAGACAGGTTGCCCTTGGAAATGTAACCATGTATTCCCGTCACGAAATGCTTGATGTGGTGAAAATTGATGGCAAGGCCAGAGGCATCATTGCTCGTGATTTGGTATCAGGAAAAACAGAAAGGCATTTCGCCCACGCTGTGCTGTTATGTACCGGCGGTTATGGCAACGTTTTTTATCTGAGCACCAACGCCATGGGCAGCAATGTAACCGCAGCATGGAAGGCACACAAAAAGGGCGCGTTTTTTGGCAACCCATGTTTCACACAAATTCACCCCACTTGTATTCCGGTAAGTGGCGACCATCAAAGTAAACTCACGTTGATGAGTGAGAGCTTGAGAAATGATGGCCGTATCTGGGTGCCCAAACAAAAAGGAGACAATAGAAAACCTAAAGATATTCCTGAAACGGAAAGAGATTATTACCTGGAAAGAAGATATCCAGCTTTCGGTAATCTCGTGCCCCGCGACGTGGCTTCACGTGCGGCCAAAGAAAGATGCGACGAAGGATATGGCGTAGGTACAACCAAAATGGCTGTGTATCTCGATTTCAAAGATGCCATCATGCGTTATGGAAAAATAGAAGCCGGTAAAACAGGCATGCTCAATGCCGACGAAAATACCATCTATCAACTGGGTGAGAAAGTAGTGGAAGAGAAGTATGGCAACCTGTTTGAAATGTATGAAAAAATCACCGGTGAAAATCCTTACGAAACACCCATGAGAATCTATCCTGCTGTCCACTATACCATGGGTGGGCTTTGGGTAGATTATGAATTACAAACGACAGTTCCCGGTTTATATGCATTGGGCGAGGCGAACTTCAGCGACCATGGCGCCAACCGTTTGGGTGCGTCTGCACTTATGCAGGGACTGGCCGATGGTTATTTCGTTATCCCTTATACTATCGGAAATTATCTGGCTGATGATATCAGAACTGCTGCAATTCCTACAGACCATCCCGCTTTTGTGGAAACTGAAAATGCTGTGAAGGAAAGATTGCAAAAACTGATGTCTATTCAAGGTAAACAAACCGTAGAAAGCTTCCATAAACGTTTGGGAAAAATCATGTGGGACAAATGCGGCATGGCCAGAAATGAGCAAGGTTTGAAAGAAGCCATTGAGCAAATCAGAGCATTGAAAAAAGAATTCTGGAGTGATGTGCGTATTCCGGGCGGCATTGATGAATTCAATCCCGAACTGGATAAAGCCGGCAGGGTAGCTGACTTCATCGAGTTGGGAGAGCTGATGTGCATGGATGCCTTGGATAGAAATGAAAGCTGCGGTGGTCACTTCCGAGAAGAAAGTCAAACGGAAGACGGCGAAGCCAAAAGAGACGATGTTAATTACAGCTATGTGGCCGCCTGGGAAAATACAGGCGAAAGCAACTGGAGCCTTCACAAAGAAGCGTTGAACTTCGAAATCGTTAAACCAACCCAAAGAAGTTATAAATAAAATAAGATGATTTGCCATCATCAATAAAATAAGCTTTATGGAACACTATCACATGAATCTGACCCTGAAAGTTTGGCGTCAGAAAAATAATGCAGCTCAGGGTAAACTCGAATCTTATCAGGTGAAAGACATTTCATCAGAGATGAGTTTCCTGGAGATGTTCGACGTTTTAAATGAACAATTGATTGCGGAAGGTAAAGAACCTATCGCATTCGACCACGACTGCCGCGAAGGTATTTGTGGCATGTGCAGCATGTACATCAATGGTCAGGCGCATGGCCCATGGCAGAAAAATACCACCTGCCAGTTGCACATGCGAGCTTTCAAAGATGGTGATACCATTGTTGTTGAACCCTGGAGAAGTAAGGCTTTTCCGGTGATCAAAGATCTGGTGGTAGACCGTTCTTCTTTTGACCGTGTGATTCAAGCCGGAGGGTATATTAGTGTCAATACCGGTAACGCAGTAGATGCCAATGCCATTCCCATCGATAAAAAAGACGCCGATGATGCTTTCATGGCGGCGGCCTGTATCGGTTGCGGTGCTTGTGTGGCTACTTGTAAAAACGGAAGCGCTATGTTGTTTGTTGGAGCTAAAGTATCTCAGCTTTCATTGCTTCCACAAGGACATCCCGAAAGAGAAACAAGGGTGCTGAATATGGTGGCACAAATGGACAAAGAAGGTTTTGGCAATTGTACCAATACATATGCTTGTGAAGCCGAATGCCCTAAAGGAATTTCAGTGGCCAATATCGCACGTCTTAATGCTGAATTCCTGAAAGCCGGTTTAAAATCTGAATAATTATTACTCGATAATATACAGTGGTTAAAAAACCTTCCCAACACGGAAGGTTTTTTGTTTTCAGTCCATACAGATGCTTTAATTTTATAACCTGCACCAATTCATTTTGCCTCACCTGAAAACATATTGCTTATTCATTTTTTTTTCGCTTTCGCTTATGGCTAAAGCGCAATGGCAACCTTATCCGTTATCCAATAAAGTGAATAAGAAAATAAGTACAACTGTTGCGGTGCAGGTGCTGGATGAAATAAGTATGGTGCCGGGCAGTTTTAGGGTCAAAGGGCTGGATAGCTCATTTTTCAGCATCGATGAAACCAATTCCAAAATCACCTGGTTACATAAGCCTTTAACCGATAGTGTGGAAATTTCCTATAGAAGACTGCCTTTCAATTGGCGTAAGCAGCTATTCCATCTGAATTTCGACAGTGTAAGGAATAATTTCTTCGTCGAAAAACCTGGCGCTTTACAACAAAACAATGCTTTGTCAAGCGGGAATATGTTTGACTTCAAAGGCCTCAGTGCTGCAGGTAGCCTTGGTCGTTCTTTTTCAATCGGTAATAATCAGGATGCGGTGTTGAACTCCAGTTTAAACCTTCAATTGTCGGGGTTTATCGGCGATAGTCTCGAGTTACTGGCGGCCATAACGGATAACAATATTCCTATACAGCCTGAAGGCAACACGCAAGATCTCAGGGATTTTGATAAGGTGCTGTTACAGCTGAAAAAAAAACACTGGCAGGTCAGCTTGGGTGACATTAACATAAAAGCCGACAAGCATTTTTTTCTAAACTTCAATAAACGATTGCAGGGTTTTGCGTACCAAAATGATGGTGCTTTAAACCGGCGAACCTCCCATCAGTTATCAGTCAGTGGGGCGATTGCCAAAGGCAAATTTTACAGAAATATACTTACACCTGCAGAAGGCAATCAGGGGCCCTATCGTTTGAAGGGCGCCTCCAATGAACTTTATTTTGTTATCCTGGCCGGATCCGAAAGAGTGTTCATTGATGGTGTGCTAATGCAAAGAGGAGAAGATCAGGATTATATGATCAATTACAATACGGCAGAAATTACTTTTACACCTCGCCAGTTCATTACCAAAGACAAACGCATTCAGGTTGAATTTGAATATGCCGACAGAAACTATCTCAATACACAGTTGTATGTGGATGAGCATTTCAAATATGGTAAAAAAATGGAGCTGGGCTTTGCGGCCTTTATCAACACAGATGCAAAAAATACAACGATCGATCAGCCATTGACAGAAGGACAAAAGCAAATACTGGCCGAAGTGGGAGATAGTCTTCAGTTGGCCGTTTCGCCTACGGCTATTCGCGACAGCTTCTCAATGGGAAAGCTTTTTTATAGAAAAATCGATACGGTGTATAATGCCGGACTGCACGATTCGGTTTTTGTATTGGCGGTTAATAATCAAAATGATTTATACCGAGTGAGTTTTTTTTATGTCGGCGCTGGGAAGGGAAACTACCGTCAGTTGCTGAATGCCAACAATGGCAAGGTTTTTCAATGGGTGGCGCCCGCCTTCAACGGATTGAAACAGGGCGATTACGAACCCATCACGCAACTGGTAAGTCCCAAACAACTTCAGTTGTATGATTTTTCAATGAACTATCATATATCAAAACATGCTAAAATTGAAACTGAAATGGCTTTGAGTCATTACGACCTCAATTTGTTTTCTGCGAAGCACAATGCTCCCGAAAATGGTTTTGCCGGCAAATTAAATTATGCGTACCAAAGCGACAGCATCTCAACAGGGGCTACAAAAAAAATGATTCGTGTTGATGCCGGCGCGCAATGGGTACAGCAACAATTTAAAAGTCAGGAGCGATTGAGAAGTGTAGAATTTTTGAGAGATTGGGCGCTTCCTTTTGAAACGGCGGCAGCCGAAGAAAAATTGTTTCGCTTGGCTTTAAGGATAAACGGATCGAAATCGTCTGAACTTAAATTTGCTTTGAATGAATATTTGCGTGGCGATGGTTACAAGGGCATAAAGCAGGAACTCAATTATGGTTTTACCAGATCTGGCTGGCAATTCAATACACAAAATAGTTGGCTGAATTTTTCGGGCCTTGAAAATCATGGTAATTATATCCGCCCATCTTTCGACTTGAAAAAAACTTTCAATCATTTGAAAAATTTACAGAGCGGTTTGAATTTTACAGGCGAGTATAATCTGATTAAAAACAAAAACGCTCAGTTCTATGAGCCTTCTGCATTTGCTTTCAGCCGATATGAATATTACATCAAATCCAATCCCAACGAGGTAAATAATTGGGAAGTGTCTTATTTTTCAAGGGAAGACAAATTGCCCATACAATCGACAATGGCAAGGTCGAGCAGAAGTGATAATTATAATTTCAAAGCCGCCTGGCTGAAAAATGAACATCGTCAACTGAAATTGAGTACAGGATTCAGAACCTTACATTATTACGGCTCATGGGCTTCATCCAAAAAAAATGAAACCACTTTGGTGGGAAGAGCCGAGCATGCTTTCAATGAATGTAAAGGATTATTTGTTGGGAATATTTTTTATGAATTGGGCGGAGGGCAAGAACAAAAAAGAGAATTTTCTTACGTGCAGGTTCCTGCGGGTACGGGGCAATATACCTGGATAGACTACAATGGAAATGGAATTGAAGAATTGAATGAATTTGAACTCGCTCAATTTCAAGACCAGAAAAAATATATCAGGTTGTTTACGCCCACCAATCAATACATCAAAAGCAGTGCCTTGCAATTTAGTGTCGATCTGGATATTGACCCGTCGAGATGGCTAAAAGCAAAAAAATCGGGTTGGAAGAAAATTATATCGAAGATGAGTACTACTTCTGCCATGCAAATCAATAAGAAAACCATTTCAGGTGCTCATTTCTTATTTAATCCTTTCGAGCGTCAGTTGATAGATTCTGAGTTGGTAGCGCTAAGTGATTTTTATGCCAATACAATTTACTATAATAGAGCCGGCTCGAAGTGGGGGATAGATCTCACGCAAAGAAAATCGACTTCAAAAGCTTTGCTAACTTATGGTTTTGAAACCAAAGCCCTAACACAATGGACAGGAAAAATCAGGCTCAATTTCAATCGGAAAATCATGATGGCTTGGGTGCTTCGAAAAGAAAACAACAGACTGGCCACCACAGGCAACAATTTCAGCAACAGGAATTACAACATCAGGCAGTACAATGCCGAACAGGCGCTAACTTATCTGAAAGGGTTTACTTGGCGAGCAACCATTGCAGCCAGTTGGACACAGAAAAAAAACATGCTGGATACCTCATTGTCTGCGCAGTTGAAATCGCTGAATATGGAGTTCAAATACAATGGCAAGCAAAACAACAGCATGGTGTTTAAATTGACCTACACCGATATTGGATGGGAATCAAACTTGAGCGCAGTGAATTCAACAGCGGGCTATATAATGCTTGATGGTTTGTCGGCCGGAGCCAATTGGCTTTGGAATTTAGACTATACCCAACGTATCGCAGGAAATATTGAATTGAGCATCCAGTACGAAGGTCGCAAGCCAGGAGAGGCAAACACGATTCATACCGGACGTGCCTCAGTGAGAGCTATTTTTTAAAGTTTATCCGAAGATGCCGCCTTTTTTCAGTGGTCTCATGGCTTCACCTACTTTGAAGCCATTGTTGTACACTTCAATTTTATAGGTGCCAATGCTGTACTTGCTGCTTCCTTTCCAGTCGAAACTCACAGTTTGACGTTTGTTTTGGGTGTAATTGATGTTCAGCTGTTGTGTGTATTGTTTCACTTCACCTTCGCGGGTGGCAAATTTGCCGGAACCTTGATCGGCTTGAGCTGCCACTTTTCCTTCCGGATCGGTAATGATGATGAATAATTCTTTCATGCCGGAAGGTGTGATCATGTTTTCATCAAGGTCAAAACTCACCCTCAGTTTATCTACTTTCTTCGCATTGCTGGTTTCTTTTACAGAGCCATTGTTTTTGATGTTTAACCCTGCAATATTGAAATTGGAAACATGCAATGTAGAACCGATGTTGATGGTGTTTTCTCTGTCTTTTATTTTTTCTACAGATGAGTCATAATCTTTTTTCAGTTTGTCGCGTTGATGGGAAAGGTCTTTGTTTTCTTCTGTCAATACAGTGTTTTTGCCTTCCAGAACTGCGATTTGCTTTTTGTACCCTTCAATGTCGTTATTTAAATCGGCAATCAGGTTTTTGGCTTCAGTAAGCTCTGTTTGTGTAGCATTGATTTTTGATAGCAACTGACGGATTCTGACCTGCTTGTTTTGTATTTCTTTGTCTTTGGCAGTGATGGCACTGTCTTTTTTGGCATTGGATGTTTTGATCACATCGAACCTGATGGTGGCATCGGCCAGTTCTTTTTGCAATTCGTCTCTTTGCGCAGATGTAGAGGAAATTGTACTGTCTTTTTCCTGTATGATCTCTCTCGTTTTGTTTTTATCCCAAATGATATATCCCCATGTACCCAACAATGAGAGAATGAGTGCAACTGTTAATACGTCTTTTACAGTTGATTTTTTTTTGTTGGGGGTAGGATTGTCTTGTGGTGCGGAGGTAGAACCTTTGGTTAATTCGATTGACATAACTGTGTTTTTAATTAATTGCGTTACAAAAATAGGGGGGATGGTCTTTGTATAGGAATCTAGCAGATTCTTGATTGCCAAAATTGTGCCACTTTTAACTTGCCGAATACGTTATTAATTTGTTTCGGCCGAAAGTATTAGCTTGCGCATTGAAATTCAAACTGCATGTCGGTAGAATCTTTAATAGGAATGTGGAAAAAAGGGCAGTTCAAGCCCTTGACCCTCTTGCACGGAGAGGAAGATTATTTCATCGACCAGGCCGTGGATTATGCCGAGCATCATATACTCACACCGGAAGAATCATCTTTTAACCTGACCGTTTTTTACGGAAAAGATGCCGAATGGGCAAGTGTGATCAATGCCTGCAGACGATATCCGATGTTTGCAGAAAAGCAGGTGGTGCTTCTCAAAGAAGCACAAACCATGAAAGACCTCGATAAGCTTGAGCCTTATTTTGAGGCGCCGCTTGCTTCTACTATTTTCATCATCGCCCACAAAGGGAAGACGCTCGATAAGCGATCAAAGCTGACCAAAATATTGATTAAAAACGGCCAGGAGTTGAAAGCCGATAAGGTTTCTGAATATAAGATCCGCGAGTGGATAATGGACTATGCAAAAAAAAACGGACTGGCTATTTCATCTAAGGCACTACAGCTTTTTTATGATCATGTGGGCAATGACCTAAGCCGCATTGTGGGTGAAATTGAAAAACTGAAACTAAACCTTAATCCAGGTGAGGAAATAACTGAAGACGCCATCGAGAAGTATATCGGCATCAGCAAGGAGTACAATATCTTCGAATTGCAAACAGCTATCGTCAACAGAAACTTGGCCGCCGCCATCAAAATCATCAATTACTTCGAGGCCAATCCCAAAGCGGCTCCACTGCAGGCGGCATTGCCCGCATTGTATAGTTTTTACAGCAAAGTACACACGGCATTTGGTGTCAGCGACCGTTCGGATGCAGCCATGAGAGCCATGTTTTACAATAGTGGCCCGGCTGTTGAACAAGCCCGAATGATGATGCGCAATTACGGACTTCAAGGCGTTGAAAAAATGATACTCTTACTGAATCATTATAATCTGAAAGGAGTGGGAGTAGGCGACACCGGTACGGAGCACGCCAGTTTGCTGAAAGAGATGGTGGTAAAAATGATGATGTCGTAACCTATAGCTTAGCGGTTATAAATTATTTGTCTGCTAACATCAACAAGGCATTTGTGCGGTCTTGATGCAGCTGAGCCTGCAAAGCTTCGATGCCTTCAAATTTAATTTCCTCTCTGATTTTGTTGACCAGATGTACACGCAATGTCTTTCCATATAAGTCATCATTGAAATCAAAAAGATGGACTTCGATAGTTGACTTTACACCTTGAAACGTAGGGCGGTAGCCTATGTTCATCATGCCTTTATAGCTGATCACTTCTTCTTCGATGCCAACAGTCACTGCATATACGCCATTGCCGGGAATCAGCTTATCTTCATTTACAGGTTCAAGATTGGCCGTAGGAAAACCAAGCCATCGGCCTTTTTTTTCTCCATGGGCAACAGTGCCTGAAAAAAAATAGGAATACCCCAGCAGTTCCGAAGCCGCAACGGCATCGCCTTCTTGCAAGAGGTGTCGTATGCGTGTACTGCTGATGCTGATGTTTTGTAAAATATGCTCAGGAATTTCAATTAATTTATAATGGTGGCTGTAAGATAAATTTTGCAACAATCTTATGTCGCCAGTCCTGTTCTTGCCAAAGCGATGATCGTAACCAATGATGATGCTGTGTGGTTTGAACTTCTTTACCAGGAAATCTGTGATGTAGGCCGAGGCTTCCATTTCGGCAAAGGCAGGCGAAAAAGGAATGATGACCAAATGCGCTATGCCGGCTTTTTCAAACAGTTCAATTTTTTCGCTAAGGGTGTTCAATAGCTGAATTTTATATTGATCTTGTTGAACGACCATTTTGGGGTGAGGAAAAAAAGTAATCACCACCGCGGTGCCATTTACATGTTTAGCCACTGCAGTCAATTGTTGAAGGATTTGCAGATGACCTTTGTGTACGCCATCAAAAGCACCAATGGTGATGACGGCATTTTGAAATTCGGGCAGATGGTCGGTGTCGTTGTGTATTTCCATTATAAACAGAAGTGTAAAACTAATTGATAATTTATAAATGGTAATTTGACTTTTCAAAATTAGCTTTGCCTAACAATTATTTCCATGAGCCTTTACAGTAAAAGAGGCGTTTCAGCACATAAAGAAGACGTGTTGGCTGCCACAGAAAAATTAGACAAGGGACTTTTTCCCAACGCATTTTGTAAAATATACCCCGATTATCTTGGTAATGACCCTGATTGGATCAATGTGATGCATGCCGATGGAGCTGGTACCAAAAGTATTTTGGCCTACCTCTATTGGAAAGAAACCGGCGACCTGTCGGTCTGGAAAGGTATCGCTCAGGATGCGATTGTGATGAACCTGGATGATCTGCTCTGTGTGGGCATACACGATAATATTGTTTTCAACTCCACCATCGACCGTAATAAACATTTGATACCAGGCAGTGTGTTGGATGCTGTCATCAATGGGTCTCAGTCTTTTTTTGACCTCATGAAAAAACATGGCATTCATATTCACTACCTGGGAGGCGAAACCGCCGATGTGGGCGATGTGGTAAGAACTATTGCCGTAAATGGCACCATGACCTGCCGTTGGCCTCAGTCGAAAGTGATTTCCAATGATAAAATTAAACCCGGTGATGTGATTGTTGGATTGGCCAGCTTTGGTCAGTCGTCTTATGAAACGGAATACAACAGCGGTATTGGCAGTAATGGTCTCACCTCTGCCCGTCATGATTCTCTCAGTAAATACTATGCTACTCACTTTTCCGAAAGTTATGATCCTGCATTGCCCGATGAGGTGGTGTATATCGGAAAAGACCGCCTTACCGATAAAGTTAAAGTAGATTATAATGGCATACAGGAAATTGAAATTGGCCAACTGCTTTTAAGCCCAACCAGAACATTTGCTCCGGTTCTGCTCGCCATGCTTTCCGGCCATTTTGAAAAAATACACGGATTGGTACATTGCAGCGGAGGCGGACAAACAAAATGTATCAAATACATGCCCGGCAATTTCAAAATTGTCAAGGACAACCTTTTTTCTCCGCCCGAAATTTTCCAAATCATCCAGCGCAATAGTGGAAGCTCAAATCGCGAGATGTATGAGGTGTTCAACATGGGTTGCAGAATTGAGATTTATTGCGATGCTGCAGATGCGCAGGATTTGATAGCGGTGGCCAATTCATTTAATATTGATGCCCGAGTGATAGGAAAAGTGGAGCAGGATGTTAAAAAATCGGTAGAGATTGTTTTGGCCGATGAACGAATTGTTTATTAAGGCTTCATCCTTTACTTTTGTAACCATTCGCATTTAAAAATACAAACCCCGGGAATTATGTCACAATCCATCATCGCTTTAAAAAATGTAAATATTTATCAGGGTGAAAGTAGAGTGCTTTCAGATGTAAATATCAATGTTGAAAAAGGCGAGTTCGTTTATTTGGTAGGTAAAACAGGAACCGGCAAAAGTAGTTTGTTGAAGACTTTATATGGCGACCTGCAATTAGTGGAAGGTGAAGGTTGGGTGGCTGGTCACAATCTGCAAGAAATCAACTGGAAAACAGTTCCTTTCTTGCGTCGCAACCTCGGCGTGGTGTTTCAAGATTTTCAATTGCTGACAGACCGCAATGTGAACGATAATCTCAAATTTGTGCTCAAAGCCACAGGTTGGAAAGATGAGAAACTCATGGATGATAAGATTGCGGATGTGTTGAATAAAGTTAATTTGGCAACTAAAGGTTTCAAAATGCCTTTCGAGCTGAGTGGTGGTGAGCAACAAAGGATCGATATAGCCCGAGCACTCCTCAATTCTCCCAAACTCATACTTGCTGATGAGCCTACCGGCAACCTCGATCCGGAAACCAGCGATGAAATCATGCAGTTGCTGTTTCATATTTGCAGAGATTTCGATACCGCCATTGTGATGGCTACACACGATTATATGGTGATCAATAAATTCCCTGCCAGAACCATTAAAACGGAAGGCGGAAAAGTATGGGACAATGCTAGTATATCAGCCTGATTAATGCATCAACATTTTGCTCATTGTTGAATTTTGCATCCAACATCGCTTTTCGCTTTTGTATATCTGCTTCCTCAAAGGGGTGGTGAAAACATTGCAGAATTGACTGGCAGAAATCTGCCGCCGTTTCGGGATATTTCTCCATGACCTCCAAATCGCTCCCCATAACGCCTTTTGCATTGGTGATACAATGACGACCGATGAAAAGTGCGTGAACTAATTTTAGTTTGACTCCCGTATTATTGAAAGAAGGTAAAATGTTGATTTGCGCTTTCTTGATGAGGTCTTCCATTTCATGCTCCGAAGGATTGGCTACAATGCAGGTATGTGGAAGTTGGTGGGCCAACTCAACCAATTCGGGAGAGGGGTTTTTGCCCGCCACTACAAATGGTATGTTCAATTGGCTGAAAACCTCTTTCAGCAGCCATTTGGCCACATTTTCATTTTCGTTGATGGAAAGATTGCCGTGATACATGCAAAAGTTGCCTTGTCCGGTTTCGCTGCGTAATTTTTGCCAGGGAACAAAAACTGGCACATAATGAACGGGATGATAGTTGAATTTGTCGGCAACGAATTGCTGGTCTTCTTTACTCACGGAAATGAAGCTCGCTTTGCCGGCCAAAGAGCGTTCGTAATTTTTTAAAAAGAAAGCTTCGGCTTTATAATACAGCTTACGAAACAGATTCTTTTCCTGTGATGCCAATCTGTTGTAATATTCAAATTCTACGTTATGGAGCCTCACAAAAACTTTTTTATTGGCCAGCGAGCCTTTGCTCAGCCAATAAGTGGTGTGGATGCCTTCCATTAAAATGGGGTGTTGGTCTGCCGATAAATTGACCAATAAACGATGCGCACTTCTGGTATATACAATGTACGGCTTGAGCAGATGATGGATGGAAAATCCTGTTCTTTCGTAGTAGGTTACCGATTGGCAATATTTGTTTAATAATGGTTGTTTGCCTCTTTTGCTGGTAAAACAATGAAGGTGTATTTTGATGCCTTTCTCGTGCAGCGATTTTATTTTATAAAAGAGGTCCATGACGCCACCGAAGTCGGCAGGCCAGGGTACATCATGGGTGACAATATGTAGATGCTTATCGTTCAAAAATAGTCTGATAGAATTTCAACAGTTTGATTTCTTCGTTTTGCCAGCACCATTCCAATGCAGCCTGCTGACATTGCTGATGCAGTTTTTGCCATTCGGTATCGTTATTCAATAGCTCATTGAGGCGATCGGCAATGGTGTTGATGTCAGTATTATCAATCAAAACACTGACCTTGTGCAATTTGTTCATTTCCTCATAAACTGGATAATTGACACATAATTGTGGTGTTCCTGCATGGATATAATCAAAGAAACGGTTGGCCAGTGAGTAGTAGTTGCTTTTGGCTGATTTTTCAAACAGGGTGATGCCAATGCGAGCGGATTGTGTCAGTAGCCGCAAAGCGTCTGGTGCAACCATGCCTTTGAAAATGACTTTCTCTTCCAGTTGATGCGATTTTACCAGCGCTTTCGCTTGTTTCATGAAGTTGCCATCTCCGCAAATGATCAACCGGGCATCCACTTTTTGCATGGCCGGTATCAATGTTTCAAAACAACGCCCTTCATTTACAGCGCCCTGATAAAGTATGAATTGTTCCCGCTGGCCAGATGGATCATGTGTTCTCAGCCTGGAAATGCTTCTGATGACCTCATAGTTGACGTTGTACATGGCCTTGAATTCATCGGCAATGGGTTGATTCACCGTATAGCCCAACTTGAATCGAGGAACAGTTCTTTTTTCAATCCATTTCCAAATAGAGTGAATTCGTGGTCTCTCGGCAATTTCTTTCATTTCACAAAACAGTTCATGGGCGTCATATATACGCGGTATGCGTTTGATGGCTGTAACAAAAAAAACGGGCAGAATGGTATCTAGGTCGATGGCACAGATGCCGTTGGCAGGATTCAACAGTAGCCAAAAGAATAAGCGGATGTTATATTCTGCATAGAACCCCAATCCTTTGTCGAAAAAACATCGGATTCTTTTTTGAATAAATGTACTGTGCTGAAGTGGGGGGGAGCTGGGGCGATGGCGTCCAACCAGCATCACCTTGTAACCCGATCGGGCCAGCGAATCGCAGATGCGGAACATGCGCTGGTCGTAGTTAAGGTCGTTCGTGACGGTAAAGATGAGTGTGGTCAATGCTGCGATATGATTTAGGAAAGATTGGATTGTTGGTAGATGGACTCAATAATGGCCACAGATTTTATGCCGTCCTGAATGCCGGCCAGTTGATGCGACTCGTTGTTCAGCGCTTTTAGCAGATGGTCGTATACTTGATCGTGATTGCTCATGCTGCCCTGGTAAAAGCCATAATCATTGGCTTTGTTGCCCAAATTGGCGGGCATAACAATGGCCTCCTCCTCTGTTTGCTGGTATTCCAGTGTGTTAAGGTACTGCCCACCAATTTTAACGGTGCCCTTTTCCCCGAAAAGTGTTATGGATCCTTCCATGTTTTTTCTATAGGCGTTAGTGGTGTATTGTAATGTGCCAATTGCGCCATCCATCATTTCAAAGACTACAATACCTGTGTCGTCGGTTTCAATGTAAGGATGATGAAAGTTTCTGGCAAGTGTTTGAACCGACTTCACATCACCCAAAAACCAATACAGCAAGTCAATGAAATGGCTGAACTGGGTATATAATGCGCCGCCATCAAGTTGGAGAGAGCCTTTCCAGGTATTTTCGTAATAAGAAGCTGGCCGGTTCCAAAAGCAGTTGATTTGAAATGAGCTGATTTTGCCCAATTGATTTTGCCTGAGCATCTCTTTCACGGCCTCAACCGGAGGATTGAACCTGTTTTGTTTGACGACAAAGACCTGTTTGTTGAAATCGCTGGCTGTTTTTTGAATATTGAGGGCATCCGACATATGGATACTCAGTGGTTTTTCAACGAGAACATGTTTGCCCGCTTGGAGGGAGCGAATGCTATGCGCTGCATGTAATCCGTTGGGGGAGCATATGACAGCAATGTCAGCCTCTAGCTCATTGGATAATAAAGATTCAATGTCGGTGTAAACTGCTGCTCCATATTTTAAACCGGTATCCATCGCTTTTTCACGCACAATGTCACAAACAGCCAACAACTGTCCCACGCGTGCGATTTGTTCGGCATGCCTTTGGGCGATTCGGCCACAACCAATAAGAACAAATTTGTGAGACATCAGCATGGAAGATTGTTGAATAATAAAGCAAAATCAAACTTCTGATTCAGTCGGTAAACGGAAAAGCAGGCTTGTTTTATACAAATTTGAGCATTTATTATGTGATTTCGTGAGTGGCGATAAATATTTATTGTCGCTGGGTTAAATTTTTCAGATGTATTTCCTACATTTGCACCCGATAAAAAAGATAATAAAACACAGCGTTTTAAAAAAAAATCAGCAATGTCTCATTTAACAACAGAAAGAAAAATTACCATTTTTCAAACTTATGGCGGTAATGCCACCAATACCGGATCAATCGAAGGTCAGGTAGCCATGCTCACAGAGCGCATCAACCACATTTCCAACCACCTGAAAGTCAACAAAAAAGACTTCTCTTCACAAAGAGGATTGATGATGATGGTAGGTAAACGCAAGCGTTTGCTTACTTACCTCAGCAAGCATGACCTTTCTGGTTACAGATCATTGATCGAGAAATTGGGTCTCCGTAAATAAAATTATTTTTCATCAAGTCATTAGAATAATTCCCAACTGTATATGCTGTTGGGATTTATTCTTTATACCTGATGTATTGCTCACTCCTGCCTGGCTTGTGCCAAGTGGGAAAAAATCACATATATGTCATTATTAAATCCAAAATCAGTAACCTTTGATATAGGAGATGGTCGCATGGTTACCATCGAAACAGGTAAACTTGCCCGTCAAGCTGATGGTGCTGTTACTGTTAGACAAGGGAATTGCATTATTCTGGCTACTGTTGTAGCCAACAAAGAACCTAAAGCCGGACAAAGCTTTTTTCCATTGTCTGTAGATTATCAGGAAAAATTCGCTTCCGCAGGAAGAATCCCGGGCTCATTTTTCAAAAGAGAAGCTCGTTTAAATGATTATGAAGTTCTCACTTCAAGATTGATAGACAGGGCGTTACGTCCTTTGTTTCCTGAAGATTATCTCTGTGATGTTCAGGTATTGGTGACCTTGGTTTCTTCCGACGATCAGGTATTGCCTGATGCATTGGCCTGCTTGGCTGCATCGGCTGCACTGGCAGTTTCAGATATTCCCATTCAGGAAATCATTTCAGAAGTGCGTATTGGTCGTGTCAATGGCGAAATGATTGTCAATCCTACCCGTCAGCAAATGACGGAAAGCGATCTGGAGTTTATCATCGCCGCTACCAGCAAAAACATCATGATGGTGGAAGGTGAGGCTAAAGAGTGTCAGGAAGAAGACCTGGTAAAAGCCTTGGAAATTGCACACGACGCCATCCGTATTCAGGTAAAAGCGCAGGAAGAACTGAGAGACCTGGTAGGTGTTACCGGTAAAAGAGAGTATACAAAACCATACCGCAATGAAGAGCTGAATGAAAAGATAAAAGCTTTTGCCGCCGCTAAAATGCATGCCATAGCATCTTCAGCTTCCGCCAAGCACGAAAGAAGTGATGCATTTAAAAAGCTACAGGAAGAACTTGTAGCTCATTTGGGTGATGAACTGGCCGATCAGGATAAAGGTTTGATAGGTCATTACTTTGGTGAACTTCAGTATTATGTGGTTCGTGATATGATTCTTAATGATCGCAAACGATTGGATGGAAGAGGTACTGAAGATATTCGTCAATTGGCTATGGAAACTGACATTTTACCTTCTCCACATGGATCTGCATTGTTCACAAGAGGTGAAACACAATCACTTACAACAGTTACATTGGGAACTCCTTTAGATGAGTTGCTGGCAGAAACAGCACATTCTTCAGATTATTCAAAATTCATTTTGCATTATAATTTTCCTCCCTTCAGTACAGGTGAAGTGAAAATGATGAGAGGCGTAGGTAGAAGAGAAGTTGGTCACGGAAATCTGGCGATGCGCTCGCTGAAGCAAATGATGCCGGGTAGTGATTACCCATACACCGTGAGAGTGGTGAGTGATATCCTGGAAAGTAATGGTTCTTCATCAATGGCTACAGTATGTGCTGGTTCTTTGGCACTGATGGATGCCGGTGTGCCACTGAAAAAGCACGTTAGTGGTGTGGCGATGGGCTTGATTACCAAAGGAGATCAATATGCAATTTTGACCGACATCTTGGGAGATGAAGATCATTTGGGTGACATGGACTTTAAAGTAACCGGAACGCGCGAAGGTATCTGCGGAGTTCAGATGGATATCAAAGTGGATGGCTTGAGTATGGATGTGATGCGCAAGGCGCTTGATCAGGCGAAGAAAGGTCGATTGCATATACTAGATGCCATGCATAATTGCGTAGCCGGTCACAGAGATGATGTGAAGCCGCATGCGCCTCGTATGGTTAAACTGTATATCGATAAAGAATTTATCGGTGCGGTTATCGGGCCCGGCGGTAAAGTGATTCAGGAAATTCAACGCGAAACAAGTACTACTATCAATATTGAAGAGGTTGGTAATCAAGGCGAAGTAAGTGTTTTCTCAAAAGAAAAAGAAGGTCTTGATAAGGCCGTGGCCTGGATCAATGGCATCACGGCGCTGCCAGAAATAGGAGCTACTTACGAGGGTACCATCAAGGGTATCAAAGAGTTTGGCGCTTTTGTAGAGTTCTTGCCTAAGAAAGAAGGTTTGTTGCACATCAGTGAAATCAGCTGGAAGAGACTTGATTCAATGGAGGGGCTTTTCAAAGAAGGCGAAAAGGTGAAAGTGAAATTACTGGATGTGGATCCAAGAACCGGTAAGTTTAAATTGAGTCGTAAAGCTTTGATGCCTAAGCCTGAAGGTTACGACCAGCAGCGTGGTGGAGGCGACAGGGGCGATCGTCGTTCAAACGATCAGCGTCCAAGACCCGATAACAGAAACCGCGGCCCTCAATCTGGCGATAATCCAGAGGTTCAACAAGAAGGCGGAGGAGATCAATAACCATTCAATTAATTCATATGGTCTGCCTAATGGCAGACCTTTTTTTATTATGGCACATATCAAATTTGTATTTCCCGTGGAACGGGTAGGGCAGTCGGATGAGATCATCGCTTTGTTGCAGGACTTCCCCTTTAGTGGTTTTCACGAAGAAGAAGCTGAGCTGACGGCTTATATGGAAGAGCGATTGTTTGAGCAAGATTTATATGAAAAATTATTTTATGAAAAATCCATAAAATATTGCATATCAGTTGTTGAAGACAAAAATTGGAATGAAGTATGGGAAAGTGATTTTGAGCCGGTGGGTGTTTTTCGAGAAGGAGAATCATCCCTTTTCGCCTGGATAAGGGCCTCTTTTCATCAACCACATCCGGATGCACGCTTTGATTTGCTTATCACTCCCAAAATGAGTTTTGGTACCGGTCATCATGCTACTACCTTTCAAATGATGGAGTTGATGAGTGGTTTAGATTTCCAGGGTAAGCAGGTGATTGATTTTGGTACCGGTACTGGTTTGCTGGCAATCCTGGCTGAAAAAATGGGAGCCAGTAATATTTTGGCCATTGACAATGATGACTGGAGTATCAATAATACATTGGAGAACATCGCTGCCAATCAATGTCATAATATCGATATTGTAAAAGCGGAAGAATGTATTTCGGCACCTTCTCCGGCATCCATCGTATTAGCCAACATCAACCTGAATGTGATATTAGATAATTTGTCCAAGATTGTAAATAGTGCTGCACCTGAGGCAATCATCTTATTTAGTGGTATCCTTTCGCAGGATTTGGACATTATCAGTCCTGCCATAGAAAAATCCGGATTGCAAATTCAAAAAATTGCCTCCCGAAACAATTGGCTGATAATTGAAGCTAAGAAGTATTAATTACCACAACTGTGGTTTTGATGAAGACTTTGCTTTCAATATTACCTTAATGTTAAGCATTTTGATTTTTTTCTTATCTTCACGCAGCTATTTTATAACATGAAGGAAGTCTTACTTATCATATTGGCTTATCTGATTGGTTCTATTCCAACAGCTTTGATCATCAGCAAAAGATTTTTTGGGATTGACATTCGCGACTACGGCAGCGGAAACATGGGAGCCACCAATGCTTTCAGGATCTTAGGCCCCAAATACGGAACCATCATCATGATGCTGGATGTTGCCAAAGGGATGATTGCTGTGGGGCTATTTTACTTTTTACCTTATTACCTTACTGACGAGTTACAGCGTACCAATTTCATGATTGCTCTTGGACTTGCTGCGGTCATTGGCCATATTTTCCCGGTTTTTGCCCAGTTTAAGGGTGGAAAGGGGGTAGCTACAATTCTGGGAATGTTAATTGCCGTTCAACCGGTGGTAGCACTAACTTGTGTTGGCGTTTTCCTTTTGGTCCTTTTTCTTACTCGTTATGTTTCATTGAGCTCTATACTTGCCGCTGTAATGTTACCTATTAGTGTACTTTGGATTTGGAATGAACATGAACTTTCTTACCGAATTTTTGCAGTACTAGTTGCTTTCTTAGTCATCGTCACCCATCAAAAGAATATTGGAAGGTTACTCAAAGGTGCCGAAACCAGGGTGCCCATCCTTAAAAACAGAGATCGTAGACGTCATAAAAATCATGATTAATTGATTGTGCTTTTAAAAACCGATTTGACTTTTGTTTATTTATAGGATTAATCTTGCTTTACTTGATTAAACCAATTATTAGGTTTAACTTTGCCATCCCCTTTGAATGCTTATCCAGAATGACTTTTAAACGAATGTTGTTCTTACCTTAATGATTAATCATATTTTAATTTATTCCTCATTATGGCCATTCAGACCGCATTAGAAAAACTTCAGTACAACAATGAAAAAAATGTACTGATACAAGGGTTGCCTTCTTCTGTAGAAAAACAATTCATCAAATTGTCTTTTGCTAAAAATGTGACGCCACTACTGAAATCAAAAAAAATTGATTTTGCACTTTTGTTTGCTGTGAGTAAAAAGCAGCTGACCGATATATTGAATGATGTGATGCCTGCCATGCAACCTGATGCAAAACTTTGGATTTCTTATCCCAAACCAACAGCAAAAATTGCCAGCGATCTTTGTCGCCATAACCATTGGCAGGTAATAGATGATTATCAATTGGAAGCGATAGAGCAAATTGAACTGGATACAGTTTGGTGTGCCACCAATTTCAAACTGCCGGCTGCCAAATCAAAAACATCAAAAGCGAAATTAAAAGCCATTGTTGAAGAGTTGGAAATGGCTTGATTTACCTGAACTAGCTTATTTATAAATGACTGTCCCCATTTGTCGGGTGACTTCCGCTTCCATCTTTTTCAGCAACTGATGCGTTTGCATGCAAATCATTTGTTGCTCAGGATCTGTTGTTTTCTCAAACTCCATCTGATTTTCTGCAATCAATCGTTTTATTTTTCTAAGTTGTAAGTAATTCAAGGTGGAAGTCACTTCTTCTTTATAGCGTTCCTCTCTGGTGGAGATATGCCCTTCATAAAATTTTTTCCAATTCTGACTCAGTTCCGATTCGCTGTCCACCATCAATTTCGTGGCCGTAGCACTCACTTCTGTATTTTCATGGTAGAGAAAATCTTTGGCACTGGGTTCATTGCCGTCTTCGTACCATTGGCGGTAGGTGAGGATTAAATGTACCAACTGCTGGTTGTCAATCATACCTTGTAGCTCCAAATCGTCAAATTGCGAAAAAATAAAGTCAGCCACCTTTTGCTCTTCATCCCATTCTTTCATGCCAAAATCAAGCAAACTCTTTACAAGTGCCTGTTCCTGCATCTCATCTTTGTTGAGTAACAAAGTCAGCTCGTCCTGGGGTGGCATTTCTTCCACAGGGGGTGTTTCAATATTGATGGCACGGGCTTCTTCTCTGGTCAGTTTGTCGCGAATGATTTTATTCACCAGGGCGTTCAAGCCGGTTTCTTCAATTTTCAGGATTTCCGCCACACGTTTTACATAGTCCTGGCGTTTGGTAAAATCTTCTGTTTTATGAATTCTAGAGATGGTGTCTGCAATCTGATTGACCACGGCCGATTTTTTGGCAGTATCGTTGCCAGCTTCCTGAAGTGAAATCTCCAGCTGAAACAGAATGAAATCTTTCTTTTCTTTTTTTACAAATTCAGTGAAGGCTTTTGCCCCGATCTTATTGACATAACTGTCGGGATCTTCCTTGTCCGGAATCAGCACCAATTTCACTTCTAAACCTTCTTCCAAGGCCAGATCGAGTCCGCGCAAGGCTGCTTTGATACCGGCACCGTCTCCATCATAAATGATGGTCAGGTTTTTAGTGTATTTTTTAATCAGTCTCAGTTGGTCCGGAGTGAGAGACGTGCCTCCGCTTGCCACTACGTTTTCGATGCCGGCCTGATGAAGACTGATGACGTCGGTGTATCCTTCCACCAAAAGACACTCATCGGCTTTATCAATGGCGGTGCGGGCAAAATACGAACCATAGAGAATTTTGCTTTTTACATAAATCTCATTTTCAGGTGTGTTGATGTACTTGGGGGCTCGGTCGTTACTTTTGATGATTCTGGCTCCGAAACCCTGAATTTTCCCACTCATGTTGTGAATGGGGAAAATGATTCTTCCGCGGTAATTGTCGGCAAACTTTTCGTCGCGGTTTACAACAAGTCCGGTTTTTAAAAGTAACTCGGTGCTGTATTGTGAAGCGATAGCCGCCTGCGTAAACTCATCTCTTGCCGATGGATTATAGCCCAGTTGAAATTTCTGAATGGTTTCCTGGTTAAAACCCCTTTCTTTCAAGTAGCTTAGTGCAATGTCTGTTCCCTCTTCGGTATGTAAAAGTGCGTTAGCAAAAAAATCCCTGGCGAAGTTGTTGATGATGTAAAGACTGTCGGAAGTGAGCTGCAGCGCTTTGAACTCCGGACTGGTGGCTGTTTCCTCAATCTCCACATTGTATTTGGCGGCCAGCCATCGGAGGGCTTCCACATAACTGTATTTTTCGTGCTCCATCAAAAAATTGATGGAATTGCCGCTTTTGCCACAACCAAAGCATTTAAAAATTTCTTTGGAGGGAGAAACGGTGAAAGAAGGCGTCTTTTCGTTGTGGAAAGGGCAATTGCCCAGATAGTTGGTGCCTCTTTTTTTCAGTTTTACAAAGCCGCCGATGATATCTATGATATCAATACGGTTCTGGATTTGCTGTATGGTTTCTTTGCTGATCAAGGATGTGAAGTTAATAAAAATCAAGGACTGACTAAAGCGAAGTTGGCAGATTAGGCCCCTCAAATTTTTAAATGCTTTTACAAATGTATCAATGTGCCTAAAATATTATCTTTACGCCTCAAAAAACAACCAATAAATGAAGAAGTTCTATCTGTTGGGAATTGCATTTTTTTCCCTGGTGGCCGCTAAATCACAAAGTCTGGAAGATATCAACGAAATGATATCCAAATCGCAATACCGCGATGCAAAAGCCGGAATTGAAAAATATCTCCTCAATCCAAAAAAAGCCAAGGATGCGGAAGCCTGGTTTTACAAAGGAGTCATTTATAATGCGCTTTCCAAAGACCCTACAGTTGGTCAAGTGGAGTCTTATGCATTAAAGTCGGATGCTTACGATGCGTTTAAAATGAACCAAACACTGGATCCGAAAGATATTCAGATGACTTTTCAGCAACACATTCCTTATCTGGATTTGTATTTTGAATTCACCAATCTGGGGGTAAAACAATTCAACGATAAAAACTTTGAAGGGGCGATGAACAGTTTCAAGAAAGCCAATGAGGTGAAAGACTATATCGTTGCCAAGAAATATGAGTATGAGCAAGCCAAATTATATCCGCTGGATACAGGATTGGTTAGAAACATAGCCATTACCGCCATGCAGGCGTCACAAGCCACCAAGGATTCTGCAAAAATTAAAATGTTAGAACAGGAAGAAATTCAATACCTGAGCAAGCTGATTGATGCCAAAGTTGGAGGCGATGAGTTTTTTGATGTTTATTCTACAGTAGCGGAATATTACCTCAAAAAAAATGATGCCGCTGGTTTAAGTGCGGTGGTGGCCAAAGGTCAAGCGATCTATCCCAAATCAAATTATTGGCTCGAGTTGGAAATCAGAAGTTTGGGTGAGCATCCCGAAAAAGACCAGTTGTTTAAAAAATATGAGGAACTAATTGCCCTGCATCCCGAAAGTTTTTATTTGAACTACAGTTATGCAGTTGAACTTTTTAAAACTGTCAGTGGAAAAGATTTACTCACCGAACAGGATATGGCACAGTTGGATAAATTGTCGGCCGTACTGCGCAAATCAATTACTTTGGAAGGAAATGACGATGTGGCTTCTTGTGTGTTAATGGCGAATCACTTGTATCGTTATGCTTACGAATTGCAGAATACAGCTAAAGCCATTAAAAGCGTAAAGCCTGATGATGTCAAAAAGAAGACAGCTTTGAAAGATGCAGCGAATAAAAATATTGATGAGTGTCTCGCTGATTGTAATAAAGCCGTTGATTTCATAGAGAAAGCACAAGAAAAAACAAGTTTGCAAAAAGCCAACTATCGCATTTTGCTCGGTTTTATGAAAGAAATCTATGAAACAAAAGGAGATAAGGTGAAGATGGCTGAAGTTGAAAAGAAACTGGCCGTTGCTGAAAAATGGTAAAATGATGTTCTGTACAAGAAATAGATAAGCCCACCATTTAAATGGTGGGCTTATCTATTTTACGCTTTTAGATGTGCTGGGCTAATTTGTATAATTGAAATGCCAGGCAAATTTATTTTATACCCTTTATTTAATCTCTTCCCGGAGGTCGCATGAATCCGCCTCTGCCGCCGCCAAACATGTTTTGCATTTCTTTCATGGGCTTGATTTCCACATTTTTAGGCAGTTCGAATTCTGTGTCGGCAATGTTTTTGTCCAGCTCCACTTTTGTTATTTCCGATTCCAGTCTGCGGCCTCTTCTCATGTTCATTTCGTAGCGCATCACAAATCCTTCAATTTTATCGAGACCATTCAGCTGTGGCATCATGTTGCCCATCATTGGCAGGGCATTCATGCCACCGGTGGTAGCTACATTGTCTATTTTAAATTCCGGAGTATACCAAATGGTTACTGTGTCTTTATTGCCTAATAGGCGGGTGGTAATCAGAAACGCCTTTTTGCAGACATAGCCGGCGATTTTTTTGCTTTCATTCGTTACGCTCACCTCAACAGGAAGATTTGTATTTCTGTCGGGCTGAGGAAACTGTCTCATGGTAGTATCCTTTTTTCTTCTTTCTGCCATCATGCTGTCTCTCATTTTTTGCATCTCCACCTGTTCCTGGTCGGTGATGTAAAAACCATTGGTGTTGCCCATCATCTCCATGATGGTAGTTGTCAGTTTCTTATCGTTGTCTCTGAAAATAGTAGCGTGGACGACTTCGGATTTTATGGTCATTTTGGTCATATCATTTTTAACCAAAGTCACAAATTTGAACTCGCCATCCATCATGTTTCTGAAATTCATACCGCCTCCGTCGCGACCTTGCATATTTTGCGAATCGTCTTCTTCTGGGGCGATGATATTGGTAGTGGTAGCAATTTGTGCCTGACGGTAAATTTTAGGCTGACCATAGGAAATTCCACCCACCAGCAGCAATCCCCAAAAGATATGTTTATTCATGTTTTCTAATTTGAAAACGAAATTAGGTACCTAAATCTATCTTTCATCAATGTATGTGGGATAATTTTGATTTTTTACCAAGAAAATGCAGACTAATTTATGTATGGGATTAAAATATAATCTGAGTCAATTGGGATGCCTTCATAATTGTAGGATGATTCCTTCTCTCTCCAAAAAAATAAACCTCAATAATCAGCCATAAAATATTAGCTGAAGTTCCCATTTTAAGCGGGAAAAGTCGTCCATTTTCGTTAGGTTTGCCGTCCACTAAAATTTTAGCAACCGTGCGTTTAAAGAGTTTAGAGATCAAAGGCTTTAAAAGCTTTGCCGACAAAACAGTCCTTCACTTCGATGAGGGCATTACTGGGGTTATTGGTCCCAATGGCTGCGGAAAAAGCAACATCATCGACAGTATCCGATGGGTGATTGGTGAGCACAAAATCAGCAACCTCAGAAGTGAAAATCTGGAGAGTCTGGTGTTCAATGGCAGCAAGTCGAGGAGCGCCAGTGGACTGGCGGAAGTGAGCCTCACTTTTGAAAATACAAAAAACCTGTTGCCGACTGAGTTTAATACGGTAACCATTAGCCGAAAATATTACAAAAGCGGTGAGAGTGAATATCGCCTGAATGACGTTACTTGTCGTTTGAAAGACATTCACAACTTGTTTATGGATACAGGGGTGAGTACCGATAGTTATGCCATCATTGAGTTAGGTATGGTGGACGACATCATCCGCGATAAAGACAATAGCCGTCGCAGAATGCTGGAACAAGCAGCCGGCATTACCATTTACAAAACAAGAAAGAAGGAAGCCAAGCTCAAGCTTGATGCGGCAGAACAGGATCTTTCCCGTATCGAGGATTTATTGTTTGAAATCAACAACCAGTTGAAATCACTGGAGAGTCAGGCCAAGAAAGCGGAGAAATATTTCGAAATAAAAAAAGAATACAAGGAAGTAAGTATCGAGCTGGCCAAAGCGGCCCTCGAAGGTTTCAACATCACTTACCGCGAATTGAATCAGCAGCAACAACAGGAAGTGGATAAGCGTATCGAACTCGAAACCGCTATCGCCAAAGAAGAAGCTGCATTGGAACAAGAGAAACTTGGATTTGTAGAGAAGGAAAAGGCATTGCAACAGATGCAGCATGCTTTTAATGAAATGCTGGATAAAGTGCGCGCCCGTGAAAATGAAAAGAGCTTGACCGCACAACGTCTGCAGCATCTGAAAGAGCGTCAAACCAATTTGAACGATTTTATTCAAAAAGCGGCCGGACAGCAATCCGGACTTGAAGAAAGCATCACTTTCACCACTACTCAGATTGGCGAAGAGCAATTGAAACTGGAAGAATTGGAGAAGTCGCTGGTCACTTTGAAACAGGAGGTGGAAACCAAGCGTAAAACTTTTGACGACCAACGTGCGGCTATTGATTCTTTGAGAAGAGAATACCAGACCGTTCAGCGTCAGCAATTTGATGCGGAGAAAAAGGTAGCCGTTGCCGATACTTCCATTCAAAACATGCAAAGGTCCATTCACCAGCTGGAAGAAGAAAGCAATAGTCGTCAGGCTCAAATCAAGCAGCTGGATGAAGATAAAGTGGCCAAAGAAGCAGAACTCGCCTCGAAAGAGTCGGGTTTGAAACAATTGCAGGAAGAGCATGAGTTTACGAAAGAACAGATTCTTCAAACACAAAGTGTGCTTGAAGGTTTGAGAAGCAATCTGGCTGATGAGAATCGCAAGCTTGATGCGAAGAAGAATGAACATGATTTGTTGAAGAGTCTGGTTGATTCGATGGAAGGCTATCCCGAAAGTGTGAAGTTCCTGCACAAGAATACCGGCTGGAACCATCAAGCGCCTTTACTCTCGGATATCATTTATGTGAAAGAAGAATACAGGGCCGCCGTAGAAAATGTGCTCGATCAGTACCTTAACTACTATGTGGTCAACAATCTTCAGGAAGGTTTGCAGGCTGTGCATTTGCTCGATCATAACAAAAAAGGGAAAGCCAATTTCTTCCTGCTCGACAAATTCAAGAACATCGAGGCCTGTCAGCAACCACAGGGTACAATCAAAGCGCTTGATGTGGTGGAGATCGACATTCAGTATGCGGCATTGGCCCAGCATCTGTTGGGAAATGTTTTCATTGCAGAAAATGAACAGGCACTGGAAGAAAGTAATGGTGCCGTGATTTTGGAAAAATCGGGAAAATTTGTAAAGGGTAAATATTCTTTAACCGGCGGAAGCGTCGGTTTGTTTGAGGGTAAGAAGATCGGACGTGCTAAAAATCTCGAAAAGCTGAAAGCCGAAATTGAAGCGCAGGAAAAGGTGGTGAATGAAATCAAAGCCAATATCCAGCAAAAGCACAATGAAGTGATTGCCTTCAACACACAGCTGAAAGAAAACGCTATCAAACAAACGCAGCAGGAAATCAACCAGCTCACCAATCAGGCTTTCGCGCTGAATAATAAAATTGAGAATCTGCATCATCAGGAAACGATAGCCGCAGGAAGACTGGCCGATTTGCAACGCAATCTTCTGGCCAATCAAGAAGGCATTGCCCAAACTCGTGAGGCCTTGCAGCAATATAACCAGCAATTGGAGTCGATGCAGCAATCCATTCAGCTGGTTGAACAGGATTACTCCAATGCCGAACAAGCCTATAATGCGGCTTCTTTGGCCTACAATGATGGTAATCTGCAATTCACCCGTCAGCAAAGCCGCATCAGTTCTATTCGTCAGGAGCTCGATTTCAAATCGAAGCAATTAAGCGACTTGATTGAACAAGTGAATAACAGTACACGCCAGTTAACTGAGGCCGTAGCCAGCATCGAAGAAACTGATGCTTCGCTGAAAGAGATTGAAAGCAGTTTGGTGGAAATGCTCCAAAATAAGGAAGCGGAGGAAAAAGCGTTGAACACGGCAGATCAAGAGTATTACAACATCAGAAACGTGCTCACGGAAAAAGAAAATGAATTGCGTGTTAAACAAAAATCGAAAGAAGGTATCGACCATTTACTCAATGAAATCAAAGATCGTTTGACGGAATTGAAACTGCAACTGGCAGGGATGAAAGAAAGATTGAATGTGGAATTTAAAGTAGACCTGGACGCCATCATTGATGAACCCAGGACCACAGAAATTCCGCTGGAGGATTTGCAGGAAAAGAACGATCGGATGAAGAAACGTCTGGAGAATATGGGAGAAGTGAATCCTACTGCAGTAGAGGCTTATATCGAAATGAAGAAACGATACGAGTTTATTCTCGAACAAAAGAACGACCTGGTAACGGCCAAGGATAGCCTTTTACAAACCATTCAGGAGGTGGAAGCTACAGCCAATCAGCAATTCCTGGATACTTTCAATCGCACCCGTGAAAATTTCCAGAAGGTATTCAAAGCCTTGTTTACGGAAGAAGATACTGCCGATATGATTCTTGTGAATCCCGAAAATCTTGCCGATACGGCCATTGAAATCGTGGCCAAGCCCAAAGGTAAACGCCCCAGCAGTATTGGTCAATTGAGTGGGGGAGAAAAAACCCTTACCGCTACGGCCTTGCTGTTTGCCATTTATCTCATTAAGCCGGCTCCTTTCTGTATACTCGATGAGGTGGATGCGCCTTTGGATGATGCCAACGTAGGCAAGTTCACCAACATGATCAGGAAGTTCAGCGAAAACTCGCAGTTCATTATCGTTACTCACAACAAGATGACCATGAGTTGCGTGGATGTGATCTATGGTGTCACCATGCAGGAAGCAGGCGTCAGCAAACTGGTGCCGGTGGATTTTAGAAGCTTGAATTGATAAGATGTTGTTTATATAAAGGCAGTCTGCAGTTAGACTGCCTTTTTTTATGGGTTGATGTCTTTGTTTTAATTTTCAACTGCGCTGACTCCCTTGTTTTTTGCTGTTGGACAACTGAATTGCATGGTATAAATAATAATGGTTTGCATTAGTCGGCATTTTATTTTATTTTTCGTGCAAAAAAAAATATTCGCATCTTCAATTTACCTTCTCACCGATTTTGTACCAAGGTTGATGCATAAATGCCAAATTTTAAATTTTAGATTGTAATGGAACAGATAACCGCCGAACAACAACAAATGGTAGATCAGATTTATGCCTATGCCGCTGATTTGTTGGTTCGTCAAAATAAACCTGATTATGAAGTGGTGCATTTGCTACAGCAAAGAGGATTGAACGAAGCCAATGCGCAGGTGATTGTAAATAATATTGTAGACCAAGTGACCATCGCAAAAAAAAGAAAAGCGAAAAAAGATATGCTCTACGGTGCGCTTTGGTGTGTGGGAGGAATCATTATCACGGTAGGTACTTACTCTGCTGCCAGTAATGGGGGTAGTTACGTGATCACCTGGGGCGCCATCATCTTTGGAGGTATTCAGTTGTTCAAAGGAATTCTGAATTATTGATTATTCTTCAATCAGCTTGCCTATTCTTCCGCCACCACCGGCCAGAAAGACTGATTTTCCTTGTTTAGCTTTTCTGCAAACATGAAAACCGACTTCGCTGATTCTGTTGAATTGCTTGCCATCGTTAGTGGTGATATCAACGCCATTAAGTCCGCAAGTGATCCATGTAGATTGTCCGAGATATTCAACACAACTTCTGTATCCGCTTGGTGGTTGCATTGAGAAAAACCACGTTTTTCCTTTGTCTTTTGTAAAGCAAAAATTACCTTTTGCCGAATCTTTATTCATAAAGTCGCCTCCAACAATCATGAAGGTGAGACTGTCTTTTACTGCAATGGAATTGGCGCCGGTACTTTCTTTTCCCTGAAGTATAGGGAGTTTTATTTTTTGATTTTTGATGAGCAAATTTGAACAAACACCGCCACTGACGGCCACCATATCATGTTTGTTAAGCATCCTGATGTTAGTGCCGCTGCTGGCAAAAAAAGCTTCGCCGCTATCAAGAGATGGGCTGCGGTCAAAATCATTGGGCGCCCATTTTTTATTAGAAGAAGACAGCTTGGCAACAAATGCTTTACCCAGCATGGGATCGCCCACAACAACCCCGTTTTGTTCATTCCAAAATTCCATCGCATCTAAAAACATTCCCTTGGTGGTGTCTTCAAACATCACCGACCAGTTTTTCCCTCTGTCTGTAGTTTTTAAAATCTTTGCCGGACAGTCAATGCCCATGATGATGGCCGTGCTGTCATTGAAAGCCTCGATATCTCTGAAATCCGTTTTTTCGTACCCCTTAACTTGTGAGTATTTCCAAGTGATACCACCGTCGGTGCTGATACCAACATTTCCATTGCTACCGCTCACCCAAATCACTTCATCATTAACCACGCTCAATCCACGATAAGATACCTTAGTTTCTGTATTTAGCAATTGAATATGGGAAGTTTGGGCATTTGCTTGCAGATATGACAAAAAGAAAAATAAAGACAAGAAATGGAAACGAAATGAACGCATTGGCTTATTGATTTTTTAAAAAAGAAAGATAGTGATATTAGACATGTAAAATGTAAAATACATTCACAGAAAAATCTCCAATTCTCCATTCATCATCCCGAATCCCAAATTTCCAATCCAAAAGCTTTTTACTACTTTTGGCAACTTGTTGATCAGGGCTATGGATCATTTTACAACATCCGATTACTACAATAAACATCATGGGAAATAAAATAATTATTGACAATGACTTTCTGAGTCTGGAAACGCTGGCCAGTGTAAACGAACACACCGTTTTGGAGCTCAGTGAGGAGGCAAAGAAAAGAATTCAGCATTGCAGAAATTATCTCGATCAGAAAGTAGCCGGAAATGACGAGTTGTATTACGGTATCAATACAGGTTTTGGTTATTTGCAAAATGTAAGAATTGATGGTCATCAGTTGGAAGAGCTGCAGGCGAATCTGATCATGTCGCATGCCTGTGGTTTGGGAGATGAGGTGCCTTCCGAAATTGTGAAACTGATGCTTTTGTTGAAGGTGAAGTCGTTGAGTTATGGTCACTCTGGTGTGCAGCTGGCAACAGTAGCGCGTTTGGTGGCGATGTTCAATGAAAATGTATTACCCGTTGTATATACGCAAGGCTCTTTGGGGGCATCAGGCGACCTGGCACCGTTGAGTCATCTTTGTTTGCCTTTGATTGGCATGGGAGAAGTGTATGACAACGGCGTGAGAAAAAAATCCGAAACGGTGATGGCAGAGAAAGGCTGGGCTGTGATTCACCTGAAAAGTAAGGAAGGATTGGCGCTGATCAATGGTACGCAGTTCATGAGTGCCTATGGTATTTATAATCTGATTCGTGCCGAAAAGCTTTTACATTGGTCCAACGTGATTGCGGCAATCAGCTTCGAAGGCTTTGATGGTGTTGTTTTTCCTTTTAATGCGCACATTCATGAGGTGCGTTCGCATGTAGGACAAGTAGCGGTGGCCGCCACCATGCGAAATCTTTTAGAAGGCAGTGAAATCGCTGCGCGTAAAAAATCGCAGGTCCAAGATCCGTATTCTTTTCGTTGTATTCCTCAGGTGCATGGTGCCTCATGGGATACCTTCAATTATGTGAAGTCTGTTTTCTTAAAGGAAATCAATGCTGTTACAGATAATCCCAATGTTTTTCCCGAACATGACCTCATCCTCAGTGGTGGAAATTTTCATGGTCAGCCCATTGCCCTTACCGCCGATTTTCTTTGCATCGCCCTGAGTGAAATCGCCAGCATTAGTGAGCGAAGAACCTACCAGCTGATCAGTGGATTGCGCGGTTTGCCGCCGTTTTTAGTGAAAGATGCCGGACTCAATTCCGGGTTTATGATTCCGCAATATACAGCTGCTGGAATTGTAAGCGAAAACAAACAGTTGTGCACGCCCAGCAGTGTCGATTCCATACCTTCCAGTATCAATCAGGAAGATCATGTAAGCATGGGGGCTAATGGTGCCGTAAAATGCAAACGCGTAGTGGATAATGTGGAAAGGGTACTGGCCATTGAATTGTTTACTGCCGTTCAGGCCATCGAATTCAGAAGGCCGCTGAAATCTTCCGAACCATTAGAAAAAATTATTGTTGCTTACAGAGAGCTAATTAGCTTTAACCACAAAGACAGAATTCTTCATGATGATATGATTCAATCCATTTCATTTTTAAAAAATCATCCCTTCAACTGATAAACATACAGACCCAATGAGTTACGATTTTCAAAAATACAAGACACCGACAGGCACAACGCTGAACTGTAAAGGTTGGGTGCAGGAGGCTGCATTACGCATGTTGCTCAATAACCTGGATCCCAACGTGGCGGAACGTCCCGAAGAACTGATTGTATACGGCGGACGTGGAAAGGCAGCCAGAAATATCGAAGCCCTCGACCTCATCATCAAAGGGTTGAAAGATCTGGAAGAAGATGAAACCTTACTGATTCAAAGCGGTAAGCCCGTGGCTATTTTAAAGACACATAAAGATTCTCCAAGGGTCTTGTTGAGCAATTCTCAACTGGTTCCCAACTGGGCCAATTGGAAGCATTTTGATGAACTGGAGAAAAAAGGGTTGATGATGTACGGACAAATGACCGCAGGTAGCTGGATTTACATCGGCAGCCAGGGAATTGTGCAGGGAACTTATGAAACCTACGGCGCTGCAGCCACCAAGCATTTTGGTGGCACTTTGAAAGGTACTTTGAATGTTACCGCAGGCTTGGGAGGAATGGGTGGCGCTCAGCCATTGGCTATTACCATGAATGAAGGGGTGGCATTGGTAGCAGAAGTAGAAGAGTGGCGCATAGACAAGCGTTTGGAAACCAAATATCTGGATGAAAAATATACCGACATTGATGAAGCTATTGACAAAGCGATGGAATATAAGTCAGCCGGTAAAGCTGTGAGTATCGGTGTATTATGCAATGCGGTCAATCTGCTTCAGCATTTGATCGACAGGAATATCATTCCCGATACATTGACTGACCAAACCAGTGCACATGATCCGCTGATCGGTTACATCCCACATCATTTATCTAATGAAGATGCCAATATTTTAAGAAAGGATAATCCCGACGAATACATCAACCTCAGTTATGAAAGTATGAAACTCCATGTGACATTGATGCTGGAGTTGCAACAAAAAGGCGCCGTTACTTTTGACTACGGCAATAATATCAGGGCCAGGGCCAAAGAACGCGGGCTGGAGAATGCTTTTGATTTTCCAGGATTTGTGCCGGCGTATATCAGACCTTTGTTTTGCGAAGGAAAAGGCCCCTTCCGTTGGGCAGCATTAAGCGGAGATCCCGAAGATATAAGAGTAACCGATGAGCTGATGATGGAACTGTTTCCGGAAAATAAGGGAATGATTCGCTGGATGAAGATGGCGCAGGAAAAAATTGCGTTTCAGGGATTGCCGGCAAGGATATGTTGGATAGGGCAGGGCGAAAGAGAGAAAGCGGGTCTGGCATTTAATGAGCTGGTAAGAAACGGAAAAGTGAAAGCGCCAATTGTCATTGGCCGCGATCATCTGGATACAGGTTCTGTGGCCAGCCCAAACAGAGAAACGGAAGCTATGCTCGATGGCAGCGACGCCGTAGCCGACTGGCCGATATTAAATGCATTGGTCAATACAGCCGGAGGCGCCAGTTGGGTTTCGCTTCATCATGGCGGAGGTGTAGGTATGGGCTATAGCATCCATTCGGGAATGGTAATTGTTGCCGATGGAACCGAAGATGCGTCAAGAAGATTGTCCAGGGTACTCAGAAATGATCCGGGTATGGGCGTCATCCGTCATGCGGATGCCGGGTATGAACTGGCGCAGCAAACAGCCCATCAACATCAACTGGATATCAAAGAAAGATTGAAATAGGTTATCAAATAACAAGTGTCCCCAAAGGGACACTTGCTGTTTATGGACATGCCGAAAAAAATCGGCTGTCATCATTCGGCATTTGTTGTTATGCAATCAACGCCTGCCAAACCACATTTTTGTAGTGGTTATAAGGTAATGCCCACGCCTACAGTGAAATCTATGACTCCCATTTTTTGCTGTACTTTTAAATCTTCTCCATTGAAATTGAATTTCCAAACCGGCTCCATATGGTTGTAATCAAAATTGGCAAATAAGCAGGCATTGGTGGCGAAATTATATCTCATGTTTGTGCCCAATTGCCAGGCAAAAACATCACTCCACTTTTCAGGCGTTTGAAGCGATGCGGAAGGATAGCCCGCCAATTGAAATCCAATCACCGGCATATTGGCCCTTGCATATCCACCCATTGCTTTGAAATCAAAAAATATTTCATCACTTACAGGCAGTGTAGCCATAGGGCCCGCAATCACTCCCCAATATTGCCAATGGTCTGCTGTGGCATTTACTCCCCCAGAGCCACTGCTGTTTAAATAACGGGTTATCGCACCCTGATCCATTTGAAAGCGTGAATACAAAAAATTGCCGGTTACCCCAAAATAATCGCTGATTTGATAGCCGGAATGTAAATTCAGATTGTATCCCAAATTTGCTAAGCCGGCATCAGAGCTGGCGTTGATGTCTTTGGATGCAAATGCGCCAACCGGAATGGCGGGGCCAGCCGAAAAAGCTAAAAAAAACTTAGGAGGTGTTTTGCTGGTTTTGGCAACGGGTTCGGCATCTTGTGCCATCAGCATCGTACTTGTCGACAAAAGTCCGATGAAAATAAACAGTAGTTTCTTCATTGTTTTCATTTTTTGGTGTAGAATTTTTAATACCGATGTAAAAATATCCTTGGATGTTTAGCCTTAAAATGACCTGTTACTATATTGTACTTGATTGGTATCATACTGTAAGATGATTGGTTGTGTTAGTGATAATAATCATATATGGTTGTAGGCCAAGTCATGAAAAGTAGCCTTAGAAGATAGCATCTTTGAATTCATAAAATAATCGGGTATGACTTATATTGAATCCTTCCAGCTGGCAAATAAACATCGCAAGCTTTTGAAGATTGTGAATTTTTATGAACGTCAGATTGATGTATTGGATAAAATGTTGGATGAGTTTGCATCTAAATATGCCAGTTGCGCCAGCTCGGCCGAAAAGCGTGAGTTTCATAAAGCATTTGAGGAAAAACAGATCATGGTGTCTGACTTGAAACAGCATATAAAAAACAACGATTATCTGCTCTCAAAAGAAGTTCAGCAAAAGGAAGGCAGGATAGAAACACTGCTATTGCAGGATGAGGAGCATATTGAAAAAGATGTGATGAAGTTTGAGCGGGAAGTAAATGAACTAAGCCGCGAATTCAGAGAATACCTGATCACTAAAATATAATCCCTAAGAGAACAATGTGCTTAGCACTAGAACCAAGATGAAAATAAAAAACCTCCGAAATGCGGAGGTTTTTTTATAGTACTTAAAAAAGATTATTGAAGTTTGGCCAGCCATAGGGAAGCATTCATGAATAATGCAGGGTGAGAGTAGAGGCTCCATCCAACATAAAGAGTGTTGCCGGGAGCTCCGGTACCATCATCCAGTGGCGAGCTGTCGGTAACCGCAAAAACGCGACCGGTACCATAAGTAGAGCTGGCTGCCATTACTTTAGTGGTACTTTGCGCCGTACTGTTTTGCCAAACCAAACCTTGAACGGTGGCATTTACAGTTGGTTGTAGTGTTAAAGTAGCTCCATTGTTGAAATCGAGTTTGGTTACATTGCCTTGTGTGCCATGTAAAATAGGATTGGTCAAATTGCCGCTTAATACGTTAGTGCTTGTTTGAGTGATGTTGGTCAGATCAACTGAAAATCCAAAAGGGTTGGTAATTAAACCATTTGAAGTCATCAGGTCGTTCCAAATGGCAGGAGAATCCCATCCGTCGTTGTTTCTGTCTGATACTGTATGGTCAGCTACCATAAACAAACCGCCTCCGTTTTTTACAAAGCTAAGAATGGCTTGTTTTTCGGCTGTTGTGAAACGAATGTTGGGTTCGTCTACTACAAATACATCATAGTTCTTTAAATCCTGTGGATTGGTGGTGACGCCATAGGTAATCAAACCAGTGCTGGGTAATGTTTCTACCGTATGTCCTTGTTTGGCCAAAGCGATTCCCCAGCTGGAAAGTGCGCCTGTCCAATAAGTTACAGCAGTAGTAGATGTTACAGTGGATTGCAATGGTGTTGGTATACGTTGAGGTGTGCTGTTGTCTTCGTCAATTACCCAATCGGCATTGCCCGCTGTTTCTGCTTGAGAAGCGTCGAACAAAAATTTCTTGACCACTAAGGCACTGGAAACATTTGATGGTGAAAAAACAGGTTCGTTGTTGATGGCAACAACATCATTGGTGGCGACAGTGGTTTGTTCTACTTTACTGCAAGAAAAAAGCAGAAAAGAAACGGCTACCCAGCTTAGCTTTTTAAGATTCATAGATTTTTTTTTGGTGCGTAAATGTAATGAATTTACAAAAGGTTAAAAAAAATAAATACAATTTTTTACATTGTTGTCTGTGAGGTGAATTACTAAAAAATGAGTTCAATGAGCGATTTATTGATTAAAGGATTGACAGATGTGCAGGTGAAGCAAAGCCGTATCCAACATGGCGCCAATCTTAATGCTGAAAAGCATTCCAATGCAATGCTGCAGACCATCAAAGATGTGCTCACAGAGCCCATGTTTGTGATTTTGACGGTTTCATGTCTCGTTTATTTTTCTGTAGGTCAATTGAAGGAAGGTGTCATCATGTTGGTGGCCTTGTTTTTAGTGGCTGGAATTTCTTTTTTTCAAGAACACAGAAGCCGCAATGCAATAGCCGCTTTAAGGAAAATTTCAGCGGCAAAATCGAATGTTTGGCGTGGCGGTTGGCTGATTAAAATTTCTGTGGAAGAAATTGTGGTAGGCGATATTGTGAAAGTGGAGGAGGGAGAGTTGGTGCCTGCTGATGGGAGATTGTTAAGTTGCAATGATCTGTCGGTGAATGAATCAATATTGACAGGAGAGTCTCTGCCTGTATTAAAAGAAATCCATCAGGAAGTATATAAAGGCACCTTGCTCATAGCAGGCAGCGGTGAATTTCAAGTTGAATCGGTGGGTGTAAAAACGATGTTTGGACAAATCGGAAAGTCTTTAGAAGAAATTGTAGTGACGAAAACTCCACTTCAGCTTCAGATGGGGCGTTTTGTAAAACAAATGGTGGCGGTAGGCTTTATCGCTTTTTTGTTCATTGTGTTACTTCGTTATCATCAGGGCCACGATTGGTTAATGGCATTGTTATCCGGACTTACTTTGGCCATGAGCATATTGCCGGAGGAGATTCCTGTCGCCTTCAGCACTTTTCAGGCGCTGGGTGCATTTCGATTGCTAAAAAACAATAAACTGATTGTCAAACAGTCACAGTTTGTTGAAACGCTGGGATCGGCTACAGTCATTTGTGTCGATAAAACGGGCACCATCACCCAGAATAAAATGACACTTGAATTTTTAATGGATTCGAAGCAAGAGATTTTATATGATGTGCGAAAAGATGAAGTATTGCCACAGGAATTGCTGGAATATGCCATGTGGAGCAGTGAGGTCAATCCATTTGATCCGATGGAGAAGTCGATACATGAGCTTTACGGAAGGTTTTCAAAATTAGATCAACGTCCTTTTTATCATCAAGTACATGAATATCCTTTGAGTGGAAAGCCGCCCATGATGACGCACATCTTCAGCAATCAGCAAAAAGAGTTTGTTATTGCTGCCAAAGGTGCGCCAGAAGCGATATTGAATTGCAGTAAGCTGGATGAGGAAAGTAAAAAACAAGTGGTCAAAACTTCTGCCGAATATGCCGCGATGGGTTATCGCGTGCTGGCGGTTGGTAAAGGGCATTGGCAGGAAGCCCATTGGCCATTAGGGCAACAGGAAATTGTTTATGATTATCTGGGCTTATTGATTTTTCAAGATCCGCCAAAAGATGGAATTGATGTCACCATGAAAAAATTTCATCAGGCAGGCATCAGCATAAAAATGATTACAGGAGATCATCCAGAAACCGCATTGGCTATTGCACAGCAGATTGGACTGAGCCGCGATAAGTCTTTTCTAACAGGTAATGAAGTGATGGGGCTGTCTAAAGATGCTTTGATGGAAAAAGCGATGAAAACTGATGTCTTTGCCCGTATGTTTCCAGAAGCGAAATTTAGAGTGATTGAAGCCCTCAAAGAAAACGGAGAGGTAGTGGCCATGACCGGTGATGGTGTAAATGATGCACCTGCATTAAAAGCAGCGCATATTGGTATCGCCATGGGGTATCGGGGTTCAGAAGTGGCCAAAGGTGCGGCTGCATTGATATTGACAGATGATGAGCTTTCGCACATGGTGGACGCGGTTGCGCTCGGGAGAAAAATATACAGTAACCTTAAAAAGGCCGTTCAGTATATTATTTCCATTCATGTGCCCATCATTCTTATCGTTACACTTCCTTTGTTGTTCAATTGGAAATTCAATGATCTTTTCACACCTGTACATGTTATTTTTTTAGAACTGATCATGGGACCCACCTGCTCTGTGATTTATGAAAATGAACCGATGGAACCAGGATTGATGAATCGACCGCCGATTAGAAAAAGTATCGGTTTTCTTTCCTTTCATCAGTTATTCATCAGTATTGTACAAGGCCTGTTTGTTTCAGTCGGCACTTTGCTGTTGGGTTATTGTTTCATGATGCATGGGTACGACATGAAGTTTGTTCGAACTATTGTTTTTGTCACCCTCTTGCTCAGTAATATCTTACTAACCTGGATAGGGCGATCAGAACAATTGCCTTTCTGGAAAACTTTCAGGTATAAAAATTACATGATGCCTTTGGTGATTGTCGCATCACTGCTGCTGATCATTTCCAGTCTCTACCTTCCTTTTGTCAGAAATCTGTTCGAGCTGTCGTATGTCAACGGCTCTGTTCTATTGATTTGCCTGGCTATGGCAATAGTATCAACGATTTGGGTAGAGATTTATAAATACTTCAGGTATCGAAATAATAATATCATCAAGTAGAAGGATTATTGCCAACAAGGCCATTAACTTTGTTTTCTCCATGAACAACGACTCCTCCATTATATTACTCGATCATCTCAGTAAAAAAGTCAACGGCAATCCGGCTGTTTGCGATTTGAGCGCTTCATGGGACGTAAAGCGTAAAATTGCCATTGTTGGCGAAACCGGTTCTGGAAAAAGCACGCTTTTGAAAATGATAGCCGGATTGGAGCAGCCCGATAGCGGTGCCGTTTATTTTCAGCAAAAAAGAGTAATTGGCCCTCATGAGCAATTGATTCCCGGTCATCCCGATATCGCTTACCTCAGTCAGTTTTTTGAGCTGCGCAACAATTACAAGGTAAAAGAAGTGCTGACGTATGAAAATTACATGGAGGAAGATAAATGCCAGGATATCTATCGAATCTGTGATATTCTTCATCTGGTTGAGCGATGGACAGATGAACTTTCGGGTGGAGAGAAGCAACGGGTGGCATTAGCCAAACTGCTGACGAATAGTCCATCATTGTTGTTATTGGATGAACCCTTTGCTCATTTGGATCGCTTTCATAAAAACAGAATGAAGGAACTTACCGAAAGTATTAGCGTAAAATTAGGCATGGGATGCATCATGGTGTCGCATGATGCTCAGGATGTGTTGTCTTGGGCCGATGAGTTGCACATATTGGATAAGGGGAAAATCATTCAGTCGGGCACACCTGTTGATGTATATCATTATCCCGTTAACGAAAAGGTGGCAGGCTTGCTGGGAGATTATCAACTAATTAAAGCGGCACATCCATTATTTGATTACTGCCCATCTCCAAGTTTGAATAAAGAGGAATGCATATTGTTGAGACCTGGCTATTTTGAATGTGCGAATAAAGAAGAAGGATTTGCTGTTGTTGTAGAAAAGAATGAATTTATGGGAGATACCACAAGGTTGACGTTACGTTTAGCGAAGTCTTTATTCCCAATGCAATCCACCTCATTTAATGTTGACTGTGGCGATATTATTCATATACGTTACAATAGATCGCACTTTCATGTGATAAAATAAGACGGTCATTTTTATTTGTTTTTGAAATCATTGAAAAGAAAATCTGAAGCCGTTTAGCCTGCTGTTAAGTATAATTACTTACGCTTTCTTCTACGAAATACCGAAAAAATAAATGAGTGAGCATCGCATAAAATAAGATGTTTCATTTTACGTCTAATGAACAAGCAGGTTGTTATCCAAATCCATGAAATCCGAAATTTTCCTATGAGAACTGTTTTATCCAAATCCAATCCAGTGAAAAGACCATGGCTTCCAAATCCTAATGAAAAGTAATCAATACTAATCAACTCGAAGCCATACAAAAGCCCCGGCATTACCGGGGTTTTTCTTTTACAGCAACTGTTCTTCAGGTATTGATATTCGTAAGTTTACGTGGTGCAATAAGTGTTTGTACTCAATTTGTATATTCTTTGAGCCTCTTCACAATAATATCTATCAAATTACGTCTAATAGACAAAGCAAGCAATTACACTGTTCGTTTTTAATCCCTTGATGAAAACTCAATCCAACCTATCCAATGAAAAGATCATGGTCCCCAAGTCCTAATGAAAAAAGTAGGTAACTAACTAACAACTTTGGAACCATATCACGAGCCCCGGTTTTTCCGGGGTTCTTTTTTTCATCCTACGTTGGTATATTTGACGGATGAATTTTCCTGTTGTATGCATCGGGTCGGTTTTAATGGATGACCTTTATTTCTGCCACAATAATATTATCGGAGCCACATCTAATCCAGCTGTTCGTCAGCGGAGTGTAGGGGGTGTGATGAGCAATATCGCCCGTCATTTGGGTATGTTGTCTTTGGATGTAGAGCTGATTACAATGATTGGTAATGATTCGGATGCGCAAATGATACAACAAGTACTGACTGCCGATAAGGTTAAACTGAGTCATATCATTCATGCAGATGTGCCAACAGGTTGTTATGCTTCTGTACTGGCTCCTGGTGGTTCGCTATTTGTGGCTGCTGTTGCTGATGATTGTGAATCCATGATTACGCCGCACAAATTAGAGGAGCGAAAAGCTGTTTTACTGGAGGCGGCATTAATTGTTACGGATACCAATATGTCGGTGGATACACTTCAATGGTTGATTACATTTTCAAGAAGCAATAATAAAAAACTGATTATAGAACCTGTATCCGTTCCGAAAGCGAAAAAGCTTGCCGCTCTTGACTTGCAGGGTGTTTACATGATCACCCCAAATGAAGATGAGTTGGCCGTCATATTGGATGTAAATGCTGCATCCCAAGCTGAAAATTTACTGGCTGAAAAAACCGGCATCGATCATATCTGGCTCAGGAAAGGGAAGGCGGGATCTGTAATGATGATGTTGTCTGAAGAAATGATTTCATTGGAGGCGGCTGAAGTAATGGTTGAGGATTCCACCGGGGCCGGAGATGCTGCGCTGGCTGGATGGATCAAAGCCTTTGCTGATGGAAAAGATGCAAAGCAATGTATGCGATACGGCCATACGATGGCTTATGAAGTGCTGCAGCAAAAAGGGGCGGTTTTACAAACGCTGACAGCTGATTTATTACAACAATCAATAAAAAAATACTACGATCATGTACAATGACCTTTTAGCGATCCAACCTGAGGTACTGATGGCTTTGCAAAACAACAAGCCGGTGGTGGCATTGGAATCAACTATAATTTCTCACGGTATGCCATGGCCGAAAAATGTAGAAACGGCTTTGGCGGTTGAACAGGCGGTGAGAGATGCAGGAGCCATTCCCGCAACAATTGCACTGATAAATGGACAATCTAAAGTTGGTCTTAGTCGAGATGAAATCAATTACCTCGGACAAACAAACGGAGTGTGGAAAGTCAGCCTTCGTGATATGCCTTACGTATTAAGTAAGCAACTTACAGGCGCAACGACTGTGGCAGCTACCATGCGCATTGCTGCCATGGCTGGTATCAGGGTTTTTGCCACCGGTGGAATAGGAGGGGTGCACAGAGGCGCAACAGCTACCATGGATATTTCCGCCGACCTTACCGAAATGTCGAATACTAACGTAGCCATTGTATCTGCCGGTGTAAAATCTATTCTGGATATAGGTTTGACGCTCGAGTATTTGGAAACGATGGGGATACCGGTGGTTACTTATGGACAGGATGCTTTTCCAAGTTTTTATTCTTCCGCAAGTGGTTTTACCACGCCGTTAAGATTGGATACTACAAAGGAAATCGCAAACATGTTGTCTTTGAAATGGAAGATGAAATTGAATGGTGCAGTACTCATCGCCAATCCTTTGCCTGCTGGCAGCGATGTGGCGCCGGATGTGATGGAAGCGCATATTGTGGCAGCCTTGCATGAAGCCGAAAAGCAAAAAATTGCCGGAAAAGAAGTGACACCTTTCTTATTGAAATACATCGCCGAACATTCCAAAGGGGAAAGTCTTGAGGCCAACATCGCGCTGATATTGAATAATGCAGCTCTTGCGGGTCGTATCGCAGTTGATTTGTCGGGGTTGGATTAAAATCTATTTGACCAGATAATTCACCTTCAAAGTGATGGAGGCTGTTTTGTTTCTGCTGCTGGTATTGAAAACACCGCCTGAACTGTAATCATCATTCTCATTTTTACCTGTGATCTGAAACACGCCCATATTGGCATTGTTGATGCCGCCTAATGTAGATCCACTATTGGAAGCGATGGTTTCTGCTCTTTTTTTTGCATCTGCACTTGCTCTTGCCAGCAAATCAATTTTTAGGTCATTCAGTTGTGTGTAATAATATTGGGGGGCGCTTGAATTTAGCTCAATGCCACTTTCCAGCAGTTCTGTCACTTCTCTTGAAAGTTTTTCCACTTTGTCTATTTCTTTTGACTCCACTCTCACGGTTTCACTCAATGAATAGCCGCTAAAGGTAGCGCTGATTTCATTTCCATGGTCATCATACTGGCGATTGAATTCTTTCGTCATATTTACCGAAGTAAACACAATTTCTTTTGAAGAGATGCCTTTTGAAACGAGGTAGCTTTTAATGGCATTCTCATCTTGTTTGAGACTGGCATAGGCATTTTTCAGTTCGGAATTGAATCGGTTGAAAGAGGCCGACCACACGATGAGGTCGCTGCTGAAATCTTTTTCAGCCAGGCCCGTTACTGCAATCGTTTCGGTTGATTTGTATTTATAATTGTAAGATTTACCTAAAATGATGGTTGCAGCGATGATGGCGATACACGTGCATACCGTGCTGACAAGCTTTGTATTCATTGGTATTTGTTTTTGATTTTTGCTTTGATGCTGAATTTAAAGTTAGGGGATTATCGATGTTCAAAAAATCTTTTCCTAAGAATAAATAAATCAATAATGCAATAAAAATAATACAGGTTCGTTTTATTGATGTACCAATCCTATTTATCGGTAGGCTTGAATCTGATATGACATAGTGATATCATGAATGCAAAGCTTTTGCCTGTCACCCAACTTTAAAACCATAATGGCTATGAAAACGACCCTTACCACATTTAGCTTATTGTTTGCTTCGGCTGTAATGATCAGCTCTTGCGCCACCAATAAAATGGCCGCCAATCAGCGGTCTGCAGAAATACGCTCCTCAAAAGAACTTGCCGGTTTCTTTGTTACCAAGAAAGATGGCAACACACAATATTATAATTCTTTGGAACTCGTCAAGGGTGCATTTACCTCGCCTCATTTATTGGCTGATGGAAAAATTAAAATCAAATCCAGCGATATTGTAGCTTATCAAACGACAACGCATTATGCTGTATCGCAAGCTTTATTCAGTAACGGCCGTAAAAGTTTTGTGTCGAAAGAGGCGTTGCCGGGGTTTGCCGTGCGAGTGGTGAAAGGCAAGTTGAATGTGTATTGTAAAAAGTATTTCAATGGTAATGCAGCAGTGGATGAGTTCTATATTCAGTCGGGTAATGATGGAAAAATCAGTTTGTATTCTGCCGATCTTATGCAGAAGATGATTGCAGAGAATGATCAGGCGTTGAACTATTTTAATGATACCCATGACAAGGTGGCGATGGCTGAGAAAATTCAGAACGCAGCTGCCATTTACAACAACAAAACAGCGGTAACTAAAAATTAGTTATAGGATAAATTAAGTGTGTTTTTTTTAATTGCATCATTAATTCCCGGGTTTACTTCCGTAATGCCTGGGATTAATGTATTTTAGGTGATGCCCATCATTTGCAGGAATGGCAACTTCCTATAGTTTTAGCAGAATTTCTCCGCTGCTTATGAAGATGCTTGCAAAATTCGGTGCACTTGCGATTCTGCTTTCAAGTGGTCTTTTACATCAGCCATCATTAGCTTCGGATTTCAATCTTTTCAATACTCCATTTCAATTTACTGATACTACAGACCCTATCATACGTCATCAACTGCAGTTGTTGGCTCAGGCAGAAAGAAAAATCAATAGCCTGAAAAATTCATACGATTTTTCTCCTCTGGTATTGAAAGGCCGTATGTTGAAAGTGGGTGATACCTCTTCATTGATCATCAAAATCAAACAGCGTCTTTTTTTACTGGGCGACTTTCAAAATAATCATCCTGATCCTGTTTTTGATTCTGCTTTATATCAATCCATTTTACATTTTCAAAACAGAAACGGACTGGCGCCTAAAGGTTTTGTCGATCGTTTATTTATTCATGCGTTGAACATGCCCTTGGATACTTTGCTAAAAAAAATTAAATCCAATGCTAACAAATGGGAGCAGTTGTCTTTGTATACAGACAGCGTTGTATTGATGGTCAATATCCCCGATTTTATTTTGCATGTGTATGAACACGGAAGAGAAGTGAAGAAGATGAAAGTAATCGTTGGTAAGCCCAGTCATCCAACCGCAAGGTTTGAAGGGAATCTGAAATATGTTGTTTTTTGTCCTTACTGGAATATCCCCCCAGGAATTTTAAAAAAGGAAATCTTTCCGGAGATGGCGAAACACCACGGTTATCTTTTTAGTCATCATATGGAGTGGCATGGAAATGGGATAAGACAACTGCCGGGAAAAGACAATGCCTTGGGGGATGTGAAATTTTTATTTCCCAATCGGTATCATATCTACATGCATGACACGCCCATCAAGAATTTGTTCAGTCAGCATAAAAGAGCGTACAGTCATGGCTGTATTCGTTTGGAGGATGCTACTTGGCTGGCAGAATTCGTTATGGCCAAAGAATTGGGATGGGATGCTTCAATGGTAAAGGAAAAGATGGCGAAGGGGAAAGAATCGTATCATCAGCTGTCGGAGTCGGTGAGGGTTTTGATCACATATTTCACTGTTTGGGTGGATGGCGGCGGGGAATTGCAAATCAGAGATGATTTATATCATTTGGATCATGAATGAAATAAAAAAGCCCGAAAAGATTTTCGGGCTGATCTATAAAAATAGGCTATTAATATCTGTTGTTACGGTTATTGAATCCGCCTCTGTCGCGATTGAATCCGTCGGGACGGGATGAAGGTTTGGGTCTGTCTTCTGCTTCTTTTACCACCAGTGGTTTTTTGCCGAGAGAGATGTCGTTCAGACTTTCAATGGCTTCTAATCCTTCCTCACGGTTTTTCATTTCAACAAAAGCAAAACCTTTGCTTTTGCCGGTTTCTTTGTCCATGGCTACTTTGGCTGAAACCACTTCTCCAAATTTTTCAAATATCTCTTCCAGTTCTGCGTCATCAAGATCGTAGGGTAGTCCGGCAACAAAAATCTTCATAAAATGTTTTTGGTGAAATTACATAACTTAATCGGCTGTACGAAATAATTGGTGTAAATTATTTTCATGCCGCAATGAAAATAAAGGCAGATGATAAATCCAATCGCATGAAATGTAGGACAGTCATTTCATTACATGAATTTCGGCTAATCATTGCCGTGTGTCATTCATCTTTTCGGACGCAACTTAAAAAATAGATATCAAGTATGCGTTTAGTTTGTTCAAAGGATTGGAAGCGGAACTGGCTTTTCGTGGATATGAGATAAGGAAATGGATATAAAGCGGTCTTAAATCTAAAGATATTGGAAAGTGGTTTTCAGGAAAATTGAACTGGTCTTTTAAAGGATAGGATGTTTGCGCTCTTCAGTGGTATTGGATTTTCAGACACAATGATCTTTTCAATTATCGTGCCAAACTATTTTTTCGGCAGTATAAATTATTTTTCTTCAAATAAGGAAGCTATCAGAAATACTTCTCAAATCGGATTGATTATTTAATATTTTTGAAAGAAAAATCATGACGCAAACAAAAGGGATCATCAAAACAGCCAAAGGCGATATTCATTTCGAATTATTTGACGAGGCTACGCCCATAGCCGCAGGTAATTTTAAAAAACTCATCTTGTCGGGTTATTACAACGGGCTCACTTTTCACCGAGTGATCCCCAATTTTGTGGTTCAAGGTGGATGCCCAATCGGTAATGGTGCCGGTGGACCGGGATATTCAATTCCCTGCGAAACTTCTGCTCCATTGCAATATCACGACAGAGGTGTTTTTTCGATGGCACATCGCGGCCCCAATACAGGGGGCTCACAATTTTTCATATGTCACAACCGAACCAGTACCCAACATCTGGATGGGGTACATACTTGCTTTGGAAAAGTAACTGAAGGCCTTGAAGTTGTAGATGCTATTGAGGCTGGAGATAAGATCGTAGAGATAGTAGTTTTGCTATCTTGAGTATCGTAAAATTACGTACAGATAACATTATTTATAATTTTATATAAATTGAAAATCAGCTTTTTGTGCCGTAATGGATTTTAATGGATTTCCTTTTTTGGTATTTAATTTCTACTTTTATAAACTGAAAATTGTTTTTTAGATTTTCTGACTAAAAAAAGCAAAATGGGATTTTCTTCCGTCAATCGTTATTTGTTGGTGCTGCTGGTACTATTTGTGCCAGGGGCAAATTTGTTGGCCCAAAATAACATGCGCATTGATTTGCATGGTACTACTTCGTATGCCGGCATTGAGGTGGGCTCAAAAGGGGTGAAAATGAGTATCGTTGAAATGTCTGGAATCGGAGCCAAAAATGGCAATTACAAAATAATCAAAGACACTTCTGTAAATACAGATTTCATCACTTTCAATAATGAATCATTCAAATCTACTTATAAAGGTTTAACCGGTTTATTTAATGCGGCGCTTTCCAATTATCATATTACTTCCGACCGAATTTTTACTGTATTCAGCAGTGGTGTAAAAGTGGTTTCAGAAAGAGAAAATAAAGTCATCTGGTTGCAAAATCTGGCTGATTCTTTCCGTAAAGCCATTAATGAGCCTCAGCGAAGCATGAAAGCCATAGATGTGATGGATGAAGCAAGGTTGTCGCATCTCGGAATTGTACCTGCTTCAAAACGATATACTACTTTTTTAATCGATATCGGAAGTGGAAATACAAAAGGGGGTTATTTTCCTTCCGGCAACACAAAAGATTTCAAGTTGTTTCAGCTGACCTGGGGGACTAAAAGTATCGCCAATTCTACCGAAAAAAGAATGGATGAAGATAAGTCGCTGGCTAATTATTATAAGCAGTTGCAGCGTGTATTGTCTGGACAAGCCGATGAAGAAATAACTTATGCAGTGAATTACAGCGGAGCTTACAATATGAGCGACAATATCGCATTCAGCGGAGGTATCGCATGGGCAACAGCTACTTTGATGTATCCCGAATTGGTAGATAATCCCGTGGTGCCCGTCACTTACGATGATGTGCTGAAGTTCAATCAAAAAGTATATAGTCAATACAAAACCTTGTCCGACTCTGCCTTGCTTCGTTTGGTGAAAGAAAAATCAGTTGATAAAAACAATGTGAAGAATGAAATCGCAAAAGTGACCAAGGTCTTCGATCAGCGTGCTTTGCTTTCGGGTAGTGGTTTGTTGTTGAAAATAATGCGTCAATTTGAGGGAGTGAATGAAAAAAAACAATTCTATCTGATCAAAAATGGACAGGTAGGATGGATAAGCGCCTATGTTTCGCAGTTGTTAGGCTATCAATAACCAAGCGCTATTTTTCATCCGCTGTAAACATCTGAATGTTCTGCTAACTAACTATACTAACTTGTTATTACATGAAAGACTCTAAATCATTATTGCTTATCATCGTGTCATTTCTGCTGATTGCGGTTTCGCTGGTTTTGTTGTGGACCTGGGGATATAAGATAGGCAATCAAAAAGGTGTGGACGATGGAAAGATATACGTAATCAGTGATACCACCAGAAGTACCATGCCGGACAAGGATTCATTGTTTCATCTCTATTTTGAAGCCATGCACAATCTCAGTGACTTGGATTCAGCGTTGGATAAAGCAGATTCACTGAAGTCGGATATCAACAACAAACTGGGAGAGTTCTATCAGTTAAGAGACGAATTGCTGGGCATGCTGAATAAGCCTATCGACAGAAAAGGCATCAAGGATGCTGATAAAAAAATGGGTGAACTGCAGAAGAGAATGGATCAGCTCAAAATTCAAAACAACAACATCGAAAAGGAAAACAAAAGACTATCAGCTTTATTGAACCGTCTTCCGGCTGAAATGCGTGTGAGGCCTGTTGTGGCCGATACGGCTGCGGTTGTCGCAATTTCTTCAGATGTACCTGTCTCAAATGCTGGAGAAATGGTTTCTGGTCTCACATTTTTCGGCGCCATGGAAAGAGACGGAGAATCTTTGGTCAGTGATTCTGCAGCAACCATGGAGAAATTGACGGGCAACTTTACTTTTGTCAGTCCAAAAGATGACGCAGCTACCGGGGTTATTTATATCGTGGTTACAACGCCCGATGGAAAAGTGATGCGCTCCACTTCCTGGGATACCGGCGCTTTTGAAACCAAAGAAGGCCGCAAAATTTACACCAGCAGTGTGAAGTATGAGGCGATGCCCGGAGAAACACAGCAGTTGAGCTTTGCGGTGCCTTACGACAGTTTTCAGCCCGGTGAATATCAAATAGAATTGTACAACAATGGTGTGAAAATTGCCAATGGTGTGAAAGTGCTCAAATGATATTTTTTTTGTAGCGTTATAAATATTACTTTGCAGTCTATTGCTTAATCCTCATATGTATTCTCACAAGAAAAGACCTGATCCACAAGAGGGTCGTTGCTAATTCTATAAAGGATACATCCCTTGAAAACCTTCGTAAGAAGGTTTTTTTTATTGTCCCGCTTCTCCCTATCTTGAGTTGAACAATTATGCCGGTGCATGCCTGAGTTACTATTTTTTGCCGGTTAACGATATTGTTATTTAATACATCAAGATGAAGTCTGCCTCTTTAAAAGAAATCAAAACGGCACTGGAAACTCTTACTGCCGATGAATGTGCGGCATTGATACTGCGGTTGGCGAAGTTTAAAAAAGAAAACAAAGAATCCATCACTTACTGGTTATTTGAGTCGCATGATGAAACCGCCTACGTTGCTGGCGTTTGTAGCATGATTGATCAGCTGTTTGATGAGGTGAATACAGACTCTCTGTACTATGCCAAGAAAACCATTCGTAAAATCATACGAGTGGCAAGTCGTTATGCCAAATACAGTGAAAAAGATAGCACTGAAGTGGAATTGCTGATTTATGTTTGCATGAAATTCAAAGCGCTTGGCTTAGACTTAAACAAGAGTCAGGTGATGAAAAACATGTACACCTCGTTGCTTAAAAAAATCAATAAGTCAGTGGCGCAGATGCATGAAGATCTGCAATACGACTATCATCATCAGCTAAACAAACTCGAGTTGTAAATTTCTAATAGACCAGTTTAATTTTTTATCAGAATAAATAAGATGAAATGGAGTTGAATGATTTTAAATCGGTTTTCTTTATAGGTGTGGCTGGAACAGGCATGAGTGCCATCGCTCAATATCTTGCCGGCGTAGATAAAAAAGTAGCCGGCAGTGACCGCTATTTCATGGAGGGGGTTGAAAACGAAACCCGCGACAAATTGGAACAGGCAGGCATACTTTGTTATGCTCAGAATGGCGAAGGGCTAACGCCAGAAACCGACCTGGTCGTCGTGTCAACAGCCATCGAGGAAACCGTTAATGAAGTACAGAAGGCAAGGTCCTTGGAAATTCCCATCATCAAAAGAAGCGAACTCCTCGCTTTGATTGCACGCAGTAAAAAAACAGTAGCGGTTGGAGGTACCTCCGGAAAAAGCACAACCAGCGCCATGCTTTATGATATCATGCGATGCGCGGGGTGGAGGCCAAGCATCATCAGCGGAGCAGGTTTGGTCAGTATCATAGAACAAGGAAAAATAGGCAATGCCATAGTTGGAGAAGGAGAGTGGCTGATCATTGAGGCGGATGAAAGTGATGGATCCATTGTACAGTATACGCCCGAGGTAGGTCTGTTGTTGAATGTAGATAAGGATCATCAGGATATAGAAGAGTTGATTGAGATCTTTACAAGATTTAAACACCATACAAAAGATCTTTTTGTGGTCAACCGCTGCAATCCTTTATCTGCAGCATTATCGGCCGGACCTTCATTTGATTTTTCATCCGATGCTTTAATTTTAGCCGGCTATCAGTCTGGCCATTTCAAACAGCAAGGCATGAGCATACAGTTTGAAATTAACGGATGCTCTTTTGAGATGCAAACCATTGGCCGCCACAACATGGAAAATGCATTGGCCGCCGTGGCGGTAGCATCGCAGCTGGGTATTGATTTGCCGGTATGCGCATCAGCTTTAAAAGAGTATAAAGGTATTCATCGTCGCCATCAATTGTTGGGGGTTAAAAATGGCGTCTGTGTCATTGATGACTATGGACATAATCCCGTAAAATGTGCGGCATCCATCAATGCCTGTCAGGATATCGCTCCCAAGGTCATTGCCTGGTTTCAGCCGCATGGTTATGGACCTACAAGATTTTTGAAAGATGATTTCATTCATGAATTTGTAACTGTTCTTCGTGATGATGATGAGATATGGATGAGTGAGATTTTCTATGCGGGAGGAACCGCTGTCAAGGATATTTCTTCCAATGATTTGATTATGGCGATTCGTGAGGCCGGGAAAAAAGCCTATTTCGTTGCCAATCGTAATGAATGGTTGGATGCCGTAAGGCCAAATCTTATAGACAATTGTGTATTGTTGCTGATGGGCGCCCGAGATCCTGGATTGGAATTATTTGGAAAAACTGTTTTTGAAAAACTATAACTGATTATTATTGCATTTTCAATTGAAGTACCATGACAACACTGATAAAAAATATCAGTTCATTGCTGAACATAAGAACACAACACCATTTGCTTTTTGGTGCTGATCTGGCTAATTTGCCTGTGATGGAAGATGCTTATGTGCTGATTGAAGATGGTATTATTGCCGGGTATGGTAAGATGTGTGATCTGGATAAGTTAACCACACCTGACATTGTTTTTGATGCGAAGGGTGGAATGGTATTGCCTTCCTGGTGTGACAGCCATACACATTTGGTTTTTGCGGGTAGTAGAGAAGGTGAGTTTGTAGATAAAATCAAAGGGCTGTCGTATGCCGAAATCGCGGCCAAAGGTGGTGGTATACTCAACTCCGCAGCCAAGTTGGCAGAAGCCAGTGAAGATGAATTGTTTAATGCTGCCTGGAAACGGTTGCAGGAAGTGACATTGATGGGTACAGGCGCTATCGAAATTAAAAGCGGTTATGGCTTAACGGTAGATGCAGAGTTGAAAATGCTGAGGGTGATCAAAAAGCTCAGACAAAAGTCATCGCTGGAAATCAAAGCGACATTTCTGGGCGCGCATACATATCCCTTGGCCTACAAAGAAAACCATCAGGGTTATCTGAAGGAAATAAAGGAAGAGATGCTGCCGGTCATTGCCGCTGAAGGACTGGCAGATTACATTGATGTGTTTTGTGAGTCTGGTTTTTTTTCGCCGGAAGAAATGGAAGACGTGATCAAAGCCGGACTTCACCATGGACTAAAACCTAAATTGCACATCAACCAGCTGAACAGTATCGGAGGTTTGCAAAAAGCCCTCGAATTGAAAGCCGTTTCTGTCGATCATCTTGAAACCATGACCGAAATGGATATTGCAGATTTGTCGGCCTCTGCAACCATCGGTACTTTATTGCCAACTGCGGCATTTTTTCTTCGGATGCCTTTTCAACCCGCACGTCAACTGATTGATCATGGTTGTGCCATCGCACTCGCATCCGATTTCAATCCCGGATCTTCTCCCAGTGGCAATATGAATTTTGTAGTGTCATTGAGTTGTATCCAAATGAAAATGCTCCCGGAAGAAGCTATCAATGCGGCTACACTCAATGGTGCCTTTGCCATGGAACTACAGGATAAAGTGGGGAGCGTCTCCGTAGGCAAAAAAGCCAATCTGATCATCACAAAGCCCATCCCATCCCTTGCTTATCTGCCTTATGCTTTCGGCTCCAATCTGATTGAGCATGTAATGGTAAATGGGGAAATCATAGCTTAATATTATTATCAACAAGACATAAACTTATGCAACAGTTAATCGAATGTGTGCCAAATTTTTCGGAAGGCAACGACCTTTCCATCATCAAACAAATTACCGACCAAATAGAAGCTGTAGAGGGCGTCCGCTTGCTCAATGTAGATCCGGGCAAGGCCACCAACAGAACGGTGGTGACCATGGTAGGGACACCTGATGCCGTCATTGAGGCTGCATTCAGCGCCATACGCAAGGCCGGTGAACTGATCGATATGTCGAAGCACAAAGGGGAGCATCCCCGCATGGGCGCTACGGATGTATGTCCCTTGATTCCCATTGCCAATATCAGCATGGAGGAAACCGCCGCATATGCGCAAAAGCTGGCCAAAAGAGTAGGAGAGGAACTCGGTTTAACTGTTTATCTCTATGAGTCGGCGCAGCCCAATAAAAACAGAAGCAATCTTTCGGTTATTCGTGCCGGTGAGTATGAAGGGCTGGCTCAAAAAATCATGCAGCCCGAATGGAAGCCAGATTTCGGTCCTGTACAGTTCGATGCCAAAAGAGGGGCCACAGTGATTGGTGCCCGTGATTTTCTGGTGGCGTACAATATCAATCTCAATACCACTTCTACCCGCAGAGCCAATGCAGTTGCATTCGATATCAGAGAGGCAGGCAGAACCAAAAAAGAAAATGGAAAAACCGTTCTCGATGAACAGGGAAAGCCTGTGGTGATTCCCGGAAGTTTGAAGTGTGTGAAGGCTATCGGCTGGTACATAGAGGAGTATGGCATCGCTCAGATTTCCATCAACCTAACCAATATCAACGTTACGCCAGTGCATATCGCCTTTGATGAGGCTTGTGCAAAAGCCACCGCAAGAGGATTACGTGTAACCGGAAGTGAACTGGTAGGACTAATACCGCTGAAAGCACTTACCGATGCCGGCAAGTATTTTTTAGAAAAACAACAACGGTCAACGGGGGTCAGTGAAAAAGAGCTGATCAAAATCGCTGTGCGTTCAATGGGACTGGATGAATTGTCGCCTTTCAAATCGGAAGAGCGTATCATTGAATATATGCTCGCAGACAACAGCCGTCAGCGACTCATTGGTATGACGCTTCGTGATTTTGCAGATGAAACAGCCAGTGAGAGCCCTGCACCCGGGGGAGGTTCCATATCAGCTTATGTGGGTTCGCTTGGCATTTCATTGGCCACCATGGTGGCTAATTTGTCGTCTCATAAAACTGGCTGGGATGAAAGATGGAAAGAATTTGGCGATTGGGCGCTAAAAGGACAGCAAATCAAAGATCAGCTGTTGTTGCTTGTGGATGAGGATACACAGGCTTTCAATCGCATCATGAACGCTTTCGGAATGCCCAAAAGTTCTGAAGCTGAAAAACAAGCCCGTACCTTGGCTATTCAAGAGGCCACGCGATTGGCCATTGAAATACCTTTTCGTGTGATGCAACTCGCTTATGAGAGTATGGAAGTGATAGATGCGATGGCGAAGACAGGAAATCCTAATTCTGTTTCAGATGCCGGTGTAGGTGCATTGTGTGCCAGGGCTGCCGTAATGGGTGCTTTTATGAATGTAAGAATCAATGCTTCGGGATATGATGATAAAATATTCCTCGAAGAGGTGATGAACAAAGGAAGGGAATTGGAAGCAAAAACTCAGGCCAAAGAAGCAGAGATATTGAAAGTAGTGAACGAAAAGATTGGTTCATAAACCTCCTTATCAAGGGGCATAATCGATTTCAAGCACCGCGTTCTCATTCATATTGGCACTGGCATGCAATTCGTATCTCTTTTTGCCGGCGGTAACCACTATCAGCGCGGTGTTTGGAGGAATGCCCCCCAGGTTTTCTGCAAACAGAATTAGTTCATTGTGGGGTTGATTCTTGTCTACCTTCAAATGAATTATTATGGGGGATTCTGTAAGTCTTGCTTTGTTTTTGATGACCGATCCGTTGTAAACCAGACTTATAGTATCGTTATCAACAATGCCATTGTCGTATACTTTTATTTCAATTTCGTTGGATGCTACATTGATTTTTGAAAAAGTGATGTTCTTTCTTGCATTGATTTTGCCGATGAGTGATGACATCACTTCGTTTAACGGAATGGCAGCATTTTCATTTTGTTGAACAGACGTATGATTGTTTGGGGATTCTTGTGTTTGAGCAGGAATTGATTTTTCTTTTTTTAGGGATTCGTTCGTCTTGACGATTGAATGATTGTTGGATTTATTGTATTGAGTAACATTGTTTTTTTGAGGGTTGGTTTTGTTTTTGGGCTTTGATTTTACTACAAAGCAAGTAGACTCATGTCCAGGTACATTCACGGGGTCTGAGGATACTTTTTTCATCCAGAAAGCTGAACCTGATTCCGCATCCAGAAAATTGAAGATTGAATTCGGCTCTGTAGATACGATGCCTCGCATGTTGTTTCGTCCCCCTTGAGGAGTTTGCCAAAATTTGAGGTTCATTAAAACATGGTCTCCGCTGTTTTCGATAAATGAAGTGCCCTGTAAAGACCAGATCCTTTCAGCAGGGTCATATTTTCCGATGAAGTAGGTTTTGCAGTAACTTTTTTTATCTCTCAGGACGAAATCAAAGCTATAGCCGCAAATGTTGTATCCATTTTGAATGATGTTGATTTTCAAATATTCATCTCCCATGATTCCTTCCCAGATGCCGGTAATATTTTGGGCGGATGCGCTTTTGCCCAGTGAAAAGAAAATTACTAAAAAGAGTATGAATGCGCCTTTTTTCATGTTCATCTAAATTAATGAAATTCAAGCACTGTTTCGGAAATAATTGCCCAGCTTATATTTTGAAAATATGAAATGTTTTAATTTATAGGCAATGTGGTTTTCATCACAACAAAATTGTAGTTTTGGTGCCTTGTATTTTTCTTTTTGAAAACCTGCAAGAAAGCATTAGTCTGGTTGAGTAAGTGTAAAAAATAAACAACAATGCCTCAGACTATCACTTAAAAAAACATGAACATGAAGAAATTTTCCTTTTTGTCGGCCGTTGCGGTACTTTTTTTAATCTCCTGCAGCAAGGATAAAATACTTGTCACCACAACCGATCCTGTTGGCCCTGCGGTGATTGTTCCTCCGGTTGCCCCTCCAACTGCGGCTACGGATAGTACCCTTGTGATGGGTAATCCCAGCAATGCGACCACCAATGTAGCTGATTTCTCTAATTATCTGCTTAAGGAAGGCTACTATTCTTTGTCTTACAACCGAGACAGGGGTATTGCCAACTGGGTAAGCTGGCATGTGGTATCAACCGATCTGGGATCTGTACCTCGTCAGGATAATTTTCGTTCCAATCCCTCATTACCTGTTGATTGGTATCATGTAGATAATCTGAGTTACTCTTCATCTGGTTTTGACAGGGGGCATATGTGTCCTTCATCAGACAGAACTTCTTCCATCAGCGCCAATTCTTCCACTTTTTTAATGACCAACATGGTGCCTCAGGCGCCAAGAAACAACCAGATCACCTGGGCAGGTCTTGAAGATTATTGCCGTACTCTCGTACAGGCAGGAAATGAATTGTACATCATTGCTGGTGCTTATGGCGAAGGTGGTACCACCACTGCAGGAGGATTGGCTACAACAATTGATAATGGTAGAATAACGGTGCCTGCCAATTTATGGAAAGTGATTGTAGTGTTGTCTGATGGTTCAAACGATTTGAATCGTGTCAATAATACCACTCGTGTCATCAGCGTGGTGATGCCCAATACTGATGCGATCAATACAGATTGGAAGACTTATCGTACATCAGTAGATTTTATCGAACAGGAAACTGGTTATGATGTTCTTTCGAGAGTATCAACAGCAGTTCAGAACGTAGTGGAGGCGAGAATCGATAACTTGTAATCATTTTGATTGTTGTTGACTTCTTACAAAAAATAAATGTCATGAAAAAGCTTACTGTTCTTTGTATTTTTTCTGTCTGTTTTATTTTGATGGCGAATGCCCAGCAAAAAACACCAAATGCTCAGAAGCCTGCAACTAAGCCAGTGGCTGCTAAGACAATGGCTAAACATAATGTTGGTGAAAAAAGGACACATCGTAGTTCAATGGCCAACAAGCAGTCTTCAAGTGCGGTAGCAGATATTTACATGAAGCCGGTTGAATCAGTGAAAACTGAAAAAAATCCCTATCAACTGAAGTATGGTGAAAAAGCAGCAGCCATCGACAGAGAAATAGAAAAGATGAAAGAAGAGATCAGCAGTAACCAGAAAATTTCTGCAGATGAAAAAAATAAAAAATTAAAAGACTGTGAGGTGATACGAAAAAAAATGATGATAGATATGATGGGAGAGGAGTCTTACATCGAGTACAAAAATGCCGGAAATTAATTTATTTTCTAAATTGTTTACAATCCTGCAGCAATTGCAGGATTTTTTTTGCACAATACTTTCTTTAAAAATCCGTTTATATTCCCACACTTAATCTTTCAAGCCTTCATTGGCTTGAAGCAGCAACATTTTTCAAAAAAATGATAATTGCAATCGTCAGCATTTTATGCCAAGCGCTCAGCTTTGGTAATTTTTTGGGGTAGAAGATTATCGTAATTCTACGTGAAATAATGGCCTTTTTCGGGTACTTTCCCTCTGTTTTTTATTTACATAATAAAATCAAAATTTCGGCGTTTATATAATATCCTATAACAGACCGTTCCTATGGTCCTATCCTATACGCCGATGAAAAAACTTTTACCTATCCTGCTAATGCTTACCGGATACTTCGTTTCCGGGCAAGTGTCAAGGCCAACTTCTTCCGCTACAACGCAACATTGGGATGAAGTAGAGCCGATGGTCAATGGATTTTCAAGAGTACTTCAAAAAGAATCTTTCACTTTCATCAATACAGCTGGCCATGCCATTGCACCGGCAAAATTCAGCGGTGCTCGCAATTTTTCCGCTCATCGGGCGGCTGTTCAGCAAAACGAAAAATGGGGCTTTATCAACGAAATGGGAATACAGGTAGTACCTTGTGTGTACGACCTGGTTTTTGATTTCAAGGGACTGAACACGGTGGTGATGAAAAACGGACAATGGTTCTTAATGGGGCATGCAGGAAATGGGGTTAAAAATTTAGACATCGACCTCTGTCATGGATTTGAAAATGGGGTCGCCATTGTAGAAAAGTCAGGAAGAAAAGGATTATTATCTTTGGATGGCAACATTGGTTCATGGAGCAATGCGGCAACTGCTGCTGCACAAAGAAATACGGCCGTTCAATCTGTGGCCAACGCCACAACATCCAATTGTCCTAACAATCTTGATTTTGAAAATGGCAATTTTACCAACTGGAGATGTTTTACAGGATCTGTGGATTCGATTGGCAATACCAACGTGATTACCGTCAATCCTTCCGCACCAACCGCCAACAGACATCGAATTGTAACCAGAGCCAATCCATCGGCTATCGATCCTTTTGGATTATTTCCTACCAATCCACCAGATGGCAGTAATTTTTGTGTGAAACTCGGTAATACCAACATCGGTGCTCAAGCCGAAAGAATCGCTTACACGATCAGAGTGCCGCAAAATGACAGTAATTTTTCCGTGAAATATGATTACGCTGTCGTGTTTCAAGATCCGGGTCATACCGCCTGGTCGCAACCGCGTTTCACGGCGCGCTTATTCGATTCCGCCTCCAATACTTATGTAAGCTGCGCTTCTTTCGAATATATATCTACATCAAGTTTGCCGGGTTTTGCCCGTTCAACGGTGGATACCACTGTGATTTTCAAAAGCTGGGCGAGTGCATTTATCAGCCTCAGACAATATGCCGGTAAAACCATGTATCTCGAATTTACTACAGCCGACTGTGTAAGAAGAGGTCACTGGGGGTATGCTTATGTGGATGTAGAGCCTTCTTGCGGACAGTCGATGAATGCTACTTACAATTGCGCTTACCCTAATATCACCACGCTGGATGCTCCTCCCGGTTTTCAAGCTTACAACTGGTGGAGTGCAAACTATGGCAGTGTGTTGGCCAATGGACAACACGCGGTGTTGAATCCTGGTCCTGCTTCCAATACATCAATGTGGTTGGAGATGATTCCGTATAATTCATTCGGCTGCAGAGATACATTGCCAGTTGTATTAACCACTACTTATCAGCCTTCATTTCAGGTGTCTGAAACCAATGCCACCTGTGCTCCGCATACCATTACTTTTTATAATAATGATATTCCTTCTTCACACGTGAACTGGAATTTTGGTGATGGCACAACAGCCACAGGAGATACGGTTGTTCATACTTACATTACACCGGGCACATTCATTGTAACCATGACGGCTACATTGCCAGCAGGTTGCTCAGGTGCTGCCAGTGATACCATCACGCTTACGGCCGCATCCGGTTCATTGCAATATGTTGGTGGTAATTTTTGTGATCATACCAACGTGAGTTTCTCGGTAACCGACAATGGTGCTACTGCCTACCATTGGAACTTTGGAGATGGTGCCACACAGACCACCACTACAGGAGCTGTTACTCATACTTATGCAACTCCCGGAAGTTATTTGCCTTCTGTAGTACTGGATTACAACAGCGGTTGTCAGCTCAGCTTGCCTGGCAGTGATTCCATCCGCATAGAAAAATTGAATCCCGAATTTATTTTCAATATTCAGCATGTTTGCGATGCAACAACTGTTTCATTCAACAGCCAGTCTACGTCTCATTTCGGTATAGCTTCATATTTCTGGAGATTTGGTGATGGCACTACAGCCACAGGCATCAATCCAATTCATGTTTACAACCGGTCAGGTAACTTTTTGGTGAAGCTGATCATTACCGGAGTGAATGGTTGTATGGATTCAGTTTCACATTCGGTACCCGTCAGCATTTGGAATACGCCGGTGGCCACAATCGCAGGCTTGTCATCCATTTGTCAAAGAGAGTCGGCTACTTTCATTGCCGGCGTAAGATCAGCAGACAGTATCGTATCTATGCAATGGCATACTTCCAATAATCTGAGTGCGTCAGGAGATTCGGCAACGTTTTTATTTAACCAGGCCGATACAATAACAATAAATTTTATTGCTACTACCATCAACGGTTGTGCTGATAGCGCATTCAAAACTATCATTGTTAAACCACTGCCTGTGATTGCTCAGCCTGCCGATCAGCAACTCTGCAATGGTTCATCAACCACAGCGGTTGTGCTCAGCAGTTCGTTGTCTGCCACCAGTTTCAGTTGGGTGAACGATAATGCAGGAATTGGATTGGGCGTTGCCGGAAATGGCAATGTGCCTTCCTTTGTAGCGGGTAATGATACCAGTTATACGTTATACGCCAATATCACCGTGAATGCTGTTTCGCATGGCTGCGCGGCAGATCCGGTCAGTTTTACTTATATCGTATTTCCAACGCCACAAACCATTCAGCCCGCCAATCAGACGGTCTGCGACCGTGGACATACCGATCCGGTGATTGTCAACAGTTTCACCAGCGCGGTAGCCGCTAACACTTACGAATGGACGAATAATTTACCTTCTATCGGTCTGGCGGCCAATGGAACAGGCAACATTCCCTCATTTACAGCCATCAACAATACCACTCAAACACAAGTGGCTACCATCACTTTGATGGCCAGGGACAATGGTTGTAATGGGCTTCCCGTACAGTTTACCATTACGGTAAATCCAACCCCTCAGATGAACATGCCTGCAAGTGTGCAGATTTGCAATGGCGCCACTACGGCAGCCATCAATTTCAATGGTACAACAGGTGCCGATTTGTACAACTGGACCAATTCTGATTCTACCATCGGATTGAACGGTTCAGGTACAGGCATCATCAGGCCATTTGTGGCTGTCAACAATACCAATACGCCAATTACGGCAAACATTTCGGTGTATCCTGTTTTACATGGCTGTAATGGTGTTTTGCAATATTTCAATATAGTAGTGAACCCAACGCCGGCTGTAGCACAGCCTGCCGATCAGCGGGTTTGCAATGGGAACGCCACCAATGCCATCGCATTTCAGGGTACCGTTTTGAATGCTGATTACAACTGGACGAACAACCAGCCTTCAATTGGTTTGGCGGCCAGTGGAAGTGGCAATATTCCTGCTTTCAATCCGATCAACAATGGACTCAATGCCATATCGGCCAATATCTCAGTTACTCCGGTCATCAATGGATGTCCGGGTGCACCTCAGGTATTTGTGCTTGAGGTAATGCCACAGCCCGATATGTTGCAGCCTTTCAATCAATTTATCTGTAATGGACAGCAAACGCCGTTCATCAACTTTACGGGAATGTTGAATAACACGACTTTCAGCTGGGTGAACGACAACAGTGCAATAGGGTTGGGGGCCTCTGGAAATGGAGCTATTACATCTTTTGTAGCCTTGAATAATTCGAATACAGCACAAACGGCAACCATCACGGTAACACCAATGGCTAGTGGTTGTTCCGGATTGCCATTATCTTTCATCGTTCATGTGGATCCAACACCCGACATGGTGCAGCCTGCCAATCAAACTGTATGTAGCGGTGTTCGCATCGATTCACTTTTATTCTCTGGTACAGTGGCCGGTACATCATTCAGCTGGATCAATTCGGAAACTGAAATTGGTTTACCGGCCAGCGGATCTGGTAACATGCCTTCTTTTGTTGCCCAAAACCCTCAGCATATGCCCATCACAGCTATCATCAATGTAGTAGGACTGGCGAACAGCTGCAGCAGCTTGAACAGAGTTTTCACCATCACTGTCAATCCTTCACCTGTAGTGGACAGTATTCCTAATCAATCGGTTTGTAATGGTATGCAGATGAATGGCATTGCGGTTACAAGTCCTGTTACAGGTACTCAATTGAGATGGGTGAATGACCAACCTTCAATTGGTTTGACTGCTTCAGGTACCGGTGATATACCTGCTTTCACTGCAATTAATAATAGTGCCTCTCTCATGCTGGCCAATATCAATGTGTATGGCGAAAGTCCCGACCAATGTCAAATGGCTGTTCAGACTTTCAAAATTGCCGTTAATCCTTCACCTCGTGTTGTGGCGGGAAATGATTTCAGTATGTGTCGCGGTAGTCAAATGGGTATGGTTGTTTCCGGTGCTGCTTCATTCCAATGGAGTCCTTCTACAGGATTGAATTGTAGCTCTTGTGCCAATCCTGTAACCACAGCAACTGACAATATTGACTATGTGGTGGAAGGAACAAGTGCTTTTGGTTGCAAAGGATATGATACCGTAAGGGTAAATGTGATTCAGCCTTTCCAAATGCTGGTTTCACCCAATGATACTTTATGTTCCGGCAGAACAGTTCAATTGAATGCCAGAAACGCCGATCGATACGAATGGAGTCCTTCCATCGGCTTGAACAGCACTTCAATTGCCAATCCGGTGGCAACACCAACGGTAAGTACCAGATACCGCGTGATAGGCTTTGATGCGGCGCATTGCTTCACCGATACAGGTTATGTCGACATCATGGTGGCTTCTTCGCCAAGTGTAAATGCAGGTCCGGATATCAACGAAGCTACAGGGACGCAAGTGGTGCTTCAGCCCACTGTAAATAATGGAACGGTGAGCACATGGAGCTGGAGTCCTGCCCATCACTTGAGTTGCGATGATTGTCCGCACCCCATCTTGACGGTGTCAACAGATGCCAGCTATGTACTGACTGTGGTAAATCGTTATGGTTGCAAGGCATCCGATACACTCAATGTGGTTACATTCTGTAAAAATGCACAGGTGTTCATTCCCAATGCGTTTACGCCTGATGGTGATGGCGCCAATGACATCATGATGATCAGAGGTACAGGCATCTCGGTGAAGTCCTTCAGAATTTTCAACAGATGGGGTAATCTGGTGTTTGAAAAAACCGGTTTTGCACCCAATGATCCCAAATTTGGCTGGGATGGCAAAGTAAGAGGCATTGCTGCCGCTCCGGATGTGTATGTATACATTGCCGAAGTGGTATGCGATAACGGTACACCATACATGTATAAAGGAAATGTGACCATCATTAAATAACCTGACTATGAAAACCGCTAAATACCCATTTATCATTTCTTTGTTGCTGATGACCATGGTCTCCATGAAAGCTAGCGCCCAGGATATCAACTTCTCACAGTTCTATGATTTGCCTGTACTGAGAAATCCGGCATTATCGGGCTTGTTTGATGGCGATATGCGCTTTTGTTCGGGTTACAGAAATCAATGGCAGAGCGTTACAGTTCCTTACAGAACCATCGCGTTGAGCGGTGAGTTTAAAAAAGTGGTATCAAGAAACACAGGTGATTTTGTGACTTTTGGATTTCAGCTCACCAATGATGTAGCCGGAGATTCCAAGCTTACCCGCACTCAGGCCTTGCCGGTGATCAATTATCATAAATCTTTGAGCTCAGCCAAAAACATGTATTTGTCTGCAGCATTTATGGGAGGTCCTGTGATGTCGCATTTCGATCCTACACAACTGAGATTTGATGACCAGTACATGGGAGGAACCTTCAGTGCTGCCAATCCCACCCACCAAACGTTTACCAAAACCGGACTCACTTATTGGGATCCTTCGGTTGGTTTGTCGTTCAGCAATGAGGCCGGAGAGAATACCACCTACTATATCGGTGTAGGTTTGTTTCATTTCACAAACCCGAAAGTGTCATTTCAACAGCAAAACGATTTCAAGCTCAACAGAAAGTATGTGTTGAATTTTGGATTGACCAGCAAAACCAGCGATGCCGATCGATTGGTGGTATATGCCGACTTATTTAAGCAAGGTGGTGCAGCGCAAGCGCAAGGTGGTTTGATGTACAAGCACGATCTGGTTCAAACCGACGACGATCAGGCCATCAGCATATCGGGCGGTTTGTTTTATCGGTTAAACGATGCCGTTATTCCGGTGGTGAAACTGGATTATTACAAGATGAGTTTTGGAGCAACTTATGATATCAACGTCAGTAAGCTGGTGCCTGCATCACAAATGCGTGGTGGATTGGAAGTGACCATGACTTACAAGGCGTTTTCGCCTAATCATATCAGTGATGAGGTATACAGAACAAGATGTCCGCGCTTCTTTTAATGGATGAGTATTTACAGGCAGCCTGTTCTGCCGCCATCTACAGGCAAATTGATGCCGTTAATATAAGCTGCGGCCGGTGAACAAAGAAATGCCACCGCGGCGCCAAATTCTTCGGGTTGTCCTATTCTGCCTACAGGAATTTCAGCTACAAGTTCTTTCATGATTTCTTCTTCTGATTTTCCCTGATCTGCTGCTTTTTTCTTCAGTACATAATCTGCTCTTACCGTATTGGTGAAGCCCGGCAAAACATTGTTTACCGTTATGCCGAATGGCCCTAATTCTAGTGAAAGCGTTTTGGCCCAGTTGGCCACTGCGGCCCTGATGGTGTTGCTGACACCCAATCCGGCAATCGGTTGTTTGACCGAAGTGGAAATAACATTGATGATTCGTCCAAATCCTGCGGCTTTCATGCCCGGAACAACAGCCTGTGTAAGGATATGGTTATTGATGAGATGATTGTTGAAGGCTTGAAGATAAGCAGCGGAATCGGCGTCAATCGCTTTGCCGCCAGCGGGTCCACCTGTGTTGTTGACCAGGATGTGCACCACATTCCCTTTGCCGATAAATTCATCAATTGCACGTTGCACTTCATTGGTGTTGGAGAAATCGGCAACACAATATTGGTGGTGCTGTTTTTTGGTGCAGTCTAATTTCAATAAAGTCTCTTTCAGTTTTTCTTCATTGCGGGCCATCAAGGTTACATTGGCGCCTAATAAGGCCAATTCAATAGCGGAAGCTAAACCAAGTCCTTGCGTACTTCCGCAAACCAGTGCGTTTTTTCCGGATAAGTCTAAATTCATTTTGAGATCAAATTTCTTCTTTGAAAAATCGGGTGGCTATTTTCAGTTGTTCAACAACATTGTAAATGATTGGACACATGCCATAATGTATCAGAGTGGCAAAAAGCCTGCTGTTGAAATTTGGCTGGTCTAAATTAGGGAATGCCCTGCATTCGGTAAATCTTTTTTCATAAATCGTGCAACTACAATCCTTTAAAAAATGGCAGGGAATGGTATTCATGATCATCAGCTTACCACCGCCGCTTTCCACATATTTTTCTTTAAAGTCAGATGTGCTCAAACCCAAATATTCGGCTGTTTCAACTGATTCTTCTTCTGTGATATTCACCATCAGTTGATGGCAACAAGCGCCGCATTTTGTACAGTCAATTTGTGCTTCGATTTCTCTGTTCAATTTCTGCACGAGCGCGTCGATTTGCTCAGTATTCCGGGCGTTGAGAAAATTTCTGAAAGCTTCGTTTTCTGAAAAACGTTCTTTTGCCTTCTCAGCAATTTCTGCACGATTGGTGATGATATTGATTGCCGTAGTTTTTTGTGTTAAAAGATGAAAGATAATTTTTATTATTGATTTACAGTGATTTAGGTGTCGCTCATCATCCTGATTCTTTTACACACAAATAATGCTGTATGTGGATAAAAGTTAGGGTTTGAATTCGCGGTCATTCAATTAAATTCGCAGGCTATTGCAATTGATTTTTATACCCTCGTAAAGAAAACATGAAGTATGGCAGATAAGGAATTGTTTAATTATACCGAAGACAGTATCAGAAGCCTGGACTGGAAAGAACACATTCGCCTTCGCCCGGGTATGTATATCGGAAAGCTGGGAGATGGAAGTAGTGCAGATGATGGTGTATATGTTTTACTCAAGGAAGTGGTGGACAACTGTATCGATGAGCATACCATGGGTTATGGAAAGCATGTGGATGTTTCCATTAATGGCAAAACCATCACCGTTCGCGATTATGGCCGTGGCATTCCTTTGGGTAAGGTGGTGGATGTGGTGAGCAAAATTAATACCGGTGCCAAATACGACAGCAAGGCCTTTCAAAAAAGTGTGGGTTTGAACGGGGTAGGTACCAAAGCGGTGAATGCGCTGAGTAACTATTTCAAAGTAACAGCATTCAGAGACGGTAAAGAAAAAACAGCCGAATTCGAAAGAGGGAATCTCACCAAAGAACATAAGGAAGTGGCCACCAAGGAAAGTAACGGTACTATGGTCACGTTTGTTCCGGATGACAGCATCTTTAAAAACTTTCACTTCGTTCAAGAATACCTCGACAATCAATTCTGGAATTACTGTTACCTCAATGCCGGATTGGTATTGAACTTGAATGGCAAGCGCTATGTAAGTAAAAACGGACTTCTTGATTTGTTGCAACGTAAAACAAACGAAGATGAAATACGCTATCCCATCGTCCATCTGAAAGGTGAAGATATTGAGGTGGCTATCACGCATGGCAACGGCTATGGTGAAGAGTATTACAGTTTCGTCAACGGGCAATTCACCACACAAGGTGGTACACATCTGGCGGCCTTCAGGGAAGGATTTGTAAAAACCATTCGTGAGTTTTTTAAAAAGGATTATGATGCCTCTGATATCCGTGGCAGTATATGTGCAGCCATATCGGTAAGGGTACAGGAGCCGGTGTTTGAAAGTCAGACCAAGACCAAATTAGGCTCTCAGACGGTATATGAAAATGGTCCCACCATGAAGAATTTCGTGGGCGATTTTTTACTGAAAGAGCTGGATAATTTTCTGCATAGAAACCCTGTGGTTTCCGATGCGTTAAAAAGAAGGATTGAGCAAAACGAAAGAGAAAGGAAAGAACTCGCCGGTATCAAAAAACTGGCGAATGAACGTGCTAAAAAAGCCAATTTGCACAACAAGAAACTCCGCGATTGTAAATATCATTACAACGATGAGCCTACCGGAAAAGACAAGGAAACCATCATCGAAAAACAAAGAGAATCCACCATATTCATCACCGAGGGCGACAGTGCCAGCGGCTCCATCACCAAAGCAAGAAATGTAAATACACAAGCCGTTTTCAGTTTGAGAGGTAAGCCGCTCAATTGCTATGGACTGACCAAAAAAGTGGTATATGAAAATGAAGAGTTCAATCTTTTGCAACATGCATTGAACATTGAAGAGAGTTACGAAGATCTGCGTTACAACAATATCGTCATCGCTACAGATGCCGACGTGGATGGCATGCACATCCGCATGTTGTTGATGACTTTTTTCCTGCAATTTTTTCCCGACCTGGTGAAGAATGGTCACGTTTATATTTTGGAAACACCTTTATTCAGGGTGAGGAACAAACAGGAAACTATTTACTGTTTCGACGAATCGGAGAAACAGGCCGCTGTAAAAAAACTTGGTAACAAGCCCGAGATCACCCGATTCAAAGGTTTGGGTGAAATCAGTCCCGATGAGTTTGCCCGATTCATCACTGCAGATATGCGCCTGCAACCGGTGATCATGGATCAGGGCGAACATTTGCAATTATTGCTGGAATATTACATGGGCAAAAACACCCCACAACGCCAGGATTTTATTATTGATAATCTGAGAGTGGAATTGGATTTGGTGGAAGAGGGAAAATGATTTGATGATTTGATGATTTGAAGATTTGATGATTTGTTTAATTGAAAAGATGAGTTGATGAAATAATCATAGGATATTAATCATAAATGAATAATCACAAATTCCTCAACAACAAACAACAAACAACAAACGACAAACGACAAACGACAAACATAATTTGAATGATACACATAGTTTTTAATGAGGCAGATGTGAGAATTTTACAAGCCGCAATTGAATTAGACGAATCGATGCAGGGGGAAGTGGTGCAGATCAAAGACGATTGGGCGGTAGGGCCTCTTGACAATATTTATGCAGCCGAAGGTATTGACGCCCGTAAACAATGGTGGAGGGATGTGCTGGCTGGTGGCGATGGCGAAGGGCTGTTTCACCCGGAAGCGGAAGATGATTATCAAACCATGGCTCATCTTGCAACACTATTGAATGAAAATCCTGAAGAGAAAATATGGATTTGGGCGGCGCAAAACAGTCATGATGTTTGTGGGTATTACTGGATGTTGCCTTTTATGAAAGAATTTCAGCGCAGGGTGTACATCCTTTACCTCAACAATCTTCCCTTCATTAATGAGAAAGGAAATATTTTCTATCCTACGAAGCTCAGTGAAATTCAACCCAAAGAATTTTTGAAAGCCAAGAAACTGGCTAGAGAAATTACCCTGAGTGAATTTGAAGTGGATCCGGATGAGTGGACAAAAATCGCCTCAGAAAACAAAGGCGTGCGCATTTTGGAAGGCGGCAAAAAGCTGGTACAATTTGAATATGATTATTTCGATGCTGAGCTGAAAAAATACATCATGCCTGATTTTCAGAAAGCATCCAAAATCATACACAACTGCATCAACAAATCTAAGCATACTACCGGTGACCTTTACTTGCTCTGGCGTTTGAAAGTGATGATTGCGATGGACATGTTTGATGTGCAGGGAAAATTGGAAAAGATGAAAGACTTCGACGTGAAATACAAATCCAAATCCGAACCGGATACAACAACCCTATAAAGAGAAAATTTAATTCAGAATTGGATGGCAAAGAAATCAACAGAAGAATACCAGCACAGCGACAAAGGCGTAAGTGGTCAATATAAAACCTGGTTCCTCGATTACGCATCTTATGTGATCCTGGAACGTGCGGTTCCTGCAGTGGAAGATGGCTTGAAACCCGTTCAGCGTCGCATCCTGCATGCCATGAAAGAAATGGACGATGGTCGTTACAATAAAGTGGCCAATATCATCGGGCAAAGCATGCAGTACCATCCCCATGGCGATGCCAGTATCGGCGATGCGATTGTGAACCTCGGACAAAAAGACCTGCTGATCGACACACAGGGAAACTGGGGTGATGTGCGCACCGGAGATGATGCGGCGGCGGCAAGATATATTGAGGCGCGTTTGAGCAAGTTTGCGCTGGAAGTGGCATTTAATGCCAAAACCACCAACTGGCAGCTGAGCTATGATGGTCGTAAAAACGAACCGGTGACATTGCCGATGAAGTTTCCTTTGCTGCTGGCGCAAGGTGCAGAAGGGATTGCTGTTGGGTTGGCTACCAAAATTCTGCCGCATAATTTCTGCGAACTTATTGAAGCCTCCATCAAAGCCTTGCGCGGAAAGAAGTTTGAAATACTGCCCGATTTCCAAACCGGCGGCACCATGGATGCCTCCAATTACAATGAAGGAAAAAGAGGAGGGAAGGTAAGGGTTAGAGCCACTATTGAAGAGCAAGACAAAAAAACGCTGATCATCAAAAGCGTTCCTTACGGTGTTACCACCACACAGTTGATGGAAAGTATCGTAAAGGCCACCGACCAAGGGAAAATCAAAATCAAGAAAGTAACCGACCATACCGCGGCGGCAGTGGAAATCATTGTGGAGCTGGCGCCCGGCATCTCGCCCGACATCACCATCGACGCCTTATATGCCTTCACCGATTGTGAAGTGAGCATTTCGCCCAACGCCTGTGTGATTGTCGATCAGAAACCCAGATTCCTCACCGTAACCGAACTGCTGAAAATATCAGCCGAAAACACCAAAGACCTGTTGCGCAGAGAACTCGAAATCAAGTTGTCTGAATTGCAAGAAAAATGGCATTATACCTCTCTCGAAAAAATCTTCTTCGAAGAGAAAATTTACAAAGAGTTAGAAAAGAAACATGAAACCTGGGATAAGGTCATTCTCGCTATAGACAAAGCTTTTGATCCATTCAAGAAAAAGCTGAAAAGAGAGGTGACCCGTGAAGATATTTTGAAGTTGACCGAAAAACCTGTGCGTCGAATTTATCGCTTGGATATCGATGAACTGATCGATCAGATCAAAGGGCTGGAGAATGAAATCAAACAGGTGAAGCATGATCTCGACAACCTGGTGGATTATACGGTGGCATATTATGAGAACTTGCTGAAAAAATACGGCAAAGGACGCGAGCGCAAGACCGAAATCAAAATGTTCGACGTGATTCAGGCCAAGACTGTGGCCATCGCCAATACCAAATTATACGTCAACTACGCCGATGGGTTTATTGGCACTTCATTGAAGAAGGATGAATTTGTGGTAGAATGCAGCGACCTCGATGATATCATCGCCTTCACTAAAGGCGGTATCATGAAGGTGGTGAGGGTATCCGACAAGGTGTTTATCGGTAAGGACATCATCCATGTGGCGGTGTTTCAGAAGAACGATGAACGCACTACCTACAATATGATTTATGTAGATGCTAAAACAGGCGTGAGTTACGCCAAGCGTTTCAATGTTACCGGCATCACACGCGAGAAAGAATATGACCTTACCAAAGGTTCGGAAAAAAGCAAGGTGCATTATTTTTCGGCTAACCCCAACGGTGAGGCTGAACAAGTGAAGGTGATGCTCAGTCCCAACTGCAGTGCCAGAATCAAGGAGCTTGATTTCTATTTCGAAGAATTGGAAATCAAAGGACGTGGCAGCATCGGCAATCAGGTGACCAAGTATCCCATCAAATCGGTGAAATTCAAAGAAGCGGGCAAATCTACTTTAAGCGCTAAGAAACTCTGGTTCGACGATAAATTTGGCCGATTAAATGTGGAAGACAAAGGACAATACCTGGGCATGTTTGACGCGGAAGACAGAATCCTGGTGATTTATAATGATGGCCATTACGAAATAATAGACCAGGAACTCACCCAACGTTTCGATCCGGAAAAGATTTTGCACATCGAAAAATACATCACCGATAAAGTGATCACAGCCGTGTACCTCGACAACGACAAGCTACAATACAACATCAAGCGCTTCAAGATTGAAACATCTACGCTAAATACCAAATTCTTCTTCATCAAGGAAGGCAAAGATAATGTACTGGAAGCGGTGACTACAGCATCGAATCCCATTTTGAAAGTACAGTCCGGCCGCGGGCAACAGATTCAGGTGAAGAAATTCAAAGTGGCCGATCTGGTGGAAGTGATGGGCTGGAAAGCATTAGGCGCCAAGTTGACCGATTATTCCAAATCGGTGGAAATGGAATGGGAGGAGAAGTCGGTGAATGACAATCAGGGAGAGTTGTTTTAATGTAGAATTTAGAATACAAATTGTAAAATGTAAACAATACAGTTTATCAGCAGAAAGTGCCTGCATAAAAAATGAGTTAACTTCTACCTTTTACATTTAATATTCTACATTTTCTTGTTTAGTCTATCAACTGCTCAAATACCTGCTCATATTCTTTTGTGACTGCATCCAATTCAGCAGTGATTTTATTATAGTTGCTTTCGGCTGTTTGAAATTTTTCCTTGTTGCCATAGATGTCAGCACTTGCGAGTTGAGCTTCTGCATGCTGCTTGGATTTGTTCAACTCTGCTAATTTCAATTCCAGTTGATTGAAACGGTTTTTCAATTTTTGTTGTTCTTTTTTCTGATCGTTGCTGACCTGTTTAACCGGTTCGGGCTTGGGTGCAACTGCAACAGGTGCTGCAGCGACTTCCGTTTTTTTATTGGCGGCCATTTCTTTTTCTCTTCTTTCTTTCCAGTCTTCCCACTCGGCGTAGGTGCCTTTGAATTCGCGGATTTTATGGTCGTCAATTTCCCATATTTTGTTGGAAATGCGGCTGATGAAATAACGATCATGGCTCACCAGAATGAGACTGCCTTCGTATTTGTTGAGGGCTTCCACCAATAAGTCCACAGAGTGGATGTCGAGGTGGTTCGTCGGTTCATCGAGCATCAGGAAGTTGGCTTTGCTGGCGATCACTTTGGCCAGTGCCACTCTCGCTTTTTCACCTCCACTCAATACTTTGATTTTCTTCTCCACGGTATCGCCGCTGAACAGAAACGAGCCGAGCAGTGCTCTGAGTTCAAGGTCGTTTTTACCACTGCGGGCTTCCTGCATCTCTTGCAAAATGTCATTACTGAGGTTCAGCGCTTCCAGCTGATGCTGGGCATAGAAGGATTCTTTCACATTGTGTCCCCATTCTCTTTCGCCATCAAAAGCTTCACCACCGGCAATAATGCGCAGCATGGTCGATTTGCCTTTGCCATTTGCCCCAATCAAAGCGATCTTGTCGCCACGTTCAATTTCTGCTCCGGTATTTTTTACAATCTCAATATCTTTAAATCGTTTGGAGATGTTCTTCAGTGTGCAAATCACTTTGCCCGGTTGACGTTCCACCGAAAAGTTGATACGAATGTTTGGTCTTTCAATCTCCACGTCTTCGATACGTTCCAGTTTGTCGAGTCGTTTTACAATACTCTGTGCCTGTGCGGCCTTGCTGGCTTTGGCTTTGAAGCGCTCTACGAATCTTTCTTGCTGACGGATATAGTCTTGCTGATTATCGAAGGCCTTTTTCTGCATCTCAATACGAATCTCCTTTTCTTTTTCGTAGTAAGAATAATTACCGGAATAGATATGGAGTTCTTGCTGATAGAGTTCAACAATCTTCGTGCACATGCGGTCGAGGAAGAAGCGGTCGTGCGATACAATGACCACGGCTCCCTGGTAATGTTGCAGATATTTTTCCAGCCATTCGATACTAGGTAAATCAAGGTGGTTCGTTGGTTCATCGAGCAGCAGCACATCGGGGTGCATCAATATCATTTTAGCCAGCAACACTCTCATGCGCCATCCTCCGCTGAAAAGCTTATAAGGTTTGTGAAGTTCGGCATTGGAAAAGCCCAACCCTTGTAATATCTCTTCGGTGCGGTGATGGATGCTATAGCCATCGAGCACATCCATTTCATGTAATAATTCGGCATAATCATTGGCCAGTTTCTCGTCGCCGGTTCTGGCCAGCTCTTCGCCCATGATTTCCAGCTCTTTCTCCAGTTGCTTAACGCGCTCAAAAGCACCCATCGCAACTTCGAGTATGGAATCCTCGGTGTCGAATCCCAATAGATCTTGGTGCAGAAAGCCAATGGTAGTTTCTCTTCCTTTTTCCACTGTGCCTTTGGAGGGGGTGTATTCGCCAGTTAATACTTTTAGCAGGGTAGATTTTCCGGTTCCGTTATAGCCAATCAGTCCAATTCGTTCATTGGGTTGTATATGCCATGTAGCATCTTCCACAATTGTACGGGCACCAAATTCGAAGGTCACATTTTGTAATCCGAGCAGCATTTCAATTTTTTTGCAAAAGTAAGGTTTAGTATGTTCATAAGGTTTGAAGGTTTAGGGTTTAATTGTTTATACTGTTATTTGTTAGAGGTGTCTCACATCCAGTTTCCAGTATCCAGCTTCCAGTATCCAGTATCCAGTATCCAGTATCCAGCATCCAGTATCCAGTATCCAGCATCCAGTATCCAGTATCCAGTATCCAGTATCTAGTATCCAGTATCCAGTCCCTTTTGCTTAATTTGCACAAAATCTAGCAACATGAACCGTAACCGAATTTTAGTGGTGATCCTTACCGCCGGCGTACTCACCTTGATATATCAGCTTTTTTTGAAGCCATCTTCCCCAAAAAATGAAGAGAAAAATCAATCCCTTGCTGTGAAAAAACACAGTGCGGCATTCAATGCCCATATCGAAATGGTCATGAAAAATTACCTGGCGCTTAAGGATGCTTTTGTGGAGGCTGATACGCAGGCAGTGAAAGCCAATGCGAAGGATTTCATCGAAGCATTGAATGCCATCGATACAGTTGAATTGAAAAAGGACACGGCGTCCATCTATAATACTGTCATTTATACTTTGTCTGACTTGAAACTGAATGCCGAATCGATTTTGCAACAGCACGACATCAAAGAGATGCGCAGGGATTTCAGCAGTCTGACCGACATGATGTACCCTTCACTCTTTCAGGCGATTCGCTACGAAGGTCCAACCTTGTATTTGCAAAATTGTCCGATGGCTTTTGATGATTCCATTGCCGCCAATTGGATCAGCAACAGTGCCATAATCGTTAATCCTTACTTGGGCAAGAAGCATCCTGAATATAAAGCCACCATGCTGCATTGTGGCGAATTAAAAGATTCTGTTTCCTTAAAATAATCCAAAGATGAAATTCCGTACTGCATTTAGTTTATTGTGCTGTCTTTTGCTGAAGATTTCGCTGCAGGCTCAGCAACCCACTAAAAAAAACACTATCAATGGTTATGTAAAAGATCAGTTCACCGGTGAAACATTGATAGGAGCAACCATCAGCGTGAAAGGCGGCGGCAGAAATGTACTGACCAATACCTACGGTTTTTTTTCCATCACATTGAAAGAAGGAGAACAAACCCTCAATGTATCTTATGTGGGCTATGCTGCACAATCACTCAAGTTCGACCTGCATAAGGATACAACGATAAATGTGGGCATGACGGGCGTTGGACCAATGGGTGAAAATGTGGTGGTGGTGAGTCAGAAACGCGACAATAATCTGAAGTCTGCACAAATGGGCAAAGTGACTTTGCCGATAGAGCAGATCAAATCTATTCCTGCTTTTTTGGGCGAGGTGGATTTGCTCAAAGTGGTACAGTTGATGCCTGGTGTAAGAAACGCCGGAGAGGGAAGCTCGGGTATCTATGTGAGAGGTGGCGGCCCCGATCAGAATTTGATTTTACTGGATGATGCGGTGGTGTACAATACCGGACATCTTTTTGGCTTTTTCTCGGTGTTCAATGCAGATGCCATTAAAAACGTTTCCCTCATCAAAGGCGGTATGCCTGCGCAATATGGCGGACGCCTGTCGAGCGTCCTGGATGTGGCGATGAAGGAAGGAAACAATCAGCGCTTTCAAGTGGATGGCGGCATTGGGTTGATTGCTTCAAGATTATCCGTGCAGGGCCCCATCAAAAAAGACAAATCCTCTTTTATCATTTCGGCACGTCGCACTTATATCGATGCGCTCACTAAACCTTTTATCAGCGATTCGAGTCAGTTTCATGGTTCGGGGTATTATTTCTATGATTTGAATGCCAAAGCCAATTACAAATTCAGCGACAAAGACAGGCTGTATGTCAGTGGTTACTTCGGAAGGGATGTCTTCGATTTCAAAAACTCACGTCAAAGCCTGAACGTTAAAATCCCTTGGGGTAACGGTACAGGTACAGTGCGTTGGAACCATGTTTTCAACAAGAAGTTGTTTGCCAATACCACCGCGGTGTATAATGATTATCATTTTACTTTCAAGGCGCTGCAAAACAATTTTGAAGTGCAACTGGCTTCTGGCATCAAAGACCTCAGTATCAAGCAGGATTGGGACTATTATCCTTATGCACAGCATAAAGTAAAATTTGGCGGACTTTACACTTTCCATCGGTTTACCCCTTCGGTAGTGAGTGGCCGTCAGGATTCTGTAGTTTTCAATCCGCAAAATGCATCAGTGAAATATGCCCGAGAAGCAGCCGTTTTTTTACAGGATGATTGGGAGGTGTCGCCTAAATTGCAATTGCAAGCCGGACTCCGTTATAGTATGTTTCAGCAGGTGGGGCCCAATACCATTTATCAGAAAGATGCCGACGGCAACCGAACAGACAGCGTGGTGTATGGCAAGGGGCAAGTGGTAAAAACTTATGGCGGTCTCGAACCCAGAGCCACCCTGCGTTATACCCTAAACGATGAAACCTCCTTGAAGGCTTCGGTTACCCGCAATCTGCAATACATTCATCTTGTCAGCAATTCAGGAACCACTTTGCCTACCGACATCTGGGTGCCCTCCACCTACAAAGTGCAGCCGCAAATCAGCTGGTTGTATGCGGCCGGTTTATTCAGGAATTTCAAGGACAAAATGTTTGAGACCTCACTGGAGGTATATTACAAACAAATGGATCATCAGATAGAATACCGCGAAGGCTACACACCCAACTCGCTGGATGATACCGAAAACTCATTTGTGTTTGGCAAAGGCTGGAGTTACGGAGCAGAGTTGCTGGTGAACAAAACCAAGGGCAAGCTCACCGGTTGGGTTGGCTACACGCTCAGCTGGACCTGGCGCAAATTTGATTCACTGAATTTCGGAGAGAAGTATCCTGCCAAATACGACCGTCGCCACGATCTCAGTGTGGTGGCCATGTATGAGCTCAGTAAAAAATGGAAGTTGTCGGCCACGTTTGTTTATGGTACTGGCAATGCAGCCACGCTGCCACAACGTTTTTATATCGTGAACGGTGTACTCACGCAAGAGTATAGCCGCATCAACCAATATCGATTGCCTTCATACCACCGCCTCGATCTCTCTGCCATTCTTACGCCTAAGAAAAATGAAGGGAGGAAATGGAAGACAGAGTGGGTGTTCAGTGTTTATAATGCTTACAGCCGAAAAAATCCTTATTTCATCTACTACGATCAAACGGGAGAGGCGCTCAGTGGCAATCTGCAGATACAAGCCAAGCAAGTTTCTATTTTCCCCATCATTCCTTCCGTTACCTGGAACTTCAAGTTTTAAACTTTATTTTTTTTGTTTTGACTTATTGGAAGTAAGTGAAGTGTAAATGGTATATACCGTAGGAATCAGCAATCCAGGAAAGAATACAAACATAAACCAGACATCCAGTTTGGAATATTGACTGCTGGCATCGTTCACTTCTTTAAAAACTATGTAAGAAAACAGCAACGATATGAAAAACTGCAAATAGCGTAACAGTCGCATGCTTTTCCTGTAGTGCATTTCAGCGTTTTCGGGAGTGATATTGGTGAGATAATTGAATTTGTGAGGGAAGCGATTTACCAAACGCAGCAGTATGTTGATCGCAGTTACAATTCCCGGAAGTATAAACAAAGTTGTTTTCGAGCCAAATCCATCGGCATATCCGCTGGCGCCATAATGTACAGGGATGGTATTGGGTAGTTGGGGGTAATGACAGCCTGCGTAAATCCACATGGAAATAATGAGCAATAAAGCGCCCCATTCAAAAAAATAATCAAGTCCGGTTTTGTGAACATTGATAACAGGTCGTTGTGATTCGGCAGTCATTTTATGGCTTGGGTGATTTATGTACGAAACGGATCATGCCGCTTTTTTCAAGATCGGAGGTGATGCGGATTTCATAACGGTTAGGGCCATCTGTAACCACCATCAAGGCAGTGTTAGGCGCTATGGCACCCAAGTTTTCGGCAAACATCACCAGCTCATTGGGCTGATCGTCGTGTTCAAGGGTGAGGTTAAGGGTGATGGCCTTGTCGGTCAGCTTTTTATTAGAAAGCAGCAGCTTGCCATTGAAGAATAAAGAAATGCTGTCGCCATCGATTTCGCCATTGTCGTATAAATCCACCCGAATGACAGGTTTCTCCACTTCTATGGTTTTCAGAACTGTACTTTTTCTTTTTTCCAACTTGGGATCAACGTTGATTACTGTAGCGATATCTTGTTTGGGTGTTGCCGTTAGATTTTTCTTATCAGTGAGTGTCTCGGCAGGTTTAGCAGTAGATTGATTTTTTGTATTGACATCATTTTTGGCAACAGCAGTAGAGGTTTTTGGTGCGGGCTTGGGACTGGGTTTAGGTGAGACCTTTGTATTTTTTTGGGCTAATGGAGGTGAAGCTGTTTTGTTTTTGGCAAACCCCGGGTAAGTCTGCATTAAAGTTCTTCTGGTCAACTGGGTAATGCCAAATCCGCAGGAGCCATCCTGGTTGGGCGCCGGCATCCAATCGCCCTCAAGTGTTTCGGTATCGCCCTGTTTAAAATAAGTGAGTTTGTGCACCTGATAGCAATTGCGGATGTTGCTGGGGATGTTGGTTTTTACGCGTTGGGTTTCCTTTACCTCCAGCGCTTTTGTTTTTTTATTGAAACTGCCCTCCAGTTTGCAGATGGTGTAGTATTTGATGCCGCCCTCGGTGAAATAGGTGTAAGAAGAGCCCGAAATCTTGTTGCCATTCATTTCCAGTTCTAAAACATAATCACATTTATCGCCGGCCAAATCTCCAACGGAAGAGCTTTTGTCGATAAACTGACCTTTCCATTGACCGATGATTTTCTGACTTTGAGCCACCATCGTCATCAAAAGAAAAGAAATGAAAAGCAAGGGTCTGATCATGATGTTATTTTTTGCCCGACAAAAATAATGATGAATTATTCTAAATTCTTTACGATAGATTCGCTAATAGGCAAAGACTTCGTTAAATTTGGGCCCGTAAAAGCAGATAAAAACAAATGATAAAGATTACATTACCCGATGGTTCGGTTCGAGAATATGCGGCAGGCAGTACTGCCATGGATGTAGCCCGCTCCATCAGCGAAGGTTTGGCCCGCAAAGTACTGGCCGCAAATGTGAATGGAGAAGTGGTAGACCTCAACAGCGCTATTGATAAAGACAGTTCACTTAAGTTATTGACATGGGATGATAACGAAGGAAAAAATACTTTCTGGCATTCTTCGGCACATCTGATGGCGGAAGCCGTTCAGGATGTTTTTCCACATGCCAAATTTTGGGTTGGTCCAGCCCTTGACAAAGGGTTTTATTACGATATCGATTTGGGTGATGCCAAAATGAGTGAAGATGATTTGGCTGTGCTGGAGAAAAAAATGAATGAATTTGCCAAGCAGAACAATCCATTCTTGCGCAAAGCAATGCCTAAAGCCGAAGCCATTCAATATTTCACCGACAAGGGGGATGAATATAAACTTGATCTTCTTAATAATCTCAAGGACGGAGAAATCAGCTTTTACACACAAGGCAGTTTCACTGATCTCTGCCGTGGACCACATATTCCCGCTACCGGCTTTATCAAAGCCATCAAACTGACCAGTGTGGCCGGTGCTTATTGGAAAGGGGATGAGAAAAACAAACAGCTCACCCGTATCTATGGTGTAACTTTTCCCAGCCAGAAAGAACTCGATGAGTATTTGCTGATGCTGGAAGAAGCCAAGAAAAGAGATCACCGTAAACTGGGCAAGGAACTAGGCATCTTTACCATGGACGACATGGTAGGACAAGGTTTGCCTTTATGGTTGCCCAATGGAGGCATCGTAATCGAAGAGCTTGAAAAACTGGCGAAAGAAACCGAAGCGGCTGCCGGCTACAAAAGAGTGGTGACACCGCATATCGCCAAAGAAGCCATGTACCTCACCAGTGGTCACTTGCCTTATTATGCCGACAGTATGTTTCCGCCTATGGAACTGGATGGCACCAAATATTATCTCAGAGCCATGAATTGTCCTCATCATCACAAAGTGTTTGATGCCGAGCCCAAAAGCTATAAAGACCTTCCTTTCAGAATCGCCGAATACGGTACTTGTTACCGTTATGAGCAAAGCGGTGAATTGTTTGGCTTGATGAGAGTGAGATGTCTGCACATGAACGATGCGCACATCTACTGCAGCAAAGAACAGTTTGCCGATGAGTTCAGAAGCGTGAATGAAATGTACCTGAAGTATTTCAAGATATTTGGCGTTGACAAATATGTGATGCGGTTGAGTTTGCATGATCCGGCCAAACGCGGACAGAAATACATCAATGAGCCTGAATTATGGGAACAAACTGAAGCCATGGTTCGTCAGGTGCTCATCGATTCCAATATTCCTTTTATCGAAGTACAGGATGAGGCCGCTTTCTATGGGCCTAAAATTGATGTGCAAATCTGGAGCGCTATTGGAAGAGAATTTACATTGGCTACCAATCAGGTGGACTTCAACAGTGGCAACAAATTCAAATTGTCTTATACCACACAGGCCAACACATCGGATGTGCCTTTGATCATTCATCGTGCGCCTTTGGGTACACACGAAAGATTCATCGGGTTCCTGCTCGAACATTATGCGGGGAAATTCCCGGCCTGGCTGGCGCCATTGCAGGTGAAGATTCTGCCCATCAGCGATAAGTTCATGGATTACGCCACATCTGTTATGAATGATTTGAAAAAAGCCGGTGTAAGAGTGGAAATTGACGACAGGAACGAGAAGATCGGCAAGAAAATCAGGGATACCGAAATGATGAAAGTGCCCTATATGCTGGTGGTAGGTGAAAAAGAGATGAATGAAGGCATGATTTCCATCAGAAGACAAGGTAAAGGTGATTTGGGGGCAAAGCCTGTGCCTGAATTCATTGCTGATGTAACGGCAGAAATCGCCGAGAGAAGAGGAGATTAATCTAAAAATATTCTACATTTGGTCTCTAAAATAAAATTGTAAACTAAAACTATTAAATGGCATTTCCACCCAGACCTCCGAGGGGCGCATTCAACCCCAGATTCAGAAAAGAACAACAGCAAGAACATCGCACCAATCAAATGATCAGAGTCCCTGAGGTTCGTTTGGTGGGGGAAAATGTTACTCCGGGTATCTATAATACACAGGAGGCATTAAGAATCGCACAGTCGCAAGTACTTGATCTCGTTGAAATCTCTCCAGGTGCCAATCCGCCGGTTTGCAAAATCATCGACTATAATAAATTTCTTTACGAAGAGAAGAAGAAGAAGAAGGAAATGAAGGCCAAGGCAAAGACCAGCGAGGTTAAAGAAATTCGTTTCACACCCAATACAGATGATCATGATTTCGAGTTTAAAGTCAAACACGCCGAGAAATTCCTTTCTGAAGGCGATAAAGTGAAAGCTCATGTTCAATTCAAAGGAAGGGCCATCATGTTCAAGGAAAGAGGAGAGTTGTTGTTGCTGAAATTTGCCGATCGTCTCAAAGATTTTGGCGCACTCGAAGGAATGCCTAAAATGGAAGGAAAGAGAATGCTGGTGATGTTTGCCCCTAAATCGCAGCAGAACAAAAAGAAAGCCTCCGATTTGGGTAAGCTGGTGGAAAAGAAAACCGCCGCAGAAGAACAGCCCAAGAACGATGCTCCTGCTGAATAAGCTAGAAGTCCTAAAAATATAACTGCCATCTCTTTTTCGAGGTGGCTTTTTGTTTTCTGTTGATTTTATTTTTAAAAAAAAACTATTGCAAAATTTAAATATATAGTCATTTGTAATTATTTTTATTTTTCAATATCTCGTAAAAGCCAAAACTGATTTTAAACACCTGTACATTCAACAGTTATTTTGGCTATGCTCGAATTTTTTTCTGAACTGAATAAGAGAAACAAATTGCTTTTCTGGTTCGGTTTTTTCAATATCATCTCAGGGTTCATCTGCTTAGGGTTGCTGATCTCATCTCATCAAACCATTTTAGGCGTTAATGCCTGGTCTAAACCCCTGAAATATTATTTCTCAACCGCAATCACGGTTTGGTCCATTGGCTGGATGATCTATCATCTCCATTCAAAAAGTGTAAGAGCCATATGTTCTTTCTTGATTACCATCGCACTGTTAGCCGAAACGTCCATTGTTACCCTTCAAAGTGTCAGAGGGGTTCCTTCTCATTTCAACGACTCGGATCCTTTCAACCTGATGTTGCATTCATTATTGTTGCTGATGATATTGATGTTTTCATTAGTGATGATTTATGTGACGATCTCCCTTTTCATGCAGAAAAAAATGCCGATCAGTCAGCATTATACCTGGGGCATCCGTTTGGGAATGTTGGTTTTTGTTGTGTTTACGCTGGCTGGAGGTTACATGTATCGCATCATGAAGCACACTGTAGGTGGTGAGGATGGAGGGGCGGGACTGCCTTTTGTGAACTGGAGCACCCAATTTGGTGATTTGAGGGTGGCTCATTTTCTGGCCGTTCACGCCTTGCAGGTCATTCCATTGGTCAGTTATTATTTTCTCGAAAAAAAGCGACAGGTCATTCGTTTTTCCATATTGTATTCCATTTTGATTATTGTTTTGTATGTGCTGGCGCTGATGAAGATTCCGTTGGTGCCATGAGTATGCGACTTGTTTAAAAAGCGTCATCAGTTGCCTTGTTTTTGTGGTTGGGCACTAAATTTGAATGGCAAAGCCAATTTTCTTTCTAAAATTTTTCCTTTTCAGCTTATTTATCCTACTTTTGCGACCCGAAACAAAATTTCGACATTTCCCACACGGCTCCATAAGTTTCCGTCTGTTCGGAACGCCAGCAGGGAGTAACTAAAAAAAGTTATACGATGCCAAAGGTTAAAACCAACAGCAGCGCCAAAAAGCGCTTTAAAGTTACCGGTTCAGGTAAAATCACTTTCCAGAAAGCTTTCAAACGTCACATCCTCACCAAAAAATCCACCAAACGCAAACGTAACATGCGTATCGATGGAACTGTTGCAGACGCCAACCTGCATTTCGTGAAGAGACTGCTGGGTATGAAATAATCCCTGCGAAAGACAACCAACTATTAACTTTAAAAAAATTAAAACATGCCACGTTCAGTAAATGCAGTAGCCAGCAGGGCTCGTCGCAAAAGAATATTAAAAGCCGCTAAAGGATATTACGGCAAAAGAAAAAATGTATACACCGTCGCGAAAAACGTGATGGAGAAAGGTCTCACTTACAGCTATGTAGGCCGTAAATTGAAAAAACGCGAATACCGCACTTTGTGGATCGCACGTATCAATGCCGCCGTGAGAGAAGAAGGGATGACTTACAGCCAGTTCATCAGCAAACTGAGCGCTAAAAACATCGACCTCAACCGTAAAGTATTGGCCGACATGGCGATGAATGAGCCTGAGTCTTTCAAGAAATTGGTGGCTTCTGTAAAATAATCAGCCTCATCTTATTTTTATCATGTCCGGATGCAGAAATGTATCCGGATTTTTATTTCAATTTCTTTGATTAGTGGTATCTTTACGCCCCATTAAAAATCAGCACTTTCAATGAAGTTTCAGGATAGCATGAACAACACTTACAGCGACCTGGTCAATCAGACCTTCAACTTCCCTCAGGAAGATTTTAAACTGGTCAATGGCTACCTGCAATATAATTCGCAAGACATCAAGGCGCTCATTGAAAAATATGGTACACCGCTCAAGGTGAGCTATCTGCCTAAAATCGGCAAGCAGATTAATAAGGCCAAGGCCATGTTTGCCCATGCTTTCAAAAAGCACAAGTACACCGGCAAATACAATTATTGTTATTGCACCAAGAGCTCTCATTTTTCCTTTGTAGTGGAAGAAGCCTTGAAAAACGACATTCATCTGGAAACTTCTTTTGCCTACGATATCGATATCATCAAAAAGTTATACGCCAAAAAGAAAATCAACAAGGATACTTATATCATTTGTAATGGATACAAGCAGAAGATGTATACCCAAAGAATTGCAGGATTGCTCAACAGCGGCTTTAAAAATGTGATTCCCATCCTGGACAACAAAGAAGAGCTGAAAGCATACATCAAGTCGGTGAAAGTGCCTTTCAATCTCGGTATCCGTGTGGCTGCAGAAGAAGAACCGAATTTCCCTTTTTACACCTCCAGATTGGGCATCCGTGCCAAGGATATACTGGAGTTTTATGTAGATAAGATTGAAGGCAACGAGCACCGTTTCCAACTGAAGATGCTGCATATCTTCCTCAACAAAGGCATCAAAGATGATATTTATTACTGGAGTGAGCTGAATAAAGTGATTAACCTGTATTGCCAGCTGAAAAAGATTTGTCCCGAGCTCGATTCCATCAATATCGGAGGCGGATTTCCCATCAAGCATTCACTCGGTTTTGAGTATAACTATCAGTTCATGATAGACGAAATTGTGCGCAATATCAAAGATGCCTGCAAACGCAACAAGGTGCAAATGCCCAACATCTTTACCGAGTTTGGCAGCTATACCGTAGGGGAGAGCATGGCCCATGTTTACAGTGTGATTGGTCAGAAAATGCAAAACGACCGTGAGGTGTGGTACATGATCGATTCCTCTTTCATTACAACATTGCCCGATACATGGGGCATTGGAGAGAAATTTCTTATGCTGCCCATTAATAAATGGGACAACGAATACCAGCGTGTGGTATTAGGCGGAATCACCTGCGATAGCCATGATTACTACGATTCGGAAGAACATATCAATGAAGTTTTTCTTCCAAAAATCGGCGACGGAGAACCGCTTTATGTGGGCTTCTTTCATACTGGCGCTTATCAAGACCAGATCAGCGGTTACGGCGGCATCAAGCATTGTATGATTCCATCGCCCAAACACATCATTATCGGACATGATAAAAATGGCAAGCTGGTTGATTGGGTCTACCGTAAAGAACAAACCGCCCAAAGTATGTTGAAAATATTGGGGTATTGATGATTTGATAATTTGATGATTTGTAGTTAGTGATTTGTAGTTAGTGATTTGTAATTAGTGATGCTTTAAACTCATTGAACTCCTGTATGCCGACAGGCAGGCATTGAAACCATTGAACTCATAGAACCCATTGAACTTGTAAACCTTTAAACCTTTACATATGTATCCAGCAGAAATTGTAATTCCCATGAAAGAGGAAATGACTGAAAACGGATTTCAGGAATTATTGACACCTTCAGACGTGGAGAATGTGCTTTCCCAACAAGGTACTACCTTGGTGATGATTAATTCGGTGTGTGGTTGCAGCGCCGGCACAGCTAGGCCCGGAGCCATCATGGCCGTGATGAATGCCCCTAAAAAACCCGATCATATCACCACTACTTTTGCAGGATTTGATATCGATGCCGTGAAAAAAGTAAGAGAGCATTTGTTGCCTTACCCTCCTTCTTCTCCTGCCATCGCCTTGTTCAAAGACGGGCAGTTGGTGCACATGATTGAAAGACACAACATCGAAGGCAGAAGCGCACAAATGATTGCCGAAAATCTGATCGGTGCATTTGAAACGTACTGCAACTAATAATTTAATCAGTTAATTCAGCCACATGTATCCCAATCTATATTATGTATTGAAAGACTGGTTCGGCGTGAAGTGGGAAGCCCTTCAGTTGCTCTGGACTTTTGGAGTGATGGTGGCACTGTCTTTTTTAGTGGCGGCGTTGGTGATTGCGGCCGAATTGAAAAGAAAGGAGCGCATGGGCTTGTTGCTGGCCACCGAAGAAATGATCACAGTAGGTAAGCCGGCAAGTATTGCTGAATTGCTGACCAATTTCATCTTCGGATTTCTCTTCGGGTTTAAAATTCTGGGTTTGTTTTTCTCAAAGCCCGAAATGATGAGCGCACAGGAATTTATTTTTTCCCGCGAAGGAAGTTTGCTTGGCGGTTTGCTTGGCGGATTGGCTTTGGCCGGCATGAAATGGTATGAAAAAAACAAGCAGCAGCTAAAAGAACCAGAAACCAGGGTCATCCGCATTTGGCCACACGACAGAGTAGGTGATATTGTAGTGCTGGGATTGCTTTTTGGAATTTTAGGTGCCAAGCTGTTCGATAATTTTGAGCATTGGGACGATTTTGTGGCCCATCCTCTCCAACGGCTTTTTTCTCAAAGCGGACTTACTTTTTATGGAGGATTGATTGTAGCCGCTATCGCCATTTGCTGGTATGCCTATAAAAAGAACATCAAACTTAAGCACCTGATGGATGCCGCTGCACCTGCTCTAATGATTGCTTATGCGCTGGGGCGCATCGGATGTCAAGTTTCTGGAGATGGCGACTGGGGTATTTACAACAGTGCCTATGTTAGCGATAGTCTTGGAAATGTAAGATTGGCTAAAGCCGGTGAATTTGAAGAAGGTCTCAAGAAAAATGCAACTTATTATTTACAAGGTGCGTTTATTGAAGACAACAAAATCGTTTATGTCACCGACCGAACTTATTCATCGCTCGATAAGGTGCCAAGATCCAGCGCTGTAGCGCCTTCATTTCTTCCGGTATGGATGTTTGCCTATACCTATCCTCAAAATGTAAATAAGGATGGAAGGTTAATGCCAGGAATTGCCGACGAACACAACAGGGTATTGCCATCACCCGTATTTCCTACACCGTTGTATGAAACCCTCATCTGCCTTTTCCTGTTCGGGGTGTTGTGGCTTTTCCGTAAGAAAATCAAAGCCCCATTTTTGATGTTTGGTATCTATCTGATGATGAATGGTGCAGAGCGTTTCAGTATAGAAATGATGCGCGTCAACCGCCAATATGCTTCTGCAGGATACAGCCTTACCCAAGCCGAGATGATTGCTATTATTCTTATAATAAGCGGATTGGTGCTATCGGTGTATGCCAAACTGAGTTATAAAAAAGAAAATGCGGGGAGTTGAAGGGAGCGTTTGAAAAATTTAACCCTAAACACTTAAATCATAAACCATAAACATTTACCATGCCTTCATTCGATCTGGTTAGCAAAGTAGACCTCCAAACATTAGACAATGCCATCAATGTGGTAAAAAAAGAAATCACCAACCGTTTCGATTTTAAAGATTCCCATGTGGTGATTGATCTGAATAAAAAAGAATTCAAGCTTTCGCTGGAAGGTGATAGCGAAATGAAAATCGATCAGATGGTAGATGTGCTCATCAGCAGAAGTATGAAGCAAGGCCTGGCGGCAGAAGTTTACGACCTCAGCAAGGAGGCCTACGCCAGCGGAAAAATCACCAAAAAAGAAGTGCCCGTCAGAAACGGCATCAAACAGGAAGATGCTAAAAAGATCGTGAAGCTCATCAAAGACAGTGGCCTGAAAGTGCAGGCAGCCATCATGGACGACATCATCCGGGTGACCGGAAAGAAAATTGATGACCTCCAGGAGGTGATTGCCTTAAGCAAAACCTGGGATTTGGGTATCGCTTTGCAGTACATCAACATGAAAAGTTAGAATTACCCTTTAAAAATTGAATTTTTCTGCGAAAAAACCTTAGCTTCGCACCTCTAAAATAAACCTGTACGGCAAAATCCGTACGCAAAACAGATAAAAATGAAAAAAGAAATTCATCCAAAGAGTTACAGAACCGTAGTGTTCAAAGACATGAGTAATGGTTATACCTTCCTCAGTCGCTCTACCGCCCACAGCAGCGAAACAATTGTTTGGGAGGGTGATGGTCAGGAATATCCTGTAATCAAACTAGAGATTTCCAACACATCGCATCCTTTTTACACTGGTAAAAACGTGTTGGTGGATACTGCAGGTCGTATCGACAAATTCAAAAAGCGTTACGAAAAGAAAGCCAAATAAGGCCTTCTGTTCTCATATTACCCAATCCCGAAGTATTTTACCTCGGGATTTTTTATTGTCTTTATCTTCCTGTTTTCATTCTCTTTATTCATCCAAAATGTTTCAGTATTTTTAACCCCGATGAAGATTTACCTCGACGAACAGGCATGCAAGGCTACATTGGCGCCCTTGTCGCTTACCAGGCATGTGGCGGATATTCGTGTAGGAATTCTTACGATTCTAGAAAAGTGGACGCTGTTGCTGAAAGGTCAGGCTGAAATTATTATCGGCGAATCCTGTCCCAAGAATGCGATTGCCATACCCGCTCATCTCATTCCCTGCATATCCAATTATCAATCCATTCTCAATAATCCCCAAAATAACACAGCGCCACAATTGTTTTATCCCTGGCATATCGTTCAACATAATGATTGGGCCATAAAAGAAGATTATCTCCTGTTGACAAAAGGCCGTAATGCAGCTTCAATCCCTTCTTCAGTACAAACCGTCTGTCCCGAAAATATATTTATAGAAGAAGGAGCTGATTTGTCGTACTGCACAATCAACGCCGCACACGGACCGGTATACATTGGGAAAAAAGCGTTGGTGATGGAAGGCGTTTGCATCAGAGGACCTTTTGCCTTAGGAGAAAATGCTACGGTAAAAATGGGAGCCACCATTTATGGCGCTACAACCATTGGTCCCTATTGTGTTGCCGGTGGCGAAATCAAGAATTCCATGTTGATGGGCTACAGCAATAAAGCGCATGAAGGTTATTTGGGCGATAGTGTCATTGGTGAATGGTGCAATTTAGGTGCGGGCACCGTCAATAGCAATGTGAAGAATAATGCTGCCTCTGCGGCTTACACCATCAACAGACAGGGTGATAAAGTGCAAGTTGGCCCCAAGGCCGGTTTGGTCATGGGCGATTACAGCCGAACGGCCATCAACACTTCGTTCAATACAGCCAGTATGGTGGGAGTGTGCTGCCATGTGATGCACCGCGATTTTCCGCCTTCCTTTTTGCCCGATTTTTCCTGGGGTGAGGAAAGCTATCGATTAGACAAGGCTTTTGAACATATCGCCGGATGGAAACAGATGAAGGGCCATCAGCTTACCGACAAAGAAAAACAAGTCCTCACAACATTATATTCAATTTCAAATCAACATTAACAACATGCGAAAACAAATTGCGGCAGCCAACTGGAAAATGAATCTAACACTTACAGAAGGTATCCAGCTGGCAGAAGATATTTTGAAAAACGAATTCGACCTAAATAAATCACGCGCTGTGTTGATGGCGGTGCCATTTCCCTATCTGATTTCTATTCAGCAGTTGCTGAAAGGGCAAGCTAACATACACGTGTGTGCGCAAAATTGTGCATCCACTAAAAATGGCGCTTATACCGGAGAGGTGAGTGCTGAAATGCTGAATAGCATTGGTGTGCATTATGTGTTGATAGGGCACAGTGAGCGACGTGAGTATTATCACGAAGACAACGCATTGCTGGCTGCCAAAGTAAATCTGGCATTGGCCAATGAGGTGGTGCCGGTATTTTGTTGCGGTGAACCTTTGGCTGTTCGTGAAGCGGAAACACAAAATGCATTTGTAGAAAATCAACTGAAAGAAAGTATTTTTCATTTGAGTGCCGACCAAATGAAAGGATTCATTATCGCTTACGAGCCCATCTGGGCCATCGGTACAGGCAAAACAGCCAGCAGCGACCAGGCGCAGGAGTTGCATGCACACATCCGTTCCGTCATTGCTGCTCAGTATGGTGCAGAGGTGGCCGAAAGCGTAACCATTCTTTATGGAGGTTCGGTGAAAGCTGCCAACGCGGCCGATATTTTTGGTAAGCCCGATGTGGATGGCGGATTGGTGGGCGGAGCCAGCTTGATCGCATCAGAATTCAGTACCATCATCAAAAGTTTAAAATAGAACTCCCTCAGGTTTTTCATGGTTGGATAAATTTCAATCAGTGTTTTGCATGTACTAAAGCAAACTTATTTTGAATATCATACACATACTACGTCAAAATATAGCAGGAAAACTATTGAACCACCTGGCGGTGTTCCTGATCAATGTGATGATTGTAAGACTGCTCGGCTCCAGCCAAAGCGGTATTTATTTCAATCAACTTTATGTTTTCAATTTTGTAGCGATGGTATGCAGTCTCGGGCTCGATTATGCGGCCATTGCGTGGATTGCAGGAAAACCTGTGTTGCAGGCCACTATTCACAGGATGTTGTTGAAAGTAGTACTGTTCTTTTTTATACTCTTGTTGTTGATCATCTTTGTAATATTTCCCGTATTTCAGGTATCAATCGGACTACCCAATTGGGCCATTATTTTTTTCATCTCCGGCAACCTGATGATGATCTTGTTTCAGGGAGTATTGTCTGCATTACGGAGGTTCAATTTGCAGAACATCAGTTTGCTGGTCACCAACCTCAGTTTCATGGGCTATTTGTTGTTCATACAACATAGGGGTTTTGATTTGTGGTTCTGTGTTGGGATGGGGTATGGGCTTTTGTTTTTTGTACAGGGGTTATTGATGATGAGCTTCAGTTATAAGAAAGAAGTGATGATGCCAGCCATAGATGCAAAAGCTTTTTATGCACATGGTTTCAGGATCATGTTGTCGTCGCTGATTTATTTTTGTTTTCTAAGGATAGATAATTTTTTTGTTGAAAAATATTGCGACGCGGTCACACTCAGCAATTATGTGCAATGTGGTAAAGTGGGGCAATACTTTCTTTATTTCTCTTCAGTCATCAGTTCAACTTTGCTTCCTTTCATCGCTTCCGAAAAAATTGCTGCCACCTATCACGAATGGAGCCGTATGATGCGGCCCTATTTTTTACTGATAGTGGCAGGCGCAGTTTTACTGGCGCTTTTCGGTAATTATTTTTACGCCAACTTGTTTGGCGAATCATTTGCTGGTATGCAGCGCATCATGCTCGTCATGCTGCCCGGATATGTATGCCTTGGATTACTTACCCTTACCAATGCCGTATATATAGGAAAAGGAAACATAGCACCAATTTTTAAAGGAGACTTGTTGGGTTTGATGTTTGTTCTCCTTTTTGATCTTCTACTGGTGCCGCGGTTGGGTGTGATGGCCGCAGCTTCGGTTAGCGCTGTCGGTTATGTGCTGGTCTTTTTTTATTTGTGGAAAGGCATTCGCCAACAATTTGCTGAATTGTGAGTTGAGTTGCCTGTGGTATGAAGTGTCTATCGCTGTTGAATTTTGTCAATTGATGCTGAATGATAAGCATTGTTTTTTAATCATGATTCCATTTGTAGCTATTGCGCATGAATCGATTGTTTTTATATCAATTATATCGCCATTCGAAAAAATGGTTTTTTGTTACGGTGATTTTTATTGCAGCCTATGCTTTTCTTTTTTTCAAAAAGATGGATATGGTTTTCTTTCCATACAACGATATGTTCAGCGGTTATGAAAATCCTGAATTAACTCATGAGATTTTTCGGTTGAAAGTCAATGGTCATCCCTTGCCGGTAACAGATTTGCCTTATTGGAAAAAAGATCTGCTGGAGGTGTCGGTCAATAAGTTTGCCAATTATAGCCTACATGACAAGAGAAATCGATTGTCCATTTATTTTGAAGATCAATCACGAAAAAAAATATTCCCCCAATGGTTTCGTCAAAATCTATTGCCCGATGATGTGCAATTCAATAAATGGGGACGATGGTATGTACAAAAGTGCGGATGGGGAGTTTTGCATGCAAATGATACACTCAGTATCATGAAATATGAAGGTAAGTTGTTTGATCATCAGTTTTACATTTTGGATTCCTCTATAATTGTTCAAGAACCATGAATAAGCTGACGATATCTTTGGCCAGAATCGGTAAAATGCTGAAACCTCAACAGTGGTTGTTGCTTGTAGTTTTGGTGGAATGGTTAATTATGTTGTGTTCCGGAGTTGGCTTCTCGGGGTTAAAGGGGGATATTTTTTTCGATTTGGGGGTAGATGTATTTCAATGGCTTTTTTTTGGACTGCATATTCCTCAGCTGATTTTAGATAATTATTGGTCAGCTGTTTTTATAGATGCAACAATATTCATCCTGATGATTGGATTGGTCGTGAAGCCGCAGCGTTATAAACAGGCCATCGCTTTATTCATCTTACTTCTGTTATATTATGTTACACTTACGGCTTGTATGGGGCATCGAAATTTTCAAACAGGCTTTGTATTGGTGATTTTCCCTTTTCTTTTTAAGGATGGCAAGGGGAGGAAAATGGCTTTTCAAGCCTTGATTTATTTTGTTGGTTTCTTTTATTTTTCGGCGGCTTGTTTCAAAATTGGTGGTACCGGATTTTTCAATTTGCACCACATGAGCGAAGTTTTGCAACGTCAATCTTTGGGCTATAATTTTGAAAAAAACAATGAATGGAGAACTTGGTTGATTAATAGGTTGGTCAATCATCCTTCGATGGCTTATGTCGCCTTGCTGGCGTCTGTCATCGTGGAAGGGGCCACTTCGCTACTTTTCTTTACGCGCCGATTCAATACTTTTATTGCGTTGGGTTTGATTGTATTTCATGTTTTCAATTGGATACTGATGGATATAAGTATGATTGGCCAATGCTCAATCTTAATATTTTTATTGATCAGCCATCATTTGACTGAAGAGTAGGTTGGATACATATCTTAAAAAAAGTACTTAAAAAATTATGATTCATTTTTTTCTTGTATTAGATTTGTGATGTTTGATTAAATTTCTCAAGTTCATCAACTGAGAATTTGCTTTTAATCCACGCTATTCCTCGAAAGACTCCACAGTTTTACTGTTATTGAATGAGCTTATTTTTTACCTCGACCATAAATCAATTGTTATGTTTCACCTCCGTTACCGTTTTATGTCATTGGCATTATTGACGATGTCGTTGATAATTAGTTTTCCTTTTATAGCAGCAGCCAATGATTCCGACGAAGTGTCGAATCAGCATGCTTGGAAGATTGTAGTATTAGGCTCTTCAACCGCTTACGGCACAGGCGCCAGCACCTACGACAGCTCATGGGTGGGCCGTTTTACCAGTTATGTGCACAGAAGAAATGAGCATACACAAGTATTCAATTTGTCGGGATCAGGTTATACCACATATCAAAGTTTAAGACCTGATGGCTATGTGCCACCTGTCGGTCGTCCAACTCCAGTATCGGGGCATAATATCACAGCAGCATTGGCTCTGCATCCGGATGCTATCCTCATCAACATGCCATCCAACGATGCCAAGTATTTATATTCGATGGATGAGCAAAATGAAAATTACGACGCTGCCATTCGTTTGTGTGATTCCGCCAACATTCCTGTATGGGTTACTTCCAGTCAACCTCGTAATAATTTAAGCCAGACACAGATGTCGTTGCTGACGCAACACAGGGATATGGTCTTCAATCGATTTGGTACAAAAGCACTTGATTTTTGGAATGGCATAGCGAATGCGGATGGCTCTATCATCTCTTCTTTTAATTTTGACAACACACACGTAAACAATTCTGGCCATCTGCTTTTTTATAACAGGGTAATGGCTGCATCAATTTTGGATAGTTTGGCCGCGCGTTTGGCCGGCCCATTTGTAGTGAACGCGGGCAGAGATATTTACCTTGAAATGTCTGCTTCATCTGCAACATTGAACGGATCACTTTCTGCTTCCGGTGGTGTAATCACCTCTTATCAATGGAATCAGCTATCCGGTTCATCTGTCATTATTGACAATTCTTCTTCCGCAATCACAAGCATTTCAGGGCTTGCCGAAGGACAATACTCATTTGAACTTACTGTTACGGATGATCTTGCCAATATTGGCAAAGACACGGTGGTTGTTTTTGTGGGCTCAAGGATTTTAATTGATTTTGGTCCTCAATTCTCGGGTACACCCGATGCCAATGGCAGATACTGGAATAATATTTATGCCATGTACAATGGGGTAAGATTGAAGAATGCAGTGACAACAAATAATGTTACAACCAATTTGGGATTGGAAGTGTTGAACAGAATTGATGGCAACTTCAATATCGTGGGGCCGGGCACTGTTAACGTTGGCACTCCATTTGGGGCCATCGGAGACTATGTGGCCACTGCTACAGCAGATTATACATTTGCTCAACCCTCTGCTACAAACGGTCAATGGAAAATTACGGGATTGGAGCCCGGTAACAGCTATGTGATCAAGTTTTGGGGCGCCAAAGATACTCTGCTGGATGAAAGGTCGATACAAATCAAACGAAGCAGTGATAATGACTGGCAAGAGTATAACGCGGTGTTGAATACGGATTATAACAATGCCGCTTACTTCACGGTATCTGGTGTTTCAGATGTAACTTTCGATATTCGGGTGAAAGCAGGCAATCCTTTTGGATACATCAGCCTTATCGATATTTACAGGGCTTCATCGCATCAGGGAAATATTTCTCCGATTGCGCGCGCAGGAAATGACGCCAACGTGGTGCTTCCCAATTCCTCAACCCTATTGAATGGTTCTTCCTCAACAGACCAGGATGGTAATATCACTTCTTATCAATGGAGGAAAATCTCTGGTCCTGTTGCCGCAATATTCGCTGATCCCAATGCTGCTCAAACTACAGTGTCGGGCCTCACTGATGGTGTGTATCAATTTGAATTAAGTGTTACAGATAATGATGGTGCTGTGTCTTTGGATACTGTTGAAATTACAGTAGGTAACAGGGTGCTGGTTGATTTTGGTGCAGTGGTTACCGCTTCTCCGGATGCCAATAATAATTACTGGAATCATGTGGCCAACGGAAGGCCAGGTGTAAAACTTGCCGATGCCATCAATACCATCAATGCTAATACCGGTATTGCCATGGAAATTGTCAATCGTATCGATGGTACCTTCAACACTGCAGGCCCTGGTGTGAATTCGGGAAATACGATTGGAGCTGTTGGTGATTATCCTAGCAGTGCCACCACCGACTACGCTTTTTCTCACTCCAGCGCTACCAATGGCTCCTGGAAATTGAGCGGTTTGGATCCTGCAAAAAATTACACGGTTAAATTCTGGGGTACTAAGTCTTCAGTTAATCCCAATTTCATTCAAATCAAAAGAAGTGATGAAGCTTCATGGAAGCGCTATGATGCCTCTTTAAACAAAGATTACCTCAACGCAGCCATTTTTAATGTGATCGGAAATACAGAGGTTTCATTTGATATCAGGACTGAATCACCTTATACATTTGGTTACATCAGTCTGGTAGATATCTTGGTGTCGAATGGCCCATGTTTGCCTTCTTCTTCTACAAATACAATTAACGCGTGCAGCAGTTATGAATGGAACGGTACGGTATACACACAATCGGGTACATATACTTTCAATACAGTCAATGCCAGAGGTTGCGATTCTACTGCCACATTGGATTTGACCATCAACCAACCAACCAGCAGCAATGAGTCAGTTGTGTATTGCAACAGTTACGAATGGAATGGTACGGTGTACACACAATCGGGTACATACACTTTTACTACTAATAATGCCAATGGTTGCGATTCAGTGGCTACGCTCGATTTGATCATCAACCAACCAACTAGCAGTAACCAGTCGGTTGCATCATGCAACAGTTACGAATGGAATGGTACGGTGTACACACAATCGGGTACATACACTTTTACTACTAATAATGCCAATGGCTGCGATTCAGTGGCAACAATGGATTTGACCATCAACCAACCTACCAGCAGCAATGAGTCAGTTGCGTCTTGCAACAGTTACGAATGGAATGGTACGGTGTACACACAATCGGGTACATA
>CANGIT010000003.1 GCA_947454155.1 Chitinophagaceae bacterium
CCTTGTACATACACCTCTACGTTGAGGACAACTATCCAAAGCTCTTGATTTGCTTTTGGATTTAATGATTTCTCTACCTTTTCTTACTAACTGTTGAATTGTTGGCATTTATGAACCATTTATTTTTTGGACGGCAAAAGTAGTCATATTCATTTAAAAACGAAAAAAAAATTGCCGTAAAAGTTAAAAATTATCAACATCGGGGAAAAATACCCTAAAAACGGGCATTTTCGGGCCGATTAAATTCAATATTTTGGCTATACCTTCATCATCCAGCAATGCTTATCAGCGGTATTACCATAGCGAATGGCATTCATTCTGCTTTTTACTTCAGGAGCAGTAGCCCAATTTTCCACATCAAAAAGCATGGTATATTCTTCGTATCTCAACTCTTTGATGAAAGAAATGGTAGCCGCAGTTCCTGTTCCAAAAACTTCGCGAAGCGTGCCCGCTTTGTGGGCTTCGATGATCTCGTCAATGCTTAATGGACGTTCTTCTACGGTGATGCCCATATCTTTCAGCACTTTGATCACACTGTCTCTGGTAACACCCGCCAGGATAGTGCCTGATTGCAAATCGGGTGTAATGGCTTTGTCTCCAATGATGAAAAAGACATTCATCGTGCCACATTCCTGTACGTAACGATGCTCAAACGCATCTGTCCATAAAACCTGGTCGTAACCATTCTTCTTTGCAATGGCAGTTGGATACATGGCCGCACCATAATTGCCTGCAGCCTTGGCATAGCCTGAACCACCCGGCACCGCCCTTACATATTGCTCTTCCACGTAAATGCGCATTGGCATATTGTAGTAAGGTCCAGTGGGACTAAGAATGATCATGAATTTATACGTATCGCTTGGCCTTACACCAATCATTTCATCTGTACTGAACATGAAAGGACGGATATACAATGAATGGTCTTCCATTTCTGGAATCCAGCTTCTGTCTAAATCCACCAACAACTGCATCCCTTTCATGAAAATATCCTCAGGTACGGTGGGCATCTGCATTCTTTCTGCAGATTGGTTGAATCTTTTGAAATTATCATGAGGCCTGAAAATAAAAGCCTCTCCTGATGGACTTTTATATGCCTTTATGCCTTCAAAAATAGACTGGCCATAATGAATAGCCGCTAAAGACGGAGCCATCAACAAAGGCTGATAAGGTTTGATCTCTGCATTCTTCCATTCTCCATCTTCATAATCCACCTCCAGCATGTGATCGGTGAAATATTTTCCGAAAGGAATGTTCTCGAGATTTATGTCCGTAAGTTTGCTGTGTTCAGCTTTAGTAATTTTAAAGTCTGCCGCTGCAATCATATGCTGTAATTTTACTGCAAAGAAACTAAAAAAAACGCGCGCAAAATTGAGTTTTATGAGTTTAGAGAACTTTCAAATACCTATTGTATTGATACCTGAATTGTACAAAGATTCATTGGTTCAATTAGAAGCCGAACAAGCTACAAGCATTAATCTTAAAGAAAGTCGGCTTACTTTCACCGGTTCAAATCTCAAAAACATATTGATACTAACCGAAGACGCCCATCATTTGCATCTTGCAGACACCGATCTTGAGTTCCTGGCAAACATTCTCAATGCCTGCAAACTCAACTTGAATGATGTGGCGATTGTAAATCTGTTTCATAACAAAGGCGCTGACTTCATATTGTTGTCTTCTCAATTCAAACCCGAAAACATACTGCTTTTTGGCGTTATTGGCGCTTCCATTGGTATACAGCATCATTCAGATAACTATGAGTTGACGAAATGGCAAAACATCAACATCATCAGCGGCGATCATCTTTCTGCAATAGCCACTCAACCAGAACTGAAAAAGAAATTATGGCTACAACTCAAAAAACTCTTTCAAATTTAACCCTCCGCATATGCTCATCTTTGCCAGCAATAACGAAAACAAAGTGAAAGAAGTCAATGCCTTGCTCCACGGCATTATGGAAGTCATCAGCCTTAAAGAAGCAGGTATCATGCAAGATATTCCCGAGCCCTTTTTAACATTGGAAGAAAATGCTACCACCAAGTCGGCAACAATTTACCAGCTTACCGGTAGAGATTGCTTTAGCGAGGATACCGGATTGGAAGTGCAAGCGCTTGATGGACGACCCGGTGTAAAAAGTGCCAGATACAATGAAGAAGGTGTTTTCGGAAGTAATATCGATAAACTTTTGTTTGAATTGAAAAACAAGCCCAACAGATCTGCAAGATTCAGAACAGTAATTTCGCTGATAATGAATGGTAAAGAGTTTCAGTTTGAAGGCATTTGCAATGGTCAAATCACGGAAGCGCCCAAAGGACATGGTGGCTTTGGGTATGACCCGGTTTTCATTCCGGATGGAGCCAAAGTCACTTTCGGCGAAATGGAAATGGATGAAAAAAATCAATACAGCCACAGAAAAAAAGCAGTTGCCCAACTCCTCAATTTTCTAAAAACAACTTATGGCAAGAATTAAACTGACCATGCCCACTTCGATCTGCGGGGAGAGTTTACTTCGTGTAAGGGTTGCCGATATCAACTATGGCCACCACCTTGGCAACGATGCAATGGTGGGCCTTTTGCATGAAGCAAGAGTGTTGTGGCTGCATCAATTAGGCTACACGGAATTTAATGTTGAAGAGAAAAGTCTGATTTTAAGCGAGCTGATTGTCAATTACCTGGCTGAGGCATTCCTTGGAGATGATTTGAAAATAGAAATCGCCACTGGTGAAAAAACATCCTCCGGATTCGAGTTGTATTATCGGGTAACTACGATAAGAAATGGCGTCAACCTGAATATTGCGATTGCAAAAACAGGACTTGTTTTTTTCGACTATTCTTCAAGGAAAATCAGTCCAATGCCCGAAGAATTCTGTAAACGTTTTTGGAGTTGAAGACTTATTGATTCCAGATTTCCCAATTGGCCTCCGCCTGCAGTTCCAGCATGTGGTAGCCATTGCAAACAGCAGCGCCATTGACCATCCCCTTATTCATAAACAAAGTTTGTGTTGGTTTGTAAATCAGATCATACAACAGATGATCAGGGCCTATGGCTTCATAGGGAATTGGCGGACATTCATTTTCATATGGAGACATTCCTACCGAAGTGCAGTTGACAATCAACTGATGCGACCTGATGAGAGCTGGCGTTACGTCCTCATAATTCAAGGCAGTATGTTGAAAGATATTTTTCTTCCTGGATATAACAATGAAGGAAATGCCTATTTTTCGCAACACCCACTGAACAGACTGTGAAGCGCCGCCATCTCCCAATACCAAGGCTTTTTGATGATTTGGTTTCAGCAATGGTAACAATGATTTTTCAAACCCGATAACGTCTGTATTGAAACCTTTCAAAATGCCGTTGATTATTGAGATGCAATTGACGGCACCTAATTCCGCAATAATCTTATCAGTATCCTGTAAAAAAGGAATTACAGCCTGCTTATAAGGCATGGTGACGGCAAGTCCTTTCAACTCGGGATGTTCATGCCATAAGGCAGTGAATTCACTGATGTCTTTAATTGGAAACAATTCGAATACAGCGTTCTGAATTCCTTCCCGTTCAAACTTTTGTGTGAAAAATGTTTTCGAGGATGAATGCTCCAATGGGAATCCGATCAGCCCGAAAATACGCATGAGTTATTTTTTATCGAGGTACATGGTAAAGGTATCTCCTCTAAGTCCGATACGCATGGCTTCCAGTGCGATGATCTCTGAAGGAGCGATGTTGCCCAGATTCACATTACATCCTATCAGTTGAAGAAAGTAGAGCTGTTGTGCTTTTTGAGGGGCTTCCCAAATGATGTTTTCTGCTGGTATCTGCGTAAGAATTTCCTGAACCAAACCTTCCCTTACCTCTCCTGTTCCTCTGTAAATACCGACATTCCCGGCTTCACGCGCCTCTGCAATCACATAAGCGGAACCTGCATTCAATTCTGCCCTCATCAATTCAATCCATTTATAGGGAGGGATGATTGTGGCCGCATCTTTGCTTCCCACCTCACTCAACACCACGCCATGCTTGGATAGTATTTCGATATACTTACATTTTTCATTATGATCTATCGTGATGGAGCCATCGCTTACTTCCATATAGCTGACACCAAAATCCTTACATACCTGAATATAATCTTCAAATTGACCTCTAATTAAAAACGCCTCAAATAAGGTGCCGCCAAAATAAACAGGCATATCAAATGAACGATATACTTCTAATTTCTCCCTTAAGTTGGGGGTTACAAAAGAAGTTCCAAAACCAAGTTTAACAACATCGATATGCGGAGCGCCCACACTCATAAGATTACGGGATTCCTCTATGCTCAATCCTTTGTCCATCACCATAGTGATGCCGTTTTTACGAGGCTTGGCAGTTCTTTCAGGAATTTGGGAGAGATTGAAATTCATCAGTTTTATATCTTTTGCGCAAAGATATTCAAATGTGCTAAATTATGGCAGAATAAATAAGCGGTTTACTTTTTTGTGTTTCTGCTCTTTTTGTAACGGGCAAGCAGTTCAACAATTTGCTGATGTTGTAAAAATGAAGGATTGATTTCTACAAATTTTTTCATGAGCTTCGAATTGGCTTTCAAAGCATGTTCCAAGTAGATAAGAGCCTGCTGAAACTTTCCAGCAGCGAAAAGAAAAGCAGATTTGTAGTACACAAAAATAGGCTTGGTAGCAGTATTTTCAAAGGCCATGGCAGCATATTCAAAACCTTCTTCAAACATTTCGGCTTCAAACAAACAATTCAACAATTCAATCCAACCATTGGTATGTTTGGGCCTTACCCTGACCACATTTCCAAGAAAGGTGATGGCTTCATCATAATTCTCCATCGCCAGGTAACAACGTCCCAATGCAAGATTATATTCGGGCTGAAGCAGATGAAATTTTAATGCAATGTTCAATGATTTGATCGCATTTTGCCAATTCTGTTCGCTCATGTAAGTACCTGCAATCTTGTAGTGCAACTGACTGTCTTCGGGGTTCAAGTGGCTGGCTTTTTTATAATTAAACCTGGCCTGTGCATAATTTTTTTGTTTGTCGTAACAATGTCCAATCGCTTCATAAATCACAGCTTCAGGCATCGACAGTACAAGCACTTTTTCCAGGGCTTCAATCGCTTCCTTGTATTTTCTGAGTCTGATGTAGGCATCACCAATGTTTCGGTAGGCATAATCAAATTTCTCATTGATGGCTACAGCATATTCGTAAGCGTCAATGGCTTTTTCGTAGAGTTTGATTCCCTGGTAAGCCGCTCCAAGGTTGAACCAGGCGAGTTCACTGTAAGGATTCTCATCAATGATTTGCTGATGCAACACAATTCCTTCCTCATTTCTGCCCGTGTAATCGGTCCAGAAACAAATTTTATAAAGCGCTTCCTCATTATGAGGGTCTTGCAGTAAAATCAAACGAAGACAATCAAAAACCTTGTTGAAGTCTTCATAATCATCGTAAACATCTGTGAGCTCAAATAAAAGATTAATTTTTTCATCTCCTTCAAACTGATCAATCACCGCCTCCAAAAGCGCTGCCGCTTCCTCCTGCCTGTCGAGTGCCAGCAGGGCTTCTGTTCTCAAAATATAGATATTGGCCTCATTTCGATCGAGCCATTCTGCTTTTTCGAGAAAAAACAAAGACTCCTGATAACGTCTTAAAGCAATCAGAGATTCCGACCTTAATACCAGCAGTCCAGCAGAATAGGGATATTGTGAAAACCCCATTTCGGCTGCCTCCAAAGCCGCCTGAAAATGTTCATTTTCGATATAATAATCTGCAATTTGTTCGAAACCATCTTCCTCAATGAAAACACCACCCACGCCATCTTTTAAACGCTGATAGTTTTTCAGCAGCGCTCTCATCTCTCCCTTATCTTGTCTGTTCTCGTTTTTTCCCATTGGAGTGCTTTTTAAAAGTGAATCAATACTGTAATTTAGGTAAAAAAAATCCGCTTTCGATCATTTCCGATCCTTTAATAAATTATTGAAATGTGGAAAAAATGAAGGCTAAAAATTTCCTTTCCTTGTTATTATCCCTATATTTGTTGTGTATAAACTGAATTGCCATGAGACAAAATGCCAAAAGAATATTGTTTTTAGGAGTAATCCTGGGCAGTGTTGTATTGTCTTTTGCGGATCGCGGCTTAAGGAAGAAGTCTAAAAACAAAGTCATCCTTAATATCAATTCTGTACCATCTTTCAAATCTGCACTTTCCTTCAACCTGAAAAATGGAATGAAATACAAAGGGATTTCTTTTAACACCAATCAGCCTGAATCGAATTTCATTTCAACCAATACAATTGCATCCTTTCAAAAAGGAAATACTATCTACCTTGTGCCCAATTTTCAAAAAGTAATTCAGCCTGAAATCAAACAAGGCTACACCGGCATGAAGTTGATCATCAAGTCTTCTCACTAATAATTTTATTTTTTATTTTTCATCATTTCTGAAAAATTCAACACCCTGAATCCGTTGTGCGATGGATTGAATAATGTTATTGGTACAATGTCTGTATTCAGGTTATTCAGTAAATAAGTGGCTACCCATTCATTTCCTGCTTTTTTATCGTTAATGATGATCTTCACCGGCAAGCCCCGGATGCCCAAGAAAGACATGTTGTAATCATTATTCAAAAGAGGATAATCATCTGAAAAATACAATTCAACCATTTTTTCTCCGTTAGCTGCTGTGGCTTTTTTACAAGCATAATCATTGATAGTAGTTATTCCTGGCTGAATGTTGAACACCATATTTCTAAAATCCTTATTTAATCTCAGCCAATCCTCTTGTGTTAGATTGATCAATAACTTCTGTCCGCTATATTCTTTTAGAATCATCCCAACGCCTGTCTTGCGATCCCAGATTGAAGATTCCGAACCTAGCTTGCTGGTTAAATCTGTTCGGGTCTGATCTCCTTTGATGCATAATTTCCATTCAGCATCTCTTAATTGATCTTCGCCTAAATTGTTTTTAATTGAAAGGCTATAATGTGCAGTGAGTTCTGAAATTGCTTTTTGAGAATAGCCGGCATAGGCCATTAAAATAAAAAAAAACAAAGGGGCGTATGAATATTTCATGAACGGGCTTTGTTGATAAAGTTAAGACAAAGATTATCTTTTAAAAGATAAATTACTGCCAAATAAAAAGAGGCTGTATCCATCTTTTTGGTACAGCCTCTTGAGAAAAAAGTTTATTGCCATCAGGCTTTTCCACCCGATTTATTTTTCAAATCCTGAAGTTTTTTCTGACTTTCCTGCATCGCATCTATACGCTCTTGCCACTTTGATTTTTTCATCGGCTTTTTTCTATTTTCTGCGATTTCGGCAATAATCTTATCATGATTAATGATGTATTTCTGGATAATCACTTGTAATAATAAAGTAATTGTGTTGGAGATAGTATAATACCAGGTAAGTGCTGCAGGAAGCTTATTGAATATACCCAATAACATGAAAGGGAAAATATAAGGCATATACTTCATCAATGGATTGTTGTTGTCCTGCATGTTGCTCATGCTGTAGAGGGAAATCAGCAAGCTGGTGATTACAGCAGTAAGGGTAAACAAGCTTACATGGTCGCCATAAAACGGAATGGAAAAAGGCAGATGGGCAATAGAATCGTATTGGGCTAAGTTGGTGGCCCATAAAAAACTTTCTCCCCTCAATGATATATTGGACTGGAAGAAATAGTACAATGACATGAAGATGGGTATCTGCAACAAGGCAGGCAAACAACCGCCCAATGGGCTTACACCGGCACTTTTCCAGAGCTTCATTTGCTCCATGCCAAAAGTCTGTTGATCGTCTTTGTATTTGGCCTTCAGGGCATCAACTTCCGGCTTCAATACTTTCATCTTTGCACCACTGAGATAACTCTTGTACAATATTGGAGAAGTGATCAGACGAATCAACAAGGTAAGCAATAGAATAACGATACCCATGCTGGCGATATTCGATCTGAGGAAATCAAACACTGGCAACAGAAAATAACGGTTGATATATTTTACAAAAGAGAAAATTCCACTTCCATAGGGTACAATGTACTCCATATCGTTGTGGTATTGCTTCAACACATTGTAATCGCTTGGTCCAAAGTACATTTGAAAAGGCAACACGATTGAATTGCCCTGGGGCATTTGCAAAGTGGCGTCCGTTGTTACCTGTGTTAAATACCCCGCAGCGGTGTCTGTTGGAGTTACCCATCCGGAATGTGTATTATTGAAATTTTTTGAATAAATTAAAGCACTTAAAAAAAACTGCTGTTTAATTCCAACCCACTTTGTATTGACCAGGTCCTTGGCATCCGGTTTAGCGATGTATTCGAAGTCAAATTTGTCTTCTGAAAGATAACAATAATGACTCTGGGTCAATTCATAGGCATGGTCTTGCTCTATTTTGGGCGACTCCACCTGCCATCTCAGGTTCAGATTTTTTTGTGTAAATACTTGTTCTGCCCCTGATATGTTGATAGCAAAATCAATCATGTAGTTACCTGGATGAATGGTGTAACTGTGTGTGATTTTTTTTCCGACACTATCTTCCCCAGCTACGAAATTTAATGTAGTGCTGTTGTCTGCATTTTTCACAGGAGCCTGTGCTTTAAACAATACATTCTCGATATAAGTAGATTGATTTTTACCGCTGTTTACTGCATAACTGAATTTGTTGAATTCACTCTGGTTAAGGAATACAGGGGTTCCGTCTGCTTTTTTGAATTTTTTTAGTTCTACGTTGCCAATACTTGCCCCTTTGCTGTTGAAGGTAATTTTCAGTAAATCGTTTTCTAAAATTGTTGTTTCTGCTTTTGCCCCTGAAGTCAAAAACCAGGAATCCGGTTTCGCTTGAGATGAATCTGCGGGAGCAGTAGTTGCTACTTCTGTTTTAGGACTCAACTCCTGTTGCCAAACATGGTAAACAGAGTCTGATAAGGGAGCAAGTTGCTTTAATTCAGCTGGCTTGTGATTCATCATGCCCAAAATCAAATTCTGGTCGAGCATTACTTTGTAGCGCTGGTGTTCATCTAAACCAACGATGAAATTGACAGCAGGATATTTCTTTTCTGATACTGCCACCACTGTCAAACCATTTTTTTCAGCAGGAGAACCCAATACCAAAGAAGCTGTATCATATTTAACGGTGGCATTGAACAAAGCGTCATCCGCCATCAAAGAAGAAAGCGCACCAATCCCTTTTGAATCTGCACCTATAATCACAGCATCTTTAATGTCTTTTTGATTTTTTCTGGCTAACGCCCCAAGGAAGTTCTTGATGGCAGTTTCGGGATTGCCCTGAAATTCATGTTGACGTTTGCTATTAATCATCATCATAGTGACCAACAAAGCGCCAATCAGCACAAACCCAATCACCGTATTTCTATCCATTCCCATAATATTATTTTTTGGATGGCAAAGTTAATCAAACCACTTCACAAGTAGTGGCATGATGTTAATTATTTAAGGGCACAAAAAAGCCTGTCTTTTGACAGGCTTGATATGAGAGAAAGAGATGAGTTATTTTTTACCACCTGCTTTAGGAGCGGCAGCTTCTTCTTGTTTCAATTGACGCGTCATGGTTACTGAAGCCACAGGAATTCTTGGTGAGTTCAGGATTTCCATATTATCGGCAACGATGTTTTCCACACGGATATTGCCATTCAATTCAAGATCGCTGATATCCACTTCAATGCACTCTCTCAGATGTTTTGGAAGGGCTTTGATTTTTACAGATTTGATTTTCAAAACCAGTTTACCCCCTGCCTTCACACCAGCAGATGTTCCAACAAATTTCAATGGCAAAGTGGCGATTACTTTTTTGTCTTCCACCAGTTCCAAGAAGTCAATGTGAATCAGTTCGTCAGATACTTTATCGAACTGCAGATCTTTTAAAATGCAAGAATAATTGTTGCCATCCACAGTAATGTTGGCCAACATGAATTCTGAGGTATACACGATACCTTTCAATGCAGATGCAGCAGCAGAAAAATTGATTTCTTTTTTACCACCGTAAATTACACCTGGCACGAGCTTCTGAGAGCGAAGTTGGCGGGTGGCTTTTTTTCCGCTTTCGGTCCTCAGTTGTCCTTCGATTGTAATTGATTTCATTGTAAATAATTTTTTATGAGGCGCAAAGGTAGGGGTTAATGCCGTAAAAAAGAAGGAAAATATTGAATAATTGAAAGGCGGAAGCACAAAATATAAGCGCCTACAATAAAACCTAAAAACATCTTCCCTCATAGGGTGAGACTATGGGCGTGAATAATTGAAAACGAAGCTCAATTAAGATTTCAGCATTCTCGACCTGATGAATAAACTGTTGATGCTCTTATTTTCGTAAGCATTGCGAAGTGCTACGGCAAAAAGTTCGTCGGTAGACAATACTTTAATTTTAGGCGTTTGCTGTTTCAGTGGAATGGTATCACAAACTACCAGTTCTTCAAGCACGCTGTTTTCAATGTTTTCGTAGGCTTTGCCGCTCAATACAGGATGGGTACAAAATGCTCTCACACTTCTTGCTCCCTTTTCTATCATCAGTCCGGCAGATTTTGCCAGTGTACCACCTGTATCACAGATATCATCAATCAAGATGATATCGCGATCTTTCACATCGCCAATAACCACCATGCTCGCAATTTCGTTGGCTCTTTTTCTGTGTTTGTCACAGATGACCATGTCACACTCAAAAAAAGACGCTACTTCTCTTATTCTGTTGGCACTGCCCACATCTGGAGCAGCAAAAGTGAGATTAGCCAAATTGAGGCTTTCGATATAAGGGATAAATATGGCAGAAGATTCCAGATGGTCTACAGGAATATCGAAGTAACCCTGAATCTGAGAAGCATGAAGATCCATGGTCACCACGCGATCGGCGCCCGCGGCCACAAGCATATTCGCTACCAGCTTAGCGCCAATGGCTACTCTTGGCTTGTCTTTTCTATCTTGTCTGGCATATCCGTAATAAGGAATTACTGCAATCACTTTGTACGCAGATGCTCTTTTCGCCGCATCAATCATTAACAGCAATTCCATCAGATTGTCAGTGGGCGCGTATGTGCTTTGCACCAGAAAAACAAATTTGCCACGAATACTCTCTTCAAATTCTACACCGATTTCACCATCACTGAACTGGCTTATTTTGACCTGCCCTAGTTTTTCACCAAATTTTCTGGCGATTTTTTCTGCTAAATACTGCGATCCTCGTCCTGAAAAGACCTTAGCGTTTGATTCCATGCGGTAAAATTATTGGAGGTGAAATTTATTAAGCAAAAGTACATTTAGTTTTACGCATTAATTACTGTGTAAAATGAAAAATGTTCACAAGCCTTCCACATCAATTAAAAACTGGTCGCCGGATGACAGGCCGATGGAAAAAATGTTACATAAAGGCAGTGATGCGTTAAGCAATGCTGAGCTGCTTTCCATTTTGATCAGAAACGGCAACAGAGAAGAATCTGCAGTTGATCTGTCAAGAAAGATATTAAAGAACTGTAATGATGATCTTGTTCAATTGGGCAAGAAAAGTGCACATGAATTGATTAAGACACCCGGAATCGGATTGGTGAAGTCTATGAGCATATTGGCGGCTTTGGAGCTTGGCAGAAGAAGAGCAGTGGAAAAACCAATAGAAAAAATCACAGTAAAATGCAGTACTGATGTGGTGACTTTTTTAATGCAAAAAATGAAAGATCTTCCCCATGAGGTTTTTGCCGTTGTATTCCTGAACAGAGCCAATAAAATCATTCATTTTGAAATCATCAGTAAAGGGGGCATTACTGGCACGGTGGCCGATCCTAGATTGATATTGAAAATGGCCTTGCAAATTGGAGCTGTAAGCCTTATTCTTAGCCACAATCACCCTTCGGGTAATCTTGCCCCAAGTCAGGCCGATAAAGACATTACCGAAAAGATAGCTGCCGGAGCTCAGTTGATGGAAATCAAAGTGCTCGATCATATCATCATCAGCGAAAGAGGTTATTTCAGTTTTCTTGATGAAGGCTTATTGTAATAAAAAAGCCTCTATAGTAAATTATAGAGGCTCATGTTTTAAAATAGTGATTACTAAGCCATGCCTGCTGGACCTCCAAAATTGAAAGGAATCTCCACAGATTCCAAATCCTGAATAGTACCGTTAGCAGCTTCAAAATTCTTTACATTGTCGATCATTGCTTTCATGAATCGCTTGGCATGAAAAGGCGTAAGTATGATTCTATTCTTCACTTTGCTTTTGGGTGTGCCGGGCATCACGTTGACAAAGTCCACTACAAATTCGGCATGACTATGGGTAATGATAGCCAGGTTGGCATAAGTACCTTCTGCTACTTCTTCTGAAATTTCAATATTAAGTTGATTTTCTGGTGCTTTGTTTTCTGACATTTTTTAGTGATTGTTATTAATGAATGATAATATTTTTACAGAAGTTTGTTCAGGTTGTTTGTCGAATTCTTCATCCGAAACAGCAGTTTCAATACCAGTAATTGAACTAAACTCTTCCATCAGTTTCTTGCGCGTGAGTTTTATTTTTTTAAGTTCACCTTTTTTCTCATCAAATAGATAGTATGTGAAAGCGGTACCAAACTGCCTTAGTTCAGATTGAATGTAATTTGTGCTTACATAATCTAAAGTAGCCGTATAGAATTTATACAATGAATTATTTTTCCCCTTGTAAAGCACTTGTAAAAAACAATCTTTGATTTTTATGTTGGAAATAGATTTAGAACTGACAAAGTGCATATCTTCTTTTACAAAGTCACTCGAATGTTGACTGATCAGAAAAGAATCAATTTCTGATGGTGTTTTGATGATTTTTAAATTACTGCCGTTGATGTACAATTCAACTGTCTGATTGTACATGTTATATCCCAATTTAATGTTACTGGATTTCTCATTGCCTGCATAAGCGTTTCCTCCCAATTGTTCGCCAAACAAAAAAGAAGTACCAATCACTTTAAAATTGCCTAATTGCTGGTAAGTACCTTCCTGCCCTTTTTCAACCATTATACGCTGATAGGCTATGGCAGGATCCACATAACTTAAAGCCTGTGAGTAGGAGAAATGCGAAAAGAAAAAATAAGTTATAAAAGAAAGAAAAAAGATTTTTTTCATGAAATATTATTGAGGCTGTGAAATTACATAAAAAAAGGCTGTTGAAATCAACAGCCTTTTTTATAAGAAGATATTTAGCTTATTGCATTTTAATACATTCTTCAGTTACTCTGTAACCTGTACCACCTACATAACCATATCTCACTTTGAACTCTTTAGCGGCAGGATCGTAAACATTGTTACATTCTGCAGAACGAGACCATTGTGGAGTATAGCCTGGGCTGGTTGTTGGCAACCCTGTACCGAAATCTACAGTAGGGACACTTCCTGGATAATCAACAATTGTTACATTGTTGGTAGCAGGATCTACATCAAAAATTGCATAGTAACCACTTGCACCTAAGTCGCCTAATTCTACTGCACAACTTGTAGCGTTTACAGTGTATAAGGTTTTAGGTCTGTTGGTGATGGCTCTTGGAGCAGAAGGATGGTAGAAATAACCATTTGAGATATAATCTCCATCATAGATATTTTTGATATTGATGATCAACATCACTTTGTTCATGTTGCCAGCAATCTGAGCATCTCCATCTACAGAGATTACTTTGAAGGCCAAACCATAAGAATTGTTTGGATCCAAGCTTGTTGTGTTAGGAACTGTTACAGTAACTGCACCTCTTTGTTGACCAGCAGGGATAGTAACTGTAAGAGAAGCCACATTATAATCAGCAGCATCTAAAGGAATAATACCTGCACCACTTGTGTTATAATCGTCAATGATTGAAGGATCTACAGCTACCTGTACGTGAATATCACTTTTAGCAGGAGCTTCAGAATAGAATCCGATTGTCAGTTTATCTTGGTCGATAACCTGAGCTTGATCAGACACTACAAGTCCTACGTTTTTTACATAATTCACACCACCTTCGAGGTTGAATCCAACACCGTCTTTTGAGCCGGCCGGATCTTTGATGCCATACTCTTGATTGTCAAAACCCTTGTCTTTCATACAAGATGTAGTGAACAAAGCAACAGAAGCAAGTAAAATAAAAGATATTTTTTTCATGTTGATTGATTTAAAAATTGAAGATTAATGTAAATCCCAGAATACGTGAGCAAAAGGATAAGCACCAGCTGAAGGTTGAGCACCTACGTTAGCAGGATTATACAAATACTCACTTTGTGGATAAAGCAATCTGCAAGGAATTTCTGTTGCAGTGTTAGCAGGGTAAACTGAAATGGCAGGACCAGCATCGAAACCTACTGACTCACCATAAACGAAATGATGAACAGAAGCAGACATGTCAATTCTTCTGTAATCACTCCATACTTCAAAAGGAGCAATGGCGTTTAATGCAAACCATTTTTGAGAAATGATGGTGAACAAACCACCAGTAGCTCCGTCAGGAATCACTTCAGTAGCTGTGTAGTCAACATCAGGATATCCCGCGTTGTTTCCTAAGTAAGTGTTAGCATTGGCGTTAGTAAGCCCCAAAGAAACGAAAGAAGCTTTGATACCATTTTCCATGGTAGTTTGAGGATCACCTGCCATGAAACCACGGTTCATACACTCAGCTTGCAAGAAATAAGATTCAGCAGCTGTAAAAATTCTTTGTGGTTGATCTACGCCTCTGTAAGCACCGGCACCGATACCAGCCAAAGTAGAAGCTGCATTGTCAGTAGAAGAAGGCAAACCGTAAGCTACACCTCTGTAAACACCAGATCCGTTAGCCGCATAGAATTTAGTTCTTCTTCCATCGCCGTTGTAACCATAATAACCTGGGTCAGACGCAACACCCTGACCTACTGCATAGCTATTAGCTTTGTAGTAAACAGAGTTAGCAGTAGCAGAACCTGCATCATCTTTCACATAAGAATTGTAGAAAGGATTTCCTTTATCTGACTGATAACCAGGATTAACCTGTGCATCAGCAGTTAAGTAACCACTGCCTTCAGCAGTAATTTTGTCGATTTCAGCTTGAATATCTACACCTGGAACATAAGAAGCTGCAGTGCCTACTGTACCAGCTGCATTGGCTTCCAATCCACCGTTCATGAATTTAGTAAGGATTCTCAATTTTAAAGTGTTGCCGAATTGAGCCCAACGAGTTTTCATTGCAGCAACAGTAGTACCGGCATACAATTTAGAACCGAACATGATATCATCAGTGGTGATGTTACCATTGGGGCCATTTTCTGATTCATCAGCATCTTTGATGTCAGCAATAGCTGTATCAATTTGTCTGAGCAAATCTTTGTAAACATCGATACCGTTATCATATCTTGGAGTAGTTACGGCAGAACCTTTCAAAGCGTCTTTGTAAGGTACATTACCATAGATATCCACCAGCAAAGCGTAGTTATGAGCTTTCATGATTCTGGCTACACCAGCATAGAAAGTAGCTCCGGCTTTGTTAGCTTGATTTTGCATGTTTTGATAATCGTAGTTGTTATCATAAACTGCAGACCAGATTTGAGATTGGAAACCTGTAGTGATTGAGTAGGTTTCTTCTTCGGCGTTAGGAGCATACGTTCCAGAACGAGCCCAATAACCGAGATAGTTTTGCAACCAGCCCCAGTTTCTGGCTACCAGACGGGCGCTGTTATCCTGAGCAGCTGGCAAGATTACATTGTATGCAATCGTGCTATCAGTTGCCTGATTAGGATTTTGATTGATGTTGAAATCATCTTTTTTACAACCGGACATAACCATCAGAAAGGCTACCCCCAGCAAAAGAAGAATATTTATTTTCTGTTTCATATTGATAGAATGATTTAAAATTAGAATTGGATGGTAACGTTAGCACCGAAGATTCTTGTTGGAGGTGTATTGTTCAAGCCATTTACACCTTGAGCATTTCCGGTTGTGTTAGAGAACTCAGGATCAGTCCATTGGTTGGTTTTAGGCAACCAAGTCAGCAAGTTTCTACCAGTGATAGCCACTGAAACTCCTTTAACTGAAGTTTTTGAGAACAAAGTAGAAGGCAAAGTGTACACCAAAGACAATTCTCTGAGTTTAGCAAAAGCTGCGCTACAGATGTAGTTAGATTGTACTGAAGTGTTTCTAGACTGAGACCAGAAACCGTAACCACCGCTCTGCGTATATACGTTAGTATTTGCAGTATATACACCAGAACCTGGAGTTGTTTCGATTACTGAGTTAGGGAATACAAATGGCTGACGTCCGTTTTGACCTGATCTGTAAGAAATACCAGAGAAGTCCATGTTAGGTCCGAGGCCATTGTAGATTTGGTTACCGGTTCTGTAATCACCTACCAAATTCAAAGAGATGTTTTTGTAAGTAACATTGAAAGTGGCACCGAAGATGTCGCTAGGCAATGTTTGTCCGAATTTTTTAGCCACCGGATCAATTGAAGGATAACCTGTAGTAGCATCAACAATCACATGACCTTGAGCATCGCGCTTGTAGTCAGTAAGTTTGAATGTGTATGCTGGCATTCCAACAATGATAAAGTTTGCATTTCCAATACCCAGTTCATTAACACCGTCAACGATTTTTGTAACAGAGTTAGATTGGTGAGTGTAGTTCAATTTCAAATCAGCAGAGATATCGCCAATTTTGAACAATGGAGTCAATTTCAAATCCAACTCAACACCTTTGTTGGTAAAGTCAGCTGCATTCAACAAAGCACTTGGGTAACCAGTTGAAGCTGAGTAAGCAACAGTGATGATTTGGTTTGAGTTTTTCTGTCTGTAGATAGTAGCTTCCAGGTTGATTTTGTTTTTCAAGAAACCAACTTCAACACCAGCTTCCAGGTTCTTAACAAACTCTGGTTGGTATGAGCTTTGACGAAGCGTATTGTCTGAAGAGAAACCTAACAATGTTCCGTAAGGGAAATTGAGAGATGGAGAGTAAGTATTCTCAAGACTGTAAGCGCCAAGGTTTACGTTACCAGTTTTAGAAGTCGCTGCTCTTACTTTCAGGTAAGACACATATTTGTTGTCTTTCAAAGATTTGATAGCTTCTGTAAGCACAACTGAAGCACTCACACCTGGATAGAAGAAGCTGATTTTACTGAAATCGTAGTTGTAAGGATTAGCCAAACGACTGTCGATATCGTTAGAACCGGTAACTTCAGCGAAAGCCCAGTTTTTGTAACCTACTGAAGCTTTTCCGAAGAATCTTTCCAGTTTGGTTTGTGAAGATCCTTCAGAAACACCTGGTTCGCCTTTACGTACACTGATATTGTATACTGAAGGAATACCCAAATTGTCTGAACTGCTTGACATAGATTTTGAGTTGGTTTCGCGGTAAGATTGACCAATCAAGGCATCTACTTTGAAATCACCGAAAGTCTTTTTGTAGGTAGCGAAAATCTCAGAGTTCAGTCTGCTAGAGAAACTAGAACCATCAACAAGCGCTGCAGGAATATTAGACTGAGCGGTAGCTTTTCCACTTGCCGTAGCAAAAGCACTGTAGTTGTATGCTCCCTGAGTTGCTTTGTATGAACCACCAGAGTAAGTAGCACCTACACGGTAAGTTACATTGATATCTGGAGACAATTTGTAGTTGAACTCCAAGTTTCCGAGTAGGTCATCAGAACGACCTTTATCTCTGAAATTGTCTACACACCAGTAAGGATTGTAGTAGTAGTCGTTATAGTAACCATCAGGACTTGACCAATAGTCAGATTTCCAGTTTTTGAATCTGGTTACAGGAATTTGCATTGGCGTGTTGATCAGGTTCCAGTAAGGAGCATAATCTCTTCCGTTTCCGAAAGAACTACCTGCATTCACATCATATTTACCGTAAGTGTATTGCATATTGAATGAAGCCTTGAATTTAGGGCTGAATTCTTTGCTGGCACTAAGGTGAGTAGATACCCTTTTGTTTACATCTTTAGGCATTGTTCCTTTGATGTCAACATTTTGGAAACTCATATAGAAATCGCCAGTAGCGATTGAGAAATCTGTTTGGTTGGTAGCACCTGTGTTCCAGAATTTCCTTTTCTCATCAGGACGAGCCTCATAAGAAGCGAATTGCTGGATACCGCCAGGACCATCACGACCAATTTGTCTGATAGAACCATCAAACTGATCGCCATAACCTTGGTTTTCGATTGGATCATAAACACCATTGTGGTTATCATCTTCTGAAGAACCAGAACCGAATTGAGATTGGAATTTAGGCATGAAAGCAACTTTCTCTACTTGAAGAGTATGACTCAAAGTGATGAGCGGCTTATTTTTTGAACCTCTTTTTGTAGTGATGATGATAGCACCATTCACACCATCAGGACCATAGATAGCAGTAGATGAAGCCGATTTCAAAATCGTAACATCAGCGATATCATTGGGGTTGATAGATGAAATGTAGCTCAATGAAACAGGAACACCATCCAATACCAACATTGGCTGGTTGTTACCAGTCAATGAACGGATACCACGGAGTGTGATACGTGTGTCAGCGAATACACCATTGTTTACAGTTTGGATGTTCAAACCGGATACTTTACCTGTCAAACCATTCTGCAGGTTAATTACTTTGGCTTGAGTCAACTCGGCAGCTTTAACTTTAGCTGTAGAGTAACCCAATTCCTTGGCTTGTCTTTGAACACCAAGACCGGTTACAACAACCTCAGTCATCATCTGTTGGTTTCTCACCATGTTGGCAACAACAAAATTACCAGAAGGAGTAACAGTAAGGTCATCATAACCAACAGCAGTTACTGTCAGTTTTGTGCTTCCGTCTTTCACTCTGATAGAAAAGTTACCACTAGCATCAGACTGAACAGAGTTTTTTGTACCTGTTTCAGTAACTGTTGCAAATTTCACGGGATCCCCAGGGATGTCCCTCACCTGTCCGGTAATAACCCGAGACTGTGCAGTCGCCAGTATACCACTGAGCATCAACACTGCAAAAAATGTTAAAAATCTTCTCATGTGCGGTTTATTATTAGTTTAATAATTTGTAAAAATAAGGATATTTTGATAACGACAAAAAAATGTTAATTGTCGGACCAAAATTTCTTATTTACCCTTCTGAGACAATTGTTTAATCAATTCCGTTGCATGCATTAGCTTTTAATACTGCCACTTTACGCTTAAAGCGATTTCTGTCTTATTATTTCCGGGAGTTAAATCATAGCCAGAGCCCCATGATTTTTTCTCAAAAAAATTCCAAAACGTGCCCCTGAATCCAATGGCAATGTCTTTTTTTAGTATAAATGAGGAAGTTAAACACACTCTGAGTCCTTTATCATACAGGCTAATTGGCAAAAATGTGCCACTCATGTCATATTCATTGAGGTCAACCTTACTGAAGTAGGAATCTGTATGGAAATAAATGACACTGGCTCTCCATTTCAATTGATTTTTTATCAGCTTCCCTGATATTGTGTTCGAAATGGCAAATCCATAATCATCATTGGTAGTACGATTCACAGAAAAATTTGAATTCCAATCCATTTTACTGGTTAAAAAGGTTGAAAGACCGGCTTTTACAGCGTATTCAACGTGCAAATAATTAATGGTATGCTGTGCGCCTTCAAGATTGTCGAAATACTTCCGATATACAAAAGAAAATAACCCTTGCTTATTTTTGGCCGGCGTCCATAACCATTGCAATCTGTACTCAACGCCATTTTTTGCAGAAACGTCGCCATAATTGAGCCAAGGACTGCGAAAACACATCAGTTTTAAGGCGAAATTATTATGGATATTGGCCTGAAAATTCAACAAAGCAAAAGCACTTTTTTCGTTATTTACTGTACTGCTATGCGTCAGCGTACTGGCATAAAAGGCATGAAAAGCTGTTGGAATATGGTTCACCACAAAAGCCAAATCCAGCCTGCGTGACAAGCTGGCCTGAAGTCCATTTACCGTAGCCAGACTTTGTTTTTCCGCAATAGCGGTTTCTCCAAAAAAATGCAATTCATTGATCACTCGATCGTAAAACACCGAAAAGTTATTTAAATGATCCGCACTAAATTCAAATCGCTGGTAAATTTTATCTCCTAATTGAAATGGTTTCGACCAATGATAATGCAATGCGTTGAAACCCAGTTTGAAATTTCTTTGATGCAGCAACAATTGTATACCCAACAACTGCTCTGTCAATTGTTTTCTTGCATTCAATTCCGCTTCTGTGCGATGTAACCCTGATGATACTACCGAAGTCACCAACTCATTATTTCCAATGGTATCCTTAACCATAAGCGCATCAAGTTTTTTTTGAGAAAACCATCCTGAAAATTCAACAGCGCCCTTCACGCAAGTGAACGCCATACCGCGATGATAATTAAATTCTCCAAAACCCCGATAGGCTTTAACGACCTGGGCATATCTTGACACATCTGCAACAAGCATTGGATTTTTTTGTGCGAAGGTTTGCCATTGAATCAATCCATTTCCTAAGCTCAACACATAATTACCCAAAATCAGTTTTTTCAGCCACCCTTCTGATGCATATTGCACATGGAATACAAGATGATCAACCCTTGGCTTGTCGTTTCGCCGAAACATCGATTCGCCCGGATCTTTTTCCATGGCCATACCAACACTTACTTTAGGTTGAAAAAAATGACTCAGTCTTAATTGCACCCTTGCCGGCGAGCCCTTGTAGACACTGCCATTATTAGCTGAATCAATCTGATAGCCGATACTTTTTTGCAGCACTATTGATGTACGAATTAAAATTGTATTCTTTTGAGCAGCTGCAAGATTTAAACCATCAACAGAAGCTTTGCTGATGTCTCCTGCGTAAAAATAATCACCAGCTTTTCTGATCATTTCAGGCGTCCAAAACGGCACAGCTTGCAACTCCTCCAATTCTTTAACCAGGCCATAATCCGATTTGTATTTTATCAATGAGGAGACTTGTATCGGGGAAAATATTCTCAGCTGCATCAACAATGTCTCTGTAGCCTTGTTGATATCAATTTTGTTTTTGCTGAGCGATGCTTTGATAAGATGCAATTCATCACTTGACTCATCAAGTTGCAGCACCGTTTCATCATCCAATTCCTGTAGTGTCTGTTCGTTGGTCAACTGCATAGAATCCGTCAATTGCTGAGAAAATATATTTTCAGCATTGATTAGTAGAAAGAAAATCAACATCCATCTCATCCTATTTTTTTAAGCCATTATAAAATCTTTTATCAAAAAGTCTGGTTAGATAATATTGTACCCGGCGAAAAGCCAAGCATCGGGTGGTATTGCACTTGAAAAATGATGGCCGTTTTTTTATGCTTTAAGCCAATGGACAAATGCAATTGATGAGAAGCGCTTTCATACGCACCGGATAATTTAAATACATCGGAAAGGCGATAGCTGATAGCCAAACAGAATGCCGGTGGAGCTGACCTCACTTTGTAAGCATCTATAATTAAATCGGTTTCTTTAGATAAAGAGTAACAAACACCCATTTTAATCCTACCTGGATTATTGTTAATTTTTTCCTGCATAAAAGTTGACACCAAATCATCGATACTGAATCCAACTTTACATACGGAAGTAAACCGCAACTGACCACCTAAAGAAGCTGCTATTTGATGTTTTGATTTTGCAACACCACATCTGTAATTCCTGCCATGAAAAGCGACACCAAAAGTCGCGTCTGCCGAAAGCTTTTTTGAAGCCCAAAGATTAAATTCATTACTCGAAAATGTTTCCATACCATAATGCGACATCCACAACCCTGCTTTCAGCTGATCACTTAAATAATCTCCTGCTAAAACAACCTGCGTCAACTCTTTCATCAAAAAAGCATTAACAACCATCGCTCCCCAATACATTCCTTTCTTCTGCGTTACAACCGCTGAGTTTCCTATGGCATCAAATGGGGAATGAGTTTGATCGTTTTGAGCTGTAGAAAAAAAGAAATTATCTGTTTTTTCCGCCGTGTGAGACTGCGCCAACACAGAACAGAATCGGACAATAAGAACAAGACTACACAGAATGAATTTCATTTTCAAGGGCGGGTAATTTGATGCAAATTATTCAGGTATGGCAACCTTTCCATGGGAAAAACAACTCGATTCAACCGTTTTTTATCCAGCAGGAGAAAAACAAAACAATCAGGTTATAAGGACTTACTTATTTTTGCGCATGCAAATACTCGACGGAAAAATTGTATCGCAGGCAGTCAAGGATGAATTGAAAATAAAAGTAGCTCAATTGACAGCCGAAGGGAAAAGGCCACCGCATCTTGTTGCCGTTTTACTGGGTAACAACGGCGCCAGCGAAACCTATGTGGCAAGCAAAATAAAAAATTGTGAAGAAATCGGATTCAAAAGCACGTTGATCAGAATGAGTGCCGACGTTTCTGAAAAAGAATTAACTGAGATTGTTCAGCAGCTCAATCAAGACGATGGCATAGATGGCATTCTTGTACAGCTGCCCTTGCCGGAACATATCAGCGAAGAACGAATCATCAACCTCATCAATCCCAGCAAAGACGTAGACGGATTCAGTCCCTATAATACAGGCAAAATGGCATTGGGCATGCCAAGCTTTATTCCTGCAACACCATACGGCATCTTGCTGATGCTGGAACATTATCAATTGAATACAGAAGGCAAGAAAGTGGTGGTGATTGGAAGAAGTAATATCGTTGGCAGACCCATCAGCATTCTACTGAGTCAGGCGCCCTACAACGCCACTGTAACGGTTTGCCATAGCCGAACACAAAACATGCATGAAATCTGCAAAGAAGCCGACCTATTGATTGCCGCTTTGGGCAAACCCGGTTTTGTAACCGCAGACATGGTGAAGGAAAACGCCGTGGTGGTTGACGTTGGTATCACCAGGGTTGCAGACAGCACTAAAAAATCTGGATTCGCCATCAAAGGAGATGTAGATTTTGAATCAACCGCACCAAAATGCAGCTATATCACACCTGTGCCAGGAGGCGTAGGATTGATGACTATTGCCGCTTTGCTGAGAAACACCTTCAACGCCTACTTGCAAAATAACGCATGAATTCAATTACAAAAAATACAGACAGTGTAATGCTTCCCGTTATGGAGCATTTTTACACCATCCAGGGTGAAGGTCTCCACCAGGGAAGAGCGGCGTATTTCATTCGTCTCGGCGGTTGCGATGTGGGTTGCGTATGGTGTGATGTGAAGGAAAGCTGGGATGCTGCAGCACACCCAATGATGAGCATTGAAGACATTGTTGAAAAAGTCTCCCATTCAACACCAAACGGATTGGTTGTCATCACCGGTGGAGAACCTTTGATGCATCCACTCGACTCACTCACAACGCTTCTTCAGCATAAAGGATATGAAACCAGCATAGAGACTTCCGGCAGCCATCCACTTTCCGGCTTTTGGAATCATATATGCATCTCCCCTAAAAAATTCAAAGCACCTTTGAAGGAAGTCCTTGCCGCTGCCAACGAGCTGAAAATTGTGATTTACAACAAATCTGATTTCGAATGGGCAGAACAACATGCGGTTTTGGTGGGCCAACAATGTAAACTTTACCTTCAGCCCGAATGGAGCAAAAAGGAAAATATGCTGCCAATGATGGTAGAATACATCAAGGCGAATCCTCAATGGGAACTTTCCTTACAAATTCACAAATACATTGATGTGCCTTAATTTGCGAGGAGATCATTTAACAAGCTGACAATTCCTGTTAAGTCACAATCCGCTATCTTCATGAACGTAAAATTCAATAACGCCTTGAAGCCGATACATCATCTACTAATTCTTTTATTACTATTACCGATAGCATCATCGGTAAATGCGCAATGGTATAACCCTGATAAAGTCAATAAAAAAGCCAGAGCTGTATATGAAAGTGCGTACGATTTGGCGATGCAAGGCGACTACAACAAATCCATTGAGAAAATTGACGAAGCCATAAAAGCAGAGCCGAAGTTTATTGAAGCTTACCTATCACGAGCAGGCATACGTGCCGAACTGAAGCAATACCAACTTTCCGTCAATGATTTTGAACAGGCATTTTCACTGGACAGCATTTTCTCCGAGACCTATCTCCTCCCCTACTCCATCTCGTTGGCATCCATCGGCTCTTTTGAAAAAGCTCTGTATGCCGTCAACCGCTTTTTAACCATCAGCAGTTTGAACAAACAAAGTATCAGCGCAGGCGAATACAGGAAAAGCGAGTATGAATTTGCCGTAAAATATGCAAAAGAACACCCCGACAGCAGTTATCATTTTTCCCCTTTGAATTTAGGTCCAGGTATTAATACCATCAATCATGAATACTTTCCTTCCTTAACTATTGATGGCAAAAAAATGATTATTACACGCAGGGTGAATAACGACGAGGATTTTTATGTAAGTGAATGGAAAAACGGCTACTGGGATACAGCTCATCCGGTGAAAGGAAAATTGAACACCAATTTGAATGAAGGTGCACAAACGATTTCTCAAGATGGAAGATGGCTGATTTTTACCGGCTGCAATTATCCTGAAGGATTGGGCAGTTGTGACTTGTATATTTCCTACCTGAAAAAAAATGGAGAATGGACCGAGGCTGAAAACATGGGCGCCGTCATCAATTCCGAACAATGGGAATCTACGCCTTCGTTGTCTCCTGATAAAAAAGACCTTTACTTCACCAGCAACCGCGCTGGCGGATATGGCGGCAAAGATATTTGGGTGAGTCATCGCGGCAGCGACGGCAAATGGTCGACGCCTGAAAATCTGGGAGCAAAAATCAACACCTATGGCGATGAAACCTGCCCATTCATTCATGCAGATAATATTACATTGTATTTCAACAGCGATGGGCATATGGGCTATGGCATGTCGGATCTTTTCCTTACCAGAAAAAATGAGGAGGGCAAATGGATTCTGCCAGTCAATCTCGGCTATCCCATCAATACCACCGACGACGAAGGGTCTTTGATTGTATCATCGGACGGGAAAACAGCTTATTTCGCCAGTGACAAAGGAAGCGCCGAAAATAAAATCGACATCTATTCATTTCAATTGCGAAACGACATCAGCGCAAACCGAACCTTATGGATCAACGGGCATGTGACTGATGCCAAAAGCAAAGCAGGGTTGCCTTCCAACATCATCCTAGCGGAGACCACTCAACGAAATAAAAAAACAACCGTGCAAACGGATGAAGACGGCAATTTTCTTATCACTCTTCCCGTTGGCAAGGATTATTCTCTTGAAGTGAACAGAAAAGGCTACCTGTTTTATTCCGACCATTTCACCATTGACAAAAATCCGTCAGACAGCTTCTTCGATCTGCAAGTTCCGCTGCAAGCGATTGCGCCTGGCGCTGCCATCGTTTTAAAAAACATTTTTTTTGACAGCAAAAGTGCCACATTGAAAAATGAATCCGAAGAGGAATTGAATCTTCTTGCTGGACTACTGAAAGAAAATCCTTCCTTAATCATACAGATATCCGGACACACGGATAACGTAGGCAAAAAAGAAGACAACCAACTGTTGAGTTTGAACCGAGCCAAAGCGGTGGTTAGCTACTTAACAGCCAAAGACATAGAGCCCAAAAGGCTGATAGCAAAAGGATTTGGCGACACCCGTCCGATTGCTGAAAATGAAACAGAAAAGGGGAAAAGCCTCAACAGAAGAACGGAAATTAACGTTGTTTCCAACTGACAATCGTCCTAACATTGCTGCGGCAATATGGACAAAGAAATCATCTGCAGACTTTCATTGAAAAAAGTACCTCACATTGGTGATGTGCATGCACGCGCACTCTTTTCGCATTTCGGATCTGCAGAAGAAGTTTTCAAAGCCCCTTTAAGTCAGTTAGAAAAAATTGAAGGCATAGGCACCATCAGAGCAAAATCGATTCGACAATTCAAAAACTTTTTACCGGCTGAAAAAGAACTCAACTTTGTCTTGAAGCATGGCATTGAACTACTTTGTTTCGGCGACAATGGTTATCCCAAACGACTCACCAATTGCACCGATGCTCCCTTTCTACTTTTTTACAAAGGCAACACCCCACTTAACGCCTCAAGAATCATTTCGGTGGTGGGCACCAGAAACAATACCGAATATGGCAAACAATGCTGCGAACAACTCATCGCGGATTTGAGCGAGAGCAACATCATTGTTGTCAGCGGATTAGCCTATGGCATCGACACCATCGCCCACAAAGCCTCGCTACACAACAACATCAATACAATTGCCGTATTGGCTCATGGGCTCGACAGAATTTATCCTCCCAGTAATACCGGACTGGCCAGGGAAATCATTGATCAAGGCGGATTACTCACCGATTTTCCTAACGGAACCGCTCCCGACAAACAGAATTTCCCGTCGAGAAACAGGATTACCGCTGGCCTGTGCGACGCACTGATCATCATCGAAACCGGAAAAAAAGGAGGTTCACTCATCACAGCAGATATCGCTTTCAGTTATAACCGCGACATTTTCGCTTTCCCCGGCAAAGCAACCGATGCAAAAAGCCAAGGCTGCAACGACATGATCAAAACACAAAAAGCCATGCTCATCTCCAATGCCGCTGATGTGCTGGAGACCATGAGATGGAATCCAACAACCCAAAAAAGCAAGATAAATCAGCGTTCGCTTTTCACCACATTAAATGAAGAAGAAAGCAAAGTCTTCAATTTCCTGATGCTACAAAAAGAGAGCAGCATCGACGATATCATGCTCGGCGTGCCGCTTTCACAAAGCAAGCTGGCACAGGCTTTGCTCACCCTGGAGATGAATGGTCAGATTCAAACGTTACCCGGGAAAATTTATAAATGTCTTTGATTAAAAAAAAGCGAGGCAGAATTAAAATTCCGAAAAGCATATTTTCTTATTTTTGCCTATGGCAATCAAACGCAACTCCTCCCCTCGTCCATTCGCTGACAAAATCATTTTTGAAGGTCTTACTTTCGACGACGTACTTCTTATCCCGGCTTATTCGCAGGTGTTACCCAAAGATGTGAATATCGGTACGCAGCTTACTTCAAGTATCAGACTCAACATCCCTATGCTGAGTGCTGCCATGGATACCGTAACTGAAGCACAATTGGCCATAGCCATGGCCAGAGAAGGCGGACTTGGGATTCTTCACAAAAACATGAGCATCGCGCAACAAGCCGACCAGGTACGTAAAGTAAAGAGAAGCGAAAGCGGTTTAATTACCGACCCCATGACCTTGAGTCCGGACGCCACCATTGGGGAAGCCATCAAATTAATGCGTGAGCACAGGATTGGCGGCATTCCGATTGTTGACCAGCAGCATAAACTGGTGGGCATTTTAACCAATCGCGATCTGCGTTTTGAAACGAACAATAATGAAAAGGTAAGCACAGTGATGACCAAAGATAATTTGATCACTGCTCCGGAAGGCACCGATTTGAAAAAAGCAGAACTCATCTTTAAAAAAACCAAAATTGAAAAACTGCCTGTGGTAAACAAACAGGGAAAACTCACCGGGCTCATCACATTTGGCGATATCCTGAAACTGAAGAGTCATCCTTACGCTGTTAAAGATGCTTTTGGCAGATTGCTTGTAGGCGCCGGTGTTGGTATCACTTCCGACATCATGGACAGAGTAAGCGCATTGCATCATTCGGGTGTGGATGTCATTTGTCTGGATAGCGCTCACGGGCATACGAAAGGGGTAATAGACGCGCTAAAAAAAATCAAATCAACTTATAAAAAACTGAATGTCATCGCCGGCAATGTAGGCACAGGCGAAGGCGCTTTGGCCCTCGCCAATGCAGGAGCTGATGCCGTGAAAGTGGGGATAGGTCCCGGCTCCATCTGTACAACACGTATCGTAGCGGGCACTGGTGTTCCCCAAATCAGCGCCATCATGGAAGTAGCCAGCGCTTTGAAAAACAAGAAAGTTGGCATCATCGGCGATGGTGGCATCCGATACACAGGCGACATGGTTAAAGCCCTGGCGGCCGGCGCTTCATGTGTGATGATGGGCAATGTGTTTGCAGGAACTGAAGAAAGTCCGGGCGAAGCCATCATCTACGAAGGCAGAAAATTCAAACAATACAGAGGCATGGGTTCATTGGGGGCTATGGCTCAAGGCAGCAGCGACAGATATTTTCAAGACCCTGAAGCCGATACCAAAAAGTTTGTTCCCGAAGGCATCGAAGGCAGAGTGCCTTTCAAAGGATACCTGAAAGAAGTCATTCATCAGTTTACCGGTGGTCTTAGAGCAGGGATGGGTTATTGTGGTGCAACGGACATCAAAGCCCTTCAAAAAGCCCAATTTGTAAAAATCACCAACGCCGGTATGCATGAAAGCCATGCTCACGACATCTTTATCACCAAAGAAGCACCAAACTACAGCAGATGATAAAAATAAAACATCAAGCTTTTGCCCACTTGTCAATGGGCTATAAAAAGATGTTTTTCATCCTTGCATTATTGCTATCCTTTGCCAACAACACAATTAAAGCACAGGACGCATCTCGCTTAAGAATTTCACTACTCACCTGCACACCCGGAGATGAACTCTATTCCATCTTCGGCCACAGCGCTATCCGTATCATTGACAGCACAAGCCTTACAGATTATACCTTCAACTTCGGCACTTTTGATTTTGATGATGAGGGTTTTTACATCAAATTCATGAGAGGCAAACTGCTCTATTTTGTGAGCATAGAAAGAACAGACGATTTCATTCAAAGCTATATGGCCATGAATCGTGGTGTGACAGAACAAGTACTAGATTTGTCGGCTACAGAAAAAATAGCGCTACAACACAAACTGCTTGAAAACGCCAAAGAAGAAAACAAGTTCTACAAATACGATTTCTTTTTAGACAACTGCACTACCAGACTCAGAGACTTCATCACCCACAATATCCATCCAACGCCTGCACTGCCTGCTGTGATGCCTGCCAACACAAGCTATCGCGATGCCATTCATCAATACCTCGACAAAGGCCATCAGCCCTGGAGTGAACTGGGCATCGACATCCTTTTAGGATGCAGAACCGATAAAATAATGACTGCTGCAGAGCAGGAATTTCTGCCCGACAACCTCATGAGTGCTATCGATAGTTGCCGCAACAAGAAGCTGGTACAAAAAAAGTCAGTCATTTACCAACAACTGATGAACAATGATTCGGCAACACCAACTTCACCTGCTGTCCTTTTCACCGCGCTGTTCATCTTTGTTACCCTAATAACCCTGATCAATAATCGTTTCAGCAGTATATTGGTCAACATCTTCGACAATATTTTCTTTTTCGCTGTGGGATGGCTGGGCTTATTATTGATACTGATGTGGGTAGCCACCGACCATTCCATGACCAAAGACAATTTCAATTTACTTTGGGCATTGCCCACGCATTTGCTGCTGCCATTTCTTAAAAAAAGCAGCACCTCCTTTGCCCATAAATATTTTAGTTTCAGTTTTTATTGGACTGCTGCCACCCTGCTCTTCTGGTTTTTTCTCCCGCAACAATTGAACATCGCCCTATTGCCAATCGATTTGATTATTTTCATCAGAACAGGAGATCGTCTTGCCAAAATAAAAAAGGCCAATAAAGCCCTATGAACGAAAATGAAAAAATAGATTACGACATCAGTTCACTTTACTTCAGCAAAACCGGCAAAGGGCCAAATGTGATACTCCTCCATGGATTTGGTGAAGACCATAGCATCTGGAAATTTCAAGTGGAGTCTTTGTCGAAAGATTTCACCGTTTACACACCCGACCTCCCGGGCAGTGGCGCCTCGGCAATTATTGAAAAACAAAATCTGCGTATCACCGACCTTGCTGTCATTATTAAAAATTGGGTTTGGCACCACAACATAAGGCAGCCTGTAATTCTTGGGCACAGCATGGGTGGTTATGTAGCATTGGCCTATGCTCAATTATTTCCAGATGACATAAAAGCTGTTGGGCTGATACACTCCACCGCATTCGCTGATAGTATGGAACGAAAAGAGATGCGAAAAAAATCGATGGCATTCATTCAAGATCACGGCACTGCAGCCTTTTTAAAAACCAGCATTCCTGGATTATTTGCCGATATCAATCACCCATTAGTAAGCCTCTGTATCGAAAAAGGAAGCTCAATACAAGCAGGAATGCTGATGCAATATCAGGAGGCGATGATGCAAAGAGCCGACAGCTCAGTGCTACTATCATCATTGAAAGTACCAATGCTGATCATTGCCGGCCTGTATGACCAAGCAGTAAGCTATGCCGACTCACTCAGTCAATCCTATTTATCCAAGCAAACCCATTTTTATACCCTAAGGCAATCAGCCCACATGGGTATGGTGGAAGAGCCTGGACGCGTTAACAAAATTTTACAGCAATTTCTGAAAGGACTTTGATCATGTTCTTTAATGCTGAGGTTGAAATGTATAAATTTGCCAAAGGTTGCCAAAAACTGATTGACTCATGAAGAAACCGTTACTCACCACCTTGCTAATACTGAGCTGTCTATTGGCTTCTGCTAAACACATCACAGGCGGTGAAATGATTTACGATCTTCTTTCCAGCACACCCACAACAAGAACTTTTCGCATCACATTGATACTTTTCAGAGATGAGAACTGTTTCAATTGTGCCACGATGCCTCCAACGGTAAGAATAGGCATTTACAACAACGACAACAACGAACCCTATGGAGGAAACGGCACCAGCCCAACCATCGACGTTTCCCTTAATCGTACCGAAACATTACCACTGATTAACGTACCCACTTGTATCAGCAATCAACCTTCATTAAATTATACAGCCGGCTACTATCCCTTCACCATCACTTTGAGCAATAACAACAACGGATACACGGCAGCCTATCAAACCTGTTGCAGAATTGACGGCATCAACAATATCATCAGTGTTACCGGCACCGCCAGTGCTGGCGCCACGTATTGCACCACCATCCCCGGCACTAACACTCCCGGCAGTGTGGCGTCCGACAACAGTCCAAGATTTTCTACCGGCATCTCCATCGTTTGTTACCACAATGATTTCACACTTGATTTCAGCGCCACCGATCCTGATGGCGACCAGCTGGTATATTCGCTCTGCAATGCCTATAATGGCGGCGATGCGCAAAATGCCTCCAACATCACTCCCAGCACACCTCCTTACGGTTCACTCGACTATTTAACCGGTTATAGTGGCATCAGTCCGCTGGGCCCCACCGCCAGCATCAATCCCCAAACCGGCATCATTTCTGGAATTGCACCAGCTTCCGGAAAATATGTTGTGTCGGTATGTATAAGTTCTTTCAGAAACGGCCTTTATGTTGCCACACACCGTAAAGATTTCATCATCACCGTAGCTGATTGCGATTTCGCCAGTGCCGACTTGAATCCGGAATACATCACCTGCGATGGTTTCAATTTCACATTCAGTAATAATAGCCAGTCGGCTTTGAATCAAACCTTTTATTGGGATTTCGGTGATCCGGGATCAGGCGCCAACAATATATCTACGTTGCCTACACCCACGCATGTATTTTCTGCTGCAGGTAATTATACCGTGAAATTTGTGGTCAACCGAGGGACTTCCTGCGCGGATTCAACCACGGCCATCATCAAAGTTTATCCCGGCTATTTTCCGGCTTTCAACAACAACTCTCCTATTTGCAAAGGAACTCCGGTGCAATTCACCGATCAAACGCAAGCCAACTATGGCCATGTGAACCAGTGGCATTGGGATTTTGGCATCACCTCCATCAATTCGGATACCAGCGTCCTACAAAACCCCAGTTTCATTTATTCAACACCGGGCGATTATACCGCCACACTAATCGTTGGCAGCGACAAGGGCTGCATCGACACGATATCGCATAACGTAACGATTGTAGACAAGCCGGTATTGAATGTAACCAACGATACCCTGATTTGCTCTGTGGATCCATTACAACTCAGTGCCAGCACCACCACTCCCGGCAACTATGTTTGGTCGCCCAATTACAACATCAACAATACAAACATTCCCAATCCACGCGTAACTCCAACAGTCGACACCACTTATTATGTAAACTATAGCGATAATTTTGGTTGCGCCAACAGGGATTCCGTTAAAGTTCGTGTAGTGGATACCGTTACATTGAAAACCGGCCGCGACACCACCATCTGCCGCACCGATGGCATCGCACTCCCTATCACGGGCAACGCCTTGCAATTCACCTGGTCACCTGCAGGCACGCTCAACAACCCTAATCTACAGCATCCCATCGCCACACCAACCGCAGCCGTTACGGTTTATCATGTAAGGGGCAACATCGGCACCTGCTATGATACAGACTCCATAAAAGTGTATACCATCCCCTATCCCATAGCGCGTGCAGGAGCCGATACACTGATCTGCTGGGGCACTCCGGCCTATTTACATGCCAGTGGAGGAAGCTCTTATGTATGGACCCCATCGGCGTATTTATCCAACCCCAATATTCCAAATCCAACGGTCATCAACACACAAGAAGATTATATCGATTTTACAGTTGCCGTAAGAGACACCTTTGGATGCCCCAAACCAGTGTATGACATCATTCGTGTAGACATCGACCATGTGATTGCCGACGCAGGTCCCAGAGATACTTCTGTTGTTGCAGGGCAACCTCTTCAACTATTCGCCACCGGCAGTATCAATTACCAATGGACGCCTGTAACACAATGGCTGAGCAATCCCAATATCGCCAATCCGGTATCCAACCCTCAGAACAATATCGAGTACATTGTGAAAGTCAGCAACAACATTGGCTGTACGGACTACGACACCATATTGGTCAAATACTACAAAGTACTTCCCGACTTTTTTGTACCCAGCGCTTTCACACCCAATAGCGACGGACTGAACGATGTGCTTACCCCCTTGGCACTGGGATTGAAATCCGTAGACCTGTTCATGATTTACAACAGATGGGGTCAACAGCTGTATCGTACCACCTCCATCGAGCAAGGCTGGGACGGCAGATACAAAGGCCGTTTGCAGGAAACCGGTACTTATGTATGGTATGCCGAAGGAAAAGATTACAACAACAAGAAACTGGTAAAGAAAGGCACTGTCATTCTTTTCAGATAATTCGTTTGTTAATCCCATCCATCTTATTTTTACAATCTCATTTCTCTTGAAAAATAACTTTATGCAAAGAATTGCTTTGATTACCGGCGCCACTTCTGGAATAGGAGAAGCTTGCGCCCGAAAACTTGCTTCAGCAGGATATCGCCTTATTCTCACCGGGAGAAGGGCCGATCGATTAGAGAATATTGCAGCACAATTGCAATCAGCTCATGAAACAGAAACCCTTACTTTATGCTTTGATGTTCAAAACAGAGAAGAGGTTTTTCAAGCCATTGAATCCATTCCCAAAACATGGCAAAACATTTCGGTATTGATCAACAATGCAGGTCTGGCGCTGGGCAGAGACAACTTCATCGATGCCAACCTCAACGACTGGGACACCATGATCAAAACCAATGTAAATGGCATGATGTATGTAACCAAAGCGCTGCTTCCTTTCCTTCAACAACAAAGCGGTGCGCACATCGTAAACATAGGTTCTATTGCGGGCAAAGAAGTATATGAAAACGGTAATGCCTATTGCGCCAGCAAATTTGCGGTTGATGCGCTTTCTAAATCCATGCGAATCGACCTGTTAAAATACGGCATCAAGATTACGGTTGTACATCCGGGCGCTGTTGAAACAGAATTTTCGGTTGTACGTTATAAAGGAGACCAACAGAAAGCAGATGCCACCTATGTGGGTTTCAAACCTTTGACCGGCGACGACATCGCCGATGCCATTCATTATGCCATCAGTCTTCCTCCGCATGTATGCATTAACGATATGGTGATTACTCCGGCCCAACAGGCCAGTGCCATCCATTTTCACAAGCAATGACATTTCATTTCCTTATGTAAAAAAATGGCTGCTTCTTATTTGAAACAGCCATTTTTTATGCGTTGTTATTTTGTTTTATTGCGACAAGGAAATCCTGATCTGAACACCCGCCCTTGTATTGGTGGTAGGTGCACTAGAAGAGATATAAGGTTTCACCCTGCGCTGGTCGAAATACAATTTGATGTTGATACGGTTGTTGATGAAATAATCAATTGTTGGTGAGAATGAAATTTCCTTGCTACCGCCTGTGGCGAAATTATTGTCTTGATCGAGTCTACTGTTGGCGGTAACATTGTCTCTGATTCTGAAATCGATTCTGAAGTTGATTTCATTGTCCAGTTTGCCAGTTTTGTTTTTACTCAGGAATGACGGCAATTTCAAGCCGGCCAGCAGTTTAAGTCCTTTCTTGCGATATCCTGCTCCAATAACCAGCTCTGTACTTCTGACCTCACTCAACTGGAAGTCGTTAAGGCTCAAACTCAACTGTCTGGTTTTGGAATATTCAAACTTAGCCTGCATCTGGTTCACAAACATCATATCTACCCCTACCAAAGGAGAGAATTGTTCCGATATGCTCACATTCGGCACAAGGAAGTATGGAATGAAATTCTTAGACACTGTATCATAGAAGGAAGGATAACCATAACGTGATACATCCTGGTATAAAAGCGCAGAGGTAAATCCATTCATGCTCAAGCTTCCAGAATAACCATGCGTCAGCGTGAAGCTGGTGAATAATTTATCCAGCGGTTTCACGCGGCTCAGTCCGTTGTAATCCAGTTTCCAGTTGGGTCTTGGAATGATGGCCTTGAAAGGATTAGAGCGGATATTGGCATTGCTTTGACTGATCAAGCCAACAGTTTTCGGATCCTGACCTGTGTAAGCGGCAATGAATGAAGGAATCAACACATCCACTGCATATTTTCCATAGCCATAATAGTAGCCATCGGCACCAACGGACTGAGTTTGGCTGTATGGATTCAGTTTGCCCAAACGCTCAGATAAGATCACCCTGTTGTTTTCAAAAGTCTTGAAAGTAGCCGACACACGATTGGGGTCGAATTTGCCAAACAAGGTTTTGAAGGCGATATACGACACATCAAAACTACCGCCAGTGTATGGATTCAGATGTTTGAAAGTAGGATTGGTGCCATTCAAAGAAGTATCAATATAGCGGAAGGTTTCGCTGTAATTTTTGGTAAATGATTTGCTCAGGTTCAATGTGATGTTCAGGTCACGTACCGGCTCAAGTTGTGCAGTAAAAGTGAGTTTCTGATCGAGATTTTGCTGAATCATTGAATTGAAATTACTGTCCCTGGAAATCAATCCTGAAGCGGCTTTCCTGTTGAGCCAGGAGGTATCCGGTTGCCAGCCCATGATAAAATCGAATCCTGGAGCCATGCTGTTGAAATTCTGTCCCACATAACGCGTACTATCCATGTAACCCGGCAAACGGGTGCCGCCATTTTCGGCCGCCGTAAAATTCACTTGTTTGATGCTGGTCAATAATTTACCGAACACTTTCAATCCTGGGCTCACATAAGGCATGGCAGATTTATCGACAATCCTTCTGGTTTTGAGCACTTTTTTACCCGACTTGGTCAGCACGGAATCACGCACTTTGGTGATCCTGTTTCTCCATCTGTCGCGATCATCTTTGTTGGATGGCTGATCGAGCTGACGGAGCCATTTCGACTTTTCATACAGCTTCGTGAAATCCATTTGCAAGGTCGCTTCGCCTTGTGATGAGTTCTCCAGGAAATTACCCAGATTCACGGCCAGGCGTGAAGCACCGATCCAGCGGTAAGTGGCCTGATACCTTACGTTCACATTGGTCCAGTCGATCAACGGGAACTTGGTTGTCGGTAATGTATAAGCGAAATTGGCGGTTTGGCTGAATACAGTATTGCGGCCACCTTTCATCAGATTGCGCCATACTGTATCTTTCTTGGCCTTGGTATCCAATCGTCCCGCAGGCTCGTCGACACGCGAATTGTTGGTAGCCTGGTAATCGAAACTGATGGAACGGGTGAAATTCCAGCGCATGATGTAATCGCGCTGCATGGTAAAGTATTTATCGTAGGTTTCTGGTACAGCATATTTAGAATCACCGACACTTCTTGGCCTGATGGCACCGAACTGACGACTGACATCCGCTCTGAAACTAAGCTGAGAAGGCAGATAACTGAAATTAAAATCCTTGATGAGGTCGAACCATTTGGTTTTTGTTTTTTTGAATAACCCTTTGAAAGGCTCCACGTATTTGGGTTGCAACGAATAGTTATACCCCAGCGCAGCGCGATGCTTGGTTACATCGTTGTATTCAATCAGCGGTGTGTGGCTTTGGGTCTTGATGAAAGAATAGCTGACATCAACATTTTCGATGTCATATATTTTGGGCGCTTTGCCGTTGGTTTTGTTTTTCTTCACATTGGTGAAGTTGAGCGTCTTGACTGAATTGAATTCGATGGCATTGTTTCGGATCGAATCGCGCTGAGAGGCCGGTGAAGTGCTTAATTTTTCTTTCAGTTTGATATCCATGTCGTAAGGATCATACTGAGGAGTACTGGTTGTTTGAGTAACGCTGGCATAAACCGGAATGGAGATGCCTGCTTTTTTAGGCAATAACTTACCCAGCTCAAGGTTGGTAGACATGTCGAGCTGCATGAAGTCGTCGCGGTACCTTTCCACAGTTCTCTGCTCGAGCGTTCCAAAACCGCTGGAATGCGCATTGGCGGAAAGGGATACGGTTCCGAGATCAGCCAGATTCATGTCCAGCCGGCCCAATGCGGCCCATCCTCCCTGTTCATTGATGGAAGCCAAACGCAATTCGTTGAACCAAACCTGTCCGCAGGCAGCCAGAGAACTGGTATTCTCAACACCGAGCAACATACCTCTGATTTCACCGAGATTAGGATTTCCTATCACCGAGTAAGTATGACCGTTAGCTTGCAACTGTCGGAATATCTGTGCCAAAGAGACGCCGGAAACATTTCTGGCTTGTTTGATTTTGGTGAGCGTTTCCAGATCCACATCCAGTGCGTTGGAAGGATACCAGAGTGAATCATTGTAGGCGTCAGAATCGGGATTGGAGCCGGCGTTCAGTGGTGTCAGGTTCAAGGGAATCCTGATTTCATAATAGTTGCTCACAAAGTCGGTACCCATTCTGATGACCGCAGTAAGATCTTTGTTGGCGATGGTATTGGCCGGATTCTGTGCTTGCTCCGCATGAATGTACATCAGCAATTTGCGGAACTGACGAAGATCTCTGTTGGCAAATGTCTGGAACACGCCTTTGGCATCTCCCTTACGCAGGTTGCAGAATGTAAGACTCATGGCCTGTTCATTTTGCAACAGGCTCACACCATTATTGCTTAGCGTCTGTACCCTTTGAATATCTTTTGGTGTGCGATAAGGCAAAGGTGTGCGCTTATCATTTTCTTCGATGTTCACCGCCTCTACGTTGAACTGTGTGGCAGATGACGCGGTATACAAACCGGTGGAATCCATTTTGTATTGGAACTTGCGCCAGATGTTTCGGGTCAGTTGCAACAAACCGAAACGCATCACCACACTGTCTTCAAAACCCGTGAGGAACATCCGCATGAAACGGATGGATTTGAAATCCGGGATATTACCGATTTTTCTTTCGTAGCTGCCAATGGGAATACGGAACTGGTACCAGGTTTCGTTACGTGTAGTTCCATTCACCAGATTCACCGAAACTTCTTTCTTATCAACAATAAAGTTGTTTCCGATAATCATCTCGGGATTGTTTTTAGGTTTGATATCGACGATATATTGGAAATATTCTTCGGTTTCGTTAAGTGTATTGTCGCGATTCAGGTCTTCGGCATCTGGATATAAGGTTGCAGCGGAAGAAAACTCACTTCCATTATTGATGGGAGAGTTTCCATCTGAGCCATTGTAATTTTTATAGCGGGCAAGGATGCCATCACTACCCGTAAAACCAGCATCACGATAATTCCTGTAATTATCGCCGGAAGGATCGGTAGCAGCTTTTTGATAGACCGGTGAGTTGGTGCCGAAATTGTTAGACAGGTTATTGAGATAATCGACTCTTACGTTGGCTTCAGCCGTATCCGTCATACCATCAAAACCAACATCCTGATAAGGACGGTCTTGAGGATTGTTGCTGAATGCATTTGTTACCTGAATAGGATTTCTGGGCACCCTGCCCCAAATGGTATTATCAACAGGCGAAGGTGCATTAGGCGTATTTAATCCGTTTTCATAAAACCTTCTTCCGTCTTTCAAAACATCTTCTGAAATATTGCCGAGATTGAAATACAATTTACCACCTGTAGAACTATTGTACTGCGGCAATATGAAAGGATCCTGCATCCAGAATTCGATGAATTCGATATTACTGGTTTCAAAATCCGTTTGATCGATACTGCGCATCAAACCACCAAACTTCGATTGTGGATCTGTGAATTTTCCATCAGCCCCAATCTTGGTTCTGTCATCTTCAAAGTTGTAAGCACCTCTCTCTTTAGGATAATAGGCCAAATCGAAAGTGACCAGCTGACTCTCTCCAAAGCCTGTGGTTCTTTGCGGGAAAATTTCTTTCTGATACACTTGTCTTACACGGGGATCACTCAATTCGTTCCTGTCGCTGATGGGATTATTGGGCGCATCCACTTGCTGCAGTGTTTGTTCAATCTGGTACCACGACATCTTGGCCCTGTTCTTTCCATAGTTGAGGCTGTTATTTTGCAAAGCTTCCGGAAAAAGTTCATTGCCATTTCTGTCGGTGGCATGAGAAGGTGTTGATGCCATCACCCAGCTGATCAATGGGAAGCGAAGGTCAATACCCGATTTACTTCCTTCAAAATCATCAATATAAACCAGTCCATTATTGCCTCTGCCGATTTGCGGCGCATGACCGGGTTTGAGGTAGGCCATCTCGGCATAAGCATTAAGGGTAGAAGGAGCAGTGGTGCTATAAAAAGGAAGTTTATCCAGTATCTTGGTGACACGTGGTACATCTTTTCTGTAATTAGCATCCAAACCATACATCGTGTTGCGGATAGGCTCCTCGTTATAATTCACCTTGGTAAAGAAAGGCCTTTCACCTAGCCTTACGATAGTACCCCCCAACGACAATTGTTCATTGGCTTTGTTTTTAGCCATATAGTCGAATCGAAGCCCCATGTAATTACGCTGCTGCAACCCAAACGTAGCGTTGTTTTCAAAATTCACCTGCACGGGCAATCCGGCATTCAGAATCGCCTGGTTCAACATTTTGATGGTACCCAGATCGTAATTGATATCATAATCCACGCCTTCCACCAGCGAGCGACCGCCAGCAGTTACACGTACAGATCCTTTAGGGATATTGTAACCGATACTAATTTCTGAAGAGCCCGAAGTTTTTGCCGATCCCTTCAATACAAAGCGGTTCAAATTGGGATATTGCTGCGCCACTGCTTTGATGGAGTCATACAAGGCATAGAACAATGTATCCTTTGCGGAAGCCGGAGCAGTTTGATAAACATTCTGTGCCAGATCGCGGCCAAAGGGTTCCAAAACTGGGAATACCACACGACTGTAGGGTGATACAACCGTAAATCCTTCCACATAATCGAACACACCATCGGGCTGAGGATCGCCCTGGCTGTTTAATCGATCGAGGTTGATGAGAGAGATGATGGGAGATCCCTGATTTTTATCGCCGTAGGGGAAATATCTTTTTGCCCCTAACCCTGGCTGTTGGTATAAAACATCCAATTTAAAATCTGCAGGAGAAAGTGTTCCGTAGCCAATTGCATACACATTCTTCATCATCAGTTTCCATATCGGAAGTGAAGGCCGTTGTGAAGTGGCTTTCAAAAGTTTCAAAAACAATACTTTTTGTGTGGCTGATGTGCTGTCTGGTGGTACATCCTGCGAAAATTCTCCTACCTGATAAATTCTTCCGTTGTAAGAAAACTGATAGGCCACACCCACCACTTCATCTGTTTGCAAAGGCTGATTGAGCGACAACATCCCTACCTGGGGATTAAAAGTATATTGGGTGGAATCCAGTTTTCTGGCAAACGTTTTTTCAAAATCCTGTACCGGACTCAAGCCAAGGGTTTGAAGGGTATTGTATACCGTAGCCGGATTTCTTGCTCCGGGGTTATTGACGATGTTAGACAGCAAGTCGTTGGCGCTGTTAAAAGGAATGCTCAATCCGGTTAAAACGTTCACTACCGGTGGCTGCAGATAAGGATGGGTTTCACCCAGGTCGGCCAAGCCCACAATATCGCGGGTATCGGTGGTGGTTCCGTTTTTATTGGTCACCCAAACTTCCATTCTGAGAATCTGCACCGGAGCCGTAATAGCCGGAAGGTTAGACATCACACGGTTGTAATTGTCTCTAAAATACTGACCCACAAGAAAATGTCGGTTTTCTTCGTATTCGTCAGCTTTGATTTCAAAAGGTGTGGCCGATGTTCCCCCTTGCAGATTAACGCTTTGGCGCTGTGATTTCTGATTGGCCAAAACGCCGGTAACATAAAGTTTTCCGAATTGCAAAGAAGTTTTTAAGCCAAACAATTGCTGAGCTCCCGGAATCAAAGTTCCCTTGGCCGGGAATGAAACAGTACCGGCTTCAAATCTTTTCAGAATCTCATCGTCCTTACCCGAATAATCCAATTTCAACTGATTATCCAAGTCAAAGTTGGCGAGGGTATTGTAATTGATAGGAAATTTAAGCTTATCACCGATGTTGGCATTGACATTTAGCTGCGCATTCATTTGAAAATCAAGTCCACCATTTTTTCTGGCTCTCTCAGGCAAGGTTGGATTGTCGATACGCTGGCCTTGATAACCTGCGGTAATATCAACATTACCCTGAGGAGAAATTTCAATTTTACCATTACCAAACAAACGATTGAACAAATTGTCGGTCAATGACAATTTCGGGCGCTGGAATTTGCCGCGATTCAAAATATTGGTGGTGTTGGACCTTTTCTGAAAATAATTAATCTCCGCTTGTCTGTTTTTCAGTGCCCAATATTCGTTGAAAGAATAACTGGTGGGTGTTTTGTAAAAACGGCTGCCTATTTTTTCGTAGAGCACATACCGTTGGGTGGCAAAATCGAAAACGATGGAATCTTTTTGATTGGAGGGACGAAACTGATCGAAACTGTTGTAAGATCTGAAAGATACATTGTCGCCACGATTATCTGTAAGCGGATAATGCAGCGGAACAATCGTGTCCTTTTTTTCCAAGGTAAAAAGATGCTTGTTGGAGGAAACATTCGCCTTAACGAACAAACTCAAAAGCAATGACAAGACAAAGCTAAATACCTTGATTGTAAGAAGTAGATTTCTATTAAAATTCATTCAGCGGATCAGTTAATGTAGAATTTACTCAAATGGCTTTCAGTGCTTTTTTGATGAGATTTTCAAGGTTGTTGATATCAGGATCTGATTTCATTATTTTCTGAATGGCTTGTTCCGCCTGATTTCTGGAGATGCCCAATGCCACTAAAGCGTAAAGTGCATCCTGTTCCACCATGTTCAATTGTACTATCGGTGTACTTCCCGCTGCGGATGGCTGTTTACTGATTTTATCTTTCAGTTCCAGTACAATTCTTTCTGCGGTCTTCTTTCCAATGCCTTTCACACTCTCGAGCAATTTCACATTGCCCTGAGCGATGGCTTTTGCCACCTCATCAGATTTCAGCGAAGAAAGCATCATCCTTGCGGTGGACGCCCCTACTCCTGAGATACTGATCAGCAAAAGAAAAATATCCTTCTCCTCTTTTTCATAAAAGCCAAACAAACTGTGACCATCTTCCTTCACTTGCAGATGTGTATACAATCTACCATCAGCAAGTGATTGAATGGCCGCATAGGTGTTCAGGCTGATGTGGATTTCGAAACCGATGCCATTCACTTCCAGGTGAACCAGCGCCGGACTTTTATAAGAAAATTTTCCCTGCAGGTATGCGTACATATGGCATCAATGTAATTTACGAAAATAAGGATATTTTATCAGCCTTGTACTGAAAAAATGAATGCCGAAAATTTCCATTATTTTTACGGGCCTGAAAAAATAAAAATATCGTAATCAATGCAAAAAATCAATGCCGCCATCACAGCCGTAGGAGGTTATGTTCCCGAATATCGATTGACCAACAAAATCCTTGAAACCCTGGTAGACACCAATGATGAATGGATTCGGACCAGAACCGGCATTGAAGAAAGAAGAATTCTGAAAGGCGAAGGATTGGCCAGCAGCGACATGGGTGCAGAGGCCGTCAAAGACTTGTTAAAAAAACGGGGTATCGGACCAGAAGAGATTGATTGTGTGATTTGCGCCACCGTTACACCCGATATGTTTTTTCCTGCAACAGCCAATATCATTTCTCATAAAACCGGCATGGTCAATGCATTTGGATTCGATATCAGTGCGGCATGTTCCGGATTTCTGTTCTCACTCACTACCGGAAGTTCATTCATCGAATCGGGCCGTTACAAGAAAGTGATTGTTGTAGGCGTGGACAAAATGAGCTCCATTGTTGATTATTCCGACAGAACCACTTGTATAATTTTTGGAGATGGCGCCGGAGCGGTACTGCTCGAAGCCAGTACTGACGAATGCGGCATCAAAGACAGCCTACTGAAAAGCGATGGCAACGGAAAAGATTTTCTGCATATGAAAGCTGGCGGATCATTAAAGCCGTCCTCTGTTGAAACCGTCATGGCCAAAGAACATTATATCTACCAGGAAGGACAAACTGTATTCAAATTTGCGGTAAAAGGTATGGCTGATGTCAGCTACGAACTGATGCAAAGAAATCATCTTACTGCCGATGACATTTCTTGGCTGGTTCCTCATCAGGCCAACCTAAGAATCATTGATGCCACCGCCAACAGGATGAGTTTGCCTAAAGAAAAAGTAATGATCAACATTCAGAAATACGGCAACACCACTGCAGCCACCATTCCGCTTTGCTTGTGGGAATGGGAAAAGCAACTCCATAAAGGTGAAAACATTATCCTAGCTGCCTTTGGCGGCGGATTCACTTGGGGGGCCACTTGGGTAAAATGGGCCTACGACACTCAATAAACTCATCATACATCGCGTTAAGTCTGGGTAGAAAAACAGGGATTGACGCCAAATCTTTTTTGCGATGAAAACCTTTACCGCCCTTATTTTCAGCATATTGCTATGCCAGTCTTCGCAGGCACAATATAGCCGTTACCTCATCAAGTTCAAAGACAAGGCCAATAGTCCCTATTCACTTGCCAATCCCGGAGGATTTCTTTCACAGCGTGCCATTGACAGAAGAAGCAGGCAAGGAATTGCCATAGACAGTTCAGATTTGCCAATCAATCTTTCTTACATAGACAGCGTGAGGTTATCTGGAAATGTTAGGATTCAAAACGCATCCAAATGGCTGAACGAAATATCAATCCAAACCACAGATGCCAATGCCATCAGCAGGATACAACAATTTCCTTTTGTACAGTCAGCGTTGCCTATTGCAACCAGAACTTCAGTTTCACAACGAAAAAACAGTGCAGAAAATTCGCTCTCTCCAATTGATCCGCAAGACCAGATTGTACAGCAGCCCAACAACAATTTTTACAACTATGGCAACTCCTGGGGACAGGTAAAAATTCATAAAGGTCAGTTTCTGCACAACCATGGCTTTAGGGGCCAAAACATGCAAATGGCCATCATCGATGCAGGTTTCTTCAATTACAATATCCTTCCTACTTTCGACAGCACGAGGCTGAACAACAGAATTTTAGGCACCTGGGATTTTGTAGCCGAGGAAAGTTCTGTAGCAGAAGACGATTCTCATGGCATGCACTGCCTGAGCACCATCGCAGCCAATTTACCCGGTGTTTTTGTGGGTACCGCACCGCAAACTTCATTCTATCTTTTTCGTTCTGAAGATGCTGCCAGCGAATATCCCATTGAAGAACACAACCTGGCCGCCGCTGCAGAACGAGCCGACAGTTTGGGCGTAGACATTTGCTCAATTTCTTTGGGTTATAGCACTTTCGATGACCCCGCATTTGATTATACCTATTCGCAATTGAACGGCAATACCACCATCAGTGCCAAAGCAGTTGATATCGCTTCAAAAAAAGGAATGCTGATGATAGCCGCTGCAGGAAATGAGGGCAGCAACTCTTGGCATTATATCATCACACCCGCAGATGCAGATAGTGTGATGGCGGTTGGCGCAGTGGATACGCTCGGCAATATCGCTGCATTCAGCAGCTACGGCCCTTCCAGCGACAGACAAGTGAAACCTGCTGTTGCAGCCGTGGGCAGAAACGCCGTGGTGGCCAATAATTTCTCAGGACTTCCCAATTACGGCAGCGGCACTTCATATGCTTGTCCGAATATGGCGGGCATCACCACATGCCTTTGGCAAGCATTTCCCGAAGCCGGCAACATGGAAATCATCAACACGCTCGAAGCCAGTGCCAGTCAATACAATTCTCCCGACGACAGAAAAGGCTATGGCATACCCGATGCGAAAAAAGCTTTCGTGCTCCTGCAAAAAAAATTTTATTCAGGTCAATTCTCATTCAGACAGTGTAAGATTGAAATGAGCTGGCAGTTAAAAACAGATTCCAGCATGCACCTGGAAGTGGAAAGGAAATTTCCGGGCACAACCGAATATCAAACCATCGCCAATATTTCCAGTAATGATGCTTATGGCATACATCAGCTCAATTATACCGACGAGCTGAATGGCACGGATTACAGCCAAGTGGCCTATAGATTTAAAATAATTATTGGCTCCGACACCACTTATTACCTCGATAGTACACAAATCAATTATCTCACCCCTTGTAACAATCCCATACCTGTCAATAATTCGCTGATTGTCTTTCCGAATCCGGCTAAAGATTTCCTGTATCTTAATATCGAAAGAACAGCATCATCGATATTGTCATGTGAATTGTACAACGAATCAGGACAGAAAGTAAAGGCAGAACAATTCAACGTTCAGGCCGGAAGCACCACAAAAGAAATTGACCTGAGAAAAATCAGCAAAGGCGTTTATTTCCTGAAGATCATCGAACAAGGCAAAGTGCTGCAGATCAAAAAAATCGTCAAGGGATAAATCCTATTTTTTCAGCAAAGCATAAAACATAGTATCGGCTGCTGTTTCAAAGCCTTTGACGTATTCCATGTGCAAGCAATGCCAACCGGACATCCGACAAATCGCTTCTACATTTTTTTCATTTTCCAATTCAAATACCGAACAGGTAATGTAAACCAGCAAGCCATCATCCGCTAAAAATGGCTGTGCGTGCTTTACAATTTCAGCCTGAAGTTGAGCCATTTTTCCAACATCATTTTCATCAAAAGAATACAATTGTTCGGGAGTTCTGGCCCAGGTTCCACTGCCCGTGCAAGGAACATCGCAAAGTATGATGTCGAATCTTTCAGCGGCATCCAAGGGCACATTTTTGGAGACATCCGCAGTAAATTCCCTATGAATGTTGATGCCGGCCTCCCCCATTCTCAGCAAAAGATTCCGTAAGATATTTTCTCGTATATCAGACACCGTTATGCTCAACCTGCCTTTCAATTTATCAAAAAGCAAGATTGATTTGCCTCCACTGGCAGCACAAACGTCCCAAGACGAAAATCTTTCACGGTCGGGCAATAAGGCAACCGCTTTGTCCAGCACCTGCTGAGAACTGAGGTCTTGCACTACGGCTTCTTTATTGATTTTCAAATGTTCGTCCAACTTGCTTCCGGATGGCAAACGCAATGAAGAACGACTCAGCGTTTCAAATGCCAGATTGGCTTGCTGTAATTTAGCCATCGCCTGATCTTCTTTTCCAGGCCGGAGTCTTAAGAACAAATCAGGTTGTACCAACAGAGATTGAACAAAAAGCCTTTCATCAATGGCATTGGAAAGCAAAAAGGGAAAAGGAAAATGCAGGTTGTCTTCAAATGAGAGCAAGGCCAGCTTATCTTTTAGCTGCTGTGCTACAACCGTTTCCCATTCGGGCCTCAGCGCCTTAACGACAGCACTGGCATCATGGCCGCACAACAATGCCGATTGAATCAACTTTTCCTCCAAACTTAGCTCCTGTTTGAAAAGATGAAAACAGCGATAATAACTATAACAGAGATCCCCGATGATCTTTCTGTCGCGGGAACCGTATTTCTTCTCTTTTGAAAAAAACTGTCGGAGGTGCAAATGCAAGGGCTCTCCTTTAGCATAATTGCCAATAATTTTTTGAGCGGTGCCGAGATAAGAGTAAAAGCGACTCATGAAAAAATCCCGCCGAAGCGGGACTCAGTATTAAAAGTTGATGAATTATAATTCCAGTAAGGCATCTATGGGATCCTTTCCAAAAAGCAGCAAAGAAGGATTTTCAAGCAATTGCTTTACGGTAACCAGGAAGCCAACCGACTCTCTTCCGTCGATGATACGATGATCGTAACTCAGGGCAAGATACATCATCGGTTTGATGACCACCTGTCCATTGACAGCCATTGGTCTTTCTACGATATTGTGCATTCCTAAAATAGCGCTTTGCGGAATATTGATGATGGGTGTGCTCATCATAGAACCAAAAATACCACCATTGGTAATGGTGAAAGTTCCACCGCTCATCTCTTCGATCGTCAGTTTATTGTTTTTTGCTTTCGTGGCCAGTTCTACTACAGCCGCCTCAATTTCCGCCATACTCAAGCTTTCCGCATTTCTGATAACAGGAACCACCAATCCTTTTGGCGCACTAACGGCAATGGACACATCGCAATAATCATGGTAGACGATATTATCGCCATCGATATAGGCATTCACTGCAGGAAATTTCTGCAATGCATAAGTGCAGGCTTTGGTGAAGAAGCTCATGAACCCAAGATTCACACCATGGGCTTCTTTGAATTTGTCCTTGTATTTTTTTCTGATGTCCATCACAGGCCCCATATCCACTTCATTGAAAGTGGTGAGCATGGCGGTGGTATTTTTGGCCTCAACCAATCTTCTGCTGACTGTTTTACGAAGATTGCTCATTTTTTCAGGGCGTTCGTTTCGCGAGAACATCTCCATTCCTGGTTTTCTGCCGGGATTGTTCAATGCTTCCAATACATCCTGTTTTACTATTTTTCCGTTAGCGCCTGAGGCTATAATTTTTGTACTGTCTACTTTCTTATCGGCGATGATGGCCGCAGCAACAGGAGTTGTCTTCACATCAGATTTAGCCACTGCAGCCGAATCGGCCACCTGAGCCTTGGCAACAGGGGCTTCCTCTTTTTTAGGTGCTTCGGCAGGACGGACCGCATCGGTATCAATCGAACAAACCACATCACCAATGGAAAGCGTATCTCCTTCTTTGGCGATATGTTTAACTGCACCTGCCTGTTCGGCATTAATTTCAAATGTGGCTTTCTCACTTTCCAGCTCTGCAATCACCTCATCACGATCAGCCCACGCACCATCAGCCTTGATCCATTTTACCAGGGTTACTTCATTGATACTTTCACCAACGGTTGGAACTTTGATTTCTATTGCCATTTACAAATAATTATGTCGGCGAATTTCGTTCAAAAACAGGATTTAAAAAATTTTTATTGGTCATCGCCATTAAAATAAGACCTTTTAAGGCATAAAAAAACTGTCCGAATTCAATCGGACAGCTACGCAAACGTTATCGAAAAAACATCAGGCGCCAAGGAAACCCTTCAGCAAATGACTTTGTGAAGTTTCTCTGAGTTTGTCCAATGCTTTATCTTTTATCTGGCGCACCCTTTCACGGGTGAGGTTATATCTTTCTCCAATATCTTCGAGGCTAAGCGGATGATCGATTCCTAACCCGAAGAAATATACGATGACCTCTTTTTGTCGGGGTGTCAATGTTTTCAAAGAACGCTCGAGTTCGGTATTGAAAGAGTCTTCAACAACCAAGGTTCTGTCGGCCATAGTGGCATTTTTATTTTCCAGCAGATCCATGAAAGAGCCATCTTCTCCGTCCATGATAGGCTGGTCCATACTTACATGTTTTGCAGCGATACCCAAAGTAGCAGCCACTTCATCTGCATCTATATCCAGCATGGTAGCAATTTCTTCGGGAGTTGGCTCACGCTCATACTCCTGTTCCAGCTGAGAAAAAGCTTTGTTGATGCGGCTCGACAAACCTACCTTATTCAGCGGCAAACGTACGATTCGCGCCTGTTCGGCCAAAGCCTGCATGATGGATTGACGAATCCACCAAACCGCATAAGAGATGAATTTAAATCCGCGGGTCTCATCAAATTTCTGAGCCGCCTTGATCAGCCCGAGATTCCCTTCATTGATTAAATCGGACAAAGTCAGTCCCTGATTTTGATATTGTTTGGCCACAGACACTACAAATCTCAGATTAGCCTTGGTAAGCCTGTCCAACGCCTGTTGGTCGCCTTTTTTTATTTTCTCGGCCAGCAACACCTCTTCTTCAGGTCCAATAAGTTCTACCTTACCAATTTCCTGTAAATATTTTTCCAGGCTTTCACTTTCACGATTGGTAATGGATTTTGAAATCTTAAGCTGTCTCATGCTCATAATCGGGTGGATTTTAAGGTAATTGTTGAAAATTGAAAATGGTGGAACCCACTATTCTCAGCTTAAACGTATAAACCACTAATTATTGTATAACCCGGTATGTTTATTATTCCACTTTTCTAAGAAAAGACGGAGAATTCATATCAGGAATGAAAAAAAAATGGCCTGATATAAAAAAAATGCCTTAATAAGCTTGTGACGTTGATTTATTTTCTATAATTGCACACAAGGAATTAATCTTTCCTTTTCTATAATGAGCAAAAAATCACTTTATACTTTAGAATATCCTATCAGATGTTCTCCCAGCATACTTTATGAATTTTTAAGCAGTCCAGCCGCAATGCAGGAATGGTTTGCTGATAAAGTGGATGAGCGAGACGGCGTTTACAGTTTCAGTTGGAATGGCACAGAAGAGAAAGCCGTTTTGGTTGACAAAGAACTGGATAAATTCATTCGTTTCCGCTGGAATCACATGGCCAAAGACGAATATTTTGAGTTTGCCATTGAACGTTCGGAAGTCACCAATCAAACCATTCTGATCATCAAGGATTTTGCCGATAAAAAAGACATCAAAGATCAAAGTCAGTTGTGGGAATATCAGGTAAAAGACCTTTTCCACCGTTTAGGCAGCTGATCAATGAATGCTGCTATCAGACACCCACTACTACCAATTCGCGTTTTGACGAATTTCAATCATGTTCCTTCTTTAATTTTTTGAAGTGATAGCTACTTCAAATGAGTTATTTTTGTGCGAAGGTCATGGCGTCAACTGAAGACCCATGTTTGCTTCCTTTCAGCTTTGTATGATCAAAAAACTGGATAAACTTATTTTAAAAGCCTTTTTCGGGCCTTTCATTGTCACTTTCTTCATTGCATTTTTTGTGTTGATGATGCAAAGCCTTTGGAAGTATATTGATGACCTGGTAGGAAAAGGACTGGACTTCATCACTATTTGTCAGTTTTTATGGTATGCGAGCGCATCGTTGCTGATGCTGGCTATGCCCATTGCGATTCTTATTTCATCCATCATGACCTTTGGCAATCTGGGCGAAAGCTTTGAATTGGTAGCCATCAAATCTTCCGGCATCTCACTGTTACGATTCATGCGACCACTCATGTGGGTTTCACTTTTGCTTTGTGGCATCACTTTTCTTTTTGCCAATTATGTGATCCCCTATGCCAATTTGAAATTCATCACCCTTTACAGCGACATCTATGTCAAGAAGCCTGCCTTCGACCTGAAAGAAGGCGTATTCTTCACTCATATCCCCAATTATGCCATCAAGGTGGGTAAAAAAGACAGCGATGGAAAAACCATCCATCACGTGATCATCTTTGAACAAAACAATGCCTTGCAAGATAATTGTATCGTGGCCGAAAAAGGCGTCATGAAAATTACAGACAACGACAGCTATCTGGAATTTGACCTGGTGAATGGATATCGTTATCAGGAAAGAGGAAACATCAATGATGCGAATTCCGAATTCATCAAACTTCATTTCAAAGAATTCAAAAAACTATTCGATCTCAGCATTCTCAAAAAGCAACAAACCAACGACAGTATTTTCAGCAAAAATTTCAGAATGCTCAGTGCCCGGCAGTTGCAAAAAAATATTGATTCACTCAACAAGACGAAACAAAATTTCGAAGCCGGCATTACAAAGCAATTGAACACTTACCTGCGATACAGTGCAAAAGCAGAAAGGGAAATGGCGCATCATAAAATCATCGCAGATGTACCCTACACCCATTTATTTCCAGACTCTTTGCAGTTACAGCTCAATCAGTATGCCTTGAATAAAGCCCTCGAGTTAAAAACCCTGATGAATCAAAACAAGGTGGAAGGTGAAGCCAGAAGAAAAGACATCATCATGCACCAGATAGAATGGCATCGGAAATTCTCCATCTCATTCGCCTGTCTGATTCTTTTTTTCATCGGCGCTCCCTTAGGTGCCATCATACGCAAAGGCGGCTTGGGGATGCCTTTGGTGATGGCCATTGTATTCTTCCTGATTTTCCATTTATTGAATATGTTTGGAGAGAAGTTCGTAAAGGAAGAATTGGTAAGTCCGGCTTTTGGCATGTGGCAGGCCATCATTTGCCTGGCGCCAGTAGGAGCATTTCTAACCTACAAAGCCATGCACGATTCGCAGCTGTTCAACAAAGAATTCTATTCAAAACTGATAAAAAAATCAAAATCACTTTTCGCCAGATCCATTTGAAATAAATATGTATCAAAGTCATTTGCATTTTTGGCTTTCCATCAAAAATTCAATCATGAAAAAAGAAAACAGACGATCGTTTTTAGGAACATCATTAAAAGGATCACTATCCTTGGCTATCGGATTAGCCGGCATCAGCGATTGGGCCCATGCTGAAAACACAGAACAAGAACATACAAATCATGAAGGAATCGGCATTTTCGATCAACAGCCTCTACCCTATGGCTATACTGACCTGGAAGACATCATCGATGCGATGACCATGGAAATACATTACACCAAACACGCGGCCGCCTACTCAAAAAATGCAAAGGAAGCTGCTTTGGCCGAAAATGTAAATCCCCAGGAATCCCTGGAAACACTGCTGGGCAAAATCTCACATTACTCCACCAAATTGCGCAACAATGCCGGAGGCCACTACAACCACGAAATGTTCTGGCAATGCATGCGGCCAAAGCGAATTGACAATTTACCCACTGGAAACTTACTGCAAGCCATTGAAAAAGACTTTGGAAGTTTTGCAGATTTCAAAACGAAATTTACTGATGCAGCCAAAACAAGATTCGGCAGTGGTTGGGCCTGGTTGTATAAAGATGATAATGGAAATCTGAAAACTGGCAGTACCGCCAACCAAGACAATCCTTTGATGGACCTCTCCACTCAAGAGCTTAAAGGCAAACCACTATTATGCTTAGATGTTTGGGAACATGCCTATTACCTCAAATATCAAAACCGCCGTGCAGATTACATTCAAAATTGGTGGAACCTGGTCAACTGGGAATATGTGCAGCGGAGATGGGAAAGCAATAGGTAGAATGTGGAATCTGAAATATTGATTGTGAAATACTAAATATAGAAATACCTTCGAAAAGCGATGTAGGAGAGAATAATTAGGAATAAAACCCTAACGAGCGAACAATCAAACAATAAACAATAAACTATATGCAAACCTGGAAAGATTATCAGGATCAACACAAAGACCGTTTCCTGAACGAATTGCTTGAACTTTTAAGAATACCGAGTATCAGCGCCAAGTCAGAACATAAAGGCGATATGATTCGCTGTGCGGAGGCCATCCAGCAACGCTTGCGTGAAGCAGGTGCCGATACTGTTGAGATTTATCCTACAGAAGGACATCCAGTAGTATTCGCCCAAAAAATGATAGACCCTGCCAAACCAACCATTTTGGTATATGGTCATTATGACGTACAGCCTGCCGAACCATTAGACCTCTGGCATCACGGACCTTTCGACCCGACAATTGTTGATGGTAAAATTTTTGCAAGAGGCAGTTGCGACGACAAAGGGCAGGTGTACATGCATGTGAAAGCGTTTGAAACAATGGTACAAACGGGAACGCTTACCTGTAATGTAAAATTCTGCATCGAAGGTGAAGAAGAAGTCGGCTCTCCCAATTTGGGTAAGTTTGTGGCCTCACACAAAGAACTGCTGAAAGCGGACTGCGTTTTGATCAGCGACAGTGCCATGATCAGTCTTGACACACCCAGTATCGACATCGGTGTGCGCGGATTGAGCTATATTGAAGTAGAAGTGACGGGCCCGAACCGCGACCTTCACAGTGGTGTTTATGGTGGAGCTGTAGCCAACCCGATAACCATGCTTTCCAAAATGATCGCGTCATTGCACGACGAAAACAACCATATCACTGTTCCGGGATTTTATGATGATGTGCTGGAAGCCACAGAGGCAGAAAGAGAATTGATGGCAAAAGCACCATTCAATGCCGAAGAGTACGCCAACGATCTGGGGGTAAAATCACTTTGGGGAGAAAAAGGATTCAGCACCAATGAAAGAACGGGCATCAGACCTACCATGGAAGTCAATGGCATCTGGGGTGGATATACCGGCGAAGGCGCCAAAACTGTATTGCCTTCAAAAGCATTCGCAAAAATCTCAGCCCGATTGGTTCCCAATCAGGAATCACATAAGATCACTGAATTGTTGAAAGACCATTTAATGAACATAGCTCCTGCCGGCGTTGAAGTAAAAGTTTCATTCCATCATGGAGGTGAGCCTTATATCACACCTATAGACAGTAAGGCTTATCAGGCTGCTGCCAAAGCCATGGAAACCACATTTGGCAAGGCTCCTATTCCAGTTCGCGGAGGTGGCAGTATTCCTATTTGCGCTTTGTTTGAAAAAGAACTGGGCATCAAGATAGTCTTCATGGGCTTTGGACTCGACAGTGATAATCTGCATAGTCCCAATGAAAAATTCGACATCGCCAATTATTACAAAGGGATTGAGACCATACCTTACTTCCATAAATATTTTGCTGAAATGTAAGCATGACCAAAACATTGACGCTAATACGCCCTTCTGGGCGTATTTTTTTGGACCACACGTAATCAACATTAGCTCTTAAGGCATTATATTTGTCAACTTCTGTTTCGATCTACTCCCTTTTAGAAAATAACGCACAATTTTACAAAAGTACTTTAGCAATTCTCCACTCAAGAATTGCCATGATTTTGTTTTTATCCTGCATACAAATACAACATATGAATAAAAAAATCTACTACATTCTAGCCTTAGCTACAGTCATCGGTGTGGCCTCTTTGAGTTTTGAAACCAGTCTTTACAAAACTTGTAAAACACTGACCTTAGCCTATCCGGGCGGTGGCGCATCGGGCTATGGCGCAGGATTATCAGGTGCTTCATGGGACAACAGCGGCAGAACATGCAACTCTTGCCACTCAGGAGGAAGTTATAATCCTACCACCACACTGACTTTATTGAGCGGAACCACACCTGTTACCCAATACACGCCAGGTGCTTCCTACTCACTCCAAATGAAAATCACATCCGTTTCCGGAGCGCCTAAGTATGCCTTCTGCATGATGTGTGCTAAAACCACCTTGCATACCAACATCAATACTTGGGGAACCTGCCCCAGCGGAAGCGCCAATCATACAGTTTCTTCCAGAAATTACATTGAGCAAACTTCTGCCAGAACCGCAACTGGAACCAGCCCTACTTCTTACTACACTTACACTATTCCATGGACAGGTCCTGCAGCAGGATCTGGTAGCGTAACATTCTTTGCTGAAGGCATGGCAGTAAACGGAACTGGTGGTACAGGTGGCGATAGCCCTACGCCTGGCGTAAGTCTTAATGTAACGGAGAATACTACTTTACCTGTAACATTCGTGTCGGTTAATGCCGTAAAATCAAGCAAAGGAGTAAACATCAGCTGGACAATTGAAAATGAAATCAACACCAAAGATTATTCCGTTGAAACAAGCACAGATGGCACTAATTTCACTGCTATCGGTAAAGTGGCTTCATCCAACGCAACCGCCAGAAAAACATACACTTTCATTCAATTCAATCCTCAAGCAGGCAAAAACCTGTATCGTATCGTGAGTACGGATATCAATGCCGCTAAAAACTACAGTTCAGTAGCAGAAGTCAATTATCCAGCCATTGCCGATTTGATGATCAGTCCTAATCCAGTAAGAAGCACTTTGAATCTGATTGGTCAAAATACCAATGGCAAGAACTTTATTATCTCCGACATCAATGGAAAGAGAATGAAAACAGGCATTTTGAACGGCAATACAATCAATGTTGCTGAGTTGACAGCCGGCACTTATATCCTTACTGTTTACAACAAAGAAGTAAAACTGAAAACGATCAAGTTTATCAAGCTCTGATAATTTTCTTAATGGAAATTGATAATGCCTCAAAAATAAATTTTGAGGCTTTTTTTATTATGACTTTTCTACTCATGAAACATTGAACTTATTAAACGAAAAAAGCTCAGCAAATGCTGAGCTTTTTAGTTGTACCGGAAGGAGGACAATTATCTAACCGGGTGATAATAGATTTATTGAAATTCTTACACTTTAAAAATAATTTGATTTAATCAGAGCGAGAAACAGAATGTGAATGAAGAATAAAGCACAACCCAAAAATCAGAATGAGAAACGGAATGAGAATGAAGAAAAAAGTACAACCCAAAAATGAGAGCGAGAAACAGAATGTGAATGAAGAAAAAAGTCAGAACTACATGATCGCTCTCACTTTCATTTTCGCTCTGACTTTTATTACAGATATCAAATCCTAATTAGATAAAGTCTTAAAATCAAAAAAGACCGCCTTTGAAAAGCAGTCTTTTTTGTTATGAGATTTATTTTTTCAAGAAGTGATTAGTTATTTCTTGATTTTACAATTTTAGTTGAATAAACTACAGAATTATCAGCAGTTACAATTTTTACAATATACAAACCGTTGCTGTATTTTTTTAATCCTAAATCAACATTTGTAGATATGCCAGAACCGCTACTTAAATTATCAATTCTATTAACAATTCTTCCTAAACGATCTATTATTTGGTAAATATCCCATGGTGAACAAAGTAGCACATGCATTATAAACAGACGCCAATGAACTCATTAAAGTGTACAATCTTATCTCGCACCACCAATTGCAGCTGTTTTTCTTTTGGGTGTTTATAGCAAAAGAATCAATGCCAAAGGAGCATTCAGCGCAATGGTCATTGGATTTGGAATAGGTATCTTTAGAATCATTCTCGAATTGAACAAATCTACATTAACAGGTTTTTGGTATGATTTTGCCAATCTCAATTTCTTGTATTTCTGTATTATTTTATTCTTGATTTCAATCGCATTAATGATCATCATTAGTTTGTTAAGCGAAGCTCCATCAGAAGCACAATTGAATGGATTAACATTTGCAACTACAGTAAATGAAGACAAAGCAAATTCAAGAGCGAGTTGGAATGCAAAAGATGTTTGGCTTTCTGTATTTGTGGTTGTAATGATAGTTGCTATTTTCCTGTATTTCTCACCGTTAGGTGTAGGTGACGCATAAGAAAAATGATTTCGTATTATTTAAAATCCCGGCTTTATGTCGGGATTTTTTTTAAACACAAACTTAAATGATTAAATAAAATTCTTTCGATAATTTGCCGGAGACAGTCCTGTGAAACTTTTAAAAAAACGAGAGAAATGATGACGGTCGTAAAACCCACATTTAACTGCTACTTGATCTATTGAAATATTCGTGTGATGAAAAAGTGTAATCGCATGATCAATTCTTCTTTGCAAAATAAAATCTCGAACGGTACATTTAAGGTTATCCTTAAACAATCTGGCGAATGAATTTTTTGCCAGGTTGGCTATTTTACTCAACTCTTGATTCGTAAGCGGATCTACAATATGGTTATCAATATGTTTAACAATATTTAAAATTCTTTCATCGATAGTAGGCACTTTCCAAATTAATGCTGGGAGCAATTGAATTGCATACAACACAAAATATTTTATGCTGATATTATTTCTAAAATCAATAAAAACGGGCTCTTCTATCATTTTTAATTCTATGCTTCTGATTAATTTTTCAGCATATGTATCTATTTCAAATTGATAAACGTTTGGTTTAATCCAATCATAAGGGAAACCCATTTTAAAATGAACAAACATTTGATCAATCATACCCTCTTTATTGTATAAATTGATTTCTGATTCTTTATTTATTTGAATGCTTTTAATTTTTTCATATTTAAACTTACTGGGCTTTTTTAAATAACATGAGAAGGCCGTATTAGGTGGAATTATAATTATGGATTTGGGTCGAATTTCAAATGTTTTTCCTTCAAATGAAATGAATCCTCCACCAAGACGACTATGATAAATTCTCCAAAAAGGTGAAGTCAAATTTTGACACTGCCATTCTGCAAGCATTGAATAGCGGCTGCAAAGAATAGAAATTTTTACATCTGTAATTTCCTGTTTTGTCTCCCATGGATCATATTTCTGTTGATCTGAAATCAAGTTACTCATGTTTCAACGATTATATCAACTACAAAAATAACAACTAACTATGTTTATTTTATACACAAATTGGGTTTTTTTATACAACTGCTTCTATTTTCAAAAAATTATCTTCGTTTTGTTTATTCGTAATTGTTTGAAGCGAATGCTAACTAAATAAAAAGTTGAATATCAGTTTAGCGTTTCCAGAAATAATAAAATAAATACTCAAAAAAATTAAAAAGAAAGTATGTTTTCATTGCAAAACAAAAAAGTTTTAATAACAGGTGCTGGCAGTGGAATTGGCAAATCAACAGCATTGATTTTGTCTGAAATGGGCGCTTCTGTTTTTGTAACTGATTTGAATAAAACGAATGCAGATGAAGTAACTGATAATATTAATGAAAACGGAGGTACAGCAGAAACCATAATTTTCAACGTAGCAAAAAACCATGAAGTAAAAAATGCATTTTCAAAAATAAATAAACTCGATATCCTAATAAATTGTGCTGGAATCAGCCATATCGGAAATGCAGAAAACACAACTGAAGAAGATTTCGAAAATGTATTTAATGTAAATGTAAAAGGCACTTTTAATTGCATGCATGAAGCCATACCAATTATGAAATCAAATGGTGGTGGTGTAATTATTAATATCAGCTCCATAGCGGCAAAAGTTGGACTAACAGAAAGATTTGCATACAGCATGAGTAAAGGAGCCGTATATGCAATGACATTGAGTGTAGCAAAAGATTACATCAGTGAAAACATCAGATGCAATTGCATTTCTCCAGCAAGAGTACACACACCATTTGTAGATGATTTTATTTCAAAACATTATCCCGGTAAAGAAAAAGAAGTTTTCGAAAAGCTTTCGAAAAGTCAGCCCATTGGAAGAATGGGAACCACAAATGAAATAGCTGCTTTGATCTTGTATTTATGCAGCGATGAAGCGGCTTTTATTACAGGTAGTGATTTTCCTATTGATGGCGGATTTGTAACACTAAATAATTAAAAAATAAAAATTCAAAAGTTAAAAGTGAAATTAATACGATTTGGAACAATTGAAAACGAAAAACCTGGCATTCATATTGACGGCAACAATTACGATGTAAGTGCATTTGTGAATGACTACGATGAACATTTTTTTGCCAATGATGGCATACAAGATTTAAGCAACCAATTGGTTGAAAAAAATCTTCCTTCAATTCCTGAGTCATCTAGAATTGCGGCTCCAATTGCGCGACCTTCAAAAATCATTTGTGTTGGTTTGAATTATGCAAAACATGCAAAGGAAACCAATGCCGATATCCCAAAAGAACCAATCATTTTCTTGAAGGCAACCACATCACATTCAGGACCATTTGACAATATCATTATCCCCAAAAATTCAGTAAAAACAGATTGGGAAGTGGAGTTAGCCATTGTAATTGAAAAAAAAGCCAGCTATGTTGAAATTGATGAAGCGATGGATTATGTAGCTGGATATGTTTTACATAATGATGTTAGTGAAAGAGCATTTCAATTAGAAAGAGGAGGAACATGGGATAAAGGAAAAGGTTGCGACAGCTTTGCACCAATTGGTCCATGGTTGGTAACCAAGGATGAAATCAAAGATCCACATAATTTACGCCTATGGTTGTCTGTTAATGGAACATTAATGCAAGATGGAAATACAGATGATTTGATTTTCAATATCCCATTTTTAGTTTCTTATATCAGTCAATTTATGACCTTATTGCCCGGCGATATTATAAGCACAGGAACGCCTGCTGGTGTTGGTCTTGGCTTTACCCCTAATATATTTTTAAAAGAAGGAGATGTTGTAGAATTAGGAATTGAAGGATTGGGATGTAGCAAACAGCAAGTTGTATCCTACACTAAAATGTAACTATTAAAATAATAAAACGTATATGAAAAGTAAGAACCCTTATTTATTTGCATTTATGCTCATTACCACTTTATTCTTTATGTGGGGATTTGCACATAATCTAGATCCTATATTAATTCCTCATTTAAAAAAATCATTTACACTTAGTACTACACAAGCCACTTTGGTTGACTCTGCAGTATTTATCGCGTATTTTATCATGGCCTTGCCTGCAGGGTTTATCATGAAAAAATATGGTTATAAATCCGGCATCATATTGGGTTTGCTTTTATTTGCATTGGGTTCGTTTTTATTTGTACCTGCCGCCAATAACCAGTCGTATAATTTCTTTTTAGTGGCATTATTTATTATTGCATGTGGCTTAACAATTTTGGAAACTGCAGCAAATCCTTATGCCGCATTATTAGGCGACCCTAAAACATCGGTACAAAGATTGAATTTAGCACAGTCTTTCAATGGTTTGGCAGCTGCTTTAGCTCCGGTTATTGGCGGTTATTTAATTTTCACAAAAGGTAAATCGGAAGCAGAGTTGAATCTAATGAGTGAATCTGCAAGAAAAATCGCATTGGCATCTGAAGCGTCTACAGTAAAGACACCCTACATCGTTTTAGGCATTGTATTGATTTTAATTGCGGTTATTTTTGGATTTACCAAACTTCCAAAAATAGAGATTAAAAGTAAAAAAGCATCAAGTAAAACGGTTTTCCATGCGCTAAAACACAAACATTTAAGCTGGGCTGTAGTGGCACAATTTTTTTATGTTGGTGCGCAAGTGTCAGTTTTCAGTTTATTTATTTTATACGCTACCAAAGCGGCTACAATTGATGAACACACCGCAGCCATTTACCTTAGCACCTGTGGTTTTGCATTTTTAGTAGGTCGTTTTTTAGGTACTTTTTTAATGCGATTTATTTCACCCGCTTCTTTATTAGCAATGTATGCTATAATAAATGTTTTATTGTGCATCATAGCCATGCTAGGCACCGGCATGATTACCATTTATTCCATTGTTGGCATTTGTTTTTTCATGTCAATTATGTTTCCAACTATTTTTTCTTTAGGCATTAAAAATCTCGATGGTGACACTGAATATGGAAGTAGTTTAATCATTATGTCGATTGTAGGTGGGGCAATTTTACCAAGAGCATTTGGCGTAATTAGTGATGCGTACAATAATATTCAAATGGGGTATATAGTCCCTTTAATTTGCTTTGTTGTTATATTTTATTTTGGCATTAAAGGATATAAAACACAAGAATCTAAAAAATAATAAAAATGACTAGACATTGTTTCGCTCTTGATTTGGTTGATGATCCAGCGCTAATTGCTGAATATGAGCATTGGCATAAATCAGAAAACTCCTGGCCTGAAATCAAAAAAAGCATCCTTGATGCAGGCATAACACAAATGGAAATTTATCGAATAGGTAATCGTTTGTTTATGATTATGGAAACAGATGACAGTTATGATTCCGAAAGAAAAAACAACATGGATAAATTAAACCCTAAAGTACAAGAATGGGAATTGTTGATGTGGAAATTTCAACAACCCTTGCCTTGGGCAAAAGAAGGCGAAAAATGGATTAAAATGGATAATATTTTTAAACTCATTTAAGTAACCCATGAGAATTGATGCACATCAACATTTTTGGCATTACCATCCTAAAAAACATGAATGGATTGAAGACAATATGTCCGTAATAAGAAAGGATTTTTTGCCTTCAGATTTTTTGCCATTACTTCAAGAAAATAATTTCGATGGTTGCATTGCCGTACAGGCAGATCAAAACGAAATAGAAACAAAATTTCTAATTGATCTTGCCATAAAAAATAACGTTATCCAAGGCGTTGTTGGTTGGGTAGATTTAAAAGCAGAAAACATTTATGAACAACTAGCTTATTATAAACAGTATGATGTTGTAAGAGGTTTCAGACATGTACTGCAAAATGAGGAACCGGATTTCATGCTAGAATCTAATTTCCTAAACGGAATACAATGCTTACAAGATTTTAATTACACATACGATTTACTCATTTTTCCGCAGCATTTACCCGCTGCAATTAAACTTGTAAAACAGAATCCCCATCAGCTTTTTGTTATCGACCACATTGCAAAACCATACATAAAATTTGGACTTATTGCACAATGGAAAAAAGACATTGAATTAATAGCAAAATTTGAAAATGTTTTTTGCAAAATAAGTGGAATGGTTACTGAAGTGGATTATGAAAATTGGCAAGACTCTGATTTTTTGCCATACCTAGATATTGTTGTAAAAGCTTTTGGCACGAAAAGAATAATGTATGGAAGCGACTGGCCCGTGTGCTTGGTTGCAGCATCGTATCCTGAAATGCTGAATGTTGTAGAAAATTATTTCAACGGTTTTTCAGAAACTGAACAGGAAGATTTTTTTGGGAAAAATGCACAACTATTTTATCAATTAAATAAAATAAAGTGATTACAAAAATACCACCGATAATATTTGGCACCAGTGGCTTAGGCAATTTGTATACAGCGCCATCATTTGAGGTTAAAATGGAAATTATAAATCAATTCATTACGCATGCTCCAGGCGGCATTTCTATGTTTGATACAGCCGGTAAATATGGAGCGGGCTTAGCTTTGGAAGTACTAGGCAAATGCTTAAAAAAATTAAATGTCAAAAAAGAAGACGTTATCATCAGTAATAAATTGGGTTGGTACCAAACTGAATTAACAACGTCTGAACCAACATTCGAAAAAGGAATTTGGAAAGATTTAAAAAACGATGCCATTCAAAAAATTAGCTACAAAGGCATTATAGATTGTTTTAATCAAGGCAATGATTTACTTGGCGATTACCCTTCACAGATGGCTTCTGTACACGATCCGGATGAATATCTTGCTGCAGCAACAAATAAAAAAGAAGAAGAAAAAAGATACAACGATATTTTAGAATCTTATATCGCATTAAACGAATTAAAGCAACAAGGAAAAATCATATCGATTGGCGTGGGTGCCAAAAACTGGAAAATAACCGAACGCATCTCTCACGATATCAAATTGGATTGGGTAATGTTTGCCAACAGCATCACTTTAAAAGCGCATCCGAAAGAATTGCTTGCATTTGTAGAAGCGTTACATAATCAGCAAACAACTGTAATTAATTCGGCAGTATTCAATGGAGGATTTTTGGTAGGCAAAGATTTTTACAATTATGTAAAAGTTGATTCCTCAACAGATGAAGGTAAAAAATTGTATGCATGGAGAACATCATTTTTTGAATTATGTAATGCATTTGAAATTCATCCTGCAGCAGCTTGTATGAACTTTGGATTGAACATACCAGGTGTAGATAGTATCGCCATCAGCACTTCTCGTCCCGAAAAAGTAAAAGAAAATATTGGTATGGCAACAAAAAATATTCCTGCAACATTTTGGGAGGCGATGAAGCGAAAGGGTTTATTGTCTGAAATTATTAACAACAAAAAAAATCAATAATGAAAACCTTAGTTTGTACGAAACCTTTTCAATTTGATTATACCATAATGGAAAAACCCATTGCCAAAGATGGAGAAACGCTTTTAAAAATTGAACGAATTGGTATATGTGGAACAGACCTTCATGCATTCGAAGGCACACAGCCATTTTTTAGTTACCCAAGAATTTTAGGTCATGAATTAGCCGCTACAATAATTGAAACAAATGCAAAAGGTTTTCTGCCTAATGAAGCCGTTACTATAATTCCTTACTTCAATTGCGGAAATTGTATTGCCTGCAGAATGGAAAAAGAAAATTGTTGTTCCAATATAAATGTTTTTGGTGTACATATTGACGGAGGAATGAGAGAATTTGTAGTTGTTCCTGATGAAGCTTTGGTAAAAAGTGAAGGATTAAGTTTTGATGAGCTGGCATTGGTAGAGCCTCTAGCAATTAGTGCTCATGGCGTAAGAAGAGCTGATGTGAAAAAAAATGAATTTGTGTTAGTTGTTGGCGCTGGCCCAATAGGGATTGGCACTATGGAATTTGCAAAAATTGCAGGTGGCAATGTAATCGCAATGGATGTTAATGAAGGACGGCTGAATTTTTGTAAAGAAAATTTGCAGATAGAACATACCATTAATCCTGTTACAGAAGACGCAATGGAAAAACTCAAACAAATTACCAATAACGACATGCCAACAGTAATTATCGATGCAAGTGGCAACCAAAAAGCAATCAACAATGCATTTCAATATTTAGGACATGGCGGAAGATTTGTTTTAATTGGACTACAAAAAGGCGAAATACAATTTATGCACCCTGAGTTTCATAAAAGAGAGAGCACTTTAATGAGTAGTAGAAATGCAACAAGAGAAGATTTTCAACATGCCATAACTTGTATAAAAAAAGGACTTATTCATCCGCTTCATTACTTAACACATCGCGTGCAATTTGATGAAGTAATTGAACAATTTGAAAGTTGGTTAAAGCCGCAGACGGGCGTAATTAAAGCCATGATAACATTTTAAAAAAAGGGAGCTGTTTCTATCGTTTTTTTAAAACATTCGATAGCACATTAAAAATTGAAAATTAAATGAAGACGAATGAATTTTTCATGGAACAAACCATGAGGTGGTTTGGACCAAATGACCCTGTAAGTTTGTGGGATATAAGACAGGCGGGTTGTACAGGTGTTGTATCAGCATTGCATCATATTGCCATTGGCGAAGTGTGGTCAATAGAAGAAATCAATATAAGAAAAGCTCAAATTGAAGCTGCGGGATTGAGTTGGACTGTAATAGAAAGTTTACCCGTTCATGAAGACATCAAAAAACAAAAAAATAATTTTCTACACTGGATCGAAAATTACAAACAGAGCTTAAGGAATATTGCTGCCTGTGGGCTCAAAGTGGTAACATATAATTTCATGCCGATTTTAGATTGGATGCGCACCAATTTATCATTTGAAATGCCTGATAAAAGCCTTGCACTTCGCTTCGAAAAATCAGCATTTATTGCTTTCGACTTGTTCATTTTAAATCGACCCAATGCTGCTGATGATTATACTCAAATAGAAATTGATAAAGCAAAAAATCGCTTTGAAATAATGAGTGAAGTTGAAAAAGAAATATTACTACATGCTGTTTTACAAGGATTACCTGGTAGTGAAGAGAAATTTACTTTTTCAGCAATTTTAGAAGCAATTAATAATTACAAAAACATTGATGCTGCTAAATTAAAAACACATTTGTTTTTTTTCTTGCAACAAGTTGTCCCAGTTGCAGAAGCATTGGGATTGAAAATGGCTATCCATCCTGATGATCCTCCATTTGCGATTTTAGGATTACCAAGAATTGTGAGCACAGAGCAAGATGTAAAAGATTTGATAGAGTCCATTCCATCAACTGCAAATGGCTTGTGTTTCTGTACAGGATCTTTTGGTGTAAGGGCAGATAATGATTTGAGTGGAATGATAAAGAGATGGGGAAACCATATTCATTTCATTCACCTAAGAAGTACAAAGCGTGACGAAGAAGGAAATTTTTTCGAAGCAGATCATTTATCCGGAGATGTAGATATGTACGGTGTTGTAAAAGAAATTGTGCAAGTGATGAAAGACAGAAAAATATCAATACCCATGCGACCAGATCATGGACATCAGATGCTCGATGACCTGAATAAAAAAACATATCCAGGCTACAGTGCGATTGGCAGATTAAGGGGATTGGCAGAGCTAAGGGGATTAGAATTGGGCATTCAACGTTCGTTATATTAATTAATACAAAAATGAAATTAGAAAACAAAGTAATTGTAGTTACAGGAGGTACGGGCATTTTGGGATACAGCTTCAATAATGCAATTGCAAAAGCCGGAGGCAGTGTATGTATTATTGGAAGAAATATAGAAACTGCAGAAAAAAGAGCTGCAGAAATTGTTGATGAAGGCGGAAAAGCAATTGGAATTTATGCAGACGTGTTGAATGAAAATGATTTACAAAATGCCAACAAAATCATTGTTGATAAATTTGGAAAAATAGATGGCTTGGTCAATGCGGCCGGAGGTAATCAACCAAAAGCAGTAGTTACAGCAGAAGATGATTTATTTAATTTAGACATTGATGCTTTGGAAAATGTGATGAAGTTGAATTTATTCGGTTCTATTTTACCTACACAAATTTTTGGAAGAACAATGATGGCAACATCTGATTCGTCGAGTATTGTAAACATCTCTTCTGTGTCAGCAAAATCAGCCATTACAAGGGTATTGGGTTATAGCTTAGCAAAAGCAGCCATCGAAAATTATACCAAATGGTTTGCCATCGAATTGGCCAATCGTTATAAAGGAAAAATAAGAATGAACGCAATAATGCCTGGTTTTTTTTTAACAGAGCAAAACAGAACATTACTTACTAATGAAGATGGCAGCTTAACCTCTCGAGGACAAAAAGTAATTGATCAAACACCTTTACAACGCTTTGGAAATCCGCAAGAATTAACAGCTGCTTTAATTTATTTATTAAGCAATGAATCCACTTTCGTATTGGGAACTGTTTTAGAAATTGATGGTGGATTTACAGCATTTAGTGGCGTTTGATAAAAATAATATTTATGCATTTCAACATTGTTGAATGTTAACTTTTTACTTAATAATGATTATATGAAAAAATTAATTCCAGTATTGCTTCTTTTAATATCAAATGCCTTGATTTCTCAAAACACTAATTGGGAAAAAGCTCAAAAAACTACCTTGATAAAAATGGCCGACTCTCTAACCAAGAACCTAAAACCTTGGAAGGTGCCGAATAGAATTTACGAAGTAGAAAAATATGGAGCCGTTGGCGATAGCATCCAATTAAACACAGTTTCCATTCAAAAAGCAATAGATGATTGTGCGAAAAATGGTGGTGGAATTGTATTGTTTTCAAAAGGGCAATATGTAACCGGTACCATCGAATTGAAATCTGGAGTGATGTTAGAAATTACAAAGAAAGCAAAAATTTTAGGCAGCACTAAACTTGAAGACTATCCCGAAAAAATTGAAGCATTCAAAAGTGTAATGAGTGAAAATCATAAATACCGACAATCATTGATCTATGCGGAAAAATGCGTAAACATTGGAATTCAAGGGAAAGGTGAAATTTATTTTAGGGGAGAAAAAGTAAATTTCCCGGGCAAAGAAACTACGGGCGAAATTTTAGCTAGGCCTTTTGGCATTAGAATGATTGATTGTAAAAATATTGTTTTAAAAAACATTTTCTTACATAATTCAGCTTCTTGGATGCAAAGCTATTTAATTTGTGAAAACTTAATTTTTGATGGCATAAAAGTGATTAATCAGGCCAACTACAATAATGATGGGCTCGACCCAGACGGATGCACCAACCTAATCGTTCGCAATTGCTACATCAATTCTGAAGATGATGCGATGTGTCTTAAAGGTGCCGGTGGCATGCCTTCTAAAAATATTTTAATTGAAAATTCAACCTTCTTAAGTTCATGCAATGCATTTAAAATTGGTACAGACACACAAGGGGATTTTTTTAACATCATTGCCAGAAATCTTAAGCTTGGTGGAATTCCTCAAGAGATGCCAGCACCTAAAGGCCATGATGCTAGTACAGGCATAACTTTAGCTTCAGTAGATGGTGGACAGGTACACGATATACTTATTTCAAAAGTAGTTATTGACAAATCCAGATGTCCGATATTTATTCGTATTGGCAATCGACTTAGAAAAATGCCAGATGCAGAAGCCAAACAAGTTGGATTTCTAAAAAATGTAATTATTGAAAACATTACTGGTGATGAAAATTACAAACAAGGTTCTTTAATTTCTGGAATAAAAGACCATCCCATCACAGATGTTATCATCAGAAATTATAAAATAAAAATGCAAGGTGGAGGCGATTCAACTTTGATTACACAAGAAGTTCCAGAAAAAGAAGGTGGTTATCCTGATGCGCAATCCTTTTTAAAACAAGGTTTACCTTCTATGGGTTTCTATGTTCGTTATGCTGAAAACATCAACATTATCGATGCAGAAATTAAAGCGATAAAACCTGATGCAAGGCCAATCATACTTGTAGGTAAGGATGTAAAAAAACTGATTTTTAATGGTGTGCAAAGAATAAAATAACTCAATGAGAATAATAAAATTCAATTTGCAAAGTGCGATATTATTTTTAACAATATGCTCATTTTCATTTAAGATTAATGCACAATCATTTAGAGATCAACTTTCACCTACATCAGTTGTTTTTAAAACCTCAGATAGCACTCTCCAAAAATTGTATAACAAAGCTGAAGCCGAAGCGAAGAATAATATTATTGAGTATGGCAAACACAAAGTAATGAAAGAAGGCGGTCAATATGTGAGTTTGTGGCTTGAAACTCAACCTATGGCTGGAGCCATGTATGCTAAACGCAATTTGGAAGTTGCGACAAACAATATTCAAATTTTTATGGATTACCAACGCATAGATGGAAGACTGCCTGGTGTCATTTACAATCGCAATGGCAAGATTGAACCGAATTATGCACAGTTTCAGGGCGTGTACTTTCCTATGCCAGCATTTGAACTCTTTTATTGGTTAGACAAAGACAGCAATTATTTAAGTAAATTATATAACGCTCTCGAACAGTGTGATGCGTATATTTGGAAAACAAGAGACTCAGATAAAAATGGTTGTTTGGAAACCTGGTGCATCTTCGACAATGGCGAAGATCATTCCGTCCGATTTAATGGATATCCAAAAGCTTGGGCTTATGATTTTCCACCATCAAAGGATTTCTTGTCGAAGCTCTCCAAAGAAGAATTACAAACGAATTGCAAACAAAACTCGATAGACACAACTATGGATATCATGGTTCCAATAGAATCTATGGATATGATGTCTTACTCCTATTCTTGTCGTGATGTGTTATCCTTAATTTCGAAAGAACTTAAAAACGGCAAAGAAGATTATTGGAGAAGTAAAGCAAATGAAGTGCAAATAAAAATTAAAGATTATCTATGGGATGATAAACGCAAAGCCTGTTTTGATAAAGACAAAAACAACAAAACCCTGCCTGCTTTGTTGCACAACAATCTCCGATGCATGTATTTTGGCAGCTTTTCATCTGAAATGGCTGATGATTTTATTCATTACCACTTAATGAATAAAAAAGAGTTTTGGACACCAATGCCACTACCATCTATTGCGGCAAATGACAGTTCTTTTAGAAATATTTCCGGCAATAATTGGAGTGGACAACCGCAAGGATTGACTTTTCAACGCTCTATCTCTGCGATGGAAAACTATGGACATTATGCTGAACTGAGCTTGATAGGACAAACATTCTTAAATGCCCTTAGCGATTCCATGCGTTTCACGCAACAGTTTGACCCTTTTACTAAAAAAAGCGACCAAACCAAAGATGGCTATGGCCCCAGCATTCTTACAACCTTGGAATTTGTTTCTCGATTTTATGGCATCCATATTTCAAAAGATATTATAAACTGGTCATGCCTAGATACCAAACAAGATTTTGAATACACTCAAGTATGGAACAAAAATACTTACTTAATAAAAAAGAATCGGGAAATGGTTTCCTGCTTCATCAATAACAAATTGATTTATCAATTCAGTAAAGGTTGTCGATTGGTAACGGATATGAATGGCAAAACGATTAATATTATTGGCATCGAAACTAAAGATGAAACAATTAAACTTTTGGCAGACAAAATTTCTACATCATTTACTGTTAAGCCGAATTTTGTTTACAAACTGATTGACGATAAAGCCGAAGTGTTATCCAGTAAAGGTTTTTTTCAACCGAAATAACAAAGTTTAAATTTTTAAATAACGCAAACAATTAAAAATAAATTATACAAAATGAAAAAAGTACTTAGTATCCTTATATTCATGGGTGCTCTAATCGTCCAAGCACAAACATTCAGAGATCGAGTTCTCCCAACTGAAGACAGTTCTGGTTTCAATCAAAAAGATTATTGGACTTGGTGTGGTTCTGTTATAAAAGGAGAAGACAATAAATATCACATGTTCGCCTCACGATGGCCTAAAACTTTATCATTTAATTTATATTGGCTCACCAATTCCGAGATAGTACATGCTGTGTCTGATAAGCCAGAAGGTCCATTTACTTTTTCTGATGTTGTACTTCCACCAAGAGGAGAACAATATTGGGATGGAAAAATGACACATAACCCAGCGATCAGAAAGCATGGAGACACTTACCTTTTGTATTACGTAGGCACTACTTACAAGGGCGACATGCCAGACGCTGAACATCCCATAACTGCAGATTCTCCTAAAAAATTGGAAGCACATCAACACGAACGTATAGGATTGGCAACTGCTAAATCCCCTTATGGGCCATGGACAAGAAGCGACAAACCTATTTTGGATGTCGTACCTAATTCATGGGAACAATATTTGGTATCGAATCCTTCTCCATTTGTTTTTGAAAATGGAAGCGTAATGCTTTATTACAAAGGCGTTGAGAAATTAAAAACACATGCAATTGGTGTTGCTTTTGCCGAAAATTGGGCAGGCCCTTATAAAAGAAAATCTGACAAACCTTTTGAAATGGGTATTGGTGCAGAAGATCCAACAATATGGTTTGAAAATGGAAAATTTCATGCACTATTACTAGACCATGATCGTAAATTTTCTGATAAAGAAATTTACTATGCACAATCTAAAGATGGTTTAAAATGGGAGACGGAAAACAATCCTGTTGCCATAACAAAAGACATCAAATTAGGAGATGGCAGTATTTCAAAACATGGCGCTATTGAACGTCCTACTGTATTGGTTGAAAATGGCATAGCAACACATGCTTATTTTGCAACAAAAAATAAAAACAATACACATTCGTGGAACATGTGTGTACCGCTTAAAAAAAGCAATGAAATAAACGACAATACAAAATGGTTCAGAGAAGCTGGTTTGGGCATGTTTATCCATTGGGGATTGTATTCAATTCCTGCTGGTGTTTGGAATAATAAACCAATTGGAGATGAGCGTTATATAAATCCTTTAGCAGAACATATTATGATGTTAAAGAAAATCCCTCTTAAAGAGTATGCTGCGCTGGCTGATGGTTTTAATCCCACAGATTTTGATGCCGATAAGATGGTAAAAATGGCAAAGAACGCTGGCATGAAATACATTTGTTTTACCACCAAACATCATGATGGATTTGCGATGTACGACAGCAAAATCTCACCTTACAATATTGTAAAAGCAACTCCATATAAAAAAGACCCATTAAAAGATTTAGCTGCGGCTTGCCAAAAAGAAGGCATTAAACTTTGTTTATATTATTCGTTGGGGCGTGATTGGGAAAATAAAAATGCAGTATCAAGAGAAGCAAGAAGAAACACTTGGGATTTTCCAGATACATCCGGACTTTCTTATGAAAAATATTTAAATGAGAAAGTAAAGCCACAATTGCAGGAATTATTAACCAATTTTGGAGACATTGCTATGATATGGTTTGATACACCCGAATTAACCACCATAAAGCAAAGCATCTCTTTAGAATTATTGGTAAAACAAATTCAACCCAATTGCATCATCAACACAAGGGCTGGAAACAATGTTGGAGACATCATTGAAATGGAAGACAATAAAATCCCTGAAAAAGAAAATACAAAACCATGGGAATGCCCAGCTACTATGGCTGAAAGTTGGGGTTACAGTGTTTTAGATACCAAAGAATACTGGAAATCATCAAGCGAAATGATTGAGAAATTAGTTGAAATACGTTCTAAAGGTGGCAACTATCTTTTGAATGTAGGTCCGGATAAAATGGGCAACATTCCTGAGTTAGCAAAACAGAGAATGGATGATATTTCAAAATGGATGTCTGTAAATGGTGAAGCAATTTGTAATACCAAACCCATTTCAAATAAAATTTACAATACTTATCTAACACAGAACGATAAACATATTTTTCTCTTTATTAAAAAAACTTCGGAAAAATTTCTGTTGATGTATATCGATCCAAAAACGGTAAATAAGATAACCTTGCTTACACCAAAGGGAGAGGTGCCAGTTACATACAAACCAAGTGCCGGAAAAGGAATCGTTATCACTATTCCAGCCCAATTGCCTTTTTCATCATTATCAGTTTTGAAAATTGAGAAAAAAGCATTTACAGAAAAGAAACTAAACATAACAGACTAAACGTATATTGATATAATTTAAATCTCGTTTTTGCCTTTCGCTTTAAATAAACTTGAAAAACTCAGTAAAATATGGGGTTCTAGCGAGTTGGAGGATAAAATAGCAATTTACAGCTATCCCTATGATAAAATCATTACAAATCAATTTGCATTGATTTGTAATGATTTGTATTGATACACTCTGAAACAAATTGATTTAAAATCGAGAACCTACAGAAAAATCAACTCGATTTATCCTGATTTTCATTATAAAAATGAATGGCTCCGGCTACTAACAATCCTGCTCCGAAAGCCATAAGAAGTGCTGGCCTGTTATTCTTTAGGTAATTTCCAAAATATATACCTGCCATTTTCTTTTGTAATACAACTTCTTGTACTATCTGAGGCTTAATTGATGTTGGTAAATAATCCAATTTTTTAATTACACCCCCATTCTTTAATGTCTCATTTACAAACATTTCTGATTGCTTTTGTAGTAATTGAATTTTAGCTGTTGATGAAAAAATCTCTGCTATTGTTGGTTTTCTTAAACTGAGTGACATGTTGCTTTATTTTTTTAATATGTGAATTCTATACTGATTTGTTTCTGTGTCTATGCATTCCAATCCATAGTGATAGCATATTAATATATCCCTACCCGATTTATCATCTATCACTTTTGAATGATAGATAGTCAAGTCGTATCCTTCATAGTCTAACAGTGAAAAGTTTACCGTTTTGTTTTGTATATAAAATGGGCTTCTGATAATCTTATCTAAAACTTTGAAGTTTGTTTTTATTGATTCTAAAAAAATTCTATCAGGTTCATATTTAATTTTTCTTAGATCATTATTGTGGTCAATTCTGTGCTGCGGCTCACAATAATGTTGTCTTGCATCTGTTGGCGTAAATACTTTTTTACAATCTGGCTTTTTACATAACCTTGGAGAATAACGTCTTTTTGAAATACGTTTTTTGGAAATAGGCTTATTTAGGATTTTTTTCATAATTTTTTATTTATGTTATATTTTTTATTACCTTTAGTAATATTTACAAATATATGCAAAATCCGATTATAGAAAAAATCAAGGTATTATACCAAAACCCAGATTCAAAAATTTTAATAGAAGACTGTTTTAATAAAATATTTACTCCTTTATTGCACACAAAGGAAATTGGTGTCACGAGCAAGCAAATTTTGGATTGGAAAAAAGCCGGACTATTGTTAGAAATTGACAGCAATCATGAGGGATGGACTGAGTTTAATATCAGAGATGGTATCTGGTTAAAGTTTATTAGCGAATTGAGGAAATTCGGAATGCCATACGAGGATATTAAAAGAGTCAAAAACAGCTTTCTGCACAAAGTAAGTTCTATACAAGAAAAAATTTCCACCTTAAGGAAAAACGAACCGAATAATGATGCAGTCGGAATTGTCGATGACTTCATGAAAAAAAATCTTTCTTCTATTGATTTAGAAGAAAATCAAAAGGTAAATGAATTTGACATATTAATTGTAATCTTACTACTATTCAAATCTGAAGTTAATATCTCTTTCTATTTTGACGAGGACCATTTTGCATTCGTGCCTTCTTATGAGCCCATAACCAATACTCAGAAAGAAAGCATCAGTGAGTTGAATAAACTAATGTATAAGAAATCTTTCGCGCTCATCAACATAAAAAGTTTAGTGTCAGTTTTTTTTGAAAACGAAAAACTGGATCATGTAGATGATTTGTTTTTGGGATTAATGAACAAATTTGAAAAAGACATTTTAGAAAAGGTTCGTTCAGGAGATTACCAACAAGTAATAGTAAAAATTGACAATGGAGAAGTAATACAGTTACGTTTAAAAAAGAAAAAAGACGATACTACTGAAAACAAGATATCAAGACTTTTTAAAAAAGGAGATTACAAAGAAATACAACTGATTACAAGAGATGGGAAAGTAATATCTTATGACGAAACAGAAATTATTAAAATGAATATATAATAATGGTGCTGAAGTTCTCAGACCTAATAGCAACACAATCAAAGTGCGGTAGACGACCGACCGAGATTACAATCGTTGCAAACGATGAACCAGAAATTCAATTTAAAAAACAACACAGATGTAAAAAACAACAACTTAAAATTAACCAACGAAGAAATAAACAGCATAGACGGATTTGCTGATTTGTCTGCTCAGGAAACTGAAGAACTAGCCAATTTCATTTACAACATTTCAATCATACTTTACAAAACACACGATAATGGAAAATCTTGATTATTTTAAAAAGTTTGTTCCAAGCAAGGAATCAACTATTGTTAGAAATCCGGAAGTATGGTCTTATACAAGGGTGAGTTCAAAAGAGCAATTTGATAATAACTCCAGCATTACACGACAACAGGAAGCCAACTTGGAATGTGCTGCAAAAAATAACTTCCGAATTATTGAGCAATTTGGTGGAACTTATGAAAGTGCGAAATCAGATTTTACCCGCAAGGAGTTTAAGCGCCTCATTGAAAAAGTAAAATCCAGCAGAAAGAAACCTTACGCAATTTTAGTTTATAAGATGAGCCGTTTTTCCCGCTCCGGTGGAAATGCCATTGGTTTAGTAAGTTATCTTGTTGATGAATTAAAAGTTCATTTGTACGAAGTTTGCTCCGGGTTAAACACTACAACCGATAGAGGTAAAGCTGCGATTTGGGATAGCTTGTTCAGTGCTTTCAAAGAAAACCTTGAGCGTAAGGAAATCATCATTCCAAACATGGCTGCTTACTTTAAAGCGGGTAATTGGTTTTCAAAAGCTCCAAGAGGATACGATCATTTTGGACCGAAAGTACGCAACATAAAATTTCACAGTCCTATTCAAAAGATTGTTATCAACGATGAAGGAAAAATACTGCGTGAAGCATGGGCTTGGAAATTATCCGGTTTGCACAGTGATGTAAAAATTGCAGAGAAGCTAGCCAACAGAGGCTTACTCATTGAACACAAACGTCTAAGTGAAATGTGGCGAAATCCATTTTACTGTGGGATTGGTATAAACAAATTGGTGGAAGGTCCAACTAAAGGAAAATGGGAGCCTATAATTTCCCAAGCTGATTTTATTAAAGTACAGCAAATCTTAGATAAAAACACATCAGGCTACCAACATAAAAAAGATGTGGATGAAAGGCCATTAACCAGATTACTTCGATGTAACAGCTGTGATTCTTATATGGTAGGATACAAGAACAACAAAAAGAATTTACACTACTATCGTTGCTTAAAATGTACTGGTGTAAATTTAAATGCGCACGCTACACCACATGCGAAAAAGAAAAGTGCAGAAAAGATATTTTTAGAATTGTTGGAAAAATATCAAGTCCCAAAAAAGATTTTTCCAGTTGTTGAAAAGCAACTCACTAAATTATTCAAGCACTACAACGAAAATAACAACAGCCTTGATGAGCAATTGGAAAAGCAATTTAACTCCCTCCAAAAAGAAATGAAGGATTTGAAAATACGCTTGGGCTTAGGAAAAATTGACAAGGAAACTTACGACCTTACATTTGAACACCTCAACGAACAAATCGTAAAAGTGAACAAAGAATTGAACAATGGAAAGGTGAAAATATCTAACCTCGAATCTGTGCTTAAAACTGCTTTGAATAAACTTGAAAAACTCAGTAAAATATGGGGTTCTGGCGAGTTGGAGGACAAAAGAGCACTTCAAAAAACGTTGTTTCCGGATGGAATTTTCTACGATGCTAAAAACAACCAATATCTAACCCGAAATACAAACAAATTTATTGAGTTAGTTGCTTGCTTATCAACGAGTTGCGAGGACATAAAAAAAGAGGATTATCAAAATTTAATTGAAAAATCCTCTTTAGTACCGGAGAGCAGACTTGAACTGCCGACCTTCGGGTTATGAATCCGATGCTCTAACCAGCTGAGCTACCCCGGCCTCTTATTTAAGGGTGGCAAAAGTATTGAATTATGCTTGTTTGAAAAAGAAAATCTCAAAAAAAATTAAGCCTTAGGCCCTTCTTCACTTTTGTACCTTGGCTTCCAGGGAATTTCTTCTACTTGCAAATATTGAGCTATGTATCTTGATAAAACAAACAGATAATCACTAAGGCGATTGAGGTATTTGATCACTAAAGGGTCAATGAAAATGTTTTCCTGATGGAGAAAAACACAGATTCTTTCTGCTCTGCGACAAACGCAACGGCAAATATGCAATGCAGAAACTGCCTGATGACCTCCGGGCAAGATGAAAGATTTCATGGGGGGCAGAGCGGATTCCATGGCATCGATTTGAGCTTCAAGCAGAAAAACATCCGCCTCGGTTAAATCAGGAATCTTCATTCCTGGTTCTTTGTCAGGATCTACTGCCAGCGAAGCGCCTACTGTAAAAAGACGATCTTGAATTTCTCTGAGCATGTTATTGGTTTTCTCATGCTGAATTAAATCGTTGGCAAAACCAATATGCGCGTTCAACTCATCTATGGTTCCATAACTCTCAATCCTAAGGTGACTTTTGGGAACCTTGGTGCCGCCAATTAAACTAGTGAGTCCCGCATCGCCGGTCTTTGTGTATATTTTTATTGCCATGAAAATTTCAATTGTGTAATCAAAACAATAGAAAAAGAAAATAGTTTAAGAAGCGGCATAAATAAGTGAAGGGCTTAAATTCTTTTTATCCGACTCTATCAAACCATCCTTCAATCTAACTATACGATGGGCAAATGAAGAAATATCCTCCTCATGTGTAACCAATACGACGGTATTGCCTTCATCATGAATCTTGCCCAATATCTCCATGATTTCGTGAGATGTTTTCGAATCAAGATTTCCGGTAGGCTCATCTGCCAAAATGATGGAAGGATTATTGATCAAAGCCCTGGCGATAGCCACCCTTTGACATTGCCCCCCACTGAGTTCATTGGGTTTGTGATGCATTCTGTCTTCCAGCTTGACTTTAGCTAAAACAGCCGCCGCCCTCTCTATCCTGTCTTTTTTAGACACCCCGCTGTATATCAAAGGGAGCGCCACATTTTCTGCTGCGGTTAATCGTGGAAGCAGATTGAATTGCTGAAATACAAACCCGATTTCCTTGTTTCTTACCGCCGCCAATTCATCGTCATGCATTTTGCTCACATCTTTTCCATTCAAAATATAACGCCCTCCTGTTGGCGAATCCAAACAGCCTAAAATATTCATCAGTGTTGATTTTCCGGAGCCGCTGGGGCCCATCAAAGCCACATACTCGTTCTTTTGGATATCCATCGTCACACCTTTCAGCACTTTCAATTCATGTTTTCCCAGGAAATAACTTTTGAGGATATTTTCCAATTTTAAAATCGGTTCCATCATAACTTGAGTCTATTTTAATTCGATGGTAAAATTAGCTGATTTAACCGAGCGAGGATAAATATCCAAATGAATGTTGTCATAACCGGAATAAAATCTTTTATCGGTAATACCTGCACTGCGTTTTATGATTTATTATCTTCGCCACATATTATTGAAACATGGGCGCATCATTAAAAAACATAACAAATACAGGGATTTCCAATAAGATTGTCATGAGTGGCATACGGCCTACCGGCATGGTTCACTTGGGCAACTACTATGGCGCCATCAGAAATTATGTGAGAATGCAAGATGAGTTTGAATGCTACTTCATGATTGCCGACCTTCATTCTCTTACAACACATCCTGATACACGTGAATTGAAAAATAACGTAAAAAGAGTTTTGGCTGAGAATATCGCTTGCGGTCTTGACCCTGATAAAGCTACTTTCTATTGCCAAAGTCATGTAAGAGAAACCGGCGAATTATACCTCTACCTCAACATGCTCGCCTACAAAGGTGAACTTGAAAAAACAGTAACTTTTAAAGACAAAGCTCGTCAGCATCCTGAAAATGTAAATGCCGGATTGCTTACTTATCCTGTATTGCAAACAGCTGATATCATCATGCATCGCGCCAGTTTAGTTCCTGTGGGCAAAGATCAGGAACAGCATCTTGAAATGGCAAGGAATTTTGTGGTGCGATTCAATCATCGTTACGGCGAAATCTTTCCCGAACCACACGCCTTCAACTATAACCAAGAACTGGTTAAAGTTCCCGGGCTCGACGGATCTGGCAAAATGAGCAAAAGTGAGAATGGCATGTCTACATTATATTTCTCCGACAACGATGAGCTGATCAGAAAGAAAGTGATGAAGGCCAAAACAGACAGCGGTCCCACCACCCCGTATTCCTCAAAACCAGACTATATCGAAAACATCTTCATGCTGATGAAATTGGTGAGTCAAGCTGATGTGATTGAAAAATACGAACAGGATTTCAACAACTGTACCATCCGGTATGGAGATATGAAAAAACAACTGGCCGAAGACATGATTAACTTCATGGCACCAATCCGATCAAAAACAAGCGACATTTTAGCCAATGAAGATTATTTGGTTGAAATGATGAAAAAAGGAGCGGCAAAAGCAAATGAAAGTGCTAAAAAAACCATGGAGCTGGTAAGAGAAGCGTTAGGACTTAATTATTTTTAATTAAACCCCTTGAAAACAATCGAATAAAGTTTTATTCAATACATTCGCGAAAAGTATAACGGCAAGCAAAATGGCGAAATTCAAAAAACCTAAGCATATCGCAATAGCCGGCAACATTGGAGCCGGAAAAACAACGCTTACAGAACTGTTGAGCAAACATTACAAATGGATACCTCAGTTCGAAGATGTAGACCACAACCCCTACCTGAATGATTTTTACGAGGATATGCCCAGATGGAGTTTCAATTTGCAGATTTACTTCCTCAACAGCAGACTCAATCAATTGCTGGAAATACAACGCGGCACTGAGACTGTAATACAAGACAGGACCATTTTTGAAGATGCCAATATTTTTGCTCCCAATTTGCATGATATGGGTTTGATGGGCAAGCGCGACTTTGAAAACTATTATCAGTTTTACGAAACATTGAAGTCAATGGTTCAACCTCCTGATTTACTCATCTATTTGAAAGCTTCCGTACCAACCTTAGTAGGACAAATTCAAAAAAGAGGAAGAGAATACGAAGAAAACATACGACTGGATTATCTGAAAAAACTGAATGATCTTTACAACAACTGGATCGACAATTATAAGGACGGAGCTTTATTGGTCATTGACGCCGATACCATTAAATTCGCTGAGAAAGAAGAACACCTGGGAGAAATCATTTCAAAGATAGACTCCACCTTATTTGGATTGTTTTAATCAATTTGCAATCAGGTAAAATCTGGTTTTTGTGAGATTGAAAACAAATCTCCAAATAATCAAACATTCAAATCTACTAATCGATCAACTGGTTTTTCATAGCATAGAAAACCAAGCCTACTGAGTTCTTTACACCAAACCTTTCCATGAGCCTGTCTTTGATCGCTTCCACCGTACGAGGACTGATGCCCATTTTGGAAGAAATTTCAGAAGCAGTGAATTCCATACACACCAGTGTCAATACTTCTTTTTCCCTTTCACTCAAAACAATTTCAGTGCTTAAGTTGGGGCTGAATTTTTGTTTGGAGTAATTCTTCTTGATCAACACCTTATTTACAAAAGGATTCAGATAAAAGCCTGTTTTAACCACATCGTAAATCGCTTTTTTTATTTCGGCCGGATCAGTGCTTTTTAGCAGATATCCTGCTGCTCCACAATCCATCAGGTGTCCGACAAATCGCTCATCTTCATACATGGTGAGTATGATAACACGAATGTGAGGAAAATTTTTAGCGATGGTTTTTGTTGCATCAATTCCATCCTTGATGGGCATCCGCAAATCGCATAATACCACATCGGGTTCAGCCTCAGGGATTTTATCAATCAACTCTTCGCCGTTATCTGCTTCCATTACAAATTTAATGTTGGTATACTGGCGCATGGAAAGAATTACCCCTTTCCTGAAGATTTTATGATCATCAGCAATAGCTACTTTTATGAAATTGTTTTCACTCATTGTACTTCCGTAAAAATAGCAACAAGTTGACTATGAAAAGCAAGAATAAAAAAATAAATGATCAAAGTGAAGTTCGTGGCACCTCTACCGTAACCTTGTAATAGGTTTGACTGGGATCAATTTCATAGAATATCCTTCCATTGAGCACTTTTATTCTGCTGGCGATGTTTTTTAACCCAAGGCCGGTAGCGCTTTCATTCAATTTTTCAAATTCCGACTGAACGATTCCTTTACCATCATGATGAATACGTAAGTATAAATTATTGCCAGAACAGTTTTGTGTAAGGTGAATGAACCCGGCATTACTGTGTTTCAGTACATTGTTCACTAGCTCTTGTACCACCCTGAAAACCAATAATTCCTGATCCACTTTTAGCCTTTCGCGATAATCATGAAACCGGGCGCTGGCGTTGATTATACCGCTTCCGCTAATTTTTTGAAACAAATCGGTGGTAGCGCTTTCCAATCCAAAATTCTTCAGCGTTGGTGGCATCAGGCTATGACTGATGTTTCTGATAAGACCAATTGCATCATCAATGATTTGTTTGGCGCTGATGATGTTTTGTAACTGTTGAGGCTTCTCCAGGTTCACTAAATTTTCATTGAGATAAAGTCGGGCGGTGGCAAGCAAAGGCCCTGCATCATCATGAAGATCAGCAGCGATACGCTGACGTTCTTCTTCCTGAAATCGAATAGAGGCTTTTAATAAAATCTGCTGCTTTTCAGCTTCAAGTTGTTTCATCTGCACCTGATACCGTATAACTTTTCTTTGATGAAAAATTACAAATACGATGATGCCGATGGCCAATGTTAGCATCCCCAGCGTTCCGATGAGCATAAGCTGGGATATACCAGAAGAATTGGCTTGTAAAAAATACATAGGTTATTGCAGTTTGTTGTTAGGTGTTATGGCGTCAAGATCAATATCTGAAGGGAAAGATATAAAATTATTCGGATTGTCATCACCCTCATTTCCGGCAAAAAAAGCTCCCCCCAAAATAAGATTTTTGATTATTGTAACTATGCTATAAACAAATATCAGTTGGTTTTTAACCGAAACTGACTCATTTCTGGAATTCTCAACCAATAGTATGTAAAAAAAGTTGCCTGTAAAATAAAAGAACAGCCCTACGCAAATCCAAAAACTTATTTTTCTATAGATAGGTGTGGCCACATTAAGTTTTATTAACTCAAAAAAATAAAAAATAATAATCACAATAAAAAAAAGAAATTCAATTAAGGTTGACTTGTTATCAAAATACGATAAACCATCAATTTTCACATCCACCAAGTTATACACAATAAATACAGGAATGGTTAAAGATGTAATAACATTAAATATTTTTTTGTTAAACAAATATTTAAAAAAAAGAGAAGTAAAAATAAATTCAAAAATCAAGTGAGCTCTCAGTAATAATATATAAAGCTTATATGACTTTAAGATGTAAATTGATAAGGCACCAGAAGAAATAAAAACAACTTGAATTATTGCATAAATAAAAAAAACCTTTAATTCTCTGGAATTAATTTTTTTGAAAAAAAACAAACAGAGTATTAAAGGAATTAATTCAGTTGATAATGTGAAATTTATTAAATTTTCCAGAATGTTTTTTTTCAAAAATAGTTAACCATGCTAGAAATTCAAAATTTCATAATCAAACAAAAAGCATCTGGATTAGATGTAAAATAAAAATGTGCATAAAAAAGGTTTGTGGTTTGAGAATAATTGCATGGTAAACTTCAATAAATAATTAGCCATGGACAATAGGTATAAACCGACAACGTATTTTTACGAAAGCTCATAAAGTAAGAAAGACAATGACTTAGAATTGTTTGGGGGCTATTCATTGTTATTTTTTTGGGTAAATATACGAATCAAATACCGTATTTTTACGATTATTTAATCGTATGAACACCAAGTATTTTTACGATTTAATATTTTTTGTGGATAACCTTGTTGAAAAAACAAAGGGTGATCAATAGAAAAAAAAGGGAAACTTACTGATTATAGAGTGATTTTTGCCATAGACTTCCGCAAAAAAAACATCCAAGAAAATGGCTTTCTTATAAATGGCCTGAATTAATTTAAACCTATTCAACAATAAAACTTATGTCCAGCGAAAATCAAGTAAAAATAGCCATAGCCGATGACCATAAAATTTTTCGCGATGGCATCAAAATGGCGCTTTCCGGTAAGTTGAATTTAAAAATGCTTTGGGAAGCTGAAGATGGAAAAGATATGATGCACAAGATAGCTATCAAAAAGCCGGACGTGTTACTTATGGATATCAGAATGCCGGAAATTGACGGCATCAACGCCATTCAATTAATCAGAAATGAATACGAGGATATCAAAATAATCGTTTTGACCATGTATGACGACCAGCAAATGATCAGTAAAATGATGGAAATGGGAGCGAATGCCTATCTCACCAAAACCACTGATCCTGAAGAAATTTATGAGGCTATTCTTACCTGCATGAATGACGATTTTTACTTTAATGAGCTGGTAAATAAAGCGGTGATGGGCAGACTCATGCAGAAAAAAAATGTTCGTCAGATATATGGCACCAATACTCCTGTTTCGTTCAATGAAAAGGAATTGAAAATATTAAATTTACTCGCAGAAGATAAAACCACGGAGGAGATTTCGAAAATCATCTTTTTAAGCCCAAGAACGATTGAAACAATAAGACAAAACATGAAAGCCAAGGTAAATGCTAAAACCATTGGCGGGTTAATCATGTATGGTATGAGAAACAGACTTATTGAGTAATTTTAAATTTTGACCAACCCGTTCCGTACTGCATAAATTGCCAATCCAACCCTGCTTTTCACTTCCAGCTTTTCAAATAATGTATCTCTATACCCATCAATTGTCCTTGGGGTTATTTTCATCTCTGAGGCAATTTCTTTATAGGTCATCTCAGTGCTGGCAAGCTGCAAAAACTCAATCTCCTTATCTGACAGCATCGCTCTTTCAATAAAGCTGTTATTATCTGGATTGCGCTGAAAAAGCATTGCCAACTTACCTGTAGTATCGTGAGAGTAATAGTACCTATTTTCTGCCACTGACTTCATGGCCATTTGTAATTCATTGGGATGTGTATCTTTTTTTAAAAAGCCTTTTACCCCGTTTCGCAACAATCTGATCAGCGCAATTTCGGAATCATACATCGTTAGAATTAAAACATTGACTTCAGGATGACATTCTTTTAGCCAGTGAGCGGTTTCGAAGCCATCCATGTCGGGCATATTGAGGTCCAACAAAATAACATCGGCCTTGCCGCCATTTTCAAAATAGCGTTGTACTTCAATTCCATTTCCAACAGTTTTACAAACCTGAAATTCTTCAAAAGAATTAATCAGCGTGGCCAATGCATCTCTCAATAAAATATGATCATCGGCTAACATCACTTTAATTTTATTATTCTTCATTGTAAGGTATTTTGATCGTTAATGTGGTTCCCTGCCCCAGTATGGAATGAAAATTGGTGCTGCCTTTCAATGTCTCGGCTCGGCTGATAATGTTGTTGATACCATTGGAATCAATTACTTTTTCAAGCGAAAATCCACGTCCATTGTCCTGAATTGTTATGAAAAACAAGTCGGACCTGAAATGCAGATCTAATAATATTTTAGATGCTGCTGCATGTTTTACGATATTGGTAAGCGCTTCCTGTATAATCCTAAAAATGATAATTTCTTTTTCAGTAGAAAAAAAAACAGACTCTCCGGTTACCCTTAGTGTAACCTGATGATGTATGGTCTTGTTTAAATGAAATATTTCATTTTCTAAAGCTTTCACAAAGCCAAATTGTGCAATATGATCCGAGCTCATACTCCTACTCAGGTCTCTTAAATCGGAAATTGAATCTGTCAGCATGGCTACTACATCCCTGATTTCTGTTGAAATTTGACCAGCCTTAATTTCATCAATTTGATTCAAGTGTAGTTTTGCCAGTGTTAGTTTCTGGCCAATATTATCATGAATTTCACGTGAAATATTTTGAAATGTTTGTTCTTGAACTTTAATTTTTGACTTTAATATGTCGCTCTCATACCTTGATGTTAATTCATTAATTCCATTTTGGTAATCTAATTTTCTTCTTTGATAATTATAAATAAGAATACTTGAGAATGCAATAATCAATAACATCAATAACGTTACTATGATAATAAAGATTACAACATTTTGTGTTGTGGAAGTGAACATAAAAAAGCTTTTATGAAAAAAACATGCATTACTATATAACTAAAAACAGGCAAATTTGATAAAACTATAAAATCTTGAAATTGTATATTATAGAATCTCAAATAATCAACAAAAAGATAAAGTGGGAAACTAATTACAGAGCAAAATAGTATACCAATAACAATCCAAAAGGGAGGATAGGACTTTAAATTTTTATCAGGAATATTGTTGTATAATTTGTGAAGGTAAATTATTGAAGATAACAATAGGGATATATGACTAGTAGCAAAAGCAAGATAATTTATTTTATTACTATCCATTAAGTATAGTAATATTAATATCAAAGTGATTGATAAAAAATAATTCATTTTCAATATTACATGGCTTTTTTTATCAGGCATGAGCATAATCAGCATATAACTTAAAAATGTATACCCGAAGACTAAAGAATAATTATTTAGACTGTTCCCAAAATAAAAAAATGTATACGAATGAGTCATTAAAAAAAATGGAATCATGACTAAAACCGCAACAGTATTGTATAAAATAAAAAGACGAATGATTCTAGGTGTTGAACCTATTAACATTCTCAAAGAAAAAAAGAATGAAATTAATATTGTTAAACACTGCAAATCGAATAAAAAATAGGAAATAGATTTAACCATACCACAAGATTACTTAGAATCTCAATAGCAACAAAAGGGGAAAAAACACCAAAATCACGTGTTTTTTCCCCTTTTTTATCCTTTGGACTATTTGAATTTTGAGTAGTTGAGTTTCTGCCGTACTCTGTAAGACGAAAGACTGGGACGGTTCGCCGTCCCGGTTTATTTAAAAAGCTTTGTGGGTTTGTTTTAATTGCAAAGTTCCTTTAGGAACAGGATCCGTCTTCATGACGGATCTTTTTTTTAATCAACGCCCACCACAATAGGCATCATAATGAAAAGTTACTTTTGATAGTAAAAACACTATTTAAAAATTGGGTGAAATCACGCTTTGTAAATCGCCTGAATATCTTCACCTTGCACCTTAGAAATACCATAACCCATGCAAGAAGGAAATAAAGAACCCATCAGAGTCATCATTGCAGACGACCATGTTTTATACCGTGCAGGCGTAAAAACTTCACTCAGTACTAAAAAAGATATAAAAGTGATTGCAGAAGCCGACAATGGCATGCATTTACTGAATCTCATCAAAAACATCGAAGTAGATGTTATTCTGCTGGACATTCAAATGCCCATCATGGATGGTATCGCCACTTTGCCCGAAGTGAAAAAAATAGCCCCCAATGCCAAAGTCATCATGCTAACCATGGTCGATGACAATAGCATGATCACTAAACTTATGGAATTAGGCGCCAACAGTTACCTCACAAAAACCAGCGACAGTGAGGTGATTTATGAAGCCATCAAAACCTGTTACGAGCAAGAATATTTTTTCAATTCGCTTACCAACAAAGCCTTGCTCAGCAATTTGAAACAACGTAATCCGGTCACTCCGCAACAACTATCCCCACAGGAGGCCCAACTGAATGAAAAGGAAACCCTCATACTCCGCCTGATGTGCGAAGAAAAAAGCACAAAAGAAATTGCAGATATCGTGGATTTGAGTCCAAGGACAGTAGAAGCCATCCGCGACAGATTGAAAGTAAAAACCGGCTCTAAAACTACCGCAGGCCTGATCATGTATGCTGTGAAGCACAAAATTATTGAAGAGATGTAATAAGCCTGCCGCTACTTTCTTCTAGATTACTTAATAAAATCATTTTCCCATAAATCTCCGGCTTTCCCCGGAGATTTTTTATTTTGCATCATGGCATTTATCAATTTTAATGGCAAACTTATTGAAGAAAATCAACCTATTGTAGATGCCAATAGCAGGGGACTTCGCTTTGGAGATGGACTTTTCGAAACACTGAAATACAAAAACGGGCATCTTGTACTGATAGATGAACACTTGGCCCGTCTGTGGAATGGCATGAAAGCTTTTCAGTTTGATATTCCCAAATTGATGACACCCGATAAGCTAGAAAGCGAAATCATTGCTTTGGTTAAAAAAAACAAATTAAGTGCTGCCAGAATAAGGATGACAGTTTTCAGAGGCCATGGTGGATTATTTGACCCGCAAAATCATACCCCCTCCTACCTCCTGCAAGCATCAGCGCTTCCGGAAACCAATGGCGACTGGAATGAGAATGGACTTCATCTTTGTATATACAAAGATGCCCGGAAAAGTGCAGATGCATTCAGCAGTTTCAAACACAATAATTTTCTGCCCTATTTGATGGGAGCTTTATTTGCCAAAAAAGAAAAGTGTAACGACGCCTTGATTTTAAACAACAATCACTTTATTTGCGATTCTACTATTGCCAATGTTTTCATGATTAAGGATGGCAGTATTTTCACGCCGCCTTTGCATGATGGTTGTATCGCAGGCATCATGCGTTCCTTTGTGATTCAATGGCTTCAAGAACACCAATTTGACATCAAAGAAAAAACCATTTCTGAAAATGAATTGTTGGAAGCAGATGAAATATTCCTGACCAATTCCATCTATAACATCAGATGGGCTTCAGCGATAGCCCAACAACCTCTTCGTTGCACCATCAGCAGGCAAATTTTTAATGCCATAAAACAAACAAATCCCGACGTTTTTTGTTGATAACGTCATGAATACTGCATCTGAAAATCCACTGGTGATATTTTGGTTTCGGCGCGACTTGCGTTTACATGACAATGCCGGACTTTTTCATGCCCTTAATTCGGGATTACCAGTACTCCCTGTATTTATCTTCGATAAGCATATTTTGAATAAACTGGACAACAAAAAAGACAAGAGGGTTCATTTCATTCATGATGCGGTATTGAAATTGGAAAAAGAACTGAATACCTTCGGATCCGGACTTGAAGTGATGTACGATACACCAGAGGAGGCCTTTAAGATACTTACAGAAAATTTCAAAGTAAAATCGGTATATACCAATCACGATTATGAGCAATACGCTCAAAACAGAGACGAACGCATACAGCAATTTCTTTTAGAAAAAAACATCAAGTTTCTGCATTTCAAAGACCAGGTGATTTTTGAAAAAGACGAAGTGATGAAAGATGACGGAACTGCCTACACTGTATTTACTCCCTTTAGTAAGAAATGGAAAAACACGTTGTTACAAAAACCGGTCAAAGTATATGACACTGCCATTCATTTCAGTCGATTCATACAAATAGAAAAAAAGAGAATTCCCTTATTAGGGGAAATGGGGTTTGAAGAAATGGAAGCTGAATTTCCTGCGTCTTTTACAGAAAATGATTTGATAAGGAAATACCAGGACCAGAGAAACTTTCCTGCTATTGCAGGCACCAGCAGACTTAGCGTTCATCTTAGGTTTGGCACTATCAGCATTCGCCAGTTGCTGTTGCAATCGAAAGACATTTCCGAAACTTTTTTAAATGAATTGATATGGAGAGATTTTTACCAAATGATTCTGTGGAATTTCTCTTACATCAGCCAGGGCAAGTCATTCAAGCCCGCCTACGACACGATTGAATGGGTGAACAACGAATCGGATTTCAATAAATGGTGTGAGGGCAAAACCGGCTATCCCATTGTTGACGCAGGCATGAGGGAATTGAATGCCACAGGCTTTATGCACAACCGCGTGCGTATGATCACCGCCTCTTTCTTATGCAAGCATTTGCTGATTGACTGGCGCTGGGGAGAAGCTTATTTTGCCGAAAAACTAATTGATTTCGACTTCGCGGCCAACAATGGCGGCTGGCAATGGGCATCAGGAAGCGGCTGTGACGCCGCACCCTATTTTCGAATTTTCAATCCTTATTTACAAACTCAGAAATTCGACCCACAATTGACTTATATAAGAAAATGGTTGCCTGAACTGGAAACTTTCGATTATCCTAAACCGATAGTCGATCATGATTTTGCCAGGAAACGTTGTCTGGAAACTTATAAGAAGGCGCTCAACAATCAGTCATAGCGAATGATGCTGAACGAATGAGACTTTAACTTAATCCAGAAAAATATTCTGGTTTTCTTCAATACCAAAAAAACGCATCATTTTCCGAATGGCATTTTTGCCTTCGTTACCTAAATTCAAAGTGAAGTCATTCACATACAAATCGATATGTTGCAACATGACGGCCTCACTCATTTCCTGCGCATGACACCTGATATAATCATTGAGCTGTGGGTAATGGCTGAAGGCATATCTGATACTATCTGCAATCAGCCTATCGATTTTCTTTTGCAAAACGATGTCGTGCTTCCTGCCGACCACGATTCCCCCTAGCGGTATCGGTAACCCGCATTTTTGCTCCCAATGACTACCAAGGTCTTCAACAAGCTGTAATCCTTTATCCTGGTAGGTAAATCTGTTTTCATGAATTATGACGCCTGGTCCCTTGCCTTCCAGAACATAATTTTCTATCTCATCGTACCTCAGAAAAACCTTATGGGCGGTAGCAGGAAAAGCATGGGCAAATAGAAAATGGGCTGTTGTATGCTCGCCCGGTATGGCCACAATTTCATTTATGTTTGCCATTCCGTTTTCTTTTACAATCAGCAAAGGTCCCACTCCCCTTCCCAAAGCACTTCCGCTGTTGAGGACAACATATTCCGATATGATTTCATGGTAGACACCATAACTGATTTTACTGATGTCGTATTTCGACTGCAACGCCTGTTGATTCAAGGTTTCCACATCTTCCAGGCTTACCTTAAATTCAAGTCCTTCCGAATCGATCTTTCCATTGACCAGCGCGTCAAAAATAAATGTGTCGTTGGGACAAGGCGAAAAAGCGAGTGAAAGTTCCATCCGGTATTTTTTTATTTTGATAAGTTTTCAAACATTCGCATCAGCAATGCGTTGGAGCCGGCTATGGCTTCATGGATTCGCCAATTCAACTTGTTGCGTTCACCGATTAAATTGCTTACCCCTCTGATTTGCACAAAAGGTATGCGCATCGAAAGGCATACATAATGCAATGCAGCACCTTCCATCGTTTCGATGTCTGATTTGAAATAATCTTGCATCATTTGATTCTTTTCGGAATGGTCGGAGATGGCATTCACAGTAATCCCCTTTGCCTTTTTTACGCCCCAACCTTCAGCATCTATGTTTTCGTTGACCAGCCATCCTTCCTGATATGGAAATTCATTGGGATGATTGAATCCCATTTCAAAAACAGAGGACCATTTTCCATTTTCTTCCGCACCAAGATCTGCAAAACAATCCTGCGACACCAATACCGTGCTTCCTAAAATTTTTTCATCATAAGCACCCGCAATACCACATTGAATCACCCGATCCACCTTGTTTTGGCAAAGAAATGTTGTCAGCTTGAATAAGGCGACAGCCGCACCAACACCGGTAATCAGCGTTTTAGCTTCCGGAAACCTGTCGGTAAAAGGTTTGATCTCTTGCGAAGTGGCCGCTGTGATTAAAATTGACATGTGGCAAATTTCGCAATTAGGTCTTAATTTTCCATCAATAGTTTCTACCTTTGCGCAAATCAGCGAGTGAAGATGGTTTACATCACCAGAATAGAACATTTTAATGCAGCCCATAAACTTTTCAATCCGGCCTGGACAAAAGAAGAAAATGAGTTGGTCTTTGGCAGATGCGCCAATGAAAACTGGCATGGTCATAATTTTGAACTGCATGTCACAATTGCCGGAATTCCAAACCCTGACACTGGATTTGTATATGATGTGAAGAAACTCAGCACTATCATTCACGAGAAAGTGATCGAAAAACTCGATCACAAAAATCTGAATGTGGATGTTGATTTCATGGCTGGAAAACTATGCTCGATTGAAAACCTGATTGTCGGTATCTGGCATCAGTTGGCAGACCATATGCCAGAAAGTGTAAGACTTCATGGGTTGAAGCTTTATGAAACGCCACGCATATACGTAGAATATTTTGGCGAATGAGCCTGCCCTTTTATTTTATCCTGTCCTTTTTGAACTTTCCCCTTTAACAATTGTTAACTATACAGGATGAATGCAAAAACAGCAGTATTCAGAAGAGAACATTTCAATGCGGCCCATCGGCTGAACAACCCTTCATGGGATGCAGAAACCAACAATGCCGTTTTTGGCAAATGCAACAATCCGCATTTTCATGGACACAACTACGAACTGATCGTTAAAGTGACCGGCCATCCTGATCCTGACACAGGCTATGTGATTGACATGAAATTGTTAAGTGAACTTATCAAAACACATGTTTTGGACCGCTATGACCATCGAAATTTGAATTTAGATTGCCCGGAATTCGCCACACTGAATCCAACCGCAGAAAACATCGCCCGAATCATTTGGGAGATGTTGCGGAAACAAATTGACGAACAACTCGATGTGCAAGTGCGTCTATATGAAACCGAAAGAAATTTTGTGGAATACCCTGCTTAATCAAAAAAAAGTTAGTTTATGGCCTACCAAAGAATTGAACAATACGACAGCGAAACAACTTTATCGCTCAGTGAATCGTACAAGAAAGTTATTGAACTTGTGGGTGAAGATGCCGACAGAGAAGGACTGATCAAAACACCGGAACGTATTGCCAAAGCCATGCAATATTTAACGCAAGGGTATAACATGGATGCGAAAGCGATTTTGAATTCGGCTAAGTTCCATGAAGACGTGAGTGAAATGGTGGTGGTGAAAGACATAGAACTGTACAGCATGTGCGAACATCATATGCTGCCCTTTTACGGAAAGGCCCATGTGGCCTACATCCCCAACGGCTATATCACCGGCCTGAGCAAGATTGCCCGTGTGGTGGATGTTTTTGCCCGTCGATTGCAAGTGCAGGAAAGAATGACACAACAGATTCTGGATGCCATCAAAGACACTTTGAATCCTCATGGTGTGGCGGTGGTAATTGAAGCTTCTCACTTATGCATGATGATGCGTGGTGTAAGTAAACAAAACTCTGTAACCACCACCTCCGCATTCTTTGGTGAATTTGAAAAAAATGAAACCCGAAGCGAGTTTCTCAAGCTCATCACCCATAAACTGCATTGATTCGTCAAAAACCAATCATACAAATCCCTCTTCATGAGGGATTTTTTATTTTCTTTGTGCTTCAATAAATTGTCAATTATGAAAAAAGCTTTCGTTTTCCCCGGCCAAGGATCTCAATTCAGTGGAATGGGAAAAAACTTGTACGAATCCAATGCGTCGGTTAAGGCACTTTTCGAAAAGGCCAATGAAATTCTGGGCTTTCGTATTTCTGATGTGATGTTTGCGGGAACCGACGAAGAGTTGAAACAAACCAACATTACCCAGCCAGCCATATTCATCCATTCCGTTGCGGCCTATCTCACCTTGGAAGGTGCCGCCCCAGATATGGTGGCAGGTCACTCTCTTGGCGAATTCTCTGCTTTGGTGGCCAATAAAACACTTTCTTTTGAAGACGCCTTGAAACTGGTAGCCATTCGCGCCAAAGCCATGCAAAAAGCTTGTGAACACCAGGCTTCCACCATGGCAGCCGTGCTGGCACTCGACGATTCAAAAGTGGAAGAAATTTGCACTGCGATAACGGCCGAAATAGGCGAAGTGGTGGTAGCGGCTAATTATAATTGTCCAGGCCAGTTGGTCATCAGTGGCAGCATGAAAGGTGTGGAAACCGCCTGCGAAAAAATGAAAGCGGCCGGAGCCAAACGCGCCTTGTTATTGCCGGTTGGCGGTGCTTTCCATTCTCCATTGATGAAGTCGGCGGAAGAAGAACTGGCGTCAGCCATTCACGCTACTCCATTTAATACACCTACTTGTCCGGTTTATCAAAATGTGGCGGCAAAAGGCGTAACTGATCCCAATGAAATTAAAAACAACCTGATTGCTCAGTTAACCGGTGCCGTTAGATGGACGCAATGTGTACAGGCGATGATTGCAGATGGAGCCACAAATTTCACAGAATGCGGACCAGGAAAGGTTTTGCAGGGATTGGTACAGAAAATCAACAAGGAGATGATTGTGGGAGGGGTGAGTTGAGTTCGAAAACTTTTAATTAATGTTAGTTTTTATTAGTTTGGTGGGTTTGGTGTGTTTGGTGTGTTTGGTAGGTTTTACAACTTACGAAACATCCCATACATCCTAAACCCACCAAACCTTTGAAACCTGACTTACAAACTCAACGTCGCCAGCACACTGTTCATATTTCTTACCGCATCTGCACTTTTTTGCATGGTGGCCATTTCTTCTTCGTTCAATTTGTAATCCACAATCTTTTCCCAGCCATTGCGGCCTACGATTACAGGCACACCCAAACAAATATCATTCATGCCATATTCACCTTCGAGGGAAACGCAGCATGGGAACATTTTCTTTTCATCTCTTACAATGGCTTCCACCAAAGCAGCTCCGGCCGCTCCCGGTGCATACCATGCCGAAGTACCCAGCAAACCGGTGAGTGTGGCACCACCTACCATGGTGTCGGCTGCTACTTTTTTCAGCGTTTCAGCATCCAGGTAATGGGCAACAGGCGTACCACAATAGGTAGCCAAACGGGTCAATGGAATCATGGTGGTATCGCCATGACCACCCACTACTGTAGCTTGCAGGTCGTTGGGTGAGCAATGCATGGCCTGACTGAGGAAATAACGGAAACGGGCACTGTCCAAAATACCACCCATACCGATGATGCGATGCTTGGGCAAGCCACTTGATTTCAGCGCCAGGTAAGTCATGGTATCCATTGGGTTGCTGATCACGATGATGATGGCATCGGGTGAATATTTCAGCAGGTTTTCTGTTACATTTTTTACGATGCCGGCATTGATGCCAATCAGCTCTTCACGCGTCATGCCTGGCTTACGTGGAATACCTGAGGTGATCACGGCTACAGTACTGCCAGCAGTTTTGGAATAATCGCCGGTGGTACCGGTAATTTTGGTGTCGAATCCTTCCAGTTGTGCGGTTTGCATCAGGTCCATGGCTTTACCTTCAGCAAAACCTTCTTTGATGTCGAGAATCACTAATTCATCGCAAAGTTCTTTGCGGGCAATGTTATCGGCACATGTAGCACCCACGGCGCCTGCACCCACTACGGTTACTTTCATATTGAGATTTTTTGAGTTTGAAAAAATGCACCGCAAAGGTAGGAGGAAACTGCCTTGTCATAAAAGGAAATCACGAAAACATTTACAGTAGTGAAATCGAATTCAATATTTTAAAGTTGCAGCAATCTGTGCATTACTGCCAGGCATCGGCAGCCACTGATTTTTGTAAGTCAGATGCCAGCATGAAATCGATTTCGAGGATTGCGATGACTTTTGATACTTGACAGCCAAATATGGACCATATAAAGTACGGGTGACTTTATTCCCTTGGCTTTTGTAAGATTCATGATCCTCATTGAAAGGTATTTTGAGCCACTTCACAGCTACAAAAAAATCGTGCTGAGGAATTACGATATGATATTTTTCCAGATCAATCTGTATGTGCCGACCCGAAGCTTTCACTTCAATGACACTGTCTGTCAAATCAAAACCTGGTTGCATGGATAGCGTATCCAACGTATAAACCCTAATTCGGAAAAGACAAGTGTTGGGCGCAATGACAGGAATGCCATCCTTGCAAACCTGCACTTGTGTCAATCTGGAATTTTCAGCAGGTGCATAAAAATGCTGGGCAATCTGGCTGGTGTAATTAGAGCCCACCCAATAGTTGGTTCCGCAATTACCCTCTTCATTCAGTGACACAAAATTCCATTTGTATTTTCCATCAATCACTACTGCATCTAATGCAGTAGGCTTCCGGGAAAGTTCAATCAATCCGTTTTTGGGAAAACCGCTTGCCGGAATTTTAATATTCAGATACCCTACACAAGTGACCAGCAAAGTATCATCAAAACTTTTAGAAGAAAATTCATTCAGCTCAAAACGACCATTTTCATCGGCATTGGTTCCGGAATTCTGTTTTATAAGACCGATCGTGGCAAATGGAATTTTATCATGCGTGTCCTTATCTATGATGTTGCCATAAATTTTGGACTGAGCAAATGTGATCACAGGAAACAAAAGACCCAGCAGCGGTAATATCAGGCGGTCAAGCCTATTTCTCAGCAGCAAGTTCAAAAATGTTGATTTCGCTGGTGTATGCCTTTACAAACTTTCCGGCTTTGTTGTAAACGTATGCCGAAGGAAATTGCCTGATCCCATAGTGAGAGATGAAGAAATAGTCTTTATCCTGCCCCATGGTGATGAATGGGCAGCTGGCGATTTTATTATCCTCGTAGAATTTCTTGATTTTGTCGAAGCCAAAAGAAGACACCATGATGATTTGTGTGTTTTTGAACAAATCGAGACTGTCCATCATTTTCTTGGTGAATACTGTGCAGTGACCACATTCGGGGCCGAAGTAAATGAAAATGGTTCTTTTGGACTTATCCAGGTTCGCATTGGTGAATAATGAACTGTCTATAATGTTACGCATTTCAAACTTGGGAATCATCAAAGTTTTCTTATATGGTGGCGGTGTTTCTTTAGGTGTGGTTTCCTGAACGATAGTTTGGGTGGGAGCAGTGGCTTTCTTTTTTGTTTTCTGTGCCATCAACATCATTGGACCTATGGCAATAACCAGAAGCAGGGAAATTCTTTTCATATTTTTTTGTATTTGAATTTTGGGTTGTTCCTACACCGGATTCAAAAATAATTCATCAGCCAATGTATGAGCATAAGAAAAGCAAGCTGATGTTTCGGTAAAAGGTGCGTAAAACTATATTTTTTTTGAAATAAATCAAGATTGCGGAGTCAATTATCCATCTCAATTTCAAATTTAACAATAGTATCATTATTTTTGCGGTTCAAAACAAAAGACATTTTATGGCAACTACAGCAGACATGCGCTCAGGCCTGATCATCAAAATCGACAACAACTTATATTCTGTGATCGAATTTGGTCAGAACAAAACCGCCCGTGCAGCGGCCAAAGTTTGGGCTAAGCTTAAAGGGGTGGACAACAACAGAACCATTGAAGTAACCTGGAACAGTGGTGAAACCATTTATCCGGTAAGAGTGGAAAGAAAAAATTTCCAGTTTTTATATAAAGATGATACAGGATACAGCTTTATGGACAACGAAACTTTTGAACAGATTACCGTTGCCGAAAGCATGGTGGATGCACCCAACTTCCTAAAAGATGGCCAGGAAGTATCAGTATTGATCAATGGCGAAACCGAATTACCCATGGGCGTTGAGTTGCCCGATAAGATTGTTTTGCTGGTTACCTATAGCGAACCCGGCATGAAAGGTGATACAGCCACCAGAACTTTGAAGCCTGCCACAGTTGAAACAGGTGCCACAGTCAACGTTCCTTTGTTTGTGAACGAAGGCGAACTGATTCGCGTAAACACCAAAACCGGTGAGTATGTGGAAAGAGTAAAAGACTAGTTTTATCTGATTTTCATATTAAGGGTCATTTTTGCAAATGGCCCTTTTTTTATTAAAAATGGCTGTTTTATCCGCATTTTTCATCTTTTTTACCTCATTTTCAATCAAAATCAGCATTTTTCAGAAAAAGAAATTACGCTAAGAAAACGATTTCGTAAACTATCCCTATCTTAGCAGCCCATTTTAAGTTACTATTATAACCATTAAAAATCAACTAATGGACATCAAACAAATCCAGGAGCTGGTAAAGCTCATCAACAAAACTTCAATTGGAGAAATCACCATTGAAGAGGATGGAAAAAAGATCACCATCAAGCAGAAGAAAGATCCCGTACAAAACATAGTAGCCACCAGCGCGCAGACTTTCTCACAGCCACAAGCTGCCCCTGCTCCTGCTGCAGCTCCCGCACCTCCAGCCGCTGCAAAAAGCGATGCTCCCAAAACTGATAATTATATCACCATCAAAAGTCCGATGATCGGTACTTTCTACCGTCAGGCGGGTCCGGGCAAACCTGTATTTGCCAATGTAGGCGATGCAGTTGCTCCCGGCAAAGTGGTTTGTATCATCGAAGCCATGAAACTTTTCAATGAGATTGAAAGCGAAGTGAAAGGTACGATTGTAAAAGTATTGGTAGATGATGCCAGTCCGGTTGAATACGACCAGCCTTTGTTTCTGGTAGATCCTGCTTAACACAGGTTCAAAAGGTTCAAAAGGTCTAAAAGGTTTAAGGGTTGAACTGGCAAGTACACCTGCCGTCCAATCGAAACCTCAACAATTTTTATCTACAAATTACCATTGATGTTTAAAAAAATATTGATTGCCAACAGAGGTGAGATTGCCCTTCGTGTAATCAGAACCTGCCGTGAAATGGGCATTAAAACTGTTGCCGTTTATTCTACAGCCGACAAAGACAGTTTGCATGTGAAGTTCGCCGACGAAGCGGTGTGTATCGGAAAGCCCTCCAGTTCGGAAAGCTATCTGAATATCGCACACATCATGGCTGCTGCAGAAATTACGAATGCAGATGCTATTCATCCGGGCTATGGTTTTCTGGCCGAAAACAGCAAGTTTGCCAGAATCTGTGCAGAGTCGGGCGTGAAATTCATTGGCCCAACGCCGGAAATGATCAACTCCATGGGTGATAAGATCACTGCAAAAGAAACCATGATCAAAGCCGGAGTTCCTGTAGTTCCGGGAGTGGAAGGATTGCTTGAAGGTGTGGAACATGCTAAAAAATCGGCCAAAGAAATCGGCTATCCCGTCATATTAAAAGCCACTGCCGGTGGCGGTGGTAAAGGGATGCGCGTGGTTTGGGCGGAAAATGAAATCGAAAAAGCATTTGAAACCGCTAAGGCCGAAGCAGCCGCTTCTTTTAAAAACGATGGCATCTACATGGAGAAATTTGTGGAAGAGCCTCGTCATATCGAAATACAGGTAGCCGGCGACCAATATGGTAATGTTTGCCACTTGAGTGAACGTGACTGCTCGATTCAACGTCGTCATCAAAAGCTTGTTGAAGAATCACCCTCCCCTTTCATGACCGATGATCTTCGCCAAAGAATGGGCGATGCGGCCATCAAAGCAGCCAAAGCCATCAACTACGAAAGTGTAGGTACCATTGAGTTTCTGGTAGATAAGCATCGCAATTTCTATTTCATGGAAATGAATACCCGTATTCAGGTAGAGCATTGCGTTACAGAAGAAGTGATCAATTACGACCTCATCAAGGAACAAATCAAAATCGCTGCGGGCGAAAAAATATCTGGTATCAATTATTTCCCTCAAATGCATGCCATCGAGTGCAGAATCAATGCCGAAGATCCTTACAATGATTTCAGACCCAGTCCGGGTAAAATCACTGTATTGCATACACCGGGCGGACATGGCGTACGAGTAGACAGTCATGTATATGCGGGTTATGTGATTCCTCCTTACTACGACAGCATGATTGCCAAACTGATTGCAGTGGCACAAACCAGAGAAGAAGCCATCGATACCATGCACCGTGCCTTGAGTGAATATGTGATTGAAGGTGTAAAAACAACCATCCCCTTCCATTTGCAACTGATGCAAAACGAGGATTTCAGAAAAGGAAATTTCACCACGAAATTCCTTGAATCTTTTAAAATGAAGTAAAACATCAACCGGAAGAAATCCTGAAATTCTCTTCCGGTTTTTTTTAATCATGGCATTACCTAATGATATTTTGCTGAAAGCCTATCGAATGATGTGTACCGCTAAGGCTATGGCTGACGCTTATGAGTCCAATCGACAAATCTGCAAGTATGTGCACAGTACTTCCAGAGGACATGAAGCCATTCAACTGGCCACTGCTTTTCATTTACAGCCATTTGATTACGTCAGTCCCTATTACCGCGATGAAAGCATCATGCTTGGATTGGGCTTTGAACCTTATCAGTTGATGTTGCAACTGCTGGCCAAGGGCGAAGACATTTTCACAGGAGGCCGCGCCTATTACAACCATCCCAATTACAGAGGTGGGCACAACAAGCCAACCATCATACATCAAAGCAGTGCCACCGGCATGCAGGCAATTCCCACCACCGGTGTTGCGCAGGGCATCAAATATCTCGAACAGATCCATCATTCATCAGTCAGCGGCGTTTCACCAGTTGTAATTTGTTCGCTGGGAGACGCTTCTGTTACAGAAGGTGAAGTAAGTGAGGCTTTTCAATTTGCCGCTTTGCATCAGTTGCCCATCATTTATCTTGTGCAGGACAATGATTGGGGTATCAGTGTTACATCATCGGAAGCCAGAACCACAAACGCGTATGAATTCATCGAGGGATTCAAAGGCATCAACAGGATCAGCATCGACGGCACCGATTTCGATTCCTGCTACAACACCATGCAGGAAGTGATGGCCGAAGTAAGAGGCAAACGACAACCCTGGCTGGTGCATGCCAAAGTTCCATTGCTTGGTCATCATACCAGTGGCGTAAGAAGAGAGTTTTATCGAAAAGACGATGAACTTTCTGCATCATACGAAAGAGATCCTTGGCCTTTATTAAGAAATAAATTACTCACAGCCGGCATCAGTGAAAATGAATTGAATGCTATCGAAATACAAGCCGGACAACTTGTACAAAACGATTTTGAAAAAGCGGTGAAGTCGCCAGAACCCGACCCTTTGAAAGTGTCGGATTTTGTTTTTGCTCCTCCAGCTGTTACAGCAGAAAAAGGCCAACGCGAGCCTTTGCATAAAGAAAAAGTGTTGATGGTGGATGCGGCGCTATTCGCCATTCGTGAAATCATGGAAGAATATCCGGAAGCCATTTTATATGGTCAGGATGTGGGCAAGCGACTGGGTGGTGTTTTTCGTGAAGCAGCCACCTTGGCCGACCAGTTTGGCGACCATCGTGTTTTCAATACGGCCATTCAGGAAGCTTACATCATTGGCTCCACTGTAGGCATGAGTGCCGTGGGTGTAAAACCCATTGTGGAAGTGCAATTCGCAGATTATATCTACCCCGGATTCAACCAGCTGGTGACAGAAATTTCAAAAAGCTCTTATCTCAGCTGCGGAAAATTTCCGGTGCAAACCCTGATCCGTGTGCCCATCGGAGCCTATGGCGGTGGCGGTCCCTATCATAGTGGAAGCGTGGAAAGCACTTTGCTTACCATCAAAGGCATCAAAGTGGTTTATCCATCCAATGCCGCAGACATGAAAGGATTGATGAAGTCGGCTTTTTTGGATCCCAATCCTGTAGTGATGCTCGAACACAAAGGGCTCTATTGGAGCAAAGTGGCGGGTACCGAAGACGCCAAATGCACTGAACCCGACAGCGACTACAGCATACCCTTAGGTAAAGGACGTATAGTTCTTGAAGCACAGCAGGAGAAAACAGATCATGGCGAAAGCTGCTGCATCATCACATATGGCATGGGCGTTTATTGGTCTAAGGCAGCGGCTAAAAAATTTGAAGGCCAAGTGGAAATCATCGACCTCCGTACATTATATCCTTTGGATGAAGCATTGATATATACTACAGTAAAAAAACACGGCAAATGTCTGGTTGTAACAGAAGAGCAACAAAACAACTCTTTTGCGGAAGCGCTTGCAGGACGTATATCCCATCAATGCTTCAAATACCTTGATGCTCCTGTTGAAGTTATTGGCGCCTTGAATTTACCAGCAGTTCCGATGAACCTATTGCTGGAACAGGCCATGTTGCCCAATGCCGATAAAGTAGCCGACAGATTAAATGGATTGTTGGAGAATTAAACCTCTCAAAGATTTTCCATTCTGCCATCTTTCATATGCAACACACGATCGCTCATGCGGGCGAGATCTTCATTGTGGGTGACAATCAGAAAAGTTTGCTGGTAGAGGTTTCTTAATCTGATGAACAATTGATGCATATCATTGGCATTGGCCGAATCGAGGTTACCCGTGGGCTCATCAGCCATGATGATGGCCGGCTCATTGATCAGCGCCCTGGCTACTGCCACCCGCTGCTGCTCTCCCCCCGAAAGGGCATTAGGTTTATTATCCAGCCTGTGCGACAATCCCAACTCTTCTAATAACATTTTTGCTCTTTGTGACGTAGCATTTCGGTTACGCCCTCCTATCCAACCCGGAATGCAAACATTTTCCAGTGCAGTGAATTCAGGCAAAAGATGATGAAACTGAAAGATGAAGCCAATGTTATTATTTCTGAATGCGGCCAGTGATTTGGAACTCAAATTATCTATACGTTGACCATTAATGGAAAGTTCACCCGAATCGGGTTTGTCGAGTGTACCTAAAATATGCAGTAATGTGCTTTTACCCGCACCCGAAGCGCCAGTGATACTTACAATCTCACCTTTTTGGATATGGACATCCACACCTTTCAGCACTTGAACCGAACCGTAATTTTTTAGAATCTGATGGCCTGATAACATGCAATAAAAATAATGATTTATACACTTACAATGTTAATAAATAGCTTGAAACGGACATAATGCCAAAAACATATTTGGTAGATTCGCGGTAACTTTTACATTTGCAGAAAATAAACCCTTTTAGAAAATGTTTTGGACACTCGAATTAGCCTCACATCTGGAAGATGCTCCATGGCCAGCTACCAAAGACGAATTGATTGATTACAGCATTCGCAGCGGTGCGCCCATTGAAGTAATTGAAAACTTGCAAGAGTTGGAAGACGAAGGAGAGATTTATGAAGGCCTCGAAGACATCTGGCCAGATTATCCCAGCCAGGAAGATTTCTTCTTCAATGAAGATGAGTACTAAAAAGCAACATCATTCAACCGTTCCTTACCGAACGGTTTTTTTATTCCACTTCTTTCCTGGTTTGATATTTTAGCTTAAAGAAAAGCATCACTACCGACAGCAGACAAATAAAGGCATTGCATAAGATAACCGGCCAAATTCCTTTTAGCAGACCATAAGCAACCCAAATAAGGGTACTGACAAATACGATCAAAATCATGTAGATGTTCAGGTCATTGACCTGTTTCGTTTTCCAGATCTGATAGACTTGCGGAATAAATGTAAGACTGCTGATCAATGCGCCTGTATGACCGATGATTTCTACTTGATCCATAAAATTGAATGTTTTTCAATTAAAAAAGCTGCGAAAAAATGAATCGCAGCTTTGATATAATAAAGGTTGTCATCGCCGGTGTGGAATTATTTTTCCATTTGCTCAATGACTGCGTTGGTAACGCCAGTAAAAGAGAATCCACCGTCATGGAAAAGATTCTGCATGGTCACCATTTTAGTCATGTCACTGAACATCACCACGATGTAATTGGCACAATCTTCAGCGGTGGCATTACCCAAAGGACTCATTTTTTCGGCGTAGTTGATGAAGCCGTCGAAACCTTTCACGCCGCTGCCTGCGGTGGTTTTGGTAGGTGATTGCGAAATCGTATTGACACGAACATGTTTTTTCACGCCATAATGATAGCCGAAGCTACGGGCCACACTTTCAAGCAAAGACTTGGCATCGGCCATTTCGTTGTAATCAGGAAAAACACGCTGTGCGGCTATATAGCTGAGGGCGATCACACTGCCCCAATCGTTGATGGCATCTTTTTTCATGCAGGTGGCCAATACGCGATGCAAACTCATCGAAGAGATTTCGAAAGTTTTGAGATTGTGCGCATAATCGATTTCGGTATAGTGCTTGCCTTTCCTTACGTTCAAACTCATGCCGATGGAGTGGAGAATGAAATCGAATCCACCACCAAAATGTTCCATTGATTTGGTGATGAGATTTTCCACGTCATCGCCATTGCTCACATCACAGGGAATCACCGGGGCGCCAATTTTTTCGGCCAGCTTGTTGATTTCTCCCATACGCATGGCCACCGGAGCATTGGTGAGCACGATATCTGCACCTTCTTCGTGACACTTGATTGCAGTGATCCAGGCGATTGATTTTTCGTCGAGAGCACCGAATATGATTCCTTTCTTTCCTTTGAGCAGTTGATGTGACATAGTGGGTTTGTTTTATTTATTGGTGAGCAAAAATAAATCTTAATGCTGAAAAACCGCGTGCCGATTATTCTTTAGTTCGACACCATTTCCCTGGCATTTTCGAGTGCAGCCGCAGATGGCTTTTCTCCACTGAGCATTTGAGCGATAGTGACGATTCTTTCGTTGGTGTTAAGCGTGCGTATGGCTGTTTTGATCTTGTCGTTTTGAATTTCTTTGTAAACAAAGAAATGAGTGCTGGCTTTGGCTGCAATTTGAGGCTGATGGGTAATGGCAATCAGCTGATGATGCTCAGCTAATGCTTTCATGATGATGCCCACCTGACGGGCTGCTTCGCCGCTGATGCCGGTATCGATCTCATCAAAAATCAAGGTAGGTAGTTCGAGTCGGCTGGCTACTAGTGATTTCATACTCAACATCAAACGGCTCAATTCACCACCACTGGCCACTTTACCCAAGGCTTTGAATTTTCCGCTTTTGTTGGCATCAAACAGAAAATCGATGCGATCGGCACCCGTTTCCCTTAATGGCGCAGGTGTAATATTGATTTTCAATCTGGCATTGGGCATCCCCACCTGTACCAGCAAAGCATTTACTTTTTTTACAAAATCATCCACAACAGATTTTCTTCTGTCGGTAAGTATTGTAGACGATTCATTGCAAGCGGCCAGTAAACGAGAAGTTGTTTCCTCCAATAAAGCCAATTGCACTTCGGCATTGGAGTAGCTGTTGAGATTTTGTTGTAATTCTTCCTGAATTTTCAACAACGCTGAAGTGGAATTGACCCCATGCTTTTTGAGTAACTTATAACCGGCAGCAATTCTATCGTTCACTACTTGTATACGCTCGGCATCATAACGTATGTTCGATTCTATGGCTTCAAGATCTTCTGCTATATCTTTCATTTCAATCGTCACGCCAAGTAATCTTTCGGCCAATGCGCCTATGCTGAGATGATATTCCTGTAAAGGTTTCAATTTCTGATGCAAGGATTTTACTTGCTGTACCAAGGGTTGATCCGTATTGTTAAGTACAAAGTAGATGGCAGAAAGTTGCTGCTTGATATTTTCGGCATCACTCAGCATTTTGAGTTCGGCATCCAGTTGTTCGAGTTCATTTTCTTTTAAGTTCAATGCCTCCAGTTCTTCAAAAAGAAAACGATGATAATCCAATTCCTTGTTGGCCTTGTCTTGTGCTTCTTGCAAGGCCAGCAACTCATGCCTTACCGTTGTATATTCCTGAAATAATTTACCATGCTGTTCAAGCTGCGTATGATTCTGAGCCATAGCATCCAAAACGGCAAGCTGAAATTCTTCGGTATTGATATCGAGCGTGTCAAATTGCTGATGAAGATCCACAAGATGAACACTGAGTTGTTTGACCTGCGACAAATTCACAGGCGTGTCGTTGATGAAACTTCTGGATTTACCGTTGGCATTGATTTCCCTTCTGATCACCACCTCTGCTTCAATGTCTAGATCGTGTCGGTTAAAAAAATCGAGAATGAATTGATTTTGTGACAAAGAAAAAACGCCTTCAACCGTGCATTTTTTTTGGGCATCCATCAACACACTGCTATCCGCCCTTTGCCCCAAAATGAGGTTGAGTGCTCCCATAAGAATACTTTTACCTGCGCCGGTTTCGCCGGTGATGATATTTAATCCACCTGCAAAATCAACACTTAATTCGTCGATGATGGCATAGTTCTGTATGTGGAGTCTTTGTAACATGGGGAGGCAAATTACATAAAAAAGCCTTGGCGATGAGGCCAAGGCAGATAAAATAAATTAAGTAGCTTATTTCACTTCTACAGCGTCGTTCAAATCTGCATCCACCAGAATTCTTCCGCAGTTTTCGCACACCATGATTTTTTTGCGGAGTTTGATTTCGCTTTGTTTTTGGGGTGGGATGGCATGGAAGCAACCACCGCAGCTGTCTCTTTCAATGGGCACAACAGCCAAACCATTACGATAATTTTTGCGGATACGGTCGTAACCGGTCAGCAGGCGTTCGTCTGCTTGAATACGCGCTTTCTGTGCCGATTCATTGTAATGCGTTTCCTCTTTTTCAGTTTCGTTGATGATTTTTTCGAGCTCCGCTTTTTTACCGGCCAGGTTAGCTTCTTTGGTCGCTACATTTTTCTTGGCGGCATCCAGCTGACGAACTTTATCTGCAATTTCTTCGGTGGCGTCTTTGATATGTTTTTCACAAAGCTTCTCTTCGAGTTGTTGCATTTCAATTTCTTTATTGATGGCTTCAAACTCGCGATTGTTCTTTACGTTTTCGCTTTGCTTGTCGTATTTTTTAATCAGGGCCTGCGCTTCCTTGATACCTTCTTCTTTTTGCTGAATGAATTCCTGGATGCCGTTGATCTCTTCTTCAATGCGGGTTTGACGGGCATGCAGACCTTCAATCTCATCTTCCAGATCTTTCACTTCAATAGGTAATTCACCTTTGAGAATCTGAATTTCATCGAGCTTACTGTCGATTTTTTGTAAACGAACCAATGAAGATAATTTCTCTTCAACCGAAAATTCTTTTACTGCGGCCATAATGTTGATATATTTTTTCGTTTGCGGGATGAACAGTTTCCGTATGATTTGCTCTTCAAATCTTTAGAGAAAATATTGAACGGGATTGGTGTTCACCTCGGATTTAAGGAGTGCGAAGTTAGGGAATTTTTGCCTTAAAACATCAGCAAAAAGGTCAATTGTGTACCGTTCGCTTTCAAAATGTCCAATATCCGCCAAAATCAGTCGACCTTCAGCGTCAAAAAACTCATGATATTTCACATCTGCGGTTATCAACATGTCCGCCCCTTGCGCAATCGCGGTTTTGGTGAGAAAGCTGCCGGCGCCGCCGCAAATAGCCAGTTTTTTGATCTTTTTACCGGTAAATGGCGTGTGACGGATCACTTGTAAACCAAAGACGGACTTTATTTTTTCCATGGCATCCCTTTCGTAAAGCGCTTCTTGCCACTCACCTATTATTCCTGCTCCGGTTTGCTGATTGATATTTTCCAGCGAGGTGATTTCATAAGCCACTTCCTCGTAAGGATGAGCATCCTTCATAGCATTCAACACCTTGTTTTTAAGCCAAATTGGAAAAATCATCTCAATTTTGGTCTCTTTCTCGGTATGTCTGTCGCCCAATGAACCAACAAAAGGTTGGGCCCCATCTTCAGGCTTGAAACTGCCTATTCCTTCCGATACAAAGCTGCATTCGCTGTAATTACCGATGTGGCCAGCCCCGGCCTCAAAAAGCGTATTCTCCATTTGGGCCACATGGTTTTGTGGAATATAGAGTTGCAATTTGCAAATCAATCCAGCTTTTGGCGCTAAAATTCGGCGATGGATCAACTCCAGCTTATCAGCCATTTTACCATTCACACCATGAATTACATTATCGATGTTGGTATGAGAAGCGTAAATGGCGATATCATTTTTAATAGCAGCGATGATGGCCCTTTCCACATAATTTTTGCCATTGAACTTTTTCAACCCTTTGAAAACAATGGGATGATGAGCAATAATTAGATTGCAATTTCTCCGAATGGCCTCTTGCACTACTTCATCTGTAGCGTCAAGGCTGAGCAAAACGCCAGTACAGGCAGATGAAGCATTCCCAGTAATCAGACCTGCATTATCGTAGTCTTCCTGCAAATGCAAAGGGGCAAATTTTTCAAGCGCTGAAATGATTTCTCCTATTGTCATGGATTAAAAATAGTTTTTTTTCAGGAGAGAGACATTAATTTGCACCAACTGCGAGAATTAGTCCGACCCAATCCTCTTTAATACAATAAAGGACTTTACCGCAAAAGCAGTTGCCTCAATACATGAATGCAAATCATACAAAATACAGCGAATACGAACTGCTGATGAAGCGGTTGGCAGACCTCAAATATGCCGGAGCAGTTTTGCAATGGGATCAGGAAACCTATCTGCCTGCAAAAGGCAATGAACACAGAGGGCAGCAACTGGCCACATTAAGTGAAATGGCCCATGAGCTGTTCACCTCCGAAAAAACCGGCGACTTGCTGAATATTTTGCTGCATCAGCAAAATCATTTACATGCCGCACAACGCAGGAATCTGGAACTGACCCTGGAAGATTATGACAGAAACAAAAAACTGCCATCGGCGTTTGTGAGAGCGCAAACAGAGGCGGTTCATGAGAGTTTTCATGCCTGGATCAAAGCCAGAAAAGAAAATGATTTCACTCATTTTTCAGCGCCCTTGCAAAAAGTAATTGAACTCAAAAGGCAAGAGGCTTCACTGCAAGGATTTGAACAGCATCCTTACGACGCACTCATGAATGAGTACGATCGCGGACTGACCGTGGCATTCACCGATCAGCTCTTTGCATCGCTGCGCCATAGTCTTTCGCCTATTCTGGAGCATGTAAGATCAAAGCCACAAATAGAGAATCATTTTCTGCATCAGCATTTCAACAAAGACAAACAATGGGCATTTGGCATGGAACTGCTGAATAGATTACATTTCGATTTCGAAGCCGGAAGACAAGACGTCAGCGAACATCCTTTTACCACCAACTTCAGCGCAAAGGATGTAAGAATTACCACCCGCATCGATGAAAATGATTTTGGCAATATGACCTGGAGCTGCATCCATGAATGCGGGCACGGGCTCTATGAACAAGGATTACCCAACGAGCAATACGGCCTGCCTTTAGGCGAATATTGCAGCTTAAGCATACACGAAAGCCAGAGTCGATTATGGGAGAATTGTATTGGCAGAAGCCTTGATTTCTGGAAAGGCAATTGGGACTTGGTGATGAAATATTTTTCAGAGGAATTGGACCAAGTTTCTGTAGAACAATTCTACAAAGGCATCAATCGAGTTACACCTTCTTTGATCAGAACTGAAGCCGATGAACTGACTTATCATTTTCATGTGATGATCCGATACGAAATAGAAAAAAACCTGATAGAAGGCAATTTACAAGCTAAAGACATTCCGGCTGTGTGGAATGAATTATACGAAAATTATTTGGGCATCAAAGTACCCGACGACAAAAACGGTTGTCTTCAGGATGTTCATTGGAGCCATGGCAGTTTTGGCTATTTTGCTACTTACAGCATTGGTAGTTTATATGCGGCCCAATTCTGGAAAACAATGGGCAACGACCATCCAGCCCTACGCCATGATATCCAAAGAGGCTCAACCCATCTTGCCCATCAATGGTTGCAAAAACACATTTACCCCTATGGCAGATATTATAACTCTGCGTCATTATGTAAAAAAGCAACTGGCGAAATACTGAACCCCGACTATTTTATTGCATATGCCAAACAAAAGTTTTCCGATATTTATGCATAATTTTTTAGGTATGACCAAGCGTATTTTGCTACCAGCCATTTTGTTTTTCTTTATCGCCATTATTGAATCTGGATGTAAGAAAGCCGCACCTCCACAACAAGAAGTGACGGTCAATATCCTGGAACAATATTTTGACCAGAACATTCTCAACAAAGATTTCATTGTCAATTACGCCAAAGACCAAGGCAATGACATCACTTCACAATACAGTGGCTGGGTATTCAGATTACTAAAAAATACTTATTATGATGGCCCCATGACAGCAGTGATCAATGGCGTCACTTATACAGGCACCTGGAGCAGCAACTCCGATTATGGGAAACTGGTGATCAATATTACACAGCCCACACCACCGGCGCCAATGATTTTTCTTAACAGGGAGTGGCGATTTACCGAAAAAGCCCTTCCCATCATGAAACTGGCCCCTTGGGGAAGCACGGATGACACCCAGTTATTCATGGAAAGGCAATAAATATTTCTGTTTTCACACAATTTTATAGACAAATAGGAGTTTATATGTATGGTCGGTGTAAAATCCGCCTCCATTCATAAAAACAAAAGTCCAATCCTATGAACTTGACAAAATTGGCTCACGCCAGTTGTGTTATGGTATTGTCTATTATCCTTAGTTTCAGTACCCAAGCTCAACTTTCAGCAAACTTCACAGCCACTCCCACTTCGGGATGTGCGCCACTTCTGGTAACTTTCTCGGATCAGTCAACAGGCAACCCCAATTCATGGAAATGGGACCTGGGCAACGGAACCATTTCGCAGCTCCACAATCCTTCTGTGGTATACTCCGATCCCGGACAGTATACCGTAAAACTTGTCATTAGGAATGCATCAGGCGCAGACTCTGTGGTGAGGACGCAGTATATTCATGTTTATACCAAACCGACCGTGGTGATTGGCGCTTCAGATACCGCAGGATGTGCCCCGATGGTGGTACATTTTTCCGATTTGAGCAACCCAGGCAGCGGCACCAGCGCTTCTTGGCAATGGGATTTCGGCGATGGAAATTTCAGCACACAGCAAAACCCTACACATACCTATACTGCCACCGGCAGTTATAATGTTTCATTGATGGTGACAAACAGTTTCGGCTGTACACAATCTTTGACACAAACACATTATATCAATATCACCAACAAGCCAACGGCCAGTTTCACGATTGGATCCACAGCCAATTGCGGCGCACCGTTGAATGTAAACTTCACCAACCAGTCTACCGGCATCGGTACACTTACCTATTTATGGTTTTTTGGTGATGGCGGCACAAGTACACAACCCAATCCTTCGCATACTTACCTGACTACAGGTACATTCTCTGTTCAGCTTGTTGTTTACAATCAAAGTGGCTGTACAGACACCATGGTAAGAGCTAATGCTTTCACTATTGCTAATAATGTAACCCTCTTCAGTTCGCCTACAACTGTATGCGCCAACTCACCGGTGAGCATTACCAACAGCACCACTCCGGCCCCTGTGAATGTTAGCTGGAATTTCGGAGATGGTACAACATCCTCCAGTTTCACCCCAACAAAAACATACACAACACCCGGCACTTACGAAATAACAATGGTCAATAACTATGGCATCTGTATGGATTCCATGACCAGAAGCATTACTGTACTACCACAACCTGAAGCAGATTTCACCGCTTCTCCCACTTCCGCCTGCTATGCTCCGCTGAATGTGAACTTTACGAACAACAGCACAGGTGCTACCACTTACCAATGGAGCTTTGGCGACAATACAACCAGCACTCAAGCCAATCCGATGCACACTTACAACAGTCAAAGTGATTATGCTGTAACACTCACAGCAACAGGTGCCAATGGTTGTTCTATCGTAAAAACAAGATCAAACTATATCAATATTCATCTTCCGGTGGTAGCCATCGATTCTTTACCGAAGAAAGGATGCGCACCATTAACCTGGACTTTCCATCATAGTGTTTTGGGTGGAGATCCGATTGCCAGCTACCAATGGAATTTTGGAGATGGCACCAGTTCAACGCAGCAAAGTCCAACCCACACTTTTGATGTTGGCCATTATGATATTCAATTGATCATCACTACTGTTTCAGGCTGTACGGACACTGTAACTTATGTAAATGGGATAAAAGCCGGTGTAAGACCCCATGTGTCTTTCTCTGCCAACCCAACAGATGTTTGCGCTTTCACACCCGTTGTTTTCGCAGATTCTACTACTCCTGTTGGCGCAGCCAATCAATGGTACTGGGACTTTGGCGATGGCGGCACAAGTGTTAGTCAAAATCCACAACATACTTATACTGATACCGGCTACATGAACATCATGCTGATAGCTTACAATGATGGCTGCGCAGATACATTGGTAAGAAACGACTATGTACACATCAACCCTCCAATTGCAAATTTCATCATCGAGAAGAACTGTTCTGAAAGAATGAAGCGCATTTTTCACGACAGGTCTATCGGAGCCGACACCTGGCTCTGGGAATTCGGTGATGGTCAAACCTCAGCAGATTCGAGTCCTGTGCATATTTACACCACCTCAGGCGTATACAACGTAAGACTAACCGTACACAATAACACAACCGGCTGCGATTTCACTAAAACAGCGAGCATTACAGTGGTAGATCAACACCCTTCGATAGTAGCTTCAGACACTGTGATATGCCGTGGTTCAACCATTGCATTCAGTGCAGGTGGTGCAACGCCATCATTATTTGCCTCCTTCAACTGGAATTTCGGCGACAATACCAGCGGTGCTGGCAATCCTATCAATAAAACTTATTATATCCCCGGATTCTATACCATCAAATTGATTTCATCTGATAAAAATGGTTGCAGAGATACAGTGATTAAGCCCCGTTACATCACGGTAAACGGACCTACGGCTAATTTCGGCAGCTCGGTGACCAGCATTTGTTCCGGCAGCATCGCCAATTTCACAGACAGTTCTATTACAGACGGAAGAAATGGATGGGCTTATAGCGTATGGAATTTCGGTGACGGACAAACAGATACTTCACGTACAAGAAACGTGTCTCACATTTACAGCATTGGCGGATCTTTTACCGTAACCGTTACGGCATTTGACAGCAGCGGCTGCTCTAATCAAATGTCCAGAACCAACGTGATTACTGTATATCATCCAACTGCAGCTTTCAGCACATTCGACACTTTAAGCTGTCCCAGCAGAGATATCACATTCATGAATAACTCAACCGGATCCGGCATCACCTACCAATGGAATTTTGGCGATGGTACCGCTTCAACCGACCAAAATCCAACTCACAGATATACCAGAAATGGCGCCTTCAATGTAAGACTGATTGTTACCGATATCAATGGATGTCGTGATACTATGGTAAGAAACAATTACATCAGAATTGTAACACCTTCAGCAAGATTTACAGCCAGCGATACTTTAGGCACTTGCCCTCCGTTGATTGTCAATTTCACCAACAATTCACTGAATTACACTTCTTATTCATGGAACTTTGGAGATGGCACCAATTCTTCGATAGCCAACCCTTCTCACTTCTATGCCATATCAGGAACCTTCCCTGCACAGCTTACCATTACAGGTCCTGGCGGATGCACATCCACCAAAACCACCAACATTGTAGTAAGAGGTCCAAGAGGTAATTTCACTTATGGCGGATTGAGCGGTTGTGTACCTAAAACCGTAAACTTTACTGCCAACGCCATCGGCGCCAGTACCTACATCTGGGACTTCAGTGATGGCAACACGCTGGTAACTAACGGACCTGTGCAAACGCATAATTACATTGTTGCGGGTTCCTTTGTACCCAAACTGATTCTGAAAGACACAGCGGGCTGTACGGTTCCCTTGATCGGAACAGATACCATCAGAACCTACGACCTGAATGCGGCCTTCAATTTTAATGCGCCTGCATTCTGCGACAGAGGCAATGTACAGTTCAACAATACGACGACTAGCACTGACGTGATTACTGCCTACCAATGGAGTTTTGGCGATGGCAGCACTGCTAGCACACCCAACCCTTCACATCAATATAACACCAGCGGATTGTACTATCCTCAGCTGATCACACAATCTGTGCATGGTTGTGCAGATACCATCCGCAGTACACAACCGGTGAGAGTGGTAGCTTCACCTCAACCCCAAATAGAACAAACCGCTAACGGATGCGTAGACCTTACCGTACGCTTCAATGCCAGATTGAGTACGCCTGATACATCGGCTATTAGCTGGAGCTGGAGCCTGGGCAACGGCAATACATCAACCCTGGTTACACCGGCGCCACAATTATATACTGCTGCGGGACAATACCCTATTCGATTGACAGCCACTAACAGCAACGGTTGTATAGGAACAGACACTTCAAGTGTAGAAGCCTATGCCATTCCTGTAATCAATGCTGGAAACGACACCATGGTTTGTAAAGGGAGAGGTACTGCGTTGCATGCTACCGGCGGAGCCACTTACATTTGGAGCCCTGCCACCGCATTGAGCTGTACCGATTGTGCGAGTCCTATCGCCAGCCCTGCAGACCCTATTACCTATCATTTGATTGGTCGTTCGGTTCATGGCTGTAGCAACACTGATTCAATTCGTGTATTGGTAAAATATCCGTTCCATATGGTGACCAGTCCTAAAGACTCTCTCTGTCTTGGTGGATCGGTAAGAATGGCTGCCAGCGGAGCTCACAGCTATGTGTGGTCGCCAACCACAGGATTAGATAATTCAGGATTATCTTCTCCCACCGCAACACCTGTACAATCTACCCGTTACATGGTAATCGGTACCGATGATAAAAACTGTTTCAAGGACACCGGCTATGTGCCCATCATTGTACACAACAATCCTACTGTAGAAGCAGGTGAAGACAGAACCATCAACGTAGGACAGACCGTAACATTAAGACCCGTTCTTTCATCTGATGTAACTAGTGTAATATGGTCTCCTACAGGATCCATATTCATGAGTGCCCCTCCCGGCATCACAGTGAAGCCCAACATGACTACCACTTATACAGTGCATGTGGCCAACAGAGGAGGATGTACCGCCACTGACCAGCTGACAGTAAACGTGCTTTGTAACGGTGCCAATCTGTTCATCCCCAACACATTCTCGCCCAACCACGATGGCATGAACGATCTCTTCTACCCCAGAGGTACAGGCATCTTCACCATCAAGAGCATCAAGATCTTCTCACGCTGGGGAGAGCTGGTGTTTGAAAAGGCCAACTTCAATGCCAACGACGCCACCAAGGCCTGGGACGGCACCTACAAAGGCAGAAGTATGAACCCTGATGTGTTTGTGTATGTAGTGGATGTAATGTGTGATAATAATGCCGTGCTCACATTCAAAGGAAATGTGGCGCTGATCAAATAATAAAGAGTTTTGTTTTTATGAAAGAATGAACAAGTCAAGGCTTGTATTCCTACAGGCCTTCCCTTTTCTTCTTACAAAAATAATCCGTTAGACAAGACAATAAAATCAGTATATTTTCGTTTATACATTACCGTTATCTAAACCCTTCCGACCCCATGAAACAATTAAACAAATATCTTCTGCCCGCCGCGCTGCTTTTGTCGGCCTTCGGCACCAGGGCGCAAGATTTACACTTCTCACAAATCTTCGAAACGCCGCTGTTAAGAAATCCTTCACTGGCTGGCATCTTCACCGGAGACATCAGATTTCAGTCGGTTTACCGCACCCAGTGGAACAGCGTTACCGTTCCTTATCAGACCACTTCGGTAAGCGGCGAATTCAAAAAACAACTGAATGGAGGCGACGATTTCCTGACCATCGGAGGACAGATATTATACGACAAAGCCGGTACCATAGCGCTCACCAGCACACAGGTACTGCCGGCCATCAACTATAACAAATCGCTGAGTCAGGTTAAGAATGTGTATCTGTCGCTCGGATTCATGGGAGGATTGGTGCAACGCAGATTCGACAGAAGCAAAATGACCACCAACAATCAATTTGACGGTATCGGTTTCAATGGCAGTCTGGCTGACGGCGAAACGCTCACCACCCCATCCTATTCCTACTTCGACGGTAGTGTGGGCATGAGTCTGAATTCTCAAATCGGCGAAAACGACAACAATAACTTTTTCATCGGCCTTGCTTACCATCATTTCAACAAAGCCAAAAAAATCTCTTTCTACAACAGCACAAAAGAAGCAATGACACCAAAATGGGTAGCATCAGGAGGAGTCAGGGTGAGTATGACCACCCGATCTTTTTTCACGCTCCAGGCTGACTGCTCCAAGCAGGGCAGCAGCACGGAGATCGTGGGAGGCGCTTTGTACTCTATCAAGCTGAGTGAAGCCGATGACAATAGCTATCTCATTCACGCCGGAGCTTACATGAGATGGAAAGATGCCATCATTCCGGTTGCCAAAATTGAATTCAAACCTTTTGCAGTAGCTGTAAGTTATGATGCCAACATCTCGCAATTGAAAACTTCCAGCAATGGTCAGGGTGGATTTGAACTCTCCCTTACCTATCAGCAAAACAAAAAGAACAACAGCAGTTTAGATGCCATAAGATGTCCAAAATTCTAAAAACAATAGATCAATTCCTGTAGACCATTATCAAAGTATTTGTTTTTATGGATTGTTTGGATAACAGTAGGCTCCGTTTATTACGGGGCCTTGCTGTTTTTTCTGGTTTTCATAAACTTTTTAAAGGAAGTGTTGTTTATTTTTGCAAACTAAAACAATTACCACATGTCGTTACAAATTGGATCTCAAGCCCCTTCTTTCAGTCTATATGCTTCAATGAAAGAAAAAATCAGCCTCAGCGATTTTTCCGGAAAGCAAAATGTATTGGTGTTATTCTTTCCTCAGGCATTTACGGGAGTTTGTACAAAAGAACTCTGCGCCGTTAGAGATGATATCAGCAAATACCAACATGCCAATGCCCAGGTGCTGGCTATATCGGTGGATTCTGTTTTCACTTTGGCCAAATTCAAAGAAGAACAGGGCCTTAATTTTCCCCTGCTCAGCGATTTCAATAAAGAAGCCTCAACCGTATATGGTTCCATCTATGCGTCTTTCACAGATATGGGTATGAAAGGCGTGAGTAAAAGATCGGCCTTCATTATCGACAAAGAAGGCGTTATTCAATACGCTGAAGTACTGGAAAGCGCAGGAGATGTTCCTAATTTTGAAGCAATAAATGAGGTTTTAGCCCGTTTATCTTGATAAATATGATTTTTTTAGGGCAAAAGGATGGTTATTAATCTTTTTGCCCTAATTTTATATACAGTATAACTAACAAATTATTGCGTTGAAAAAATTTCTGTTCATAGCATTACTTCTCACAATGATATCCTCGGGCTCATTTGCCCAAAACAGGATGGTCAATGAACAGGCGCCTCATCTCATACGTTTCTATCCCAATCCAGCAACCGCCATCATCAATTTTGACTACCAAAAAGGGTTTGATGCGGCATATTCACTGACCATTTACAATTTCATGGGTAAGAAGGTATATGAAATGAAAAACACACCTTCACGCTTCAATGTCAATTTGGAAGATTTTTTCCGTGGCATCTATATCTTTCAACTGCGCAATAAAAACGGACAAATCATCGAGTCCGGTAAATTTCAGGTAGTTAAATAATTTCTCCACTTCAGAATTGTCTTACTTATTTACTCCTTCGTGTCAATTTGGCTTATTTTATTCATTGGCAATATGTTTGACAATATTAGCTTTGCACATCAAATTATTAATTAGCTATGGAAGAAAATATACCCGCTGAATTAACTTGCCCTAAATGCGGCGAGGTAATTGAAAATTCGAATGGTCAGGATGCTGTTGCCAATGATGAAACCGCCGCAGATGCAGCATCAAAAACAGCTTCACAATTTAAAGAATGGGAAGACAAATACCTTCGTCTTTTTGCCGAATTCGATAATTATAAAAGACGTACTGCCCGTGAAATACTGGATATCAGGATGACGGCCGCCAAAGATCTGATGGTTTCACTGCTAGATGTATTGGACAATTGCGAAAGAGCAGAAAAACAAATCAAAAGTACTGTAGAAAATGAGGTCACCAGTGGCACATTGCTAGTATTCAACCAACTCAGAAACACACTTACCCAAAGGGGATTAAAACCTATGGAAAGCTTGCATGAAGATTTTGATGTGGAAAAGCATGAAGCCATCACACAAGTGGAAGTACCTGAAAACCTTAAAGGCAAAGTAATAGACGAATTGATGAAAGGCTATTACCTCAATGACAAGATCATCAGATTTGCCAAGGTGGTTGTAGGGCAATAATTCACAATAAAAATCAAATTCCATTATCTCCAACAACATGTCAAACAAAAGAGATTTTTACGAAATATTGGGTGTAAGCAAAAACGCTTCGGCGGATGAAATTAAAAAAGCTTACCGCAAGGTAGCCATGCAATATCATCCCGACCGCAATCCCGGCGACAAGGCTGCAGAAGAAAAATTCAAGGAGGCGGCTGAAGCTTATGAGATATTGAGCGATAACGATAAGAAGGCCCAATACGACCGTTTCGGACACAATGCTTTTGGTCCTGGAAGAGGCGGCCAAGGTGGTGGCTTTAGCGGCGGCGGCATGAACATGGATGATATATTCAGTCAGTTTGGCGATATATTCGGTGATGAAGGATTCGGTAGTTTCTTTGGCGGCGGTGGTGGCAGAAGAGGCGGTGGTAGCAGAACTTCCGGTGGAAGCAGAGGTAGCAACCTTCGTGTGAAGTTGAAGATGAATTTTGAAGAAATGGCCAAAGGCGCCAACAAGACAATCAAGATCAAAAAATATGTTCGCTGTACCACTTGCAGTGGTAGTGGCGCAAAAGACAAAAACAGTGTACAAACCTGCGGTACTTGTCAGGGTAGTGGTCAGGTGAGAAGAGTACAAAGCACTTTTTTAGGACAAATGCAAACTGTTACCACTTGTCCCACCTGTAACGGCGATGGCACTACCATAACGGCAAAATGTAACAGCTGTAAAGGCGAAGGAAGGGTGTTTGGTGAAGAAACAGTAAATATCGACATTCCGGCAGGCGTGTACGACGGACTTCAGTTAAGCATTCAGGGAAAAGGAAATGCCGGTGAAAGAGGTGGCAGCTTTGGCGACATCATTGTGCAAGTGGAAGAAGAACCACACCCTCAGTTACAACGCGATGGACTTAATGTAGCTTTTGATTTATACATTTCATTTCCGGATGCGGTATTCGGCACCCAGATTGAAGTACCTACCATTGATGGCAGAGCAAAAATTAAAATACCTGCAGGCACACAAAGTGGCAAGATATTCCGATTGAAAGGCAAAGGGTTTCCTCACATCAACAGTTATGAAAAAGGTGATCAGTTGATACATGTCAACATCTGGACTCCACAAGAAGTTTCTGCCGAAGAAAAAGCAATGCTGGAAAAAATGAGCAAGTCGGGCAACTTTGAACCTAAGCCTGAGAAAAATGAAAAATCATTTTTTGACAAGGTGAGAGAGATGTTCAACTGATATCAATCTTCAGTTTTACTTTTTTTCTTAAGTCCATAAATTTTTATGGCTTTGTCTATCAGCGCTACAAATTCATTCTGAACATATACGGAGGGATCGGCTGAATTTTTGGCCAGCATCTTAATCATCGGCCAGGTGATCTCTTTAGCGAATTTTGAATCTTTCAGTTTCAACGCGAACATGGTGACAGCGGTGGCAAATTGGATCTCTTTATCTGTTTTATCCAAAGGAATGAATTCGGCATTGGACCTGAACTTATATTCTCTTGAGATGCTGTCTCTGTTGAGCGAATAAGCCAGGGAGAGTTCAGCAACCGGGTTTTCATTGTTGATGGCACTGACCGAAGCCATAGGATTAGGCGTCAATTCAAACAGCGCCAAAACTGTACTGCCACTTCCTACCTCTCCTCCTTCCAGGTGTTTTACAGAGTCTGTCAAAGCCTCTTTCTTGTTATCAAAACCCACCAACCGATATTCACTTACGCGCTGAGGATTGAACTTCACATTCATAAAAACATCATCGGCCACCGCATAAAAAGTTTGTGTCAGTTCTTTTACCAGCACTCTTTCTGCTTCTTGCAAATCATCCAAATAAGCATAATTACCATTCCCTTTTTTAGCCAGGGTTTGAAGTTTAGAATCTTTAAAATTTCCCATACCCACTCCCAGGCAAGTAAGATAAACGCCCGATTGCTTTTGGCTGGAGATGAGGTCATCCAAGGCTTTCTCGCTGGTTTGCCCTACATTGAAATCACCGTCTGTAGCTAGTATAACCCTGTTGTTGCCATTTTTGATGAAATGATTTTTGGCCAGATTGTAAGCGATCTTGATGGCTGATTCTCCGGGCGTATCGCCTTGTGCTTCTAGTTCTTCAATGGAGTGGAGAATCTTCTCTTTCTGATCACCGGCGGTAGGCCCCAGCCATATTTGAACAAAACCTCCATACGTTACAATGGATACCGTATCTACCGGCCTGAGGTTTTTTACAAAAAGTTGAAATGCGGCCTTTACCAAAGGAAGGCGATTGGGCATGTCCATGCTGCCCGACACATCAATCAGAAAAACAAAATTGCCGGGAGGCACTTTTTCCAGATCAAGTTTTTTAGCGCTCACATTCACATAAAACAACTGACGTCCGGCATTCCATGGACAAGAAGTAAGCTGCGTTTCCACATTAAAAAGCTTCTCATTTTTGGGCGGATGATACTTGAGATTGAAATAATTGATCAGCTCCTCGGTCCTTACCGCATCCGGAGGAACCATACTGTTTGTTTTGAGAAATCGGCGAACATTGCTGTAGGAAGCCTTATTTACATTAAGGGAGTAACCGGTACTGGGATATTGAATGGCTTTTACAAATTCATTCTCTACCAGCTGAAAATAGGTTTCATCTCCGGCAAACCATTCTTTGCCGGCTGATTGCGTGTAATCTTTAGTGGCGGAAATAAGTTTGGGCTGGTTCTTGCTGGCCACATCAGCTGATGGCTTCATGATAAGGGTTTGCCATTGATTGGTAAGTACGGCCACCTTCAAAGTTTCATAACCATCAAGGGTAAGGGTCAGCGAATCTTTCAATAATCTTTCATTGATACCAAAACTACCGGAGGGAGATTCTGTAACATAAAAAGCGCGGGAGGAATGAACAAAAATTCGAACGTAAGGCAAAGGGTGATTCTTTTCATCTTTCACCTCGCCTCTGAGATAATACTGGCTTTGGGCAGGAATTGTCCACAACAGCAGGAGGCTATATAAAATTGATCTTATCAAAGGAAGTTTGTTCTCCTAAAATAAAAAAAAATATCCATTTCACCCAAAGCAATTGCAGTATCAGTCATTCAACTGAAATATTTCTTTGAGATTTCTTCCTAATCCATCGTAATCCAATCCAAATCCTAGTAAAAATTTATTAGGCACGCTGAAGCCTACATAATCCAATTGCAAAGGATGCTGCAAGGCTTCTGGCTTATGTAATAATGTGGCGATTTTAACCGACGAAGGTTGTTGCAGCTGAAGCTGAGGAATGAATTCGCTAAGTGTTTTGCCCGTATCTACAATATCTTCGATGACGATCACCTCTCTTCCGGCAAGAGAAACATCCAATCCGATTGAAGTTACCACCTGTCCGGTACTCTTGATTCCTTTGTAAGAGGCTAATTTGATAAAACAGACTTCAGCCTCTATGGTCAACTCTTTAAACAAATCGGAAGCGAACATGAAAGAACCGTTCAGTATGGCGATGAACAATGGACGTCTGCCGGCATAATCACGATTGATTTCTGCTGCAATCCTGTTGATCTGTTCCTGTATTTGCGCTGCAGACAAATACGTCCTGAATTTCTTATCGTGAATCTGAATGTCCATATGACTTTTTTTATTTTGAAATAACAAGTTTCTGCCCAACCGTCAATTGGTCCGACTCCAGCTTGTTCCAGCTTCTGAGGTCGGCAATTGGTACTTTATATAACCTGGCGATGGTAAATAAATTTTCTTTGGGTTTTACTTCATGAATTTTTGTGCCGGCTTCCACCTTGTCTTTGTATTTTTTATCGGCAACTGATGAGATGACTGAAGAACGCAGCGACAGCAGATCCCCTTTCTTCAAAACATCATTTTCATTCAACCCATTAAAAGCCATGAGAGAGCTGAGTTGAATAGCATTGCGCTGAGCAATATCATAGAGGGTCTCATCCCCTTTGACGGTATAAGTATTTTGCTTGCCTTCGGTCAATTTTCTTTCGAGATACAACCAGGTAGGTGCATTTAGCAGGCCGTCATCGATAAGGTCGTTGTAATCGAGGAGGTTGCTCAAGGCGATATCATATTGAGTAGCAATGGCCAGCAATGAAGTGCCGCTATCTGCATAAACCGCTTTTAATCCGTTGTATGTTTTCTTGGGTAATTTATAGGCTGAAGAAGGAGATTCAATGATCGCTTCAATTTTGCGCGTAGTGTTGGTGGTAAAATCAGCAATGGACGAAGAAACCGAACTGTTTTTTTCGATTTTAAACTGACTATAATCCGGCATTTGTGCCAAGGTTTCTATTGTAATTTGATTGAGATTGTAATCTTCAATGGTTTTGATGAGAATCTGTGGATACCTGGGATTGGTGGCATAACCGGCTTTCTTTAATCCATAAGCCCAGCCTTTGTAATCGGCAGGATTGAGGCTGAATAAAAAAGCATAATGAGCCCGAGTTCTTAAAAAATCACTATGATCTCTGTAACTATGTACCGAACTGTCATATTTCCTGAAGCACTCACCATTTTCATCATCATCATGATATACCGTATTGCCGGTCCATTCGGCTTTGCACTTGATTCCGAAATGATTGTTTGATTTTTTGACCAAATCACTGTTTCCGCTTTCTGTTTCCAAAACACCTTGTGCCAGGGTAATGGCCGCAGGAACTCCGGCCCGCTTCATTTCGGCGATAGCGATATCCTTATAGGTATCGATATACTGCTGTACAGTGATTTTTTGACCCCATGAAATCGTACAGAGCATAAGCCAATAAAAAATAGTGACGACTATTTTTTTCACAAATCAGATTTTTCTAATTAAGGTTAAACCGTCTCTCACAGATAATACAACTTGTTCTGTTTTTTGATCGGCAGCTACATGTTGATTGAATGCATGAATGGCTTGGGCATTTTTTCCCTTGGGTTCGGCCTCCAGTGCCTGTCCATGAAAAAAAACATTGTCTGCCAAGATCCATCCACCGGTTCTCACTTGAGGCAAAGTTAATTCGTAATAGTCAATATAGCTCACTTTATCCGCGTCCAGAAAAACAAGGTCCCAAGTTTCTGTTAATTGAGGAATCAGCTTACGGGCATCCCCGATGTGCTGAACAATGTGTCGGTCCATTCTAGCCTTTTCAAAAAATGACTTCGCCGTGGCCGCATCATCTTCCCGCAGCTCTATGGTATGCAGCATTCCACCCTGCCTCATTCCTTTAGCCAAGCAAATAGCGCTAAACCCTGTAAAAGTGCCTATTTCCAGAATTCTTTGGGGCGCAATCATACGGCTGATCATCTCCAACAATTTACCCTGCAAGCTTCCACTGATCATGTGCGACTTAGGATGCGTAGCCATCGTAAATGCCTCCAACTCTTGCAGCACCGAATCTAAAGGTGTGCTGTGTTGCATGCTGTAGCTTTCCGCCTGAGGATGTATAAGGTCCATAATGATGATGATGAGAAAAATAAATTGAATGCCGTTGCATTTATTATTTTTCAGCTTCTTTTTTTGAGATGAGGTACAAGCCTGCAAATGTAAAAATACCATTGATGATGATCAATTCATTGCCGATATGATAACCATTGAAAATCTGATGTGAAACGGGGCCCAGCCCCAAAGAAGCATGCAACTTTTTATCGTACCAATCAGGATTACTAAGCATGTCCGAAAGCAAAGCGAGCAATGGCGCTAAAATGCAAATCAGCCAAATCAACTTATCGTTCAGTTTTCTTTTGGTGATGATGCCGAAAGCGAACAAACCCAACAAAGGCCCATAGGTAATGCCTGCAAATTTCAAAATGAAATCGATGATCAGCTTATCATTGATGGCTTTGAATATCAACACCAGGATAAAAAAGATAACGGCAAACCCTACGTGCACTTTCAACCGCGTTTTCTTTTTCACATTTTCTGATTCAGTGCTTTTATTGAGCGCCAATATGTCGATGCAAAAGCAAGAAGTGAGAGAAGTGATGGCGCCGTCGACGCTTGGAAAAAGCGCAGAAATAAGTGCAATGATGAACAATACGCCTATCGAACCACTGAATGCATCGCTGAGTGCGATGGTAGGAAACAAATCATCCGGTGCGGCGGTAACATTCATTTTAGTGGCATAGAGATAAAGCAACCCGCCTAAAAACAAAAAGAGGTAATTGACCATCATCAACACCGCGGTAAAACTCATCATGTTTTTTTGCGAGTCTTTCAGATTTTTCACGCTGATGTTTTTCTGCATCATTTCCTGATCGAGGCCGGTCATGGTGATGGCTATGAACATTCCGCCCAGCAGATGTTTTCCGAAAAAAGAAGGCGCTTTGATATCGGTATTGATGATCTGTGTGTAGCCTTTTTGCTGCAATAGGCTTAATGCACCGGAGAAATCGGTGCCCAGTGCTTTGATGATGACAATGGTACAAACCACAAGTCCGAGCAACATACCCGATGTTTGCAACGTGTCTGTATAGATGATAGTCTTAACGCCACCTTCGAAAGTATACAACAGTATCATCAGCAAAATCACAAATGTGGTGGCGATGAACGGAATACCGAGTTTATCCAGAATGAAAAGCTGAAGGATATTGATGACCAGGTAAAGACGAGCTGTGGCGCCGAAGGCCCTGGAGATGATGAAAAATGTAGCGCCGGCTTTATGTGCATTGACACCAAACCTTGTTTCGAGATAGGTGTAAATACTGGTAAGGTTCATCCTATAATACAAAGGCAGCAATACAAAAGCGATGACCAAATAGCCTAAAAGATATCCCAGCACAATCTGGAAATAGAAAAAATTTCCCGCACCCACGCCCCCGGGCACACTCACAAAAGTGACCCCACTCAAGGAAGTGCCGATCATACCAAAAGCTACCAGCATCCAGTTGCTTTTTTTATTGCCGATGAAGAAAGAGGCATTGTCCGAACCTCTTGAGGTGTACCAGGCTACACCCAGCAAGATGGCGAAATAGCCGATGACAAAGGAAAAAAGCAAGGTAGGCGACATAGATGAATTTTAATATTGAATGATGCCAAAGTGTTAAACAAGAGGCAATTTATTTTTTACCCTGAAAAAGTGCAATGTTGTAACCGGCTCTGATAATAGGAACAGAGCGCCCAAGATTGTCTTTGTAAGGCGAATTGAGCGATTTGCCAATATCCCACAGTATGGAGAAATAATAATAGGATTTCTGATAAGGAAAATCTTTCCCATTTGAAATGCCGGCTCCAACCAGAAAACAGTGGGCATCCAGTTTGTAGGTATCATTGTTCAAACTCGAACCCAATGCGGGTTTGTAGCGCAGACGAAGAAAATTATATTCATACTGACCTTGCGCAAAAAGGAATCGGAATGGAAATACTCTTACAAAAGCACCGGGTCCATATGCAAATTGACGAAGCTTATCACCTACCACCTGATAATCCCTTACCGACACATAGTTAAATGCCGGACTTACGGCCACATCCACATACTTATTGAAACTATATCCCAAATAGGGACCAATACCCAAAGCTGTGGTTTGGTTGCCAAACTGCAGATTGAGGGTACCACCGGTAAACAGGTTTTCGGCTTTAAAAAAAGGCCCGTCCGCATCCTCCTGTGCCAAGAGTGTGCTACAAGAGACCATCAGCAAGGAAATGAAAATGAGTTGTTTCATGTTCAGAGGATTAGAATATTTTTCCGGGATTGAGAATGTTATGAGGATCGAAAACTTTCTTGATATTGCGCATCAGCTCCAATGTTACCGAAGGAAACATGATGGGCATGAATTCTTTTTGAATGAGACCGATGCCATGCTCGGCGCTGATGGTCCCCCCGAGTGAATGGACCAGACGGAACAACGCTTTCAATGCCGGAATCACTTTATCGTTGTTGAGACTGTAGATACTTCCTTCTTTGCGAATACGGATATGCAGATTACCATCACCGGCATGACCGTAACAAACCACATCAAAATCAAACTCTCTGCCCAGTGCTTTCACTCCGCTGATGAGGGCGGGCAATTCGGCGCGAGGCACCACGGTATCTTCTTCAATGGTGTATCCTACCAATTTAACCGCTTCGGATACCCTTCGACGTAATTTCCACAATTCTTCTTTTTGCTGACTGTCTTCTGCAAAGAATATCTCTCCGCAATCAAAATCAGCCAGCAGACCAGCAATCGCTTCCATCTCGCTCATCAGCGTTTCCAAATGATTGCCATCCACCTCAATAATCAGATGAGCGGCCATATCGTCGGTAACAGGCACTGCGGAACTGTCTACAAACTTGCTGACTATTTTCAACGCATTGATCTCTATCAACTCGAGTGCGCTGGGTGTAAAGCCCGCCCTGAAGATGGCACTAACGGCGGCACCTGCCTTTTCCAAATCGTTGAATGGAACGAGCATCAGCAAATCATATTTCGGGTGGGGAATCAGTCGCAAAACTATTTTTGTAACCAGGCCTAATGTGCCTTCGCTGCCCACCATCAATTGCGTGAGATTGTAACCTGTGGCGTTTTTGATGACATTGGCGCCAGTCCAGATGATTTCGCCGTTGGGCAATACCACTTCCAAATTGATCACATAATCTTTCACTACACCATATTTCACTGCTTTGGGTCCACCGCTGTTCTCTGCTATATTTCCACCGATAAAACAGCTGCCTTTGCTGCTGGGGTCGGGCGGATAAAAAAGTCCTTTTTCTTTTACCGCTTGTTGTAATACTTCAGTGATCACACCGGGCTCCGCCGTCACTTGCAAATTTCTTTCGTCTATATCCAAAATGGAATTCATTCTTTCGAAAGAAATGAGCACCCCACCCTGATGCGCCAAGGCTCCCCCACTCAATCCGGTACCTGCGCCCCGGGGCGTAACCGTAATTCTGTGTTCGGCGCACAACTTCATGATTGCGCTTATTTCTTCAGCTGTGCGAGGCTTTATGATGATGTCGGGAGGAAAATGCAGATTTTCGGTATGGTCCTGGGCATAATGATTTCGGCTGTCCTCATCCACCAAAACATAGGCTTCGCCGGCAATTTTTTGAAAAAGGGGAACTAGTTGGGTTAGTTGACTCATGTAGGATTTTTTCCTTGAAATGAATGAATTTCAAATTTCGTAAAAAATCGTCAATTAGCCATAAGCAAAGACTGTATGGACTTTAATCCTGAAAAAGAAAATAAGAGATGATTGTTAAAAAGAAGGACAAAGTGTTTGTTTGACTGCAGGGCCGGAAAAATCACCCTTTCTAATCAAACTGCATTCCAGGGCACCTTTGCCGGCATTGTAATTCTTGAGTGCGGACAGGGTGACATCATAACTGAAAATCAGCTCAAACTTGTTCATCTCCCAACCTACCATCGGTATCACCGCATCTTTCCAACGGTAATAGCAACCCACAATCAATTGTCTTTCTCCTGCCTCTGCCAGATTGATGTTGGCCAGTGAACCCAAAACAAGATTGGAAGCGTATTGCTGATTGGAATAAAACACGTTAGGCGACACGATCAATTTGTCGTTCATTTTCAGTTTGGCATTGACAAATCCAATATGACGCAAAGGGATGCGATCGTTGACCCCAGCCGCAAAAAAACTTTCTTTGGCCTGATTGACATGATGCATGGAATAACCGGCATTGATGTAGATTTCCTCATTGGGAAAGATGGCATAGTTTACACCCGCCTGCACATCAAAATAATTCACCGAAGTATTTTCAAGAGCCACCGCAGTTGGAAGCTGATTGTCGAAAAAATGACCATTGAACTGATCGGGAAATTTAAGGTCGGCGATACTGATCGATTTGTTGACCCAACCCAAATTAAATCCGGCACTGAGCAAACTGGTATTGCCCAGCATCTGATGGCAAGCCAACGAGCCATAGAGCTTTGTAGATTTCAATACACCGCTGCCGGCCACATCACTCATCATCAAACCGCCAATGCCTATCCATCCATTATCCAGCTTGTCGCGCATCACCTGAGCATCACCAAAAACACTGTAAGTGCGGTAAGGCTTAGCCATAATATTGTTATACTGACTCCTGTACTGTGCCCCCAATCGATAATCAGCATCAGGAATAAAGCCTGTATTGGCAGGATTGGTACTCAATGGTGAACTGAAAAACTGCGAAAAATGAAGATCCTGCGAAATGATATTTCCTCCCAAACCAAATGATAGCAGCCACAACAGCAATGCCCTCCCGAAAGAGCTGCCTGTGATTTTATTTTTTATAGATCCGTTCATCTGCCTGACATTTAATAAATAGATAAATCAGCAATTACTCTTCTACGATAGTCATCATCTGACCAGTGTAATATCTCCGGTCTTTCGCACTTTTTGTCCATTGGTCAGCTCGGCATCCAGTGTATATACGTATACATCCATTGGCTGAAGCTTGCCCTGATAAGTTCCGTCCCAACCATTATTTATGGAGTTGGTTTGAAAAATCAACTGGCCCCATCGGTTATAAATTTTCCAGTCGAGTTTGCCTATGCCATAGCCTTTGACTTTCACCATGCCATTCTCCCCGAAACGACCTGGCGTAAAAGCATTGGGAACATCCAGCAGCGGATCAATCAAAGCGCGGACCTCTGAACGGAAAGTGTCTGTACAATTGTATAGATTGATAGCCACCAGTTGTGTTTGAAAGCTGCCTGTACTGATATATTGATGAGATGGGTGTGTTTCCTGCGAACTGGATCCATCTCCAAAATCCCATTGGTATTGAATGGCCCCGGTAGACTGATTGGTGAAAACAGTTGGCGTGTTGGTGATAGGCGGATCGGGCTGCCAGGTAAAAGCAGCATGAGGTATATCAGAAACAGTAATGCTAAACCATGCCGAAGTATCCACCAGATTGCAGGTATTGGGATCCCGGGCAATCAGCCTTACCAGATACGTTCCGGGTAGAGTATATGTCTTTATGGGATTCTCTACATTAGTGCTAGTACCGTCGCTGAATTGCCACGTAACATCGGATGTACCCGATTGGTTGACAAAAGAAGCATGATAGGTGACACATCCTGCCGCAGGTGTAGAAAACTTCGCTTTCACCAGTGGATTCACGTTCAATGTCATCAACTTGGTATCGGGTGAGTTGCAAAAATTGGTATCCTGCAATTGCAAAGTAACTGTGTAGATTCCGGTGGCGGAATAAGTGTGTGCCCCGTTGAATGAAATCTCTTTGGGTGATCCATCTCCATAATCCCAGATGAAACTTTGAGGCCCGAAATTTCCGGTGGTTGGCGTTGAGAGATTGGTAAAAGTATAACCCAAACTGGTGCAAGGCAAGTCCTTGGTGGCGGTGAAAGCCAGATTGGCTCGGTTGCTGCCGGCTTTGATATACAGATAGGAGGTATCTCTGATGTTGCAAGTAAGTGAATCTTCCGCAATGATGCGCACCCTGTAATTGCCCACAGCCGTATAATTGGTGAAGGTTGAAAACTGAGGAGCGATGGTGGTATCTTTTAAACCATTACCAAAATCCCAGTAGATTTTTTTGCATTTCAGCAAAGTATCGACAAAGTCTACACGAAAGGGCACACAGGATGCCGTATCGTTCACCACCGCGTTGATAGAGGGCCGAACAGCCGCAGACACTCCGGTAAAATCCATTTCCACTTTTACGGCCGCTTCATTACAATTGTTGCTGCCATTGGTTCTGCGCCATACCCCAGGTGTAGTGGGAAAAGTGGCGCCACCATTACAATTGGCACAGATAGCCTGATAGATGATACCATTATCGTCGAACCTTGAGGTGCCTCCATCCACATGATCACCATTGCTGCCTCTGAACTGTCCAAAGTTGGAGCCGAACAATTGCGCTGATGCATTTTTTTTCAAGACAAAAAAATACAGGTCTTCACCATCGGGCTGCCCGATTCCGGCCAATGGATTCAATAATGGCAAGCCATTGGTGTTGCCTGATGAATACCCTTTCAGTACATTCAATCCTCCACCCCATCCCGATACATAAACATTCTCACAGCGATCCACCATGAAACCGATCGGGGAGATATTGGGCGCCAAAGAGCCTGTACCAAAAACAGTGGAATATTCAAATCCCGACAAATCGGGTTTGAGTTTACTGATGAACTGTGCACTGTTGGGATTGCTATAAGCTGCATTCAAAACGGGCCAATTACCTGTGGTAGTTCCCATCACATAAGGATAACCCGACTTGTCGAATTTTAATCCGTATACAATATCGGTTCCGGTTGTACCCATATAAGTAGTTTTGGCAATGCCGGAATAATCATTTTTCAATTGAGTTACAAAACCATCGGTAAGTCCGCCTTTGTAGCCCGGATAAACGACCCCGATTTTATCTCCCGGCAAATTATTGCTTGTAGTGCCTCCGGCAATATAAAGATTGTTGGTCTGCGGATTGATACCACCTACGAAACAGGCATCGTCGCCGGTGCCACCAAAAAAACTACCGAATAAATAATTGGAAAGTGTGGCATTGAATTTCAAGATCAAACCATCCTGCAACCCACCGCCAAAGCCTCCATTGGTGTTTAACGGCGTACCGGTTACCGGAAAATTTGGCGACTGCGTGCAGGAGGCCAGAAGGATATTTTCACTGGCATCTAAAAACACTTCACTTCTCGCATCATCGCCATAGTTTCTTCGCAAACGATCTGCCCCATCTGGGTCTTCGTACTTCGAACGGATGTTCACCCCATCGTTATTGCTCCCTCCAATTCTTACCGATCCGATCAAAGCGGTGCCTGAAGCATTCAATTTGGTGATGACGATATCGTTATTGCCACAAGGGCCGATGGGCGACATGGTCGTAGGGTAATTTCCGGAGAAAGACCTTCCTGCTACAATCAAGTTTCCTCTGCTGTCGCAAATCATGCTATGGGGTTGCTCGTTGGCACTTCCTCCCAGGTAAGTAGCATACAAACGATTGGCGCCATTGGCAGAAAACTTGAAGATGGCTATGTCATGCCCTTTCAACACTCCTTCGGTAACCCCTCCCACATAATTGGTAGTATATGCACCCGTTGACGTGGGATAACCCGAGCCAAATACAATACCGCCCGCAAACAAACTACCATCAGGGCCCGGCGTTGCCGTGTAACCCCAATTGTCTGAAGTACTGCCGGTGAAAGTGGAAAAAATAATGGAAGGATCGATGGTCAATAATTGAGTTTTATCGTAGACCCCGGGATCAAAAGTGACAATATTGTTCTTGACCACATAACGGCAACTGATTTCTTTTCTTTTGCCGCTTTGCAGGTCCTGCTGATAGCTATAAGGCGAAAGTTCTGTCACTTGCCCTACAGGCGTTTGAACGATGAGCTGATTGTTCTTAGCACTTACTTTATCCGGACCATCGTATTGTAAGATGATTTGATAGGGATTAGCGCCGGGATGCAACAGAAAGTCGTATTTCAGTTGTTCACCTTCACTGTAAAACCTCAGGTCAATATTCGGGTAAACATTGGCGTAAGTAACGGCATTGAAAATCCTGCACCCTGAGGCCCAGTGTGATTTATCGTTGCCAATGAAATAATTGTTGTAGGAAGCGGATTTTTTTTCCGGTATTGTTTTTATATTCTTGTTGATGCCTATCAATTTCACCCTGTACATGAAAGAGTGTAAGGTGAATTTTTCATTTTCGGGTTTCAGGGGCTCGTGTCCGTGCGCCAATGACATCAGGTGATTGAGTTCTTCGGGTTGATGCAGCAAGACAGAGAAACTGCCATTCTCCAAAAAAATGGAACCGGAAGAAAAATCACCCCTGAACTTCACCGGCACCTCCCACTGACCTTTATTTTCCACAAATTCCAATTGTGCTTTTGCGGAGACAAACATTGTCATCCCCAAAAACAACAATCCTATTTTTCGAAAAATAATCAAGCGGATTTTTTTTAAAAATAATCAATTCTTTGGCAAGCCACAATGATAAACAGTAAGCACTATATTATCCAAGTACCTCAAAATAATAAACATCAATTTACAAAGCAATCATCAGGAAATTTTGCTCCAAGGTGTTTTCCCTTTTCTTGATTGAAAATATTGCTTGAGGGGTTGATTTTCCGGCAATGACAAATCAGGGTCATTTTCCAGAATGGCGATCACCGATTCTCTGGCCACTTCAAGCATCACTTTATCTTCCACGATATTGGCCAATTTAAATTCAAAGGCTCCGCTTTGACGAGTGCCTTCCATTTCACCAGGTCCACGCAACTCCAAATCTTTTTCGGCTATTTTGAATCCATCGTTTGTAGCTGTCATGATTTTCAGTCTTTCTCTTCCATCGTTAGAGAGTTTGGATCCTGTGAGCAAGACGCAATAACTTTTTTCGGCTCCCCTGCCTACCCTGCCTCTTAGCTGGTGCAACTGAGATAAGCCAAATTTCTCCGCACTTTCAATCACCATTACCGAAGCGTTGGGTACATTTACCCCCACCTCAATAACGGTAGTGCCCACCAGTATTTGCGTATCGGCCGAAGCAAATCTTTTCATGTTGGACTCCTTTTGTTCGGCAGTTTGTTTGCCATGCACCATGCTGATCCAATACTTCGGCTCAGGAAAAAATGATTTTACCTCCTCAAAACCTTTCATCAGATTCTCATAATCCACTTTGCTGCTTTCTTCAATCAAAGGGTAAATAATATACGCCTGCCTGCCTAATGCCAATTGCTCCTTGATGAAATCCATCACCTGAGGGCGTGCATTTTCGTAACGATGAACCGTTGTAATCGGTTGTCGGCCTGGAGGCAGTTCGTCAATGACACTGTAATCCAGATCACCATAGACTGTCAGTGCCAGCGTACGCGGTATGGGCGTGGCCGTCATCACCAAAATATGCGGAGGAATCTGATTTTTCTTCCACAACCTCGCTCTTTGTGCAACACCGAATTTATGTTGTTCATCCACCACGGCAAAACCAAGATTCTTGAAGATCACCTTGTCTTCAATGATGGCATGTGTACCAATCAGCAGTTGTACCGTTCCATTTTCGCAACCTTCTAGGATAGGTCTTCTGGCTTTCGTTGTGGTAGAACCCGTAAGCAACTGTACATTAACAGGCAAGTTTTTCAATTGTTCGGAGATGGTATTATAATGTTGCTGGGCCAGAATTTCTGTTGGGGCCATCAAAACACTTTGAAAGCCATTGTCGGCCGCCATCAGCATCGACAACAAAGCCACCATGGTTTTTCCACTGCCCACATCTCCCTGCAACAAACGATTCATCTGATGTCCACTGCCGGTATCCTTTCTGATTTCCCTCAATACATTTTTTTGGGCATTGGTCAGCTGAAATGGCAATTCATGTTCGTAAAATCGATTGAACAAATCGCCCAGTTTTTCAAATTTCCAGCCCCTGATTGTTTTGTGTCGATTGATTCGTAAAGATTGAATGGTGAACTGCGCAAAAAACAACTCTTCAAATTTCAATCTTCTCACCGCCTGACGATAATGCTGCTCACTGGCAGGTAGATGAATCTGCACAATTGCATCAAAGCGGCGCATCAATTTGTATTGTTGTAATAGTTCCTGTGGAAGATTTTCGGGCAAGTCCTTTTCGCTGATGGAACGAATCACCTCTTGTGTGAGCGCGGCAAATGCTTTGCCATTGAGACCTTTCGCCTTCAGTTTTTCTGTAGAAGGATAAATGGGTTCAAGGTATTGTTTGGTTTTAGGTTGAGATACAAAAACTTCCAGCTCGGCATGCGCCATCTGTGGCTTGCCCATGAAAAAACCAATCTTGCCAAAGGCGAGATAGGTTTGCCCCATCTGTAACAGTTTGTCGGCCCAGTTGATCCCCTGAAACCATACTAGTTCGATGATGCCCGTTTGATCCTGCAAATGTGCCACTAATCTTTTAGAACTTTTTTCACCCATCATTTGCTTGCTCACCAATTTGCCAGCTACCTGAGCATACTCAGTGGAGGACGTAAGCGAACGGATTTCATCTACTTTGGTTTTATCAACATGCCTTAGCGGATAATGCTCAAGCAAATCGCGGTAACAAAAAATCTGTAGTTCCTTGCGTAGCAAATCGCCCCTGACGGCGCTGACGCCTTTCAAGTATTCGATAGGACTGTACAATATGTTAGGCACCTGATTGATGAAAATAATTTTGTGCAAAGATATTCAAGGCGCCTAAGACTGCATTGAAAAGGACGCTGAAAAATAATCAGGCGTTTTATTCGCTTATCTTGCAGACAAATTAAGATTGTCATGGTAAAAACAGGAGAATGGAACAGCCTGAAAGTATTGCGTATCGTAGATTTTGGCGTATATCTGGATGACGGAGGCGAAGGAATTTTGCTACCTAAAAGATTTGTAGTTGGGTCCCCACAAGCAGGAGACTTGCTTAATGTTTTTGTTTACCACGACAGTGAAGACAGGCTGATTGCCACTACCCAAACTCCAAAAGTGACATTGGGCGGCATTGCCAAACTGGATTGCGTAAGCGTAACTCCGCAAGGCGCTTTTCTGGATTGGGGATTGATGAAAGATATCTTTGTACCCCGTTCGCACCAACTGACCAAGATGATTCCCAGAGGCGCTTACCTGATAAAGATTGTGATGGATGAAAAAACAGGACGACTGATCGCCACAGAAAAAGTAGAATCGTTTTTAAGCAATGATAATTTAACGGTTCAAGAAAAAGAAGAAGTGAAGCTTACGGTATTCAGAAGAACCGACATCGGCTATCTCATGATCATCAACGACAAGCATACCGGCGTTTTACATTTCAATGAAATCTATCGAAGTATCAGCACGGGCGACAGTTTCAAAGGTTTCATCAAAAAAATACATCCCGAAACAGGCAATATAGATGTGGCTGCCGGCAAACCCGGTTACCAGCGGGTGGAAGATGAAAGCGAGCGTGTGATCAGACTCTTGTATGAGAACAACGGCTACCTGCCATTTTACGACAAAAGCGATCCGGATGAGATTTATGATTTCTTCGGCATGAGTAAAAAAACCTTCAAGATGACCATCGGTAACCTTTATAAAAAACGCAAAATCAATCTCGAGAAAACAGGCATCAGATTGATTTCACAATAATCTATCATGGCCAAAATAAAACTTGACCTGCACCACATTTACAATGATAGCAAAGCCATAGATAAAGCTTTACAAAAGGCATTTGAAGACGCCATTGATAATAAAATCAGGGAGGTAGAAATCATTCCGGGCAAAGGCAGCGGACAGTTGCGAAAAAAGGTAGAGCGTTTTTTACAAATGCCCCACATCAAACCTTTATACCATCGTATAGAAAACGACAGTAAAAACTTTGGACGCCTTTTCGTCTATTTCAAATTCTGATCAACGTTCACCGGCAAAATATTCAATCAACACAATCTTTTCGTAAGCTTTCAATAAGCCTTCATCTACAAACTCCACATCACCACCGCTCGACAATACTTTTTCAATGATGTCGTCTACAGCATCTTTGATGTAAAAAGCATTTTTCAAATCTTCATTTCTGGCAAATATCACTTCCGGATTAGCACTATGTTGAGCAGGATAAACATAGTTCTTTTCCACGATTAGCAATCTGCCTTTTTTCTGACAAGACGAACGCCAAACCTGGTCCATGCCTACCGCCAGTTTTTTATGATTCATGGCTTCTTCCAACTGAACAAGTAATTCAGTCTGCCTGATTTTCTTCCAATTCTGCACATGAGGTTCCATGATTTTTTGTAATTCCGCTTCCGAATGTTCTTCAAAGTTGCCATGAATGTATTCTATCACTTGTGCGGTATGGTGAGAGAGTGACTTGAAATGACCAACAGTTCTGACGGTGCCCATCACAAACAAAGGCAACCTATAGGTTTGCAACAACAAGGTGAGTGCATTGTCGGTATGCCGTAAAAATTTGTCGAGCAAGATCTCTTTTCTCTTTTGTTCATCACTGAAATTGGCCACTTTTTCGGGCATTTCATTTACGTAGGCGTTGATATTGTCCGGCACCTGTAAGGTAATACGGGCAAAATGACTTGTATTGCCTAAATAAACCTTGGTCCACTTGCTGCTCAGCACCACCAGCAAATATTTATGAATCTCTTTTTTGCTGTAAATCAAATCTCTAATTTCAAAAGACTCATCGATAATCAATTTTTCTTCTACGGCAATGTCTAGATAATAGATTTTCTCAATCAACGGAGAAATGAAAATGGCTAGACTTTTCTTATGGGTGAAATAATTAATACCCGAAAGCAAATGAGCGAGCTTCTGGATGATTAACTTCACCATATCTTCAGGATAATTCTTCTCTAATTCTTTTTCAATTCTGTCATGAGCCAGCTTTAGTTTGTGCGACAACTCTTTCCTCAAACCCATCTTGGGTTCAAAAGGCATCAACAAAGAAACGCAAGGCAGATAATGAGGAGCGTCAAATATTTCGTTGTATTGAGGGGCTGTTTTTACAGGCATTTGAATTGTTTTTTTGATGACTAATATTTAGATGGCTTTGTTTCTCGGAAATCTGCTGAGATAAGAACTATAATTGCGGATAGTATACTGCCTGCCATTGTCATTCTGCTCTTCAAGCGAAAGAATATCGCTGCCTTCTGTCCTGATCCAATGTGTATGATACTTTCGCAACACCTGTACATTCAACCCAATTTTATGACTCAGCAATTTTTCCACTTCGCCGGTTTGCTGCCAATAATGAAACTCTACCAAATCATCTTTGATAATTGGACCGGCTTCTACTATCGTTAGTTCCGGATCGATCAGCTGCCCTCTCATCGCCACATCAAAATAATCGGGATAATAAAAACCCAATTGTAAAAAAGGAAATTGACGATTGAACTGATGCGCAATGTCTTTTAACCTCACGCTTCCTTTGATATTGATGAACATGTTTAATAAATTATCAGTGAAGAAATAATTATTTCCAAGCATTGTACACTCCTTTAAATTGACGTTTTATTTATTGTTTCAAATCAATGAACGACCTCTTATTTGCAGCGCAATCAATAAAATGAACATGGCGTGAGTCATCTGAAATAAATCAATCCAAACAGAAGTATCGGCGTAAGAAAACTGAAAGAAAGTCCAAATCAACATGGCTATGGCTGCAAAAGCAGACCATTGATATCTCCTGGCATGATGAATCAAGAATTGAAACAAGGCAATCAACAGTATGGTGCCCACGCCTAAGATCATGACCAATCCCGGAATTTTAAAATCCTGGAATGAAGATTTTCCCAAAACAGACAATGGCAATTTTATCAGGCTTCCATCGGGGGCAAATAGCATAAGGAGGCCTGTGCCAACAAAATAGACGAATCCTAATAATACCATTATGAACAACAATCTACTCATAAATTAACTTTTCTGCCATACAAGGCCGTTAGTTCGCCATAAGCCAGCACATGACCGGATATGGCTTTTTCAAAATCGTATCTTTTTGTTTTGAGCGACAATTGAAATGTTTTGTCTAAAGCATATACCTTAAATACATAATGATGATGGCCAGACATCGGGCAAGGACCACAATAAAAATGTTTACTAAAATCATTGATGCCATTTTTACCTAAATAAGTATTCTCTCTGATTTGATGAGCAACCGGAAGATTCCAAACCAGCCAGTGCGTCCAAGTACTGATGGGCGCATCTGGATCTACCATTACTACGGCCAAGCTTACGGTTTGCTGAGGAATGAAAGCAATGTCCAGAGGCGGACTTACATTCAATCCGTCACAAGTATATTTTTTGGGTATTTCTCCATCTGGCTCTAACACTCTACTGGTAATAGACAGATTTTTAATGGCTGTAAGCTTATCGATTTGAATCATATTGAAGTATTTCTGGTGTTGAATGAAGATGAAATCATTTTGGGCTAATCACTTTATTGTTTTTTTTCTTTTCAGATAAATGGCTTTCGATTGTTTCCTCCCCGCTTTTTATAAACACATCGTCATCCACGATATCATCTGTAGGTACCAGTGATGCACTGCCTGCTTCTCTTGTCAATTCATGATTAAACTCTGGATTGGCTTCGGGCGATACATAAACAAGATTAACCTTGTGCTTTTGTTGTTTAGCTTTTTTCATCATAGCATCATTATTATGGATTGTAACAGAACAGAAGGATAATTCCAATATTCAACTACATTTTCCTATTGTAAAACATGTTGTCAAAGTAATCGGCCGCAGCCTTATAATTCAATGAGTATCATTACAGCCATCAATGACAAATATCATCGGCAACACATCAGCGGCAACTTTACTTTCGCAAAAACTATCGCCATGACAAACACCAGAAAAATCAACACTTTGCAGGATTATCTGAATTATGAAATTCAGAAACTACACGATGGAGAAGCAGAGTTGAAAATCGCTTTGACAAAATGGATTTTGAAAACGACTTCTTTGTCGCTCAAAACAACATTGCAGCATTATGCCGAACAGATCAAAAGACATACAGAAGAAATAGATGTATTTTTTGAAGATCAGCAAATTGACCATCCCTGGTTTCTCGACAATAAAATCATGAATGCATTGATTGAAGCCATTGACGAATCGGTATTGGCCTGCACGGACCATCACACCGCAGATGTGGCACTGCTAGCCGGCATTCAACTGGTTAACCATTATAAGATTAGTGCTTATGGCACCATCGGCGCATTGGCCGAAATGCTGAACAAAAACAAAACAGCCATACTCTTCAGAAATTTTGAAGCCAATGAAAAACTCACCGATATGGAATTAAGCACATTGGCCATGAAGAGAATCAACCGCGAAGCGTTATCCACCATTGAAATGAAATAACTTGACACTTGTCAAGTTTCGTTTTGACTGCCATCATTTCGAACCGGTAATGTTAGTTATTATTTTGCTTCCATAATTTTTTCAAACATTTAAATCTTAACAACATGAAAAGTGACATCGAAATTCAAAAGGACGTGATTGAACAGCTGAAATGGGAGCCCTTCCTGAATGCAGCTCAGATAGGCGTTTCAGTAAAGAGCGGCATCGTTACCTTATCGGGGCAAGTGGATGCTTATTCAAAAAAAGTGCAGGCCGAAAAAGCCGCCAAAAAAGTAGCCGGTGTGAAAGCGATTGCAGAAGATATACAAGTGGGATTGTCGCCTGTATACAAAAAATCAGATACTGAGATTGCTGAAGCCGCAGTGAGTGCTTTGAAATGGCACACCATGATACCGGAAGACAAAATCAAGGTAAGTGTTGAAGACGGCAATGTGAAACTGGAAGGTGAAGTGGAATGGGAATACCAGAGAAATCAAGCCAAAACTTCCATTGAGAATCTGATGGGCGTGAAGTTTGTCACCAACCTGATTTCGGTTAAACCCAAAATAACCCCCTATGAAATACAAACAAAAATAAATGCAAGTTTTCAGCGGAGCGCAAATATTGATGCCGCCAGAATTTCTGCAGATGTTGTTGGCAGCAGAGTCATTCTTCGTGGGAAAGTAAGATCCTTTGCAGAAAAAGAAGATGCAGAAAACGCAGTGTGGTCTGCACCCGGCGTCATTACAGTTGAAAATAAACTGGTTATTGAAGAGCCAGAATATGCCTTCGAAGATTAATCTCTGAATTGCTCCTCTGAATTTCGCATTTACTGTCCCGCTTAAAAATGGGACAGTTTTTATTTGAGTGTTTCTTCAATAAAGTTTTTGCAATAATAACTTACATCATCAAATTCTTTCTCTGAATAACCCAACTCGAGGTGAATGTCTTTCATCAATTGTTCATTGTTATTGTTCTCTGTATTTTCAATAGACTTATCTGCGGAAGATCCGCTTTGCACTATCATTTCATTGATACGGGCATTGAGTTCGCGTAAACGGCTGGTGATCTTGTCTACCATGAGCTGGTATACCTCTACCTTGGCTGCGATATCGACGATGGAATTCCGTTTGATGATGGCTGCCAGTTTATTTTCAAGTGAATTGAGCTCTTCGAAATGAGTCATGACGATTTGTTTCATCTTTCTGAGTTCATCGTCATAAAATGATGATGGGTTCGCATCCATAAATAGATTTTTTATGATTAATAATTATGGTAAAGAGAGTAATTCCACACATCTAATTCAATGACAATTATCACAAATGAAATTAATCGGCATCATCTGTCTGATAAACCATACACTATATATTGTTGAAAAAACAACATGAGATTCCATCTTTCAAATCCCGTTGAGGAAGGCAATATTTATCCCGGTGCTTTCATCAGCATTTTAAATCCCGATGAACTTCTTCTGCAGTGTCAATGCCATACAGACAGCATTCTGAAGCCCAGAGTGAACATCAGGGAAGGAGAGCATATTACAGAAATCGCCATGGCCATACCGGGTGTGAAAAAAGAAGAAATTTTTGCCCGGATCGATAATGGGATTTTGAATATCAATGTGATTCATGAATGCGAGAAACCGCATCCGGGCGCATCCATCAGTTTTGAGCGTTACGAGAGAAACATTCCACTACCCAAAAATGCGGACACACTTTTCATCACTGCGGCATACCTGAATGGAATTCTCATCTTCACTGTTCCCAAATCCAAATGGTCGGAAAAAGAAAACAAGAAGAAAGTAATCATCTATTAAATACGCAAGTTTGTCTTTTGTTGTAAAACATCCTTATCAATTCAATGCCGAACTTCCAGAAAAAGTAGCTTATTTCTGCATGGAATTCGGCATCGATCAGGCATTGAAAACCTATGCCGGAGGATTGGGTTTTTTGGCGGGATCTTACATGAAAAGTGCATTTCAACTGAAAACCTGCACCATTGGAATTGGAATCCTTTGGAAATACGGTTACTACAACCAAACCAGAAAACAAGACCAATCCATGGATGTGCGGTTTGAAGAAAAGAGATATGGCTTTCTGAAAGACACCGGCATCCGATTCTCCATCAAAATCAACCGACACGATGTAAAAGTAGCTGCTTGGTATTGCGAACCCCTGTTGTTCAAAACAGCACCACTGTTTTTTCTGTCAACGGATGTACCCGAGAACGATTACCTGGCACAAACCATCAGCCATAAATTGTACGATGCCAACCCCGAAACCGCCATAGCCGCTGCCATACTGCTAGGAGAAGGCGGCGCCAAATTACTGGAGATATTGAACTGGGAACCTGATATTTACCATCTTAATGAATCACATGCCTTGCCCCTCGCCTTTTACCTGTATAACAAATGGAAGGACCCCGAACTGCTTAAACAAAAACTTGTTTTCACCAATCATACGCCTGAGGCCGCTGGCAATCTTGTTTCTCAAATCAGTTTTCTTGACAAGATGGGCTATTTCTGCGAACTGCCACCGGCGGAAGTGATGGCCATTGCAACAGCATCTAATAACGAACTGAATCATACACGCTGCGCTTTGCACTTGGCAGGAAAAACAAATGCCGTTTCAGAAATCCATCGCGATACATTGTTGAAAATATGGGAAGAAGCAAAAGAAAGCATGAAGATTTTCGCAATTACTAACGGACAAAATTTCGATTTCTGGCAAGATGAAAATAGTTATGCCGCAATAAAGGAAAGCAGTGAGGCTTTCAGAAAAATAAAAAGTGAAAACAAGAAAAGACTTTTTGACATCGTCGCCGACCAATGCGGTGAAATCTTTGACGAGGAGATACTCACCATCGTTTTTGCCAAGCGGTTCACTGGCTATAAAAGAGCTGATATCTTTTTTCATGACATGGAGCGCTTCGAGAAACTATTGAGCCAAAAAGAACGCCCTATACAGCTAATCTGGGCCGGGAAACCCTACCCGATGGATTACAATGGCATAGGGGTTTTCGACAAGATTGTAAACATCTGTAAATCGCATTCCAATTGCGCCATACTGACCGGATATGAACTGACACTTTCCAAATTAATGAAAGCGGGTGCGGATGTATGGTTGAACATGCCCCGACTTACGCATGAAGCATCCGGCACAAGTGGTATTTCGGCAGCGATGAACGGCGCCATCAATGTAGCCATACCCGACGGTTGGTTTCCTGAATTCGCCAAAGACAAACAAAATTCATTCATTGTTCCTCCTTGTGACGTTACCTTACCCGATCATGTACAAGATGACCTGGATTGTGCTTCCCTCTATCAAGTTTTGGAAACTGATGTAATGCCTTTGTATTATGATTATCCGGAAAGATGGCATGAAATAATATGCAACAGTATGAAAGCTATTGCCCCGGCATTTGACAGCAACCGCATGCTGATTGAATATCATCAAAACATGTACAGAAAGAGTTAAAGCCAATGTCGCTCATTTCAACATATCATGATGGTCAGGAATTCGCATTGATTGAGGGAGGAAGTAACTATTTTACGTTGTATGGTGAACTTATTGACCAAGCCCGTCATACGATTTTCATCTCCACCTATATTTTCAGCAGCGACAATACAGGAATCGCCATTTCAAATAAACTTATCGCCGCAGCTAAAAGGAAAGTAAGTGTATTTGTATTGGTTGATGGATTTGCATCAAACTTGAAAACTGAAATCATCCAAGAGCTTCAATCAAAAGGGATTCAATTCAATTTGTTTGCACCACTGTCCAGCAGAACAAAATACCTGGGCAGGCGCATGCATGAAAAAGTATTGGTGACAGACAACCGACTGGCATTGATTGGCGGCATGAACATAGATGACAAATACAATGACCAAGGCAATAGTAAAGCCTGGCTCGACTTTGCAATATTGCTGAAAGGCGATGTAGTGATTGACGTATTCTATCATTGCATCAACCTTTGGAATATAAAAGACATTTCATCGTTAATTGCGAATCATCAAAAAAACGAAGATTACAATTTCAAATACGGCAAACGATTTTTCGGAAAAGTCCGTATTCGGATCAATGACTGGATCAGACACAAAAATGAAATATCTACTACCTATATACAAATGCTGTATAATGCCACCAAGAGCATTACTATTCTATGCAGCTATTTCCTACCCGGGCATGTAATCAGAAGGCTGCTGTCGCATGCGGCAAAAAGAGGAATAACAATAAAAATCATCATTGCCGGACAATCGGATGTGTTGATAGCCAAAATGGCCGAGAAGTGGCTGTATGACTGGCTTTTACGACAACAGATAGAAATCTATGAGTACCAAAGAAACATTTTGCATGGCAAGCTGGCCATCATCGATCAAAACCATCTCACTTTGGGTTCATATAACATAAATGATATCAGCGCTTATGCATGTATGGAACTTAATGCAGAAATCATCAGTTCGGAATTCGCCTGCATGGCCGAGGAAAAACTGGAAGAAATCATTAGGAAAGATTGCAAACAAGTCACTTTTGCAACACACGTCAAAACAAAATATCCCTTGAAACAAATCTTGAGATGGCTCAGTTACAGAGTGATCAGAATAATTTTCCACCTATTTACTTTTTATTTTAAAAGAAATACTCATTGACCTTTTATCCTTGTAATATAGCTTCGAAATGCAGCCGCATTCCATCCTGTAAGTCGTCCCCGCTGCAACATCATTTTATCATTGGTGTTTTTTTGAAACTTGTACTGAAAAACAAATTCAGCACTGTCGTGGCTCCATCCTTGCACCTGACCGAACCTCATGTCATTAAAAACATAGATTCCGTCTTTCTTTTGTATGCTGTAATAGCCATCAGCAAAACGAATCAATCTAAGTAAATCATCCTGCTTCGATATCCTACTCATAAATTGATTACCTTTTTCGTATTGATGAAATGTAATTTGATTGGCTTTGTCAAAGACTGAAACATATCCCACATAAATTTGACTATCCTTTGGAATCATCACGTACCATAACCAGCTTTGCATTGGAGCTGGGGTGGTATAAAGGGATAGCGTTGCAGATAAGGAACGATAAGCTGTAGTCGAAATTATTTTCCTTTCGACATATCGCTTATTCATACCGGAGTAACACAAATAAATAAAAGACATGAGCAAACCTGATAAGGCGATTGCTTTTCTTGATGACTGATGTGCACGAAGAAAAAGCAGCAATAAAAAAGAGACGAATGGGAATATGGTAAAGAACGGATCAACCACATATAACCAATTCAAAGCAAAACGATGATGACTGAAGGGCTCAAGCCATCCTATGCCATAATTATTGAAAACATCAATGAAAAGATGAGCCGCTATGGCCACACCAAAAAACAAATGCCAACTCAACCATGAAACCGAATGACACTTGTGTAAGCTGGAAGCCAACAACGACAAGAAGGGAATGACCAATATCGCAAACAAAAAAGAATGAGTGAACCCACGATGGGCCAGCATGGCCTCGGTTGGCGACATCCATAATGAGGCCAGAAAATCCACATCCGGTAAACTATGTGCAAGCAGACCCCATAATATGGCTTTCTTACCGATTTTTTTCTCCAACATGGCTTCACCGATACAGACCCCAACAACAATATGCGTAAAGGAATCCATTATTTGTTATGTGCGATAAAAAGCGGAAAGTCGAAATGCTGAATCAATGCATCCGCCATGCTCGACCTAAACCATCTCGACATCATGGTTCTTCGGTAAGCACCTAATACAACACAGCAATGTTGAGTTTCGGCTTGAAGATGATTGACAATTTCCTCACTGGCGTCTCCAATTTTTACCGTATAATCCAAATGGGTATAATGTCTTTTCATGAATTCCTTGACCAGCTTATGGTCTGGCAGATGAACATTCGAATCGGGGCGTTTAACGGTAAACAACTCAGCAGGATAAGATTGATATTGAGGAAACAGATGATTGAACATTTTGATGGCATAGACTGAGGCCGGATCTCCATCGTATAGAAAAATGATTTTCTCAATAGGTATTGTATTTTCAGGGGTAAGCAAAACCGGACATTGTGTATCGCTGAGTAAATCTCTGATGAATCGCGTAGGATACTTCTCTTCATGATGCGTAAAAGATTCGTTTCTGTTTACAATAAGTAGGTCACTAAAAATACTTTCATGCAACAATTCTTGCAAGGCTACATTCTTATCGTGATGTACATTGAATTCGAGTTGAGCCGCCTGACAATGTTCTTCGAACAATGCAGCGGCATGTAATCTGTTTTGGGTATCACGGCTACGGTATTGTTTCAACTTCGATTCGGATACTCCGTCTTCGAGTACCAATTCATAAATCCTGTAGCTGGTATAAGTTCTGTCATCCAGAAATATCCCTGTAAGGTGAGCATTCGTGGACTTTGCCACCTGAATGGCCATTTCCATATTCGGGGTTGAAAATTTCAAGCCGTCGAAAGCTGCGATTATTTTATTCATGTAAGAAGTTTTAACGATGACCAATAAATACAGGCACTTTATGATTCTTGATAATTTCTGTTACAAAACTTTTTTTGAACAACTGCGAAATTCCAGAGCGGGCGAATGAACCCGCGGCTACAATTGCGGCACTTTTATCTCCTACCCAAGTGGAATAATATTTTTTAGCATCCAATTCCAATTTTGAAATGGTGAGGTCAGAAAAGTGACGTGCTGCTAATTCTTCAATATATGGCTCAAAAGGAATCTTGTTCGACCCATCGCTGTTGGCATAGGTGAGCAATGTAGGATTTGCACAAAGCTCGGGCAATAAATAAGCAAACTGGCGAATGGCATATACAGAAGACTCGCTACCATCATAGGCCAGTACGTTGATGGATGGCTCAGTAAATTTTTCGGGCACCACTACCACGCAACATTCCAATTCATGTAGCGCCTCCTTGATATAAGTGTTGGGTTCTCCCGTTCCCATACCTTCATAAAACTTTTCTCCTCCTATGATCATGAGATCTGCGAACCTTGATTCTTTCTTTAATTCAGGTAAGGCAAGATCTGAAAACTCTTTTCTGACCGTGTATTCAATACCACTATGCACACACATTTGCTCGAACCTTGAAACATTTGAAGTAATCTTCTCCGTATCATCCTCATCTAAAACAGGAACAAAAAGAGGCGTCCCTGCGCCATCGGCATAAGCCCATAAATTGGCGTAACTCATTTGTGGCAAAAAAACACCGGTCAGTAAAATCGGATTTTTTTCATTCAACATTTTCGCAAAAGCAAAGGCGCCTTCCGAAAAATGAAAACCGTCGAAAGCCAGAATTATCTTTCTCATATGCAAACAATTTCTGCAAACCTATCAGCTAAAAAACATTTCGATGATGATGGTTATTTGAATTTGAAATGACTCTTGTCAATGTTAGCTTGAATTTGTTTTTCAATTTTTGAAGCGATTGACAAAACAAGAAACCGAATCAACATTGTCAGATAATCGGGCAATTGTTCATGAAGAAACGAAAACATTTTTTTTAACATTAATAAAAATTCAGCATGAAACTATTTTTTTACAGTGTAAAAGATTTTGAAAAACAGGAGATTGAAAAGCAGCAAATCAAAGGATTTGAGGTCAAACTGTCCAAGGTAAAGCTGACGCCCGATAGCGCTGTATTGGCGAGTGGTTATGATGGCATATCCGTTTTTACAGATGATGATGTTTCTGCCGCCACCATCGAAAAGCTTCACCAAATGAAAATCAAATGCATTGCCATACGTGCAACCGGCTATGATAATATCGACAGAGAAGCCGCTGCTTTACATGATATTCCTGTTTACAATGTACCCGACTACTCTCCTGTCTCAATCGCCGAACACAGTTTGCTGCTGATGCTGGCCTTATCAAGGAAATTGAAACGTTCGCAGGAATTGATGCAAACCCTTGACTTCAGTATTGATGAACTCATTGGAGAAACCATCAGCGGGAAAACCATCGGCATTGTAGGCACAGGAAAAATCGGCAAATCTTTGATTGCTTTGCTAAGCGGATTTAATGTGAGAATACTGGCGCATGACATCAAGCCTGACCCGCGACTGGCACTGAAAAAAAACATTTTCTACACTTCAATCGAAGTATTGTGTGCCAACAGCGATATTATTTCCCTGCATTTGCCATTAGATGAGGATAGCCATCATCTTATCGACCATCCGTTAATGCAGTTGATGAAAGAAAATGCACTGATCATCAATACCGCAAGAGGTGCCATCATTGACACCGACGATCTGATTGACAATCTGAAAACCGGAAAAATAGCCGGTGCCGCCCTTGATGTTTATGAATTTGAGAAAGGTATTTTCTTCTATAATCATCATTTCGACGGCATCAAAGACGAACGACTTAAAACCTTATTGGCCATGAAAAACGTTGTCATCACACCTCACCAGGCATTCGCTACTCATCAATCACTCTCTAAAATAGCAGCTGTCACCTTTCATAATTTTTATTGTTTTAATAAGAAAATGAAATCCGGAAATGAAATAAAAGCAACCATACAGCTGATGTCCGCATGAAAACAGGTCAACAAAATACAATTGCCAAAACAACCAGCTTGCTGTATGAGACAGGAATAGCCACAGGCTTTGCCTTCAGATTTTTCAGACAATGGTTCAGAAGACCTTTTGAGTTCAAGGAATTCTTAACCCAATGTTACAATGTAGGCTACACTTCTTTGCCCCTCATTGGGCTCACAGGTTTCATCATGGGACTGGTATTGACAATGCAGCTTCGTCCCACCATGCTAGAATACGGCGTTGCTTCACAGATTCCGGCGATTGTTGGCATTGCCATCATCAGGGAAATCGGACCCGTGATCAGCGCACTGATTTTCGCCGGTAAAATCGGCTCCAGCATCGGTGCTGAATTAGGCTCCATGAAAGTAACTGAGCAGATTGACGCAATGGACGTCAGCGGCACCAATCCTTTTAAATTTCTTGTTGTATCGCGTGTATTGGCTTGTACACTCATGCTACCTGTACTTTCCGTCATCAGCGATGCGATATCTTTATTCGGAGCATTTTTAGGCATCAACATCAGAGGCAATACCAGTTTTCAATTGTTTTGGACTGAGGTCGTTTCCTCCTTATCCTTCAATGATATCTTGCCTGCCTTTATCAAAACATTCATCTTCGGATTTGCAGTGGGCATTGTAGGTTGCTACAAAGGTTATACCTGCAATAAAGGCACTGCAGGCGTTGGCAGAAGTGCAAACTCTTCAGTTGTGGTAGCCTCAGTACTTATATTCATCATTGATCTGCTGGTTGTTCAGGTTACAGACATATTGGGTTACAATTAAGCGCATGAAAAATAATGAAACACAAATATCAGCATCAACATTGCTAACCGTAAACGACCTGTGTAAATCATTTGGCGACCTAGTTGTTTTAGACCATTTCAATCTCACGCTTCAAAAAAACCAAAACATCGTCGTTTTAGGAAAGTCAGGCTCAGGAAAGTCTGTGCTCATCAAATGCATCATCGGATTGTTAAAGCCCGACAGCGGCCACATCACAGTGTTTGAAAAAGAAATCACTTCACTTAATTCAGATGAACTTGACAAGATCAGAAAAAGCATAGGTTTTCTTTTCCAGAGCAATGCACTTTATGACTCCATGACAGTAAGAGAGAATCTTGAATTCCCATTGCGAAGACATAGTCAAAAAAGGAATGAATCCGAGGTGGAAAAAATGGTGGTACAGGCTCTTGAAGATGTTGGATTAAAACACACCATCGACATGATGCCCGAGGAGCTTTCTGGCGGCATGAGAAAAAGAATCGCTTTGGCCAGAACATTGATTCTGAAACCATCCATTATCCTTTACGACGAGCCGACAACAGGCTTAGATCCCATCACAGCAAGAGAAATCATCGAACTCATGAACACCATCAAAAGAAAATATGGCACCTCGGCATTGGTCATTTCACACGATATGAATTGCATCCGCAATGCCGGAGACCTGATTGCCTTGTTATGGGATGGGAAATGTCATGTATTGGATACTTATGAACACCTCTTGAAAAGTGAAGATCCTGTTGTGCGGAACTTTTTTGCCAATTAATTTGAATACCATGAATGTAAGTCAGGGAAAAAATATCAAACTCGGAACATTTGTCATCACAGGTCTGTTTTTTCTGATATTGATGTTGTACCTCATCGGAAAAAACAAAAACCTTTTCGGCTCCAGCTTTCAACTCAAGGCTACTTTCGAAAATGTGAATGGCCTCGAAGCGGGTAATAACATCAGGTATGCGGGCATCAATGTGGGTACGGTAGACAGGCTCGATTTCATCAATGACACCATCATTGAAGTTACCATGCTGATGAATAAAAAAGTAAAGCACATCATTCGGAAAAACGCGATTGCGTCAATCGGAACTGATGGACTTGTTGGCAATAAAATCATCAACATCGTTGCCACCGAAGGCAATGCTTTGGCAGCAGAACCAGGCGACTTTCTCAAATCCCGAAAGTCAATCGATACAGACGACATGTTGCGAACACTGAGTAAAACAAATGAAAACATCAAAACAATCACAGACAGCCTGATTTATACTGTAACTGAAATCAACAAAAGCCAAGTATTGAAATCCATCCTGAACGACACGCAGGTGTCCAGGAATTTGAAACAAACAATAATCAACGCGAAAAATGCAACAAGCAACTTCAACACCAGTGCACTGTTGCTTAAAAATATGTTGCATGATGTGAATGAAGGCAAAGGGAATCTTGGTTTACTGATCAGGGACACTACGGCAATGCACTCCATACATACAGCAGTTGCCAACATAGACAGCGCCGGAAGAAAAATAAGCCATCTGTCTCAAACAGTTAACATGCTTGCTGAAAATATAAATAACCAGGCCGAAAACGGCAATGGAACATTAGGGATGATCATGAGAGACAGCCTCTTCAGCAACGAGATCAGGTGTACAGTTCAAAACTTCAAGAAGGCTGCCAAAGATTTTGACGAGAACATGAAAGCCTTGCAACACAATATTTTTTTCAGAAATTATTTTAAAAAGAAAGAGCAAGAAAAAGCCACATTGAAAATAAATGAAGCTCATGAGCCGTGATGTCAGAGGTCATAGTATGAAGATGGAAGGACGACTACTTTTACATCGGGTTTTTCATATAGGATATTGGATAAAAACGAGCCGGATGTCCATTCGGCTCATTTTTTTAAAAGAGTACTATCATCGGCTGAAATGATGACCATCATTAATGAACAACGAATCGACACATAATTTAGCCTTGGGTTTTTCATATAGGATATTGGATAAAAACGAGCCGGATGTCTATTCGGCTCATTTTTATTAAAGGGTATTGTCATCGGTTGAAATGATGACCGTCATTAATGAACAACGAATCGACACATAATTTAGCCTTGGGTTTTTCATATAGGATATTGGATAAAAACGAGCCGGATGTCTATTCGGCTCATTTTTTTTAAAAGGGTGATATCATTGGTTGAAATGATGATCATCATTAATAAACAAGCATTCAGCACATAATTTAGCCTTGGGTTTTTCACATAGGATATTGGATAAAAAGATCGGGCCGGATGTCTATTCGGCCCTTTTAAAAAGCTGATGAACTAACAAAATATTTATCACCCATCAATCACTTACTCATTGTATGAAAAAATTATTCAACTGGATTTTGCTGCTTTTCTTCGGAATGATTTTCGGGCTTTTACTGGGCATTCTTTTTTTAGAAGTGCAGAAAATATTTTTATAATTATTAAAACAGAATAAATACATTTACCATGGAAAACAACAACAAAGTTCTTTTGGCTTTTGGCATTGGCGCACTCACTGGCGCATTGATCGGAGTATTGTTCGCACCCGATAAAGGCACCGCTACGAGAGAAAAAATAAGAAGCGCTGGCGTAAAGCTGAGTGACAACATCAAAGACAAACTGACCAAAGGGAAAAACAAATTAGAATCTACCAGGGAAGAGCTGATGGATAAACTGGATGCTGTTGACGAAAAAATCCGCGAGCTCGTTTGACCAATATATAAATCATGGAAAATACTTTTGAAAAGGCTGATGAATTGACCGGAAACATCAAGGAGTATGTCAATACCAGAATAGCACTCATCAAAATTGAATTCGCCGAAAAAACATCTGCGTTAATTGGAAAAACGATCGCCATCAGCGTTGTATCCATCATGTTTTTGGTAGCATGGTTGATGCTCAACATCACATTTTCACTTTGGCTCGAAGAAAAAGTTCCGCATCACTATCAGGCATTTCTGATTACAGCAGGCATCAATGCCATCATTGGCTTATTGGTATGGTGGCTAAAAGACCCACTGATCAGAATTCCGATCATGAACAGCATCATCGCACAACTTTTCAAAAACGAAGAAGAACAGTGAGATCATTCAGCAACATAAACGATGTTCGTAAAGAGAAAAAAAAGCTCTACGAAAAACAACTTCATCTCGAAGGAAAGATTGAACAAAACTGGCTGGACTTAAAACACAGTCTGCGCCCCTTGAATATCATCAACCAGGTGGTTCACCGATCCGTCGAAAAAGCTAAAGAACCAGGCTCCATCTCTACCATCATCAGCGACACCTTAACCATGGTGGCCTATAAACTGACTAACGCTCTGACGCAGACCCTGGAAAAAAAAGTAGAACAATGGACTAAGAAATAACTGCTTCCCACTTCCGAATTATCCATTAACTATACAAGAAACCTATTCCCTACCATAAGGGATTAACACTATTGATCAAGGTTTCAATCCAAATGTATGAGTATCATCAAAGTACTGGAGGTGATGTCGAACTCCACAAAAAGCTGGGAAGACGCAGCACAAAACGCCGTTGCCCATGCGGCAAAATCACTTCATAACATCCGATCTGTGTGGGTGCAAGACCAAAGCGCCATTGTGAATAATAATAAAATCACTGAATACAGAGTGACCGTAAAATTGAGTTTTGAAATCGATCTTACTGAGAACTCATAGCAGTATGACAATTGTCTTGGTGGAAAAATGTTTTCTTTCACTTCATTAATATTTCGATGAACAGAATTGTAATTCTTTTAATTGCAGGGCTTTTGGGAGCTGGTTGCACCACATCGGTCATCACCCACGCTTGGAAAGCCGACAATCCGCCACAGAAAAAGTTCGAGAACTTGTTGGTGATTTGCATTGGCAACAACAATGTTTCTTTAGAGGAAAGTATGGAAGCCCATCTGGCAGATGACTTGAGAATACACCAGATAAATGCAAGCTCGGCACATGAAGTATTGGGCCCTAAACTTTTCACCAATCTGAATGAAAAAGAAGTATTGGAAAAAATAGAAAAAAGCGGATACGATGCGGTGTTGACAATTGTGCTGTTGGATAAAGAGAAAGAAAAATATTACGTCCCCGGGAAAGTCCGCTATTCTCCTTATATCGTTTACCACAGAAGGTTTTGGGGATATTATTCCACCATCTATGAGAGAATTTATGAACCCGGATATTATGCCGAAAAAACAAATTATTTCTGGGAGAGCAACTTGTACGACATGCGTACAAAACAGTTGATCTATTCTGTACAAACCAAATCTTTCGATCCGCTTTCACCGGCATCAGTTTCTCACGAATATGGCAAATTGATTTGTCAGAACATGATTGATCAACATGTCATTCGTTAGAAGAAAGCATCTTTGATATACAGAAATGAATAAATTTCTAAGTTTCAAATTCTATTATTCAAGGCGCCTCAAACCTGAAACCATGCGCCAGCAAAGCCGAAAGTTCTATAGCGACCTTACCTGGTGACATCACATGAAAATTTTTTTTCGTCATCAATTCCTGCAAAAATTCGGTAAGATCTAAATTCAAACCATAGTCATCCCTTTCTTTTAAAGAAACAAGTGAAACCTTTTGTGTTGCATCGTATGGAAATCTGTATCCTCCCAGATGACAAGTGAACTCCTGTTGTGAATTGTCTTTATGAAAAATAATACCTTCTATTTTAAAGTTGATGTATCCACTTTGCCAGGTCCAGTACATCCCGTTCAGCGGGTCAAGGTCGCCGCTCAAGGCACCTGATGTATTCGTAAGACTATCCACGCCCAACACAAAACTAAGTTTGTCGTAAGCAGCGGGCAGCTCATGTAAATTCAATTTTATGATGGAATGAAAATCCAGCAGACAACTGCTCTTATCAAACAAGGCGTTGTTTTTATAACTTAAAGAGGAGGAGAAATTGGAAAGATAGAATTTCAATACACTAATGGAAACACTGTCGTCAGTCTGGGGAATGGCTATTTTTTTCTCAGGCAGCACGTTTTGTTCACCCAACGTGACTGCTATATGGACAACTTTGTTTTGTCGCTGTGCGCATACTGATGTGAGCGTGAGAAGCAACACTATGGAAGACAGATATTTCATAAAAAAAGGCATCCCTTGAGATGCCTTACAAATTTGGGTTTTTTCAGTGAATATTGAACAAGCTATTGAAATCAATTTACTTTGCGGATGCGGTCTTTAAACAGCTTTTCGAACTTCTCTATTTTGGGTTGAATCACCATTTTGCAATAAGGCTTGGATTTGTTCTGGTCATAATAATTCTGATGTTCTTCCTCTGCTTTGTAAAAAGCTTTAAAAGATTCAACCGCTGTTACCACAGGATTGGGATACACCTTGTTTTTATTCAAAGCATCAATGATGCTTTTGGCTGTGTTGTATTGCGACTTGTTTCTGTAAAATATCACGGAGCGATATTGCTCTCCTTCATCGGCACCTTGACTGTTTAAAGTGGTAGGATCATGTACAGTGAAAAACACTTTCAGTATCTCATCCAAATTGGTCTTTTTGTTGTCATACACTATTTGCACAACTTCCGCATGCCCTGTATTGCCCATGCACACCTGACGATAAGATGGCGAGATAGCCTGTCCTCCGGAAAAACCTGACTCAACACTGATGACACCGTTTAATCTTTCGTAAACGGCTTCCACGCACCAGTAACATCCACCGCCTAAAGTGATCGTATCTCTGTCGGAAATCAAATTGGCTTTTTGTTGCTTTGGCTGTGGTGCTTCGGCTTTTTCGAAGTTCAATGAAGCAGAATTCACACAATAACGCATACCTGTTTTTGTTGGACCATCATCAAACAAATGGCCTAAATGCCCGCCGCATGTTGCACATACGATTTCCGTACGATGCATCCCATAAGAATCATCCTGAATGGTTTTGATTTTACCTCCGGCAATTTCCCTGTCAAATGAAGGCCAGCCGCAATGTGAGTCAAATTTCATCTCATCGGTGAATAATGCAGTTCCGCAGCCTGCGCATTTGTAAACCCCTTTTGATTTATTATACAATAACTTGCCGGTAAAAGGAGCCTCCGTATTTTTCTCTCTTAAAACACTGTATTGTTCGGAAGTAAGCAGGCTTTTCCATTCTTTCTCTGTTTTGAAAACAGCCGACGATGCAGTGACAACATTTGCTTTTAAAGATGTATTATTGGGCTGACCACAGGCACAGATAGCAGTCATTATGCCAATTGTCAGCAACATTGCCATAAGGGTATTCATTTTTGTCATGATTGTTAAGTTTTGTGCACTGAAGGTAAAAACCCTGTATGTTTATGCACAAAAAAGGGGGTGAATATTTCGTTAAAGAATTGAACAAGCAACTATTTGAAGGAAGGTCAGGAATCGGTAATTTCGAATTACTGATTTTTTTCTCTTAAAAAATGCATCCTTCATGAGCAAAAAGAAATTGACAACTGCTGCAAGCAATCACATTGTACCCACTAAAGACATTTATTATTTTCTATTTTTTCTTTTCCTGATTGTTTTACTGTATGGCCGTACCCTAGGATTTGATTTTGTATTGGACGATGGACTCTTTATCCTCAATAATCCTGTTGTCCAAAAAGGCATTTCAGGCATTCCAGCTGCTTTCAGTCAGGGCAGCATGCTTCATTTCAAAGGAGGCAACTTTCAAATCTATCGTCCATTACAAATCAGTTTCTTTTGCCTCGAAAAACAATTTTTCGGATTTACACCCGGTGCATTTCATTTCTTCAATCTTGTACTTTACTTTCTGACCAGTATTATTATTTACAAACTGATGAGAATGGCTTTCCCGCAATGGCACAAAGGCTTCGCAATGCTCATCACATTGCTTTTTATTGTGCATCCCATTCATACCGAAGTGGTGGCCAATGCCAAAAGTCAGGATGAACTGCTTTCAGCTCTGTTCAACTTAAGTGCATTGCTTTTCTTGTTCAAGGCTTTACAACATGAGAAAAGGAATAACGCTTTCTATCTATTATCTGTACTGCTTTTTTTATTAGGATTGTTTTCAAAGGAAAGTTCTTTTGCTTTTATTGTCATCTTTTCTGCCGCCTTATTTTTATTGTTGAAAAAGAAGGCAAAAGATACTGTAATCTTGTCCTTGCCATATTTCATGGCCGGTCTGTTTTTTTTAATCTGTAGACATTTTGCCATCAAGGATGTTTTCACCGAAAATGAAACCACCGTAGTTGAAAATGTGCTTTATGGCGCCAAAGACTTTTCAATGTTGTGGGGCACCAAACTGGAAATTCTTTTTTATTACTTGAAGATGATGGTATTCCCCTATCCTATGACTTGGGACTACTCTTTCAATCAGATTCCACTGATCTCACTTCTATCTTTCGTTCCTTTATTCTCATTGTTGCTTTACATGCTAATCGGCTTACTGATGGTGTTCAATATTTACAAAAGACCATCTGTAAGTTTTGGTTTATTTTTTTTCATCGTGCTCATCGCACCTACCTCTAATCTCTTTTTTCTGAATGGCGCAACGTTTGCCGATCGCTTTTTGTTTTTGCCTTCACTGGGCTTCATCATGGCTATTGTTTCATTCCTTCTTACCATTGTCAAAAATTCAAATGATTCAATGAAGTCAAAGCCGGGATGGTTGGTTTACAGCACCTGTGCGCTGATTTCCTGCCTGTTCTTTTTCATGACCACCCATCGAAATGAAGATTGGAAATCTGACGATGCCGTTTTTCGTTCTGGCGCCCTGAATGCTCCCAATAGCAGCCGAACAAATGCCGGAATGGGTACGCAGTATTTCAATATGGCGGAAGCGGAAACAGACCCAATGCGCAGGCAAATTGAAGTGGACAGTGCCATTTATTTTTTCAAAAGGAGTCTGGATATTTTTCCTGACAATTCAAATGCTTCTTATAAACTTGGACTGATCTTTTCTTTATTGAACAATCAACAGCAATCTATCTATTACTACAGGAAGTCAATTCAATCAAAACCCAACAATATTCAGGCTTTGAACAATATCGGGGCTGTTTATGCAGGCATGAACCGATTTGATTCTGCCGCCTTTTTTTTCAAAAAAGCTTTTGATGTTGATGATATCAATGAGATGACCTTAACCAATATGTGTATTGCAGAATATAATATTGGGCATTACCAGCAATCCATCAATTATGGAGATATGGCGGAGAAAAAAGGAATGGGGAATAAGAAAGTGTACAACATGCTGTCATTGTCATGGGGTGCTATGGGTAATCCGGAAAAAGCAAAAGAATACGCCGGCAAAGCAAGCATGAGCCGTTGATTACTGACTGATTGATGTGGTGATTGTGATTTCACTCTTTTTATTGTCAATAATTATCTTACCATATTTATTCAAAGCACTTTGTCCAAATAGCAAGGGAGCATTTTTATTGTTGACCACAGAAGCGGTAACATTTTTCAATACAATACCTCCAATTTCCACCCTGCGCAACATCACTTTGGTACCAACAGAAATATTGCCGTTGGCGTCCATATAGTTTTGTTTACCCATGATGTCCGAATCGTTGAGGTATTCATTTTTTAGCATGAACAGCGCTTCCGTCTGAGAAATGGAGATGTCGCTGGCACCAGTATCAAAAATAAAATTGAGTCGAAGGTCATTGACTTTACAGGACACTTCGTAAGTACCGGATCCTCTGGATTTCATGGGGATGGTAGCAGTTTCACTACGCTCTGTTTTTACCGCGCCGGCAGAAGTATCAATCTTATTGGTTTCAAAAAATTGTTTTCTGTTTTCTGCCACCAGAGAAGCAAAGCTTTTACACTTCATGGCATTGACCATGTCATCATCCTGTGTGATGTGCTTGAAATTGATGTAGCCCATTGCAAAAGCAAGTTGCATGTTTGTCAGGGCTTTGGCGGTGTCATTTGACAATGAATAAAGACAGGCGGCGTCATAATAATTGGTTTCATTGGGATACTGATCCAATACTTTTTGTTGCCATTCCAACGCTTCTTTTTTTCTGCCTAAATGAAATAATGCATACTGTCTGTAGTTTCCTGTTTCTGTTATCACCGTATCCAAAGCAAGTATAGTATTGAAATCATCTTTGGCCTTGTTGGAATCAACAGCATTTCTCAAATAAATTCGACCTCTGTGTAAGTAGGTGTAAATCGATTTGTTATTGATGGAAATGGCATCACTGTAATCAATCAGTGCATCTGCATATTTATGTTGCAAAACATCTTTGATCCATCCTCTTCTGAAATAAAACCAGTCTTCTCTGGGTTCCATCTCTATAGCCTTGTTAAAATCATCCAAGGCGCCGTTTAAATCTCCTTTCAATCTTTTTACATCTCCACGATAAGCATAGCAAAAAGCTTCAGTGGAGTCAATGGCCAAAGAAGAAGAGTAGTCAGTAATCGACTGATCATAAAAACCCGCACTACTGAAACAGCCCGCACGATAATTAAGCAAATTATCTCTGTCGGCCGGATCAATCAAATCATAAACTTTATTATAATCCCTGATGGCGCCGGTAAAATCCTTTTTATTTTCCAGTAGTTGGGCCCGAATAAAATACCAGTCGTCTTTTTCAGGTGTGGCTACAATTTTAGCATTGACCTTTGACAAAGCCAGCGAATAATTCTTTTTGGCATATTCAATGAATAGATTTTTTGCTTGTTTGTCGGACTCATCTAAAACATAAGAGGTGAAAACATCATCAATGGCCTTGTTGAATTCTTTCTTTTCCTTGAACAAAATCGCTCTGTAATAAAAACCTGTGGCATATTCCGGATCAAGTTTCACCAGCTTGTTCAATATGATTTCTGCTTGTTCGTGATTTTTTTGGGCCAGATGATTTCTTCCCAGACCTGCCAATGCCCTTACTTCACCTTCATTTCTCTGCAACACCTGGTTGTAGTCGGCCTCGGCTTTTTCATATTCGCTGTGTTCAAAATAAACTTGCGCCCTGTCTATGTAATATTCAATGTAATCAGGAGAAAGTTTGATGGCAGTGGCATATTCATCCATTGCTTTATTGTACTCATCAATTACCAGGTACAATTCACCTTTCAAGCGATGTGATGCGGCAAGCCAGGACTTTTCCTTATTGCTGAAATTTTTTATGGCGACGTTGATATCGGTCAGGGCCAGTGAGTATTTCTCTTTTGATTTATAAATCAAGGCACGATAAAAATAGGCTTCATAATTTTTGGGATTATCATTCAGCTCTCTTCCAAGGTAGTCCAGCGCCTCATCGTAATTATTATTTTTGAAAGCTTCTGTAGCCTTCTGGTAATTATAACTTTGTGCAAATATGTGAGATGGGTTAATCAACAATACCGCTATTGTTAGCATAGCGGCAAATAGAAGCTGCTGTAAGCGAAAGCTTAATTGATATTGCATGAAGTTTTATTTTTAAAATGAAATTTACCAAAACTAACGCTCACCTGAAATAATTTTTTATTATTAGCAGTTCATTATCTTTTTTCTGCTAATTCATTTTTGCATGATAGGTAATGCGGGGCACTGTCTCAATAATGTATTGTTTTTTGTTGTGAACCGTTGAAATCGATTCTCAGTCCAAAGAGCCCGATGTTGTTCTCTTTCAATCCATAATGATCGTTGCCCGTAGAAATTCGCCCCTCTCCATAAAAAATCACTCGTTTGATTGGTTTATATTCAAAACCCGCAATGATATAGGACCGCATGAATTGATGAGACAAAGGAAGATTCTTAGTACTCGGAAAAAGACCATTATATCCTACCAGAAAAGTAGTTTTGTGTTGCTTATACCGCGTAATATATTCAACTCCGTAAGCATCGAATACAACAGAATTTGATTCGTTATTGATTTCCATTGACACCAGGTCGCCATTTGTTTGGCGAGACAATAATGCAGCTGTGTACCATTTCTTGTTTTCATAACTCAATCCCATTATCATGTACTGTGGATTGGCTTTAAACCCTATTACTTTACTGATAAGCATTGGTGAAACATAGGCTTTGTTATACGCAACGCCTACTTTCAGTAAAGGGTTTATTTGATATTGCACAGAAGCGCCAATGCCATTTGAAAATTTATGGTCCAATGCAGAGCCAAATAAACCTTGTACGCCAACATACCATTTGCCCCATTTGTTTCTGTAGGTCAATGATTGATTAGCCCTGCCCGTTCCAAGGTCACCACCATCGGAATTTGCAGGATAGGCATTGCTGCCATTGCATCCGAAAACATTGAATTGATCCGTATAAGCGGCAATGTCATAATAAGCACCGTATTGTTTCCCTAATTTGAACGTGCCATACTTGCCTAAGTCAACACCCATATAACCCGTTCTTGCAGCAAACAGCTGTTTGGTTTGCGACTGGTCCAACACGAAGAAACCTGAAGAAGTGCGATTGGCTATATTGAAGTTTGTGGAACCTGAAAACAAATTGATACCGATTTCCGCACCCATGAAATATCTAGAGGATGATCCGTATTCAGAAAATTCAAACCCAAGCCGGCTGCCGTTTTCCTGCATGGTAAGATCCTTGTTGTAGTACTGGAAATGACCTCGAAAGCTGGCATAATAATTCAAACCAAACTTGAGTGAATCAGTTGTTTGGGCACATATATTCGCATGAAAAAAAAGCAGTGACAGCAGAACAAAAAGGTACAATCGGGTCATTTTCAAAAATACATTTTCTTTTTTGAAAGCTACCGGCTATTGTAGCAAAGAACCTCACGTTCAGCCGTAATACATTGAACGATTTCAAAATAAAGGCTTTTGACGTCGGAGTAGAAATTTCTTGTAGAAATAAATCCCATAACAACCAAAAGTAAACAACGGCAAAAAATAGCTGGCATCAGCAATGAGCGTATTTTTTTCAAAATATATCTACTCGAAAAATGAGTCGTCATTTAAATTGAAATACTCACATAAAACGTCTCATGAGCAAAAATAAACTTTACAAAAGATAAATTTTAAGGTTGTCTATGTTTTTCCTTTCTTCTTGTATGTGTGGTTAAGATCCTTTTATTTTCCTGCTTTACAATTTCATTATTTCTGTGGCTCCAGATATTTTTTCTTGCAATTTTTGCTGAAACATTTAAATCAACTATTGGCATGGGGTAATCCTTGCCAATAATTATACCAGCAATCTCTTGTTCCATGGCACTCATCTTGTATGGTTCATGAATAAATTCAGTTGGAACATTTTTTAATTGAGGCAACCATTTTTTTATGAATACCCCTTGCGGGTCATGCTCTTGACTTTGTTTTACAGGATTATAAATTCTGATCGTATTGACACCTGTTGTACCCGCTTGCATTTGAAATTGGGGGTAATGAATGCCTGGCTCATAATCTAAAAACAAATTCGCCAGATGATATACTCCCCATCTCCAATCCTGATAGAGATGATGACAAAAGAAGCTTACCAACATAGACCGCATTCTAAAGTTCAACCAACCTGTTTCAATTAAACATTTCATACAAGCATCTACCAATGGATACCCTGTGTCTCCCATTTTCCATGCATGGATAAATGCTTCATTTAATGAATGCTCAAGCAACTCGTATCCATGATTGATGCAGGCTGTTTCATAACTACATTCCACTTCAAATTTCTGTATGAAATGACAATGCCATTTCAGTCTTGTAAGAAAGCTTGTAAATGGATATTGGGAAGCAGAGCTTCTGGAATGATTGTAAACATATTGATAGGCTTGTTTGACACTGATATTTCCCCAACTCAAATAAGGTGATATCCTGGCGCAACTAATTCTGCTTTCTGCAGGCTTGCTGATATGTTTATTATAATTTTTTCCTCTTTCATGAATGAATGATTTTAAATATCTCCAAGCAGCAACTTCTCCTGCGGGTTGAAACGTATTGGAATATACTTTTAGTTGATGGGTTAACTCATCCGGGATTGAAAAATTATTTTCAAAAGCCGGAATTCCCCTGATAGAAAACTCGTTCTTGACAAGAGGCGAATGCATGATTGAATACCACTGTTTATCCCAACCATTTCTGTTTGAAATGCCTCTTTGTATGCCATCACGTTGACTTTCTTTCCATCGGATATTGTGCTCTTTACAAAATTTCGAGATCTCCTTGTCTCTTTCGTAGGTTAATCTTATGCCGCTTTCCTGATAACTAAAAATATTTTGAACATCAAATTGATGATGAATTTCGTCGAATACTGCCCTTGCTTCAGCGTAAAATATCTCTACTTTTTTGTTGAATGAATTTAGTTTGTGATTCAGTTGCAAAATGGCATGATACTGAAATTGAAGATGTCTGAAACTTGTATCCGGATATGAAATGACTGACGGTTCTAAAATAAATATTATCAAGTAAGGCAAAGGACTTTGTTCTGCCAAATGCAAGGGGAGGTGATCCTGCGAGCGAATATCTCTTTTCAGCCAGACTATGTTTATTGCTTTTCTTGTTGACATAGCAGGAAATGATTATGGCCACTTACTTTCCGATACAAAACCTTAAAACCCTTTCCAGTAAAGGTTTTCAGGGGCGGAGTACAAATGGGATGCAGGAATAAAAAGTAAGTTGTGATGGTTTCTGAATTATATTTTTTAGCTTCTGAAATTCAATTGTCAAGGAATCCATTATAGTTTAAAACTATCAATACAAACAACCAAACATCCACAAAGGCAATTCATTTCCAATAGGAAATTCCAAATCATCTTTAACCACCCACGCATTTTTAATCCCTGCAATCTGTTTTATTGATTTATCCTTACCTCCTACTTCAAAAGTATATTTATTATCAACAAAAAAGTCGCCCTGTTTTGGCATAGCAATTTTACTCACTGCATTTAATTGCGATAGGAAAAATGTTTCGCGTAAATTACCTTTATCTACTTGTTGTTCAGCCAAAGCATATAATAGATTTGTATTGTTCAAATAAATCTTTTCTGGCTTCTGTAATACTGCAGTGCTTTTACCTGCAGGCTGCAATAATGAAATCAGTTTTGCTTGTTCCAAGTAATGAAGATAATTATTGAGCGAGTTTCTGTGTATGTTTGTTTTTTCTGCTAGTGTAACCAGATTTGGTTTAAAAGGCACCTGCTGTGATATCACATACATCAATTGCAAAATTTTTTTTGCATTTCGAATATCAAAGTCCTTCAACTCTGCCATATCATATTCAACAATTGTCCTTATTAATTGATTTATTTTTTGATGAACAGTTTCTTTATCCTCCATCATAAAAGGATAATAACCAGTTTGTAAATACTCATTAAAATATTCTAAGGGACGGAAAGAATTGGGCAGCTGTTTCTTTAAAGCAGAAGCAGCTGCCAAAATCTCATTCAAAGAAAATACAGGTAGCTGTAAATTATATTTTAACGAAAGAAACTCACGGTATGATAAACCAGGTAATTCGTAAACAATAGCCCTTCTACTCAAATCTCCTTCTTGTCTGCTGATATCAATAATTGAGGAGCCGGTGAAAATTATTTTTATCCCTGTATAAATGTCATAGATATTTTTTATTTCGGTAGACCAGTTTTTGTATTTGTGTACTTCATCCAATACCAGAATTTTACCTCCTTGTTTATGAAACTGAGCAATCGTTTCTTTTAAACTGTGATTTGTAAAATAGAGATCATCCAATGAAAAATAGGCCGCTTTAGTTACCGGTAAATCTTGTTGCTTCAACCATTGTAATGATAAAGTTGTTTTACCGGTTCCCCTGGCTCCTTTAATTCCAATTAAGCGATTGTTCCACTTTATTTCGTTAAACAGAAAGCGCTTAAAATCGAGCGTTGTATTACATAACAAATATTCGGATTGTTCAAGCAGTGTATTCATATGCACATTCTTTTGTGCAAATTTAATACTTATTTGCACATTATAAAATGCATTTTTAATTATTTTATGCACTTTTAAATATGCATATTAAGGACTATTTTTAATCTATTTATTTGATTATCTATTTGTTACATCATTTGCCGATACAAAACTTTAAAACCCTTACCTGTAAAGGTTTTCAGGGGCGAGGTACAAATGGGGTACAAAGATAAAAAGTAAGGAATAATAGGTTTAGAATTACATTACACCATCTCTGAACTTTCTTTATTTTTAAAGATCAATATCTTCTCTAACTTTATATTTGAATGAATTTCGAATAAATCATTGACAAAATACAATAACTTAATTTGCCCTAATGAAGGAAATAATTATTTACAGAACAAAAGACAAACAAACTCAGATTGAAGTTAATTTTGAAAATGATACGGTTTGGCTGACTCAACAGCAAATGGCATCACTTTTCGGCCAAACGAAGCAAAATATCAGTTTGCACGTTAACAACTGCTTCAAAGAGAAGGAGTTAAAACTCTCTTCAGTTGTCAAGGAATCCTTGACAACTGCCGCAGACGGAAAAAGGTACAAAACAAAATATTATAATCTGGATGTTATCATTTCAATTGGATATCGGGTTAAATCCATTCGGGGAACTCAATTTCGTCAATGGGCTACCCAACGATTGAAAGACTACCTAATTGAAGGTGTTGCCATAAATGAAAAACGTTTAGCGCAAAAAAATAAAGAGATTCAACTTTTGCATGATGGAATCAAAATTCTCAGCAGAGCGATTGAAGAAAAAGCCAATGGAGAAGAATTTCAGTGGCTTAATCAATTTAGTCTTGGATTGAAATTGTTAGATGATTACGACCATGAAGCCTTAGATAAAATTGGCAAGCACAAAAGAAAAGCCAAATACCCAGAATTGAGAGAATATATGGAAGTAGTTGAACAAATGAAAAGAGATTTCAATTCTGATATTTTCGGAAAAGAAAAAGACGGTGGTTTTAAAAGTGCTATCACATTGGTTGAACAACAATTTGATAAGAAGGACATCTATTTGAGTATTGAGGAAAAAGCATCAATGCTACTCTATTTGATAGTGAAGAATCATTCTTTTGTTGATGGGAATAAAAGAATTGCAGCAGCATGTTTTCTGTTATTTTTAGAACGAAATAATTTATTGTATAACGTGAAAGGACAAACGATAATTAGCAACGAAGCATTGGCCAGTTTAACCTTATTTGTTGCTTCCAGTAAAGCAGAAGAGATGGAAACTGTGAAACAATTACTCGTAAGTATTTTGAATAGAAATATGCATTAAAAAGTGTGAAAAATGCGTCCAAAATCCGGCATAAGTAATTGATAATCATTTATTTATGCTATTTGCCGATACAGAACTTACTAAAAATATAATCCAGCTTATCTTCACTTGTTACCTCTCCGGTTATTTCACCCAAATGAAAAAGACAGGTTCTGATTTCTATGGCCAGCAGATCGCCAGGAATTTGATTTTGCAATCCGTTTATGATTTGCTTGATGGATTGATCGATCTTTTTAAGCTCTTGCAGATGACGTGAACTCGTTATGATTGTTTGATCTTGTTGAATCTCAGATTGCACGGTTTTGGTGTAAATCCTTTCTTTAAGATGGTCGATGCCTATATTATGCTTGGCAGCAATCCATACAATTTCATCAACAGGCAAAGTGACATTATTGGACAAGTCCGATTTGTTGCCTACCAATAAAAAACGCAAGCCTTCTTTTTCAAAAAAATATTGCTGTTGTTTCAACTCGCTTTCGCTTTCGGCATTCACATCATACAGGTACAAAACCAAATCTGCAGACCTCATCTTCTCCAAGCTTTTCTCAATGCCAATATTTTCTATCACATCTTTTGATTCATCTCTGATGCCGGCCGTATCGATGAGTCTGAAAAGGATTCCATTGATATTCAGTTTCTCTTCAATGGTATCTCTTGTTGTTCCTGCGATCTCACTTACAATGGCTCTTTCTTCCTGCAACAGGCTATTCAACAATGTAGATTTTCCGGCATTGGGCTTTCCAATGATGGCAACACTCACCCCGTTTTTGATCACATTGCCTAACTTAAAGGAATTGATCAGGTCCGAAACGACATTTTCTATGGAATTGACAAGTGCAAAAAACTTTCCACGATCGGCAAATTCCACGTCTTCTGTTGCGAAATCAAGCTCCAATTCAATCAGTGCGGAAAACTGTATCAGTTGTTCACGCATTTGACTCAACTTGTTTGAAAAGCCACCTCTTATGTTATGTAAAGATGTTTTTTGCGCGGCAACAGTATTGGCAGCAATCAAATCGGCTACCGATTCAGCTTGTGTCAAATCCAGCTTGCCGTTCAGAAAAGCGCGTTGTGTAAATTCACCAGGCTTTGCCATCCTTGCGCCTTTCGCAATACAAGCGTTGATGATTTGTTGCATGACAAAAGGACTACCATGCCCACTTATTTCAATGGTATCTTCTCCTGTATAACTTTTGGGCCCGTGAAAAACAGAAATCAGCACTTCATCAATAGCTTCTTCATTTAGCTTCAACAAACCAAAATGCAAAGTATGTGTCTTTACTTTTTTCAAATCCTTTGCAGGGAAAAGGTCATTGACAATATCAAGCGCATTGGTTCCACTTACTCTCACCACTCCAATCGCAGCAATGCCGGGTGCAGTTGCGGGTGCTACAATTGTATCTTGCCATCCGGATAATTTATTCATGACACAAATTTATTCTTAATCAGTTTAACTGATAAAAAAATGCCTCCTGAAATAAGGAGGCATTGAAAATTTATTAAGCAAAACGTTTATTCAGAAACGATCCAGGTAATAGGCTGACGCTTATAAGCAGTTACATTTCTACCATTTTGAACTGCAGGAGTCCACTTACCTGACTTTTTAATTACCCTAACCGCTTCTTGTTCCATACCAAACCCATGATTGGTTTCGGCCTGAACATCGCTGACAGATCCGTCTTTAGATACGATGAACCTAACAACAACGGTATAAGATCCGGGAGCTGCACCATTTTCACCGGGAAGATTGCTTTCCAGATTGTTGGTTAAAAACCTTGACCAGGCATTGTTACCGCCTGGAAAAGCAGCATCGACTTCTACTTTGGTGAATACTTTGTTTTCGTCATCATCTTTTGGCATTTCAACAGCTTTTGAGTTGTCCTCAATTGGCGCCTGAACGATTTGTTCTTTGTTGTCGCTTTCTACTGTCTTGTTGCTGATGGCCTGATCTTCCTTGATTTCTTCGATTTTTTCCTCAGGTTGCACCTCTTCATCTTTTACGATTTTTGGAGGCGTGAATTTTACCTGATTCACTTCCGGTGGTGGTGGTGGTGCGGGTGGTGGTGGTGGTGGCGGCGGTGGTGGTGGTTGATCATTGGCCACTTCAGCCAATTGCGTATCAACAACCTCGATGTCGTTCTTCTCTTTGAATTTTGCCAGTACATCAGCCACAACAGTTCCTATGAAAATGAGAAGCAAAAGAGCTGATGTAATCAGCAAAGCTTTTGTCAACCTGGAGTTGTAAGTTTTTCTCAGTTCATAAGCGCCGTAAGCTTTATTCTTGCCATCAAAAATGATGTCGAGAATATCGGCATTTAGAATTTTATTTACATCCATAATTAATGATTTGTTGTTTTGGATTCAGCCTTTTTTGAAAATCCACAAAAGATGATCAATTAATTCCGTTGGCTTCCTCTGTTTTCTTAATCAGCAATTCTTCTGTTGGAGTAATGTCCACTTCCGCATAGTGTCCGGGAGGCACCACGCAGATGCTCATTTCATCCAAAATATCAATTGCGTTCTTAAATGTAGATTCCTTGGATGATTTAATGATGTACATTAAATCGCCAATTGGTGTTGCCTTTCTTTTTTGTACAATCAGGTCTCTGACTTGTTTGAAAGTTGTGCTTTTGAATTGCTCACTGAGTTTATCGGGTTCAAGTTGACCATAGTAATAATAAACTTGATCTGCTTTACCCAACAGAATTGTCATTGCTCCTGAGTTTTTTACCTTTAGAATCTGGGTAGAATCGTCTTTAGGCTCGTTCATGTTCATTGCCGTAGACTGACTCATAGTTGTGGTAAAAACGAAGAAAGTAATCAGCAGAAATCCCAGATCCACCATTGGAGTAAGATCTACACGAGTTGATAATTTTTTTCCTTTTTTTACGCCGGGCCCTTTCTTATGTCCGCCACCCGACGAGGTATCCATTTCTGCCATGATGGTAATTTTTTTTGGTTAATAACTAACTTTTGGCTGGAGGATTCAAATATAATTCTGAACCAACCGGTACGGCCTCACCATTGGTGACGATCCTGAATTTGAAAAGTTCATTCTTTTTGAACGCTTCTTTAATACTTTTAAATGCAGGATAAAGTGCCGCATTGTCTCCTTTAATCAATAACATGTCCTGAAGTTTTCGTTGGTCGGATCCAGCGTAAACATTGCTTACACTTTTCAACCAATCAACCAACTCATTTTTTGTACTGTCTAAAGGTATCCCCGGCAATTTCGCAGCAGGAATTTCCTGTGGTAAAGCCAGGCTGGATTTGATTTGACTCAAAGGAACACCGATGAATTGTTGCTTACTCCATTTTTTTAACTCTGCAGGAGATAAGTTCAGGCCTTTGGTCAAATTGATGTTACTGAGAATATCTGCTTTTTTAGTATCGTCGCCAAGCATCAGAAATGCCCTACCATCTTTGGTGAGGGTGATTAAAATAGATTTATCTGGTGCGGCTTTTGATGAAACTGAGTTCGGAGGCGTTACAGCTAAAGCTTCCGGTGGTTTTTGTTTTGTTGCCAATATAAAGAAAGACAACAACAAGAACGCCACGTCACACATCGCTGTCATGTCGATGGTGGTACTCTTACGGGGAATTTTTACTTTAGGCATTCCTTATTAATTTTTGTTGAATTTACAATTAGATGGTGTTCTGCATGAAATCCACAATTATTTGTAGAGAGATGCAAAAGATTGTGTCAATGTAAATCCAGACTCATCAATACCGTAGGTGATGCCATCAATTTTGGTTGTGAAAATATTGTAGAATACGATGGCAAAAGCTGAAGTACCGATACCTAAAGCGGTATTGTAAAGCGCTTCGGAGATACCCACAGAAAGTTTACTGGCTGCGGCACCACCTCCACTGTCTTCACCCAAAGCAGAGAACGAACGAATCATACCCAATACCGTTCCCAACAATCCCATCAACGTAGCGATTGAAGCGATAGTGGAAAGGAATACCAGATTTTTTTCAAGCATAGGCAATTCCAAAGCGGTTGCTTCTTCAACTTCTTTTTGGATTGCCATCACTTTTTGGTCTGTATTCAACTCTGTGTTGTTGATCATTTCTTTGTAACGATGAAGACCGGCTTTCATTACATTACCTACTGAACCTTTTTGTTTGTCGCATTCGCCGATGGCTGCATCGATATTTTTGTTGGCCAAATGAAATTGAACTTTACGGATGAAATCAGCATTGCTGCCAGTTCCTGTAGCTTTGATGACAGTAAGGAATCTTTCAACCACAAATGTGATCATGGTAAGAAAAGTACCGATCAGAATGGGTACAATGATTCCTCCAAGGTACATTTTACTTAATGCGGTTTTAGGCGCTTCTCTATCAGGCCAAAACCCACCGTTTTCTCCGCCCACTGCGAAATTGGATCCAGCACCCAGAACGAATCTCCAGATGATGTAACCCGCAACCAGACACACCACAGGTGCCAGAATAGAGATCATGTTGTTCGATTTTTTTGCCTGCATGCCGGTTGATTTTGCAGCCGATTTTGCTAATTCTGCCATAACAATCTGATTTTAATTTGTTAAGTTTTAAAATATTTTTTGGGTTCTTTGTTATTGCTATTAATGACTGAAATCATTAACTAACGCCAACGAGGCGACAAGTTAGTAAATTAATTGAAAGTCTTTATTAAGTTTCCGCAAATTTTTCGGTGAATAACTTCAGGATGGTGGATTTTTTGGGGAAATGTTTATTCATAACGCAAGGCTACAATCGGATCGAGCTTGGAAGCCTTGAATGCAGGATATAGTCCCGCCAGTAATCCTACTGCAAAACATACTACGATACCCGCTATCACCCATGCCCATGGAATAACAAAACCCGTATGTAACAACACTGCCACAAGATTTCCTAAAATAATTCCAGAAACAATGCCGGCTATAGCACCCATCAAACTAATCAGCACACTTTCAAAAAGGAACTGAGAGCGTATCGAATTTTTTGTAGCGCCTAATGCTTTGGCCAGTCCTATTTCTTTAGTCCTTTCATTTACGGCTACCAGCATGATATTCATCAATCCAATGGCAGCTCCTATCAATGTGATGAAAGCTATTCCAATCGTTCCCTTCTCTAAAAAACCTAAATTCGTTAGCAGGCTTTCAGCGATACTGTCACTTTTATCAATATAAAAATTATCCTCGTCTTTTACTTTCAATTTGCGGATAGGTCGGAATGTGGCTTTCGCTTCACCTATGGCCAAATCCATCATTTTCAAATTCGAAACCTGAACAGCGAGATTGAAATTGGCTGTATTGCTCGAAAATACATTTCTCACATTGTTGTATGGCGTTACCACCACTTTGCTGGTATTAAAAAATGCACTGGAGCCTTTGTCTTCCAATACGGCAATCACCCTGTAAGGAATATGATCTACCCTAACTTGTGCATCTATGGCTTTGGCTACATTCTCCGGATATAATTTTGCGGCTACACCACTACCCAGCATACACACATTCATTCCCGATTGAACTTCAGATTTGGTAAAGTTTCTTCCGTAAGCAATTTTATAGCCATTCAGCTCCAGGTAATTTTCGTCTCCGCCAAATACATTGATCTCCGGATTTGTTTTTGCACGTGAAGTATTGACAACTATACCGTTGGGCCCTCGCAAGGCAATACTGACCTTTGAGTTTGGAAAATAATATCTGTCTGAAAACAACCTGGCTTCGTCAAGGCTGATGGGAATTCCCAAATTTGAATATTTGCTATTCAGCTCTTTTTTGGTTGACCTCGAAGCGGTGGATCTTCCCCGATGTCCAAAATTGAAAGTCCTTTCTTTGTATCGAATGCTGAATGCATTGGCCCCCATGGTGGAAAAACTGGAAACAAGACTATTGCTTGCTGCCTGTATGGCCGTGATGATAAGGATGAGGGCAAAAATGCCAAGCGCAATAATAACAACAGTAATTCCAGTTCGGAGTTTGTTTCCTTTTAAATTTTTCCAAGACAAAGAAAGTATATCGCTGTAATTCATTTAATTTGATTGACTACAGGACAAAGGTAGGAAAGGAAAAGACGAAACCGGAAACTCTTTGATCAAAATCAATGATAAAGCCAGCCGAGAATTAATTCGGGGTAAATGCCAATCAATATCACCAATCCGGCAATGATGCCCAGCATCAATTTGAATGATGATGACAACTCGTTTGTTTCCTCTTCTTGATGAGGGGCTTTGAAATACATGGCTTGGATGACCCTGAAATAATAATAAGCACTTACCGCGGCGAACAGAACAGCAACAATAACCAACCAGATATGATGTCCATTTTCAACTGCAGCCATGAGCATGAAAAATTTACTTTGAAAGCCTGCTGTCAATGGCACACCAGTAAGTGAAAGTAAAAACACAGTGGCACAAAAAGCCATCAAAGGTTGTTTGCGCGCCAGACCATTGAAACCATCAATGGTAAAATCATTCATCTTGGTCAAAACGCCAAAGATGCCAATAGTAGCCAAACTGTAAGCGGCAGCATATAAAAGAATACCCTCTTTGGCTTTATTGTTAAGGGCAAAAACGGCCAGCATCATAAAACCTGCCTGAGCGATACTGGAATAGGCCAGCATACGTTTTACACTTTGTTGAAATACTGCGGTGATATTGCCTACCAACAGCGTAGCTATGGTAATGAACAGTACCAACCGCTGCCACTGGTCTTGAACTGATCCAAAGGAATGTTCGAAGAGCCTAATAAAAGCGAAGAAGCCAGCAGCTTTTACCACGGTGCTCATGAATGACGTGAATACTGTAGGGGCGCCGTCATAAACATCAGGTGTCCAGAAATGAAATGGTGCGGCAGATACCTTGAATGACAATGACACCATGATGAAAAGCACACCAAAAGCCATGAGTACAGGCATAGTTCCCACTCCTATGTTTATTTTGTCTATGAAAAAAGAAGCATTGGAATTTCCGCCATAAAGAAAAGTAATCCCCATCAGCATGATGCCGGTGGAAAATGCACCCATCAGGAAATATTTGAGAGCCGCCTCGTTGCTTTTCAAATTTCGTTTATCGCTTCCCGTTAATATGTACAATGGAATAGACATGATCTCAACGCCAATAAACAACATCAGCAAAGTATTGAATGTAGCCACCAGCGATACCCCACACAAGACAAAAAATATCAGGGCAAAATACTCTCCAACGTGTGGTCCGGCCTTTTCAATTTCGGAGCCACTCAGCAGAAAGAAAATCAACGTGACCGCCAAGGCGATGACAATGAAGAGCAGGTTGAAATTTTCAAATCTCAACATTTCATGGTGATTGAACCGGAAAAAACTGTTGCCGGCTACCATTTCCTGTACCGCCGTCAACAATGTGAGGGATAATCCTCCTATGGCCACCCAACGAGGGAGCGTTTTGCTTTTAGCGAAGACGCCAATAAACATAAGTATCACGCCAAAAACAGCCGTAAGTATTATTGCATTCATATCTTTCCCGAATTATTGCTTTTATTATTAAATTCTCACCAACAAATTATTTACAGCAGATTGGGTGAGGTCAATCAAAGGCTGAGGGTATACGCCTATGGCAAAAATCAAAACAACGACAACCAGCAATGACAGCTTTTCAGTCCATTCGATGTCCTTCAACTCTCCGGTCACCGCATTGGCGCTCCCATAAAAAACCTTCTGGATCATATTGAGTGTATACACCGCAGCCAAAATGATACCCAAACCGGCTATTGCGGCAAACCATCTGTTATAATGATACAATCCCGAGAACATCATGAACTCACCGGTGAATGAGTTGGTTAAAGGAAGCGCGATATTGGCCAAGGCTACAATCACCATGAAAATCGTCAAGGTCGGCATGGTGTTGGCAATACCACTCAATTCGCTGATTTTCTTAATTCCTGTTTTTCTTTCTATGACTTCAACCACAATCCACATGCCAATGATATTGATGCCATGGTTAAACATCTGGATCATCACTCCCTGAATACTCACCTGGTTCATGGCAAATATGGCCGCACACATCAATCCGATATGCGCGATGGATGAATAGGCTACAAGCCTTTTGATATTGTCTTGCACCATAGCCACACAACTGGCGTAAACCACACCGATGATGGATAAGATGATGACAACGTTTTTGAAATGAACAGCCGCCATAGGAAATACTGGCAACAACCATCTTATCACACCAAACAAACCCATTTTGACCATGATACCACTCAACACCATTGTAACAGAGGTAGGCGCCTGGTCATAGGCGTCCGGCTGCCAAGTATGAAAAGGAAAAATCGGCATCTTGATGGCAAATGCGATGAAAAACAAAATGAAAAGCCAGTTTTGTTCGCTGGCGGAAAGTTGAACATTGTAAAAAGCACTTAAGGCAAAGGAATGCATCGTAACCGTGCCATCTTCATATGTATGGGCTCCGGTATGGAGATATACATAAATGATGCCTATCAACATCAAGAGAGATCCCGTAAACGTGTACACGAAGAATTTAAATGTAGCCTGGATCCTTTTCTCTCCACCCCAAATACTGGAAAGGAAATAGACTGGAATAAGCGCCAGTTCCCAGAAGAAATAAAATGTCAAAGCGTCAAGCGCCATAAAAACGCCCATCAAGCCCGCTTGTGTCAGCATCATCAATCCGTAAAAAGACTTCGAATTTTTAACCTCCGCTTTGGCTGTAGCCACAAAAACAAGAGGAAACCCAATGGCCGTAAGTAAAGTAAGCATGCGACCCAAACCATCAAGACCAATAAAGTAATTGGCACCTATGTATTTCAGCCAAATGTAGTTGACGTTGTTGTAATTGAGATATCTGCCTTCTTCTTTGAAAAAAAGAGAAGTGACTGCTACACCCAGTACCAACAAGGAAAATCCCAGTGCAATGGTTCTTGCATTTTTTTCTGTACCAGCTACAAAGCAGAAAACACCTGCTAATATTGGCAGCCAAATCAATAAGTCGGGAAAAGTGATATATGTACCCAAAGTGTAAGTTTTTTAAAGGAAAAATTGAATGAAAAATAAAATGATCATGCCGATAACCATCAACAGTACATAAGCGCCTACCTGTCCGCTTTGCAACCAGCGCAACTGACGACTGCTGTAATTGACAAAGCGCCCTACCCCGTTCACTGTGCCATCCACCACTTTTGATTCGATGACGTTATTTAGAAATGATGATATTGATTTAAGTGGCTTTACAATCACCATATCATACAGCTCATCCACATACCATTTGTTCTCGAGCCATTTGCTTAATCCGGTAGCCTGACCTTCTACGCGATAATTCTTGAATCTTATCCAAGCGAATAAAATGGAGATAAGCACCAATACAGATGAAATACCCATCAGCATATATTCTGTATTGTGCGACAATTCATGTGAGGAATGGCCTACTACAGGAGATAGAAATTCGGCCAGTTGATGATGTCCTCCCAACGCTTCAGGAACGCCAACATAACCTCCGATAATACTAAGTATAGCAAGAATAATCAGCGGCAATGTCATCGCCTTCGGACTTTCATGCAAGTGATGTTTCTGATCGTGAGTGCCTCTGAAACTTCCTGTAAAAGTGATGATATAAAGACGAAACATATAGAATGCAGTCAGTAACGCAGCGAATAGCGTGGCGCCAAAAATTACGGGGTTGTGTGCAAAAGCGCCGGCCAGGATTTCATCTTTCGAAAAGAAGCCCGAAAATCCGGGTATGCCTGCAATGGCCAGACAGCCGATCAAAAATGTGATGCTGGTAATTTTCATATGTTTGTGCAAGCCCCCCATTTTGCGAATATCCTGTTCTCCACCCATAGCATGAATCACACTTCCACTTCCGAGGAACATCAGCGCTTTGAAGAAGGCATGCGTCAGCACGTGGAATACTGCCGCCACATAGTTGCCTGTCCCCAAAGCAATGAACATGAATCCCAGCTGACTCACGGTAGAGTATGCGAGCACTTTTTTAATGTCATTTTGTTTGATGGCTATGGAGGCAGCCAAAAGCGCAGTTGCCAATCCGATGACAAGAATGACATTTTGCGTGGTATGCGCCAATGAAAACAGTGCATTGCTTCTTGAAATCATATAGATACCTGCCGTCACCATGGTAGCGGCGTGAATCAATGCACTCACGGGTGTTGGACCCGCCATCGCATCGGGAAGCCAGGTATACAAAGGTATTTGCGCACTTTTACCGGTAGCCCCCACAAACATCAGGAGCGTAATACCTGTGATGTCAGCAGCAGACAATTTGGCCAGGCTGGCGGCTGTAAAAACCTGATCGTATTCAATGGTTCCCACCTTGGCCAGCAGCCAGAATACGGCGAGTAAAAAACCCAGATCTCCTATACGGTTCATGATAAATGCCTTCTTGGCGGCATTGGTGTAATCAGTATTTCTGTACCAATATCCGATGAGCAAGTAGGAACACAATCCAACACCTTCCCATCCGATGAACATGATCACAAAATTGGACCCCATCACCAGCAACAGCATGGAGAACACGAAGAGATTGAGGTAAGCGAAATATTTGGCGAAATCCTTATTATCCTCATCGTGCATGTATGAAGTTGAATACACATGAATCAGAAAACCGACACCGGTGATGATCATCAAAAACAACGAAGAAAGCTGGTCTATCTTGAAATCAAATGCAATCTTCAATCCCTTTGTTTGAATGAAATTAAAAAGATGAATATTGGCTGTTTGGTGATGAGTGACTTGAGCAAAAAGCAGTGCGCTGATGATAAATGACCCCAATACCATCATGCTGGCTATGCCACCTGAGATTGTTTTGTTAAGGTTCTTTCGTCCCAGACCATTGATGATGAAACCAATCAATGGAAATACGGGCACAAGCCAGGCTAATTGTATAATACTGTTCATAAGCAATAAAACCGATTCACGCTGGGCGAATCAGCTTGTTTTGATTTATTAATTTTTCAATCTGTTCAAAAAGTTCACATCAACGGTGTGTACATTCCTGTACATCATCACAATAATCGCCAAGCCTACACTCACTTCCGCTGCGGCCACTACCATGATGAAGAAAACAAAAATCTGCGCGTCGCTGGCCAGGTTGGGTGATGCTTGCGCCGCGGCTTCCAGGGCATGCATTTTAGAGAAGGCCACCAGTAAAAGGTTGACGGCATTCAGCATCAGTTCCACACACATAAAAATGATGATCGCATTGCGACGAACCAGCACACCCACCACGCCTATGGTAAACAACACCATCGACAGTATGATATAAGCTTTGATATCCATATTCAATTTTTCTAAAAATGATAATTAGTCTTTTTTTCCTATCACCACGGCACCGATCATCGCACTGAGAAACAGCACACTGCTGATTTCAAAAGGCAGTACATAATTCTTGAAAAGATTCAATCCCAGTACTTTGATCAAACCCGTGTCGCCTGTTTTGAGTTCTATAGGCATCTCCACATCCATCTTATTCAAAGCGGTGATGATAATCAAGAGCAATGCGCCTCCGGACAATACGCCCACCAGCTGCAACCTGTAATTTTTCACCGGCTCGGTTTCTGCATTCAGATTCATCAGCATCACCACAAACAGGAACAAAACCATGATGGCACCGGCATAAACGATGATGTTTACGATAGCCAGGAACTGGGCGTTGAGCAGAATATAATGACCGGAGATGGCAAAGAAAACCACAATCAGCCAAAGCACACTATGTACAGGACTTTTACTGGTGATCATCATAACAGCGCTTCCAACGGCCATTACAGATAACAAAATGAATAATAGAGTTGTAATGTTCATGGTATAGAATTAGTTGACCATTGTTTTATTTGCCCTGTTACCTAATGCTTCTTGATAAGCTTCGGGATTTTCTTTGGGATGAGGAATAAGTAAATCTTGTTTGTTGTAGATAAACTGCTTGCGCTGATAATCTGCAGGGGTGAATGTTTCACTGAGATAAATAGCATCTTTTGGACAAGCCTCTTCACAGAGTCCGCAAAAAATGCAACGCAGCATGTTGATCTCGTATTTGGCTGCATATTTTTCTTCTTTGTACAAATGCTCTTCTCCAGATTCACGCTCGGCAGCCTCCATCGTAATGGCTTCAGCCGGACAAGCCACGGCGCACAAGCCACAGGCTGTACAATTTTCTCTTCCTTCCTCATCGCGATTCAGAATCTGCAATCCGCGAAAAACAGGACTGAAAGGTCTTTTCTTTTCGGGATAGTTGATGGTAGGCTTCTTCTTGAAAATATGACTGAACGTAATGGCCATGCCATGCACGATCGCAGGCAGGTAAAGCTTCTCCATGAAGCTCATGGGGGCCCTGTTGACCGGCTTTACTTTATTGGTTAATGCTTTCATTATTAATAATTCAAAATAAAAAATTCAATTGTCAAAATCCTCTGCTTCAATACAATCTTCAATATTTAGTCTCTCTTACTTCATCCACAACGACAACGCTCCAGTGGCCAGCATGTTGAACAAGGCCAGTGGAATGAGGATCCTCCATCCCAAGTGCATCAATTGATCGTATCTGAATCTGGGGATCGTCCATCTTACCCACATGAAAATGAAGATAAAAATGGCCACTTTGATCATCAGCGCAACAACACCTACGATGGCCAGCACATTGGTGGAGAACATCGCTGCCTCATTGATGAAGGGGATATCGTAACCTCCAAAAAACAACGTAGACATGATGACACTGCTGACAAACATGTTGATGTATTCTGAGAAAAGGAAAAAGCCCAGTTTCATCGAAGAGTATTCGGTATGATAGCCGCCAATCAGTTCATTTTCGGCTTCAGGCAGATCAAAAGGCGTACGGTTACATTCTGCGAATGCGCAAATCAGGAAAATCAGAAATCCAAGCGGCTGGTAAACCACATTGTAGAAACCATGCTGTTGCTGAAGCACCATTTGTTTTAGGCTGAGGTTGCCCGTTATCAGCAAGAGGGAAATCATGGAAATCCCCATGGCCAGCTCATAACTGATGATCTGAGAAGCAGCGCGTAAACCACCAAGCAAAGAAAACTTGTTGTTACTGGCCCAAGAGCCGATCATGATGCCATAAACCCCCAAACTCACCACGCCAAAAACATACAAGATGCCTACGTCGATATCCGCAATTTGCAAGCTGACTTTCCTGCCGGCAATTTCAATCACATCTCCCCAAGGAATCACGGCACTCGTCATCATGGCCGTCATCATGGCCAAGGCAGGACCAAGAATGAAAAGGAATTTGGAAGAAAAATCGGGAATGATTTCCTCCTTGAAAAAAAGTTTCAGACCATCTGCCAAAGGCTGCAACATTCCAAAAGGACCGGCACGATTGGGCCCTCTTCTGTCTTGCAAAATGGCCGCCACTTTTCTTTCGGCGAAAGTGGTGTACATGGCGATTACGAGTGATGCGGAGATGACCACAACAATCAAAATCAGTTTTTCTAGTATAAAAGCCAGGTCTATAATTTGAAGCATCATTTTACTTTTTAAAGTCGCTGGAATGAGCAGGTCTGTCGATTTCGCTCAGATGAATATCAGGATTGTTAACGCCACTCACGCTGTGGATGTCCATCAACAATTTTGGTTCTACGCCGTGCATCACTTTCTTCACAGTTTCCTGCGGCATATTCAGTGTTTGGTATTTGTTCAAACCGATCACGGAGTGGCGGCTGATGGTTGTTACACCTTCAATGGTCCACTGTGAAGTTTGTTTGGACTCGAAACGGCAGGTATTGCAAATCCAACCTGTTTTTCCGTCAAAACTCTGCACCTCTCCCCATTCATCTTTACGAGCCGTAACCCTGAACACCTCATCGCCTCTCAGCCAAAGGGTGGCTTTGCCACAACATCCCGGGGTTGTACAATTTCTGTGCGCATCAACCGGCTTGGTAAACCAAACTCTGTTTTTAAATCGGAAAGTCTTGTCGGTGAGTGCGCCAACAGGACATACATCAATCATGTTGCCACTGAAGTCATTGTCGATGGCCTTGGTGATGTAAGTGGAGATTTGTGCATGATCGCCTCTGTCGATCACACCATGTGAGCGACTGTCGGTGATTTGGTCGGCCACATACGTACAACGGTAGCAAAGGATGCAACGGTTCATGTGCAGCTGTATGTAAGGTCCGATGTCGATTCTTTTGAAAGTGCGTCTGGAGAACTCATAACGTGTCCCTGCTTTGCCATGATCATAACCCAGATCTTGGAGATGGCATTCACCGGCCTGATCGCAAATCGGGCAGTCGAGCGGATGATTCAGCAACAAGAATTCCACCACACCGGCACGAGCATCGGGCACTTTTTCACTGGTGATGTTTTTCACTACCATACCATCCATCACTCCAGTGCGGCAGCTGGCCACTAATTTAGGCATCGGACGCGGATCGGCGGCAGAGCCTGCGGCCACTTCCACCAAACAGGTGCGGCATTTACCGCCACTACCTTGCAACTTGCTGTAATAGCACATTGCGGGCGGAGTAACATCACCTCCAATCATACGGGCGGCCTGTAAAATGGTGGTGCCGGGATCAACCTCAACAGTGATGTTGTCGATAGTGACTTTTATTTTATTTGATACAGTTTCCATAATAATCAAAATTCAAAAGGCAATTAATTAATGTTTAGCCGGCAACCTGAATCGGATCTGCATAATTGGCCAGACCATAATTTTGAGTCAGGCATTTTTCAGGATTCTTCACATGCCATTCAAACTCATCACGGAAATGGCGAATAGCTGCAGCTACCGGCCAGGCAGCGGCATCTCCCAAAGGACAAATGGTATTACCTTCAATTCTGCGTTGGATATCCCAAAGCAGATCAATGTCTTTCATCTCACCTTTTCCTGTTTCAATCTTTTGTAAAATCTTTTCCATCCACCCGGTTCCTTCGCGGCAAGGACTGCATTGTCCGCAACTTTCGTGGCGATAGAACCGCGCCAGGGTGTAGGTATGTTTTACTATACATTGGTCTTCATCCAACACGATGAATCCTCCCGACCCCATCATGGTACCGGTGGCAAATCCGCCATCACTGAGGCTTTCATAGTTCATCAACCTTTTTTCACCTTTTGCTGTGGTGAGGAGCAGATTGGCAGGCACAATAGGTACAGAAGATCCGCCAGGAATACAGGCTTTCAACCTTTTCCCATTGGGAATGCCGCCGCAATATTCATCACTGAAAATGAACTCCTCCACAGAAATGGTCATATCAATTTCGTATACGCCGGGTTTATTGATGTTGCCACAGGCCGAAATCAACTTGGTACCCGTAGAACGTCCGATACCTATTTTGGCATATTCGTCGCCACCTTCATTGATGATAGGTACAACTGCTGCGATGGTTTCAACATTGTTCACCACTGTTGGGCAACCCCATAAACCTTTAACAGCCGGGAATGGCGGTTTGATTCTTGGATTTCCTCTTTTGCCTTCCAAAGATTCGAGCAAAGCGGTTTCTTCGCCGCAGATGTATGCCCCGGCGCCTCTTTGCACAAATATGTTGCAATCAAATCCACTGCCCTGAATATTTTTACCCAGCCAGCCGTTTTGATGCGCTTCCTTGATGGCCTCTTCCAAAATATCGGCCACCCAATCATATTCTCCTCTGATATAGATATAACTATTGTTGCTACCCAAAGCGAAAGAAGCCACAATCATTCCTTCAATCAACAGATGAGGAATGAACTCCATCAGATAACGATCTTTGAAAGTTCCGGGCTCACTCTCATCGGCGTTCACAACAAGGTAACGGGGAACGCCTTCGGGTTTGGCCAAAAAGCTCCATTTCATCCCAGTAGGGAAGCCTGCTCCACCACGACCGCGAAGACCGCTTTTTTTCACTTCTTCGACTATGTCGGCCGGTTGCATTTTCAATGCTTTCTCAATACTTGCGTATCCGCCTTCGCGCCTGTAAACATCAAAATGTCGGATGCCTTCAACATGCGCTTTGTTCAATAATAGTTTTTTGCTCATATGCGTCACGAATGAAATCAGTCATTCCTGGGTTTATCGTAATTAAACATCCATTGAATTCCGAAGCGGTCTTTCAAAATGCCAAAACGGGCATCCCAGAAAGTATCCTGAAGTGGCATCACGATTGTGGATCCTTCCGACAAGGCTTCAAAAGTATCATTGATGGTTTTTTCATCAGTAAAATTGATCGACAAGCTGATCATTTCACCTCTTTGAACAAGCTGGTCAGCACTGCGGGTATCAGAGGTCATGATGGTCAAATTGCCTGCTTTCAGTATGGCATGCATCACACGGTCTTTATCTGCCTCTTCGGCATGTGGATTTACATCACCGAAAGTTTGCAGACTTAATAACTGACCCCCTAAAGCTTTGGCATAAAACTCAAAGGCCGCTCTGGCTTGTCCGTTAAAAGTGAGATATGGTATGATGGCCTCCATTCTTTCTTATTTGTTTCTGCATTCTTCAATGATCTGATCCACGCTTTCTTTGGTAAGATGTTCTCTGTAATGTTTGCCCAATTGCATCATCGGCGCATAGCCGCAGGCTCCCAAGCATTCCACGGTTTTCAGTGTGAACATTCCGTCTGCTGTGGTTTCGCCTACTTTGATGTTCAGCTTTTTTTTGATGTAATCGATAATATCGTCACATCCTCTCAGCATGCAGGGGCCGGTTTGACAAACTTCAAAAACATGTTTCCCTACAGGCTTCAAATTGAACATGCTGTAAAAGCTGGCCACCTCATAAACTTCAATGGGTGTGATTTTTAAAAGCGCTGCCACATAGTCCATCACCGGCGTATCCAGCCATCCGTCAAATTCCACTTGCGCAAGATGCAACACAGGAATCAATGCGCTTTTTTGTTTACCATCGGGATAACGAGCAATAATCTCGTTCACTCTCGAAATGGTTTTTTCGTTAAACTGAATCATATTTATAGTTCAATAAGTTCTATTGGTTTAATAGGTTTTATGGGTTTGTAATAATTGCAGGTTTATGAGTTTTACTGCAAATCAATCATCACCCATTAATCATCCCCAATCACAAATATCTTATGCATCCAACTCCCCGGCAATCAAATTCAAACTACTCATCGTAATCACCGCATCACTCAACATGCCACCCTGAATCAACTCGGGATAGGCTTGATAGTATATGAAACAAGGACGACGGAAATGCAATCGATAAGGCGTTCTTCCGCCATCACTGATCAGGTAATAACCCAATTCGCCGTTGGCACCTTCGATAGAATGATAGACCTCTCCTGCAGGCATTTCAGTTTCGCCCATGATGATTTTGAAATGGTAGATGAGTGCTTCCATTTTGGTGTACACATCCTTCTTTTCCGGCAGGTAGTAGGCCGGTACATCGGCATGATAAACCTCCGCTTCAGCACCTTTGAATTCCTGTACTTTCTGGTAAGCTTGCTTGATGATGCTCAAACTTTGCCACATCTCTTCGTTGCGCACCAGAAAACGATCATAGCAATCGCCGGTACTGCCCACTGGTATTGTAAAATCGAAATCTTCGTAACTGCTGTAAGGGCTGTGCACTCTCACATCATAGTCTACACCGGCGGCTCTTAAATTAGGGCCGGTAAATCCATAATTCATGGCTCTTTCGGGAGCAATTGGACCGCAGCCAATGGTACGCTCCATGAAAATCCTGTTACGTGTAAACAAGTTTTCAAACTCTTTGAGCTGGGCCGGATAGCCCGTTTTCTCATCTAAAAACTTTTCAATTTTTTCGAAGGCTGTATTTGTGAAATTTCTTTCAAAACCGCCGATGCGTCCAATATTGGTGGTCAATCGTGAGCCGCAAACCTCTTCATAAATCTCATAGATCAACTCGCGGAATTGCATCACATAGAGGAAGCCAGAGTAAGCCCCACTATCCACCCCCACAATTGAATTGCAAATGAGATGGTCGGCGATGCGTGCCAGCTCCATGATGATGACGCGGAGATAATCTACACGTTTTGGTGTTGAAACACCAAGCAACTTTTCGCAAGTAAGATGCCAGCCAATATTGTTGAGGGGAGATGAACAATAGTTCAATCGGTCTGTAAGTGGTGTAATCTGAAATAAATTTCTTCTTTCAGCAATTTTTTCGAAAGCGCGATGTATATAGCCTACAGTTGAAGTAGCCTTCATGATTCTTTCGCCATCCAATTCCAGAATATTCTGAAATACACCATGTGTGGCCGGGTGTGTTGGACCGAGATTAAGAGTGGTTGTCTGCTTTTCAATGCTGCCTTCAGGCAAAAGAATATGTTCGCTCATAATTTCAATTTGGTGGTTTGCATATTTGATGATTTGAAAATGAACAATGAAAACATCTTCAAATGGTCAAATTTTCTCATCATCCTATCCTCTTCCAAACATTTCGTCATCTTTATCGATTCTGGTTTGGTCTTCCAATGGATATTCCTTTCTCAATGGGAAATAATCCATTTCATCCACATTCAAAATTCTTATCAGATTGGGATGACCAACGAAGTTCACGCCAAAAAAATCATAGGTTTCTCTTTCCATGAAATTGGCAGACTGATACAATGCTGTTGCACTAAAAACATCTGGCTGGTTAATGTCAGTAAATACTTTAAAACGGATACGAACATTGTCGGTCCAGTTGTGCAAATGATAAACTACAGCCAGCTCTGCCCCTTTTTGATCGGGATAGTGCACGGCCTGCAAATCGGTAAGAAATGTGAATTTCATTTCTTCATCATCATGCAAAAACTGCAAAACTTTGAGGTTAATTTCTTTGGCTGCGGTGAAAGTAAGCATGCCATAGGGCTCCATCCATCCGGTTAGCTGTTCACCGAATTTTTCAGTCAGTCGTTGTTGTATGATTTCGTTTGTCAACATAATTTCAAGTTGTAGAAATTTCAATTGTTCAAGGGGTTTAAAAATGTCGTTTAACTAACCTATTGAACCTTGGGAATCCCTGCCTGCAAGCAAGCATAAAACCTATGAAACAATTTTATTGTATTCCATAACTGCCCATCAATTCTTTATACTGGTCGCTGTGTCTTCTTCTCAAACCTTCTGCATGCACCAGTTCCTGAATTTTCATAAACCCATCCAAAATCGCTTCTGGCCGGGGTGGGCACCCGGGAACGTAAACATCCACAGGAATAATTTGGTCGATACCCTGAAGAACGGAGTAGGTATCGAAAATACCTCCGCTGCTGGCGCAAGCACCTACTGCCATTACCCAACGCGGCTCTGCCATTTGGATGTATACCTGCTTTAAAACCGGACCCATTTTTTTAGCGATAGTCCCCATCACCATCAGCAAATCGCACTGACGCGGTGAAAAGCCAACCCTTTCAGAACCAAAACGAGCCAAATCATAGTGGCTGGCCATTGTAGCCATAAATTCAATACCGCAACAGCTGGTGGCAAATGGCAAAGGCCAAATAGAATTTTTGCGAGCCAGGCCAACTACCTTATCAAAACTGGTAGCCATAAAGCCTTCACCCATATATCCTTCGGGAATACCCTGAAATTTTACCGTGTTGTTAAATTGTACGGGACGAGACATTATGTAAGTTTAAATGTTTAAGAGTTAAAAAGTTTAATATTTGATGGCTAAGCCATTGTCTGTATTTCAATCAATCTTCCCACTTCAACGCACCTTTTTTGAAGATGTAGATGAAGCCAGCCAAAAAAGAAACGACGAACAAAACCACAGCGAAAAATCCTTCCCAGCCCAGCGCTTTGAAGTTGACAGCATAGGGATAGAAAAATATTACTTCCACATCAAAAAGTACAAATAAAATAGCCACCAGAAAATACTTGATGGCCATAGGCTGACGGGCATTGCCCTTGATTTCAATTCCACTTTCGAAGTTTTGAAGTTTATCGGCAGTCTTCCTTTTAGGCCCCAAAAGATTGGACCCCCAAATCATAACAGTGACCAGCCCAATAGCAAATAAAAGCTGTATGGCAATCGGGATGTAATTGGCTGAGTTGCTGACTGTAGCCTGTAGAAAATATGTAGGCATATTAATCGCTTGAAAATGATGGGCAAAAATAAGCCATGCTTATTAATATACAATGCCCATCCAAAATAAAAATCAAATAAAAAACCCGTTGGTTAAAACGGGTTGATAATATTCTGTCATCCATGATTAATTTTCCAATCAGGGCTTGACTGCAGCTTCTTTGGGCTTATTGGCTGGCTGAGGTTTTGCCGGTGCTTTAACTAAAGCTGCTTTATTGGCCAAAGTTTCTGCATCGTTAGGGTCTAGTGACAGTATTTTTTCGATATACATTAAGGCAGTGGGCTTGTCTTTTTTGATATTGGCATTGTAAGCCACAAAATATTTGTAACTGGTGATGAGTTGTGATTTGTATTTCAAGGAGTCTGCAGCACCAATTTGAATCGTTTTTTCAAATGCGGCTAAAGGCAAACCCAGCTCCAGTGTGGTATCTATGGCCCAGCTGGCTTTCCCAATCATAAAATAACCCAGGATGTCATCAGGGAATTTTTGTGTATACCGGTTAAACAAAGCGATGGCAGAATCATAATTAGATCCTCTGTAATAATTGTACCCCGCATTGTATATATCTGTTTTGGAAGGGTTCTTTTTTACACCAATTATTTTTCTGTGCCATTGCGCTGCATTCAAGTATTCTTTTTTGCCTTCATAAGTTCCAGCTATGGCTTTAAGATATTGAACTTTGTTAATTTCGATAGAATCCATCGCTACGGCTTTGTCTACGAGCATACCCGCTTGGGCTTCATTTCCTGGAATCTTAAAGAGATTTTTTGCGTATTCTAGGTAATCTCCAGAGGTGAGTTTTTCGGGTTGTTGGCGTTTGATGTACTCTGCAAAGTTTTCCACCGCCTTCACTGAATCTTTAAGCCTGTTGTAAGCATTGGCTTTCAATCCGAACAAGTTGGGGTAAGGATTACTACCTTCCGCTTTGATACATTCATCGGACTGCATGATAGCTTCCATAAAAAATCCCTGTGCGTATTTGAGTGCAGCTGCATAGTAGCAAGATTTATAATCCTTGTCGGAGTTGGCCTGCCACTTCTCGAAATATTCCGCAGCTTTTGCCACATCTGTTTCGTAATAATAGTTGAACAGATTGCCATATACCGGAGCAAAACTGGGATCTGAGGCCATCGCTTTATTGTAATATTCCATGAAGATGGACTCTTGTCCTCTCCCTTGCGTTTGGTACAATTTCCCAATACGATAATTGGCACGCGCATAATTGGGATCAATCACCAATGCACGGTTATAGGCATTCAAAGCCTCTCCGCCATTGTCATTTTTTCTCCACGCATCTCCTAAATTGACAAGTACATCGGGATCATTGAATTTTTTCAGTTGAGTGGCCTGATTCAGTTTATCTATAGCATAAACCGCATCCCCATTTTTACTATCGGGGTTTCCATTGGCAAAACCGATGGCATTCAATACGGCAATGTTTTTACCCTGGCTAAGTGATACCGCGGCTTCAAAATGATTACGCGCATCTTGCACTTTCCCTTCCAATAATTCAATATGACCGATACCCGCCATCAATAACTGACTGTTGGAAACGGGGAGTTTGGATTGATATAAGGCTTTTGCATCTGCCCAATCCTTGGGTGTACTTTCTTCTGAGCGAATCATCGACTGCCCCAACCAATAAACCGCTTCCTCATTGCCGGGTTCGGAGGCCACTAATTTCTGAAAATAATCTTTGGCTGAATTGAAACGTTCATTGATGATCAATTTCTTTCCCTGATCAATGGGATTTTGAGCGTATGACGAACCGAAAATCAGCGTCAGCACTGCCATCCATCCAAATGTAAACTTGTTCATGTTTTTTTATTTTATGACTTTACCTTGATAAAAATAGACAACTATAATTAAATGATTACTTAATTTTTAGGTAGCCGCTCATTAATCTGCACGGCCCTGACATCCAAATCCATCACCGGGCCTAAATAAGCCCTTCTGAAAATCAATTGCCCTCTTTCATATTTTAGAAATGAAGAAAAACCTGTTCCTAATCCGGCGTAATTTTCTTTGAGGATATAATAGAGATGTCTTGTAAGAGGATATCTTCTGGTTAGCAAGCTTTGCTGTAAAGGTTTCACATAAGGCTGATCCTGGCATTGATCGCATCTGACGTATGCGATTTTTACTTTTTCCAGTGCTTTTACCTGAGCACTGTCTTCAGGATTCCCAATCCAACTGATCCCTATGAATCCTACCGCATCATCATGATTGGCAACATATTCAATTACTTCCCGACTGCCTCTTGCCGCTTTAACCGCATTGTAGTTGAATGGTGTTCCTTTCAGAATGGAATCTTTGATATACCTGACAGTACTAGTGGCATTCAGCCCATCAAATACCGCTACTTTTTCTTTGTTGCTGCCTTGCAGCAATTGCTGAAGAGACGCCAAAGTGAAAAGTGTATCGGGTTGATTTTTATTGACAATCACCGCTACCGCATCCGAAGCTACCGGCTGACAAGCTGGATTGTAATGCAACGAATCCATCATGAAATTTTCTTCTTTTGCATTCAACCCCCTGCCAACAATTATCATTCTATTTGTACTGTCTTTAAAAAAATCCCTGAAGCAATCAGCTTCCGGCTTGTATTCTGCAATGATATGTGCTTCGGGATAAGAAAGCTCGTATAAATGAATCTGCGCCTCCATAACAGGCCTGAATGACTCGTCCACACTGATTTTGATGGTTCCGGCATCCGGAGTATCATTTATTGTTACCTTATGCTGCGTTTGACAAGAAAACAAAAACAACGCTATTGATATTGTTACGCCAATCCTCATCTTTCTTTCCAATAATTTTTCTTAATCCCTCTAAACCATCTGAAAGCGCCATAAACAATGCAGATACTGCCAAACCATTTCATCGCAGGGTCGTCGTATTTGGCAGCCAGTTCATCGCTGAAATGTCTTACAAAAATGAGAAAAATACCCATGGCCATCCATAACGTACCCATACCGAAATCCATGATACTTCTCATTCTCATTAGCCCTTTCTCTCTGGCGGAGAATTCTTCTTGGCGATTATCCTCAGTAGTAGACATTTGCAAATACTATTTTCGGGTCGCAATTTAAACAGATTTATCGGCCTATTGCGAATCTGCCATAAATTTTACAGGAATAGTGTAATAAACCGAAACATTTTCACCTTTGGTTTTGCCTGGCACCCAATCAGGCATTTTTTTCAATACCCTGATCACTTCATTATTAAACACTTCTCCTCCATCTTGCACCACATGAAATCCTTTTAAATGACCATCATAACCTACAATAAATTGAACTTTCACTTCTATCATCTCACCCTGCTCCAATTCTGAAGGCGTTGTCAAATTTCTTTCCAAAAACCTTCTTAAAGCATCAGCTCCGCCAGGAAAGACAGGCATAACGTCTGCTATCATCTCCACATTGTTATTGCCTGTTTTGATCACATTCTCACCACCTCCGGGCCTTCCTACTGTAATATCCAAGGGTTGTTTCACCAGGGGCACCGCACCTGCAGGCCCCTCCCCCGTATGAGATGCAATCATGGCACTGTCAAGATTTTTTACCATATGTGTGGCGCTGTCTCTGTTGTTGACAATGGCCACATGAGTGACAAATGTTTGAGCAGAAACTTTTTTGGAGGAGGCCGCAACTGACTTGGGCTGTTCAGTTTTTTTGGGAGGGGTGGCAGGTTGTGCCATTTTATATAGAACTGTTTCTATGTTAAGGGCAGGACGGATATTGGAGTTCAGGGTATTTCTTGACACTAAAAATGCGACGAGGCCTACCATCGCCATCATGATCATCAGCGATTTGATTAGCCTGTTGTCGTATTCTTTTCTTAAAATGTAAGCGCCATAAGATTTGTTTCTGTTTTCAAAGATGATGTCGAGTACGTCTGACTGCAGAATTTGATTGGATTCCATGGCAATTAGTTTTTGAAGTGGAAAAAATTTAGGATAAAAAATCCCGATTCATTTTTTGGATGTACGCATTGATAATATTCCACACAAAGTGCCGAATAATTATCTTTGCGCAACTTAACTTGTTGCACTTGAAGTCGCTGAAGACGTTATGACGAAACAATTCTGGGGTGGTTCGATCAATGAGTTATGAATTTGGCCTACAACTTAAAAATGCAATCATGAAAATCCTGATGGTTTGTTTGGGTAATATATGCAGAAGTCCAATCGCCGAAGGCGTATTGCAACACAAAGCTGATAAAGCCGGACGTAACTGGTTGGTAGATAGCGCCGGGACATTCGATTTTCATGCCGGCGAGTCTCCTCATCATCTTAGTATTAAAGTTGCTCTTGAAAATGGTGTTGATATACGTCATCAAAAAGCCAGGCCATTCAAGGCGAACGATTTTGATGATTTCGACATCATTTATGCCATGGCTGACGACGTGATGCAAGGCATAAAAAAAATAGCCGGGGATAAATTCACCCCCAAAAAAGCGATGCTCTTTCTTGATGAACTAAACCCAGGAAAGGGGGAAGACCTAAAAGACCCTTACTACGGGCCGGAAAAGGGGTTTCATGAAGTTTACGAACTCATCAACAGCACCTGCGATGTGATTATTGAAAAATACCAATCCATCCCTTAAAACAACACAATGTCAAAACCAAGCATACCACAAGGTACCAGAGATTTTTCGGCTGAAACGGTCAGAAAACGCAACTATATTTTCAATACCATCCGAAATACATTTGAGCTTTTCGGGTTTGAACCGTTGGAAACCCCTGCGATGGAAAACCTGGAAACTTTGATGGGCAAATATGGCGAAGAAGGCGACAGGCTGATTTTCAAAATTCTCAACAATGGACTTGGCGACCCCAAGAATGCAGAAAAAGCAAAAGAAGGTTTCGAAAAAGTGATGGAAGGAAAAAATTCCTCCCTTTTAACTGAGCGGGCACTGAAATACGACTTAACCATTCCTTTTGCCAGATATGTGGCGATGAATTTTGGCCAACTGACACTGCCGTATAAACGCTATCAAATCCAGCCTGTATGGCGGGCCGACCGTCCACAAAAAGGAAGATACAGAGAGTTCACACAATGCGATGCCGATGTGGTAGGCAGTCCTTCATTATTGAATGAAATTGAACTGGCCGGAATTTATCATATGGTATTTACTCAATTAAGATTGAATGACTACTCCTTAAAAATCAACAATAGAAAGATACTTGCCGGGCTGGCGCAAATTTGCGGAGGTGCCGAAAAGCTCACCGACATTACAATCGCCATCGATAAGCTGGATAAAATTGGCATCGATAAAGTAAAACAAGAATTAGAACAACGTGGATTGACCGCTCAACAAATAGACACCATTGCATCTTATTTGTTTGTAACCGGCAGCAATCAGGAAAAGCTTGAAAAAATGTCGATCATGCTTGCTAAAGATAGCATCGCGCAGGAGGGCATTCAAGAATTGACTACCATCATCGAACAGACTCCGGGAATAAACATTGAAGTGGATTTTACGCTGGCCAGAGGATTAAATTATTACACGGGTGCAATTTTTGAAGTAAAAGCTCCCGATGCAGTGAAGATGGGAAGCATTGGCGGCGGAGGCAGATATGATGACCTCACCGGTTTGTTTGGTGTAAGCGGCATTGCCGGAGTGGGCATCAGCTTTGGAGTAGACAGAATTTATGATGTATTGGAGGAGCTCTCTTTGTTCCCGGCTGATTTACAAACCAGCACCAAGGCACTGTTTTTTAACCTGGGGCAAAAAGAAAACCAATTTGCTTATCCCATCATGATGAGCCTCCGAACCCAAGGAATTTCTTGCGAGCTTTACCATGAAAGCGCCAAGCTCGACAAACAATTTAAATATGCCGAAAAAAAGAAGATTGGTTATGCTGTGATCATCGGCAGTAATGAAATGGATTCAGGTCAAGCGGTGGTTAAAAACCTTTCCAACGGAATGCAGCAAACTGTTGCTATCCAACAGCTTTATGAAGCACTAAGCTAATCAAATGGCTTCATAAATGATGGCTGCTCCCTGACCAACACCCACACACATGGTGGCCAATCCCAGCTTGCTTTTTCTTCTTTTCATTTCATGAAGTAAGGTAGCCGAAATTCTTACGCCGCTGCAACCCAACGGATGCCCCAACGCGATTGCACCTCCATTTACATTCACCCTTTCAAGATCGAGACCTAATTCATGGATGCAGGCAATGCTTTGAGAAGCAAAAGCTTCATTCAATTCAATAAGATCCAAAGAAGCAATTTCGATTCCGGCTCTTTTAATGGCTTTGGCTGTGGCGGGCACAGGGCCGATGCCCATCACTGCAGGCTCCACCCCTGCTACGGCCATAGAGCGAATGATGGCCATTGGTTTTAAAGCGAATTTTTTTACGGCTGCCTCATTGGCCAACAGCATGGCAGATGCGCCATCATTGATTCCGCTGCTGTTTCCTGCTGTTACCGTGCCATCTTTGATAAATGCAGGCTTCAGTTTTGACAATTGATCCAGTGTTGACAACCGTGGATGTTCGTCGGTGTCGAATACAAAATTTTCCTTGCCCAATTGCACTTGTACAGGTACAATCTCATCTGTAAATCTTCCGGCCTGATGGGCTTTCGCATATTTCTGTTGGCTAAACATGGCAAATTCATCCTGTGCCATGCGACTGATGTTCCATTGTTTGGCCACATTCTCCGCTGTTTCTCCCATTGAATAAGGGAAGTACAATTCTGATAACTTCTTGTTGATGAATCTCCAGCCCATTGTTGTATCAAAAATCTGGGCGTTTCTGTCAAATGCAGAGGTAGCCTTGGGCATCACAAAAGGTGCACGGCTCATGCTTTCAACGCCACAGGCAATCATCACTGATGCATCACCGCAGGCGATAGTCCTGGCACTATCCATAATGGCTTGCAGTCCGCTGGCGCAAAGGCGATTAACCGTATTGCCGGCCACTGTAGTAGGTAACCCGGCCAGCAAAGCGGCCATGCGAGCCACATTGCGGTTATCCTCTCCACTTTGATTGGCGGCTCCGGCAATGACATCTTCAATCACATTCACATCAAGATTGGAATTTCGGGCAAGTAACGCTTTGATGGTGTTGGCCAGCAGATCATCTGGTCTGATGCCAGACAAGGCGCCTCCATATTTACCAATTGCCGTTCTTACAGCATCAATTACATAAACTGTTTCCATAAAAATGATTTGAATAAGTTTGGACAGTATACAAATATAATCGCTTTCGTGGAGTTGATTGAAATGTTGACGCTTTAAACCTCATTGTATGATTATCTTTGCCCTATGCTCAGTACTAAAAATATCAAAGAATTCAGCTTGCCCGAATTGAAAGCGTATTTTGAATCCATTGGCGATAAGAAATTCCGTGCCATGCAAACCTATGAATGGCTTTGGAAAAAAAATGCCAGGAGCTTCGACGACATGAGCAATCTTCCACTGGAACTCAGAAAAAAGCTGAATGAAGATTTCCCCCTTCAAAGCATCCAGATAGATGCTACACAATACAGCAATGACGGCACGGTAAAATCCAGATTCAAAACACATGATGGCCATCTGATTGAAGGTGTGCTGATTCCAACCGAAAACAGAAACACGGCCTGTGTATCCTCTCAAATCGGCTGTAGTTTGACCTGTAAGTTTTGTGCTACCGGAAAAATGGAGCGCAAACGTAATCTCGGCTTTGATGAAATTTACGACCAAGTGGCCATCCTCAATGAACAAAGTGAAAAGATATACAACAAGAAACTGAGCAACATTGTATACATGGGTATGGGAGAACCTTTGCTGAATTATAAAAACGTGCTCAAATCGATTGACCGTATCACCGCCTCCGACAGCATGAATATGAGTCCTAAAAGAATTACGGTTTCCACTGCGGGCGTTGCCAAAATGATCAAACAACTGGGCGAGGATAAGGTAAGATTCAACCTTGCGTTGTCATTACATGCCCCTACCGACCATAAGCGCAATGAAATCATGCCCATCAATGAATCCAACTCCATCAATCACCTGATCGAAGCGCTTAATTATTTCTACGACCATACCAAAAACGACATCACCCTTGAATACATACTTTTTAAAGATAAAAATGACAGCATTGAAGATGCCGACCATCTTATCAAAATTTATAGAAAAATACCCACGCATCTTATCAATGTCATAGAATACAATCCAATTGCCGACGCACTTTACCAGAAACCCGATGAAGACGCGACGCAACGTTTCACAGACCATTTGGCCAAAAACAAAGTGAATGTAAGGGTAAGAAGAAGCCGCGGTAAAGATATTGATGCCGCTTGCGGTCAGCTGGCTAATAAATAAAAGCTCCATACATTTTTTTGAAACAATTAAACCACACACTAATAGCAGTGTCTAGGGAAGCAAAATCATTTCATTTATGAAAAAAATAATTTTTATCGCTCTCGTCATGTTGGCCTTGAGCACATCTTTCGCCCAGCCAAAATGCCAAAAAGGAACCAATAAGGACAACCATCAGGGCATGCACAAAAAAGATAACAAACTGATGGGACAATTGAATTTGAGTACAGAACAAAAGAGCAAACTCAAAGAAATCAAAGAAGAATTCAGGAAAAAACAAGAGACCCTTGGCACAGAGCAAAACATTACTGTCAAGGAATTCAATGACAGAGCAACTGCACTTCGCCGTGAAATGCGCGACAAAAGAGACCAAATCCTGACTGCCGAACAAAAGCAAAAGTTGGCCAATATTAAAGAAGAAATTGAGAAAAAGAAAGAAGAGAGGTTTAGCCATCATCTGGATAAAATGAAAACAAAGTTATCATTGACTGATGATCAGGTGAGCCAAATCAAACAAAACAGAGACAAATTGAGAAATGACATTCTTAAGATTAAAAATGATTCCAAATTAAATGATCAACAAAAAAGAATGAAAATCAGAGCCTTGATACTTCAGCAAAAGGAAAGCAGAAGCAAGATGTTCACTTCAGATCAGCTTAAAAAAATTGAAGAGCGCAAAAAACAAAAACCACAAAAGCAGAAAGAAAAAAAGGTTAATTAATTTCAGTTTCGATCATCATTGAAAAGCGGCCATTGTACAAATGCCGCTTTTTCATTTACCACAACCAGCAATTCGGTTAATTAATCGCTATATTTGAGTTTCACTACTGTTGCAAAACAGCAAATTATTAATATGAAGCCAACTTCTCCTTTCAAAAAGTTTTCCAATCCAAAGAAAAACAGTGTCATAAAAGAAGAATTCCGTCAGGAAAAGAAAAAATTTAAAAAAGAACGCGCTGCTTATTTCGACAAGGTTAAAGAAGAAAAATACCAGGCCAGAATGGCACGCAAAAGAGGTGAGGCTGCCCCGGTAAAAGAAAAGCCCCAAACCGCTCAATCCAACAAAAAAAACAGTCCTGCAAAATCGGAGAAAAGCAAAAGCAATCAGCCGATAGCTGTGATGCCTTTGAATAAATACCTGGCACATTGCGGCATCAGCTCCAGAAGAGATGCGGTAAGTTTTATCACCGAAGGAAAAGTAAAAGTCAATGGCGTGGTAGCCACCGAACCAGGTTATAAAGTACAGCCCGTCGACGAAGTCACTTACAATAACAAGAAAATCTACGTTACAAAAAACCTGCAATACATTTTGCTCAACAAGCCTAAGGATTACATCACCACAACTGATGATCCTCAAGGCAGAAAAACAGTTTTGCAATTGATTCAATCGGCCACCACTGAAAGAGTTTATCCCATCGGCAGATTGGATCGCAATACATCGGGCGTGCTCTTGTTGACCAATGATGGCGATTTAACACAAAAGCTTTCACATCCGAGTTTTGAAGTTCGCAAGGTATATGAAGCCAAACTCGACAAGGAACTTACAAAAGGTGATTTCGAAAAAATATTGAAAGGGATCACATTGGAAGATGGCCCTGTTTATGTAGACAGTTTAGCTTATGCCGATTCCAGAGACAAATCAATAATCGGTCTTGAAATACATAGTGGACGCAACCGTATCGTTCGTAGAATTTTTGAACATCTGGGTTATGATGTAAAAGGCCTCGACCGGGTGATGTATGCCGGATTGACTAAAAAAAATGTAGAACGGGGCAAATGGCGTCATTTGAATGAAAAAGAAATTCGCCTGTTGAAATATCTCAATGCCTCTTTTCAAAAAAAGAAATAACTGTGGCCAAACCTATTTTTCAAATCCTGTTTGAGAATGATTCGTTTGTTGCGGTGAACAAACCTTCAGGACTATTATCTATTCCCAACCGTGCTCAATCGGAAATTTCCCTAAAGGACCTCTTGGTTCAAAAATATGGCCAGATTTACACGGTACATCGATTGGACAAAGACACGAGTGGACTCATCCTTTTTGCCAAAACGGAAGCTACACACCGTTTTCTATCTCAATTATTTGAAGAGAGAAAAGTAGATAAATATTATTTAGGTATTGTAATTGGAATGCCCAGCCCACTTGAAGGACTGATTGATGCACCCATCATGGAACACCCGATAATCAAAGGCACCATGATGATTCATCGGAATGGGAAACCATCGCAAACCGGCTACGAAACTTTGGAAGCCAACCGATTTTTCTCTATGGTTTCTTTTCAGCTGCATACCGGAAGAACTCATCAAATAAGGCTTCACGCCAAAAACATCGGACACCCACTAGCCTGCGACCCTCTCTATGGCGATGGAAAACCAGTATTGGTATCTTCCTTCAAAAAGAATTATAAACTCAGTAAACACGAACTCGAAGAGAGACCAATGATCAGCAGGTTGGCTCTTCATTCCTATCGCTTGGTGTTTACAGATGAACAAGGCAAGAAAATGGAACTAATGGCTCCTCACCCCAAAGAATTTTCTGCGTTGATGAAGCAACTGAAATAAACCAAGTTCTTCTTATTTTATAGCATTAATGATTTAAGCTGATGAATCAATTTGTAACCGGTATTTTGTTAATATTTGCAGGATTATTAGGTAGTTTCTTGAATGCCATGGTGAGCAGCGGCTCAGCCGTTACCCTGCCATTACTGATTTTTTTAGGCATCCCTCCATCTGTTGCCAATGCCACCAACAGGATTCCGGTTGCGGTAGGCTTTTTTTCTTCTACCCTTCATTTTCACAGAGTCGGATTGATAGACTGGAAAAAAACAGTTACTCTAGTCATTCCTATTTGTATCGGAACCATTGGAGGTGTGTTGCTAGTGGAACAGCTCTCGGACAATGCGATAAAATATCTTTTGATGGCGGCCCTGTTGTTTTCTTTAACACTGGCCTTAACCAAATTTAAAAAAGTAACCTTCCATCAACCTTCCGGCATTATTGCCATCAGCAGGTCAACTTATTTGATTTTCTTAATCATAGGCGTTTGGGGAGGCTTGATTGTATTGGATACTGCGACTTTTATTTTGTTGGCTCTAACATTAAACATGGGTATGGATCTGATTAAAGCCAATGCCATGAAATCGGCGCTTTGCCTGATTTTCGTTTTGGTATCCTTGTTGTTTTTTGATGCAGGCGGAATGATAAATTGGAAAGCAGGCCTTATGGTATCCGTAGGCAGCTATGTAGGCGGATATATTGGCAGTAAATTGGCGATTGCTGAAAAATCGAGAATCTGGCTGTTTCGGCTATTGATTACCGTGATCTTCATCGAGATCATTTCAATGATTTACAAAATCATCACCCATAAGACGATGTAATCAATCACAAATAGATTTCCAGTAAGCCTTCGGGCAGGTCCACAAACACTTTTCTGTGTTTCTTATCCACTTTATTGAGCGTATCCTCATGTAAAGGAATGAGCGCTTCTTTCCCTTTATACATGATGGCACATAATACCTGATGTGGTTGCTCGATAATTTCGATGATTTCGCCAAGATCAGTTTCGCCATCAATGACATGATATCCCAACAAAGAAATGGGGGCTGATTGTCCGGCGTATTTTTTAAAATCTTCGGCTTCGAGCCACACTTCTCTTGAAGAAAATCTTTTAGCGGATTCACGGCTATCAGTTTTTTCAAATTTCAAAAGCGTTTCTGTATCTGATTTGATTTTGGTGGTCTCAATAAAATATGGGATGAAATTATCTTTTTGCTCTTCAATGAAAATGCATTCCAGTCCTTTAAGCGAAGTTTTCTTTCCGAGACTGTGCTGTAGCACCAATTCACCGCCGAGTCCATGTACAGCCACCAGTTTGCCTATTTTGAAGTATTGCGACATGGCTGCAAGTTAAAACAGAATGATAAGGAGATTACAAATTGAAAGATAAAAAGTAATAAAAAAAGTCCCGCTGTAAATAAGCGGGACTAGAAAGCTTTTTCGGCCAGAGATAGGTTATTCTTCTGTCTTAGGTTCTTCCTGAGCAGCATCTGCCTCAGGAGCCGGAGCAGCTTCTGCCTGTACTTCAACTTTTCTTACTACCGGAGCTTGACTGCGGTCGGTGCGTGCTTTTTTGTGGGCACTTTGACGTTTGGAAACCTGAGCATCATGTTCGGTGCTCCACTTGGTGAATTTCTCCATTGCAGTGGCTTCATCAAACAGTCCCAGACCTACTCCGCGAAGTAAGTGTTTCAGATACAGTACGCCTTTGAAAGAAAGGATACGGCGAACAGTGTCGGTGGGTTGAGCACCTTTTTGCAGCCAGTCCAATGCTTTCTGACGGTCAACCTGAATGGTTGCAGGAACAGTCAGCGGATTGTATGTACCTAATTTTTGAATGAATTTACCGTCGCGAGGACTACGCGCATCGGCAACAACAATGAAATAGAATGGTCTCTTCTTTGAGCCATGTCTTTGCAATCTCATTTTAACAGCCATAAAAAATAGAAATTTCTTTGGTTGTGAACAAATAGGGTTTATCCCTTTTTTACAAGGGGGAGCGAAGATAGAGAAAATTTAGGGAAATGCCCAAATAAATGTTTGGCAGAAAAGATCTGTTCAAGATGTTCAATGAAGTAAGCTATTCAAAAGATTTATTAAACTGGACTGCAGACTCAGCGGGGCCACAAACCATCAAACTCCCAAATCATCAAATTATAAATCAACAACCTTCAAATCATCCTCTTCCCATCATCTTACCCATTCCCGGCATTCTGCCCATAGGCATCTTGTTCATCATTTTCATCATGTCTTTCATTTGTTCGAACTGTTTGAGAAACTGATTGAGTTCAGCCAGTTCTTTGCCGCTTCCTTTGGCGATGCGTTGTTTGCGGCTTGGGTTGATGATATCGGGATTACGTCTTTCTTCCAACGTCATGGAATTGATCATGGCTTCGATGCCCTTGAAAGCATCATCGTTGATGTCCAGGTCTTTAATTTGTTTGCCTACACCGGGAATCATGCCCAGCAAATCTTTCAGGTTACCCATTTTCTTGATTTGCTGTAATTGTGTTTTGAAGTCTTCAAAATCAAATTGATTTTTTCTGATCTTCTTTTCCAGCTTGGCGGCTTCTTCGGCATCGAATTGTTCCTGGGCTTTTTCCACCAAACTCACAATATCTCCCATTCCCAAAATCCGCTGCGCCATTCTGTCGGGGTAGAACACATCGAGCGTGTCCATTTTTTCGCCGCTGCTGCTGAATTTGATGGGCTTGTTGACGGTATACTTAATGGACAAAGCGGCACCACCTCTGGTATCGCCATCCAGTTTTGTAAGCACTACTCCCGAGAAATCGAGTCTTTCATTGAACGCTGCCGCTGTATTCACGGCATCCTGACCCGTCATGCTGTCCACTACAAATAATATCTCTGTGGGTTGAACCGCAGCTTTCACATCCGCCACTTCTTGCATCATCACTTCATCAACGGCCAAACGACCGGCAGTATCGATGATGACCACGTTTTTGTTTTTAGCTTTCGCTTCCTTGATGGCATTTAAAGCGATGTTGACAGGATTCTTGTTTTCTCTTTCACAGTAAACATCCACACCAATCTGGCCGCCCAGCACTTCCAATTGGTCTATCGCAGCAGGGCGATAAACGTCACCGGCCACGAGCAAAGGAGATTTTCCTTTTTTAGTTTTCAGATAATTGGCCAGTTTTCCGCTGAAAGTGGTTTTACCACTCCCCTGCAAGCCGGCAATCAGAATCACCGCCGGACTTCCCGAAATATTGAAGTCGCTTTCCGTGCCCCCCATCAAATCCGTCAACTCATCTTGTACAATCTTAACCATCTGCTGACCAGGATTGACCGCCATCAGCACTTTGGTGCCCAGGGCTTTGTCTTTCACCTTGTCTGTAAATTCTTTGGCGATTTTGTAGTTCACATCCGCATCCACAAGCGCACGGCGAATGTCTTTGACGGTATTGGCAATATTGAGGTCGGTTATGCGGCCTTGTCCTTTGATATTCTTAAACGCACTTTCCAGTTTCTCACTTAAACTCTGAAACATATGATCGACTTTTTAAACGAATGATGAATTAAATGCTGAATGCTTTGTTCAGCAGTTCGGCTTGTTGTTGTGCATGAATTTTAGCATAGCCTGTTGCAGTGGCCGCACCGGCGGATCTTGCACAGATATAGAAATTGACATTCTTGCCCATGTTCATTTTCAGATAGGTAGCAGCTCCCATATTGATCGGTTCTTCCTGAATCCAGAACCAAATAGCTTTCGCATATTTATTATACAACTCATCAATCTGCTGCTGAGGCAACGGATACAATTGTTCGAGGCGTATGATGGCAATATCTGTCCTGTTTTCTTTCTGACGTTTTTCTTCCAGATCAAAATACACTTTGCCACTGCACATGAGTACTTTTTTGATGGCGGAAGAATCTTTCACCGAACTGTCGTCTATCACTTCCTTAAACCCACCTGTGGTGAAATCTGCAATTTCGCTGTAACTGCCCGCATGACGCAGGTTGGCTTTGGGCGAAAAATTAATCAATGGTTTTCTGAATGGCCAGGTTTGTTGTCTTCTTAAAGCATGAAACAGGTTGGCTGCGGTGGTAATGTTGGTAACCACCATGTTCAATTCGGCACATTGTTGCAGGAAGCGTTCCATTCTTGCGCTGCTATGTTCAGGCCCCTGGCCTTCATATCCGTGAGGTAACAGCATCACCAATCCACTCATGATCTGCCATTTGGTTTCGGCGGCAGCAATGAACTGATCGATGATAATTTGAGCCCCGTTGGCAAAATCACCGAACTGGGCTTCCCATAAAACCAACGTATTGGGATTGGCCAAAGCGTATCCATATTCAAATCCAAGGACCGCATATTCGCTTAATAAGGAATTGAAAATTCTGAATTGCGCGTTGTCTTTTGAAAAGGCCTGAATGCGACTGTATTCTTTATTGGTTTTTTCGTCGAAAAGTATGGCGTGGCGATGGCTGAACGTTCCTCTTTTAACATCCTGGCCGCTCATTCGTACATCTTTCCCTTCGCTGACGAGGCTGGCATAAGCCATCAGTTCGGCGGTTGCCCAATCGATTTTTTGCTGGTCCTGAAATAACTTCACTTTATCCTGCAGCATCTTATCCACTTTTTTCAGTGGCGTAAACCCTTCGGGCCATTTCATCAAGCCTTCAAAAAGAGACTTCACTTTATCTTCTGAGATAGCGGTTTCGGGTGAAGCGATAAAATCATTTTCAGTGGATTTTCTCAACTGTTGCCACCAAAGCTCAGGCTTTTGATATTTGTATGGCAGTGGATTTTGTTTCACTTCATCGAGTCGGTCCTGCAAGTCTTTGAGAAACTGCTTCTCCATTTCTTTGGCAAGATTTCTTGCGTCGGGCTCTCCATTTTCGATGAGGAATTGGGTGTAAACTTCCCTTGGATTGAGGTGCTTATCAATCAGCGCATATAAAGTAGGCTGCGTGAACTTCGGTTCGTCACCTTCGTTGTGTCCATGACGGCGATAGCAAACCATGTCGATAAAAATATCGGCATTGAAACGCTGGCGATATTGTGTGGCTATTTCGGCCACTTTAACCACCGCTTCGGGGTCATCCCCATTCACGTGAAATACTGGTGCCTGAACCATTGCGGCCACAGATGTACAGTAATTGGCGCTTCTGGCATCATCGAAATCTGTGGTGAAACCAATTTGGTTGTTGATTACATAATGTATGGTGCCGCCCACATAATAGCCTTTCAGATTGCTCATCTGCAATACTTCATACACAATACCCTGTCCTGCCACGGAGGCATCGCCATGAATCAATATAGGCAGTATCTTATCATAATTACTGTCGTACATCACATCCGCCTTGCTTCTGGCATAACCAATCACTACAGGGTTAACCGCTTCCAGATGCGAAGGATTGGGGCACAATTTCAAATGTACCTTATGACCGGAAGGTGGTTGCACATCACTGCTGAAACCCAGATGATATTTCACGTCTCCCGAACCCATGGTGGTATCCGGCAGTGCATTGCCTTCAAATTCATTAAAAATCTCTTCGTAAGTTTTACCAAGAATATTGGCCAATACATTGAGACGGCCTCGATGAGCCATGCCAATCACCACTTCCTCTACCAGGTTTTCTGAAGCTGTATTGATGATAGCATCCAAAGCTGCGATGGTGGTTTCTCCGCCTTCCAAACTGAAACGCTTCTGACCAATGTATTTGGTATGAAGGAATTTTTCGAACATCACCCCTTCATTCAGCTTTTGTAAAATTCTTTTTTTCTGTTCAATGGCCAAAGGCTGCAAAACTTTGGCTTCTACAGCCTGGGTGAGCCATTCGAGTTTATCTGTATCATTTATAGCACTTAATTCCACCCCAATATTATGGGTATAACATTTCTTAAGATGAGCCAGAATCGCACTGAGCTTAACTTTGCCCAGACCCACAAACTCTCCGGCAAAAAATTCCTGATTTAAATCCTGATCAGAAAGACCAAAAAATTGGAGATCGAGGTTCGCTTTTCTATCTCTGCGTTCGCGAATTGGATTGGTCGTAGCCACCAGATGTCCTTTTTTACGATAAGCGGCAATTAACTGAAAAACAGCAAACTCCTTATCCATTCCCGATGCAGGAACAGGCGCTCCCGATTTTGTTGCAGAAATGGATTCGCCAAAATTGGCCACAGCAAAATCAAACCCTTCAAAGAATTTTTTAAATTCGGGATCTACACTTTGCGGATCCTTTACAAATTCCTGATACAAGCCTTCAATAAAGGCTGGTGTTGCATTGGTGATATATTGAAAATCCTTCATTTTCGGATAAATGATTGAATGGTTAGTTTTAGTTTACTATAATTGACACTGTGAAAAACTTTGTGGGGATTTATTGTCATTTTTGAACGAGCCGCTGAACTAAAAATTCCCACGTTGACAGTGAATTTTGGAATCGGGGGCAAATATCGTTCTAAAACTTAAGATTTTACGTAGGATTTTACAGAAAATGAAAGAGATTTTACAGTAACGTTTGAGTACATCAGAAAAAAAACTAAAAAAATAATAGGATTGTAAAAGTGAATGCCTATCTTTGCGTCCCTTAAATCGAGAATTACATGGCAAATCACGCAGCTACCAAAAAAGATGTTCGTCAGAGTGCAAAGCGCAATGAGCGTAACCGTTATTATGGCAAAACCACCCGTAACGCCATTCGCGACATCAAAGCAATCGATACAAAAGCAGAAGCTTCCAAAGAACTACCTGAAGTAGCTTCCATGATTGACAAATTAGCTAAACGCGGAACGATTCATAAAAACAAAGCCAACAACCTGAAAAGAAAACTGGCTCTGAGAATCAACGCGCTAAAAAAATAATCATCCACAAATTTTTATACGCTAAACCTGCCTTTGTGCAGGTTTTTTGTTTTTACTGAAAACCTGTCATCCAACCTTACACCAAATCAAAATGCGATGAAACCCTTCCTCCTCCTTCTGCTGATTGCCATTTCACTCAATAATAATTTGCAAGCCCAGGTAAAAAAATCATTTTCGGACAATTCACTTGCCTTGACCCAAACTCCTTTTGAAAAATCCGGCGGCCAACAATCGGCCACTTACCTTCAAGCCATTGAATGGTATGAAATGCTGGCCCAAAAAAGTACCACCGCAAAATTGATGTGTATGGGGCAAACAGATGCCGGCCAACCCCTTCATCTTTTTTTAATGAGTAAAGACCATGATTTCAATCCCCAAAAATGGCATGAAAAAGGCAAGGTGGTTCTCCTGATCAATAACGGCATACATGCCGGAGAGCCCGATGGCATTGACGCCTGCATGATGATGGCCAGAGACTTGTTAACCCATAATAGTATACCCGACAATGTGGCCATTGGGATTATTCCTGTATACAACATTGGAGGATGCTTGAACAGAAGCAGCACCTCTAGAGCCAATCAAAATGGTCCGGAAGACTATGGTTTCCGGGGAAATTCGCAATTGCTGGACCTGAACAGAGATTTCACCAAATGCGACAGCAAAGAAGCGAAAAGCTTCAGTCAAATCTTTCAATTGCTGAATCCCGATATTTTCATCGATAATCATGTGAGTGATGGTGCCGACTACCAACATACAATGACTTTGCTGACCACACAATATGACAAGCTGGGTAAAATACAAGGCGAATGGCTGAGAGACCATTTTGAACCCTTGATTTATGCAAGTATGGCTAAAAAAGGCTGGGACCTGGTGCCTTATGTGGATTTTGAGTATACAGATACACACAAAGGCATGACCATGTTTTATGAGCCTCCGCGATATGGCTCGGGCTATGCCGCTTTATTCCATTCGTTTTCGTTTGTGCCCGAAACCCATATGCTCAAGCCTTTTTCGCAAAGGGTAAAATCCACTTACGACCTGATGTTTAGCATGATTAATGAATCGTCCATCAACAGTCAAGCCATCATTGCCAAGCGAAAAGAAGAGATGGATTATTGTGCCCATCAAACCTGGCTGCCCCTCAAATGGGCGCCTGATACCACCAAAAAAAATCAGATGATTTTTAAGGGCTATGAAAAAGATTCAGCTGTCAGTGAGGCCACCGGACTTCAAAAATATTACTTCAATCACCAAAAGCCTTTTGTACAAAGCATTCCTTTTTATTGTTATTTCAAAGCCATCGACAGCGTGAAAGTACCAGAGAACTATATCATACAGGCTGGCTGGAGCGAGGTGATTGAAAGGATGAAAACAAATGGTGTGAATATGATGCCACTCAAAAATGATACTACAATTAAAGTTACGGTCACCTATATTCAATCCTATAAAAGCTACCCCACCGCTTATGAAAAGCACCATAAGAATTATGAAGTAAAAACCCGGGAGGTGACCGACAGCATCAGATTTTTGGCAGGAGACTTTCTCATCAGCAGCCGGCAACCCACGCGCAGATATCTGGCCGAAATGCTTGAGCCCCGTGGAGATGACAGCTTTTTCGCCTGGAATTTTTTTGATGCCATTCTTCAACAAAAAGAAGGCTACAGCGATTACCGTTGGGAAGATATTGCCGCCAAGATCCTGAAAGAAAATCCCCTTTTGCAAAAAGAGCTGGAAGAAAAGAAACAAAATGAACCCGCATTTGCCTCCGATTCGCACCAAATACTGGATTTCATCTATAAACATTCCGCTTATTACGAAAAAAGCCACATGCGGCTTCCGGTGTATAAGGTGGAATGAGGGGGATGATTGAAACTGAAAGTTAGAAGGATGCCATTAAAAAGTTCACCTGTTTGTAAGTTCAAACCAGCCCAACGACTGGCAGAATTTTTCTTTGTATGGAGTTTTTGACAATGAAAAAACAGTAAACAGGTAAACTTGTAAGCCAAAAAATGACTTGACCATTACGTTTTACATTTTTCATTTATTCTTTCCCTAAAACTTCAGTTTTCACAAGATTATCCCTACCTTCGCACCCCCGAAATAATTTTGGGAAACGAAATATTTATTCATTCATTAAAAAACAGGGAAATGAACAACTACGAATTGATGGTGATTTTCACCCCTGTGCTTTCTGAGGAAGATTTCAAAGCTGCTCAGAAAAAGTACGAAGCCTTGGTTAAAGACAATGGCGGTACTGTAACGCACACCAATCCATGGGGATTGAAATCACTGGCCTATCCCATTGCCAAGAAAACCACTGGTATGTATTGGGTAATGGAGTATTCTGCGCCATCCAGCTTCAATGAAAAGTTGAAAATTCAACTTTTGCGTGACGACAACGTAATGCGTCACATGTTCACTGCACTCGACAAATACGCCGTTGAGTACAATGCTAAAAAGAGAGGTGGCGTAAATTCTTCATCTGAAAAAGCGGGGGTATAATCATGGCAAAAGCAAATGAAATCAAGTACCTGACAGCGATCAAAGCTGACAAGCGTCCGAAGAAATACTGTCGTTTCAAGAAGATGGGCATTCATTATATCGATTATAAAGATGCCGACTTCCTGAAGAAATTCCTGAACGAGCAAGGTAAATTGTTGCCACGCCGTATTACCGGAAACTCTTTGAAATTCCAACGTAAAGTAAGCACAGCTTGCAAGAAAGCCCGTCAAATGGCTATTCTGCCTTACGTGACAGATCTTCTGAAATAAACAATTTTATTTAACCACCCTAATTCAGCTACAAGTCTGAAGAAAGTCCTGCCCAGCAGGATTGGGTAAAAATGCAAAATCATGCAGGTAATTTTAATCCAGGATGTAAACAACCTGGGCGGAGCCAATGAATTGGTAACCGTAAAAAATGGTTACGGTCGTAACTACCTTATTCCTAAAAAACTGGCGGTTGAAGCAAATCCCAGCAACATGAAAATGTTGCAGGAAAGAATGAAACAACAAGCCAAGAAAGAGGCTAAACTGCTGGCAGAAATCAACAATGTAATCGCTGCTTTGAGAGATGGTATGCTTAAAATCGGTGCTAAAACCGGAACAAGCGGAAAAATCTTCGGAAGCGTTACTTCTGTTCAGATTGCACGTGCCATCAGAGAGCAAAAAGGTTACGAAATCGATCGTCGTCGTATCACCATTCTTGATGAAGTGAAAGAATTGGGTACATTCAAGGCGAAAGTTGATTTTGGCAACGGAAACGAAACCGAACTTGAATTTGAAGTCATTGCAGAGTAACCACTGCACACCAATTTCATAGAAAAAACCACCTTTTACAGGTGGTTTTTTCTATTACTTGATTTTATTTATTCAGATTATGTTGAAATTTCAATTTAATCCCCTTATCTTTATAGGCAAGTAATGTTTTTGGTTTTTGGCCTTGGCTGATTTTACTTTTCTTTAATTGTATTTTCAGTTCATTGTATTAACTAAATCATTCTATTTTTTTTCATTTTTTTAAACAGTTTTTTACAATGAACATTTATGTAGGAAATCTGAGTTGGTCTATGACTGATGACGATTTGATGAATCTCTTCACACAGTACGGTTCTGTAACCAGTGCTAAAATCTTAAAGGACAAAATGAACGGCCGTAGCAAAGGTTTCGGATTCGTTGAAATGGAAGACGACGACGCAGCTCGTACAGCCATTTCAAGCTTGAACGAAAACGAAGTTATGGGTCGTAAGTTGATCGTTAACGAATCACAACCACGTCCTGAAGGTGAGTACAAAAAACGTCCAGGTGGCGGCGGTGGCGGCTTCCGTGGCGGTAATCGCGGTGGTGGCGGCTTCGGCGGCGGTAACCGTGGTGGTTACGGCGGTGGTGGCGGTCGCAGCGGCGGCGGTTACAACAGAGATTTCTAATCTTTTACAATTATTTCTATTCGCATTTATTGCACGATTCAAATAATTCTCATCCCTCAACTTCTGTTGGGGGATTTTTTTTCCTAGTACTTAAAAAAGAATTTCTAGTGATTGAAGTTTAGACATTTGAATTCAAGGATTCAACATTTTATTTTTCATTATCAAACCTGACAAAATTGAATTACCCAGCACTTCTTACATCATCAACAATCCCACCTTATTCAACTGATTGACCGGTTTGTTATCCCAGAACAATTCAAAATCTTCGAGACCGAACGCAGTATAATCATCCATCACCTCTTTCATGGTAAGTGTGCGGCTATGGCTTTCTGTTAGTTGCTGCAGCAAATGATACAACCATTCGCCCTGGGCTTTATCTACCTTGATATTTACTGTTGTGCTTTTGGTTTCGAAGATGATGGAAGCCATCTCCCATTGATTACCTTTTTTTGACTTGACTACGATTTCCAAACAAGGTGCGACCCCGATGTACATCAATTTAGTGGTGGGTTTATACGCTCTTAAGGTATCGCCAGTCAAAATATTGATGATATAATCTGCAGCTACGGAGGTTTTAGGCACCTTAAAATCGAACCATTTGTGCAAGGGTTCATCCAGTCCGGTTTCCTGCATGTAATTGAACAAAGATGTTTTCAAGCCTTGAGCAAAGGTCACGTGATCAGCACCGCTGGGGTCGATATGCTCCACATCGTTATCGGCAAATGTGATGTGGGGTTGAGCTGCTTTTTGTACGCCGAATTTTTCGGGCTCCAGTCCCACTGGACTATGCGCCGTCATGGTGAACTGATGCCAATAGGCTGATTTCAAAATGCCGGCCTTGAACATTTGGCGAACCATTTCCATGCTGTCGATGGTTTCCTGTGCGGTTTGTGTGGGGAAGCCATACATCAGATACGCATGCACCATGATGCCGGCTTCTGTAAAATTTTTATTGACCAATGCCACTTGTTCAACGGTGATGCCTTTGTTGATCAGCTTCAGCAATCGATCGCCTGCTACTTCCAATCCGCCCGAAACGCCGATACAGCCACTTTCACGAAGCAGCAAACAAAGGTCTTTGGTGAACGTCTTTTCAAAACGGATGTTGGTCCACCAGCTCACCACCATTTTTCTTTTGATGATCTCGATAGCGAGAGCGCCCATCAAAGAAGGTGGAGCCGCTTCGTCCACAAAATGAAATCCTGTTTCGCAGGTTTGAGCAATGATGTCCTCCATGCGGTCGCAGAGCATCTGGGCTGTAAGCGGTTCATACTTTTTAATGTAATCGAGGCTCACATCACAGAAAGTGCACTTCCCCCAATAGCAACCATGCGCCATCGTTAGTTTGTTCCAGCGTCCATTGCTCCAGAGGCTGTGCATGGGATTGATCACCTCTATGGCATGGATATAATCATTCAACAATAAATCGCTGTAATCAGGTGTGCCCACCTGGCCTTGTTTATAATCGGCACACGCAGTATTGTTGATATATGTTACTTCCCCATCCTGCAAAAGATAAGTTCGCTTCAATTGGTCCGAACTAATTGTGCCCTCCATCAATTTTATCAGATTCTCTATGGGCGCCTCTCCATCATCCAAAGTGATAAAATGGAAATAAGAAAAAACACGGGGGTCTTTGAGGCTTCTAAGTTCAGTATTGGGAAAACCGCCACCCATGGCCACTTTTACGGCAGGATGATTTTTCCTGATGAACTGGGCACAACGGAAAGCAGCCAGCAGGTTGCCTGGAAAAGGAACAGAGATCGCCACCAATGAAGGCTTTGCATGTTGCAAATGAGCTTGCAATTTTTCAATCAGGATCTCATCCATGAAAGAATATTCATTTTGCAATACTTCCTGCAATTCATCAAAAGCATGTGCGCTTCTGCCCAGCTTTTCGGCATACCGACTCAAGCCAAAATGCGGATCAATACCTTCTTTCACCAGATCACTGATATCTTCGAGATACAAGGTGGCGATATGCTTGGCCTTGTCTTGAATTCCCATATTGCCAAAAGCCCAATGCAGATCATCCAGTTGTTTAAAGCGAGACGCTTCAGGCAAAAAATTACGGGCGGCAATGGCATAAGCCAGTGTATTGGCTTTGCCTTGTAAAAATTCAACCGCAGGCTGAATGGTACGCAGATAGTCTTGTTTCAACAAGATCATGCGTCTGGCATTTTCAGACAGCGTTTGGTATTTATCTTGGTTGATGGAGGGGAGCAGGTGAAAAATTTTATCCAGCCCCTTAGCAGAAAAAAGTTCGAGTGCAACTTCTATTCCCAGATCGCACTGATAAGAAGAAATTTGCTTGGTATTCAGAAATCCCTTCAGGTATGCAGTAGCCGGATAAGGTGTGTTCAATTGAGTGAACGGCGGAGTGATTAATAGTAGCTTCTGGGGCAATTGAATTCAATTTGACGCAAATTACAACAATATCATGTTTGATGTTTGTGGTTTGTGGTTTGTGGTTTGTGATTTCAACCAACAAACACCCTTTATACTAAGCCATCAACGGCTAAACAACATTAACTCATAAATTCATACACAGACATAAAACCCCGAAGGGGTGAAAGAAATATAGCCCGTAACGTTTAAGTGGATACAGAACCCCGTAGAGGTGATATTTTTATTTTGTTGTTGCGAAAAAAAACATAAATAGCCGACGAATAAAACAATTGATATGAAGTTCAATCTTGTACATTTGGTATCTTATTCTTCTGACTGTTTATGCAATATTCCGATACCTTTCAACTGGCTGCTGATTTCGTCAATCTTACCCATGTCAATATTTTTTTAACCGGAAACGCAGGCACAGGCAAAACGACCTTTCTTAAATTCTGTAAAGAACATTGCTCAAAAAACATTGCTGTTGTGGCACCCACAGGTGTTGCGGCGATGAATGCGGGAGGTGTCACCATTCATTCTTTTTTTCAGTTGCCATTTCAACCTTTCATTCCCTCTTCGAGGTTTTCCCACGAAGAAGATGGGGCTAATGACAAAAATAGTTTACTAAGCAGATTGAAATTGACCAGTGACAGAAGAGAAGTGATGAGAAATCTGGAACTGCTGATCATCGATGAGATCAGCATGGTGCGATGCGATCTCCTCGATGCGATGGACACTGTTTTACGCCATGTGAGAAATCAGCATCAAAAAGCATTTGGAGGCGTGCAAGTGCTTTTCATCGGAGACCTGTATCAACTGCCGCCGGTGGTAAAAGATGAGGAATGGTTTATTTTATCACGTCATTATAAAAGTCCTTTCTTTTTTCATAGTGGAGTTTTGGAAAACCATCCACCTGTCCAAATCAAGTTGGAAAAAATATACCGACAAAACGACCCTGTATTTGTTCGATTATTAAACCAGGTCAGAAACAATGAGATGGATGAGGTTGGCTTTGAAAAATTACACAGCAGATATCTTCCCGGCTTCATACCGTCAAAAGATGATAACTACATCATCTTAACCACACATAACAACAAAGCAGATGTCATCAATCAGTATAACTTACAAGAAATCAATGAAGATGAAAAAAAATTTGATGCCCTTGTAGAAGGTGAATTTTATGAGAAATCTTTTCCTGCAGATGCACAATTGACATTGAAAAAAGGAGCGCAGGTGATGTTCATCAAAAATGATATTGAAAAAGTAAGAAGATACTATAATGGAAAAATAGGGATTGTGACTTCTATCGACGATGAAAAAGTGATAGTCAGCTGTAAAGGAGAGGATTGGCCAATTGAGGTGGTGAAAGAAAAATGGAAGAATATCAGATATACGTTAGAAAAAGAAAGCAATAAGCTGGAAGAGATAGAGATAGGGTCCTTTACACAATTTCCCTTGCGTTTGGCCTGGGCCATCACAATTCATAAAAGTCAGGGTTTGACTTTTGAAAAAGCCATTATCGATGCCGGAGAAGCATTTGCACCGGGACAAGTTTATGTTGCCTTGAGCAGATGCACTTCTTTGGAAGGAATCATTCTGAAAAGCAAACTGAATAAAAAAAGTTTTCAAACAGACCATCGAATTGTTGATTTTTCAAACGAACAAAATAATGAAAGCGTAGAACTACTTGAAAAAGCAAAAAAAGATTATAAGCTGGCTAAACTGAAAGCTGTCTTCAGTTTCTCGGACTTATTGATTCTTTGCAAAGAACTACTTGAGTTTTATGCTAAAGAGAAAGATTCTTTTTCAAATTCTTGTTATGATGTACTGGAAAACATACTAGTGACTGTACGCAAAGAAGAAAGTTATGCGCAGAAATTTGAAAAACAAATGGAGGAAATAACGGTTTCCCAACAAGATATCCCGCTGATTGAAACGATGCAAAACAGGATCATTGCGGCTTCAAAGTATTATTTAAAATCAATTGAAAACATCAAGAAACCCATAGAACTAATAAATACAGAAACCGACAGTAAAACCTTGGCAAAAGAATTCTACAATCACATCCAACGGCTTTATGACGACATTGATTTTAAAATTCAGCAATTAAAATCTTGCGTTGAAGGTTTTCAGGTCGAAAAGCTCTTGGAGGTTAGCAAAACCTATAAAAAAACGAAACTCGTCAAGAATTTTTATGCCGGCTTATCAAATGAATTGAAAGTTGAAATAGAAAATCCGGAATTGTTATTTCAGTTAAAACAAAAAAGGAATGAAATCTGCAAAAACAGAAGTCTTCCGGTTTATATGGTAGCCAATGCAACAACACTGGAGGAGATGTCGAAATACTTACCACAAAACTTAAATGATTTAATTAAGATTTCAGGTTTTGGTCCGGTTAAAAGTAAACAATATGGCAAAGAGTTCTTGTCTATCATATGTTCTTATTGTGAAGAAAATGGAATCTTTTCAAGCATTGATAAGAAGACAATTAAAAAAACAAGTAAGAAAAAGGTAAAAAACAATTTAAAGGAAAGCCAATAAAAAGACTCAACTTGCTCAAGGGATTCTTAAAATACAGTAGCTTATAAAAAAACATATCTTCTTGCTGATACGTTCTACATGCAAATGATAACAATTCAAAAGAATAAGATTTAAAAGTCAACCAGCTTACTAAAAGTCTTTTTATGTTAACACGTCTACCACCAGAAAAGTATGACAGTACAGAGGCTGTAATCTACAACTATACTTTCGTTTTGCGAAACGTCTTATTTACCGTGAAATATATTAATTAATAAGTAGCATAACCAATATTATAATACTAAAAAAGCCTCTCAGTTTCATGAAAGGCTTTATAAATATACCTGCCTGCTGGCAGGTATGGCAGTGCAGAAATATCGGTTTGAACCCATAGTTTCGCAAAGCTAAATGTCAGGACTATTTGTAATGATGTATTAAAACGAAAAAAGCCTTTCATTTCTGAAAGGCTTTTAAATAAATATGGCAGCTACCTACTCTCCCGCATTGTGGTGCAGTACCATCGGCCATGAGGGGCTTAACTTCTCTGTTCGGTATGGGAAGAGGTGAACACCCTCGGAAAAACCACCATAAGACGTTTGTAAAGATCAAAAGGTTGAAGAGATTCAAGATGTTGAAAGGTGTAAACCTAATTGAACATTTGAAAATATAAAACTCTTTGAACGAACCATAATAAGATTAACATACTGGAATAAGTTATAAAACGGAACCATTGATCAACCGAAGTTGAAAATAAAAAATAAAGCTTACGGGCAATTAGTACTACTCGGCTTTGATGTTACCACCTTTATACCTATAGCCTATCAACGTCATAGTCTTTGACGACCCTTAAAAGTAAACTCATCTTGAGGAAGGTTTCACGCTTAGATGCTTTCAGCGTTTATCCTGGCTGTACATAGCTACTCTGCACTGCACCTGGCGGTACAACAGATACACCAGCGGTACATACGACTCGGTCCTCTCGTACTAAAGTCATGTCCTCTCAATTTACTAGCGCCCATCACAGATAGGGACCGAACTGTCTTGCGACGTTCTGAACCCAGTTCACGTGC
>CANGIT010000004.1 GCA_947454155.1 Chitinophagaceae bacterium
ACAAACACTTGCTCATGGGATGTGACAGGCACACAGCCTACACAGCCAACAGTTGAATGTTATCAAACTGCGACATTCAACACAAACACTTGCTCATGGGATGTGACAGGCACACAGCCTACACAACCTACCGTGGCCTGTTATCAAACAACAACTTGGAATGCAACAACTTGTTCATGGGATGTAACAGGCACACAGCCTACACAACCTACCGTGGCCTGTTATCAAACAACAACTTGGAATGCAACAACTTGTTCATGGGATGTTACAGGTACACAACCAACACAACCAAATGTTGAGTGCTATCAAACTGCTACATTTATTACAACGACGTGTTCATGGGATGTTACAGGTACGCAGCCAACGCAACCAAATGTTGAGTGCTATCAAACAGCCACCTGGAATCCAACAACTTGTTCATGGGATGTTACAGGCACTCAACCCACACAACCAACAGTTGAATGTTATCAAACAGCCACATGGAATGCAACGACTTGTTCATGGGATGTGACGGGTGTTGCACCAACTCCGATAGTCAATAATGTTACCAGTTGCGGTAGCTATCATTGGGCATCAAATGATTCAACAATTAATGAAACTGGTACCTATACCCATACCTATATCAACAACACCGGTTGTGAGGTAACGGATACTTTACATCTGACAATAGCGCCCATCATTCATCCTACTTTCATACCCATATTACCTATCTGTCAGGGATCGGTTAACAATATCAGTCTGCCTACCACATCTTTGGAAAACATACCGGGCATATGGAGTCCACAGCCTATAAGCAATACAACGAGTGGATGCTACACCTTTACGCCTGAAGCAGGGTATTGCGCAGATACAGCCGTGGTTTGCATAGAAATTCGTCCAAGGATAATTCCTGTTTTCCAGCAGATTTCTTCCACTATTTGTATTTCTGCTTTGCCTGTAGCATTGCCTTCTACTTCTGATAACAATGTTGGAGGCATCTGGACAGATGAATTTGGCAACATTGTTACTGAAATCAACGGAGCGGGCGTTTATAATTTTTACCCTAATGCCGATGAATGTGCTGACGCATATACTATCACCGTTACAGTATTGCCCAGCATTGCAACGCCTGTTTTCGCACAATCAAGCATCACCGTTAGTGGCTCATCTTATGATTTGGATGCGGGAGCAAACTATGCCTCCTATTTGTGGAACACCCATGAGACCACTCAAACCATTCATGTTACCAATTCTGGCACCTATAGTGTGACGGTCAGCAATGGTGCTTGTACGTCTACAGGTACCATTGAGGTGATTTTACAAGCTGCCCAGCTTACACAAGGAGATACGACCATTTGTGCTGGATCAAGTGTGAATTTGGGTATCATCGGAACGCAGTTGGGAGATGTGATTCTTTGGAATCCAACTGCTGACAATACATCTTCCGTTACTGTTACACCGAACCAAACAACAATCTATACAGCTCAAGTAAACGGCACTACAATTGGTTCAGTTACCATCACTGTGATAGCTGAACCTGAAGCGCCAACAGCCAATCTAACCCAACCCACCTGTAATGTAGCCACCGGATGCATTACCATCACCGGTCCGGCCAATGGCAACTTTACTTTAGATAATAATTCCGCAACATTTGGAGTCAATAATTGCGGACTGATATCGGGAGATCACATCGTAGTGGTAACAGGAGAGGGAGGTTGTACAAATTCAACAATGTTCACCATCAATCCTCAACCTCATATTCCTGCTGCGCCCACCAGTATCACAGGCCAGCAAAATGTATGTAATGAACAAGGTTCAGGAACTGCATTGACCTACACAGTGAATGCCGTGCCTGGTGCCACATCATATATCTGGACATTGCCTTCGGGTGTTACCACCGACCTGGGTCAATCGGGTACGTTCAGTGGATCGGCTTCTATCAATATTTATATCCCCGCCAACTTTAGTACGCTTGCCAACAAGCAGATTAAAGTAAGAGCTGTGAACGATTGTGGACGAAGTGCTCAATACATTTATTATTTGAGAACAGACAGGCCCAACTTCCCAGTGGGAGTCAGCCTAACAGCCTCAAGCACTGAAATTTGCAGCAGCATCATCAGCCATACACCTATCACATATTGTGTTACCCCTGCAGCTTATGCCACCAGTTATCTGTGGGCTTGGCCAGGTCATACACAAACGACTACAACGCCTTGTATCGACATTCAATATGATAATTCATATCTGGGTGGATATGTTTCAGTCAAACCGCTGAATCCTTGTGGTGTTGGCAATTCTGAAGTGATTGCCATTCCGGATGTATTTATCGCTCCGGAACTTACCGCAGATGCAGTGCAACCCACCTGTGCTGTTTCTACCGGAACAATCACTGTAACTTCTCCATTAGGTGCACAATACACTTACAGCATCGATGGAGGAAGTTATCAAAGCTCACCGGTATTTGCTGATGTGCCATCGGGTACACATAGCATTACGGTAGCACATCCTACATTGTGTGTGGTCAATGGTACCATTTCCGTTGTAATCAACGATCAACCAACAATTCCCGCCACACCTTCTGTTACAGGACCTATCAACATCTGCGATTACATCTGCACGGGTAATGCAGTGCCTTATACAGCTGTTGCAACAGGCGCCAGCATGTTCCATTGGTATGCGCCTTCGCATGGATTGATTGTAATCGATTCATCGGTAACCGCAGACAACAGTACTGTCAACATCAGTTTCGCGTGTGGATTGGAAAATCAGCCCAATAAGCAAATCAGGGTGGTAGCAGTGAATGATTGCGGTGCTACGGAAACCATCATCTATTATACAGCGGCACAAGCGCCTACCTTGCCGCCTGCCTCATCCATCGTGCCGTCCAGCACAGATGTTTGTGCAGGCACGGTCATTACTTATACATTAGTACCAGGGGGTAGTGGTTCTTCTTGGCAATGGACTTTGCCTGATGGCTCTGTTGAAATCACCTCAACGCCCAGCATCACTTTGCCAACGCAACCTTCCGGCGGACAATTATGTGTGCGTGTAAGAAACAGTTGTGGTGAGAGTGAACCCAGATGTACCAACATTCCTTCCATCTCTTCTTCTGTACCGTCTACACCAGGCATCATCACCGGTACTAATGCGGTTTGTAATTATATAGCACCCAATGGTGCATGTGCAAATTATAGTGTCAATCCGGTGAATAACGCCACCTCCTACAACTGGTCGCTGGTGGTTAATGGAACAACCACTGCTATTCCAGGTAATGGTAATTCAATTTGTTATCAATTCCCAGCTGGATTTAACGGTGGTGTGTTGCAAGTAACGGCAACGAATGACTGCGGTGTAAGTGGCGTGCGATCATTCAACATTCCGGTAAGGACTTCAGCTGCTGCTCCGGTTTTCACCATCAGTCAGCCGAATTGCAATTCCACTACAGGTACTATCAATATCATTTCACCTGTTGGAGCCGGATATCAATACATCTTGTCCGATGGAACAGTTACAGATTATCCTTCAACGGCCATCAGCGGTGTGAATCCAGGTAATTACACTTTGAGTGTGCAGAATACTTCATTGTGTCTTCTGGCCACTTCGGTTAATCTGACCATCAATCCACAACCTGTATATAGTAGTTCTACCACAGCAGCCATCTGCGATGGGGCATCCTATGATTTCCCTTGGGGTGGAAGCACACAATCAGCAGATACCTATACACATTCTTATGCAGCTACTGACGGTTGTGACAGCGTCGTTACAATTGTTCTTTCCGTCAATCCGGTTTACCATACAACCGAAGAGGTGGCTATCTGCGATAATCAAACCTATGCTTTGCCATGGGATCCAACGCCAGTAAGCCAGGCAGGAAGTTATAGTCATACGTATTCTACAGTGAATGGTTGCGACAGCATACGTACGATCAATTTAACTGTGAATCCAACTTATCATCACAGCTTTGAAGTTGCGGCATGTGATAATGTGGGATATATATTGCCTTGGGATGGCAGCACAGTGTATCAAACAGGAGCATATACCTATGTATATAAATCTGTCAGTGGTTGTGATTCCATAGTCACATACAATGTGACTATTCATCCTACTTATATTGTAAATCAGGATGCCAGCATCTGCGACAATCAAACATTCCCGCTGCCATGGGGCGGTAATGTTTCTGACGAAACTACTTACACACATACCTATACCACAGTATATGGTTGCGATAGCGTGGTGAATATTCATCTGCATGTGAATCCTACCTTTGATACAACCATTGCGGTATCAATTTGCGATGGTCAACAATATCAACTGCCATGGGGTCAGTTTGCAACTAATGCAGGTACATACACCCATTTATACACTACTTCCAACGGCTGCGACAGCACTGTTCATTATGAACTCACTGTGAATCCGCTGCCTTCTATACCGGTGGCAGACATCGTTCAGCCTACTTGCACTTCAGCGACTGGATGTATCAATGTCACCTCTCCGGTTGGTGCGGTGTATACTTACAGTATAAATGGAGGTTCACCACAAACAGGTACCGATTTCTGCAATTTGTTGAGCGGTTCTTATACGGTGACGGTTACCAATGAAAATGGATGCAGCTCTTCAGCAGTATTTGTAATCAATGAGCAACCTACGGTTCCTCCTGTTCCATCAGGTATGAGCACAGCTACGGAAAATGTTTGTCCATTTATGGGAACAGGTACAGAATTACAATATTGCATCACTCCTGTACCTACCGCAACTTCCTATCAATGGACGCTTCCTCCAAATGTAACCACTACAGGAGGCTTGTCGGGTACCTTTATCGCAGGGGAGTGCATCAGCATCACGATACCTGCAGGATTCAACCAGCAACCCAACAAGCAAATAAGAGTTGATGCGATCAATGAATGTGGACATTCTTCTACCTATATCTATTATCTGAGAACAGACAGACCCACTTTCCCTGTTGGAGCTTTTGTTACAGCCTCAGGAACGGCTATCTGTGAAAGCATCAACAACCAGACGCCTATTCAATATTGTGTAACACCGGCCAGCAGTGCTGTAGCTTATGCTTGGAGCTGGAATGGTCACACAGACACCACATCATCCCCTTGCATCGACATACAGTTTGATATCCATTACAATGGAGGTCTGTTGGCCGTAACGGCATTGAATGATTGTGGAATCAGTTCTACAGAAACCCTAAGCCTGCCGAATGTATCTATCGCTCCGGCATTGACAGCTCAAGTCAATCAGCCTACTTGTACTGCAGCTACAGGAACCGTAACCATACTTACTCCAGTTGGCACCGGGTATGCTTATGCTATCGACGGCGGGGCCTATCAATCATCTCCGGTTTTTGAAGGTGTGGCAACAGGCTCTCATACGGTTACGGTTACACATCCCACCATCTGTGTGGTAGACCATTCAATTGATGTGGTGGTGGATGAGCAGCCGAGAATTCCTTCCGCGCCTGTTGTAGGCAGCGTGGTGAATGTATGTCAGTTTATCTGTACAGATACACTAATACGTTATACTGCCAACGCCTACGGTGCAACATTATATCATTGGTCCACACCTAATCATGGGTTGATACAAATTGTGAGTGCAAACAGTGATTCAAGTGAAGTATATGTGAAATTCCTCTGTGGTCTGGAATTGCAACCCAACAAGCAAATCAAGGCCAGTGCGGAAAATCAATGTGGCATCAGCCCGATAACCATATTCTATGTTCAGGCACAGGCGCCTACGCTTCCTGCAGGATCTGGTATTACGGCTTCCGGCAGTAACAGTTGCTTGGGAGGCGATGTCACTTATACCTTAACTCCTTCCGGCGTTGGACCTCAGTGGCAATGGACTTTACCTGATGGCAGTGAAACTATAACCAATTCTCCATCGATTGTATTGCCCTCTTATCCTACGGGTGGTCAGCTTTGTGTGAAAGTGAAAAACAACTGCGGGCTGAGCAATGCAAGATGTGTGAATATTCCTTCTTATCAATCACAATTGCCATCGACACCGGGCATCATCAGTGGGCCTAACCAGGTTTGTGGACACATTGCACCGGGTGGAACTTGTGCCACTTATAGTGTAGACCCAGTAGCAGATGTTACCTATAGCTGGTCACTGACAACACCTAGCGGAACAGAAGCGATAGCAAGCAACGGGAACAGCATATGCTATCTTTTCCCAGCAGGCTTCAATGGCGGTGTGATGCAGGTAACGGCAACGAATGCCTGCGGAACCAGCGATGTAAGAACTTTCAACATTCCTGTTCGACCTGCAGCTGCAGCTGCAACACTTGCTGTTACACAACCCAATTGCGGTTCGGAAACAGGATCCATAACGATCAACTCTCCGGTTGGCAATGGATACGAATATGTTTTGAATGGAAATGTGATTACTTATCCTGATAACACTTTCAACAACCTGTTACCGGGAACTTATACGGTTTATGTGCAAAATCTTTCAGCTTGTTTGTTTGCTTCAGCTACTGCGGCAACCATCCATCCACGACCTGTTTATACTTCTTCGCAAGATACTTTTGTATGCAATGGACAAGTCATATCCTTGCCATGGGGCGGTTTAGCCAATGAAGCAGGTACTTATACACATACTTATAGTGCAGCAGATGGTTGCGACAGCACTGTCACCATCAATGTCAATTTCTATCCTTCTTACCAGGTGTCAATGGACACTGTGGTTTGCGACAATGCCGGCTATGTTTTGCCATGGGGTGATGTACCCGCCTCATCAGGATCATATCAGCATTCTTATGCTACCATCAATGGCTGCGACAGTGTTGTCAACATCAATGTGGTGATTCATCCAACTTACAACATCACTCAAGAGATTTCGGCTTGCGACAACACACCTTACACATTGAACTGGGGTGATATCGCGTACACTACAGGAGATTATACGCATCTGTATACAAGCGCTGTCGGTTGCGACAGCACAGTGACAGCGCATGTGGTGTTTTATCCTTCCTACCAAATCAACATCGATACCGCAGTTTGTGAAAATTCGGGATATGTGCTTCCTTGGGGAGAAACACCAACTCTCAGTGGAGTATACACGCATACGTATTCAACTGTCAACAGTTGCGACAGCACGGTTACCATCCATCTCACCCTTCATTCCGTTGATCATACCCTCATCGATACAACCGTATGTGACAATGCAGGCTATGTTTTGCCATGGGGTGAAACTCCTGCTGCATCAGGCAGTTATAACTATAATTATTCAAGTGTGAATGGATGCGACAGTTTGGTTACGGTCAATCTTGTTATCAATCCTACTTATCACACCAGTGAGCAAGTTGCCATCTGTCAAAATCAGGTTCATGTAATGCCATGGGGCGATCCTGTATCTGTTGCAGGTTCATACACGCATACTTATGTTACCGTCAATGGTTGCGACAGTATCGTTACGGTAAACCTTTCTGTGAATCCAACTTATTTGGTGACTATAGATACGGCCATTTGCGACAATGCGACCTACTTGTTGCCATGGAATGAACCTGCCAATCAAACAGGAACTTACACCCATGTGTACTCTACAATCAATGCTTGTGACAGCACTGTTATGGTTAATCTGACTGTTCATTCTACATATCATATCACCAACGAATTGAGTATTTGCGAAGGCAGTCATTATGAATTGCCTTGGGGAGATGTGGTATCAACACCTGGCAGCTACTCGCACAATGAGCCTACTGTTTTTGGTTGTGACAGTATAGTTACAGTTATTGTAACTGTGAATCCATTACCCGAAACACCGCAATATTCGGTGACGCAACCTACCTGTACAAGTGCCAATGCCTGTTTGACAATCAATAGTCCTGTGGGTAATGGAAGCAGCTATACATTGGATGGAGGCACATCACAACCGACAGAAAACACGACTTGCGGACTTACAACCGGACAACATTCATTTTATGTTACAAATTCATACGGATGTCGTACAAGTGATATCGGCTTTGAGGTGCTGCCACGGCCAACCGTTCCCGTTATTGATACGGTGACAGGTACAAAAAATATCTGTTCATTTGTCGGAGATACGCTTTCCTACAGTGTAATAGCCTCTGTTGCAGGTACATCCTATCAATGGAGTTTGCCACCAATGGGCATAGCATACAGTCAGGTGGCTGCAGATCAGGCATCAATACAGATAGTATTTAATGCCGACATTGCGAATGCGCCCAACAAGCAAATCAGAGTAACCGGTAGTAATGCGTGTGGAGAAGGGAATCAATATATACTTTATCTCCGTGCAGATTTGCCTAGCGCACCCGGCAGAATATCCGCTTCAGGCACCGATATCTGCGGCAGTGCGGCGAATAATACCGCTATCACTTATTCCACTACGTCTGTGTACGCTGCATCTGCGTATTGCTGGACGCTACCTACAGGCGCCACTTCGCCCAATCAAGTTTGTTCCACACAGTCATTGACTATACCTGTGTATTACAACTCTGCATTCCTGGGTGGAGACATTGCGGTGCATGCCATCAATGGTTGTGGCAACGGCCCAGACAGAGTATTTCATTTGAGCAACGTAGCGCAGGCTCCTTTGCCACAAGTTGATTATGTACAAACAGATTGCAATAATGCTACAGTTGCTGTAACAGTCACCACACCTGTAGGTACAGGATATCAATATCGTTTAGATCAGGGCGCTGCACAAACAGATCCCGAGTTTGTGAATGTAGGTGCAGGCAACCACACAATAACAGTGTTCAATACGGCCAATTGTCTGTTTGACAATCAAACCACTTTTGTAATCAACGAACAACCTGTGGTACCTGCTATGCCAGAATCTCCGGTTGGTGAAAATTCGCTATGCAGCCATATTGGTACTAATGAAATTCTAACCTACACCGTAACTCCTGTTGCCGGAGCAGCCAACTATCAATGGACAGCTGATCAGGGAATAACCATCGTGGATGGACAAGGCACCAACAGCATCACTGTTACCGTCAACACTGATTATGCCGGTGGAACAATTGCTGTTGCTGCACAGAACGCTTGTGGCAGCAGCGGATATGCTTCCGTAAACATGATACAGATCCCGCCGGTTGCTCCAGCAGCCATCAACGGTCCTGCTTCTGTTTGTGAAAATGTATTGGCAGGTACTACAGTCAACTATTCAGTTTCTCCGGTGCAAGGTTCTGCCAATTACCATTGGACTGTAACAGGTGGCGATATTCTGGCCGATAATGGCGACAACATCACAGTGTCTTTCCCAATTGAATTTATGGAAGGAGATGTTTCAGTGTCTGTGGCAACAGTTTGTGGTACAAGTTCTTCAACTTTATTGCATGTGGTCAATAACATAGATCAACGTCCATTTGTCGCAAATGTTATTTCGCAGCCAACTTGTAATAATCCATATGGTTGTATACAGATCACATCGCCATTAACAACGCCAGACATGTCTGTCGGGTATGAATATAGCGTTGATGGAATAAACTATCAAAATAGCATAGATTTTTGTGGTCTTACATCAGGTAATCATTTATTATTTGTAAGACGTAATGGTTATTGCATGCTGAATGCCATAGCAAACGTAGTCATAAACCAAGTGCCTGTTTTTCCCAGTGATTTATCAATCTCAGGAGTTGTAAATGTTTGTGAATATATCAATACCGGACAACAACTTTCTTATGTTGCAAGTTCTTCCTCAATCGATGCACAATATGTATGGAGCTATCCTGATCACAGTGTAACCAATTTAGGTTTGTCTGGTATCGGCAACAACACATTGACGCTTCAGTTTAATAATGGGTTTGACACAGTGGTAAATAAACAAATCAGAGTTTTGGCAATATCTTCATGTGGAACAAACGAGAATATTTTTTATCTCAGAGCTGATGCCCCATCTAATCCAGGCAGAATTATTGGACCGGTCAATGTTTGTTCTTATTTAAATGGTTCGGGTAGCTATGCTACATATACAATTCCACTTGTTGCAAATGCAATAAATTACAATTGGATTCTTCCAACCGGATCTATAATATATTCTGGCCAGGGTACTAATTCCATTACTGTAACCTTCCCGGTTGGATTTGCCGGGGGGAACATCACTGTAGTCGCTTCCAACAATTGCGGATCAGTAACTCGTTCTATCCGTATCAATGCTTGCACTTCACCTTTTGCGGGCAATGCATCAACTGCCGGTGCAACAGGAAAAGCAGAAACAGTTAAAGAAACCGCCGAACTGTATGCCGTTGTTTTTCCAAATCCTACTACCAGCGCTTTCAATATAAAAGTCAGTTCCACTCAAAAAGAACAGGTACTGGTGAATATTACTGATTTGCATGGCAGATTGATCAAAACACTTCGCATGTTGCCCTCTGAAACCACAAACTTTGGAAATGAACTGAGGCCGGGCACATATTTCGCCGAAGTCATACAAAATGGAGTAAAAACCACCCGCAGAATTATCAAATTCTAAAAGGTTTGCTTCATTGAAAAAATGGCTGTCTCTTTCATTCGAGGCAGCCATTTTTATTAATACACTTGCTAAATTTTTGATCTTCCACTGCATTTTACACCCAAAAGCAGAAAATTATTCAATATGTAGGATGGATTATTATTCGTCTATCTTCTTTTGTTGAATTATCTTTGTCACGCTAAAAATGAAGGGACCTCATCTATTTGAAATCACGCCCCTTAAAATTTGATATGAACAATATGAAACCTGGTATACTTTATGGCGCTTTGCTCGTAATGACAGTAATGTTCAGTTCTTGCCTGCAAACCAATAAACTTTATTTTTTCAACGATCAAAAACCCGGAGCGCAACAATTGCTGGATTCTGTAAAACAATTTGCTGTTCAGCGTATTCATGCTTCAGATCGTTTGACCATTACCGTCAGCTCCACCGACCCTTCTTTGACCGCCTATCTCAATCCTTTCAACCTACAGTTATCGCAAAGTAGTGGAAACAACAATTCGAGTTCGGGATATTTGGTTGGATTGAATGGAGCCATAGAATTTCCATTGTTGGGAAAAGTGCCTGTAGAAAGTCTCACCACGAACGAAGCAGCTACTTTAATCAAAGAAAGATTGTCTTATTTCTATAAAGATTTATTTGTGGATGTGAGCTTGAAAGGCAATGTTTATGTGATGAATGGCCGTCAGGGTGTATTACTTCCCATGTTCAATGAAAGAATGACCATATTTGAAGCCCTTTCACAATCGGGCATTCAGGATCCATTTGATATGAAGAACCAGGTTTGGCTTGTGCGTGAAGACAGTGGCAGAAGATATTACAATCAACTGGACCTCAACAGCAAGTCTATTTTTGATTCGCAGTATTATTATTTACACACCAACGACATGGTATATGTGAAACCCGGCAAATACTCCTGGATATTGCATCCTTCCAGTCCGATCCGTGGTATTGTAACCATAGCCGCCAGTATAGGTGCCATCATCATAGCCGTAAAAAAATTATAATGATCAAAGACGATAATGTTTGGGAAAACAAACCGAATTCGGGCGCGGAGCATGAAATGCAGCAAACTAACAAACTGCGTACGAACGCCTTGGATATTGATTTCAGAAGGATACTTTCCATCTGGCCGTTTATTTTATTGTTCGGCCTTTTGGGCTATGCGGTAGGCAGCATTTACCTCCGTTATTCAACCACCATTTATTCTGTATCCACCAGCATCAGTTTGGAAGAGAAACAAGAGGTGTCTTTGGGGCAGGTGTTCTTTGGTAATCCCAGAGATCCTTTCAATGACAGGATCGCTTATTTTAAATCGCCCACCATTGCTGCACAATTGGTAGACAGTTTAGGTCTCCAGTACAATGCGGAAGCGCAGGGCAGATTCAGAAACAAGAACTTCTATAAAATCATCAGCTGGAGAATTTTAGGTAAATCCAACGACGAAATTCCCCAAATCAATTTTTCTATTTTTCCTAAAAAAGATGGCTTCCATTACGTATCCGGAAAGAAAGAAGGAGATGCCTACTGGGGTATGGCTTTCATGATCGATACGAATAAGATTCTTGTCAACAAACTTCAGGAATTCAACAGCCAGACGCCCATCTACTGTTACAGTACCAATCGCATTGTTACTGCTTTTTCGCTGAGTGCCGGACTTGACATCACCACTACCAAAGAAAGCAATATCATTGCCGTAAAATATTCCGATATCTCCAGCGAAAGGGCTATCGACATTCTCAATTCACTGATCCACCTTTGCAATAAAGTGATGGAACAGGATAAATCACAAGGGTTCTCGCAAGCCATTCTTTTTATCGAGCAACGTATGGAGCCTTTGAGAAGAGAACTCGATTCCATTGAAAACTCTTTGGCCGCATTCAAAGCCAGCAGAGGACTTGCCAGCATGTCGATGGGTGGAGATGGTGCCAGCAATAACAACGATATCTATCTGCAACAGATGCAGGAATACGACAAGGAACTTACCAATATCAACATCCTGCAGTCGACAATCAAAGCTGTAGAAGATTTCATCAAAAGTCCGAATTTAAAAAATTCCGACCTGGCTTTTGTGGGAGTGGATAATCCAAGCTTGCAAACCATGCTGGTGCAATACCAACAATTGCTGCAACAGAGAGACAAGCTTGCACTTACCGCACAGGAAACCAATCCTGCGTTGAAATTGCTGGATAAAAGCATTGCCGACATGAAAGGCAACATGGAAAAGCAGCTCAACAATTACAAGAACAACCTGCGTATCGCACAAACCACTTATCAGGAAAAAATCGGCAAGGTCGACAACATCATCAAATCCACGCCTATCGCGGAGAAAGAATTGATGGACAAAACCCGTTTCCAGAATATCAAAGAGCAACTGTATCTCACCTTGTTGCAAAAAAGGGAAGAAGCCGCCATTGCTAAAGCTTCTGTGACGGTCAATACGAAAATACTTTATCCGCCTGTAAGGTCCAATGCCACCATCAGACCCACAAAGTCTAAAGTGTTGTTTGCCGCCATTCTTATCGGTTTGATCATTCCGATTGTTTTTGCGATTGTGAAAGAGGTGTTGAACCGTAAGATCATTTCTAAAAAACAATTGCAGGGCATGACCAATGTGCCTGTACTGGCAGAATTGGAGCAGGCCGACAGCACCGAAAACTTCCCATTCATCATCGAAGGCAACAGCCGTTCAATGTTTGGCGAACAGATTCGTTCATTGCGTACCAGCATCAATTTCTACCTCAATCCCAATAAGAAAACCAATTATGTGGTGATCACTTCCAGTGTGAGTGGTGAGGGTAAATCATTCTTATCGATGAACTTGGCCAAAAGCTATTCCTTGCAAGGGAAGAAAGTGGCATTGCTCGAGTTTGACCTTCGTCGTCCTAAAATCACCAAGGCACTTGGGTTGAAAGAAAGCAAAACTGGTTTAACCAGCATGTTGGTGGGTAAACACAGCGTGGCTGAAATCGTGATACCTATTTTCCGCACCGAGAATGAGACCCTCGACCTTTTCCCTTCCGGTGCCATACCGCCCAACCCGCAGGAACTGGTGTCTACAAGCTATATGGTAGAACTGAAGAAATACCTCGATGCGCATTATGATATCGTAGTGGTGGATACACCTCCTTTCGGTATTGTGGCCGATGCGCAGATTCTGGGCAAATGGGCCGATGCTACGTTGATCGTTACACGCTTCCAGCAAACAGTACGTGAGCAGGTGATTGAAATCAACGAGTGGAACGAAAGAGGCTTGTTCAAAAGCATGGCACTTATTTTCAACGGGGTTAAAAACAGCGGTTACTTTGGCTATAAATACGGTTATTATTACTATAAACGTAAATATGGCTATAGCTATTACTCCAGCGCTGGAACTGATAAGAAAGATAAAAAGGCTTAATCTTACATCAGTATCACTCAACTTTAAAATCCACCATTGTCTGCTTTGAAAAAAATAGCGAAGAAATATTTCCAGTACCTCTATTATTTCTATTCCTATTTGGGAAATAGGCTGGTATTAAGCTTTTTGCTCAGTGTGCTGGTGGGTGTGATGGATGGTTTCGGTTTGGCCATGTTCATTCCTTTGCTGCAAATGGTGGACAATACTGGTGCGGCCAAAACCAATACAGATGGGATGGGTAACATGTCTTTTCTACCTTCACTTTTAGAGAAGGTGGGGCTTCCGCTTAATCTGTTTGTGGTACTTTCCATCATCCTCATTTTCTTTTCGTTGAAAGGACTCATGAAATTCGGAGAAGCCTATGCGCGCGTGGTGTATGAGCAGTTTTTCATCCGTAAGATAAGAATGAGAAACATCCTGGGCTTGTCGCATTTCAGCTTCAACAATTTCATCAATGCCGACATTGGTCGCATTCAAAATACTTTCAGTGGTGAGGTGGAGAAAGTGAAACAGGCCTACCGCTACTATTTCATCGCTTTGCAATATGGCATCTTTGTGGCGGTGTATGTAACCATGGCTTTTTTCTCCAATCCGAAATTCGTTTCTTTGGTGATTGTTGGTGGCGGGGCCACCAATCTGCTGTTTCGTTTTCTGCAGAAAAAGACTAAAGCTTTATCGCACAAAATCACCGTCGATAGCCATGTGTTTCAGGGTTTGCTCATTCAAAAAGTAGCTTTTTTCAAGTACCTCAAATCAACCGGACTCATCCATAAATATGCCGAAAAGCTGACCAAGACCAACGACCAGCTGCATAACGCACAACGCCGTTCCGGCATGTATGGGGCTATTCTTGCCGCCATTCGCGAACCGGTCGTTATACTTGTAGTGGTAATGGCCATCATGATCCAAGTCTATTATTTTCACCAGGGTATTGCTGTGATCATATTTACGCTCTTGCTTTTTTACAGGGCGCTGATTTCATTAACCGGTATGCAGAATTACTCCAATCTTTTCATAGGATCAGCCGGCTCTTTGGAAAACATGACAGCCTTCAACGACGAGCTGAAAAAAGGCAAAGAAGTTACCGGTACACAACCTTTCGAAAAATTCACCGACCAGGTAAAACTGGACCATCTTTCTTTCTCTTACAAAGAACATAAGATTTTGCAGGATATAGTGCTTACCATCAACAAGAATGAAACCATCGCCATTGTAGGCGAAAGCGGATCGGGTAAAACCACTTTGATCAATATTCTTACGGGTCTGTTGAAGCCTACCGACGGAAAGTTGCTGATCGACAATACGGATTTGTCTGTTTACAATACCACCACCTATCAGCATCGCATCGGCTACATCACGCAGGAAGCGGTAGTGTTCAATGATACCATTTTCAACAATGTCACCTTCTGGGACCAGCCCACGCCAGAAAATATCGAGCGATTCGAGCAGGCCTTGCGCAAAGCTTCCATTTATGATTTTGTGATGATGCAGCCTTTGAAAAAAGACGCCTTGCTGGGCAACAATGGCATCAATGTGAGCGGTGGGCAAAAGCAAAGGATCAGCATCGCCCGCGAACTATACAAAGAAGTGGATTTTCTGTTCATGGACGAAGCCACTTCGGCACTGGATTCTGAAACAGAAAGCGAGATTCAGGAAAATATTGAAGCGCTCAAAGGAAAATACACCATCGTCATTATCGCGCACAGGCTGTCTACCATTAAAAATGCCGACCGCATTGTTTTACTGAATAAAGGGGTGATCAGCGCCGTGGGCAATTTCGATCAGCTGGTGCAGGATTCGCCCATTTTCAGCAAAATGGTGCAATTGCAGGGATTCTGAGGAATTGATGTTTGACGTTGCAGGAGTCTTCACCAATTTTAGGGGCTCAATGTTTTTAGTTTCTTCAACATCGTAAATCAACAATATCAATTGAAAGTACTGTTCACTTTAGATACGTTGGCCAATTCGGGTACCGAAAAAAGCACACTGGATATCATTTCTCATTTTTCCAAAGACACAATGGTAAAGGTGGTTTGTTTTTATCCCGGCGACGATCTGAAAGCCGCCTATGCAGCCGCAGGCATAGAAGTGGTGGATATGGGCTTTCCCGCCAACATGCCATGGTACAAGGCCATCACCCTTTTTAAAAAATTGCTTCGTCACGAAAAACCCGACCTGGTAGTTTCCTCCATTTTACGCGCCAATCTGATTTCGAGAATCGCCTGCCGACAAACCGGTATTCCGCTGGTGGGCACTTTTGTGAGCGACAGTTACAGCAAGATCCGGATGGAAAGCTTTTCGCGCAAGCGAAGAATCGGGTTTTATCTTTATTATCTGCTCGACAGGTTTACTGCTGGTATTCCTAAACGTTATATATCCAATTCGGAGTGCATAAAGAAAAGCAACGCCGCACAATTACGCATCCATCCAAATAAAGTAGACGTGGTGTACAGGGGCAGAGCTTCACAGGACTACACGCCTAAACAAAACAGCCTGACACCTGGTGTTTTCCGTTTTGTGTATGTGGCAAGGCTCCTGCAAACAAAAGGTTTGGGCGAATTGGTGGAAGCCATGGCCATGGTGGCGCAAAAACATCCTCAGGCAAAATTGGAGATCTATGGCGAAGGCAATTACAGAAAACACATCACCCAAAGAATCAACGACCTTCACCTCAACGATAAAGTCACTTTGCACGGCAAGGTGCCTGAAGGATGGAAAAAATTATACACTGCGGATTGTTTTGTCTTTCCATCCTGGAATGAAGGTTTCAGCGGTTCGTTGGTAGAAGCCATGATGGTGGGCATTCCCATCATCGCATCGGATATTCCCATGAATCTGGAAGCCGTCAGTCCCGATGAAACCGCTTTGGTGTACAAGGTGAAAGACCAGGCAGCCTTGGCCGAACAGATGAACAAGTCTATTGAGCATTACGAGCGTATGTGCCAAATGGCCGATCGCGCAAGAGCCATTGCTTTTCGGCGCTTCGACATCCAGGTAATTGCCTCGCAATATGAGGATATTCTTAAACGTGTTGTGCAATAAAACGATATCGATTAATTTAGCATTCGCATTTCAACAATAAAACCGATCAGTTATCAAAATCCTTCAATTAGTTACCAAAAGACAATTTCGTGGTGCCGAGGTTTTTGCCGCCGAGCTGAGTAGGATGCTGGTGAAAAACAATCACCAGATCATATTTGCCGGCTTGTATGCGCCACCTGCAAATGTGTTGGAGGTGGAAGGGGCGAGTCATGTCGATCTGCATGGCAGCCGTTCTTTTTTCAGCCTTGGTTTGTTGCGCGCTCTGATTCGTCTCATCAAAAAAGAAAAGCCCGACGTCATTCAAGCCAACGGTTCAGATACGCTGAAATATGCAGTATTGGCCAAAGTTTTCATGCCCGGCCTTCGCATCACCTATCGCAACATCAGTATGATCAGTGCCTGGTCGAAAAAGGGATCGCTTCGTCACAGTTTCAACAAATGGCTTTTCCGCCATGTGGACTATGTGACCTCTGTGGGTGAACAGGCCTTGCAAGACCTAAGACAATCGTATCAATATCCATCCACACAAACCGCTGTAATCAGAAGAGGCATACCGCATTTTGATTATGACTCCAGTGTAGAAAAGAAAAAAATCGCAGCCACTTTTCAATTCAATGCAAATGCTACTTTGCTGATTCATGTGGGACAGTTTTCGCCAGAAAAAAACCATCAGTTTTTGATCGACTGTTTCCCTTTGATAAAAAAGCAGTGTCCGGATGTGAAACTGTTGCTCTTGGGAGAAGGAAAATTGTTGCAGGAAATGAAGGAGAAGGTAATGAACAAAGAATTACAGCAGGATATTATTTTTGTAGGCTATCAAAAAGAAGTGCAACGATGGTTGTCGGCTGCGGATCTTTTTGTGATGACTTCTACTGTTGAAGGAGTGCCTGGCGTAGTGCTGGAAGCCGGCATGCAAAAGGTACCGGCCGTGGCTGTGAATGTGGGTGGTGTGGGCGAAGTGGTCATCGATCATCAAACCGGCTTGTTGGTGCCGCAGCATGATGCCCAATTGTTGGCAGATGCGGTGATTGATTTGCTGAAGGATGAAGAAAAGAGAAAGCAATATGGTAAAAATGCCTGTACGTTTGTACAGCAAAATTATAGCTTGGAAAAATGCCGGACTTCTTTTGAAGCCGTTTATGAAAAATTAGTAAAGCAAGCCTGCTAATTCAATCTTATGAATGGATTGGAAGGCTTTGGATTTGAAAAATGATACAACCTAAACTTCACTGATGAAAGTATTGCACATTGTGAAATCGTTGGGCAGGGGTGGTGCCGAAATGCTGTTGCAGGAAACTTTGAAATTGCATCATCGTGATGAATTCGAGTTTCATTATATGTACTTTCTTCCCTGGAAAAATCAGATGGTGGAAGGACTGCAAAAAGCAGGCGGTACGGTAGTAAATTTTTCGGCAAAGAACAACATCACCATCATGTTGCAAGTGCCCAAGATCATCAGCTACATCAGAAAGAACAACATTCAGCTGGTGCATTGCCATCTGCCTTGGGCAGGTTTTGCGGGCCGGCTGATACACAAGCTGACAGGCATCCCAGTTCTATATTCAGAACACAACATACAGGACCGCTACCACTTCATCACGCGAACGCTTAACCGCATTACCTTCAACTGGCAGAACCTGGTGATTGCCGTTTCGGGAGATGTGGCACAATCCATCCAGCGCAGCATCAAGCCTGTGATACCGGTGCAAACCATTTTGAACGGCGTCAATACCGCTCAGTTCAGAAGAGATCCGGCGCAACGTATGTTGAAAAGAAATGAGCTGGGATTGCACGATGGTATTGTGCTCATCGGCACCATTGCCGTATTCCGTTTTCAGAAACGCCTGATTGAATGGCTGGAGGTGATTGCCGCCATCAGAAAAAAACACCCTCAGGTAAAAGCCTGCATCGTAGGCGACGGACCTTTGAAAAATGAAATTCTCGAACACATCACAAAGCTGGGCTTGAATGACCATGTGATTTTACCCGGCTTGCAAGCCGAAGTGAAGCCATGGTTGTCGGCTTTTGATATTTTTATGATGACCTCCTCTTTTGAGGGATTACCCATCGCATTGCTCGAGTCGATGAGCATGGAGTGCGCGGTTGTATGTACGGATGCGGGTGGCATCAAAGAGTTGATCAGGAATGGCAATGATGGCTTTCTGGAACCCGTAGACGATTGGAAAAATCTGGAAGCGCCGCTGGGTTATCTGATACAGCATCCACAGGAAATCAGAAAATTTGGTGCGAGTGCCAGATCAAGAGTAGAAGCCTCATTCAGCATGTTGTCGATGGTCGATCAGCTGGAAGAAGTGTATCGTCAAGTCATGCTCACCCAAAAAACAAAAAAATGAACATCACCACAGGCCCTTCAAATCAACAGGATCTGCCCGCCATGATCGAATTGCTACGGTCGAGTCTGGGTGAAGGATTGATACCCAAGTCGGAAGCCTATTTCATCTGGAAACACGAATTGAATCCATTTGGCGCCTCCAAAGTTTTGCTGGCCAAAGACGGTGACAAGATCGTGGGTCTCAGAGCGTTTATGCGCTGGCGCTGGGTATCCGCATCAGAAGACATCGTTGCGGTGAGAGCCGTGGATACCGCCACTGACCCCGCCTATCAGGGAAAAGGAATTTTCAAACAACTGACCTTGCAGGCCGCCGAGGAATGCAAAAGCGAAGGAGTAGGCCTGGTATTCAATACCCCCAATACCAACAGCATGCCGGGCTACCTGAAAATGGGATGGCACCAGGCAGGCCGAATGCCCTTGTATGTAGGCCCCGGAAGTTTGTTGCCCCGGCTTTACTCCGAAAAAATTGTACAACAGTTGCTTCAGCAATATGACGCGGCGTCGGCATTTGACGATTTGACCGAAGGCTGGAATCTGGCACCCCGAGGCACGGTTTTGCAAACACCCATCAGCAAACAATACCTGATGTGGCGTTACCGCGATTGTCCGATTGTGAAATATGGCGCCATCATCGAATCGGGTAAATTCGGTATTGTTTTTCGCATGAAAAAATTGAACCGCTTTGTCGAGTTACGCATTTGTGAACTTTGGACAGAGCAAAAAGGCGCCGATGCCAAAGCGCGCAAAGCCTATCGAAAATTGTTGCGAAGTTTAAGACCGGTAATGGTTTCCTGCGGCCCATCTCCCTTATTCGAAACCAAACATAAAAGACCACTGGGTTTGCTCGGACCATTTAAAAAAGGGCCTGAAACCACACTTAAGCCCTTAGCTAAGCAGAAACTCAATAACTTTGACGGATTCCTACAATGGAGCCCCTCCATCGGTACGATGGAATTATTTTAATAATGGATATTGTCATCATCATATTGCTCATCTTTCTTTTCAACACCTATATCATCAAGGCGTTGAGCAACCGATTTGACATCGCTTCGGAAAATTATCTCTGGTTGCTCTTTGCGATACATTTTCTGATGAGCTCTGCATACATGTTGTACGCTTTCTATACTTCCAGTGATTCTGTGGCTTATTATACCGTTACTTCTTCAGCCGATAAATGGCTTCCACTTTTTGGGACAGGTACCCGTTTCATTCACTTTCTGGCCTGGCCTTTTGTTTCCATACTTGGTCTTTCCTATTATTCGGTGATGATTGTGTTTTCTTATTTCGGTTATCTGGCCATTGTACTTTTCTATCTCACCGCAAGAGAGAATATAAGATTGGATAATGTGTGGATGAATTACAGTCCAATTGAACTGGTTTTTTTTCTGCCCAATCTCCATTTCTGGTCTTCTTCTTTAGGCAAGGGTAGTTCCATTCTTTTTGGTCTTGGTTTGTTTATATTCGGCTTAAGTCGTTTTAACAGAAGGTTTTTTCCACTCGTTTTTGGTGGTATACTTACATTCTTCATTCGTCCTCATATCTTTTTTACCTTGGTGGCCAGTGTAATGATTGGTGTATTGATCACCCGTTCGGGCATCAAGCCTTATCTGCGCTGGCTGATCTTCTTACTTTCTGTAATCGTATTCGTTTATTTGAGCGACGAGGTATTGAAATTCGCCAACACCGATTCGCTCGATATCACGAGTTCGGCTACACTAAGCCATCGGGCCAGTGAGCTCAGTAAATCCTCTTCTGGTGTTAATATTCAGGAATATGGTTTGTTGATGAAGATGTTCACGTTCTGGTTCCGGCCTTTGTTCATCGATGGTCAAGGGGCTTTTGGTTTTATCGTTTCTTTTGAGAACATAGTTTATGTATACATGTTCATTGTGTTGGTGAGAGAAGGTGTTTTTGCCTGGCGCACCTGGAACGGCTGGTTCCGCATCAGCTTCTTCATTTTTTTGTTGGGTTCTTTCATTCTAGCTCAGGTAACCGGAAATCTGGGTATCGCCATGCGACAGAAAGCGCAATTCATGCCCTTCTTTTTCATCTTATATTGTAAAGCATTATCTTACAGACAAAACGCGTTAAGGCGATAATTTTCCTATAGCAAAACCTACTTTTCCACAGTATATGAAAGCGCCCGGCATCATGAACATCTCTCTCGATTTCGAACTCCATTGGGGTTGTTTTGAAACCATGAAAGAGATGAATGATACTTACAGAAAATATTTTACCAATACCAGAAGGGCCATTCCCGAAATGCTGAAAATCTTCGCGTCGCATGAGCTTCATGTTACGTGGGCCGCAGTGGGCATGCTTTACCGAAAAAACCGGCAGGAATGGGAGCAAAATATGCCGGAACTCATCCCCAGTTTTAAAAACCCGGAAATATCAGCATATGAATGGGTGAAAAAAAATGGATTTGAAAGTGATGAGGATCCTTATCATTTCGCCCCGCATTTGGTCGACCTCATTCAATCCACGCCCCATCAGGAAATAGGCACGCACACTTACGCGCATTATTTTTGTTTGGAAGAAGGGCAAACCAAAGACCAATTCAGGGCAGATATCAAAATGGCGGTGGAACTGGCGAAACAGAAAGGCAACAGCATCCGTTCTCTTGTGTTTCCACGCAATCAGTATAATGCCGACTATCTCTCGGTTTGCAGTGAGATGGGCATCACAGCCGTAAGAACCAATCCCGATATCTGGTATTGGTCTTACTCCAATGAGGCCGGAGGTTTCATGAAAAGATTTTTCAGAGCCGGAGATGCTTATATTAAAATGCAGCCTATCCAACCTGTATTCTTAAAAGATATCGATACTTCCAAAATGCCCTTGGAACTTCCTGCCAGCAGACTATACAGGCCATGGCGCCCTAAATATGCCATTGAAAACAAATTGAAACTCAAGCGCATATTGGGAGAAATGACCAAGGCTGCTCAAATGGGCGCTTATTACCACATCTGGTGGCATCCGCATAATTTTGGCTATTACCCCGACCAATGTTTGGAAGAACTGGAAAAAATCGCACAACATTTTACACAGCTACATAAGCAATATGGTTTTGAAACGCTGACCATGGAAGAAACCACCCAGCGCTTATTACAAATAAAAAACAAATCTTGAGCGAATGCCCCGATTGGTGAGAATTACGACGGTTCCGGTATCACTGCAGGTTCTTCTCAAAGGACAGATGCGCTTCATGCGCGCGCATGGATTTGAGGTCACAATGATCAGCAGCAGTGGTCCAGAACTGGAAGCCTTGAAAAAACAAGAAGGCTGTGAGCACAGGGTGGTGGAAATGACCCGCAAAATTACCCCCTGGAAAGATTTGAAATCACTGATACAACTGGTCATCATCCTGCGAAAGCTGAAACCCGAAATTGTACATACCCATACGCCCAAGGCCGGTTTACTGGGTATGTGGGCGGCCCGCATCGCCGGTGTTCCCATCAGATTGCATACCATTGCAGGTTTGCCCTGGATGGAAAGCAGAGGCATCATGAGAATGTTGCTGAAAAATGTGGAGAAACTAACGGCCATGGCTGCCTCAGAAATTTTCCCCAACTCCTTTGTTCAAAAAGATTTCCTTTTCCACGAAGGCATTGCGCAAAAAAAAATGAGGGTGCTGGGCAACGGCTCTAGTAACGGTATTGATTGTACGCATTTTTCAAAAACACCCGAAATGCTTCAACAAGCTGCATCATTAAGAATGCAGGCCGCTGTTCCCGATGATGGATGGGTTTGGGTTTTTGTAGGCAGAATTGTAAAAGACAAAGGCATCGCAGAGCTGATGGAGGCTTTCAACCGCTTATACCAAAAATACCCCAACGACAGCCTGTGGTTATTGGGTAATCTCGAATCGGACCTTGACCCGCTTTCGGAAAAGCATCTCGAATGGCTACAGCATCATCCTGGAATAAAATGGTGGGATTTTCAAAAAGATATCCGTCCTTTTCTGGCGGCTTCAAAGGCATTGGTGTTTCCCAGCTATCGCGAAGGTTTTCCGAATGTGCCGCTTCAGGCTGCAGCCATGGGTTGCCTGCTCATCCTTTCGGATATCAATGGCTGTAATGAAATTGTGAGTGACGGCAAGGACGGATTGCTGGTGCCTGTCAAAAAAACTGAGGAACTATACATGGCCATGCAAAAAGTGAGAAGTGATGAATCGCTTTCCGAAAAATTCAGAAATTCCATCGGACAGAAAATAAAAAACGGCTACGATCAGCAAACACTTTGGCATATCTTACTGCAAGAATACCGCAGCAAATTGATGTCAATCCAAAAATGAGTTTAGCATGGTTAATTTTTACAGAGGATTTTTTAAACGGATGATAGACATTACTGCCTCAGGCATCGCGCTGTTGCTATTGACTCCTGTTTTTATCCTCTTGGTTATCGCACTTTATCTTACCGGTCATCATCGCATTTTCTTTGTGCAGCAAAGAGTCGGAAAAAATGATAAAATTTTTCGTCTCATCAAATTCATCAGCATGACCGAACAGCGAGATGCCTCCGGGCAATTACTGCCGGATGCGAAAAGGCTCACTCCTTTTGGGAAATGGCTCAGAGGATCTTCTTTGGATGAGCTGCCTCAGTTGATCAACGTGTTCAAAGGCGACATGAGTCTGATTGGTCCTCGCCCGCTGCTGGTTCATTATCTTCCGCTTTACAATACTGAACAAAGAAAAAGACACTTGGTGCGCCCCGGCATCACCGGATGGGCGCAGGTCAATGGACGAAATGCCATCAGCTGGCCTAAAAAATTTGCATTGGACGTTTGGTATGTGCAACACATCGGCTTCCTGCTCGATTGTAAAATTGTACTCTTGACCCTGTCTCGCATCTTCAAGCGGGAGGGCATCAGCCAACAAGGTGAAGCTACCGCGGCTCCATTCATGGGAGAGGAGTAAATTAGTTTTTTTTATCAATTCACCCCCTCATTTATTAGATTAATTCTATTTTTTCGACAAAACCACATTATTTTTCGATTAACAAAAGCTTAAACCTTTCATAAAATCAAGAAATTGTCTACCTTCAGCCTCAAATTTAATTTAGGGCAAGGAGTAAATTTCTTGCAACAAGTTTTGATTAACTGAAAATTCAATCGTGCAGTGGCAAGAGTATGGCTATCATCGCCCCATATGGGTGAAAAGGAGAGGTTTTATGTCAACGAGGCTTTCGATACCAATTGGGTAGCACCCTTGGGTCCGAATGTTGATGCATTCGAACTACAGTTGAGTCAGCACCTTGCTGTGAAAAGTGTGGTATCCTTAGGTTCCGGTACTGCGGCCATTCACCTGGCACTCAACGCCGTTGGTGTAAAGCCTGGAGATGTGGTGATTTGTCAGAGTTTCACTTTTGCAGCCACCGCATTTCCGATTCAATATTGTCATGCGGAGCCCGTTTTTATTGACAGTGAAGCTGCCACCTGGAACATGGACCCAGCCTTGCTGGAGAAAGCCATCACTGATTTGAAGGCAGCAGGAAAAAAAATTGGAGCCATCATGGTGGTTCATTTGTATGGGATGCCTGCCTTAATGGAAGCGCTGATGGAAATTGCCGGACGCTATGAAATACCAGTGATTGAAGATGCGGCCGAAGCCCTTGGCAGTTCTTATAAAGGTAAACCCTGCGGAAGTTTTGGCATCGCGGGAATATTGAGTTTCAATGGCAATAAGATCATCACCACAAGTGGCGGGGGTGCATTGGCCAGTGATAACGAAGAGGTGGTGAAATATGTTCGACATGTTTCCGCACAGGCAAAAGAGCCCGCACCTTATTACCTGCATAAAGAGATCGGTTACAATTACCGGATGAGTAATATATGCGCAGGGATAGGAAGAGGTCAAATGGAAGTATTGCCCGAACGCATTGAAAGAAGAAGACAGATTTTTGACAATTATAAAAAAGCACTGGGTTCAATTGACGGTGTGATTTTTCCGGAGGAGCCACAAGGCTTTTTTTCCAATCGTTGGCTGACAACGATATTGTTGGATGAAAAAGTTTTTGAAGTTGGCACCAACGAAAAAATCCGCCAATACCTGGAAACGCTAAACATCGAGTCGCGGCAGCTTTGGAAACCACTTCACCAGCAACCTGTATTCGAAGGATGCAAGAGCTATGTGAATGGAGTTTCCGACAAACTATTCGCCACAGGATTATGCTTGCCCAGCGGTTCCAACATGAGCAACGAAGTGCAGGAAATTGTCATTGCAGAACTAAAAAAATGTTTAGGTTGATGAGTACCCCCAATGGTAACGTATTGCTAAACAAAAAACGGTTATTATGAAAATTCTGGACAAAAAATCAATCCGGCCTTCTCAATTTGTGTTGATAGGCGATCAGGTATTGGTAATGCTGGGATTGCTGTCGGCACTGTTGGCCAATTATCGGTTATTGAGCATCAATGTATTTCCTGTTCACACCATCGTGTACCGGTTGTTCATTCATGTTTCACTCGCCGTTTTTGCCTGGGTTACTTTTGGTGTTTACAAAAAGGTGATTCGCTATTTCAGCAGCAAGGATTATCTCAATCTGATATTCATCCTTTTTCTGGTGCATACAGCCAGCGTGGCCAGCGGACTTTTCTTTCCGCCCAAACATCAGCTGAAGCCTGAAGTATTTCTGATCAGCTTTTTCATCACCTCTTGCTACATCATCGGTACACGCTTTATCATCAGCTATCTGTATTTTTATTATAACCGCTCAAAAAAATCAGGTTCTCAAAAGAACTTATTGATCTATGGAGCCGGAGAATTGGGCGTTTTTGTAAAAAAATCCATCTACAATCAATATAGCGATGAATACAAGATTGTGGCCTTCATCGACGACGATACTAAAAAAGTAGGTCGTTTTATAGGAGGCGTAAAAGTGATGAGCGCTTCTGCCGATCTGAAAACGATCATTGAAAAAAATTACATCACCGACATCATCATTGCCAACAAATCAGTGAGCGCTGCCCGCAAGGCCAAATTTCTGGAAACCACGCTTCCTTATAATCTTAAAATAAGGGAAATCTCTTCTATACAGACACTGTTCAGCTCTTCCTTCAACCTCGACAAACTGGCCTCCATCGATATCAACGACCTGATGAACCGAGAGCCTATACAATTGTATGATGAGCATGTGGCCGAAAGTCTTAAAGGTAAAACTGTTATGGTAACCGGAGCGGCCGGATCGATTGGCAGTGAGATTGTAAGAAAATTATCCGAACACGATGCCACCCTCATCATTTGTGTCGATTTTTCGGAAAGTGCCTTATACGATCTTGAACAGGAACTAAAACGCAAACACCCCAACCTCGATTACCGTTTCATCCTTACCGACATCCGCAATGAGGTATTGGTAGAAAATATTTTCCAGGAATATAGACCCAACTTCATCTATCATGCAGCCGCCTATAAGCACGTGCCGATGATGGAAATGTTTCCCTGGGAAGCTGTCAGAACCAATGTATATGCCACTTGGAGCATTGTTAAACAAGCGATTCGTTTTAATGCGGAAAAATTTGTATTTATTTCTTCCGATAAAGCTGTAAATCCTACCAGCGTGATGGGAGCCACCAAAAGGCTGGCCGAAATCATCGTTCAGGCGTATTCTTCTGTAAAAAGTTCTACTTCATTTGTGGTTACACGCTTCGGAAACGTACTGGGATCCAATGGTTCCGTGGTTCCGCTGTTTAAAAAACAAATCCAGGCAGGTGGTCCGGTAACTGTAACGCATCCCGAAATGATTCGTTATTTTATGACCATCGCAGAGGCTTGTCAATTGGTTTTAGAAGCATCCGTAATGGCTGATGGCGGAGAAGTTTTTGTTTTTGATATGGGGGAACCGGTTAAAATCGTAGATTTGGCGAGAAATATGATAAGGTTGGCGGGTTATACACCGGATGTTGATATAAAAGTTGAATTTATTGGCCAACGTCCGGGTGAGAAATTGTACGAAGAAGTATTTTTGAAAAACGAGAAGATGAAGGAAACGCATCATGAAAAAATCATGATCAGCAAAGAAAACATCATACATATTTCCGAGGCCCACAATGTAATAGAAAAATTAAAAGCCTTGGAAGGATTGTATGAGCCCGACATGTACCGAATGGTCATCAAGGATTTGATTCCAGAGTACCAATCGGTAGAAGGAAATGTGACCAAGGTGGTGAAAATAAATAGCAACAAAATCAATCAATATAAATATCAAAACTAATCACAAGTTGACTAAATTAAACATTATGAAAAATCAGAAATTTCTGATACTGTCCTTGTTGTTGATCAGCGGGAGTGTAATGGGTCAGAATGCACGATTCTCTCAAATCGGATCAGCCCCCATTCAATTTAACCCCAGTCTCACTGGACGTTTCGACGGTAAGGCGAGATTAGCCGGGTTGTTCAGTTTTCAGCAAACAGATGTTACAAAAATGCAACATCAAAACATCAGCCTCGATGCCAAATTTGGCAAATACAGAAGTAGCGGCGATGAAGAAACTCCGGGTGCTGTAGTAAAAATCACCAAAGAAGGTAAAGATGAAGTGTATAAAAAATCTCGCTCACTCGGCTATTGGGGCGTAGGCTTGAATTACTATCATTATGGTTATTCCAAAGGGCCTATCGATGCCACTTTCATGTCGGCTTCATTGGCTCGTCATTTTTATAACAAAAGCAACAAGTTCTACGGATTCGGTGTACAAGCCACTTATGCACAAGGTAAGCTCGATGAAACCAAAGGTGTTGCCTATGACCGCGAAATTTCCGGCGGTACTTTTCCTTATCCAAGAAGAACCGCAGCCGCCTACAAAGGCGATAAAAGCTATGTGGATTTCAATGCCGGCGCCTACTATGGCATGGTTACCGATGCGGTGATGTTTGAATTGGGCGGATCGTTGTCGCACCTTTTCTATCCACACAATGATATCTATAACAAAGACAGCGAAACTCAGCTTCGTCACAGAATCACTGCTCATTCAGTGCTTCGTCTTCACCTCAATTCTAAGTGGGGTATGGTTCAAAAGAACATGTACTGGCAAGAAGGTTTGTACTACCGCAGCCAGAGTTTGTTGCCCAAAGACACTACCGACAGAGAAATCGTAGCCTTTTGGAGTGGCGTGGAATTCTACAAAGTGAACCCGGTAAAAAACATCAATGTCAACTTCGGTTTCTATACCCGTTCGTTCAGAACCATGATGCCTTACCTGAATGTGAACCTGGGTAAAATGGCCAACCTCAGATATTCTTATGAGTTGCCCATCAACTCCAGCAAATTCAAGGCTTACTCTGCACAACGCAATGAAGTGGCCTTGATCCTCACTTACAAGAGATATACAAGCCCCGGAACCAAATTCTACAAGAAAGTAAATTTCTGGTAATCTAATCAAACCCCTTAATTCAAGAAGATGAAAAAAATATTCAATCTCTCATTTTTATTGTTCGGTGCTATATATGTTCAGGCACAAAAGCCTACCGAGAACCTGGGTGGAAAGGTAAATTCTGTTCACGCAGAAGTAAGACCTTTCGTATCTGCCGATGGTAAGATATTATATTACGTTGTAGAAGGAAATCCTCAAAACAACAATTTCGCCAAAGATAAGCTGGCACAAGATGTTTGGTACTCCGAATTGGCCGAAGACGGCAGCTGGGGTCAGGCTACACATGCCACCAAACCTGTAAATGACCTCAAAGACAACGCAGTTTTCTGGGTTTCTCCCGAAGGCAACAGATTGCTGATCAGAGGATCTTACGAAAATGGCAAATTCACCGGTAAAGGATTTTCGCTTTGCAACAAAGTTGAAGGCGGATGGTCAACTCCTGAAAAAATCAAAATCAAAGGCTATGAAAACATGGCGCTTGATGCTTACTCCGGTGCCACCATGGCCAATGACGGAAAAACTTTATTGTTGTACTTCTCTGAAGAAAAAAACAGCAACCTCAACGACATTTATGTAAGCCGTTTGAATGAGGATACGCAAGAATGGTCAAAGCCTGCAAAATTAGGTGACAATGTAAATATGGATGATTACGATGAAATCTCTCCCTTTTTGGCAGCAGATGGCGTAACTCTTTATTTCTCTACTGATCGTCCGGGTGGAAAAGGTGACTATGATATCTGGATGACTAAAAGAACGGATGAAACCTGGAAACACTGGACAGAACCCGTAAATATGGGCGATCTGAACACTGCCGGATGGGATGCATATTTCTCTTTGGACGCCAAAGCAGAATATGGTTATTTCTCTACCACCACCCAAACCTTAGGAAGTACCGATATCGTTAAAACAAAATTGAATGACGATCAGAAACCACAATCTGTGGTATTGGTATATGGAAGAGTTTTTAACGCTGTTACCAAAGAGCCAATGGACGCCAAATTGTTTTATGATGCGATTCCGGGAGAAACCAGCGAAGGCAATGCCATTTCCAATGCTGATGGTATGTACAAAGTGACGCTTCCTTACGGTAAGCAATATAGCCTCAGAGCTTCTGCCGATAATTTCTTCTCTGTAATAGACACGCTTGATATCGCTCAAGTAGGCCCTTACAAAGAAATTCACCGTGATCTTTACCTGAATCCGGTAGTTACCGATGGTAAGTTGCTTACAGATTCTAATGGTAATGTGATTCGCACCAACATCGACAGCCTCGACGGTGATGAAATCGATGCGTCAAAACTGGCAGAGGGTCAAATCCTTTCTTCACATAACATCCTGTTTGATTATGCCAAATCCATCATCCGCTCAGATTCTTACAAAGAACTGGACAAGGTGGCTAAGCTGATGAAGAAAAATTCGACCATGGTGATTGAGCTCTCTGCACATACAGATGCGATTGGTGGTTATAGCGCCAACCTCAAATTGTCTGATGACAGAGCCAATTCAGCCCGTCAGTACCTGCTTTCTAAAGGCATAGAAGCCTCAAGAATCCAGGCCAAAGGATATGGTGAAACTACGCCTGTTGGAGATAACAAATCTGAAGAAGGACGTCAGCTTAACCGCAGGGTTGAGTTCAGAATCCTTAAGAAATAATTGAGCTGATTCAATAAAAATTCAAACCGGTAACTTCAAAGTTGCCGGTTTTTTTATTTGTGTGAGGGAAGAGAGAAACCGAAAGTGGTGCCCACATCAATCTTGCTTCTCACGTGAATATTTTGATAATGGGCTTCAATGATATGCTTGCAAATGGCAAGTCCTAAACCGCTGCCGCCCACTTTTCTGCTTCTTGCCTGGTCGGTGCGGTAGAATCTTTCAAAAATGCGTGGAAGGTGCTCTTCGTGAATACCACTACCATCGTCGCTGATTTCGATGAGTATGCTTTTGGATTCTACTTTGTAAAAACTGGCTTCTACCAATCCGTTTTCTTTGCCGTATTTGATGGCATTGTCAGTGAGGTTGATCAGCACCTGCCTTATTTTTTCTCTGTCGGCATAAACTTGCAAAGGAATCTCGCAGCCTTTCTTGATGGTTAAAGTGATGTGTTTTTCTCCGGCTTTCAACAGCAACGATTCGTATACTTCTTTCATCAGGTCCTGAATCACAAATTGTGTGTAATTGAGCTGCAATTCCCCGCTTTCCAACTTTGAAATCTGGTCCAGGTCATCCACCAGATTGGCTAAGCGATCGATGTTTCTGGATGTGCTCTGCAGAAACTTCATGTTTACATCTGGATTGTTTACCGCGCCGCTTAACAATGTATCTACATAACCCTGAATGGAAAATATAGGCGTCTTCAGTTCGTGACTCAGATTTTGCAGGAACTCTTTTCGGAAGGCCTCGTTTTTTTGCAGCACTTCAAATTCACTGCGGTATTGTTGTGCCCAGGTGATCACATCTTCTCTCACTTCTTCCACGGTTTTCAAAGGCAATATGTTCTTATAATAGAATTCTTCCCGTTTTGTCGCCTTGGTTTGTGAAATGAGTTTGTAAATCAGTTTGATTTGACGCTGCAAATACGACCGCAGCAGATAGGAAAGCAACAAATAAGCGATGATGTAAAAAACAATTGAACACCAGAGTAAGGCGGTAAGACTTTTCGAGAAAAAAAATATAGCACCGGCAAGGGGAAAAGTAAGAACAGCAGCGCCGATGAGAGAAAGTTGAATCGTCGTAAGGTTCCTGTTGATGTTCATCACAAAAATTTCAGGATAAAGATACGGGTAATGATTATTGCATCACTACCTAATTCAAAGTTCAAATTTGTAACCTACGCCTTTAACAGTGGTGATACAGTCGAGGTCCAGTTTTTGTCTGATTTTGCGGATGTGTACATCAATTGTTCTGTCGCCTACAATCACATCGGTGCCCCAGATCTGGTTTAAAATTTCATGTCGAAGAAATACTTTGCCGGGCTTGGAGGCCAGCAAGGAGAGCAGTTCAAATTCTTTACGTGCCAGCACAATGTCATTGCCTTTGATGGCCACGCTGTAATTTTCGCGATTGATTACCAGGTCGCCGAGGTTGATATTGGAAGCAGCATCAACAGGTTTGATGCGACGAAATAAAGCATTCACTTTACTGATCAGTACCTTGGGTCGGATAGGTTTGGTGAGATAATCATCTGCACCGGATTCCAGCCCTTTTACTTCGGAGCTGTCGTCGCTCATGGCGGTAAGAAAAATAATCAGTGTGTTTCGGAAGTTATCCTTGCTTCTGAGGTGATGACAGACTTCAATTCCATTTTTCATTGGCATCATCACATCCAGTATGATGAGATCGGGTGAAAATGCAACAGCTTTGTCAATCGCTTGCATGCCATTGAGCGCTGTGATGACGGTGTATCCCTCAGCTTCCAGGTTGAACCGCAGTATCTCGAGGATATCGGCTTCGTCGTCTGCAATGAGAATTTTTTTTCCGTTCATAGAATTGATAAACAAATGTAACACATCAGTCACTGCCTTGTTCATGCGATGCAAAGAACTTGTATTATTAAATTGTTAAGCACATTTTACCGTAATATTTATATATTCGTAATGAAAGTATCCTTGGCACATTTGCATTTACACCAATTCAAAACATTGATGCGACCATTCCGGTTTATCTTTTTACTTTTTATCGGCAGCTTATGCAAGGCGGCCGTGTCCGATACCGTAACAGTGCCTGTTTACCGCCAGTTTTTTCATGATAAGATCAACAATGAACAAAAACTCTGCGACAAGCTGGATGGTAAGGCAGATAATCAAATGCGCATTGGCTCCAATGAAGAGATGAATCTCAGGCTTTCTGATGTTTTGTTTCGTAAAGTGAATGGATTGCAGGACTGGATTGAGCGAAACGACAAGATTACAAGAAACAACGACAAAATCAAACTGCTTAGCAACATAGAAGTTTGTTTACGACTTTTCAGAACAGGATGGAAAAAGAAGGAAATCACCGCTGCTGAATTCCCATTGCTGATGGACAACATGACCGCCATCCTCAAGGCGCAAGAAACAGAAACGAGCATGGCGCCCTTCATTGAAAAAATGCCTTACAGCATTGCCCACATCAACACCGAAGCATTCAACGACAATGTCGGTTACAAGGAGGCACAGAAACTTGTTTATTTCAAATATTGCAAGCTGCATCCCGATATAATCCTCACCAGCATCAGACCTTATGTGAACGAGCCATTCGCAGATAGTCTCATCGCCATCGCCTGCCTGCAGAACCCTGCGCAGCTGTACAATTACGCGCAATCGGTGAGCACTCCGGAAGGAAAGCTGATTCATAACTCCGGCAATGAGCTGGTGAAAACTGTGGCCAAACTAAGTCAAACACCCAATGCGCTGCTGTATTTTCCCTTTCTTGATGATATTATCTCCGGCAAAAAAACCGTAACGGCTATACGAAAATATGTGGGCGACGGCGAAGCTGGATTTGACAGCGTAGGGTATTACAAACTGCTGGTGAACACCGAAACGGATTATTTCAAAAGAATGAGCAGTCCCGAAAGGGATACGCCGGTGGCGATGTTTGGCCCCAACGGATTGAGAGAAACCCTGAAAGATCGCGCCATCAGACATTTCATCACACCCATCAACAACCTCCATAACGAGAACAATCTCAACGTAAGAATGCACGCCATCGATTCGCTGACGCCGGTGGAGATTTATTACATGATTGTGATGGGTGAGAATGACATCTACACTTCCAGCTTCAAACATTCTTTCAACCGAATGTTGCAACGCATGGGCTCTAAACCAAGATGCGATTCTCTGCTCCTGAATGTGCGATTCGATTATTTCAAGAAGTTCATCAAGATGACGGCCAATTACAACCGGCTGGATACCTTCTTGAAAAACATGCCGGTTCAAAGCTCGTCTTTGCTCATGAAGGCTTTTGTATCCAATCTCGATCAAACCGGAAATTTGGAAGACGCTACCGATGTGGCTGATTCGTACAGCAGTATCAATAATCCTAAATTGCAGGCCACCATTCTGGAGTATGTAAAAGAAAATGAAACACAATGTACCGACGACAACAATGAAAAGGGAATGGTGGTGTATAACTTGCTCAAGAACATCTTTCTCTCCTTAGACAGTTCCAATCATATCGATCTTACTTCCATCGCCAACATTCCTTCCATTGATGAGATTGCAAGAAATGAACTTGCGGATGACAGTGGAAGAATCATACAGCAGGTTTTCTTTTATGGCGATGAGGATGGCAAAACTTATTTCACTCCTTTCCTCAATTCTTTTTCACCAAAAGAATGGAAAATCACCAAAAAGCCCGAGTGGGTAGAAATGCATTCCATCAGGGGAAATGTATGGGTATACGCCAATCTGCCTTTGGATTACGATGCCAATCTTGACGATTCGGCGCAGGTGCACCTCAACAACTATCTCGAAGAGAATGAACTCTATCCTTCCATTGTTATTCATCGGGGCCACAGTTATTGGCTACCCGGAACCATCAGTCGCATGCCGTTGAATGCGAAGATTGTGATGTTGGGTTCTTGCGGCGGCTACAAGAACCTGAACAAGATTCTGGGTTTCGCTCCTGATGCACATATCATCTCTACCAAAGAAATCGGTGCCGGAGATATCAATCGGCCCATCATGACCTACCTCAATCAGGCACTCATCAACGACAGTCGTATTGTTTGGAAAGACATGTGGAAAACACTCTCCCATCAATTCAATCAGGATAAAAACAAAGCTGTCAGGGAAAGCTGGGAAAGTTATATTCCTCCTTATCGAAATCTAGGTGCCATCTTCATCAAAGCCTACAACAAACGGATGGAGTCGTTGTAAAACCGCTTTTGATTTACCTTTGAATCCATGAGTCAATCCAACCGTACACAAAAAGTATTCGAATGGAGCTTATTGCGCAGGATCTTCGGGTATGCTTCTCCGTATCATAACAGGTTTTATTTCTCCATCTTTCTTTCCATACTTCTTGCTGTTCTCTCTCCATTGCGGCCGATGCTTATCCAGCTCACCATCAACAAGGGCATTCATCAACAGGCAGCTGGATGGCTGATGAAAGGGCCGGGTGCTTTTATTATTGAAATGACATTGATACAAATTGTATTGCTGTTCATAGAAACCCTCCTTCGTTATTATTTCACTTATTCCACAGCATCACTCGGGCAATCTGTGGTGCGCGATCTTCGCAACCAGACCTATGGCAAAATCCTTGGCCTCAATCTTTCGCAATTCGACCAGACGCCGATTGGCATGCTCACTACCAGAACCATCAATGACATAGAATCGGTCAACGACATTTTCAGCGACGGGCTCATTCCCATCATCGCCGATCTGTTGTCTATCATCGCGGTACTTACCTACATGTTTTACACCGATTGGGCCATCACCCTTGTTTGTCTGGCTCCATTTCCATTGCTCATCATCGCCACTTATTTTTTCAAAGAGGCCGTAAACAAATCCTTTATTCGTGTACGCAATGCCGTGGCATCCCTCAACACGTTTGTACAAGAGCATATTTCCGGCATGCTGCTGGTGCAGGCCTTCACTGCCGAAAAGAACGAGTACGAAAAATTCAAAAGCATCAACCGCGATCACAGAGACGCCAACATCAAAGCCATATTCGCCTATTCGGTTTTTTTTCCGATTGTGGAACTGGTGGCCGCCATCAGCATCGGATTGCTGGTGGGGTGGACAGCCCGTCAATCGCTGCATTGGCCAGAATCAACGGCTTTTCATGCCGCGGGCATCATCACTTCATTTATCCTTTGCATCAATTTGCTGTTCCGGCCACTGCGTGTGATTGCCGACAAATTCAATGTGCTGCAGATGGGTATGATTGCTGGTGCCCGGGTATTTAAAGTACTCGATAATGAAGATAACACACCAATTGATGGGGCAATGGTTACCCAACGGTTCATGGGCGAGATTTCATTTGAACAGGTTCGGTTTGCTTACCAGCCCGGAACCGAAGTGCTCAAAGGAATCAGTTTTGAGGTGAAGCCCGGGGAAACGCTGGCCATTGTGGGCAACACCGGCAGCGGTAAAACAACCATCATCAGCTTGCTGAACCGGATGTATTTCATCAACAGTGGAAAAATCTCCATCGACGGGCAGTCCATTGCAGACATGAACATTGCTTCCATGCGTAGTCAGATTGCCGTAGTGCTGCAAGATGTTTTCCTGTTCAGCGGATCGGTGATGGACAACATCACTTTGCGCAATCCAAGCATCAATGAAGCCCAGGTATATGAAGCGGCCCGTCTCATCGGCATCCATGACTTCATCCTCACGCTGCCTGGTGGTTATGATTTCAATGTGATGGAGAGGGGAGCCACCCTTTCGCTGGGGCAAAGGCAATTGTTGTCTTTTGTCAGGGCTTTGCTGTACAATCCTTCCATTCTCATTCTCGATGAAGCCTCCTCTTCCATAGATACGGAAAGCGAGATGCTGATGCAGCAGGCGATTCAGCAGGTGATAGCGGGCCGAACTTCAATCATTATCGCGCACCGACTCAGTACCATCCGCAATGCCAGCCAGATTATGGTCATGGACAAGGGAGAAGTGGTGGAAAAAGGAACACACGAAGCGTTGATGGCCAAAAATGCGGCCTATGCGGGTTTATACCGTCGTCAGTTCTCTAAAAATGCCTAACCACAGCTATTTTGATCGGTACAAGAGCCCAAAGCCCAAATATCCTTCAGATAATTTTTAATTTTAGCCTTGTGGCCTTACCTTTGCGCAAAATTCAGGAAGTTATGTTTGTTTCACGATATAAAAATGCCTTGGCTTTTGCCTTGGGATGCTTATTGGCACTGATTTCTTTGCCTGTTCTGGCACAGGAAAACGAAGGCGCTGCGGGCACCGAACCCCATGCAGTCAAAGAAGAAAAACTGGACCCGGCCAAAATCATCATGGATCACATCAAGGATGCCCATGAATTTCATTTTTTCACCATCGAAAACAAAGAAAATCCACACGAATCTTTTCATGCCACCATCCCGTTGCCGGTCATTTTATACGCTCCAGGCAAGGGTTTGAAGGTATTTTCATCTGCGCGCTTCGGGCATCTCGGTGATGAAGCCTACGAAGGATACAAATTGGATGAGAAAAAAGATATTGTAGCCGAAGACGGATCGGTGGTGTATGATTTTTCCCTGACCAAAAACGTGGTGCAGATGTTGCTGGCCCTCACCATTTTAGTATGGCTGATGACCAGTGTGGCCAAAAAATATAAAAACGGACAAGGGGTTTCTAGCGCGCCGAAAGGTTGGCAAAATGCAGTGGAGCCTGTGATTGCTTTTGTAAGAGATGAAGTAGCCAAACCGAATCTGAGTCACAAATGGCAGAAATATCTTCCTTATCTGCTCACTGTTTTCTTTTTCATTCTCATCAACAACATCTTTGGTTTGTTGCCCGGTTCTGCGAATGTTACCGGAAATATCGCTTTCACCATCGTGTTAGGAGTGATTTCATTTTTTGTTATTCTTTTCAGCACCAACAAACATTTCTGGGGTCACATCTTCTGGTTTCCAGGTGTGCCTGTGCTGGTAAGAATTTTCATTATGTTGCCAGTAGAATTGCTGGGTGTGTTCACTAAGCCTTTCGCCCTGATTGTGCGTCTTTTCGCCAACATGGTGGCGGGTCACATTATCATTCTGAGTTTTATCGCCTTGATTTTCATTTTCGGATCTATGAGTGCCGGCGCCGGCTGGGGCTTCTCGCCTTTGTCTGTGGCTTTTGCCGTATTCATCTATCTGATTGAAATCATGGTGGCATTCATACAGGCGTTCATCTTCACCAACCTGACTGCCGTTTTTATCGGTCAAGCGTTTGAAGGAGGACACGATCATCATGAGGCCGAAGATCATGGCCATCATGCAACAGCGTAATTTTTTTTAACCAATAAATCAAGTATCATGACTTTGATGACTATTCTGGCAGATGTAAGCCTTTCTCACCTGGGTGGTGCGATCGGTGCAGGTTTAGCCGCTATCGGTGCCGGTATCGGTATCGGACAGATCGGTAAAGGCGCGGTAGAATCTATCGCTCGTCAACCTGAAGCCGCCAATGACATTCGTGCAAACATGATCCTGACCGCTGCGTTCGTAGAGGGTGTTGCCCTTTTCGCCGTTATCGCAGGATTGCTGGCTGTTTTGAAAGCCGCCTAAGCACCAACTCATTACTGCATCCTATGCACAGGGCGGCGGATGCAGTAATATTTAAAAATTGTAAAGCGATTAATCTTTAATACCATGGATTTACTATTACCGCATTTAGGTTTGATTTTTTGGACGTTCTTATCGTTCCTGATCGTATTCTTCATCCTGAAGAAATTCGCATGGCCAATGATCATCATGGGCCTCAACGAACGCGAAGCCAATATCGCTTCGGCCATTGCCTCTGCAGAAAAAGTAAAGCAGGAAATGGCACAGTTGAAAAATGACAACGAAGCTTTGCTGGCCCAGGCCAGAGAAGAAAGAGCCACCATTCTTAAAGAAGCCAAAGAGATCAAAGACAAAATGATCAACGAGGCCAAAGAAGAAGCAAAAAACCAGGCGGCCAAAATCATTACCGAAGCCAATGCTTCCATTCAACATCAAAAAATGGCCGCACTTACCGACATCAAAAATCAGGTGGGCGCCATGGTAGTGGAAATCAGCGAAAAGATTCTGAGAAAAGAACTTTCCGACAAAGCCAATCAGGAAAATTATATTTCCAAACTGGCCGAAGAAATCAAATTGAATTAAGTTAACGACACCAGTCATGACCAACCCAAGATTAGCCGGCCGTTATGCCAAAAGTTTGCTCGACCTGGCTGTTGAACAAAACAAGCTGGAAACCATTTATGCCGATGTGAAATTTTTACAAGCGGTTTGTCTTTCCAATGCCGATTTTGTCAATATGCTGAGAAGTCCGGTCATCCCTTCCGATAAGAAAGAGAAGATTCTGGAAGCGGTGACTGCAGGCAAAATCAACGAACTGACCCATGCCTTCCTTCGCCTCCTGATCAACAAGGCAAGAGAATACAGCCTGCCCGAAATTGTAAAAGCTTTTACCGAGCAGTATAACAATCTCAATGGTATTCATCAGGTAAAAATCACTACCGCGGTAGCCGTTAGCGACCAGTTGAAAAATGCACTGGCTCAAAAAATAAAAGCCGATACCCAGCTGGACAAGATTGAATTGGAAATGGCAGTTAAGGAATCACTTATCGGTGGTTTTACTTTGGAGATCGGAGATACTTTAATTGACGCCAGCATTCAGCGCGACCTCAATGATGTGAAAAGACAATTCAAGAACAATGAATATGTTCATGCCATTCGCTAATACCTTATACATTTTTTAAAAGCCGGCTGCAATAGCCGGTTTTTTTATCCCTTTATTTTTCCCGGAGACAATAATTACTTGATGAAGAAGAAAAAAATAATCTCAATCTTCCGGTTGCTGGCCTTTTGTTTTGTGGTCAATCAAAGCGTTTTCGCTCAACAAAAAGAAAGGTTGGACACAGATACTTCATTAGTACAATTCAAAGATACCATCGATGTGCTAGCTTTTGATTCGGCAACGCATATACTTCCTTCTGTTACCATCCATCAGGGGAATTTCAGCATTGTGAAGCATTTCAAAAACATCGGCCATCATCCGGTGTTCATAGAAAGTACTTACACGACCGATCCTCATTTCATTTGCAATTATCCTCAAGAACCCATCATGCCAGGAAAAACCTATGCATTCAAAATCTGTTTCACCTTCGGCAGTGGATCAGCTTTCAATTATCACTGGCGCAAAACCATGGGATTTGTATTGTCCGACAGTACAAGAATACCCTTGCAGTTTGAAGGAGAAGTGATGGCGAAATGAACATAATGATTTCACCAGTTTTTCCATGTTGAAACGAGGCTCATAAAAAATCCCGGTCACTTGTGCAACCGGGAGGAAAATTATTTTTGAAAAATGATTATGGCTGAATCACCACTTTGCCTGTAGCCAATGTGTTGCCGGCGGCATCGGAAAGTACCAATGCATAGTTGGCTGCACTCAAATGGCGGGCATCCACTTTCATCGGTTCGTAAGATGATGAAACCTGATATGCTTTTTTGAACACTCTTGCACCTTTTTCATCATATAGGGTGATGAAGCGAGGTTGGCCATTGTAAGGCACACCCTCAAATCTCACAAAGAACACGCCATTGCTGGGGTTCGGATAGATGAAGGTGTAATTGAGTGTGGTGTCTTTCACCTGAATGAAATTCGAGGTGCCTACACAACCATTGTTGTCGGTGAAGCTGGCGGTATAATTGCCTAGTCCATGACCATCAACCGTAATGGAATTACCTGTTTGTCCGGGTAGTGCCGAACCATTGTTGTACCAGGTATAACCCGTACCTGTAGCCGAAGTGGTGGCAGTAAGGGTGACTGTTTGATTGGGGTAAACCACATTGGAAGGACTTGCACTGATATTGACAACGGGCAGATCGTTCACCGTCAGTGTCATCGAATTTGAATTCAGCACACCACAAGTGGATTCGTTGACCACAGCGCGGTAACGGTTGTTGTTCATGGTTGGGCTGATGTTGTTCAATGACAATGTTGCGCTGTTGGCCCCTGCGATGTTGGTCCAGGTGTTGCCTCCATCTGTGCTTACTTGCCATTGGTAAGAGAGGGCTGTTCCGCTGGCTGTAATCGTGATGTTGACATTGCTGTTAACGCATCCCGAAGCATTGGCAGGTTGTGCCGCGATGGCAGCAGGTGAAGCCACGGTAAGTGTACCTGCATTGGAAGTGGCAGAACTACAACTGGCCGAAGAAACAACAAGACGGTATTTGTTGTTGCTCATCGCACTGGTTATATTGGCAATGGTAAGTGATGCTGTTGTTGCTCCACTGATGTTTGTCCAGGTGGTTCCACCGTCGGTACTTACTTGCCATTGGTAGCTGATGGCGCTTCCTGTGGCAGTAGCGGTGAAAATTGCGTTTCCGCCGCTGCAGCTGTTAATATTATTCGGTTGTGTGTTCACCTGTGCATTGTTCAACACATGCAGGGTAGCGATGGAAGAATTGATGCCAACTGCAGAACAAGCGCTGGAAATGACTACTCTGATGATGTTGCCGTCGTTGGTTGAGCTGATACTGTTTATCGTATAAGTAGCTCCGTTAGCTCCGGCAATGTTGGTGAAGGTGATACCGCCGTCGGTACTCACTTGCCATTGGTAAGTGAGCGTGCTGCCTGATGCAGCTACGCTGAAGCTGGCGTTAGTTCCTGCACAAGAGGTGATGTCCGTTGGTTGTGTATTGATGATGGCATTGTTGCTGACGTTCAGTGTGGCTGGGCTTGAAGTGACAGCTCCAGGGCAGGCGCTGCTGTTGACCAACACATGATATTGATTGTTGTTCAATGCGGATGTGAGATTGTTGACGGTCAAGGTGGAAGAATTGGCACCGCTGATATTGAGCCATGTGGCGCCGCCGTCTGTACTCACTTGCCACTGATAATTGATGCCTGTGCCAATGGCGGTAGTTCCAAATGTAGCACTGCTACCGGCACATCCACTGGTGTTGGAAGGTTGAGTGGCAATAGATGCAGGACTGTTAACTGTCAATACAACATTGCTTGATGTAATCGGTGCATTACAACCGGTAACGATTACATGATATTGATTGTTGTTTAATGTAGCTGCCGGACCGCTGATGTTGTAGTTGCTTGCATTGGCGCCGGCAATATCGGTAAAGGTAATGCCGCCATCAGTACTCACCTGCCATTGATAGGTAAGTCCTGTTCCACTGGCTGCAGAATTGAACTGTGTTGTGATGCCTGCACAAGTGGTTTGGCTGCTGGGTTGAGTTGTGATGGCTGCCGGAGTACCCACTGTGAGTGTAGCCGCTGATGATGTGACGCTTGAAGGACAATCATTGCTGACAATGACGCGGTATTTGTAGTTGTTTTGTGCTGCAGTAACATTGTTTAAAGTAAGTGTGGCCGCAGTAGCGCCGCTGATGTTGGTATAAGTGGCGCCGCCATCTGTGCTCACCATCCATTGATAGGTAGGGTTGGTACCTGTAGCCACTGTGCTGAATGTTGCATTTGATCCGGCACAGACATTTACTGCAACCGGTGCGGTACCAATGGCTGCTGCAACACAAGTATTGGCAGGAATGATGATGGCAAAAGTATCCATGGCGCTTACTCTCACGTTGTTATTGGTGTAGAGGTTGCTTTGCATTTCCACCACTGCCTGATTTCTGATCCTGATATCATCTACATACCAGCCTTCAACACTTGTTCCTACATCCGAAGTGAAACGGAATCTGATTTTGAGATTCTGATTGGCATAGGGCAGGAGGTTCACCTTTGTTTTGATGAACTTGTTGCCACTGGTTCCTGTCCATGCTCTTCTGCCGGCCAGCAATGTGGTGGCGTCCATGGTGCCGGTATAACCACCCGAAATGATATTGTTCTGCATGTCGCTCCAAGTAGTCCCTCCGTTGATGCTCGCTTCCAACACAGCACCATCATAAGTTTCTTCCGTACTGAACCAATTTCTGAATGTTAATGGTGGAGGATTGACACCCACAGCAATTGCGGTATTAAGTGTAAGTCGCTGATCGGAGGTGGTATCAATTTCATTGGAATAGTAAGCATATTGAGGTGTGAAGTTCCTGGCGTTGGATACCGACCAAATGCCGTTGGGCTGTGTATTGGTAGCTGCCCATATAGCTGGAATGGTGGAATTGGTTACCGTGTCTTCAAACAGCGTGACTGTAGGGAAATAGGCGCCGGTATTTACTTGTACAGTAAAAGAATAGTTTTGTGTTTGACCTGCTGCAAGGGTTACAGGAAAGCTAACTACTCTGTTGGCGCTGTTATAAGTTCCGCCACTTACATAGGTTACATTAGAAGGCAATGTATCTGTCAAAACAAAGTTCGTTACACCTCCGCATTCGTCGGTGGAAACAGTATTGGTATAAGTGATGTTGTTACCTTCTGGTACTTCGGTTACACTTTCCGTCATGGTGAGTGTGGCTTTGCCAATGGTGAAGTCAGCCACCTGGTCGGTAACGCTGCCCGATGAACCTTGAGACGCGAAAGCGCCCATTCCTCTTCTTCTGAATGCTTCCCAGATGGCACATTTGTGAACGCCACCATAAAGCAATTGGTCGGCTTGTAAAATAGCATCTCTGCCATCTATAAAACCCGGACTGCAGGGTTGCAATTTCATTCCTTCAGTCACCAGTTTGAAAGCGATCACATTTCCACCTGTGGCGTTGGCATCGTATAAGTTGGGAGAAATGCTGCCCACCTGGTTGATGATGTTCCAGGTCATGTCCCAAAGTGTGGCACACCAGATTTCTCCGCGGTCATGTGATTCCGCAGGAATGGAGGCGGCGTATACTTTATTGTTGACATTGAAGTTGGTGGAATATTTTTGAGAACGGATACCCACTGCATTCGGCGTTTGTCCGAAGGCGTAAGTACCCACTCCTCTCGGTGAGGAAAAGCCGGTATTCAAGGTGGAAGTTGTCCAGTTCTGGGTGAACATCAAACCATAATAATCGCTCCAGCCTTCACCCATTTGCTCTGCATTCGACAAACATCCTGCTTGTGCAGGCCCACCGGTTAAACGGTTGCTGATGCCATGGCCGAATTCGTGCGTAATAATGCCATTGTCCACATCACCGTCTTTCTGAGGATTGCCGCTCCACAAATACATTTGCATTCTGGGGTTGCTGCCATCTGCCGGAGTGGCGAAGTTGGCGTTGTTGGTACCACTTCCATCCTGTGCATCTGCGAAAACATAATCATTACCCAATCCGCCACGCCCCTGATTGGAATTTTGGAAATTTCCTCCCACCTCATCAAAACCATACTGGTACATGATGTCGTGCACGATGTTGTTCCAGTAAAAAAGATTGGTGATGTTGAACTGCTGGTTGGGAGCAGGAGTGGTTTGTGTAGGTGTGGAAGTAAAAACAGGTGTGAATTCGAAAGTCAAAGGATCTACCGATGTGGTGGATGTAGCCGGAAGCCCGGTTCCATTGTTACCATTGCGGTCTTCTTGTGCCCATACGTTGTTTCCTCTGGTATAGTTGTAATCAACCGTTCCGTCATTGTGCCATTTCAGTGAAGTGGCATTGCCTGGAGTGTTATTCCAAGGGTTGCTTACAATGGCAGGTGTGCCTCCTGTGTGCGATGGACTTTCTGCAGGATAGGCAACCACTTTGTAAGTGGCGTTATTGACGATTTGAGGACTGTTCAGCGAAAATGCCTTGTTGGATGAATTCATGTAATCAAACACCAACGGCTGTTTTTTCAACTCATTTGAGTTGGTCACTTTAGTGTTTTTCTCAGGAGTACCCCAATTGCAGGCCACATTGAAATTATTGACATCCAACGTAGCGGCATTCTTTGCATTGATGCGTACCATCCAGTAGTCGGGGCTATTGTTGGGGATGATGTACACCTGCCATCCCAAAGCCACTTCTTTTCCATCATTCACCGGTACCCACATGAGTTCGGCTGTAATGCTTTCTCTGGATACACCCATATCATCAAAACGAACCCAATGCCCATTTTTGTCGCTGCCCATGACCAGTGGCTCTCTGCGCAATTTTATTTTTCTGTCTTTCAATGCAGCTTTCACCGCCTGCTCTGCAGTGATAGCAGGTATGCCTATGCTGGCGTCGGTTCTTTTTTCAATGCCTTTGATGCGGCCACCGCTTTTTGAAACCAGTTGGTCGTTGCGGAAAGCCAGCACCTGCAATTGATTGTACACCGGTAATCCCAGATAAGATTGCTGAAGATAAATCAAACGGACTTTGGCCGTGTTGTCGAAATACGTGTTGCTGACAAAAACGTTATTAAGGTCATTGTCGGTTAAGCCGATGACGGCTTTGTTTTTGGCAACAAGTCCCATGGCCAGTGCATTCTCATCGGTTTGGGCTTTGAGCGAAAAAATGCTCAGCAAAAGAAAAAAAGAAAGTAAAATTTTCTTCATAACAATGGATAAAATAGGTTCCTTCTTTCGGGAAACCTGGTAAATAATATTTTGTTCAATACCTGCTCTCTTAAAAGGTTTTTCTAAAGGCAGATTTTGGGTGTGTAAATTAATTCTTTTTGATGATTTTAGTCAGTCTGTTGAAGATTTAAGGCAGCCATTTTAACCATCAAATAATTTATGCGGTGAATTCTTAAAAAAAAGCTGTCTCATCATATCGAGACAGCCTTTTTCGAGGTTGATTTGAAATAATTTTAGATTTTCAACACTTTGGCCGACTTGATGGTTTTTCCGGTTTCATCCGAGAGCCTTAGCATATAGGTGCCTGACGATAATTTTTTAGCGGATACATCAATGCTTTCATAGCCTGTACCATTGGTAGTCACTTCTTTTTGGTAGACTCTGGCTCCCTTGGCATCAAAAAGACTAACCGTATATTTTTTACCGGTTTGACCTGAGTAAAATTGTACATGAAATTCTCCCTGATTGGGGTTGGGGTAGATGTAGATATTGGTGGTGGCGGAGTCGCCGATATTGATGGTATTGGAAATGTTATCGCAACCATTCAATGATTTGGCAGTATAAGCTCCTCTTTCATCATAGTTCACGGTGATAGTATTGCCTGTAATTCCAGCAACAAGATTTCCATTTTTGTACCAATTGAAACTGTTTGTAGCAGGAATCGCAGTAGCCGTCAATACGGTTGTCAGTCCCGGATAAAGCGACTGATAAGGAGAAGCCGTTACATGAACGACGGGTGAAGGTGAAACATTCAGCAGAGCACTGTTGCTGATGGCTCCGCAAGGCGAAGCGCCAACCAGCACTCTGTAGCGGTTGTTGTTCATGGCCGTCGTAATGGAAGCCACTGTCAAACTGGAATTGGTAGCACCGCTGATGTTGGTGTATGTAGCACCGCCATCTGTGCTCACTTGCCACTGATAAGTGATACCTGTTCCAACGGCATTGGCGGTAAAGGTGGCATTGCTGCCTGCACAGCCGCTGTAGTCGGAGGGTTGGGCGTCCAATGAAATTTCATTCAATACTTGTAATGCAGCCGATGATGAGCTGGTGGCGGAAGAACCGCAGCTGCTCAGGATCTGTGCGCGATATTGGTTGTTGTTGAGGGATGGTGTTACTGGTGAGATGGTGAGTGTGGCACCTGTTGCACCGGATAGGTTGTTGTAGTTGAGGCCGCCATCGGTGCTCACCTGCCATTGATATGTCAATGAAGGTCCACTGGCGGATACATTGAATGTGGCCGTTCCGCCCGGACAAACACTTACGGCAGCAGGCTGGCTGTTGACAACAGGTTGTGCCAATACGGAAAGTGTGGCGGATGCAGAGGCAAAAGCAGAGGTACAGCTGTTACTCACCAGCACATGATACAAATTGCTGTTCATAGAAGCTGTTAGATTACTGAGGGTGAGTGTGGCTGCAGTGGCACCTGAGATGTCGTTGTATGTGATACCGCCATCGGTGCTTACCTGCCACTGATAGTTAACTGCATTTCCGGAGGTAGTAACACTAAAAGAAGCCGAACTGCCAGTACAAGCGCTCGTGTTGTTTGGCATGCTGCTGATGGTGGCCAGTGCATTCACTGTAAGTATTGCAGCAGACGAGTTTAGGCCTGTGGCGCTACAGCTATACAACACTGCACGATATTGGTTGTTGTTCAAGGAGGCACTAACGTTGTTGAGATTCAACGAAGCGGTGGTGGCTCCTGAAAGGTTTGTCCAGCTGATACCGCCGTCGCTACTTACCTGCCATTGGTAGGTAATGTTGGTGCCGCTGGCACTTACTAAGAAATTAACATGCTGTCCCTCACAAACGGTGTTGCTTAGAGGCTGCGCAACAATGCTGGCAGGATCACTTACAATGAGCATTCCGGCCGTTGAGGTGATGCTGGATGAACAGCTGTTGCTGATCAAAACCCTGTATTTATAATTGTTCATCGAAGAACTGACATTGCTGATATTCAATGTGCCTGACGTTGCCCCGCTGATGTTGTTCCAGGTGATGCCATTGTCGGTGCTAACTTGCCACTGGTAGGTCAATGAACTACCGCTGGCGCTTACACTAAAATTGGCAGTACTTCCCGTACATGCGGGTGTATTGGCCGGTTGCGTAGTGATGCTGGCCAGGTTGCTGACCGTGAGTGTGGCAGGATTGGAATAAATGGCTGATGGGCTGCAACTGCTAATCATGACTCTGTACTGTGTTCCGTTTTGCGAAGCGGAGGCGGCGGCAATGGAATAGCTGGTACCTGTTGCCCCGCTGATGTTGTTCCAGGTGTTGCCATTGTCGGTGCTGCTTTGCCATTGATAAGCGTTGTTGGTGCCCGATGCCGTAATGCTGAAGCTGGCGGCGGCCCCTTCGCAAACTGTGGTGGCGGCAGGCTGTGCGGTAATCGATGCAGGTGCATTCACGGTGAGTATCGCATATCCCGAAGTGGCATTGGAAGGACAGTTGTTGCTTACCAAAACCCTGTATCGGTTGTTGTTCATGGCGGCGCTTACGGCATTTAGTGTAAGCGTTGACGTTGTGGCGCCAGTGATGTCGCTGTAAGTGTTGCCACCATCGGTACTCACCTGCCAATGATAGGCAGGGTTGGTGCCGGTTGTAGTAATGGTAAAAGAGGTGTTTCCGCCTTCACAGGCGATGATGTTGCCGGGTTGAGCACTGACGGCAACAGGATTACATACTACAGTTTCGATTATCTGTGTCACTGTGTCGCTGTAATTCACTCTGGTGTTTGAACTGTTGAAAAGATTCGCCCTAATGTTCACTACTGCTTCATTTTTTACGACGATATCATCCACATACCAACCTGTTCCGGCCACGGTGCTGCTGGATCCCAAACGGAATCTAAGTTTTACGGATTGTCCTGCGTAACTGCTAAGGTTAACCGAAGTTTTTACAAAGCTGCCATTGTTGCCCGACCATGCCTTTCTGCCCACAAGAGGATTACCCGATCCGGTAGAGAGGGTTGCATTGTAATATCCCGAGGTGATTTTGCTGTTCAGGTCTGTCCAGCTGGTGCCGTTGTTGGTGCTGACTTCTACCACCGCCCCGTCTACACCCGATTGTGTGATGTATCTTGAAGCAAAGCTGAATGAAGATGTGCCTGTGCCCAATGTGATGGCAGAAGTGGTTTCCAGTTTTTGATCGGAGGCCACTGCTGCATTGGGGGTGAACAATGCGTTGGGTGAACTCTGGCTCAGCACATTGCTCACCGACCAGGTATTGGCAGTGGTGGATGTGGCTGTAAATGATGAGGGAATGGCGGTGCCGTTCACTTGTTCGTCGATATATGTTTGTGGTGTAAAATAACTGCCTGTGTTTACGCTTACTGTAAATGAGTAGGTCTGTGTTCCAGCGCTGGTCATGTTTACAGGGAAACTGACCACTCTGTTTGCAACGTCGTAAGTGCCTCCGGATACATAAGTGATGTTAGTAGGTAAAGTGTCGCGCAAGGTATAATTGGTCAAAGGACTGCAACTGCTGATGGTGGTGGTATAAACAATCTGCTGTCCTTCGGAAGCCTGACGGATGTTTTCACTTTTCACCATATTGATCAACGGAGTGAAATCCGGTGTTTGGTCGCTTATGCTTGATGACGATCCCTGTGAAGCGTAAAGCCCCATGCCTCTTCTGCGGAATGCCTCGCGGATTGAACAGGAATAAGCGCCGCCAAATAATAAAGAGTCTGCTTTCAATATCGCGTTTCTGCCATCGATAAAGCCCGGACTGCAAGGTTGAAGCTTCATGCCTTCAAGTACAAGCCTCAGGGCGATGCTGTTTCCGGCGTCAGTGGTGGAATCATAGATGTCGGCATTGATGGCGTTGGTTTGCTGAATGATGTTCCAGGTCATGTCCCATAAAGTGGCACACCATATTTCACCAAGATCATGAATCTCGGAGGGTATGGTGATGTCGTACACTTTATTGTTGACCGTAAAATCTGTACAATATTTTTGAGAGCGGATGCCCGATTGTGACGGCGTTTGTCCGAATACGTAAGTACCCATGCTTCTTGGAGAAGAGAAGCCGGTATTAACATTGGAATTGGCCCAGTCTTGGGTCAGCATCAGACTTACATAATCACTCCAGCCTTCACCCATCTGTTCGGCATTTGATAAGCAAGAAGCCTGTGCAGGTCCACCGGTAAGGCGGTTACTGATGCCATGGGAGTATTCATGGACAATTACACCATTGTCCACGTCTCCGTCCAGATAAGCGCCCGACGACATGGTGACGTTCAAATTATTGGCTAGTTGATTTCTCAAAATAACTCCGTCTGCCTGCGAAATCATGATGGCCGGAATGGTAATGGTATTGTCGGTACCGCCCATGATGATAGGTGCTGTGGCATCATTGTTTACAACAATTGCTGCAATGGCTCCTGCGTTTTGGGCGTTTTTCACTTTTACGGTAAAATTGCAGGTACCTCTGTCGATGAGGGCAATCTTTCCGGTGATGGTGTTTACCGGTGCGCCACCGCATGCCTCGTGCAATAAGCCTGTAGCATCATCGTTGAAAATGATTACCTGGCCTGTTACCGCACCCATATTGATCAGTTTGTTTCCGGTGCTGAAATTGCTTTCTACCGCCTGATAAGGTCCTGCAATGGAACTCGGGGTGTTGACATTAAAATTGGTGGTGGGGTTCCATAAATACATCTGCATTCTGCCGCTGCCACCATCGGCAGGCGTAGAGAAATTGGCATTATTAGTGCCACTGCCATCCTGCGCATCGGCCAGCACATAGTCGTTGCCTGCACCTCCTCTGCTTTGGTTGTTACTCTGGAAATTTCCGGCCACCTCATCAAAACCATAACGATAGGTTACATCGTGTATGATATTGTTCCAGTAAAACAAATTGGTGATGTTGAACTGTTGATTGGGTGCAATCGCAGCCTGGGTAGGAGCCAGCGAAAAGTTAGGTGAGAAATTGAAGGAGAGGGGATCAGGTGTGGTGGAAGTGGCGGGAGTTCCGGTGCCATTATTGCCATTGGCGTCTTCTTGTGCCCATACGTTGTTTCCGCGCGTATAATTGTAGTCGTTAGTTCCTGTGCTGTGCCATTTCAAACTGGTGGCATTGCCCGGTGCGGCTGTCCAGGGATCTGTAACAAGCCCGGTTTGTGAGGAATAATGTCTGGGACTTTCATAAGGAAAAGGTACCACACGATAAGTGGCACTGTTCACCATCATCGGGCTGATGGTATTGTTTTTTTGTTGCTGCAAAAAACCTGTAAACAGTCCTGATGAAGTATTGGAATTGGCTTTGTTTTTCCTGGCCGACATCACTAAATCGGCATGATGGGTATGGCTATTCAATTCATGGCCCCAATTGCAATAAACAGTAAGATTGGTTTCGCTGATTAAAGCGCCGGATTGGGCATCCACTCGGGTTAGCCAATGGTCTGCATTGAAAGAAGGCATCAAATCAATTTGCCAGGCGAGAATTACCGACTGCCCATCTTGTACAGGTACCCACATCAGTTCTGCGCTGATGTTTTGCTGGGCCACACCCAGTTGGCCAAATTCATATTTTTTACCGGGAATGATGGCTGTGGCTTCCGGATGGCCGTAGTGAAATATCTTTTTATTGTCGAGTACAACTTTAAGTGCTTGAGCAGGTGTAAGGGAAGGCAAAATGCTCCAGTTGTTCACTCTTTTTTCGATATCGTTGATGTATGTTCCGAAATCGGCACAAACCTTTCCGTTTCTGAAAGCCAGACTTTTTAGCTGATTGAAAACAGGCAGTCCTTTATAGGATTGCTGAGCATACACACGCGTCAAATCAGAATAGTTGTCGTGATAGGCGTTCGTGATGATGCTGGCTTGTATCTCCTGTGGGGTCAATCCCATCGCATCGTTGTTGTTGAGTAACAGCTGATAGGCTTTTGACTTATCAATTTCTTGTGCGGTTGAAAAAATAGAGATACTCAAAAGAAAAATACCCAATAAAAACTTTTTCATATGGAATAAATGGTGGTAAAATATCCGGTTTAAAAAAATGGAATTAATACAGTTCATATGTTGTCGAAGGGTGGGGAAAACGGGGTGGAAATTAGCACAATTATATTGTTTTTCGTTTTTGAAGACATTTTTATTCAAATAATTGAGGAAAGTGGAGAATAGTGAAGGAAATTTGATGGGTTCTATTGGCTGCCAACAGTTTTTCTCTGTTTTTTTAAGGAAAAATCTTTTCTTTCTTTGTTGTTAGGGCATGCAACCCTACCTTTGCACCCGATTTTAAAGACTTCACATTTCAACTTTTATACAATGGTAGAAATTAAACCAGATGAAATTTCGGCGATACTTCGCCAGCAATTGAGCAACTTCAACGTAGGCGCCAGTCTCGAAGAAGTAGGTACCGTACTGCAAGTGGGTGATGGTATTGCCCGTGTTTACGGACTGAACAATGTACGTTCGGGTGAGCTGGTGGAATTTGACAATGGCGTAAAAGCCATTGCGCTCAACCTCGAAGAAGATAACGTGGGTGTGGTATTGATGGGTGACAGCAGCGAAATCAAAGAAGGAGATAAAGTAAAACGTACAGGCCAGATCGCTTCCATCAAAGTGGGTGAGGGCATGTGCGGACGTGTTATCAATACCTTAGGTGAACCAATTGATGGCAAGGGGCCATTGAAAGGCGAACTCTACGAAATGCCGATCGAGCGTAAAGCGCCCGGTGTAATTTTCAGAGAGCCTGTAAAAGAACCTTTACAAACGGGTATCAAAGCGATCGATGCGATGATTCCTGTGGGTCGTGGTCAGCGTGAGTTGATCATTGGCGACCGTCAAACCGGTAAGACCGCCATCGCTATTGATACCATCATCAACCAAAAAGAATTCTACGCAGCCGGAAAGCCTGTATATTGTATCTATGTAGCTATCGGTCAGAAAGCTTCCACTATTGCGGGAATCATGAAAACCCTGGAGGAAAACGGTGCTATGGCTTATACCACCATCGTTTCGGCTTCTGCTTCCGATCCTGCTCCTTTGCAGTTCTACGCTCCATTCGCCGGTGCTGCTATCGGTGAATTCTTCCGTGATACTGGTCGCCCGGCTTTGATCATTTATGATGATCTGTCTAAACAAGCTGTGGCTTATCGCGAGGTGTCTTTGTTGCTTCGTCGTCCACCCGGTCGCGAGGCTTATCCTGGTGACGTATTCTATCTGCATAGTCGTTTGCTGGAAAGAGCGGCCAAAGTGGTTTCTAAAGATGAAATCGCTCAGCAGATGAATGATTTGCCCGCTTCTATCAAACATCTTGTAAAAGGCGGCGGTTCTTTGACGGCTTTGCCCATCATCGAAACACAGGCAGGTGACGTTTCGGCATATATTCCTACCAACGTGATTTCTATCACCGACGGACAGATTTTCCTCGAAAGTAACTTGTTCAACGCCGGTATCCGTCCTGCGATCAACGTAGGTATTTCGGTAAGTCGTGTGGGGGGTAACGCTCAAATCAAATCCATGAAAAAAGTAGCCGGTACCCTTAAACTGGATCAGGCACTTTACCGCGAATTGGAGGCCTTCTCCAAATTCGGTGGTGACCTGGATGCTGCTACTAAAAATGTAATCGATAAAGGTGCACGTAACGTGGAAGTGCTGAAGCAAGCGCAATACAGTCCTTTTACGGTAGAAAAACAAGTAGCCATCATCTACCTGGGTACTCAAGGCTTACTGAAAAATGTGGCTGTTAAGAATGTAAAGGCTTTCGAAGAACATTTCTTAATGGAAATGGAAAACAAACACCCTGAAATTCTGGCTGAATTTAAAAAAGGTAATTTGCCTGAAGACGGTTTGAAAAAAATGACCGACCTGGCCAATGGCCTTAGTGCACAGTACAAGTAATCAACCGAAGGCTTTTCTTTGATGACCAATCATCAAACCTTCAGAATATAGCTTTAAGGAGTCGTGAAAGCGGCTCCTTTTTTCATCATCCTATTTGAACCTCAGGATACTAAAAAAGCTTTAGGGCCACCCATGACATATGCATTTTTGTCAGTATTCTGCTTTGGAGGCATATTTGCATGAAGAGAGCCAAACAAAAGCATATGACAATTGGAATCATCTTTGTTTCTCTCATCTTCATGGTCATCGGTATGGCCGTGCAAGGGCAGCTGAAAAGCAAATTCAAAATCTACAGCCTTCAAGCTACCAGAAGCAATTTGAGTGGTGCTGAGATAGCACAAAAAATGCTCAATGATAATGGTATTTATGATGTACAAATCACATCGGTGGAAGGGCAGTTGACCGATCACTACAACCCACTTAACAAAACCGTCAATCTCAGCCGAGATGTTTATGAAGGCAGAAGTATTGCCGCTGCGGCAGTGGCTGCGCATGAGTGTGGACATGCAGTGCAGCATGCCACGGCATATTCGATGCTGATGCTGAGAAGCCGATTGGTACCGCTGGTAAACATCAGCAGCACCTTGTCGCAATGGATCATCATGGCCGGTATCGGCTTTATGGGATTTGGCCATGGCAATCCCACTGTATTACTTATCGGAATTATTCTTTTTGCCGTTACCACCTTGTTTACACTCATTACATTGCCGGTAGAATTCGACGCCTCGGCCAGGGCATTGCAATGGCTGGGAACGGCCAATATCACTGCACCCGAAGAAAAAACAAAAGCCAAAGATGCGCTCAAGTGGGCGGCCCTTACCTATGTGGTGGCTGCCTTGGCTTCCATTGCGATGCTGCTGCAATACATTCTTATTTTCATGAACAGCCGCGACCGCAACTGATTTTCGTCAATTTCATAAAATAAGATTCCTCATCGGTTTATCTGTATCGCTATAATCAATAACTTAGCGCCGGATCATTAATCATTAACCCTCAATAACTTTCACCATGAATTTTGGAAAGGAATTCGAAAAATATGCCGTGAAGCATAAAGGCATCAGCAGCAATACGCTTCATGGTTACATCAACCACAACGTTACCAATCTTACGCCCAATATTATCGAAGAACGTCCCATGAATGTGGCCGTTATGGATGTATACAGCCGTCTGATGATGGACAGAATTATTTTCCTTGGTTATCCCATCAACGATGAGGTGGCCAACATCGTCACTGCACAATTGCTTTTCCTCGAAAGCACCGACCGCACCCGCGATATACAGATGTACATCAATAGTCCGGGAGGCAGTGTCTATGCAGGTTTGGGCATGTACGACACCATGCAGTTCATCACGCCCGATATCGCCACCATCTGTACCGGCATGGCTGCCAGTATGGGTGCTGTTTTGATGTGCGCAGGCGCCGAAGGGAAAAGAACCGCGCTGAAACATAGCCGCATCATGATGCATCAGCCCAGTGCTGGTGCGGGCGGACAGGCTACAGATATCGAAATCACAGTGAATGAAATTCGTAAAATCAAAAAAGAACTTTACGAAATCATCGCTCATCATACCCATCAGCCCGTGGAAAAAGTAGCATTGGATTGCGACCGTGATTACTGGATGACTTCCGCCGAAGCCAAAGATTACGGACTGGTGGATGAAGTGCTGATCATGAATCCCAGAAAAAACAAAAAAGACTAATCCTTCATTATCTCAATCACCCAACATGAACTTCAATAATAAGCAAATCAGAATGGAAGAAGAAACACCGGCAACTCCCGAAAATCCCATGGAGAAAATGATGAGCGGCTGGATGTTCGACAAGAAATTCATTGAACAACGTAAAGTATTTCTTTGGGGCGCGGTAGATGATAAAAGTGCCAAGGAAATTACCGATCGTTTGTTGTACCTCGAAGCCATTGAGCCCGGTAAAGACATTACTTTTTATATCAATAGTCCGGGTGGATTGGTAACTGCCGGTATGGTCATCTATGATACCATGCAGATGATCAGCTCGCCTGTAAGCACCGTCTGTATGGGAATGGCGGCCAGCATGGGCAGTATCTTGCTGAGCGGTGGCGCCAAAGGTAAAAGATATATTTTCCCTCATGGCGAAGTAATGATCCATCAGCCCAGTGGCGGAGGTAGAGGTACCAGCGCCGATCTGGAAATCATGGCGGTGCAAATTCAAAAAACCAAAGAAATGGGTGCCAAAATTCTGGCAGAAAATTGCGGTCAGACTTTTGAGAAAATCATGAAAGATTTCGATCGTGATTACTGGATGGATGCCCAAGAATCATTAACCTACGGCATTATAGACCATATATTGGAAAAATTATAATCAACATTCTATTGATTGCAGTTCAGCCCCGTCATTGGCGGGGTTTTGCTATTATTGCCCCTTGAAAAAAACGGTCATTTAATATGAGGTCTAAATGACCTTTATTATCTTTGCCGCTCACGTTTTTATTCAACTTTAATTTTATGGCCAAGCCATCCCATATCCATTGTTCTTTTTGCGGCCGCAGTCGTGAAGAAGTGAAAATTCTGATTGCCGGTCAGGATGGTCATATTTGTGAAAACTGTGTAGAACATGCACAGGAGATCATCTCCCAGGAAATCATACCAAAAGCGGATGCCACAAAAACGAATCACGGCGGATCGTTTCACCTTGCAGTAAAAAAACCGATCGACATCAAAGGCTTTCTGGATGAATATGTGATTGGCCAGGATGAAGCCAAGAAAGTATTGGCGGTGGCGGTTTACAATCATTACAAAAGACTGAACCATAAAACAGAAAATGAAGTTGAGATTGAAAAAAGCAACATCATTTTAGTGGGTGAAACCGGAACAGGTAAAACGTTGCTGGCCAAATCTATTGCACGCTTGCTCAATGTGCCTTTCACCATTGTGGATGCCACGGTGTTTACAGAAGCAGGATATGTGGGGGAAGACGTGGAAAGTATGCTCACCCGTTTGCTGCAGTCATGCAACTACGATGTGGATGCCGCTGAAAGAGGAATTGTATACATTGATGAGATCGATAAAATTGCAAGAAAAAGCGATAACCCTTCCATCACGCGCGACGTAAGCGGAGAAGGTGTGCAGCAGGGACTCCTGAAATTATTGGAAGGAAGTGAAGTATTGGTGCCTCCTCAAGGCGGAAGAAAACATCCCGAACAGAAATTGATCAAAATCAACACACAGAATATCCTGTTCATCTGCGGAGGTGCATTCGACGGGGTTGATAAAATCATTTCACGCAGAATCAATACCAACGCCATCGGGTTTAATGTCAACAAAGAAGCACAGGAGTTGCAACAGAAAAATCTGCTGCAATATATCAACGCCCTCGACCTGAAACAATTCGGATTGATTCCGGAATTACTGGGTCGTTTGCCAGTGGTAACTTATCTCAATCCGCTTGATGCTACTTCATTGCGCAGCATTTTGACCGAACCTAAAAACTCATTGGTAAAGCAATTTACCGCGCTCTTCAAGATGGAGGGTATCGCACTGAGTTTTGCTCCGGAAGTATTGGATTTTATGGTCATAAAAGCTTTGGAATTCAAGTTGGGTGCGCGTGGTTTAAGAAGTATCTGCGAGAGCATTCTTACCGATGCCATGTTTGAGTTGCCTTCACAGCAAATCAGCGAATTTCATGTAACGATGGAATATGCCGAGAAAAAGTTCAATGTCAATAAAATCGGCATGCTTAAGGTAGCCTGAGCCGGTACAAAAAATATACGGGTCATCTTTGGATGACCTTTTTTAATGCTTTTAAGTGAATAAAAAAAATGGCTTTCTGCAATTAATAATTTTATTGAGTGTGCGTATTGATTAATTTTACGCTTTAGTCATATTCAATTTCAACAAAAATGGTAGATGTAATCCTGGGGCTCCAATGGGGCGACGAAGGAAAGGGCAAAATCGTAGATTATTTCGCAAAAAATTACGACGTCATTGCCCGCTTTCAGGGTGGGCCCAATGCAGGCCATACTTTGTATGTGAACGACAAAAAAGTGGTGCTGCACCAAATCCCCAGCGGTATCTTCCACGAAGATAAAATCAACCTCATCGGCAATGGTGTGGTGCTGGATCCGGTAACGCTGAGAAAAGAATGCGACGCCGTGGCCGCCATGGGGGTTGACTACAAAAAAAATCTTTACATCAGCGAGCGTACCCATCTGATTCTGCCTACTCATCGTGCGCTAGACAAAGCCAGCGAACTTTCCAAGGGCAACGACAAAATCGGCAGCACATTGAAAGGTATTGGTCCTGCTTACATGGATAAAACCGGAAGAAATGGATTGCGTGTAGGTGACCTGCTCGATAAGAATTTCACCACTCAATACATCAAGTTGCGCATGAAGCACCAGCGCTTGCTGGACAATTTCAATTTCCACGAAGACATCACCCAATGGGAAGAAGAGTTCTTTGATGCGATTGAATTTTTGAGAGGGTTTAAAATTGTGAATGGAGAATATTTCATTAATGATAAAATTGCGCAGGGCATGAAAGTGTTGGCGGAAGGAGCGCAAGGCAGCATGCTTGATGTTGATTTTGGCACCTTTCCATTTGTTACCAGCAGCAGTACCATATCTGCCGGAGTTTGCTCTGGACTTGGTATCGCACCGCAAAAAATCCGTGATGTGATCGGTATCACCAAGGCTTATTGCACACGTGTAGGCAGCGGCCCTTTTCCTACAGAGCTGCATGATGCCACAGGCGATTTCATCCGAAATGCAGGCAATGAATTTGGCAGTACCACGGGCCGACCACGCCGCTGTGGATGGATCGATTTGGTGGCTTTGAATTTCGCCTGCATGATCAACGGCGTCACTCAAATTGTAATGACCAAGGCAGATATTCTGGATTCTTTTGAAGAGCTGAAAGTTTGCAGCGAATATAACGTCAACGGAGAGGCGATGAAAACAGTTCCCTTCCAAATGAACAGGGTGAACATCGAACCTCTTTATCAGGCTTTCAAAGGATGGAACACCGACATTTCCAAAGCATCCGATTACAACACTTTGCCCGCACCCATGAAAAATTACATCGAATTCATCAACACTTATCTGGGTGTACCCGTGAAATTTATCAGCAATGGGCCAGGCCGAGAACAGATTGTTTGCATCTGATAAAAAAACTTAAAAAAAATTTGGCGAATTGAAAAACTCGTGGAAATTTTACAACTCTAATCCTGTATAGCAATGGCAACAAAATCAGAAAACGAAAAAAGCAAAACGACCAAGAAAGCCGCAGCGCCCAAAAAGGCTCCTGCCAAGAAATCATCCGTTAAATCACAAAAAGATGAAGACATTGATGATGATGATGATCTAGAAGATGAGCCTGTGAAAAAAGGTTCAGCCAAGGCGTCTTCAAAAAAACAAGACGACGACGACGATGATGTGGATGATGAAGTAAATGATGATTGGGAGAAAAGTGAGGATGACGATAACTGGGATCCTGATTTTGATGAGTTTGACATCCCCAAATCAAAAGGCAAGAAAACCGGCGGCACCAAAAAATCGGCTAAAGATGAAGATGATTTCGGCGACGACTTCAAAGATCTTGGACTCTTTGATGATGATATGGGTGGCGGTTTCGACGACGATGATTTTTAATCTGATCAGTGAATAACAATAAGCAAATTTTTCCTGTCAAGGACATCACGTCCTTCAAATATAAAATGTTGAATTGGGCTAACCAGTTCAACATTTTTGCTTTTCTGGATACTAATCAATACGAACAACAGTCTTCAAACTTTCTTTGCCGACTGGCTGCTGGAGCAAAAAGAGAGTTTTGCCTTTCCAGTAATGATCCTTTCTCCGAGTTGGAAAAATTTCATCGGGAACATCCCCATTGGTTATTTGGTCATTTCAATTATCCTTCTGATCGAATAGATACAACAGGATTTCCTCCTGTTTATTTTTTTGAGCCGCAGCACCTGATTCATCTTCTGCAGGATGGCGTAATGATTGAGACAGCGGAGGATCCTCAATCCATCTTTCAACAGATTGAATCAACTTCCCTCTTCTTCAATAAAGCCATCAAAAAGCCTGTAGCTGTAAAGGCAAGAATTACCCAAGAAGAGTATGTAAAATCCATCCATCGTATCAAAGCACATATTCAACGCGGCGATTGTTATGAGATGAATTTTTGCCAGGAGTTTTTTGCTGATGGGGCAGAAGTGGAACCAATTGCTCTTTTCAATAAACTCAACACCCTTTCACCCAATCCATTTGCGGTGTGCTACAAGTGGAACGATTGCTATTGTCTTTGCGCAAGCCCCGAAAGATTTATGCAAAAGAAAGCCGACACCGTATTTTCTCAACCTATCAAGGGTACCGCTAAAAGAGACCTCTTGGACGAACAGAACGACCGGCAGATCAAGTTATCTTTGTTGCAATCTGCAAAAGACAAAAGTGAAAATGTGATGATTGTAGATCTGGTACGCAATGACCTTAGCAAGATTGCTGAGGAAGGAACGGTAAAAGTGGACGAGCTGTTTGGTGTATACACATTTCCGCAATTACACCACATGATCAGCACCATCAGCGCCAAAGTAGCGTCCAGCAAGCATTGGACGTCTATTCTCAAAGCCTGTTTCCCGATGGGCTCTATGACAGGAGCACCGAAGAAAAAAGTAATGGAACTCACCGAACAATTTGAAGCTACTCCCAGAGGATTGTTTTCGGGTACCATTGGCTATGTGACACCCGAATCTGATTTTGATTTCAATGTGGTCATCAGAAGTCTATTCTTGAATGTGAGCAACCAACAATTATCTTTCAAAGCAGGAGGTGGCATCACCATCAACAGCGACCCCGAACTCGAGTATGCTGAAAGTTTATCCAAAGCAGAAGCCATCAACACAATTCTACGTTCCGAATAAATTATCCTAAAGGATGAACAGAAAGAAATTCATACAGCTTTCCTTTACAGCGCCGATGGCATTGCTGACAGATCCTATTCAATGGTTGATTCCAACTGTGACGGACCTGAATGTGAAATACTTCAGAAAAGGAACAACGGAATACGAGCAATTGCGCCATGGTTTCAATAAGCGGATTGATAAATATCCAGCCGTAATTGCCCAGTGTTTCAATGAATTGGGCGTGAAAGAAGCGGTGATCATGGCCATACAGCAAAAATGGCCAGTGGCTGTAAAAAGTGGCGGGCATTGTATGGAGGGTTTTTCTTGCAACACCAATGGAATGGTGATTGATCTTTCTTCCATGAACAGTATTCAATGGCTCGATGACCAAACAGTAAAACTGGGTCCAGCCTGCAGATTATCGCAATTGTATGACGCCTTGCTGCCCAAAGGAAAAATTATTCCGGGTGGCTCATGTGCCGGAGTGGCTATCGGTGGATTATCGATGGGGGGAGGCTATGGTTTGATGGCACGTCAATTCGGTTTAACCTGCGACAGCTTACAGGCTGTAAGCATGATTGACGGCAAAGGCAAGTTAGTTGACTCCAATACAGACAAAGAGCTTTTGTGGGCCTGTAAAGGAGGAAATAACGGCAATTTCGGAGCAGTCACCTCACTGACTTTTAAAGTACATGAAGCTCCTGCCACCATGAAAACGCATAAGTTCAGAAGCTACAAAGTCAATGCCCCACGCGCCAAAGCTATTTTGCAACAATGGTTTCAATTGACTGCTTTTTTGCCCGATCATTGTTTCAGTGCTTTTGTGATGAACAGAAGCACGGTGTACATCTTACTTACGCAAACAGGAGCAGATTCGACTTCTATGGCAAAATTCATTGCGGAGATGAGCCGCATCAGCGATAAACACACGCAAACCGGAAAAGTGGCTTTATCACTGGCATTGAAAAATTATTACGGCCGAACCTATCCGATGTTTTTTAAAAATGCTTCGGCAGGATTGTACAAAAATTATACAGACATTGAAGGCATTGCCGAACAGGTTTTACAAAAAGTGATTTCTTCGCCCGGTATGATTTACCAGGTGAATACTTTGGGCGGACAAATACAAAACAGCTTGTTTAAGGAAACTTCGTGTTTTCCTTACCGTGAGTATCCCTATTTCTCCGAACTACAATGTTATTGGGATGCCGAGGGGCAAGGCAAAGAACGTCAGTTGCATTTTCAGGAGATCCAGCAGCTGTTCAGCCATCATCAATTTTTTCCACAGTACCGCAATTACCCCGATTTGAATTTCAGCGAGCCGCTGCTCCATTATTACGGCCAACAGTTGAAACATTTGAAAAGAATCAAACAGACTTATGACAAGGAAAATCTGTTTCGCTTTGAGCAAAGCATTGATTGAATAGCTTAATGTTTTTTTACTTCGGTTGATTTATCGGCAGACAGCAACTGTTGAATACAGAGATTCAGTATTTCATATTTTTTACTGATGAAAAGTACCGATTGATTGTTTTCCAACCGCATGGGATAGCGTCCTTCTTTCTCCAGTCGCTCATCAAAATCAGGATTCATATGGTTGAATGCTGCTGCATCCATTTGTAGTTGACGTATGATGACGGAAGAAAGAAAACGTCCGGTGACTTCAATGACGATAGTGTTTTTCAGTTCTTCGGGAGTGAGTGTTGGTGCGTTGACTTTTGGTTCTGCGTTGATAAACGCCCCATTTTTATTTTCCATGATGTAATGGGTGGCAATGAATTTTTTCACATGGTTTCTGCTTTCCTCCGGCAGCTGGTGCTGAAGTTGCCAGAAGTTGTTGCTGTGACTTCGTTGTATGGCCCGATCCACATGGCCATTGCCTCCATTATAGGCTGCAATCACCAGCAGCCAGTCGTGATAAGTACGATAGAGCATCAGCAAATACCTCGCTGCGGCATGTGTGCTTTTATAGAAGTCTCTTCGCTCATCAAGTTCAGGGCTTACGCGAAGTCCCATGTTTTTGGCTGTCTGTGGCATGAACTGCCAGGGGCCCGCTGCGCCTACCACACTTGTGGCTCCGGTTTGGAGCGAGCTTTCAATTACAGCCAGGTATTTTAGTTCTGTGGGCAAGCCGTATTGTCGAAAAATATTGTCGATCAGGTCGAAGTAAAGTCCGGATTTCTTTTTCAGATTGATCAACTCCTTTTCATGCTTTTGGAGATAGCTGCTCATGTAAAGTTCGGCCTGAGGATGTACCTGTTGGTTGTAAGGAAGCGAAGGATTGTATTGAAAATCGTTGAAAAGGTTGCGAAAGCCGAATTTGGTAAAATCATGAATGGCCGATATGGTTTCTGTAGCAGGTTGAGCTCCATGTTGAATCACATTCGCAATAAGTTTCTCTTCTTTTTTTATCGTATCTGTGGGATGTTCTGCACTCAACAGTTGAGAGGGGAATGCAGCCGCGCGCTCAGACTGCGATAGTACGGTCAGCACAACGACAGCCATCAATAACAGCAATAGGCAAACTGTTTTTTTCATTTTGATACCCTGCATAAAAAAGCCGCAGTCGACATTCATTCCATGTACAGAATGCATGTGAACTCCGGCTGATTGTATAATAAAGCGTTTGAGGCTTATTTGTTGTCTTTTTCTTTAATACCTTCTTCAATTTCGCTCTTCACATTGTTTTTAGCGTCATTGAATTCACGAATACCACGACCCACACCTCTCATGAGTTCAGGGATTTTTTTACCTCCGAAAAACAGCAATACAGCCAGCAAAACCAAAAGCCATTCGCTGCCACCCGGCATGGATAATAATAAGGTTGAAGAGGGGATAAATGATGACATATAGTTGATTTGAGGTGCCAAAGATAATTGTTTTTTTTGGCAACATTTAACACAACAGCAATTTGCATTTGTTTTTTAACAAAAAAGTCCTCTTCAATGAATATCTAGTTTTTTAATGAGGAAAGCAGGCGTCGTAAGTCTTCTCATAAAGTCAAAAAAAAACTGCTTCATTGTGTTGAAGCAGTTTTTGCAAATGTTGTAAAAGTATATTACTTAACGGCCATTCTTTTTTCCTTGATACGAGCAGATTTACCGCTTCTTTCACGGAGGAAATAGAGTTTGGCACGTCTAACACGACCTACTTTATTCAAAGTGATGCTTTCGATGTTAGGAGAGTTCAGCGGAAACAATCTTTCCACACCAACACCATCACTGATTTTACGTACTGTAAAAGAAGCCGTAGCACCGGTACCTTGACGTTTGATCACATCGCCTTTGAAGCTCTGGATACGTTCTTTGTTACCTTCCACGATTTTATAGTTTACAGTTACATTGTCACCGGCTTTGAAAGTCGGAACAGTAGCGATCTTGGTCAATTGTTCATGAACAAAATTAACGGCGTTCATATTATATCATTTTAAGGGAGGGCAAAGGTAGGGATAAAACTTTAAAGTTTATAGATAAAAGGGAAAAAGTTTGAATTTTTCTTTTGAACCCTCCTTTTTTCTTTAGATTTTGAAATGATGTCCTTGTCATTTCAATCGATGAGCAATAAAAAAGCTGCAGTTGAAATGCTGCAGCCTTGATAATATGATTTGAATTGGGATTATCTGGCAATGTTCACCGCTCTTTTTTCTCTGATGACGGTTACTTTGATTTGTCCCGGGAAGGTCATTTCTGTTTGAATTTTCTGAGCGATTTCAAAACTGAGTTTTTCGCTGTCGTTATCACTTACTTTGTCGGCTTCTACAATCACCCTCAGTTCGCGACCTGCCTGAATTGCGTAGGCTTTTTCCACACCGCCATAAGCCAGGGCGAGGTTTTCAAGGTCCTTGATACGTTGGATGTATTGTTGCATGATTTCCCTTCTTGCACCCGGACGAGCACCGCTGATGGCGTCGCAAGCCTGTATGATGGGAGAAATCACGTATTTCATTTCCATCTCGTCGTGGTGAGCACCAATGGCATTGACCACCGCAGGGTTTTCACCGTATTTTTCAGCCAGTTTGGCTCCGAGCAAGGCGTGGCTCAGTTCTGTTTCCTCATCGGGTACTTTACCAATATCGTGCAACAGACCGGCTCTTTTGGCGAGCTTAGGATTCATGCCTAATTCCGATGCCATGATGGCGCAAAGATTGGCAGTTTCGCGACTGTGCATCAACAGGTTCTGGCCATAAGATGAACGGAAGCGCATGCGGCCCACCATTCTGATCAGCTCTTTGTGCATACCGTGAACGCCCAGTTCCATTACCGTCCTTTCACCGATTTCCATCACCTGGTCTTCCAATTGCTTTTTGGTTTTTTCCACCACTTCCTCAATACGTGCGGGATGGATTCTGCCATCGGCCACCAAACGCTGCAGCGACAAACGCGCGATCTCTCTTCTCAAAGGATCGAAAGATGACAATACTATCGCTTCAGGGGTGTCGTCCACAATCAGATCCACGCCGGTTGCGGCTTCAATGGCTCTGATGTTACGTCCTTCACGACCAATGATTGAACCTTTAATCTCATCACTTTCAAGATTGAAAACAGTGATGGAATTTTCAATAGCTTGCTCGGCTGCAGTACGCTGTATGGTTTGAATAACTATTTTACGGGCTTCTTTATTAGCCTTTTGCTTGGCTTCTTCAATAATCTCCTGTTGAAGTACCAGTGCTCTGGTAGCGGCTTCTTGCTTCAGGCTTTCAATCAGTTGAGCTTTGGCATCTTCAGCCGAAAGTCCGGCCACTTTTTCCAAACGGCGGATGTGCTCTTCCTGATGCTTTTCCAACTCGGTGCGTTTGATGTTCACCAATTCAATCTGACGGTTCAGGTTCTCTTTGATGGACTCGTTTTCCTTGATCTGCTTATCCAAATTGGCATCTTTCTGGTTGATGCTTTGCTCTTTCTGCTTGATGCGGTTTTCCGATTCGTTGATTTTTTGTGTACGATGCAGTACATCTTTATCGTGTTCGGCCTTCAACTGAACGAATTTTTCCTTGGCCTCGAGCAACTTTTCTTTTTTCAGGGTCTCGGCTTGCAATTGACCTTCTGAAAGGATACGCTGCGCTTCCGATTTGGCATCATCAACTTGTTGTTTGGTATTTTTAGCGAAGATGAATTTGCCGGCTACCACCCCTAAAATCAGGGATAAGCCGCTTAAGATGGCATAAAGTATGGTTGGTTCCATTAATGTTTTTTTGTTTTATTCTGATTCACAAATTGTTATATGCTCGCACCTCTGTTATAAGATAGAGCATAATGGGGGCGAAGATATTGTTTTTTTCTGAAAGGGGAGAAGGTAGCTCGGCTGATTTAGATAGATTCAAAACTAAAATCAGCTTTTTTCCAGCGCCTTTTCGAGCTGGCTTTCCATACGAGAAAGACTTTCCTTTAAATATTGCTGAAAAGCGGCCGAACCGCTGTTGTCATTTTGCTGGGTAGCATACCATATAATCACCATAGCAATGTAGTCCTGCATGTCTTTTCCGGCAAAATTGGTTTTGAATTCCAATATTTTGTCGTTGATGAGTTTTACAGTTTTACGAACCGATTCCTCGTCTTTGGGACTTGTTTTGATCCGATAGGTACGGTCGGCAATCAGTATGTTTACAGGAATCAGTTCTTCTGCCATGTTGTTGTTTTTATTCGCTGAGCAAAGCAATGCATTTGTCTATTTCTCTGAGGTAGCGGTTGAGGGTCTGTTCAAAGGCTTTTTTGTCGGCTACATTGAGTTGGCCTGCGGCAGATTTCAGAATCAGCTGCTGCTCTTCAAGTTGTTTGATTTTTCTTGAACCTTCTTCCTGCTGCTTTTTCATTTCTTCAATGGCAGACTGCTGCTGTGCGCAAAGCTTCTGCAAAGCGGAGTACTTTTTGATCAATTCCTGCAAGTGCAGATTGATCCGGTTGATATGGGCTTCTGTTTGTTGCAAACTAGTTATGCTTGTTATTTTCTGATCTCGGCTTGTATATTGTTTTCGTATCCTAAGATGATCTTACTCATAAAACCGTCAATCTCTTTATCAGTGAGGGTTTTTGAATCATCTAGAAAAGTGAAACTGACTGCCATGGATTTTTTGCCGGCACCGAGTTTCTCACTTTCAAAAATATCGAACAATTGCACTTGCTTCAGGTGTCCGATTTGTAGCGATAAAGCTATTTGCTCTATCTGAGAATAGGAAACATTTTTATCCACCACCAGCGCCAGGTCTCTATGGACGGCTGGAAATTTGGAAATTTCGCTGTATTGTACGGGTTTAGACTTCATATCCAGCATCATGTCCATATCCAGGTCTGCAAAAAATACAGGCTGCTTGATATCGAATTGTTTGAGCAGTTTTGGATCAAGTTGCCCTATAGTGAGCAAAGTTTTTTTACCCATCTGGTAGCCGATGCAGGCTGTAAATTCTCTGTTCGACAAACGCTCTGTTTTATATTTTTTTACACTGCCCATGCCTAATACCGTTTCGGCGATTCCCTTGAGGTAAAAGAAATCGGCTTTTACGGACTTGCTGTTCCAAAACGTCTCCGAGATGTTTCCGGTGATGTAAATGGAGAGATGCAGTTTTTCGTTGTATGTGCCCGCTTCGTCCTTTGTGTAGGTTTTGCCGAATTCATATAAACGCAGGTCGCTGTTTTTACGATTGATATTGTGGCTGATCACTTGCAATCCGCTACGCATCATTTCTGGGCGAAGCATGTTGAGCTCACTGCTCAGGCTGTTGATCATCCGTACCGAACTGCTCATCACTGTTTCATCGTAAAATGCACTGTTGGTGATGCTGTTGGTGAAAATTTCGTGGAAACCATTGCCTGTCAGATAGCCGGCAATTTTTTCTTTGAGCTGAAACCTGTAATTGGATTTTTCAACAGATGGCGCAATGTTGATGCTTTGAGGAATTTCGATGTTGTCGAGTCCGTCGATGCGCATGATTTCTTCCACAATATCGGCCTGTATGCTGATGTCGGGTTTGCTGTAAGGTACTTTCAACTCTAGTCCTGTGCCCGATTCGGCTGTGATTTCAAAACCCAGCGCATTTAAAATGGCAAATACAGCATCGCTGTTGTATACTTTTCCGCTAAGTTTTTTCAGATACTCATATTCAAAATCGATAGAGGTTTTTGGATGGGGGTTAGGATAAACATCGGTTACATCACCAACAATTTCTCCGCCGGACAGGGAGGCGATCAGATGAGCAGCTCTCAAGGCAACAGTAAGCGTATTGCTGATGTCCACACCTTTCTCAAATCTGGTGGCGGCATCGGTTCTCAACTCGTGGTGCATTGCAGTTTTTCTCACAAAGCCCTTATCGAAACAAGCGCTTTCCAGAAAAATATTTTGTGTCGTTTGAACAACTCCGCTGTGCAATCCGCCATATACACCTGCTATACACATGGGCTCCATTGCATGGCAAATCATCAGGTCGTCGGCTTTCAATTTTCTTTCTTTTTCATCTAGGGTAATGAAGCTTGTGCCTTCATCAACTGTAGTGATGATCACTTTTTTTCCTGCAATCTTATCCGCATCGAAAGCGTGCAGTGGCTGACCCGTTTCATGCAAAATGAAATTGGTGATGTCTACAATGTTGTTGATGGGCTTCTGGCCAATCGCTGTCAATCTTTTTTTCAGCCAGTCGGGACTTTCTTTTACAGTAACACCTTTGATGAGAATGCCGGTATAACGCAAGCAGGCTTTTTCGTTTTTGATTTCAATGGCGATATCATTGGTGCCAGGAAAAGACTGCTGATGAGTTGTGAAAGGAGAGCGAACCGCATACGGCTTTTGCTTGTGATAGGATAGCCAGGCACAAACATCTTTGGCCACACCCAAATGACTCATGGCATCCATGCGGTTGGGGGTAAGTCCGATTTCATAAATAAAGTCGGTGGCGGTGTCAAAAAACGTTGATACGGGAGTTCCGGGGGTAAGGTCTCCGGGCAATAGCTTGATGCCTTCGTGACTTTCTCCCAGTCCAATTTCATCTTCCGCGCATATCATCCCCTCGCTTTCCGCACCTCTGATTTTCGCTTTTTTCATGGTCATGGGTTCGCCATGCAGGGGGTAAATGGTGGTGCCAATAGGAGCCACAATCACTTTTTGTCCAACAGCCACATTGGGCGCACCACAAACTATATTTAAAGGCCTTTCACCACCGGTATTGACGGTAGTCAATTTCAACTTATCGGCTTCTGGATGTTTTTCACAGGTCATTACTTCGCCAACCACCAGGCCTTTCAGTCCGCCTTTGATGCTTTCTGTTTTTTCCATGTGCTCTACCTCCAAACCGATAGCGGTCAGGATGGCGGAGAGCTGATCGGGATCAATGGTTTCGGGAAGGTATTCGCAAAGCCAGTTATAGGAAATAGTCATATTTTTCTGATATTCCGCAAAGATAAGGATCGGCGTTTAGCTTCAGCCAATTGACATTTGCAATTTGTACAGTAGTCGCATCACCCCGAAAAATTTTACTTCCTTTGTTGCATAAGGAATTTTATGATGGTAGAGACGAAAAAATGAACGCAGATTTTGTTGAAAAAATATCGCGATCAGCCAGATGTAGCTTAGATTTGTGGGGAAACCTGTTAATAAGCGGTGGATAACCCCCGTTTTGATGTGAATTGCCCGTGAGTAACCTATGACAACTGCTCTTTCGCTTTTCATCAACTTTTATGAACGGGAATTAGGATTTACCTTAGTCAGCAGGTAAAGCTTCAACGTATCTCTTTACCCGAAAAACCCAACTCAGCAACATGGCTTTTACGCAACTCAATAACGACAGGAAACCACGACGCAAACCGGGAACAGAAACCGGTGCGATGGTATTTGGCAAAGTACCACCTCAGTCCAAGGAAATGGAAGAGGCCATTCTCGGTGCCATCATGCTCGAAAAAGGAGCATTCGACATCGCCATCGAAATCATCAAGCCACAATGTTTTTATGTGGAAGCCCACCAGCGTATTTTCAGCGCCATGCAATCGCTGGCCGATAATCGCGAACCCATCGATCTGTTGACTGTTGTGGAAGAGTTGAAGAAGAAGGGAGATCTGGAATTTGTTGGCGGTCCCTACTTCGTTACCAAGCTCACCAATTCGGTGGTATCGGCCGCCAACATTGAATCGCATTGCCGCATCGTGGTGCAAAAATTCATCCAGCGCGAATTGATCCGCATCAGCAGTGAAATAATTGGAGAGTCATACGAAGACAGTACCGATGTTTTCGACTTGCTCGATCTGGCTGAAGGAAAATTATTTGAAATTACCAACAATCACCTTCGTCGCAACTTCGACAGCATAGAATCGGTGATGGTGAAAACCATTCAGAAAATCGAGGAGATGCGTAACCGTGAGGAGGACATAACGGGTGTGCCTACAGGATTTCCATCTTTGGATAAGATCACTTATGGTTGGCAGCCCACGGATCTGATCATTCTAGCCGCTCGTCCTTCTGTAGGTAAAACCGCATTCGCGCTCAACCTGGCCCGCAGCGCGGCTTTACATCCCACCAAACCTACTGCGGTAGGATTCTTCAGTTTGGAGATGAGCAGCGACCAGCTGGTAACGCGTATACTCAGTGCCGAAAGTGAAATATGGATGGAAAAGATTTCCAGAGGTAAACTGGAAGATTATGAAATGAAGCAATTGTATAAAAGAGGTATCGAGAAACTGAGTCGCGCACCCATTTACATCGATGACTCTGCAGGGTTGAACATTTTCGAGCTGCGCGCCAAGTGTCGCCGTTTGAAAACCAAACACAATATCGGATTGATCTTGATCGATTATCTTCAGCTGATGACCGGCGGCAATGATCGCAACAGCAATCGCGAACAGGAAATCAGTAAAATATCACGCGACCTCAAAGGCTTGGCCAAAGAATTGAAAGTGCCCATCATCGCGCTTTCACAGCTGAGTCGTGAAGTGGAAAAAAGAAAAGAAGGCAACAAGATGCCACAGCTCAGTGATTTGCGCGAATCGGGCGCCATCGAACAGGATGCAGATATGGTGATGTTCTTATATCGTCCCGAGTATTACGAAATCACTACCAACGAATATGGCGAAAACAACAAAGGTGAAACCCACGTTCGTATCGCCAAACATCGTAATGGTAGTTTGGAAACCGTCAAACTCAGGGCCATGCTGCATATTCAGAAATTTGTGGAAGATGAGAGCGGACAGGATTTCATGAACAACAACGTTTCGTCTTCGGGTGATGGCGGTGCTACCAGATGGAAGCCGATCTCTGAAACAGGTGCCGCAGGTGGAGGAGATGCCAGCATGTTCATTCAGAAAGGTAGCAAGATGAACAACGACGAATTTGACGACGAATTCTAATTTTATTTTCCCCAACATGTCATTGCCTTTTTTCTTTTTTGAAGCTATCGCCGACGGAGTCGAAGAATATGTGTTGACAGAAGACACCTCTAAACATATTGTACAGGTGCTGCGCATGACTATCGGAGACCAGCTGCTGCTCACCGATGGCAAGGGAAATCTGTTGACCGCTGCCATCAAAGACGACCACCGCAAAAGATGTGTGGTAAAAAAAATAAAACAGGAATTTGTGCCCCGGCAGGAGCGTCAAATCACGATTGCCATCTCGCCGTTGAAAAACAACACACGCCTCGAATGGATGCTCGAAAAAGCCACAGAAGTAGGGGTCGGTGCCATCATACCGTTGATGTGTAAACGAACTGAAAAACAGCATCTGCGTACAGACAGGCTGAAAGGAATTCTGGTGAGTGCCATGCTGCAATCCAAGCAGGCCTGGCTTTGCGAACTGAGTGAGCCAACAGATTTTTCAACAGTCATCAAACATACAGCAGCAACGCATCGCTTCATCGCTCACTGCGAGCCTGATGCTAAGTCTTCATTGAGAGAACAAAAAGTACAGGGCAGTGCAATCGTGCTCATCGGTCCGGAAGGTGATTTCACGCACGAGGAAATCCGCGAGGCGCTAGATGGAGGATACTCGCCTGTTTCATTGGGTGAAACAAGATTGCGCACCGAAACAGCCGGACTCGTGGCTGCGGTGCAGTTGTGTGTGAAGTAATTATCTTTTATCTTCCTCTTCAGTGAGCGTGAGTTCGTTCAATTCAATCACTCTTTTCTTTTCCATTCTTTTACGCATCACCATATTCAGTATCTCCACACCGAATGAAAACGCCATGCCGAAGTAGATGTAATTTTTCAAATGAAGCGCTTCCGCTTTTTCCGCATCCCAGCCCTCGATGATCAGACTGATACCAATCATCACCAGAAAGGAAAGGGCAAGCATTTTGAGCGTGGGATGTTTATGAATGAAAGCAGATATTTTGGGACTGAACATGAACATGATGATCATCGCCACAATAACGGCTGCAATCATCACCTCAAGATGCTTGGCAGTTCCTCCAGCGGTGATGATGCTGTCGAAAGAGAATACCGCGTCAATCAACATGATCTGCATCACCGCTTTGCTGAAACTCAGGTGGGACTTGCCCTTCGCTTGCTGGTTGGGATCTTCCCCCTCGAGTTTGGCATGAATCTCCATGACTGATTTATAAATCAGAAAAAGTCCTCCCAACAACATTACCAGGCTGGCGAGGTCGAAGCCTTTACCCATCACCGTGATGATGGATTTTCCTTTTTGCGCCAACAGCCAGCTGAGTCCCATCAGCATCACCGATCGAGAAATCATTCCTGTCACCATCCATACGCGACGGGCTTTCAGCTCTTCTTGTGCCGTTTTCAGGCGGTTCATGATGATGCTCACAAATATCACATTGTCGATGCCCAGCACCACTTCCAGAATGACCAGTATTAAAAAACTGATGATGCTTTCTGCAGAAAATAAGTCTGTCATGTTATTGGGTATTGTGTGATAATTGTTGGTCGATGTTTTTTACAATAGTTGGGCCTTCATAAATGAATCCGGTCCAAACTTGTACTAATGTTGAGCCTGCTTCAATTTTCTCTGCAGCGTCTTTTCCGTTAAAGATGCCGCCGCTGCCAATGATCAAAAGTTGCCGATTGGTTTTGTCGGAAATATATTGTATGATGGCTGAGCTCTTTTGGGCAACAGGTTTACCACTCAATCCACCGGCGCCGACCTTTTCTATGGTTGATGTATCAGTTATTAACTCAGATCTGTCCAATGTGGTATTGGATACAATCAACCCGTCTATCTTTACTTTATTTTTCAGTGCGATGATCTCGTCGATTTGTGCCAAGCTCAGATCGGGTGCTATTTTCAGCAGAATGGGCTTGGGCTGTTGATGATTTTGATTTTCTGTTTGCAGTTGGGTGAAAATCAGTTGTAAACTTTCTTTCTCTTGTAACTCACGCAGTCCGGGGGTATTGGGACTGCTTACATTCACCACAAAATAATCAACGTAATCAAAAAGTTTTTTGAAGCAGGTTACATAATCGGTCCAGGCCGATGTATTGGGGGTTAACTTGTTTTTGCCGATATTGCCGCCGATGATTAATCGGCTCTTGGGATTTTTTTTCCGCCATGCGAAGAGCCGCTGGCTGATGACATCAGCCCCTTCGTTGTTGAATCCCATGCGGTTGATCAATGCGTGATCTTTTTTCAATCGGAACAATCTTGGTTTGTCATTACCCTCTTGCGGCAATGGCGTTACGGTGCCTATCTCCACAAATCCAAAACCCAGCGCTTCCAGTTCGCTGAGGTACATCGCGTTTTTATCGAATCCTGCCCCCAAACCTACTTTGTTCTTGAAATGCAAGCCCATCACTTCAACTCCTGCAGATTTTTCAGCACGAAAAAGGTGGGTGATCAATTTTTTTATCAATGAAATCCGGCAGCAGAGACGCAGAAAGTTCATAGAGAAATAATGAGCCTTTTCAGCATCAAAGGAAAAGAGTATGTTTTTAATCAGTTGGTACATGCAGGTGCGAAATTAATCTACTTCAACGAATTTCTGCTTTGACCATGAATCAATAACTTTGAAATCGTGGCTCAAAAAAAAGTCAAACCGAATTAAAATCAAACTCATGCAAGAAGCATACATCATAGCGGGCTACCGCACAGCAGTTACCAAAAGCAAAAAAGGAGGCTTACGATTTACCCGTCCCGATGATCTGGCGATAGATCTGATCAAAGGATTGATGGCATCAGTTCCACAATTAGATTCTTTGCTGATTGATGATGTGATTGTGGGGAATGCAGTTCCGGAAGCAGAACAGGGTTTGCAGTTTGGCCGTATCATCGCTGCCAAAGCCATCGGCATACATGCTCCGGGCATCACCATCAACAGGTATTGCGCCAGCGGGCTGGAAAGCATCGCCATGGCAACGGCAAAAATTCGTACAGGCATGGCCGATTGTATCATTGCTGGTGGTACAGAAAGTATGAGTCTTGTGCCTACTTCGGGCTGGAAGACAGTTCCTTCTTATGCCATCGCCTCCGAAGAACCCGATTATTACCTCAGCATGGGACTTACCGCTGAAGCCGTGGCGGCCGAGTATGCCATCAGTCGCGAAGACCAGGATCAATTCAGTTTTGAAAGTCATCGTAAAGCCGCAAACGCCATCGAACAAGGATATTTCAAATCGGGCATCCTGCCCATTCATGTTGAGGAAGTGTATATTGATGAGCAGGGGAAAAGAAAAATAAGGACCTCTGTTGTAGAAACCGATGATGGCGTTAGGTCCGATACCAGCTTAGAGGCGTTGTCGGTATTGAAACCTGTATTTGCTGCAGGCGGATCAGTAACAGCCGGCAATTCTTCGCAAACCAGCGATGGTGCAGCATTTGTCATCGTCATGGGAGAGAAGCTGATGCTACAATTGGGGTTGAAACCAATAGCTCGTTTGGTGGGTGCGGCGGTGGCCGGTGTTCATCCCCGCATCATGGGCATGGGACCCGTGGAAGCCATTCCCAAAGTATTAAAACAAACCGGATTGACATTACAAGATATTGACCTTATTGAATTGAATGAGGCTTTTGCCTCACAATCATTGGCCGTCATCAGACAGCTTGGACTTGATGCTTCTAAAGTGAATATCAACGGAGGAGCCATCGCCCTGGGGCATCCGCTGGGCTGCACCGGTTGTAAATTGACGGTGCAATTGATGAACGACCTTGGCAGACTCGGAAAAAAATATGGAATGGTTTCAGCCTGTGTTGGAGGTGGACAAGGCATTGCTGGCATCATCGAAAAATTATAATCATCTTCACAAGTTTTAGCGGGCGCAACAATTTTAAAAAGATATTTTTGCAACCACGTTTCAAAACTTATGATGAGAACATTTAGCTGTTTCTTTGCTTCATTACTATTTTCCTGCGCATTACTCACCACTGGCCAATGCAGTGCTATGACCGATTTTTCGGGTACCGTGTTGGACAAGCAAAATGGTAAACCCATCGCCGGCGCCACCATTTTGATTGCCGATTTGAAAATTGGCGGCAGTACCGACGAGAACGGACATTTTCAATTCAGCAACATCAGTGAAGGAAGACACCTGATTGAGATTTCGCATGTAGGCTATGCCACCTGGGCTGAATCCATCACTATCAGCGGACAAACAGTACATCAATTTTTTCTTTCCGTATCGGTGGTTGAAAACAATGCGGTGGTAGTTACCGGAGTCAGCAGGGCAACTCAGTTGAAAAAAGTTCCTTTTCAGGTTGAGCTGATCAGCAGTAAGGATCTTTTCCAAACCACCTCCACCAATGTGATAGAGAGCATCACTTCAAAAGCAGGCATTTCTTCTATATCCAGTGGCCCCGCCATCTCCAAGCCCTTGATCAGAGGATTGGGCTATAACAGGGTACTGGTAATCAACGATGGTGTTCGGCAGGAAGGGCAACAATGGGGCGATGAGCATGGTATTGAAGTGGATGATGCCAGTGTCAATAAAATTGAGGTACTCAAAGGTCCTGCATCACTGGCTTACGGCAGTGATGCGCTGGCCGGAGTCATCAACATCATCTCGAATGTGCCTGCCCCACTGAACACGGTGCATATGAACATTGGCTCCGAATACCAATCCAACAACAGTCTTCGTTCGTTTCATGCCAATACGGGGGGAAATCAAAAAGGTTTCAGCTGGAATGCCTATGGATCTTATAAAGCGGCTATGGATTACCGTAATCGTTACGACGGTCCTGTTTTCAATTCGAGGTTCGAGAATAAAAATTTCGGAGGCTATGCCGGTATCAATAAAAGCTGGGGATTCAGTCATGTTTTGTTCAGTAGTTTCGATTTGAAAGCCGGATTGACGGAAGGGGAAAGGGACAGTCTTGGCCGATTTATAAAAACTCTTGCAGGCGGAGGAACGGTAGAAGCTACATCCGATGATTTTCATGCATTGACACCGGATTTTCCCTACCAGCATATTCGTCATAGGAAACTGGCTACCGACAACAAATTCAAAATAGGGGCTCATTCGCTCAATTTCAATATTGGGTATCAGGAAAACACAAGAGAAGAATTCGGCAATCCCGACCAGCCACAGGAAAGAGAATTGTATTTCGATTTGAAAACCATCACGTATGCGGCCCAGTTTCATTTCAAAGAAAACCGAGGATGGAAACATTCGCTGGGATGCAATGGCATGGATCAGCAAAATGAGAACAAGGGCATCGCGCAGTTGATTCCCAATTATCATCTCTTCGATTACGGCGTCTATTATTTCGGACAGAAAGACTGGAAAAAACTAAGCTTTACCGGAGGCGTGAGATTCGACAACAGAAGACTGCATGCTGAAAATCTGATGGAAAACAATACCATTAAAAATTCGGCTTTCAGCCAATCCTTCACTAATTTTTCGGCCAGCGCAGGCATTACTTATACTTACGACAGCAACCTGAATTTCAAACTCAACATAGCCAGGGCATTTCGCGCACCGGGTATTCCCGAACTGGCGTCAGACGGCGCACATGAGGGAACCATCCGTTACGAATATGGCAATCGTGGTTTGAAAAGTGAAATCAGCACACAAGCCGATGCCGCCATGGAGCTGGCGTATGATCATTTCCGTTTGAATGTGGCCGGGTATCTCAATCACTTCAACAATTTTATTTTTTACAGAAAACTGCGAAATACTGTCGGCTCCGATTCATTGGTGGAAGACCATGGAACATTATTGTCCGCTTTCACTTTTGATCAGCAAAAAGCTGTTATTGCAGGTGCTGAACTTACGCTTGATATACATCCGCATCCGCTCGACTGGCTTCATATCGAAAATACTTTCTCCATCGTTTCCGGAAAATTCATGAATCGCATCGACGGTTCGGTTCATCTGCCATTCATTCCCGCTCCACGTTTGCTCACCGAGTTCAAGGCCGATTTGAACTGCATGAGAAAGTCCATGCAACAGGGCTTTGTCAAATTGGAAATTGACAACACGTTCGAACAGTCGCATCCTTTCACCGGCTATAATACCGAAACGGCAACAAAAGGATATGTGTTGATCAATGCCGGATTCGGCGCCGATATCATCAATGCCAAAAAGAAGAAATTAGCGGTCGTTTATGTGGCAGTCAACAATCTGTTTGATGTAGCTTATCAAAATCATCTCAGCCACTTGAAATATGCACCTGATAATCTGTTGACCGGTAGAAGAGGGGTTTACAACATGGGCAGAAATTTCAGCATAAGAGTGAACGTTCCACTCAACTGGAAGATATAGCCGATGTTACCCTTGATTAAAAATTGAAATTGAGGTGCAGAAAAACTATTCGAATTCTTTAGGTTGATGGGTTTCATAATCTGGGTCGTAACTCACGAAAAAACGCATATAGATTACACGGCTCATACGCATCATCCAGGGCTGCAAAACAATCAAGGCGATGGCATTGAAAATAAGCCAGTAGTAGACGCTGTTGTCTTTATAGGACATGCCCAGCAAAACCCACCATGCTACCAGTGTTGACGTGGAAATAGCCACACCCAGTGCATAACTCACATAGCCGGTGCCATACCAGAAACCGGGTTCCATATCATATTTCTGATGACAAACTGGACAATGCTCATGCATGTCGAAAAAATGATCGGTGCTGATCTTACGGTAGGCATTTGGATCCTTGAACATCTTGCCCTCTCTGCATCTGGGACAGCGCATTTTAAAAATGCTCAGAAAGTAATTCGGTTGCTTATTTGCGCTCATGCTGCAAAGATATTTTTTTCATCAAACATTAGGGTAACATTCGTTACAATTCCAGCGCCGAGCATTTTTAATTTCAAATCATCTCTTTTTTTCTTTCACCGATTTGTTGTCTCCACATGGCGTAATACAAACCTTTTTCCTCATTAAGATGCTGATGGGTTCCGGTTTCCACCACTTTTCCTTTTTCCAGTACATAGATGTTGTCGGCATGCATTATGGTGCTTAACCGGTGTGCGATGAGGATGCAAATCTGTTCTTTCGATTTCGAGATATCGATGATGGTATTGGTGATTTCTTCTTCGGTGAGTGAATCGAGTGCAGAAGTGGCTTCGTCAAAAATCAGCAGTCTGGGTTTACGCAACAATGCGCGTGCAATAGAAATGCGTTGTTTCTCACCGCCGCTCAGTTTCAGTCCGCCTTCCCCAATCATGGTATCAAGACCATTGTCGGCGCGGCTAAGCATGCTGTTGCAGGAAGCTTTGGTGAGGGCATCGTGCAGCTCTGCTTCAGTAGCGTTTGGATTGACGAACATCAGATTTTCTCTGATGCTGCCGCTGAAAAGGTTGGTATCCTGTGTTACAAAACCAATCTGGTTGCGTAAATCATCAAAGTGAATGGCCGATTCATCTAATCCATTGTACAAGATATTTCCTTCCTGAGGACGATACAATCCAACCAACAGTTTCATCAACGTCGATTTGCCGCTGCCGCTGGGCCCTACGAATGCCACAGTTTCACCGAGTTTTACTTCGAAGCTGATGCCATCTATTGCTTTTTGACTGGCGCTGCGATGTTGAAAAACGACATGGTTGAAAGACAGTTTTTCAATGGGGCCCAGGTGCTGGGGATGGGCTGGTTCTGCTTCAGGCGCTTTCTTCATGAGTTTGTCGAAGTTGTTCAAAGAAGCTTCGGCTTCTCTGTAAGAAAGCAATATGTTACCTATTTCCTGCAAGGGACCGAATACAAAGAAGGAAAATATCTGCATGGTCACCAGTTGTCCGGCATCCATCTGCCCGCGGAAAATCAGCCACATCAAAATGAATAAAATCACCTGACGCAACGTATTGACCAAAGTACCTTGCACGAAACTGATGCTTCTGATTCGCTTTACTTTCTGCAATTCAAGTCCAAGTATTTTGTAAGTGTTTTTGTTCAATCGAGAAACTTCCTGACCTGTCAGTCCCAAACTTTTTACCAATTCAATGTTGCGCAAAGATTCCGTAGTAGCGCCTGCCAAAGATGTGGTTTCGCCTACGATTTTCTTTTGAATGGACTTGATTTTCTTGCTCAGCTTGTTGGTGATGAAACTCAATATACCAATGCCCACAAGATAGGCTACAGGAATCCGCCAGTTGATGAAGATGGCGGCATACACAAAAACGAAAATGATACCGATGATAATACCAAACAGGATGTTGATGAAATTACTCAGCAGCTTCTCCACATCCGTTCTTACTTTGGTGAGTACCGATAGGGTTTCTCCACTGCGTTGATCTTCAAACTCCTGATAAGGAAGTTTCATGGCATGTTTCAACCCGTCGGTAAAAACACTGGCACCGAATTTCTGTATCACCAGGTTCAGCGAATAATCCTGAAATGCTTTGGCGATACGACTAACCATCGCCACAGAGATGGAGAAGAGCAAAATATAAAACACACCGAGTTGAAGATAAGCATTGCCATTTCGGGTGGTATGCAGATAGCTCCAGTAAAACTCATGCTGTCCGAGGTTCAACTTATGCGAACTGAAATCGCCGGCGAGATTGACGAGCTTACCCAGCAGGATTGGATCTACAAGCGAAAAGCCGATATTAATGCCGGCCATCAAAAGGGTGAAAAGCACCAGCCATTTGTGCGGTTTGAGATAATGCAGCAATATTTTCATGAGTGGGGGGGATGAAATGGTTAAGGCTGCAAATTTCGGATAAAACGGGTATCAATCAGTAATAAAGTTCATAAACCCGAATTGTAGAATTTTTAAAGATCAAGTACAATCTGTATGTTGTTTTTTAGTTGTTGAGATTGGGATAGCGTCAGATTCCCTAATTTTTAAATCAATCTGCTTTTGTCGATGGCTCTAATCTGGTCCACTGAAATATCGCTGGTTTTTTCTAATTGTTTTGTTTTTAGGTGAACACGTAGGATTGAAATTTCACTGACAACAGTGGATGTGATGGGACAGATCACAACAGTAGGATGAATGTTGTTTAGTAAGTTGGACTGTATTATCGCGACAGGCCTGGTTTTGCCAGGTTCTGCCCCTTTGTTATTGGTTAAGTTTGCAAGCCAAATGTCAAATTGCTTGGGGTACATTTCAGTCATTCAAGTTGTTTTCATACACAGATTCAAATTCACGAAGAACTTCTAATGATTTGATTCGGGTAAGTGTAGACTCAATATGAAGTTGCTTTTTAAGTTTTTTTCTTTTGATGTAAAAGTTGTATAAATGTAGGGCTTCATTGAAGTACTTGCTTTTGGTTATTTTCATTTCTGAAACAATGTTATCTGTTTCCTTGAATAGCTTATCGTTGATTTTCAATGAAAAATATTTCATCAGTTTTTCCATAAAGTTAATTTTTTACATTGTTGTTTACAATCGAAAATTTGATTGAGATAAATAAAAATATCATGATGATCGAATTGATTTCAAAGCTTCTCTTCAGCCTTCAGCTTCCCCAGCTTTCACGATCAAGGCTCCGGTAATGGATGGCCTCAGCCAGATGTTCAGTTCGTATGCATTCGCTGTTATCGAGGTCGGCAATGGTTCTGCTCACTTTCAGTATTCTGTCGTAGGCGCGGGCAGAAAGGTCGAGTCGCTCCATCGCTTTTTTAATCAGTTGCTGAGCGGGTTGATCGATTGCACAAATCTCTTTCAGCATCTTGCTGCTCATCTGTGCGTTGGCATAAACGGATTCCTGTTGCTGATATCTTTTCGCTTGAATGGCTCTTGCTTTGATTACGCGGTTTCGGATGGCTTCGCTTTTCTCTTGCTGTTGAACAGTTGACAGTTCTTCGAAATTCACCGGCGTCACTTCCACATGCAGGTCGATGCGATCGAGTAAAGGGCCAGAGATACGGTTGAGGTATTTCTGCACCATGCCCGGAGGACAAGTACAATCTTTTTCGGGATGGTTGAAAAATCCGCAAGGGCAGGGGTTCATACTGGCGATGAGCATAAAGCTGGCCGGAAAGTCCAATGCGATTTTAGCCCTGGAAATCGTCACTCTCCTTTCTTCCATGGGTTGTCTCATCACTTCCAGTACGGTTCGTTTGAATTCGGGAAGTTCATCAAGAAACAATACACCATGATGTGCCAGCGATATTTCTCCGGGTTGCGGATGTCCGCCTCCACCCACCAGCGCCACATCGGATATGGTATGGTGTGGACTTCTGAAAGGACGTTTGCTCACCAGCGTGGCATGTTCTGGAAGCTTGCCGGCTACACTGTGAATCTTTGTGGTTTCGAGGGCTTCGGCCAGTGTGAGTGGTGGCAATATCGTTGGCAATCGTTTAGCCAGCATGGTTTTTCCGGCGCCGGGCGGGCCAATGAGAATCGCATTGTGACCACCAGCGGCAGCAATCTCGAGCGCCCTTTTGATGTTTTGCTGTCCCTTCACATCCGCAAAATCAATGTCATCATCTCGCTGCGCCTGCAAAAATTCTTCCGCCGCGTTTATTTTCGTGGGGCTGATTACGCTAGTACCATTGAAAAAACCCACCACATCTTTGAAATGAACGGCGCCATACACATTGATGTTGTCCACCATGGCCGCCTCTTTGGCATTGGCCAGTGGTACAATCAACCCTTCAAAGTTTTCTTTTTGCGCCTGCAAGGCGATGGGCAATGCGCCTTTGATGGGTTTCACCACTCCATCCAGACTAAGCTCTCCCATGATGATGTATCGCTCCAGTTTTTCCGGATCTACTAATTGCCCTGAAGCCGCCAGCGTTCCCAATGCGATGGCCAAGTCAAAAGCCGTTCCTGTTTTTCGGATATCAGCCGGCGCCAGATTGACGAGCAATTTGGTACGTGGCATATGGAATCCGTTGCTCTTGATCACACTTTCCACCCGTTGCAAACTTTCCTTTATGGCATTGTCGGGCAATCCAACGATATAATAATTCTTGCCCTGATTATTCACATCCACCTCAACAGCAATGGTGATGGCCTCCACGCCATATACAGCCGAACCAAATGTTTTTATAAGCATGAGCAAAGCTCAGCATCGCAGCTAAATAATAGAGCGGAAAAACACCAGCAATAAAAAAGAAAAACAGCAGGGGAGTGAGAGGGAAATAATGTGCTAATGTGATCATGAAATCCCTAAATCAAAAATCAAAAATCAAAAATCAAACACCAAACACCAAACACCAAACATCTTATAACCCCTCCAGCAAATTCACCACACCTTCTTTTTTCAAAATGAGGTAGCCGAGTCTGTCATTGCTCACGCCTTCTTTGAGATGGTAATTAAAACTGAATTCTTCATTATTGATGGTAGTTTCAAAGTATCGAAACATGATATGGCTTTGTTGTTGCAGTGACTGACTGATTTCGTATAAATGGGTGGAGAGGATGAAAAGCGAATGCGGAATTTTTATCAGCCCTTCTATTACCAGCAGACTACACTTCATCGCATCTTCCACATTGGTGCCTTTGAACAGTTCGTCGATCAGAATCAGCCATTTTCTTCCGTCATTGATTTTATTGACTGTGGATTTGATGCGCTGCACCTCATTGTAAAAATAACTTTCGCCTTTGGTGATGTTGTCCATAATGTTGATGTTGCTCAACAGTCCATCAAACAAACTCAGCTTCATGCTTTCTGCTGGAACACCCATGCCGATGTGAGCTAAGAATACAGCAATACCCATCGATTTGATGAACGTACTTTTACCGGCCATGTTGGCGCCGGTCAGAAAAATGAAATGTTGTCGCTCATCCATCTTTACATCATACGGAACGGGATGCTCCAATAATAAATGACGAAGTCCCTTGAGCTCAAGTACAGGATGATCGGTATTTTCAAACACAGGAAATTGGAGTCCGAGATTTTTTACTGCCATCGCCATGCCATACCAGGCGTCGAGTTCGGCATGTATGTCGAGCAGCTTTCGCATGGATGGCTTGAACCGGTATTTCATAAAATAAGCAAGACGGAGCGTCTCTATTACCGACATCTCTTTTGCCGATCCGAATTTAACAATGCAGCTCAGTTCTTCTTTTTCTGTCAGTGATATGATGTTGTCTATATTTTTTTGTAGGGGCTTCGGCAGTTGACATTCCTTCCATAGTGCTGCTGTTTCTTTCAATCCCCTGATGAAGTCGAAGCAATGTTGCATGGAGAATTTGATGACAGAAAAGTCGCTGCTGTTCAGTATCCGGTAAATCTGCGCCTGAAAAAACTCGGGCCGATTAGGTATCGGGTTCAGCTGTGTTTCAAAAAACCTTTCCACCATCATTACAGTGCCGTTACTGATGCGTTGCGTCCATTCGGCCTCTTTGTTCAATATCAGCCTTAAGATCTGCTGAACATTCAAGATAGCTTCGATGGAATGCAAAGGATGCGACAGATGATATTTCAGTTGCGCTTCTCCTTGTGAAGTGGTGGTGAAATTGATTTTGGAAAAAACACTGCGATGGTCTTCACCGCCGAAGATATTCAGGTCCTGTATGGTGGTTTTGTCGATTTCCATGTTTATCGGTTGAAACGTAGGCGTTTACCCGTAATCGTGATATTGAATCGGCCGTTGTCATAAACAGGACGTCCGTTGACAAAGGTGGTTTCAATGCTGGAGGAAAATACAGTGTTTGTCAAAGGGCTCCAGCCACACTTGTAGTAGATGTTATCGGGGCCAACGATATGAGGTTTGTGTAGATCTACGATCACCAGATCGGCAAAATATCCTTCACGGATATATCCCCTTTCGCTGATCTGGAAACAATCGGCCACGGCATGGCTCATTTTTTCGGCTACACGTTCCAGTGGTATTCGTCCGGCATGCGCATATTCGAGCATGAGCAGAAGCGGGTGCTGTACCAGGGGTAATCCCGCATGGGCCGATTCGTATGGCGGTTGTTTTTCGCTCATCAGGTGTGGAGCATGGTCGGTGGCGATGATGTCTAGACGGTCATCCAGCAAGGCTTTCCACAGCGCTTCTTTGTTATGGGCCGCTTTGATGGCAGGATTGCATTTGATCTGATAGCCCAGCCTTTCGTAGTCGTTTGCGGTGAAATGCAGGTGATGCACACATACTTCTGCGGTGATTCTTTTTTCTTTCAACGGCATCATGTTGCCAAAAAGAATCAGTTCCTTTTCGGTGCTGATGTGTAGGATGTGCAGGCGGGTATTGTATTTCTGGGCCATCTTCACGGCTCTCAGAGACGAGGCATAGCAGGCTTCTTCGTCTCTGATCAGCGGATGGTCGGAGGGGGAGAGGTTGCCTTTTATCTGTTTTATTTTTTCGTAGTTCTGTTTGATGATGTTTTCATCTTCGCAATGGGTGGCAATGAGGAGCTCAGCCTCACTGAATATTTTTTCGAGGGTGTTGACATTGTCTACCAGCATGTTTCCTGTGCTGCTGCCCATGAATATCTTGATGCCGCAGATGTCATTTTTTAATGCATTCACCTTCAGCACTTCTTCTGCATTGTTGTTGCTAACGCCCATGAAAAAAGAATAGTTGGCTGCGGAAGTTTGAGCAGCGATCTTGTATTTGTCTTCGAGCAGTTCCAGTGTCAGCGCATTGGGAATGGTGTTGGGCATTTCCATGAAACTGGTAACGCCACCGGCAACTGCCGCCCTGCTTTCACTGGAAATATCGGCTTTATGTGTGAGGCCCGGTTCTCTGAAATGTACCTGGTCGTCGATCACACCGGGAAAAAGATGTTTGCCTTCGCCATTGATTTCTGTTACAGCGAATGCAGTTTCTATATGGTCTGCGATTCTTTCAATCCTGTCGCCGGCAATCAGCACATCTTGAACGGCAATCTTCCCTTCATTCACCACCGAAATATTCTTTATCAGGTATCTTTGCATATCTTCAATTTGAGGTTAAAATATTTTTCTGATGCAAATTATCAAAAGCTTATTCAAATTCGTCTTTTTTGTTCTTCCGGTTTATTCTTTCGCGCAATCCACTTATCTGCCGCAGGACGATAAAACCTATCATTTCATCGACCGCATGGAAATCAGCCATCAACATCTGAATGAGCTCAATTTTTCAACATTGAAACCCTACCTGCGCAAGAACATTTTGGCTTTGGCAGATTCTGTTGCAGCCAAACAAAATCTGACGCTTACAGAAAAAAATGACCTTCGTTCCTTATATCTTAACAACAACGAATGGATAACGGATCCCTCCCGTTTTGTTGCCAGCAAGAAGCCCATCTTGAAACATTTTTATACCACACCCGCCAATTTTTTCGAAACTCATCAAAAAGATTTTTTTCTGACAGTCAATCCTGTTTTACAATTCAAGGCGGGGAAATCAATGGATTACGACAAGACGCTTTTCATCAATTCACGAGGTATCACGCTGCGTGGTGAAATTGCGAAACGAATCGGTTTTTCCAGCACCATTGTCGACAATCAGGAGAGAGGGCCTCAGTTTTACCAGCAACAGGTAGCCGCATACAAGGCTGTACCGGGTGTGGGATTTTACAAGATTTTCAAAAAAGATCCGAGTGCCAATGATTATTTCGATGGAAGAGGCTACCTCACTTTCAGGGCCACGAAATACATCGATTTTCAAATGGGCTACGACAAAAATTTCATTGGTAACGGCTACAGAAGCCTGTTTCTGAGCGATTGGGGCAGCAGCTACTTGTTTGCAAAGGTCAACACCAAGATTTGGAAATTCAATTATCAGAATCTTTTCATGGAATTGATTCCCCAGTTTAGCACCAAAGGCGATACACTTTACCGTCGCAAATATGCGGCCATGCATCATTTAAGCCTAAACGTTAGTAAATGGCTCAACATCGGTTTATTTGAGGGGGTGATCTTCGGCCGTAAAGACCATTTCGATTTCCAGTACATCAACCCTGTTATCTTTTATCGCCATGTGGAAGGTACCATTGGAAGTCCAGACAATGCAGTGGCCGGTCTTGATTTCAAAGCCAATATTATGCATCGCACACAGCTCTACGGACAATTGCTGCTGGATGAATTCAATTTCGCCGTCATCAAAAAAGATCCTTACAACTGGGCCAATAAATATGGTTTGCAGCTGGGGGCCAAATACATTGACGCATTCGGTGTCAAAAATCTGGACCTGCAAATGGAATACAACCGCGTTCGTCCTTTCACCTATTCTCACTTCGATACCATCAACAATTACACCCATTACAACCAACCGCTGGCGCATCCGCTGGGCGCCAATTTTCAGGAGTGGCTGGGCATCGTGCGTTATCATCCACTCCCTAAATGGGATGTGTATGCACAAGCTATTTATTTTGAGAAAGGCCTGGATTCGGGGAATGCCAATTTCGGCGGCAATATCTTCAGAAGTTATCTCACACGACTTACCGAGTCGGGGTACAAGATGAGTTCAGGAAACCTGATGAAATGTTTGAATGCCACATTGAATGTTTCTTATGAATGGAAGCCGAATCTCTTCCTGGAAGCGGGTATCCAAAACCGTGTGTATTCGTTGAGCAATGCCAAAGAAAAGACACAGGAGCTCACGTTCAACTTCGGTCTTCGGATGAACTGGTTTCGCCGAGCGTATGATTTCTGATGATTATTCCACAATCAGCGAAAGCTGAATGGTTCTGGATTTGATTTGGTCTATCACATTTGAATATTTCAGGTCGGGGTCGCGGTAATGCACATTCTTGAAGCCCCATCCCAGTTTGATTTCGGGAGAAAATACAAACACCGGAAAATAAAAGTGGAAACCGATGCCGGCTTCTATTCCATAATCTAATTTATTGAGCTTAATCAGTTTCTCTGCATTCTTCTCGCCCGCATTCGCAGCGAAATCATATTCTATTTTTCCGCCTCCAATCACATACACCTTGAAATTATCAATGCGGTCGCTGCTGAACTTGAATTGAACAGGCAACGACAGCGTGATGCCTTGCACCTTGCGTGTGGTGATGGTATCTTCTTTGTCGACCCTGCTCGGATATTTTAATCGGTATTGAAACGCTTTCTCGGTAAACACCAGGTTCAAGGGATAAGTGCGCAAATCGAAATGCTCACCCAAACGCATGTTCACCAGCCAGGCCAGGTTGATCCCCTGACTTTGCAAACTTTCCACCACGAGCACGCTGTCGTATTGTAAAAAGCGTGGATTGAAATTGAAGTGATAATAGGCACGATTGGTACCCAGATTGATGCCGAAATGGAATTTCTTATAGTCATGCTCCTGCAAGTTCAGCTCTTTATCGAGCTGAGCCTTACTGAAGAGTGGGAGTAAGAAAACGCCCAACAGTAATGGTGCTATTTTATGGCGCAATAAATGCTGCATATGCCTAAGCTCATTTTTTTACAATATGATTCTTGATAACCCAGCTGGTCAAGCACGGCTGTGAAATGCCTGCCTTCCGGAAATTTACGTATCGACTCGTCGAGATATTTATAAGCATCTCTGTTCTTGGAAAACAACTTGCCCACATTGGGGGTAATGATTTTCATATAGAGCTGATAAATCGTTTTGATCAACGGCAATTTCGGCTGACTGAATTCCAGCACCACCAGTTTACCACCGGGGCGCAAAACCCTGTGAATTTCCGACAAACCTTTTTCGAGTTGTTGAAAATTGCGTACGCCGAATGCTACAGTTACTGCGTCAAACGACTGATCGGGAAAGTTTATTGCCTCACTGTCGCCATTGTGAAGGGTGATGGTATTTTGCAGGCCGGCTTTTTTTATTTTTTCGCGACCAATCTCCAGCATGCCGTCGCTGATGTCGATGCCGATGATTTGTTGCGGATGTAAAAGATGGGCTGCCATGATGGCCACATCTGCAGTGCCGGTGGCTACATCCAGCATTTTTTGGGGCTGAATGTCCTTGAGATGGGAGAGGGCTTTTTTACGCCAGCGAATGTCGATGCCTGCGCTGAGAAAGCGGTTGAGAAAATCGTATTGACCGGCGATATCATTGAACATCCCGGCTACCTGCTCTTTTTTACTGAGCGAGGAATCCTGGTAGGGCACTACTTTATCGTGGTCGAAGCTGGTCATTCGGTTTGCAAATATAAGCCGAATCACCCGTTGAGAACTTTGCCCAAGGTTCATTTTATAATGATTATTTTTGTTTAACAATCAATTGGCATGCCCATTAAGAAAGCAGTATATATCATCAGCAGTCCCGATTTCGAAAAATGTCCCAAAGCCGACCGACCCGAGTATGCCTTTATCGGCCGAAGCAACGTAGGGAAATCATCGCTGATCAACATGCTGTGTAATAATGAAAAACTCGCCAAAACTTCGGCCACTCCCGGTAAGACACAACTCATCAACCACTTTGAAATCACCGGCAGTTCCATGAAGCCCGGTGCCAAAGACGATTATTGGTACCTGGTGGATTTGCCCGGTTACGGTTTTGCCAATGTGAGTCAAAGCAGCCGCCGCAAATGGGAGCAGATGATTGAAAACTATCTGCGTAAAAGAGAAAACCTCACCATGGTTTTCGTGCTGCTCGATTCGCGCCATTCGCCTCAAAAAATAGACCTCGCTTTTCTCGAAAACTTAAAGAAATGGCAGATTCCTGTGGGCTTGATTTTTACAAAATCCGACAAGGAAAATCAGCGCACTGTCAGCAAGAATGTGAAAGATTTTCTGGAAACGATGAAGAAGACCTGGCAATTTCTGCCAATTCATTTTGTGACCAGTGCCGTAAAAAAATCGGGGAGAGATAAGATCATCGCCTACATCGAAGAATTGAATGAGGAACTGAAACCCTGATTTCCATCATCACACCCATCATCGCATTACTCAAAATACAAAGAGGTTGGCCCCTAATGCCAACCCCTTCGTTACACATGAATCAACCTTACTGTTTTATAATGCGTTCTGATTGTTTGGTGGTATTGCCGAACAGCTGTATCACATAAAATCCAGCGCTGGCGTTGCTGAAATCAATCGCATTGAATCCTTTGACTCCTTTACCCATGGAAATCATTCTTCCATTGGCATCCAGAATACGGTATTGATAATTTTCAGCGGCATTGACAGCGATTTGTGAAGTGATGAATGTAGATACACTGAATGTTTTGATGTTGTTGTCGGTCACTCTCAAAGCAACAACATTTGAATACACGGTTTGTCCGGAGTTCGATACGGCTTTAACTCTGTAATATCTTGTGTTGTTGTCGAATGGTCTGTAACTGATGCTTCTGCCTGTCAAATTAACTGTGTTCAGCAATTCAAAAACTCTACCGTCTGTGGAATATTCCACATCAAGTGAGGCCACAGGTTCTTCCGAAATCACATTCCAGGTTAAATTATGCTTTTGCTGGTCAGTATTGCCGGTGAGTACGATTTCATGAATCGGCAATGCGCTTCTGAAACCCGTGAGCGTGTATGATCCCAGGCTGCCGTAGTTGGTGGCGTTGTCGTTGCCAGTGCCATCCAAAACAAAATAATAGGCGCCGGATTTCAAGGTGGTGTCTATGGTGATGCCCATTGTGGTAGAAGGGTCATAGGTTCTAATCAACGTGTTTCTGTCGTCGTACAGCAAGATCTTTACATCAAGGTCCGATCCGCTGTTCGCTGCTCCCATGTTGTAAGGGATGGCATCGATGTGGATGTTTGAATTCACAGGAAAGTTCATGCGGAATACATCCTTGTCAATACTGGTTGAAATGAGTCCGTTGACACTGAAAGAGGTGTTGTTCAGCAAATAGGCGGTGGTGTTCAAAGAATCGGAGTAGTCGTCTGTGCGGTAGCCGAAGCCGTTGGCACCAACGATGATGCTGAGATTGTCTTGCGTATTGGCGCAACCGTAAGGCGTGGGACCGTCGTTCCAGCCGGTCATGTTTTTGCCATAGCTGTTGCCCATGATAGGCGCCCAGCTGGTTTCGCCGGTGCCGTTGCCTGTGTTATAGGTTTCGGTGAGGTTGCAGACGTTGTCGTATCTCGACTGATGCGAAAGCCCCAGCGTGTGACCGCTTTCGTGGCTGCAGCATTCTGCGATATACTTGGTGTTGTTGGGTCCGAGACGGTCCGAGAAAACAAAGGCAGGCGTATCATCACCCCAGGTGAAAGAACCGATGTAGGAGATACCGCCCACGCCGGGTTTCCAGCTGCTGGAAGGTGTAACAATAACGCGTATGCGCTGCGCCAGAGGCGCGGCCAGAAACTTGGTGGAATCGGTGGTGACGTTCACGTTGAATGGACGATAGTCTTCAGATACCCTGTTGAATATTTCGGTGATCTGGGCGTCGGTGAGCGCAGGAGCTGCACAGGCGATGGGATTGCCGCCGTTCCAGAGACTGGCGGTGACCATATGTCCGTCGAAATCGAGATAAATGGTGGCGGTGGCCGAAGGAAGACTGTTCATCCTCGGTAAAGCCATGCCGTTGAAAGAGATCATGCCCAAAAGCATGACCCAAAGCGTTAGGGTAAAATTTTTCATGTGTATTGGATTTCTAATTAGGGTAGAAATGAAAAGGGAGATCGTCAGTATCAATAACTGCAGTCTTGCAGAATTTTATCGAGACTGATTTTTTGCAGGCTGTAATTGTCGGCCATATCGTTTTTGATTTCAAATACTTCAAGCGCATCCGGATTGATGATACGGCCGGTATAAGAAACAGAGTTGTCTTTGTTGATGATTTTAGAAAGCTGGAAAAGCGTACCGCCGGAGTTTTCGGATCTTACAATCATCGATTGCAGATTGGCGTACTTCACTTCGTTGCTCATCACCTGTCCTTTGAAAATGAATTTTTCGTTGAAGGGGACATTTACCTTTTGGCCCGGAATGGCGGTAAACAGGTTTTTGAGCGTTTGCTTCGAAATTTCCACCGTGTTGGGGAAGTCGGCAAACAATTTCTTTTTGGGATCGCCGGTTTTTTGGGCAAAACCTGCAGAAAGGAAGAGGAACAGTACAAGTACTGTGGTAGTAAAGCTTTTCATAATGTTGGATTTTGAATGTTTTAGGGAAACAATTCCAATGACTAAAACGGCCAACAAGATGAAATTATTATGCGCAGGCAGAAATTATTTTGGCGCAGCGTTAAAAATCAACCCTGAAAACAGGATGAGATCTTTTCAATCGCTTAAGAATCTGTCTTTTATACTGGCATCTGGAATAGGGCAACTATCGAAGCGACCAAACCAGCGGTAACGGTTTTTGGCGATCAGCCGGTACACTGCATTGCGGATAAAACGGGGTACGATAATAAAGATATAAAGCCACCGAACCGGGCTGTTGAGTTTTTTCAGGGCCAACAGTACCGCATCAGAGTGGGTAAACAACTTGTTATGGTCTAACAAAATAATGGAGTCGCTTTTATGCAAATCCACTCCAAAAGCATGCATCAAAGCAATTGCCTTGTTGCTTTGCAAGGGCAGAAATTTGAATTGTTTTTTGGAATCTCTTCGGATAATGAAATGCACCGAACGGTTGCAAAGTCCGCAAACACCATCATAGATTATAAGAGGTTGTTCCTGCATGAAGCAAAGATACGAGAGGGATGTTTTTAGTTTTGCTTTTGTTGGTGTATAACACTTACTAAAAGCAGAATGTAGCATGTTGCCATTGTTGGGGTATGACACCAACAAAAACCAATTTTAAACCCAACCCCAAACCTCAACTTACTCTTCCAGCAAATCGAGCAACCGGCCACATTCGGCATCCATTCTCGAAAATCCGAAAATCTTCTTGCCCAGGTCTTTCAGCGAAGCGCCGATATGATACATTTCCTTTCTGTCGATAATCAGAAAACGGTCGTGATTGTTTTTCAATTTTCTGATTTCGATGCTTTCGTATTGCTTGTTCAGTTTTTGTTCATCGATGATTTGACTGCTTGAAAAATTTTCGGTGTAGATAATGGCTTTGATGCCGGGTTTCCTTTTAGCCAATATCGCCAAAGTGGTTTCATCGATATAGTTGTCCAGCAGTAGGATGGAATTGCCGGCACTTTTGACAATTTTGGACACAAAAAGGTAAGCATCAAATATCTGTCCGTTAAAGAAAATGCCCTGATCAGGAATGGCATCTCTTTTTTCAAGTGCGGCAAAGATTGTATTGAAATGATGGTCGGCTTCCAGTTGTTTTTGCTCCACCCTCTCCAGCCGTTGAAATAGTCCTGCGTTTTGGGTATGAATTTTTCTCATCTCTACAAAAGCCGCCATAATTTGAATGCTGACTTTCACTGCAGTTTCGCTTTTTAAAACGGCAGAAATCATGGCTACTCCTTGTTCGGTGAAGGCGAAGGGGAGGTACCTCCTTCCGCCATATTCTATACTTGAGGTCGCAATTTGCGACCTCAAGTGTTCTTCACTAAGTTTTTCATTTTTCTTTAAGGTTCCAAATTGGAACCTTGAATCTTTTTCATGTTCATTATTATTTTCACTTGAGGTCACAAATTGTGACCTCAAGTTTTCTTCTTCAACATTTTTCATATCGTCTAAGGTCGCAATTTGCGACCTTAGAGAATCACTTGATTTCGTGTTTGAGGTTCCCAATTGAAACCTCAGGGTTTCCCATTCAGCAAAAGTCATTTGAAACATGAATCAATCAGGAAAACGGTTGATATTTCTTTTGACTGCCTCATTTATCCTCTTCGTTTCCACTCCGTATAATTTTGCCAAATCACTGTCGAGCATGACGGAAACTCCTCGCACGGTAAAAATTTTATTTTCAATTTCTGGGGGTATGGAGCTGATGTTTTCTTGCATAGGGTGATTATTCCGATGCAAATTAACTCCCGGATTTTGATGTGAAAGGTGAAAAACAACAGGCAAATAGGGGTTTATCTACAAAAGAGCCCCATAAATATCTCATATATGACCTCACCCCCGGCCTCCTCTCCCAAGTGAGAGTAGGGAAAGCAAAAGTAATTTTTTGTCTGGTATCACATTTTGTGACACCAGCTGCTCAATTTCAAGATTATTGAGTTCGAAAATAAAATCTTCAGGAAAACGCTCCCTATTCCTCTTTACTGCCTGTTTGATAGATCGGGTTTCCGTTTGGTAAAACATAGCCAAATCCCTATCAATCATCACATGTTTTTCTCTGATGAATAATATTTTACTTTCTATTGGAAACATCAATCCGGTATTTCGATTCATTGACAGTAACAATTAGGTCGGCAAAATACCTTCGGTCTATGAATAACAAACAGGAAAATCAACAGCAGGGATTGTGTTTTTTCCTTTGGTGGAAGGGGGAAACTTGTAAGAATTTGTTGGCGTTGTTGCCGTTGTTGGTGTCATACACCAACAATGAGCATATAGCTGCCTGACGGTAGGAAGCGTTCAATAGGTTTAATGTACAAACCTTTTAAACGGGCTGAACCCCCTTTATTTGCCATTGTTGGTGTTATAAACCAACAATGAGCAGAGAACGGTCGTTCTATTTCCAAAATCCACTTCCTTATTTATTATTTCTTTTTCCTTATTCCATTTCCCTCTCATTCCTCAAACAAAACCTTCATCTCCACCTGCAAGGTTTCGCAAATGCGCAATAACGAAATAATGGAAGTATTGATCTCTCCTCGTTCTATCCGGCCGAGCTGCCGATATTCGATTTCGGCCTCGTGGGCCAGATTTTCCATGGAAAACCCTTTTTCCTTGCGGATACGCCGAAGATTACTCCCCACTTTCTTCAGATATTGATCGTAATCTTTCGGTTTCACCTTACGAAACTCAAAAGAAACTTAGGTAATATTTAGGTCAAATATGACCAGTTTTCTATATTTGAAAAAATTTGCGAAAGGAGAATGGAGGTTTTTTAAGCTTGGTAGGTTGAACCGGTTTGGCAAGTTTTTCAACTTAGCTTCCCTCTCCACCTCCAAACATACGAAACCTCCCAAACCTTGCAAACTTCAGCTTGCTGACAAGTTCAGGCTATAACACCAAACACCAAACAATAAACATTAAACAATAAACGACAAACACCAAACAATAAACATTGTCATCATGAAAAAGCTCCTCCTCTTCCTCAGTGTTACATTTTGCATTTTACATTTTCAATTGGCGCAAGCCCAAATCCCTTCTTATGTGCCTACAAATGGGCTGGTGGCGTATTATCCGTTTAATGGTAATGCCAATGATGCAAGTGGTAATGGGAATAACGGAACGCTGAATGGGGGTGTGACTTTTCAAAATGATAGATTCGGCAACCAGTCTAAATCTTGTAATTTCAACGGTGACGGATTTATTGAAATACCTTCTTTGTTAAATATTCAATATAATCCAACTACCTACAGTGCTTGGATTAGGGCTAGTTCATTAGTTACAGACATTCGACCTCTTGGAGCTGGTGTTTCAATTGTAGGTCGTGACCTTTGTGGTCAGGGTATACAAGGTCAATTGGTTGTATGGCACAATCCAAATGTTTCTATAAATCAACAACTGGATTTTTATACAGGTGGTTCTGGGGTAGCTTTTAATTATTCAGTGCCCTTAAATCAATGGATTCATGTCGTTTTCTCATGGGATCAAAATGATACAATGAAATTGTATGTTAACGGACAATTGATTCAATCGACATATAGTTCCTCATCAGGTTTTTTATCTAATGGCATGCCGCCTTTTAGAATTGGATCAGGTGCTGGAAATTGTACGAATAATTCCATTGGCCGTTCCTTTTGGAAGGGAGATATTGATGAAGTAACTATCTACAACCGCGCCCTCTCCCAATCCGAAATCACCGGCTTATACAACGCCGGCACCAACACCTGCCTTCCTTCTTACCTCCCCACTACAGGCCTCGTTGGCTACTGGCCTTTCTGCGGCAACGCAAATGACGAAAGTGGAAATGGGAATAATGGTACGGTGAATGGTGCAACGCTGACGACGGATAGATTTGGGAATGCGAGTAGTTCATATGCATTTGATAGAATATCAATAAAAAGCATTGATGTTGCTCAGAGTGCTACATTAAATAATATGCAAAATATGTCAATATCCTTATGGTGTAACCTGGCTTCTTATGCCAGCCCATCTAATCCAGGATATAATCATTTCATAAACAAGTCTTCAGGTTTAACAACGCATCAATTTGTTTTTGCGAATAACATTAATGGATTGTATTGCTATTATAATAACGATCCTTCATTTTTTTCAACTAATACACTTCCCTCATTGAATACATGGCACAATCTAACTCTCACATACAGTTACAATCCATTGGATACCTCAACTTCATTGTGTAAATTTTATGTAGATGGAATATTAAAAAATCAATTTAGAACTAATGCTTATTTGCCAATAACAAATTTTAATTTGAAAATTGGAAGTCAAACAAATCTTTTAGTTAATAATGTAGATGGTAAACTTGACGATATCGCCATTTATAACCGCGCTCTTTCCGCCACTGAAGTACAAAACCTTTACAACGCCAGTGCTCCAACAACTTGCATTGCCAATATCACAAATAACGATACTACTATTTGTGCCGGACAGAGTTTGACACTGAATGCAACTGCAGTAGCCTCAGGCTCAGTTACCGATATCAACGGCAACGTGTATCCTACAGTAAACATCGGCTCACAAACCTGGATGCAGAAGAATCTGAACGTTAGCAAATACAGAAATGGAGATATAATTCCACAAGTAACCAATGTCAATCAATGGGCTGCACTTACCACAGGTGCATGGTGCTGGTATAATAATGATAGTGCTACTTACGCTGCCACTTATGGAAAAATTTATAATGGGTATGCTGTAAAAGATTCAAGAGGGCTTGCGCCAGATGGATGGCATGTTTCTACAAATTCTGATTGGAATATTTTAGAGAAGGCTGTTGATCCTAATGTTGATACAATGTGGCAAGCTACATGTGGTTATCAATGTGGTCAAATTAGTTCAACATTGGGAGGATTGTTGAAAGAAACAGGTACAACTCATTGGTTAAGTCCGAATACTGGAGCAACAGATAATTATAATTTTAAGGCTCTTCCAGGTGGTTACAGAAATGCAATTGGTTCGTTTTTAAGCATTGGAGAACTCGGACAATTTTATACTTCAACAAATGGTCCAAATGGTAATACAGAAGCTATTTTCCGAACATTACTTAATAATTCATCTGCAATTGGATCTGATTATGGTTATGTCAATAAAAATGGTTTTTCTGTGAGATGTGTTAAAGATATTTTCAATAGTAACACTTCCACCTACCTCTGGTCCAACGGCACTACTACCCCAAGCATCACCGTTAGTCCAACAGCTACCACCACCTATTACCTCACTGTTACCGATGCCAATGGCAATACCTGCCGAGACAGTGTAAAAGTTACGGTCAATACCGCTATTCCGGCTACACCCGGTACCATCACCGGCGCCACCGATGTTTGTTCTTCTTTTTCCAGCATCACTGCCGCCAGCAGCAATGCCGTTACGTACAGCGTAGCCGCTATGAGCACCGCTACTTCCTACACTTGGGCAGTACCTGCAGGCGTAACCATTGTAAGTGGTCAGGGTACCAATAGTATTTCAGTCACCTTTGCCAATACCTTTGTTTCGGGCGCCATTACGGTAAAAGCCAACAACGCCTGTGGCAGCAGCACTGCGGCCCGGAGCTTGTCGGTGTACAGAAGAGTAGCCGCCACACCCGGCACTGTTCAAAAATCTTTTGTGCCCAGCGTGGTGGCGGTTACCAGTGTATGCGGATTGGCTTCGGAGGTGTACATGATCCGCAAGGTTACTTATGCCACTTCGTACAACTGGTCGCTGGCTTTGGGCACCAACGCCACCATCACACACCTCAATGCCTTGGGTGCCAACGACACCGCTATCAGGGTAACCTTTGCCGCCGGTTTTGTAAGAGATACAATTCGGGTAACCGCACAAACTGCCTGTTCGGTGAGTGCTTTGCGCACTGTGGTACTCAATGCAACCGTAACACCTCCTGCAGTTACTGCCATCACTACGGTTGCCGGTAATTTTACCGTGTGCATCGGTTCTACACTATCACTTACCGCATTATCTACCGTACCTACCGCCACACAATCGGCCATACAATATTTCCGCTGGACCAAACCGGCCAATACCACCATCACGGCAGCAAGTGCGGATAGCGCTACCATATCGTTGCGCATTGATGCCGGCTTCACCGGAGGCAGCGTGAGTGTGAAAACCGCCAGTGCCTGCGGTTTCTATGGTGCCGCCAAAACGGCCACTTTGCAATATCTGCCGCCAACACCATCGGCTATCAGTTCGGCCACCGGATCTTACAATGCCTGTATCGGCAACAGCATCAGCTATTCGGTACTTGTAGCACAAGCACTTTCCTCCCAATCGGTAGCCACGGTATTCCGCTGGACCAAACCGGCCAATACCTCCATTACATCAGCAACAGCAGACAGCTCCACCATCACCTTGCAGTTCAACACCGGCTTCATCGGCGGATCACTGACGGTAAGAGGTCAATCTTCTTGCGGCACGCAGGGCGCGGCCTATTCGCAAGTGCTCACGCATGGCGGTTGCCCGGCAGGCACCAGAACAACGCCTAACGCTACTAACGACGGCGCCAACACGAAATTCGAAGCACAATTGTTCCCTAACCCTACCACCAGCGCCTTCAACCTCAAAGTGAGTGGTGCTTCGCAACTGCCTGTAGTGGTGAAGCTACGTGATGCAGAAGGCCGTTTGATGAAATCGTTCACCACCAAAGCGGGCGAGTTGGCCAATTTCGGCAACGACCTTGTGCCCGGTGTGTATATGATTGAAGTGATGCAGGGAGAGGAGAGAAAGGTGTTGAGAGGGGTGAGGATGTAGGAGAATGAATATTTTTAAGGTTATTGCCATTGTTGGTGTGAGCACCAACAATGAGCAAAATCTAAATCAAAAGCCCTTCGATAATTCGAAGGGCTTTTGATTTAGGAAAGAGAATGACACCTTGCCATTGTTGGTGTTAACACCAACAATGAGCAAGAAAAAAATCAGACCACTATTTGAGCAAGAAAAAAATGGTTATTGCCATTGTTGGTGTTAACACCAACAATGAGCAAATTCAAATCAAAAGCCCTTCGATAATTCGAAGGGCTTTTGTCAATTTATATGAAAATTAAGTTTGTTAGTTTTTACAACAATAAAACCCTAAACCCTAAACCCTAAACCCCAAACAACAAACATCCAGCTTCCAGCTTCCAGTATCAAGAAACCTACACCAACATCGTCACCGGATTCTCCAGGTACTTCTTCAGTGTTTGCAGGAACGAAGCCCCCACAGCGCCATCCACGCTTCTGTGGTCGCAGCTGAGGTTGAGCTTCATCACGTTGGTAACGTCGAAGCCGTTGCCTTTTTTCACCACCACTTCCTTGATGCGGCCTACGGCGAGTATGCAACTGTCGGGCGGATTAATGATAGCGGTAAAATCTTCGATGTCCATCATACCCAGATTGGAGATGGTGAAGGTGTTGCCACTGAATTCGGCAGGTTGCAGTTTTTTATCTTTCGCTTTGGCGTATAATGATTTGGTTTCTGCGGCAATTTGCGACAACGATTTCTGATCGGCGAATTTGATCACGGGCACAATCAATCCATCGGGCATGGCCACAGCCGAACCGATATGAATATGATGATTGCGGCGGATGAAGTCGTTCATCCAGCTGCTGTTCACATCAGGGTGCTGACGGAGGGCTGCCGCACAAGCTTTGATGATCATATCGTTGAAAGACACTTTCACCGGACTTACTTCGTTGATGGCATTTCTGGCCGCCATGGCATTGTCCATGTTGATTTCCATCGTCAGATAGAAATGCGGTGCATTGAACATGCTTTCGCTCAAACGACGGGCAATGGTTTTGCGCATTTGTGTCAGTGGAATATCGGTGAAGCCTTCTTCGCCGGTAGCTGTGAAACTGATCGCCGGTGCAGTTGACGCTGCGGCGGCAGGTGTATATTGGTCAATGTCTTTTTTAATCACTCTTCCGCCATCACCACTGCCCGATACTTTGCTGATGTCGATGCCTTTGTCGGCTGCAATTTTTTTGGCGAGGGGAGATGCTTTCACTCTTTCGTCACTGGCTTCAACTGTTGCAACAGGCGCAGCAGCTGTAGTCGTTGCGGCCTCGGTAGTTGTGGCAGCGGCAGGAGCGGCAGGCGCTGCAGGCGCATCAGTCAGCAAGGATTGAAATTCTTCTCCTTCTTTACCAATCACCGCTATGATACCATCTACTTTTACCGCATTTCCGGCTTCAATGCCGATGTATAACAATACCCCTTCGTTGTAGCTTTCCAGCTCCATCGTGGCTTTATCGGTTTCCACTTCGGCCAGTACATCTCCGGGTTTTATCTTATCGCCTACTTTTTTATTCCAGGATACGATTTTACCATCGGTCATGGTATCACTCAGTCTGGGCATTCTTAATACTTCTGCCATATGAATTCTTTTAAATTGAATTTTGAGCCCCGAAATTAGTAATATTTAAGGAAAATCCGACCAATGAAAAGAATAATTCAAAGCGTTGATTCTTTACATTGATTTTGTTTAAAATTCCAGCTCCAGACGCAGGTCTTCCTTTAAAATTTTTATCAAAGGGTATTGCTCCGACAGCAACTGGTAATGCTCTTTGGTGCTCAGCGGCTTGGGCCCCTGTGGCGTTTCGGAAGGAACTTCGGTTAGCGTTACCTGATATTTGAAATACCGGTTGTTGAAAAATTCCTGAAAATGATTGATCAGGGATGAGGTTTCGGCATCGATGAACTTTTGCTGGATGTTGCTGCCGGTGTCGATGATGAGGTTGTTTTCGTCAACAATCTGCAGATGGGCCATTTTGAAGTTGGTGGCCGCCGAATGATTGCCGTTGGCGGTAAGCTTGTCGATATATGCTTGCCAGGCTTCCTGCATCGACTCCGGAGTCAGCGGTCGCACCGGACTGGTTTTGCTCATCTCGTTTTTGGCTTGCTCGCGCAATTTGTTCAGCGACCCCAGTTTGGTGGTCACTTTCTGAACAGGAGGTGCCGGCTCGGTTTTCAACACGGGAGGAGTTGGCGGTGTAACAGGTGCCGCCGCTTTGGGCTTTTCTATCAACAGCGTTGCCGCAGGTGTTTCGGTTTTGAGGGTAGGCGCAGTAACCTTGGGTTGTACCGGCGAAAATCCACGAATGGCTTTGAAGGAGACGGGCTTAAGGACTTCCGTCATTTTTTTTTTGTCAAGGCCTTCCCCCTGACTGAGCTGTATGGCCTGATGCAGATAAGTGAGTTTGATGAGCGTGAGCTCTACCTGCAGTTTTTTATTTCTGGCCTGGCGGTATTGTAAGGTCGATTCGTTGATGATGTTCAGGGCGCCGATCAGCCAGCCGGTATCTACCGATCTGGCGTTTTCGATATACTTCGGTTTGAAATCTTCTGCCACATCCAGCAAAACCATGGCCTTTTCATCTTTACATACCATGATGTTGCGGATGAACTCCGAAAATCCTTCCAGAAAAGTATCACCTTCAAATCCTTTCTGATTGATCAGGTCATACATCAGCAAGACATCTGTAAGCTGTTGATGCTGCATGAAACCCATCAGCTTGAAGTAATAATCTTCATCGAGTATGTTGAGGTGCTCTAACGTGTTGGCATAGGTGAGATGACCGCTTGTGAAACTCACAATTTTGTCGAGTATGCTCAGGGCGTCGCGCAAACAGCCTTCACTTTTTTGTGCAATCACATGAAGCGCCGAAGTTTCGGCATCTATTTTTTCCTTTTGGATGATTTCCTGCAGATGGTCAACAGTATCCTGTGTGGTGATTCTCTTGAAATCGAAAATCTGACAGCGGCTCAGGATCGTGGGAAGAATTTTTTGTTTCTCTGTGGTGGCCAGGATGAAGATGGCATAAGGTGGCGGCTCTTCCAGCGTTTTCAGAAATGCGTTGAAGGCATTGGAGGTGAGCATGTGAACCTCATCCACGATATACACTTTGTACAAACCCGATTGCGGCGCGAATCTCACCGAGTCAATCACCTCTCGCATATCCTCTACGGAGTTGTTGCTGGCGGCATCGAGTTCATGAATGTTGAAGGAAGCGCCGTTGTCGAAAGAAGTACAGCTGTTGCAGGTATTGCAGGCTTCTCCGTCGGGGGTTCTGTTTTCGCAATTGATGGTTTTGGCCAGGATGCGCGCGCAAGTGGTTTTACCTACCCCTCTGGGCCCGCAGAACAAGAATGCATGGGCCAGCTGGTTGTTGTTGATCGCATTTTTCAATGTGGTGGTGATATGCGATTGCCCGATGACGGTACTGAAATTCTGGGGTCTGTATTTCCTGGCTGAAACAATGAATTTATCCATGGCAGATGTCTTGCACGCTGTTGTTGAAACGAACTTCAAATGTAAAGCAATAATCTCAAAATCATATCGACGGATGTCGCTTAAATGGCTTGGTTCTGTCGAAAAGATAACGGAAAGTGGTCAGTTTCCTGCTGATGAAAACCTCGCCCAATCCCGAGGCGATGTTGATCATTTTGGGATTGAAATCGCCTATCCATTGCATTTCATAATCTTCGTAAGGCATGGAGGGTTGCTGCAGCAATTTGGCCGCTTCCGCAATCAGGTAAGAATCTACGCCCTTGCCCTGAAACTCGGGCACAACGCCAAATACGAGGCCGGTGCATTTGGAATTGGGTTTGAACTTTTTGATCCAGAGAAAATACAACTTGTGCAAAATGCCAAATCGTCCGTTCAGGTATTTGAACCATTGGTTCAGGTCGGGTAAATTGATGAAAATGCCGATGGGTGTTTCGCCATGATAGGCAAACCATAATATCCTTTCATCCATCACCGGTTTCATTTTACGAAACATCAGCACCACCTGCTCTTTGGCAATCTGTTTCAGTCCGCCATGGCCGGCCCAGGCTTTATTGTATACTTCTGCGAAATCTGCGGCGTATTTTTCGAGGGATGATTTTTCAAGATGCCGAGCCGTGAAGGCGGCATCCGCGGCAACAATATCATGGCGGTCCCAAACCTTCTGCTGCAAAGGCTTTTTTACTTTCATGCCAAAGCAAATCTGATGATAAAAAGCCTGGAAGCCGTATTCTTCAAACAAATCGCGGTAGTAAGGCGGATTATAGTTCATGCCGTACAAGGGTTCATGAAAGCCATCAGTCACCATGCCCCACCATTTGTCTCTTTCGCCAAAATTGATGGGTCCATCCATCATCTCGGCACCTTCTTTCAACAGCCAGTGGCGTGCATTGTCGAGCAGCAGGTCGGCTGCGGTTTGATCGTTGATGCATTCAAAAAATCCAATACCGCCGGCCATGCCTTCATCGCCTTTGTTTTTATATTTCTTGTTGGTGAAGGCGGCGATTCTGCCAATGGCTTGCTGCTCTTCATTCAGCAGCACCCAGCGCTGAAGTTTTCCTGTGCGGTAAAACTTATTCTTCTTTTCATCGAAAATATCTTTGATGTCCTGTAGCAAAGGTTGGATCCAGTTGTTGTCGTGCCGGTAAATGAAAGAAGGAACACTGTAAAAAAGTTGTTCTTCCCGGCTGTTGTGTACAGGGATGATGGTCATGGAATAAAATTAACGGATATTGTTTGCTGTAAAAAATTACTTCAGTTCTTTACGCAATTCATTGGATGTTTTGGAACTGCCGTCATGGCTCCAGCCCGGAGGCATATAGAGATATTTGAGCCGGGTGCGCAAAGGCACTTTGCGTGTAAGGTCTTTTCTGATGGCCATCCATTCGTGTAGTATCAGCTTGAAGGGATTGTTGGTGCGGGGGATGGGCTTGGTGAGGCCGTATTTCACGGGCTCCGATTCCAGCTCTTCCTGGAAGGTGCCGAACATTTTATCCCAGATGATCAGGCACATGCCCATGTTTTTATCGAGGTACAATACATTGCTGGCGTGGTGCACCCGATGGTGGGAGGGACTCACAAAAAAAAGTTCAAACCAGCGCGGCATGCGTTTGATGTATTGGGTGTGCACTAAGATGCCATAGGTTTGGGTGAGTGAATACATGAACAGGATATCCAGCGGCTTGAACCCCAGAAAAGTGAGCGGGATGAAATAAATGAACCGGTATACAGGCTGAAACACAGACGACCTGAAGCCGGTAGTGAGGTTGTATTCTTCGGAGGAATGATGGGTGACGTGAACCGCCCAGAACATGCGGGAATAATGGTCTACCGTATGTTCTACATAAAAAGCAAAATCTTCCAGCAAAAAAAGCAATCCCCAGTAGAGGTATGGGTTTTCAATGCTGGTTACCCGATGATCATAACACCAGAGTAGTATCCCCACATAAAACAAGCCCCTTAAAAAAAAGTCGATGCTGGCATTCATCAGCGTGAAATACACATTTTGCAGGGTTTCGCGCAGGGAGTAAAAATGCCGGTGCTGTACATTGCTCATCACTATTTCGGCCCCGATGATGATGGAATAAAAGGGGATGGAAAACAACAGAAAAATGGCTTCCCGGCTCGAATGCATGGTGGATGTATTGGATAGATAAAAGTGATGCTGATTATACCGACATGATTTCCTTCTCTTTGGCGGCCAGCACTTTTTCTACCAAAGAAATGAAGGAATCAGTTTCATCCTGGATGTTTTTTTCAGCATCCTTGCAGATGTCTTCACTCAATCCGTCTTTTTGCAGTTTTTTTACTTGCTCAATGGCGTCTCTGCGGATGTTTCTGATGGAAATTTTGGCTTGTTCGCCTTCGCCGCCGCATTTTTTCACCAGTTCTTTTCTTCTTTCTTCTGTCAGAGGCGGTAAGAAAAGGCGGATATTGACGCCGTCATTTTGAGGAGTGACGCCGATATTGGCCGCCATGATACCACGCTCGATCGGTTGCAGCATCGATTTTTCCCAGGGTTGGATGGAAATGGTGCGGGCATCCAGCACCGTTACATTGGCCACCTGTTGCAAAGGTGTGGGATTACCATAGTATTCCACCATGATACCGTCCAACATGGCCGGACTGGCCTTGCCTGCTCTGATTTTTGAAAGTTCTGATTCAAAATGGCGTATCGCCTTCGACATGTTTTCGGGGGTATCGCTGAGTATCTGGTTGATATCTGACATAATTGTTTTTTATTGGCTGCAAAATTATGGAAATTGAAATTCAAAAAAGAGCGCTAATAAAGTAAAAATCATCCTTCCACTTCTACGGCATCGGAAACCAGTGAGAGAATTTTGTGCGATTTGATGAGCTCTTTTTCTTCTGTGTTCTGGGTGAGTTCGCGGAGGCTGTTTTTCTTTTTCAGCCGAAGGCTGTAAACCGTGTAGGTAGCCAGCAGTCCGGCCACCATCAAAATGCCCAAGACAACTGTAGTGCCCAGATCGCGGAGCAGGAAAGCGCCACCGATGAAGAAAATATTGGCGCTGATGAGGGCTATCGTAACCTTGCGGTGATTGAAGCCTAAATCGAGCAAAAAATGGTGAATGTGATTACGGTCGGGACTGAAAGGCGATCTTCTGCTCAGGATTCTCAACCCAAATACACGCAAGGTGTCAAACAGGGGAATCATCAAGATGGCAAATCCGATAGCCGGCGCCGATGGAATATTCAGCAGGCTATTAGAGGCAGACGAAAAGTTGATGAACTTGATCACCAAGATAGAGTTGACGAGTCCCAGCAACAATGAGCCGGTATCGCCCATGAAAATTTTCGCCGGTGAAAAATTATAAATCAGAAAACTCAACAAGCCACCGGTAAGCGAAAAAGCCATCACCGCATAACCCAGTTGCCCGATATAATAAAAATAGGCCCCGAAAATAATGGTGGTTAATATGCCCAAACTGCCGGCCAGACCATCTACACCATCAATCAGATTGAAAGAGTTGGTAATGAGTACAACGGTCAGGATAGTCAGCGCCACACTGAGCGCGTATGGAATTTCGTGAATGCCTAAAAATCCATGCATATTGGAAAGCTGCACATCACCAAACTGAAACAAAATACCGGCGGCGATCACCTGACCGGCAAATTTTTTAGTGGCCGACAAAATCAGGATATCGTCTTTCAGTCCCAGAAAAAACATCACCGTGAATGCGGCAACGAAATATTGCAAACTGTTGTTGGCACCAGAAGGCGTACACAACAGCATAGCCATCATGAAGCCGGCAAAAATGCCCAAGCCACCTAAGGTGGGAATTACAGCCTTATGTACTTTTCGCTCGTCGGGTTCGTCAAACAACTTTTTCTGTTTAGCTACCTGTATGATGACCGGTATAGAAAAAAAAGTGATGATTAACGAAAGCCCGCTGCTTAATAATAATTTATCCATTGATGCTGCCGTTGTTACGGGTTTACAAATGTATAAAATAAGTTTCGTAGGTTTTGTATGTTTTGGTGGTTAATTTACGAAGGGATTGAGGGTGCTGAAGTGGTTAGAGTTTCGGCTTGATTACATGATAGTGGGCTAATGTAATGCTTGGTTAATCTGCAAATCTGATGGGGTATTGGTTGGTTAATGGATTAATAGCTAAGTTTTTGACAAGCAATGGGTTAAAATTTCACTAGCCTCTGAAACCTTTAGAATCTTCCCCATTTCTTTGAAAAATCATTTTACTTCCCATCTTTTCTTTGTCTTTGAAAGGATTTGCTTTAGGTTTGCGGCATAAATTAAAAAAAATGGAAACATCAGCCTTGCAGCAAGTGGCATCTCAGGTACGTCGCGATATCGTTAGAATGGTTCACGCTGTGCAAAGCGGTCACCCCGGCGGCTCTTTGGGCTGTACCGATTTTTTAACGGCCTTGTACTTTGAGGTGATGAAGCATGATACCCAATTTTCAATGGATGGCAAGGGCGAGGATATTTTCTTTTTAAGCAACGGGCATGTTTCTCCTTTGTTTTACAGTTGTTTGGCCCGCGCTGGATACTTCCCCGTAACAGAATTGTCTACTTTCAGAAAGCTGAACAGCCGTTTGCAAGGCCATCCTACCACTCATGAAGGACTTCCCGGCGTAAGAATGGCGAGCGGTTCTCTAGGTCAAGGACTGAGTGTGGCCGCAGGCGCCGCCTTGGCCAAAAAATACAACAACGACGATCGTATCGTGTACTCTCTGCATGGGGATGGCGAACTTGATGAAGGTCAAAACTGGGAGGCCATTTTATTTGCCGCTCATCATAAAATCGACAACCTGATTGCCACCATCGACTTCAATGGTCAGCAGATCGATGGCTCTACCAATAAAGTGATGGGACTGGGCGATTTGAAATCGAAATTTGAAGCTTTCGGTTGGCTGGTGACAGAAATGGATGGCAATGACATGAACGAGGTGCTGAAAGGTTTGGCCAGTGCCAAAGCCATGACCGGACAGGGAAAACCGGTGGCCATCATCATGAAAACCATCATGGGCAAGGGTATCGATTTCATGGAGGGTACTCACGAATGGCATGGCATCGCACCCAATGATGAGCAACTTAAAAAAGCATTGGCGCAATTGCCCGAAACGCTGGGTGATTATTAAGTAAGATTCATTTTTGATGGCGAATTATAGCTCATCATTTTAAAGATACAGCCTCTGCGGAGGCTTTTTTTGTGGGCAGCCATGAAGCGATGGAGACTATCAACATAACGGTAGCGGTTACCAGCACAAGGTCGGATGACAATAATTTCACCGGAAAATAATTGATGATGAAGGAACTGCCTGTAATCTTGATCAGTTTGAATTTCATCTGTAGCAGGCATATTGTATAGGACATCAGCAATCCTATTCCAGCCCCAATACCGCCAAGCAACAAGCCTTCGCTGAGAAAAATCTTTTTGATCTGATCAGGCCTGGCCCCCATGCTATTGAGAATGGAGATGTCTTGTTTTTTCTCGAGCACCAGCATGGTCAATGCGCCAATCATGTTGAAGGCGGCGATGATCAATATTAAAGTGAGAATGCCATAGATCATCCATTTTTCCATTTTCATGGTACTGTACAAATTCATGTTCTGCTCGTAACGCGTGAGTACACGAAAATTGCTTCCCAGCAACTTTTGAAGCGACTGCTGCACCTTTTCAATGTCAACATCAGGCATCAGGCTGATCTCCGCTGCGGAATAACGGTCGGCTTCAAGTCCTGTTTGCTGACGCACAAAATCCAGATTGGTGATGGCATATTGATTGTCGAAATCCTGTTGTATGGAAAACACGCCGGAAGGTTTCACATTTCCCTCGCTGAGCGACTCCAGCGGATCGTTGCCTTTCACTTCGGCATGGGGGAGGATGACCACCAGTTGTTCGGGTCCGAAAGCTTCATCCATCGTGATGTTGGCCGCATTCTGAACACCTGCACCTACTACAATTTTGGGATGGCTGACATCGCCCAGATCAAAATTTCCTTTGTAAACTTTTGGAGGCAAACCAGAAACCAGACTGTAATTGTTGTCGACACCTTTCAATTGGATGACTGATTGTATCTCTCCATTTTCGAGCAATGCTTTTTCTTCGATGTTGAAGGAAACTGACTTTATGCCCGGGCCGGTTTTTATCTGTTGTAATTGTATGTAGGTGAGATGGAAAGTTTTACCCGAAGCAGGCACCACTTTCAAGTCAGTGTAGAAGGAAGAGTAAAGTGATTTGACTAAATCTTCCAATCCGTTGAAAACACTCAGCACCAGCACCTGGCAACATACCGCAAAGGCGATGACGCCTGTGGTTACCCATGCGATGATGTTGATGGCATTAGTGGATTTTTTTGCCTTGAAATATCGCCAGGCGAAATGCAGGTACATGCGGCAATCAGAATTTGGGTTTGTTTTGCTCCTCCTCGTTTTTGATGTCCTTGAAAAGTTTTTCAATCTTATCTACATATTCAAGGGTATCGTCGATGTAGAAACTGAGTTGTGGCATGGAGCGCAACTGATGTCTAACTCTGGCCGTCAGTTCTTTCTTGATGTCTTTGCTTTTTTCCTGAATCAGTTTGAGGCTGGCAGTGGCATCGTTCACTTTGAAGAAACTCAGATAAATACGGGCGTCGAAAAGGTCAGGGGTGATTTTCACACCGGAGATGGAAACCATGCCACCGTTGATCATGGTGAGTCCCATCCGTTGAAAAATATCATTCAATTCTTTTTCCAGTACTGCAGCTACTTGCTTCTGTCTCTTTCCTTCTATCATGTTATCCAAATTATTACCTGTAAAAGTAGTTACTTTGCAGTTACCACGCATTCAAATCATCAATGAAAAAATATTCCAGGATCCTGGGTTATCTGGGCGAATACAAACTTTCGGTTTTTTACTATCTCATCAACATACTGTTATCCATCGTGTTTTCGGTGCTATCGCTGGCGATGCTTTTCCCTTTTCTTCAGTTGTTGTTTGGTGTCAATACGACTACACCTGAGCGTTCATCCAGCAGTTTGATGAATTGGGTGAACGATTATTTACATCAGCTGCTGCAGAAAGGCGACTCCTTCACCGCATTGGGCATGGTTTGCATATTGATCATCCTTTCCATCTTTTTCAAAAATCTCTTTCTGTACATGTCGGCCAGAATCCTTGGCCCCATGAAGAATGAAATTGTCAACCGTTTACGTTCCGACATGTACGACAAGATTCTCCAATTGCCGATTGGTTATTTCACCGAACAAAGAAAAGGAGACCTGATGAGCCGAATGTCGAACGACATCAGTGAGGTGGAAAGCTCTGTCATCGGTGCTTTGGAGGGATGGGTAAAAGATCCTTTGTCAATTATCATCAACCTCGGCGTATTGTTCTACCTGAGCCCAACGCTCACTATCTTCATTTTGCTGAGCCTGCCTGTGATGGGTTTGTTCATTGGAAGAATCAGCCGCTCTTTGAAAAAACAATCGCAAAAAGTGGCGGAGAAAGGAGGCGAAACTTTTTCAACCATAGATGAAACCTTAGGTGGTTTGCGGGTGATCAAGGCGTTTAATGTGGAACAAAAGCTAAAGGCCAAGTTTGCCGGCATCAGCAACGATTTGCTGGTAGCCAGAAATGAAGTGGGCTTCAAGCGCGATCTGGCATCACCCATGAGCGAGTTGATGGGGGTGACGGTTTTTGCCGCCATTCTCTATTTTGGCGGCAGGCTGGTGCTTTCGCATGAGATTGCCATGAATGGCGCTTTGTTCCTTACCTACATGGGTTTGTTTTATAACATCATTAGTCCGGCCAAATCCATTTCCACCGCATTCAGCAATATGCAAAAAGGTGCTGCCGCCATTGAAAGAATTGAGCAGGTGCTGAAAGCTCCGGTTACGGTAGATGACAATCCCAACGGAAAAATCATGGCGTCTTTCGAAGAAGGAATCGAGTTTCGCAACGTGAGCTTTTATTATGAGGATACCGCCATCCTGAAAAACATCAATTTTAAGATAGCCAAAGGAAAAACCATCGCGCTGGTGGGCAGCAGCGGTGCCGGCAAATCCACGCTGGCCGATCTGATACCCCGTTTTCATGATGTGAGTGCCGGCGAAATCATCGTGGATGGAATCAATATCAAAGATTATTCATTGAAATCGCTTCGCGACCATATCAGCATTGTTACACAAGAGCCGATTCTTTTCAATGACACTATTGCCAACAATATCGCACTTGGCATGGAAAAGACTTCACAGGAAGCGATTGAAAAAGCGGCAACAATAGCCAATGCGCATAGTTTCATCATGAAAAAAGAAAATGGCTATGCGACCAGCATCGGCGACAGAGGTTCCAAATTGAGCGGAGGCGAACGTCAGCGTATGACCATCGCCAGGGCCGTATTGAAAAATCCTCCCATCCTGATTCTGGATGAAGCCACCTCATCATTGGATACGGAAAGTGAACGTTTGGTGCAGGATGCCATCGACAAGCTCATGAACAATCGTACTTCTATCGTCATCGCCCACCGATTGAGCACCATCCGTCATGCGGATGAAATCATTGTGTTGAACAAAGGTGAAATTGCAGAAAGAGGCACACACGAAAGTCTGATTGCACAGCAAGGCATCTACACAAAACTTGTAGAAATGCAGGAGGTGAAATGACGTATATGTTTTTAAAAGAAACAGGCATAAAAAATGGGCTGTCTTTACGTTTAAGACAGCCCATTTTTTATGATCAGTGTTGTAATTATTTTACATTGCCCATTTTGGCTTCGATGCTTAAGGTAGCATGAGGCACAGCTTTCAGGCGGGCTTTGTCAATCAGTTTGCCGGTAACGCGGCAAACGCCATAAGTTTTATTTTCAATGCGCATCAGTGCTTTTTCGAGATGGTCGATAAAAGTGATTTGGCGACTGGCCATCTGGCTCAGTTGCTCTCTTTCCATGCTCAGACTTCCATCTTCCATGGTCATGTATCTGTTCTCGCTTTCATCGCCGCCCTGGTCGTCTTTGCGGGTGATGAGGCCTTGCAGGTATTGTAACTCTTTTTTTGCAGCTTCCAGTTTACGCTGGATGATTTCTCTGAACTCTTGCAGTTCTGCGTCTGAATATCTTGTCATAGGGGCTCCTGGGTCTTGTTTTTGTTGATCTAATACGGATTTGGTGAAATCGGGCTGATATGTACGGGCTGTTTTGGTACTTATTTTTGGAATCACCACAGGCTTTGGTTGTGGGATTTTGATGTCTTTGGGATTTTTAGCCAAGGCATTGATTGCCGGGGTTTTTACTGCAGGTTTCACTGGTTTAGCCGCGGGTTTCACTTCTTTGGCTAAAGGTTTCACCTCTTTTACTACAGGTTTCACTGCAGGTTTGGCCAAAGGTTTCGCTGCTGGTTTTGCTGCTGGTTTTGCTGCTGGTTTTGCTGCTGGTTTCGCTGCTGGTTTCGCTACTGCTTTGGCTACAACTTTAGCGATGGGCTTGGCCGGCGCTTTAACTGCAACTGCTTTTTTGGATATAGGAGCTGCTACTTTTTTTACAGGAGCTGCCGGTGCTTTTTTAATGGGTGCTTTTTTAGCAGGTGCTACGCTTTTTTTTGCTGCAGGTTTAGCGACAGCTTTAGCAATGGGCTTTGCAGCAGGTTTTACTGCAACTGCTTTTTTGGCTATGGGAGCTGCTGCTTTTTTTACAGGTTTAGCTGCAGGCTTTGCTGCTTTTGGTGCGGGTTTGGATACCTTTTTGGCCGGGGCAGCTTTTGGAGCTGGCTTTTTGGCCGGAGCAGCCTTTTTTACTACTGTTTTCTTTTTCGTAGCCATGCTAGATCTTTTTTTTGTTTACACTTATGATAAAGGATACGTCATTGACTTCAACAGGTACTCCGGAAATTGCCGAATCTGAACTGAATTCAAGGGAATCGGCCAATATTTCGCGGCAAATATAATCTTTAAATTCATTAAAAGATTCCTGCAGTTCATTTTGGGCGATGGTAACGTGGATTCTGTCAGTAAGTTCAAATCCGCTTTCTTTTCTGATATTTTGAATTCTGTTCACCAGCTCTCTTGCATTACCTTCATTTTGAAGGAGTTGAGTGATGGTGATGTCCAGAGCCACGGTAAGCGAACCCTTGCCGGCAATCTCATAACCGGGGATGCTGTCTGTGGATATTTCAATGTCCTCTGCGTTGATCATGATGGGTTCTTCGCCATTTTTTACCTCCTCGTCATTGAGCAGGTAATCTCCGCTCAGTACTTTTTCGATGCTTGCATTATCGAATTTTTCAATTTCTCCGGCTGCCCATTTCATTTTGGCTCCGAGCTTCTTGCCCAGGGTTTTAAAATTGGCTTTTGCTTTTTTACGAATGAAATCATTGTTGGCGTCGAGCAACTCAACGTCTTTGATATTGGTTTCAGATTTGATGATATCTTCCACCAACTTGATATTGGAGGCCATTTCCTGGTCCAGTGCTGGAATGAACACTTTTTGTAAGGGCTGACGAACCTTGATGTTTACTTTTTTACGGATAGAAAGAATCAAAGACGAAGCATCCTGCGCAATCTGCATTCTTTTTTCCAACGCATTATTGATGGCTTCAGCATGGCTTACCGGAAATAATATGTGATGAACAGAGTTCGCTGTAGACCGGTGACTGACAACATTCAAATTGTTGAACAACCAGTCGGCAAAGAACGGTGCAATCGGGGCTATCAGTTTACTCAGTGTTTCAAGGCACTCGTACAAGGTTTGATAGGCACATTTCTTATCAAATTCATATTCACCTTTCCAGAATCTTCTTCGGCATAATCTCACGTACCAGTTGCTCAACTGAGCATCAACAAATTCTTCTATGGCACGGCCTGCTTGCGTCGGCTCGTAAGCATCCAGATTTTCGGTAACATTTTTTACCAGATTATTGAGGGCGGAAATGATCCATTGGTCGATTTCAGGCCTGTCTGAGAGCGGAATGTAATTCTGTTCAAATGAAAAGCCGTCAACATTTGCATACAAGGCAAAGAACTGATATGTATTGTAAAGTGTTCCGAAGAATTTTCTTTGCACTTCCTTGATTCCTTCTTCATCAAATTTTAAACTATCCCAGGGAGAAGCATTGGTAATAAGGTACCATCTGGTGGCATCAGCACCATAACTGTTGATGGTTTGGAATGGATCAACAACATTGCCGAGTCGTTTGCTCATCTTATTGCCAGCTTTGTCCAGCACCAAACCATTGCTCACAACTGTCTTGTAGGCCACGCTATCAAATAGCAATACAGCCAGAGCATGAAGGGTATAAAACCATCCTCTGGTTTGATCTACGCCTTCTGCGATAAAATCGGCAGGGAAGCTTTTGGCGAATGTGTCTTTGTTTTCAAAAGGGAAATGCCATTGAGCATAGGGCATCGCACCACTGTCGAACCATACGTCGATGAGGTCGGGCACCCTTTTCATCGGTTGTCCCGATTCACTGACCAGCACAATTTCGTCCACAAAAGGTTTGTGTAAATCGGCGGTCAGATGAAGAATATGCTCTTCTGCGCTTCGGTTTTCAGCGGGCGTCCAAAGTCCGGCTTCGTATGATTTTTTTAGTTCTTCTCTCAGTTCTGCCACCGCGCCGATACATTTCAGTTCAGTCCTGTCTTCGGTGCACCAGATGGGTAAGGGTGTGCCCCAATAGCGACTGCGACTGAGGTTCCAATCCACCATGTTATCGAGCCAGTTGCCAAAACGGCCACTTCCGGTACTGGCAGGTTTCCATTGTATCGTTTTATTGAGTTCCGACATCCTTTCTTTAGCAGCTGTGGTTCTGATAAACCAGGCATCCAATGGATAATAAATGATGGGTTTATCTGTACGCCAGCAATGCGGATAACTGTGCTCGTATTTCTCAACTTTGAAAGCACGGTTGTCTTTTTTCAGTTGGATGGAGATGTCAATATTGACGTCGGCATAAGCAGGATCATCTTTATAGTTTTTTACATAACGGCCACTGAATTCACCGAGTCCGTCAACAAATTTTCCTTGTTTGTCAACAAGTGTTAGGATTCCGATATTGTTTTTCTTACCCACTTTGTAGTCATCCGCACCAAAAGCAGGTGCGGTATGCACAATGCCGGTTCCATCTTCGGTTGTTACGAAGTCGCCGTTTATCACTTTGAAGGGTTCAGCGCCTGGCGTCTCTTCCTGAATTTTTTCTAGTGTATTGGCTGCATATGGAAGAAGCTGTTCGTAACGCATACCCTCAAGGTCTTTACCTTTCACTACGGCTATTTCTTTCCATGGAATTATTTTATCTCCACCTTGATAGCTTTCAAATGAGGCACCTTCGGCTTCGGCTTTAAAGTATTTTCCAATCAGCGGACTTGCCACCACAACATTTACCGGTAAATAAGTGTAAGGATTGAATGTGCTGATGAATGCGTAATCTATTTCCGGGCCAACAGTCAATCCCAGATTGGATGGTAAAGTCCAGGGAGTGGTTGTCCAGGCCATCAGGTAAAATTCTTCAACCAAATGTTGTTGCAGTAAAGTTTGTATTTGAGGCTGAGCTGTTGCATTGAGCGCTTTGAACATCACTACCGCACTGGTATCTTTTACATCTTTATAGGTGCCGGGCTGGTTGAGTTCATGTGAAGAAAGTCCGGTGCCGGCAGCAGGTGAGTAGGGTTGTATGCTCACGCTTTCATATAAGTATCCTTTTTTATAGAGTTCACTCAGGCACCACCACAATGATTCGATATAGTCATTTTCAAATGTCACATAAGGCTTTTCCAAGTCAACCCAATAGCCCATTTTTCGGGTGATATCGTCCCATTTATCTTTGAACTGCATCACCACCTCACGGCATTTTTTGTTATAATCCTCAATGGAAATGGTTTTGCCGATATCTTCTTTGGTGATACCCAGTTGTTTTTCCACGCCCAGTTCAACAGGAAGACCGTGTGTATCCCATCCTCCTTTTCTTTTTACCTGAAAACCTTGCATGGTCTTGTAGCGACAAACCAGATCTTTCAGTGTTCTGGAAATCACATGATGGATTCCAGGCATGCCATTGGCACTGGGTGGGCCTTCAAAGAAAACGAAGGGTCGATTCCCCTCCCTTTCGTTGATGCTTTTTTCAAAAGCGTTTTCCTTTTCCCATTTTTCCAAAACAGAGGTTCCGATTTCTGGAAGATTCAATTGCTGGTATTCGGTATATTTTAATGACATGATAGGTATAACCTGATAGATGAATGAAAAACTTGATGGCCGCAGTCTTTGCGGGTTGCGAAGGTAAACAAAATTGAGGATTGGCGAATTGCGCTTCGGACAAGAAATGAAGTTGAGCAGAATAGAAATGTGGATTACATGAGGCTTATCCACACTACCATATATTGGCACAATATTGGAGAATTAAAGTATCGCTATCATGCCAAGATAATTTTCATGGGCATGTTTCTATTGCAGAGAATTAATAGTAGTAAAATAACTGGTTTAGGTTTTATTAGGAAAAACGGGGGTATTCCTGCTCCTGTCCATTGTTTTAATTGATTTGCCATTAAGGCTTTACCAGTAATTCGCAAGGCTTCAAGCCTGTATGTTTTTTAAACGCGGTGCTAAAATGGGAGATAGAAGAATAACCCAGTGAGGCCGATACTTCAGTAACTGTCATGCCTTTTTCATAAAGCAGATACTTGGCATGTTCCATACGCTGACCTTGATAAAAATCAAAAATCGTAGTGCCAAATATCTCCTTGAAACCTTTCTTCAGATAACATTCATTGATGGCCACTTTACGGCTAAGCGCCTTGATTGTTAAGGGATGGCCGATATGGTCGAGAAGAATTTCCCTCGCCCTGATGATTTTCTCCCGGTCTTCCTCAAGTTGCAGAAATTTAGAAAAACGATGGTCATTTTCATTTTTACCCAGCATAGATTCTGTGGCGTAAAGCAGAATGATCTGGGTTTGTGCATTGATGAAAATGTTTTCGCGAGTATCGGTATAGTTATGATTGAGGAAAGCGTCCAACGCAGTTCTGGTTTTGGTGTTCAGCGGGCTAGATACATCAAAAGAATGATGGTGTGAAAAATTGATTACGTTTTCAGTCAGGGCGTTCTCGTTGCGCTGCGCTTTTGCAAATTGCATCAGATAGCCGGGTGAATAGGTGAAACTGATCCAGTCTACTGTTTCGATTTTCTCAACACAACTGCGGGATGCATTGAATTTGCAGAGGTCGCATTCCAGATGTTTTTCGCGGCAGTAGAAATTACCAGATACGCAAAATTTCAACTCCAACCGGTTTTCATCATTGTTGTTGCCTTGGTAACGGTAAGACAATAAAGCCATGTCGGCCGATGCCCAATCCAATGGTCTGCGATATCTTTTCACCTCGTAGCTTACAGAACCGGGAACAGATTTTTGGATCGCTTGCAGCAAAAGGTTTTGCAGCGAGGCGATTTCCTCAGTTGCTGGTACTTTTTCGGTGATGGCTGCTTGTTTTTTCATAATCAGATGGGCAAAGTTAATCCGATAAGTTGCAAATTGAAAGCAATCTTGAGTTTGTGACAGAAAAATAACAATTCATAACTTTTTTATTGGGTTGCATCTTCAAAAAAGAAGTTTTTTCAACAAAAAAATGGTGGAAAATAAACCTTGAATTTGGGGACAAATACTGGTGGTGCGCCCTTTATTTTAGGTATATTTGCAGAATAGTGAAATTGTAAAAAATTAAAAGAGATTCAGCAGCATTTATGAGTACAGAAACAGAATTAATCCCGACGGCCACCAATAATGGTTATAGTGCAGATAGCATTCAGGTTTTAGAAGGTTTGGAGGCCGTTCGTAAGAGGCCGGCCATGTACATCGGCGATATCAGTATAAAAGGTTTGCATCATCTGGTATATGAGGTGGTAGATAACTCAATTGATGAAGCCCTCGCAGGACATTGTAAAAATATTTCCGTCACTATCAATGAGGACAACTCCATCACCGTGCAGGATGATGGTCGCGGTATTCCCACCGGTATGCATACCAAAGAAAATAGAAGTGCCTTGGAAGTGGTGATGACCGTATTGCACGCGGGCGGTAAGTTCGATAAAGGGTCCTATAAAGTTTCCGGTGGTTTACATGGCGTAGGGGTGAGTTGTGTAAATGCCCTAAGTACCAAGTTGCACGTCACTGTTCAACGTGAAGGAAAGATTTTCGAGCAAGAGTACCAAACAGGTATTCCGCAATACTCAGTTCGTGAAATTGGTGTGTCCGACAAAACAGGCACCCGTGTTCAGTTTTGGCCCGATGGCAGCATTTTCACCACAACTATTTATAATAAAGATATTCTAGAAGGAAGACTGAAAGAGTTAGCTTTCCTGAATCGAAAAATCACCATCACACTCACCGATTTGCGAGAGTTGGACGAAAATGGGGCACATTATACCAAAACCTATTACAGTGAAGGTGGTATCGTAGAGTTTGTGGAAACAATCGATAAAAACGCTAATCGTCCTTCTCTCATACCCACCACTATTTATTGCGAAGGACATGACGAAAAAAGCAATGTGGCAGTAGAAGTGGCCATGATCTACAACGCCAGTTACCAGGAGCACATCTTCAGTTATGTAAACAATATCAACACCATAGAAGGCGGTACCCACGTGGCTGGTTTCCGTCGTTCTATCACTAGGGTTTTCAAAAGTTATGGAGAAAAAGAAGGCATGTTCGAAAAAGCCAAGGTGGTGATTGAAGGCGATGATTTCAGAGAAGGCATTTCAGCTATCATTTCAGTGAAAGTCCCCGAACCTCAGTTTGAAGGCCAAACCAAAACAAAGTTGGGTAATAGTGAGGTGATGGGAATTGTGGACACAACTTTAAGTAGGGTATTGGAGGCTTATCTCGAAGAGAATCCCAGAGATGCCAAAACCATCATACAAAAAGTCATTCTTGCCGCACAGGCAAGAGCCGCAGCTAAACGTGCCCGCGACATGGTGCAACGTAAGAGTGTTTTGGTTGGTGGTGGTCTTCCGGGTAAATTGGCAGATTGTTCCGAAAAGGATCCCGGAAAATGCGAGTTGTTCCTGGTGGAAGGGGATTCGGCAGGTGGTACAGCCAAACAAGGCCGCGACAGAAGCTTCCAGGCTATTTTGCCATTGAGAGGTAAAATTCTTAATGTGGAAAAAGCAATGGAGCATAAGATTTACGACAACGAGGAAATCAGAAACATGTTTACCGCCTTAGGTGTAAAAATTGGAACTAGTGAAGATGCCAAGGCCTTGGACATGTCGAAACTGCGTTATCATAAACTGATTATCATGACCGATGCCGACGTGGATGGTAGTCATATCGCCACGCTTATTCTTACTTTTATTTTCAGATACATGAAAGAAATGGTAGAGCAAGGATATGTTTACATCGCACAACCTCCTTTATATCTTGTAAAAAAAGGCAAAGAACAAGAGTATGCTTGGAACGACGAGGAGAGAAAAGCATTGGTCACTCAGCTAGGACAGGGGAAAGACGACAGTGTAACGATTCAACGTTATAAAGGTTTGGGAGAGATGAACGCAGAGCAATTGTGGGAAACAACAATGAATCCATTCACCAGAACATTGAAACAAGTAACCATAGACAACCTGACCAGTGCCGACGGCATTTTCAGTATGCTCATGGGAGATGAGGTTCCGCCAAGAAGGGAATTCATCGAAACCCATGCGAAATACGCCAAGATTGATGTTTAATTTCTTTTTGCATCATTCACGAATAAATTGGCTGTTGACCTATGTTTATAAACTGTGGAGATAAAAAATCTGCATAAAACCTCAGATTCATATATTTTATATAGCTTGTAGTTTCGGGTGAGAACCCTAATTTTAATTTTCTAACCATAAATTCTATTAAAATGTCAAAAATGTTAACGGCTTATTGCATGAAAACCAAAGAAAAAAATGTTCCAATGCAAGATGCAGTGATTACAAAAACCGCCCGTGGTGGATATATGGCTCAAGGTCATGATGGAAAGGGCAATAAAATGACCACTATGCTTTCTGAGGCTTCTGCTCAGCAAGCCATCAAAGACGGAGTAGCTAAACAAGGCTGGTAATACTTAAAAATGTACTTTAAAAAAACGTCCTGTCACTCAGGGCGTTTTTTGTTTATGGTGTTTCAAAAAAAATTATCTTTAGTCAAACTTAAACCAAAATGAGAAAACTGCTTTCAACAGCCATCTCTTGTTTATTGCTGTCTGTTTCACATGCACAATATGTCACCAATGGTAATGCCACACAGGAAAGTTGCAGGTGTTATACTCTAACAACAACCAATGCCGACCAGCATGGTACCGCTTGGAATATTAACAGAATAGACCTGCAACAGAATTTCAATTTTTATTTTCAAGTTTTCCTGGGTTGTGCTGATGGCAATGGCGCCGATGGTATGGCGTTTGTTTTACAAAATGCCGGATTGAATGCCATTTCAACCGCTACCGGCGGAGGAATGGCCATTGAAGGAATTGCTCCGCTTGCAGCAGTTACTTTAGATACTTACCAGAACACTTCTCCTGATAATGATCCGGCCTATGATCATATTGCCATTCAAATCAACGGCAATCTAGATCATAATTCGGCCAATTGTTTGACGCCGCTCACACCCATCTCTGCCACCAGTGATAATGTAGAAGATTGTCAGAACCATATTCTCAGAGTTTCTTGGGATGCAGCATCCAAAATAATGAGTGTTTATTTCGATGGACAGCTTAGGCTGACCAAAAACTATGATTTTGTTGCCAATGTTTTTGGAGGAACCAGTCAGGTTTACTGGGGATTCTCAGGCGCAACCGGAGGGTTATCCAATCTTCAAAAATTTTGCACTGCATTGACACCTAATTTTTACTTTCCTCCCACACAAAAAAAATGTGTGAACGAACCTATTCAGTTTTTGGATTCAACGGTCAGTTTTGGTGGTGTGGTAAAATATTACTGGAATTTTGGTGATGGCAGTCCTGTCGATTCGGTGCATGTTAATCCTGTTCACACTTATGCCAATCCCGGACAATACAACGTTATTTTCCGTGTAAGAGGTTTGGATGGTTGCGAAGAGTCCATCACAAGGATTGTCAATATCGGCGCAAAACCTATAGCCGATTTTTCACACACTGAAAATTGTGCTACACTGTCTGTGCAATTCAATGATCTTTCTACGGTTACATCAGGTTCGGTAAATACCTGGTATTGGAATTTCGACAATGCAGGTCTGTCTTCCACGTTGCAAAGTCCATCAACTTCTTACACCACAGCAGGAACAAAAAATATTGTATTTGTAGTAAAAAGCGCTGCAGGTTGTATATCAGATACATTGAGAAGAACGATTACGATTGGCGCGGTGACTCAGCCTGTGTTTGCTGCATTGAGTCCGGTGTGTACCAACACGGCAGCCTTCACTTTGACAGGCGGATCTCCTGCTTCATCTGCCGGCGTGGGTACAGGAGTTTATTCAGGCCCAGGAGTAAACAACGCTACAGGTGTGTTTACGCCATCTGCCGCAGGACCAGGAACACATGTCATTACCTACACATATACCACACAAAGCGGATGTACAGGTAGTGCAACGCAAAACATCCAGGTTACTGCTTCCCAAAATTCCGCAATAGACCCTGTTGATGCCTTATGTGCCAACCATGCCATAGTCAATCTGGTGGGAACACCCGCAGGTGGTGTTTTTACAGGAAATGGCGTTACCGCTTCTGGCGCATTTGATCCGTCATTGTCAGGAGCCGGAACACAGGCCATTACGTATTCTTTCCCTGGAGACCCTTGCATCAGCAATGTGACCACGCAGGTAGTCGTTCATCCTTTACCCGCTAACGTTAGTGCGGGCCCCGGGATTAATATTGTGAGAGGCGGCGGCGCCAGCCTTCAGGGTAGTGGCAATGGCATCTCATACCTTTGGACGCCTCCTGCAGGTTTGTCGGACCCTTCTTCATTGGTACCTTTTGCCAATCCGCAACAGACTACAGTGTACACGCTTACAGTGCAGAACAGTTTTGGTTGCAGTCTTTCCGACAGCATGACACTCACCGTCACCGAACCCTGTTTGGATCCGATGAAAATATTCACACCCAATAACGATGGGCTTTATGAAAAATGGATTGTATTCAGTGGTGCCTGCATCAGCAGGGTGGAAGCCAGCGTATACAATCGTTATGGTTCGCTGGTCTATCATGCGGGCAATTACCAAAACGACTGGGATGGTACCTATAACGGAAAAAAACTTCCGGATGCCACTTACTATTACGTATTGAACGTGATGGATAATAACGGCATCAGGTACACGAAAAAAGGAAGTGTCACCATCATGAGATGATTCATTTAAACGCTATCAAAAAATAATATGAAAAGATATTCTTGCTTTCTCCTTATTCTTACTTTCTTTACGAGCTCAGCATTGCAAGCGCAGCAGATTTTCAGGCTGAGTCAGTATATGCAGCATAATTATCTGTTCAATCCAGCTGCCGCAGGTGCCGGTGAACATCCCGCCGCAGGCATCACTTACAAAAAAATGTGGACAGGTATTGAAGATGGTCCGCAAACTTTACTTGTTTATGGTGATAAATATTTTGCCTCCCAAAAAACAGGTGTTGGATTGGTGATTTACAATGATGTTACTGGTCCTACTTCACGTTCGGGTGCAGAATTGAACGTTTCTTACTCCATTCCTTTTGCCAATAAAAAAAGACTGATGTTTGGTCTGGCTGGTCAATTTGCACAGGAAAGAATTGACAAATCTGCTGTGGAAAAATACATTCCCGGTGATCCCATTCTTGCAGGACCCGGATCCGTATTTACGGCAGATGCCGCCGCGGGTGTATATTTCACATCTCCAACCATCAACATTGGCTTCTCCACCAAACAGCTGATTCAGTCCAAGATAGACCTCATAAAAACTGAAACTGCTTTAGAAGCCAGATTGTATCGCCATTATTATCTGATGGGGAGTTATAACTGGCAAACAGATGAAGACAATGTGCTGGTGCCTAACTTCCTTGTCAAATTCGCCGAAAATGCTCCGGCAGATGTTGAGGCAGGTTGCAGAATAGAGCATAAAAAATTGCTTTGGCTTGGCTTCAATTTTCATATGAATCAGGATTTCTCTGCTTTTGCAGGATTTAAACTAGACAAGAAGCTGTCTATCGGTTACGCGTATGACCAATATAAAACACCACTGAGTATTTTCGATTCCGGTGGCGGTAGTCATGAGCTGACATTCATTTATTCTTTTCAAAAAAAATAACCTCCAACCGATTCCGGAATTGTTGTATCCATGAAAAAATCATCACTACTTTTTGTCATTGCATGTGTATTGAACCATTTATGTTTCAGTCAATATACTATTAACGGCAATGCCACGCAGGATAATTGTCATTGTTACACACTGACACAAAGCATCAATGACCAACATGGTTCGGTATGGAACAACACGCGAATCGATCTCAATCAGAATTTTGATTTTGTTTTTCAGGTTTATCTGGGCTGCACAGATGCGAATGGAGCCGATGGCATCGCCTTTGTGTTGCAACCTACCAGTACCAGTGTGGGCAGTTCGGGAGGAGGTATGGGCTATCAATATGTGTCACCTGCTGTAGGTGTTACTTTAGATACCTACCAAAATTTAGTAGAAGACAATGATCCCTATTACGACCACATCGCCATTCAGCTAAACGGTGACATCAACCATGTAACTTCCAATTGTCTGACACCGCTTACACCCATATCTGCCACCAGCGACAATGTGGAAGATTGTATGAATCATACGATGAGGATTACCTGGAATGCTGCAACAAAAACGATGACGGTTTATTTCGACAATCAGCTTAGGGTAAGTGCGGTGAACGATTTCACCAACACCGTTTTCAGTGGTAATTCTATGGTTTACTGGGGATTTACCGGTGCCACAGGAGGATTGAGCAATGTGCAGAAATTTTGTACAACACTCACGCCTAGTTTTCATTTTCTGCCCGACCAAAAAAAATGTGTCAATGAACCCATCACTTTCTACGACTCAACAGTCAGTTTCACGGAGCCGGTTACACGCAGTTGGGATTTTGGTGATGGCTCACCGATAGTCAATAATGTTGTAAATCCCACACATACATATACCACAACTGGCGACCATACGGTTGTGCTTACCGTCACAAGTCTCGACGGCTGTGTGGAAATTTTTAATCAGGTCGTTCATGTGGGATCAAAGCCTGTGGCAGGATTTGCGGCCATAGGGAATTGTACCAACAGCATCGTCTATTTCAACGATACCTCACACGTAGCCGTAGGAACCATCAACAACTGGTATTGGGATTTTGACAATAATGGCGCCACTTCTACCAGTCAATACACTAATACCACTTATACCACATCAGGTCCAAAAATTGTGAAGTTTGTGGTCAAAACTTTGGAGGGTTGTGTTTCAGATACGCTGGTGAGAACCATAAACATGCTCGGTCGTCCAACAGTTGACTTTAGTTTTTCAGACTCGGTTTGTCTGGGTACACCCACCAGCTTTCATGACCTCTCCACCATCACCAATGGAACAGTCAATTACTGGCAATGGACTTACAGCGATAGCAGCTTTCCTGCCACCCTTCAACAACCAACACATGTATTTAGCACACCCGGTCCTCATAACGTTACTTTGGTAAGCTCAGCATCAGGAACCAATGCCTGTGCCGGTAGCAGTGTGACGCATAGTGTATTTGTAGCGGGCAAGCCTGTGGCCGCCATGAAAAATATAGTTGTATGTGAAAGGCAATCCATTCAATTGCAGGATTCATCATATTCCGCCGATGGCCTGACGATCAGCCAATGTTGGTGGGATTTGGGCAATGGACAGTTCTCTACTCAGTGCAATCCACTCGTCACTTATGCCACACCTGGTCCCCAATTAATACGCCATGTGGTGAGAAATTCCCGAGGATGTTTGTCTGATACAATGAACATCACCATCAATGTTGCAGATAAGCCACATGTCAATTTCGGTTTTGATGCGCCTGTATGCAGAGATAGCAGCATTCATCTTCATGATTCATCTGCTGTAGGCAATGGCACCTTGAATCAGTGGAACTGGATACATAACGGCACTGGATTTTCAATAGCACAAAATCCGATAGGTTATTTCTCATTTGGTAATCAGCACGTAGGCCTGTCCGTTACCAGCAGTCTGGGTTGTTTCAGTGATACGGTTTATAAGTCTTTTCGTTTGATCAAAGCACCTGTCATCAGGTATTTTACCAATGATACCTGTAAGTACGATCCGGTTCATTTTTCTGCAGCCGAATTGAATCCGCAGATCGGTATCAATACCTGGCACTATGATTTCGGTGATGGAAATGCAGCCACACAGCCCATTACCACACATGTGTATCAGGCCAATGGACAATACAACACCTCTTTATATGCCATCTCCATTGAAGGTTGCTCATCAGACACTATGCATGATGTGGTGAATATTTATGGCACCAACGCCTTTGCCGGAAATGACACTATCGCCGCGGCAGGTCAGCCCGTGCAACTACACGCAACAGGTGGTGTAAGCTACAGTTGGACCCCTTCTTTCGGCCTGGACAACACATCGGCTCAAAGTCCTATCGCTACCAATGATCACGACATGACCTATTACCTGGAGGCCTACACGCCGGCAGGTTGCAAGAGTCATGATACCGTGAACATAGTCATTTATAAGGGCCCAGACATTTATATACCCACAGCTTTTACACCGGATGATGATGGTTTGAACGATGTGTTGCATGTGTTACCCATCGGACTGAAGACTTTCGACTATTTTAAAATCTACAACAGATTCGGTCAGCTGATATTCATTTCCTACAACAAAGACAATGGATGGGATGGAAGATACAAAGGAAGTCGTCAGCCTGCAGGCACCTATGTTTACGTGTTGTCGGGCACAGATTTTAAAGGAAGACCGCTGTTCAGAAAAGGAACGGTGCTATTGCTCAGATAATCATTTACGGGTGACAAAGCCGTACATTCTCTCAAGGAATGCAAAGATGTCGCTCATCGACTTCACTTGTTCTACGATGAGTATTCCGTTTTTACCTACCTGTTTCAATCTGGCTTTATTGGTGGAGGTTTGCAGAAACAATAAAATGCGATTGAAAGTCTCACTTTGGAAATAAGGAGATTCTGGATTGCTGACAAAGAAACATTTCATCGTTTCATTGCGCAACAACAATTTCTCAAATCCCAGCTCTACTGCTATTTTACGGCATCTTACGGTAATGAAAAGGTCTTCGGCGGTAGGTGGAACAGGACCAAAACGGTCATGCAATTCATGGTGAAAATCCTGCAAAGCCTCTTCGCTCTCACAATTATCAAGTCGTGTATAAAGGCTAAGCCTTTCCGTTATGCTTTCCACATAAGAATCAGGAATCAGGATTTCCAGATCGGTATCGAAACTGCAATCTTTCACAAAATCATCTTGCTGACTGATTTCCTCTTTGAACAGCTCCTTGAATTGATTTCTTTTCAGTTCACGGATGGCCTCGTCAAGTATTTTCTGGTACATCTCAAAGCCGATTTCCGAAATGAAACCACTTTGTTCTCCGCCCAGCAAATTGCCTGCGCCACGTATGTCGAGGTCACGCATGGCGATCTGAAATCCGCTCCCCAGGTCGCTGTATTGCTCCAGGGTGCTTAATCTTTTGCGACTGTCGGGTGGGAGTGTGCTCAAGGGAGGAGCGAGAAGATAACAGAATGCTTTTTTATTGCTTCTGCCTACACGTCCTCTAAGCTGATGCAAGTCGCTCAGCCCGAATTGATGGGCATTGTTCACGATGATAGTGTTCACGTTGGGAATATCCACGCCGCTTTCCACGATATTGGTACATACCAGCACATCATATTTTTTATCCATGAAGTCGAGGATGGTATCTTCGAGCTGGTCGCCTTCCATTTGACCGTGTGCGAAAGCGATGCTGAGGTCGGGGCAAAGTCCCTGAATGAACCCTTTCATTTCGGCCAATCCGTTTACCCGGTTGTGAATGAAGAAAACCTGACCACCTCTTTCCGTTTCATAGTAGATGATGTCTCGGATGTTGTCTTCGTTGAACACGCTTACTTCTGTCTGTATGGGTTGACGGTTGGGCGGTGGAGTATTGATGATACTGAGGTCGCGGGCGCCCATCAGACTGAACTGAAGTGTTCTGGGAATAGGCGTAGCCGTTAGTGTAAGCGAATCTACCGTGGTTCTGATCTGTTTGAGTTTCTCTTTCGCGCTTACGCCAAACTTTTGCTCTTCATCAATGATCATCACCCCAAGGTCTTTGAATTTCACGTCTTTGCTCAGCAAGGCGTGTGTACCGATGATGATGTCTATTTTACCTTCTTCCAGTTTCTTCAGCGTTTCTTTTTTTTCTTTGGAAGATTTGAAACGGTTGACGAAATCCACAGTAACCGGAAAATCTTTCAGTCTTTCCTTGAATGTTTTATAGTGCTGATAAGCGAGGATGGTAGTGGGAACCAGTACAGCAGCCTGTTTGCCATCACAGCAGGATTTGAAAGCGGCACGAATGGCCACTTCAGTTTTGCCGAATCCCACATCGCCACAAACCAGACGGTCCATGGGCGATTCTTTTTCCATGTCTCTCTTCACATCTTCAGAAGCCTTGGCCTGATCGGGGGTGTCTTCGTAGATGAAGCTGGCTTCCAGCTCGGTTTGCATGTAGTTGTCGGGACTGTGCGAAAATCCATGCTGACTTTTGCGCTGGGCATAGAGGTTGATGAGGTCGGTGGCGATATCCTTTACCTGCTTCTTCGTTTTTTCTTTCAGTTTGCTCCATACATCGCTTCCCAGTTTGTTCATCTTGGGAACGCTGCCTTCTTTTCCGCTGTATTTGCTGATTTTGTGCAGGGAGGAGATGTTCACATACAGCAGGTCGCCGTCTTTGTATTGAATTCTAACGGCTTCCTGTATACGACCGTTGGCTTCAATCTTCTGAAGGCCGCTGTAAACTCCCACGCCATGGTCGATGTGTGATACATAATCGCCGGGCTGGAGTTCGCGAAGCGTTTTGAGGGTCAGTGCCTTGTTTTTGCTGAAGGCCTGTTTTACCCTGTATTTGTGATAGCGTTGAAACACCTGATGGTCGGTGTAGCAAACGAGTTTGTTGTCGTCGTCGATAAATCCTTCATGAATCGATACCGGAATCGGCGTCACTTGAATCTCCGCTTTAAGGTCGGTGAAGATCACGTGGAGCCGCTCCAGCTGCTTGGGGTTTTCGGCAAAGATGAAAATATTGTATTTCTTTTTTTCGTACTCCTGCAGGTCTTTGATCAAGAGGTCGAATTGCCGGTTAAAGGATGGTTGCGGCCTCGTATTGAAACTGATGGCTTCAGCAGGTTTAACTTCCGGTTGAAATGCGCATTTGCCGCCAATTTCAATCAGATGTCGTTGCGCCAGATATTGTTCTATTTGCGCCAATGTGGTAAAGTCATCTGAGGACACAGTTTCCTTACGATTGATTTGCTCTTCCTCTGATATATCTTCTTTCGCTCCTTGAGTCATCAACTCCAGAAACAAACCCAGGTTTTCTTCTTCCTCTTCAATTCGGTCACTGATGAAACGCCAGTCACGCACCCATACAGTTGTGTTTTCCGATAAAAATTCAAACAGTGATACTTTTTCTCCGCTTTCAAATTGTGTTTCCACATTGGGAATGATATTCACCTGCAACAATTTTCTTTCGCTCAACTGTGTTTCGGGATCGAATATCCGGATGCTGTCCACTTCTTTGCCGAACAACTCGATACGATAGGGTTTTTCATTGCCAAATGAATACACATCAAGAATACCACCGCGAATGGCGAATTGTCCGGGCTCATATACAAAGTCGGTGCGTACAAATCCTTGTTCCACGAATCTTTGTAAAATACCATCCACATTCAATTCGTCGGCTTGTTTGATGCTGATGATGTTGTCTGTAAGTTTTTTTGACAACACTACTTTTTCAAAAACAGCTTCCGGGTAAGTGACGATGATCTTTTTATGACCACCGGCAGCGATACGTGTGAGCGCTTCTGTACGGAGCATCACATGGCTGCTATTGAGCAGCTGGTAATTTTTTCTGTTTTTAAAAGAAGAGGGAAAATAAAAAAGTTCAAGCGCCTGTGTGATATTCTCCAAAGTGTTGTGTACATAGGCGGCTTCTTCGGCATCCCTCACAATCACCAGATGATTATGCTGGGCCATCAGAGGATGAACATGTAAAGCGGCGATCAGCATTTCCAGGCTTGAGCCGTTAAGGCCGGTGAGCAGCAGGTGCTGAGGAGAAGACAAAGTGATCCTGTCCGCTATTTGAAAACAACGGGGGTCATTGATAAACACATTCTTCAGCACATCAAAATTCATACAGACATTTCCAAAGGTTTCCAAACCAATGAAATCGGTGCAAAGATAATGGCAATCCAAGAATAATTGTGCCGGATTAGCACGTAGCGTTTGTGTTAGCAGCCAAATTGTTGCAAATGATGGTCGAGGTGTTTGTACATCATGTTGTTCCATTCAATCGCGGTAAGTCTTCCAAAAGAATGGGATGATTTTCCTTCAAAATGAGCCTTCCCTAATTCTTGTGTTTTTTTCATGTAATTGATCAGACGAGCTTTCTCTTTTTCAACATCTTTTGTTCCGGTGATGATGAATTCCGATGCGGTTCTGACACTTTTGGGATAACCTTTTTCGCCGGTGACAACGGGTTTGATTAAAAGCCGAAGCAGCCATTTTTTCAAGAATCCGGGTTGAGGATGAATGTCTTCATAAATCATTTCGTAGGTTACGCTACAATGTGCAACCATTTGTCCGGCATCCATCTTACCCCATAGCGGACGACTTTCTGCATTTATCTTGTTTATCCTGTTGATCAATTCGGTAACAACGGTGGGTTCGAAAATATCGGGCATCATGACCATTTATTTTTTTAAAGATGAAATATGCAGATAAACATTCGCAGTCAACTTATGACGGGGATGTAAATCTTATCAAGAATGAAATTATTAAAAGGAAGCAGTTCGATGAAATTATTTTCACTTGATCATTGAGATGGTCTGTTGCAGAAGCAATAAAAAATAAACACGGCATTTTACTAAAAGTACTTACATTTAAACATGGCATTATTACCCTGGCGCAAAGCTAAAGTCATCAGCATAGAACAGGAAACGTCCGATACAAGAAGGTTTCGGATGGAAGTGCCCGAATTGGAAGTATTTGATTTTAAGCCCGGACAGTTCATTACCCTCGATCTCCCCATTCACGAGAAGGCCAATAAACGCTGGCGCAGCTATTCCATCGCCTCCATCCCAGTTGGCACCAACATTTTTGAATTGCTGATCGTTTTGAATCCAAACGGATTAGGTACGCCATATCTTTTTGAAAAAGTGGAGGTGGGCAGCCAACTGGATTTCAGAGGCCCTCAGGGCATATTCACCTTACACGAACCTATCGACAAGGATATCTTTTTGATTTGCACCGGCACCGGCATTGCGCCTTTTAGAAGTATGGTGAATCATATTCATCATCAGCGCCTTCCCCATCAACGTATTCATCTGATTTATGGCTGCCGTAAACAAAACAATCTGCTTTATTTCGATGAATTGAAAGCTTTGGAAAAAAAGTTACCAGGATTCCATTATATACCCACGTTGTCGAGAGAGGAGTGGGAAGGGCAATCGGGATACGTGCACCAAATCTATGAATCGATTTGTGCCGGCAATACACCAGCCCGATTCTATCTGTGTGGTTGGAAAGACATGATTGATGAGGCGAAACAAAGGATTCTGGCCATGGGCTACGATAAAAAAGATGTGCATGTAGAACTTTATGGTTAGCTTGTGGCTAACAATCCTTGCTGCCAAAGCGAACAGAAGTCCATGGTAAGTGCCACACTGCAATGGATAAAGAAACCCAGCCAGATATTTTTACTCTTCAAACTCAGGATGCCCAATGCGATGCCCGCAATGATGGCGGCCATCGTTTCGGGAAACGGCTTGCCAAAATGGATCATGCAATAAGGTATGGTCATCACAAAAACGCTGTAAAATCCGAAGCGATCTTTGATGCCATGAAGAAAAAATCCCCTGAAGAAAAATTCCAGCGCAAAGAACTGTAACATGTATTCAGCTTCCCAGATAAAAAGTTGGATATCGGGAAGTTGCCTTGTTTCATGATAAAAGGGATATTTATGCTGAAACGATGCAGTGAACGACATGCCGATTACCAATGGAATCATAAAGACGAGCATCAGGCCATAGATCTTCAGGTCTTTTCTGGTGATGCTGCCGGAAAATCCAAAGGCTTTTATTTCTTCTTTCAGATAAAACCTGATCACCAGCAATGGGATGATTGCATAGCCCAATACGGTGAAGAAAATCCAATGGCTGAGTTGCAGCAGTCTTGCATGAGGAGAATGATAAAAAAGTTGCAGATAGTTAGCAGAATTTATTGGCTCTGAAAAATAACCGATGAGGGTTGCGATGTTGGAGGGATTGCCGCCATAATGAATCAGCGATAGCGAGAAAGCGACAGTAATGCATATCGCCATCAGCTTACGGCTAGGCGTAGATGAATTATTTTGCAGATTAGAAAGAGCGTACTTTTCAGATTCGGCATACACATCGGCTATCAGTTGTTGGATCATAAGTTTAATGTAAGTTGGGCAATTGACTCAAATTGAAATTTTTGAAATCATTGATGGTATGAATGCAACCGATGTCCATGAGCTCTTCACGGGTAAGCGTAGTGGTAATCCCCACCACTTTCATTCCGGCGGATTGCGCCGCCTTAACACCGCCTGACGAATCCTCAAACACGAGGGCATCCGAAGGATGCAGTTGCAGCTTATGCAAAGTGAGTTGAAAGATTTCGGGATCCGGTTTGCCTTTTTTTACCTCATCTCCACCGGAAGTACAATCAAAAAAAGGACGTAGGTTTAAGGTGTCGAGCGAGAAGTCGATATTCAGCTGATTGCCCATGGTGGCCAATGCAATCTTTCTTTGCTGTTCTTTCAATCCTTGTAAAAAAGCTGTCACTCCATCAATTTCACAGATATGTGGACGATAGTTGTCTCTGAAAAGCTGTTCTTTTTCAAAACAAAGTTGTTCTTGTTTTTCCTTGCTGATGGTTTTCCCAAAAAACCTTTCGATCATTTCGTGGGCGGTGCCATGGTTTTGCACGTGAAGTTCATCTTTGGAAATATGGATGCCATTGTTGCGCAAAAACTGCAACCAGGCGGTTTGATGGTAAGGGATGCTGTCAATCAGGGTACCGTCTAAGTCAAAAATGATGGCAAGAGGTGGGGGCATGATGTGTCTTCGATTTATGATGTAAACTGGAGGCGTCTATTTGTAGTTTCAACAGCTGATGTATTGATGAAGAGTTGGATGAATGTAAAATGATGTTAACCCAATTCAAAACTGGTGATGCCGAAAACTTTTTTAATGTTCATGGCCGGTGGTTTACCCAAATACATTCTGGCACATTCAAAAACATACCGTGCATCATATTTTTCAACCAATTCCAGGGCTGATGGGTTGCATAAAGGAATGTCCAGAAATACGGGTTCTCCGGGTACTGCGTGCAAACAGGCTTTGTAGAGTTCTTCGGCCACAACCGTGTTGTCCGCGAACAACGGTCCGATTTTGTAGCCGCTGAAACATTTTCGCAGTAAGGCAAAACCTTTCAGCTGTCCATTTTCCCTGCACTGATAAGAAAAGGAATCGGGTTGTTGCAGCCAAGGGGTTAAAAACCGAGGACGGGGTACGCCAAAACATTCGAGGTCGAGCTGCATGATCTCCTCAATAGCTGATGCACTGATTTTTGAAATGGTATTGGAAAGCTCAAATGTGGTTCCCGTGCGTTCATAACGCACATCCTTATACGCGATTTCAAATCCGCCTTTTTGATAAAAGGGCTGCATGGCCACTACGCCATCCATCCCTACTGCGGCCCCCGGTTGTAATCTTTCGAGCACAATTTTTTTATCACTCCACAACATTCTACCCAATCCGGCATTTCGATATTCGGGCTTCACGATAAAGAAACCCATGAACCCATAAAGGCCATCGTAGGAAACCATGGAGGCGCCGCCCACCATTTCCTCATCTTTGAAACAACCCCAGAACCCCTGTGGATCGGTATTCCAAAAAATTTCAGCATCATGTATGCCCGGGTTCCAGCCTTCGGCAGCCGCCCATTCTACATAGGTTTTGAATTGTTCGAGATTAAGTTGTTGATAGCTGAATTCTTTATTCATAATACCAGGGTTAAGCTGTTTTAATGATTTTATGTGCTATGGATACAAAAGGTTATCCATTGAATAATTTATTTCTTTTGATAGGCAAGCCTTTTCTGATTCTAATCGCATGTACAAAAGTGGGCACATCATGGGTCCATTCTTTGAGGATGAAAATGATCAGGGCGATTTCAATGCGGGTGAGGATGCCGAGCCAGAAACAAAGTTGAAAAACAATGCCGGCACTGCAATCTGCGAAAAGCTGCACCAGTGTGGCAAACAACAGCAACGTCCATATTTTGGCGCCTATGCTGTGTGTGGCAATTTCTTTTTTGAATTTGACGAAACAGAGTATATACACAGCGACTTCAGTTCCGATCAACACCATGAGCTGAAACCCATTTTGTCTGAAAAAATCGGCACAGTGGAGATAGCAGGAGATGGCGGTACATACAAAAAATACCTGGTCAATGGTTGAGTCGAGCCGGCGAAGACTTGGTGTGGAAACTTTTAATTTTCGGGCGATGATGCCATCAAAAATATCTGATAGAAGGCCTATGGAAAGCAGACTGATAACGATGAAGGTAAAATGTTGCAGGGGATGGATGCTCAGGGCAATCATCAAGAAACCCAATACCAGTCGGAGGTAGATGAGCAACAACGGAATTCTCTTCATTGTGTTTTCTTTTAAACAAGAATCAAATTGAAAAAGCTCCTATTCCCTTTCTCAACGGAATCCATCATTTCTGCAACGCATCAAACCAGCTTTTCCACTCCGGAACCGCTCTGCCATAAGTGATGCGGTGTGTGGCATCAGCACCTGCAGAGAACACTTCCACTTTGTCGTTGCCAATTGCTTTTTGCCAGTTATAAGGTAAGCGAGCCAGATCAATGGTGAGGCATTGGTCTATATCTCCATAATACATATGAACCGGTGTTTTGATATCCCAGCGATAAGGATGCATTTGCAGCATCAGCTTTCCATAAGCTGACTGCTTGTAGTAAGCAGGGTCGAAATATTCGGGGCGAATAAGTTTATGTAGATCAAGTGGAAAATCTTTGTATGGAAGCGTGGTATCTTTCATATAGACCCTTTTCGCCACTTCGTATTGTTCGTCGGTAAAAACACCTTTTGCCAAGCCCGGCATCTGATAATATTCTTCAAAAGAAAATGCGGTGAGTATGAACATGGTGGTCACCCAGTTTGCGTCAATTTTTCTGGGATGAGAGAGAAATCCGTCGGTCATAACAAATCCATCGCATTGTGCTGCAGCCGTTCCTGCTGCTTTTACTTTCACGCCGATGTCTTCCAGTTTTTCGAGAAAAGCCATGGTGATGACTCCCCCTTGCGACCAGCCGCTGATGAAGAAGTTGGTGATACTGATTTCTTCTTTGGCTAAAATGATTTTTGCAGCCTCGTACATGTCATATGAGGCTTGTACCTGACTGTTCAATACAATATAAGAGTCTTTTTCCTTTGAGCTTCCCAAGCCAAAATAATCGGCGCCGATGACCACATAACCCTGGCCGCCAAATTGAGCAATCATCAATTGTGTTTCCCATGAATTGTCGGGTGTTGAAGGAACGCCCATATCGCCATAAATAGTACCATGCTGATAAGAGACCAATGGCATGGACTTGGCTCCTGTGGCTGGAATAGCGATGAGTCCAGATGCGACTGTAGGTCGGTTGTTTTGTTCCGGAACAACCGATTTGTACTCTACTCTGTAAAGCTTTACCGCATTTTTTGCTGCTGTGTAATTTACTTTTGATTCGATGATGCTGGGTACCTCTTTATTGAGTATGGTGTTTAATTTGCCCACATCATACGTGCCGATGTACTGGTAGCGGATAGAAGGCGTTGCGTTGACAAATGCGGTGTTTGTTTGCGCCCAGAGGTTATTCGTTCCCACAAGAGCGAACAAAAAAAAGATGCAGTTGGTGAGTAATTTCATGATTTGTTTGTATGGATGAAATTTGAATGAATATTGGGTGGTACAAAAAAATGCTGTTGAGCCTTTGAACTCAAATTGCTTTTATTTTGTCGATAGGCTATTGAACCATTTTTTCCACTCCGGAACTGCTCTGCCATAAGTAATGCGGTGTGTGGCATCAGCACCTGCAGAGAATACTTCCACATTGTTGTTGCCCATGGCTTTTTGATAATCGTAAGGCAAGCGTGCCAATCCAATGGTAAGACATTCGTCTACATCTCCATAATACATGTGCACCGGCGTTTGAATCATCCATCTGTAAGGATGCATCTCACTTACGAGTTTTCCGTAGGCCGACTGTTTAAAATACACCGGATCGAAATATTCGGGGCGAATCAATTTATGCAAATCGGCAGGGTAATCTTTGTAATCGAGAGTAGCGTCTTTCATGTACACACGTTTGGCCAGTTCGTATTGTTCTTCGGTAAAAAAACCTTTAGCCAACCCGGGTATCTGATAATATTCTTCGAAAGAGAAAGCGGTGAGGATAAACATGGTGGTCACCCAGGGCGCGTCAATCTTACGGGGATGTTGCAAAAAACCATTGGTCATCACATAGCCATCGCATTGTGCAGCTGCTGTGCCGGCTGCTTTCACTTTGATGCCGCTGGCTTCCAGTTTTTCGAGGAAGGCCATGGTGATGACGGCACCCTGCGACCATCCGCTGATAAAGAAATCAGTTACGCTGATGCCTTCTTTATTCAATATCACTTTTGCAGCTTCATACATATCGAATGAAGCCTGTGCTTGGCTGTTGACCACGATATAAGAATCTTTTTCTTTGGAAGTCCCCATGCCAAAATAATCGGCGCCAATCACCACATATCCTTGTCCACCGAATTGTGCGATCATCAAGCGGGTTTCGAATGATTTTTCGGGGAAGGAAGGTACCCAGTCTTTTCCAAAAACAGTACCATGCTGATAAGAAACCAGCGGCATCGCTTTGGCTCCAGTAGCCGGAATGGCAATCAGTCCGGAAGCAATGGTAGGTCGATTGTTTTGTTCGGGAATGACGGAGGAGTATTCCACGCGATAAAGCTTCACCGCATTTTTAGGTGCAGTGTAATCTACTTTCTTTTCGATGGCTTCAGGAACTTCTATGTTCTGAATATTGTTGAGTCTATTGATGTCGTACGTACCGATATATTGATAACGGATGGAAGGTGTTATGCTTACAAATGCAGCATTGGATTGTGCCCAAAGCTTATTGAATCCAATCAAAATGTTCAGGGATAAAATAAAATAAATGAGTTTTTTCATGCTATTGTTTTAAAATATGGTGCTTTTTATTTGTAAATTCAAGAGATGTGGGTGATTGGGATATTATTTTGTTTATTCAGCTACATTATTTTATCGAAGTGCCAATCCTACAGCACCGGAGGGCAGGCCTGTTTTTTCCTGAACAAATGTTAGTGACCCGTTGTCGTTGATGGCAAAGCTATGAATGCTATGAGATCCGGTATTTAATACAAACATGTGTTGGGAGTTTTGGCTGAAGGTAATTTCAATAGGATGCAATCCGGTAGTTGCGGTAAGCCCATCACTGTTGAGTAGTTGAGGGTTGCTGCGATTTGAAACATCGTAACCGGTTACACAATTGGTACCGGCGTGAAGCATATAGGCATAATGCTGGTTGGGTAAAAGTCCAACCCAACAAGCTCCATTTTGTACAGTTGAAATTGGACTCGATGCCAAGTCAATGGAGTTGTTGTCGATTTTATAAACAGAAAAGTTGTTTTGGAGAGCTTCAGAACAAAAAATATAATCATCATCACTTCTTGCGAACCCGTATGGCTTAGGACTTGCTGTTGCAAATTTTTGGATGTTGCTTATGCTTCCATTCGTATTCAAGTGAATGAGATCTATTTTTGAACTGTCTTTTTCGGTAACAATAAGCGCATTTCCATTAGCATTGAAAGAAATTTGTGCTGGGTTTACAGGCGCAATTCCCAATTCTGCTGTAGCATTGGGTAAAGGACTCAAAACCCCATTGTTGTCGTATGTAAATCCGGAAATATTTCCGTTGTTACCTTGATTTAAGACAAAGAGCCAATTCTGATAAACGGCGATGCTAACGGGTTTTACACCATTGCTGCTGATGGTGCTGATAGCCTGAGGAATATTTCCTCTGATGTCGATTGATGTTATGGAATTAGATCCGGCATTTACTGCAAAAAGCCAATTGCCATCCTGGCTTGCCATCAAAGGATTAGCACTTCCCAGCGTGGTACCGATACCTATTCCATGTAATGAAATAGAGGAGTCATATTCCATTGTGCCATCGAGATTTCTTTTGAATATCAACAATCTGTTGTCGGCAATTTGATTACTGAGGGTAAATAGTTGTTGACTTGCATAATCAACAGTTATATTCTTTTTTTGGTTACAAGAGAACAATAATAAAAAGCAGAATGAGATTAAAGATGTGTAAATTATTTTCATTTTTTCTTCTTTTATTTTTTTGTAAGCGACACAATCCAGTTTGTCTGTTGAGTTAATTGTTGTCAAAGAAATAAGAACAAAATTGGATGTTAATGCTTGCTGCACCCGAACTGTCAGTACTTATTTCTAATTAAGGATTGTGTTGTTGTTGCAGTAGTTTTTGCAACTTCATACCTCTTTCTTTAATGATTACAGTCTTTATCTGCTGGAAGAAATAGTCTAATCGGCATTGCTGAAATCCATAGTTTCTTCATAGGCATTAATAAAACAATTACGAGTTACTGGGTTTACATAATTTGTAATCAGCAACAGATCTTTTCCATCACCAAACGTTTCACCTCGCTCATGGGTATACGCTCTTGCGTCATGGTATCGCGATAACGGATTGTAACGGTATTGTCTTCTTTGGTTTGATGATCGATGGTGACACAGAAAGGTGTGCCGATGGCATCCATTCTTCTGTAACGTTTGCCGATGGCATCTTTCTCTTCATAGAAGCAATGGAAATGTGGTTTGCATTCATTCATCAATTGTGAGGCAATTTCGGGCAAGCCATCTTTCTTAAGCAAAGGAAGTATAGCCAGTTTCACCGGTGCGATTTTCGCCGGAATCTTCATCACCACACGACTGTCTTCTGTACCATCTTCTTTTGTCCATTTTTCTTCCAGATAAGAAAGAGAAACGATGGTAAGGAACAGCCTGTCGAGACCAACGGAAGTTTCTACCACAAAAGGAGTGTAGTTGCCGTAGGGCTTGCCTTCCGCATTCAGGTCGTTGTCGAAGTATTGAATTTTTTTCTTGCTGTATTTGGCATGTTGACTCAAGTCGAAATCGGTACGGCTATGGATACCTTCCAATTCTTTCCATCCAAAAGGAAATTCGAATTCGATGTCCAATGCCGCATCGGCATAGTGGGCGAGTTTCACATGATCATGGTAGCGGAGTTTTTCTGTGGGAATGCCCATGCTTTCATGCCATTTCTTACGGGTTTCTTTCCAGTAATTATACCATTCCATTTGAGTGCCGGGACGTACAAAGAATTGCATTTCCATTTGTTCAAATTCGCGCATACGGAAAATGAACTGCCGGGCCACAATCTCATTACGGAAAGCCTTACCTGTTTGTGCGATTCCGAATGGAATTTTCATTCTTCCGGTTTTTTGCACGTTGAGGAAGTTGACAAAAATACCTTGTGCGGTTTCCGGACGCAGATAGATGGTATCGGCTTCTTCGGCCACAGATCCGATTTGTGTGCTGAACATCAGATTGAACTGTCGAACATCGGTCCAGTTGCAGGTTTTACTGATGCTACATTTTATTTTGTTGGTTTCGATCAGCGATTTCAAGCCGGCCAGGTCATCAGCAGCCAGCAATTTGTCCATTTCAGCCAACAGGGCATCGCCTGCTGCTTTATCCAATGTTTCCACATGGGCTTCAATCAGATGATCCACGCGATAGCGTTTGTTGCTGTCTTTGTTGTCAATCATCGGGTCGGAGAAATTGTCGACGTGGCCGCTGGCTTTCCATACAGTTGGGTGCATGAAGATGGCGGCGTCAATACCCACGATATTGTCATGCAGCTGTGTCATGCTTTTCCACCATTCGTCGCGAATGTTCTTTTTCAGCTGCGCGCCCATTTGACCGTAGTCATAAACGGCACTGAGTCCGTCGTAGAGTTCTGAAGATTGAAAAATATAACCGTACTCCTTGCAATGGGAGATGATTTCCTGGAAATTGTTGGTGATGTTTGACATGTGGGCAAAGATAATTGAAAGATTGAATTTTTTTAATAGCCCACCGTTTAAACCATTTAAATGGTGGAACGAAAAGTTTTTGTGAAAACCAACACCCGTTTTCCGTTATAAAACATCTCTTTGATTGTGATTTCCACTTTACACGCTCAACCGTATCATTTTATTTTACATCATCATGTCAAACGCTTTTTATAATGTCTGGCTTCATGTTGTTTTTACAACAAAAGATCGCCAACCGCTCATCACATCAGATCTTGAAGAAGTGCTTTTCCCTTTCTTATATGATGAATTCAGTGAAATAGGTTGCAAGCTTAAGATCGTTAACGGCCTTGCCGACCATATCCATTGTTTGTTCATGCTGGATGCACAAAATTCCTATTCAGCTGTCATGAAACAAATAAAGGGCGCCTCCTCTCATTTCATCAATCAACATCATGTCATACTCGAAAAATTCTCCTGGCAAAAAGGATATGCAGTATTTTCTGTAAGCAATGCTGATGTTGATACTGTTTATGATTTCATCAAAAAACAAAAATTGAAACAAGAAAGTCTGGAAGAAGAGGGGTTGAAATTTTGACAAATTTACTAGCCTAGCAATTACATGGAGGACGATAAAAAAAGCCACCGGATTTTACTCCAGTGGCTTGTTGTTTGGCAATTATTCAAACAATTTATTTTAGCTGCAACCTAAGCTGTTTCCGCAGTTCAGGCATTTGTAACAAGTACCGCTTCTCACAGTGATATGTCCGCAGACATTACAGGCCGGAGCATCACCCTGCATCGATTTGTTGGCTGCATTTACAGCATCCATTGCACCTGCTGCTTTGGTTGGAGTTACGCTTTTATAGGCTTTGTTGGTATCGTTGCCCAGTACACGCACTTCGCTGAGCTCTGGTGTTCTTTCTCCGATAGTTGGCATGTTCTCGTCCCACTCTTCGTTACCCAAATTTCCCACTTCGGGTTTATCGAGCACATGAACCAGGTCGGTACGGCCGAGGTATTCATAAGCCAGTGAGCGGAACATGAAGTCGATAATGGAAGTGGTGGTTTTGATGTTCGGATGTTCTACCATACCGGCTGGTTCGAAACGGGTGAACACGAACTTCTCCACATACTCTTCCAAAGGCACACCATATTGCAAACCGATGGAGATGGCAATAGCGAAACAGTTGAGCATACTGCGCATAGTTGCTCCTTCTTTCGCCATATCGATGAAGATTTCACCTAAGGTTCCATCGTTGTATTCTCCGGTACGGAGGAAAATGGCCTGGCCATTGATTTTCGCTTTTTGTGTAAAGCCGCGACGTTTGGCGGGTAAAGCTCTGCGTTCTACGATCATCGCCAGCTGACGCTTCAATGAAGTATCCGCACTGCTTTGTACGCGCTTGTTCATTTCTTCCAGCAGCTCTTCAATGGTCAATTTACTCATGTCAACCAAAGCACTTTCCATTGTTGCAGGCGTTTCTGCTTTTTCTTCTTCGCTGTCGGCTCCTTTTTTCTTTTTGTCGGATTTGTTGCTGAGTGGCTGACTGAGTTTAGAACCATCGCGATAAAGCGCACAGGCTTTCAGACCCAGTTCCCAGCTCAATCTGTAGGAATCAGCAATTTCTTCAATGGTAGCTTCGTTGGGCAGATTGATGGTTTTGCTGATCGCACCGCTCAGGAATGGCTGTGCGGCCGCCATCATGCGAATGTGACCATGTGCATGTATATAACGTTGTCCGGTGGCACCGCATTTGTTGGCACAATCAAACACCGACAGATGTTCGTCTTTAAGGTGAGGGGCACCTTCAACGGTCATGGTACCACAAACGTAGATATTGGCTTGTTCAATTTGCTCATCGGTGAAACCCAAGGCTTCGAGCAAGCTCCAGCCAAAGTCGTTGTATTGGTTAGGGGTGAAGCCCAGTCTTTGTAAACAAGCTTCTCCCAAAGTATAAACGTTGAAAACAAAACCGATTTCGAAAGCGCTGCCCATGGCTGCATTCAGCTTGTCGATTTCAGATTGATGGAATCCTTTTGCCAACAATGATTCTTCATTGATAAAAGGAGCGCCTTTGAGTGTGGCGTGACCTTTAGCGTAGTTGACAATATCCTCGATTTGTTTTTCGGAATATTTAAGATTGCGCAAGGCCTGTGGAACGCTTTGATTGATGATTTTGAAATATCCGCCACCACTGAGCTTCTTGAATTTCACCAGAGCGAAATCAGGCTCAACACCTGTAGTATCGCAATCCATTACCAAACCAATGGTTCCGGTAGGAGCAATTACAGTAGTTTGTGCGTTTCTGTAACCATATTTTTCACCCAATTGCACTGCGTCATCCCATGCTTTTGTAGCGGCTTTCATCAGATAGTCGGGGCAATATTTTGCGTTGATGCCATGAGGTTTGATTTCCAGTCCTTCGTAGGCATCCATCGCATCATAAGCTGCAGCACGATGATTGTGCATGACGCGAAGCATGTGCTTTTTGTTCTCTTTGTATTTTTCGAAAGTACCCAGGAAGCTGGCCATTTCCGCAGAGGTCTTGTAAGCAATACCTGTCATGATAGCAGTGATGGCGCCTGCGATGCCGCGTGCTTGTTCGCTGTCGTAAGCGATACCGCTCACCATCAGCATACTACCCAGGTTGGCATAGCCAAGACCGAGTGTTCTGTAATCGTAGCTCAATTGCGCAACTTCTTTAGAAGGGAATTGCGCCATCAAAACAGAAACTTCCAGTACCACAGTCCATAAGCGGCAAGTGTATTCAAAACCGGAAACATCAAATGTGTTGTTGTCTTCGTTGAAGAAACGGCGAAGGTTCACGCTGGCCAGATTGCAGGCCGTGTTGTCGAGGAACATGTATTCGCTGCAAGGATTGGAAGCTCTGATAGGGCCACCTTCGGGGCAAGTGTGCCATTCGTTGATGGTGGTATCATATTGTGTACCCGGATCGGCGCAACGCCATGCGGCATAGTTAATCTGATCCCAAAGCTCTCTCGCTTTTACCGATTTCATGGTATGACCATCGCTTCTGGCTTTCAAGTCCCAGTTGCCGTCCTGATCCAAAGCTTTGAAGAATGAATTGGGAATTCTAACTGAGTTGTTGCTGTTTTGCCCGCTTACGGTTTTGTAGGCTTCTCCTTCATAATCACTGGGGTAACCTGCAGCAATGAGGGCTGCCACTTTATCTTCTTCCTGCACTTTCCAGTTTACAAATTCAACGATTTCGGGATGGTCGAGGTCTAGGCAAACCATTTTGGCAGCACGACGGGTAGTACCTCCGCTTTTAATGGCACCCGCAGCACGGTCACCTATTTTCAGGAAGCTCATCAAGCCGCTGGAAGAACCACCACCGCTGAGCTTTTCTCCTTCACCGCGAATACTGCTATAGTTGGTTCCCACACCACTTCCGTATTTGAAAATTCTCGCTTCCCTAACCCAAAGATCCATGATACCGCCTTCGTTAACCAGATCATCATCCACACTCAGAATGAAACAAGCATGTGGTTGAGGACGTTCGTAGGCAGAAGTCGATTTTTTAAGCTGGCCATCTTCAGCATCCACATAATAATGACCCTGTGGCTTTCCGGTGATGCCATAAACTTCATGCAAGCCGGTGTTGAACCACTGCGGACTGTTGGGTACGCAGGCTTGATTAAGAATACTATATACCAACTCATCATAAAATATCTGAGCGTCATTAGAAGTAGCAAAATAATTGTTTCTTTCGCCCCATACTCTCCAGCAATGAGCCATACGGTGGGCTACCTGTTTTACAGTTGTTTCCCTGCCGGTACTACCATCCGGTTTAGGAACACCCGCTTTTCTGAAATATTTTTGGGCAAGAATATCAGTGGCAATCTGGCTCCATTGCTTGGGAACCTCTACATCGTCCATCTGGAAAACAACTTCGCCACTTGGATTTTTAATGACTGAGGTGCGGTAATCGTACTCAAACATGTCGTACGGACTTACATTGTCTTTGGTAAACTGACGCTTGAAGCTGAGCGCCTTTGTGGTTTGCTTTTTTGCTGGCATAAAATATCTCTTTTGGTAGTTAGTAAGTTAATCCCTTTTTTCTTTTGCGGTCAACGAAAATATTTGATGTGTATCATCCGATTTGATGGGAAATATTAACAGAATGTGGAAAATATTTGGGGGGAATTCCACAGTCCACACTTGCAGTGAATTTGGGAGGTTTTGCACTTTTTGTGGAAAGAAATAAATTTTTTCAGCCGGAAATTTGTTGTAAAAATGATAAAAATCCCATAGCCGGATTTAAGCCTTATTTTTATCAGCCCTTAAAAAAATGAAAATTGTATGAGAGCATTGATACAAAGAGTGACATCGGCCAGCGTTACAATCGAAGGCATGTTGAAATCGTCTATTGATAACGGTTTGCTTGTACTAGTCGGCATCGAAGAAGACGATAATGAAGAAGATTTGACCTGGCTTTCTTCTAAAATCGTCCATCTGCGCATATTTGACGACGAAAATAAAATTCCTAACCTTTCTGTGAAAGAAACCGGCGGAGACATTTTATTGGTCAGTCAGTTTACCTTGCATGCCCTTACAAAAAAGGGTAACCGTCCCAGTTATATCCGTGCAGCCAAACCCGAATTCGCCATGCCTATGTATGAAAAAATGATCGCCCAACTAGAAAAAGATCTCGGCAAGCCGGTCCAAACCGGAACTTTTGGCGCCGACATGAAAGTGGCGCTGCTGAACGATGGCCCAGTCACCATATGGATGGATTCTAAAAGGAGAGAGTGAGAAAATGCAGCATGTAAAAGGAGTACACTGAACAAAAAGTATCCAGCATCCAGTATCCAGCATCCAGTATCCAGTATCCAGCATCCAGTATCCAGCATCCAGTATTCAGCATCCAGTATCCAGCATCCAGTATCCAGCATCCAGTATCCAGCATCCAGTATCCAGTATCCAGCATCCAGTATCCAGCATCCAGCATCCAGTATCCAGATAAGTGACCGAAACGATCAAACCATTAAACTTTTAAACCTAAACTACCCCATGTCATTAACCATCAATCAAGCACAGGAGCAAATCGACCAATGGATTAAAACTGTTGGTGTCCGTTATTTTAACGAATTGACGAATCTGGGTATACTCATGGAGGAAGTAGGAGAGCTCAGCCGTCTGATGGTGCGTATCTACGGCGAACAGTCATTCAAAGAAAGCGATAAAGGAAAGGAGCTGGCCGATGAAATGGCTGATGTGCTCTGGGTGTTGATTTGTCTGGCCAACCAAACCGGTGTCAACCTGACGGATGCCTTGCAAAAAAACATAGAAAAGAAGACAGCCCGAGATCTGACACGTCATCAAGAAAATGAGAAGCTGCAGTAGAAGTTCCGGTTAACTGCTACAATCATCCGCCGACAAAAGAACAAGTATTATCTTGCAGTCTTCAAATTCAACGTAATGAACAAGTTATTCTTGGCACTGTTTTTTTCTGTCGCGTTCCTGGGGTTGACAGCACAAACCAACAAGTTGATCAGTGGTCCATGGGCCGGTAATGTAGAACTCCGCACCGCCATGATATGGCTTGAAGTTGCTTCAGATGTAAAATCTGTGTTGGTTAAATACTATGATACAGCCCATCCTCAGGTTCTTTACACTTTGAAATACAAAGAACCTCTGGGCAAGGTGTTTAATCCCATAAAATTCGAGCTCAATGGCTTGAACTTCGCCACAACTTATGCATATGCTGTTGAGATTGATGGCAAGCCGGTGATGTTGCCGTTTCCCACTCGTTTTACCACCAAAGACCTTTGGCAATGGCGCAAACCCGCACCCGATTTCAGTTTCCTGACCGGCAGCTGCGCCTATTTCAACGAACCTCAATTCGACAGGCCGGGAAAGCCTTATGGTGGCGACTCTTCCATATTCAATACAATGACCCAAACCCCGGCCAATTTTCACCTCTGGCTGGGTGACAATTGGTACACGCGAGAAGTGGATTACACCTCGGCATGGGGTTTAAATTATCGCGCTTCACACGACAGGGCACAACCGGTTTTGCAGGCGTTTATGGCTGCCATGCCTCAGTACGCCATTTGGGATGATCATGATTTCGGACCCAATGATGCCGGCAGCAGTTATTTACTTAAAGAGGATAGTCGTAAAATTTTTAATGATTACTTTTTGAATCCCAGTGCCGGTGAAAATGGTAAAGGGATCTACACCCAGTTTTCATATGGTGATGTCGATTTTTTTCTTACCGACGATCGATACTTCAGATCAGAAGAAGAAATATATGACTCTGTCAATGGTAAACCCAATGCTGAAAAATCCTATTTCGGACAACAACAAATGAACTGGTTGAAAAATGCATTGTTGTTCAGTAAGGCTCCATTTAAAATAATTGTAACAGGCAGCCAAGTGCTGAATCCTTATAATAAATATGAATGCCTGCAACATTATTCTTTCGAGTATCATCAGTTGATGGATTTTCTGCAAAGTCAAAAAATTAACGGTGTGCTATTTCTCACCGGCGATCGTCACCATAGTGAAGTAATCAGAATGAATGGCATTACTGCGTATCCTCTTTTCGACATCACCGTTTCACCATATACATCAGGTGTCAGCAAAGTGACCGGAGTGGAAGTCAATAACCCTTTTAGAGAATCCAATACTTTAGTGGAAGCTCAGAATTTTGCAAAATTCAGTTTCAGCGGAAAGAAGAACGAAAGACTGCTGAATGTTGATTTCATCGGTAGCAAAGGCGAAATACTCGGCAACTGGAAAGTGGCGGAAAAAGAGTTGAGAAATTGATACTGGATGCTAGATACTGGATACTGGATATCAGAAAATCAAACCACAAACCACAAACCACAAACCACAAACCACAAACCACAAACCACAAACCACAAACCACAAACCACAAACCACAAACCACAAACCACAAACCACAAACCACAAACCACAAATCACCAATTATATAACCCATGACTTCTTCTTACTTCGAATACCATAAGCCCAAAGTGATTCAAGCCCTTCGTTACCATTTCATCAGCCGTCGTGAAATAAAATTGATGATGATTATGGTGAATGTATTCGCCATGCTTTCAGCAGGCCTTTACTTTTTCAAAAAAATATCGCCTGCAGCATTTCTATTAAGTTCATTTTTGTGGATCATGATGATGCTGGTATTCTGGCTGATCATGCCCAGACTCGTTTACAGAAGATCTGCTGCTTTCAAAAGTAAATATAGGGCTACAATCAACAGTGCCGGGCTCACACTTGAAACCGATCATGCTTCAAAATCTTGGGAGTGGTCTTCTTTTTCTTCCTGGATGGAAAGCCCACATTTTTTTCACCTGTATTTCAATCCCCGTTCATTTTTCATTGTACCCAAAGAAGCATTTGAAGAGGAAGCCGTATCGCAAGTAAGAGGTTACCTCAATAAAGGAATCAAGAAATAAATCAATCGACCAAAGTCCATCCTTTGTGTTTCCTTCGTGACCTTTGTGGTTGTCCATTAAAAAACAAGGTCTTGAACTTTAAACCAATGGTCAAGATTATCCTTGTGTTTAACAGCCAAATACTCCATCAAATCAATTCTTTCTCCATGATATGATGTGGTATGTTCACTTCAGTAAATTCATCACCTTTTATTTGGTAGCCGAATTTCTCATAGAAACCTATGGCAGTATCTCGTGCGTGCATGATGATGAAGCGGTAGCCCTTGTCTCTGGCCAGATTTTCTGCAAAAGAAATGATCGAAGCGCCAATGCCTTTTCTCTGCAATTCATCTTTCACCGCCATCTGTCGCAAGCGAACGGTTTCATTGTCCAAAGGCCTTAAGATGCAGCAGCCAAGCATCTCATCATCGTCATAGGAGGCGATCAAAATCTCATTTTTCTCTTCCATCAATTCTTCGTCATTAAAGCTAAGACCCAATGGTTTTCGCAGCATCTCATCTCTCAGCTGAACCATCTGCTCATATTCGGGTGTACCAAAGTCAATCTGTTTCAATCCCATGTTTTCAGCATTTAATTATTTGAAAGGAATAATCCCTTGAAGGAAAGTTTTAAAAGTACATCATTTTATTAAACGACAATCCTGTTGGAAACACGGATGTCAATAAATAAATTTCACCGGGAAATAGTATTTCTTTGTAATTATGTCAAAAAGTATATTTTTGCACCGAATTAACCAAATTTTACTACCATGTCAGACATTGCAACAAGAGTAAAAAAGATTATTGTTGACAAATTAGGTGTTGATGAAGCCGAAGTAACTCCTGAAGCTTCTTTCACCAACGATCTCGGTGCCGATAGCTTGGACACCGTAGAATTAATTATGGAATTTGAAAAAGAATTTAATATTTCTATTCCTGACGAACAAGCCGAAACCATCACTACTGTTGGTCAAGCTGTTTCTTACCTGGAAGAAAACGCCAAGTAAGTATCTTTTAATTTTCACAGGCAAATTGTATGGAACTTAAACGTGTCGTAGTTACCGGTTTGGGTGCATTAACTCCTATTGGTAAATCTGTTGAAGAATATTGGCAGAACCTGGCATCTGGTGTCAGTGGCTGTGATTTTATTCAGCAGTTCGATGTGTCTAAATTCAAAACCCGATTTGCCTGTGAGGTTAAAAATTTTGACGCTACACAATACCTCGATAGAAAAGAGGCCCGCAAGATGGACCGCTATTGCCAGTTCGCACTGATTGCCAGCGACGAGGCTGTCAAAGATGCCGGTATCACCAAGGAAAATGTGAACCCAGACAGAGTAGGGGTGATTTTTGCCAGTGGTATTGGTGGGCTGATCACTTTCCAGGAAGAAGTAACGGCTTTTGCTTTGGGAGATGGAACGCCCCGTTTCAACCCCTTCTTCATTCCTAAAATGATTTTGGATATTGCAGCAGGCCATATCTCCATGCGACATGGATTCCGTGGTCCTAATTATGCCGTTGTCAGTGCATGCGCCTCATCTACCAATGCCATTATTGATGCATTCGATAATATCCGTTTGGGTAAATCCGATATCATCATCACCGGTGGTAGTGAAGCGGTAATCAGCGCAGCAGGATTAGGCGGATTCAACGCCATGAAAGCACTTAGCGAAAGAAATGACGATCCTCAAACCGCCAGCCGTCCTTTCGACAAAGATCGTGATGGTTTTGTGATGGGAGAAGGTTCTGGCGTTTTAGTTCTCGAAAGTCTTGAGCATGCTTTAGCCAGAGGCGCAAAGATATATTGTGAAATAGCCGGTGGCGGCGCTACTGCAGATGCTCATCACATTACCGCACCGCATCCAGAAGGATTGGGCGCCAACAACGTGATGAAGGCCGCACTGAAAGATGCTGGAATGAACCCCGAAGACATTGATTATATCAATGTCCATGGTACTTCCACGCCTTTGGGAGACATTGCAGAAACCAAGGCGATCTTAAATGTTTTTGGAAATCACGCCTATAATCTCAACATCAGTTCCACAAAAAGTATGACAGGCCATTGTTTGGGTGCCGCTGGTGCGCTTGAAGCATTAGCTTGTATCTTGGCTGTTACAAAAGATATTGTACCGCCTACCATCAATCACTTTACCGATGATCCGGATCTGGATCCAGCATTGAATTTCACTTTCAATGCCCCGCAGAATAAAACTGTGAATGCAGCACTCAGCAACACATTTGGTTTCGGTGGACATAACGCCTCAGTGATTGTAAAGAAATATAAGGCTTAATCTTTTTTATTTTCTTCTCTTAACAGCCTTAAATCTTCTTCTCTTTTACCGAAAAACTATAATTTCGGTCAATTAATAAAATCGCGTTGCATTTCATTCTCAATTTGTTCAAAAGTCCTGAGCTTCGACAGTTCAGTAAACAACTAAAAAATGTGCTTGGCTTCACACCAGGTGATATCGTTTTGTATCGCACAGCCCTGAGTCATCGCTCTGTAAGGGAAGGCACCGACCAAAATAATGAAAGACTTGAATTTTTGGGGGATGCCGTATTGAGTTCCATCATCGGCCATTATCTTTTTAGAAAATATCCCTATAAGGATGAGGGATTTCTCACAGAGATGAGAAGTAAAATGGTCAACCGGCAGAAACTGAATGAGATCGCCTTGAAAATGGGACTTAAAAAAATCACCATTTACAACCGGCAAGATAATGCCCTCAAAATTTCACAGATTTTCGGAAACACACTTGAAGCCTTGATTGGTGCTGTTTATTTGGATAAAGGTTATGGTCAAACACAAAAATGGGTGGAACGCTACATCATTCTACCTCATCTTTTTACCGACGATCTGGAATCTATCGAGATCAACATCAAAAACAAACTTTACGGCTGGGCGACAAAGAATGGTAAATCGGTTGAGTTTGCCACATTAAACGAAAGTCTTGAAAATGGCCGCAGACTTTTCACTATCGCTGTTACCATAGACGGACAAATCGTTTCGCAAGGAAAAGGATTCAATAAAAAAGATGCGGGTTATCAGGCTGCCATGCAAGCGGTTGAAAAACTCGGTTTGTAGTTAATTTATCAAATGAACAGATTAATCGCAACAACATGAAATTTGGAATCATAGGAAGCGGCAGTTGGGGAACCGCACTGGCAAAAATGCTGACAGACAATGGACAAACCATTCATTGGTGGAACCGCAGTGCTGCCGCTATTGAACAGTTCAAAAAAAGAAAACACAATCCGCAATATCTTTCTCATGCCCGCTTCAATATGGATCAACTGCTGCTTACCACAGATGTAAGCGAAGTGATTGCCAACGCCGATGTTATTGTAATTGCCGTGCCATCAGCGTTTGTGGTAGATGTGTTGTCGTCGTTGCCCTCAACAATTTTTGATAACAAGAAAATACTCTCTGCTGTAAAAGGAATCTTACCCGAAGAAAACCTGTTGCTCAATGATTACCTTCAACAGCATTTCTCCTTTCCCATAGAAAATTACTTCGCAGTTTTAGGACCTTGTCATGCCGAAGAAGTGGCTGCAGAAAAATTATCCTATCTGACTTTTAGTGGGGTGGATGAATCGACGACACAGGAAATCGCCACAGCTTTTTCCTCTCCATATATCCGCACTGTTGTCAACAAGGACATTTATGGCGTGCAATATGCTTCGATACTGAAAAACATTTACGCGCTGGGTGCCGGCATCGCTCATGGCCTGGATTATGGCGACAATTTCCTGAGCGTGTTGATTGCCAACAGCGCCGATGAAATGGCAGGATTTTTAAGAAAAGCCGGAATTATCAATGCAGAAGTGGGTTATATCGAACATACCAAAAAATCATCAGAAGACCATCATAACAGCTATGCAGCTTCAGTGTATATGGGAGATTTGCTGGTGACTTGTTATTCGCTTTACAGTCGTAATCGGACATTCGGCAATATGATTGGAAAAGGATATGCTGTGAAATCTGCGCAACTGGAAATGAACATGGTGGCGGAAGGTTATAATGCCAGCCGTTGTATGCATATCCTCAATGAACGTATAATGGCCGATATGCCCATCGCTACAGCAGTATATCAGATCCTATGGGAAAATCTTTCGCCGGAAGAAGGATTTAGCAATATCGAAGAAATTCTGGTATAACCTGTTCAGTCTTCAAATAGGCTTGATGCGATGCCATCTGCAAAAAGTTTGCCCTCACGCGTCAATTGAATGAATTCCTTTTTGATAATAAGCTGACCTTGCGAAACAAAGGATGCACATGTGGCAACCAACTTCATTAATTGATGGCTTCCGAAAGTTTCGTTTATGTATTGCAGTGATATTCCCTCTGTTGTCCTGAGAGATGTCATGATGTACTCATTGTATTGCTGTGCCTCACTCAGTGTTTCTTCTTCATAAGGCAGCCATCCTTGTTGGATACTGTTAACATACATCGCATTGTTGGCGATGTTCCATCTTCTTTTGTTGTTGCCATCGTATGCATGAGCGCCCGGGCCGATGCCGCAATAAGGTATGCCTTTCCAGTAATTGCTGTTGTGTCTGCTGCGGAAAGTCGGCAAAGCATAATTGCTGATTTCGTAGTGCTCATAACCAGCGGCAGCAAGCCAGTCGCTGATAAGGAGAAATTGTCTTGCCTGTTGCTCTGTATCAATGTCGGGTGATTTATTTTGTGCGACAAAATGATGCAAGGCTGTTTTTTCTTCTACAGTGAGGGCATAACAAGATAGGTGAGGTACACGATGGTCAATCAGAAACTGCAAGGTTTTCATTAAAGCTTCGTCTGTACAATAAGGACTGCCGAAAATGACATCGATGGTGAAATTGCTCAATCCGGCATCAATGATATCGGTGATGCATTTTTTTGACTGTAGGGCAGTATGGTTGCGGTTCATCCATTTTAATTCTTCTTCATCAAAGCTTTGCATACCAACACTGAGCCTGTTGATGCCCATCGAAAGCCATTGTTGTAATGCTATCGGGGTGATGTCATCCGGATTGCTTTCCAGGGTGATTTCAACATTTTCAGCTACGTTGAAAAATTGATAAACTTGTTGGAGCAATGAACCGATAGCGGAGTTTGAAAGCAGACTGGGTGTTCCGCCGCCAAAATAAATGGTGTCTATGACCGATCCTTCGGCTAAATGATTTTGTTGTAGTTCAATCTCTTTCAGCATGCAATTGATCAACTCATCTTTCATTCTCAAATCGGTTGAAAAATGAAAATTGCAATAATGACAAGCTTTTTTACAGAAAGGAATATGAAGATAAATACCCGCCAAAGATTGTAGTTTTACAAAGTTGTAATAAGAATGACCATGCAATTTAAACCGAAAGGATGGACCATTAAAATACTTCTGATGATAGTCTGCTTTTGGGGATATGCACTTCAAGCCCAAGACACCAAACATTCATCCGGAGGCATCCGTGTGGCCTATAGTTTCAGTGATTCTCTTGTGTCTCAGGATGTATTAAAGGAGTGGCTGCCTGTTAGTTTTAAAGACAGGTTCCAATGCCGTGAGCAACTAGGGATGATAAAATCAAAAATGCAACAACTTGGTTTTTTAGCCGCATCGATAGATACTGTTGTTCAAACTGATACGCTTTTGAAGGTCAAAATTTTCACTGGAGAGAAGTACAATCGTTTTGCTATACGTGTCAATTCAGTCGAAAATAGCATGGTGGTTGAAGATGCATTGCATGAAGCCGAATTTCCTGATGTAATTACTTTGCCGGCTTGGACAACTGCCCAGGCTAAGTTGTTGCAGTTTTTTGAAAATTCCGGCTATCCGTTTGCAAGCATTGGATTAGACAGTGTGAGTTTTTCTCAACAGCAAGTATCTGCTGTTCTTCAAATTGACAAAGGTCCGTTATACAAGATCGACAGCATAAGTTTGAAGGGGGGCTTGAAACTGAATGATTTTTTTCTTCAGGAATACCTTGATATCCTTAATGGCAGCGCTTATTCTAAAAAGAAATTGAATGCAGTCGATAAAAAATTATCTCAGCTTGCTTTTGCCACTGTCGTACAGCCTTCGGATGTCACCATGTTGGGGACAGGAGCCGTATTGAACGTTTATTTACAGCCCAAGAAGAACAGCCAGTTTAATGTATTGGTTGGGTTGCAGCCTTCTTCTGGAGGCGCTTCTAAAACATCGCTTACCGGCGATGCCCTTTTAAACCTGAAAAATCTTTTTGGCAAAGGAGAACGTATCGATTTCAAATGGCAGCAACTGCTGCCACACTCACCTCGGCTGAATCTTGGCTTCAACAAGCCATTTATTTTTCATACAAAATTTGGCTACGATTTCAATTTTGATTTGTACAAAAAAGACTCTGCTTACTTGACACTCAACATCAGGTCGGGCTTGGTGCTTACTCCTTCTGTAAGTCATCAGGTCAACTTTTTTTTACAATGGCAGCAAAATTCTGTATTGCCGGGAGGTGTGGATACCACTAAAATTAAACAACAAAAAAAGTTGCCTGAGGTTATTGACGTGCATGCCTTGAATGTAGGTCTGACCTGGAGTTGGAACAACACAGGACTTATAATTCTTCCACGAAAAGGCACCGAGTTCAATTTGACGGTTTTATCTGGCAGCCGGAAAATTGAAAGCAACCAGGATATTCTGGCTATTAAAGATAGTACGGTGAATTATGCGCACCTGTATGATTCCATTAGGCTGAAATCATTCCAAATCCGAATCATGGGGGATGCGGCACATTATTTCCCCATAAAAAAATCTACAGTTTGGAAAACAGGTTTGCAGTTTGGATGGTATTCAACAGCATCTTTTTTCAGCAATGACCTGTTTCAGATTGGTGGATTCAAGACGTTGAGAGGCTTCGATGAGGAAAGTATTTTTGCATCAAGGTATGTGGTATGGAGTAATGAGTTGAGATTGCTTTTTGGTACCAACAGTTATCTTTCTTTTTTTGCAGATTGGGGGAAAACACGTTATGAAACCGGATCATTGAAAAGATTGAACAGATTTGTTTCCGCTGGTGCCGGACTCATGTATGAAACCAAGGCGGGACTCCTTCAGGTGATTTATGCTGTAGGAAAAAGAAATGATGTGGATTTCAGTTTGGCCAATTCTTCCAAGATTCACTTCGGTTACATCAATTACTTTTGATTATTTTTGAAAAAGCAACTTTTATTATTTTGAATCGCTGTATCTTTTTCTTATTCATTTTTTTCTTTTCAATCACTGGCACAATGGGTCAGTCTTTAGATTCCTCGTCAAGTCGTAAGGATTCCCTCACTTCAACCAATGCTGATTCTGTGCATGCCGACAATAATAAAAAGTATACTTCATTTTTTAACGATTATGCTTTTTTTGACTCTATTCTTATAACAAGCCCTGTTTTATCATTAAGAAATGGAGTTGTTCCTGTGACGATGAAAGCCAGGACAAATCGACCTAAAGACAGTTTTTTTTACGTTCTTGTTTTTACCTTATTGATATTAGGGATTTTCAAAACAATTTTTGGAAGGTATTTCAATAATATGCTGAGGGTGTTTTTAAACACTTCACTCCGACAGAGTCAATTGACAGATCAGATGTTGCAATCCAAATCGGCTTCAGTTTTTTTCAGTATTCTCTTTTATCTGGTATCGGGCCAGTATTTATTTTATGCCTTGGCAGCAAAAGGCATCATGCCAAAAGACAGGTTGGATCTGATGTTCATTTGTGTTATTTCGGTTGGGTTCATTTTTATTGTTAAATCAATTGTGATCAGACTAGTAGGTTGGTTGACGGGAAATGGAGGAGACGCGATCCTTTATAATTTCATTGTATCACTTTCAAATAATATTCTTACACTTTTACTGCTGCCCCTTCTATTTCTGATAGCTTTTGCCGATACGCAAATAAAAGATGTGGCTATTGCCATTTCCTTCTTTTTTGTAGGAGCAGCTTATGTTTTCCGATATCTAAGAGCCTTTGGAAACTTGCAACGGCATCTGAAGGTGGGCACTTTTCATTTTTTATTGTATATCATTTCAATTGAAATTCTTCCATTGATTTTGTTGTATAAAATCGCTTGGGATTTTTTAACCATTTATTTATAACTTTGCACAACAATCGGAAGTTAAAGTATGACCAAGAAGGATGTTAAAAAATCTGTATCTGCCATTAAGCCGATTAAAAAGATACTGATCACTCAACCCAGGCCCGAAGGAGCAAAATCGCCTTATTTTGATTTGGCCGTTAAATATGGGCTTTCATTGGATTTTCATCCTTTCATCACTGTAGAACCAGTTCCTGCCAAAGATTTTCGTAAACAAAAAATTGATATCTCAGCCTACACGGCGGTTATTTTCACCAGTAGAAACGCTATTGATCATTTTTTCAGAATTTGTGAAGAAATGAAAATTTCCATTTCTCAGGATACAAAATATTTCTGCATCACAGAATCTGTAGCACTCTATCTTCAGAAATTTATACTTTACCGCAAGCGCAAGGTTTTTTATGGCGCAGACGGACACAACAAAAGTTTGTTCGACGTGATCAATAAACACAAGAACAATGAAAAATTCCTTTATCCCTGCTCTGAATCTTTCGACAGCGAAATCACCAATTGGCTGAAGAACAACAATTGTGGTTACGCCACACCGGTGCTTTACAAAATAGTCAGCAACGATGTGAAGGCGGTTGTAGAAAAAAATTACGATGTGATTTGTTTCTTCACGCCAGGCGGAGTTAAAAGTTTATTGGAAAACTTTCCTAAATACAAACAGAACGACACCAAAATCGCTGCATTTGGAGCCAACACTTTCAAAGCCGTTGAGGATGCAGGGTTGACACTTGATATCAAAGCTCCTGTTCCACAATCGCCAAGCATGGTAACCGCCTTGGATAATTATTTAAAAGCTTTGCCAAAAAAATAATGCTTTCGGCATTTTGATTCGCCAGTTAGAAATGCTTTTGTTTCTGTAACAACTTTATTGCTTTTAGAATTTCCAAAACACACTCAATTTTGTTGCCATGAACTCTTCTTATACGAATGAATTGATTCATGAGTCGAGCCCTTATTTGCTCTCTCATGCCCACAATCCGGTTGATTGGCTTCCTTGGGGAACACAAGCTTTGCAACTGGCTGCTAATAATCAAAAGCCAATATTGTTGAGTATTGGCTATTCTGCTTGCCATTGGTGTCATGTGATGGAAAAAGAAAGTTTTGCTGATCCTCATAGCGCTGCTTTTATGAACAAGTATTTTGTCAATATAAAAGTGGATCGTGAAGAGAGGCCGGATATCGACCAGATTTACATGGATGCGGTACAAAAACTTACAGGTTCAGGAGGATGGCCATTGAATGTGTTTCTGACACCAGAAGGAAAACCATTTTACGGAGGTACTTATTTCCCCCCTCAACCCATGCATGGACGTGCATCCTGGATGGATGTGCTTTCTTATATCAGTGACATCTGGACCAATAAAAATGATCTGGTGTTGCAGCAGGCTGATACACTTATTTCATCTTTATTACAGTCAGTCAATCGATTTTCTCATCAAGTTGATAATGAAAATCAAATCCTGGGGTTTTCTGCAAATGATATGCTACAGTGTAAGAATAATGTGATGTCAATTGCAGACAAAATAAATGGTGGATTTGGAAACGCACCCAAATTTCCACAGTTCCTCACCCTTCAATTTTTAATGGCCTATGGCTACAATTGTAAAGATGAAGAATCAACAGCACATGCGTTATTGTCTCTTAGAAAAATGGTATGTGGTGGAATTTACGATCAGTTGGGAGGTGGGTTGTCAAGATATAGCACTGATGACGAATGGCTTGTGCCTCACTTTGAAAAAATGCTCTATGACAATGCGATGCTGATTCATACCCTTAGTGAAGCGTATCAGATCTCCAATGACGAAGAGTTTAAGAAAGGCATACATGAAACGATTGAATTTTGTGATCGAGAATTGAAGTCATCTGTAGGCGCCTATTATTCTTCAATAGATGCGGACAGTGAAGGGGAGGAAGGCCGTTACTATGTTTGGAATGAATCTGAAATAAAATCAATAGCTGGGGAAGATTATGATATAGCCGTTGCTTATTGGAATGTGACTGCCCGTGGAAATTGGGAGGATGTCAATGTGTTAAACAGGAGGAGTTCAATCGCCTTTAAAACTGCAGAAACAGATCTGGGAAAAGAAAAGTTGAACAACCTGAAAAAAAAGCTATTGTCGCACAGGGAAAACAGAGTGAGGCCATCAAAAGATACAAAGCTGATTTTATCCTGGAATGCCATGATGATAATAGCATTAAGTAAAGCCGGCGCTGCGCTGAATGAAACAAAATACAGGCAAAAAGCAGAAGCGCTTTTTGATTCCATCGATTTGATATTTAGAATCAATGATTGCCATTATAGCCATACTGATAACAAAAGGGGAGGAGCTCCCATCGCGTTTCTTGACGACTATGCGCTTTTGATTGAGGCTTGTTTGTGTCTGCAAGAGATAACAGGAAATCAAAAGTATATTGATAAAGCCGTTGACTTATTGAATTATGTTGATTCGAATTTTCAAGGCGATTCATTTTATAATTACAGTCATCGACTACAAAAAGATACCATTTACAACAACGTTGATTTGTATGATTTGACCATCCCTTCAGGCAACAGCACAATGGCAAAAGTGTTGCTGCAATTGGGGTTGATTACAGACAATATCAAATGGAAACAACATTCACTGAGGATGTTGAGCCACATGAGAAAAGCCATCCAGTCTCATCCGCTTTCTTTATCAAATTGGGCATTGATTGCTTTGATGGAATATAAAGGAATCAAAGAAATTGTAGTAACAGGGCTGGATTATTTGAAGGTATTGCATGAAATCAATGCGCTGTACTTACCGCCAAGAGTTATTCAATCATCGGATGTGGAAAAGTCATACCCTTTGTTGAAAAGTAAAGCGTACAACTTTGACCCTTTGATATATGTTTGCGAAAATTTTTCCTGTAAAAAACCCTTAAAAGGTCTTGATGAGTTCATTATTGCCGTCGAAAATTAATTGGTTTTAACATTTTCATTAACAATATTTGAATAATTTAGACGTTTCTAGAAAAAAGGTTCGGTTTTTGCAGTAAAAAAACTCGATTCATCGAATCCAATTTTGAATTTGAATAATAATTATCATTACATTTGCCAACACCCACAAAGTACAAAAAATGATGAAAAGGTTTTTTTACCTGATAGCCGCTGCGGCTATCATATCCGGCTCTACCAGTTGCAACCTCTTGGGAGGTAAAGGCGGTTCGTCCAATTCAGTACCCAATGATGGACAATTACATGGAGTTTCACCAGATACTAAATGGACGCCAACACGTCCTCCTGGTATGGTTTATGTTGCTCCTGGAACATTTCATATGGGACCCAGTGACGAGGATGTCAACTACTCTTTCACCGCAAGAAACAAATCTGTCTCCATCAGTGGGTTTTGGATGGATGCCACAGAGGTTACCAATAACGAATATCGTCAGTTTACCAATTGGGTACGTGATTCAATTGCAGCAAAATTGATGGGATATGTTAAGCAAGGACAGGATGGAAATGAATATGTTGATTGGACAAAGGTGAAAACCATTAAATGGGGTGATAAATCAACTATTGAAAAAATTGATGCCATCATTGTAACCCCAGACAATCGTATTTTTGGCAAAAAAGAACTGGATGCCAACAAAATTGTATACCAGTCAGAAGTATTTGACTTCAAAGCTGCAGCCCAAAACAGAGACGAAACTGTTCCACGTTCTGCATTTATCATCAAAACACAGGTTAAAGTGTATCCGGATTCATTATGTTGGGTAAGAGACTTCGCTTATTCTTACAATGAACCAATGGCTAAGAAATATTACAATCACCCCGCTTATGGTAACTACCCTGTTGTCGGAGTGAATTGGAAACAGGCTACTGCATTCTGCGAATGGCGTACACACTACCTCAATGCATTCCTTCAATCTAAAAAAAGAGCTGAAGAATCAGACTTCAGACTTCCTACAGAAGCGCAATGGGAATATGCTGCAAGAGGCGGTTTGTCACAGTCGCCTTATCCTTGGGGTGGTCCTTATTTAAGAAATAAAAAAGGTTGTTTGTTAGCCAACTTCAAACCCGGAAGAGGTAACTATCCCGAAGATGGTGGATTCTATACAGTACGTGCGGATGCATATTGGCCTAATGCTTTTGGATTATACAACATGGCAGGAAATGTTGCTGAATGGACCGGCTCTCTGTACTACGAAGGCGGTTACAACATGCAACATGATATGAATCCTGATATTCGTTGGAACGCCAAAAGTTCAGATCCTCCCCGCATGAAACGTAAAGTGGTTCGCGGTGGAAGTTGGAAAGATGTTGGACACTTTTTACAAACCAGTACACGTGCCTATGAATATATGGACACTTCAAAATCTTACATTGGATTCCGTTGTGTACTTGATCTGCCACCTTCTGGCCTCAACAGAAGATAATTTTCAACTATAGAAAAATTCTAACTAATTCTTACTGAAATAAATAACCCATCCTGGAGTGTAAAGCTGAAGGGTGGGTTATCTCAAATAATACATCTCAACCTTTTTTAACTCAAACCTTAAAAATTAAAAAAAACATGTCTTCAGTTAAAATCAACCCTAAACTCAGTAAATGGATGGACGTTGCAGTATCAATGGCTGCGGCAGTAGTTATCTTTGGTGCATTACAGAAAATTCTCCACACCGCTTTAGCGGATTTGTTCCTTCAAATCGGACTTTATACTGAGGCCGCCATTTTTGCTATGTATGGTTTCATATATATCGGCGCTCCAATTGTTGAAGATCATGCTGCACATCCTGCAAAACCAATGGGAAGTGCTTTGGATTCTATGGACAAAATGATGAAAGACGCAGATATCACTCCTGCCAACCTGAAAAAATTGAGCGAAGGATTCCAGAAATTGGGTACTTCAGTTGCCGGTATCGCAGACGTTAGTGATGTAGTAAAATCTACAAGCGATTTTGGTGCTAAAACCAAAGAAGCTACAGCTGCAATAGGTTCTATGTCAGCAGCATTCACCAGCAGTGCGGCTACAATGGGTTCATTCAACAATGCTGCAGAAAGTGCAAAAGGTTTCCATGAGCAAGTACAGGTATTGACTAAAAATCTGGGTTCTTTGAATACTATTTATGAATTGGAATTGAAAGAAAGCAACAGCCATTTGAAAGCGTTGAACAATTTCTATGGTAAATTGGCTGAAGCCAGCAATGCAATGACCAGCAGCGTTGAAGATGCAACTAAAGTGAAAGATCAAATTGCTGCTTTGGCTGGCAACTTGAGCAAACTGAATGGCGTTTATGGCAATATGCTGAATGCAATGCAGGGTAGATAATCTGTAAAAGATTGATCAACCATATTTCAATCCAAACAATATTCATAAAAATAATTAATATAAATAGTTATGGCTTTACCCGCAGAGCCCCGGCAGAAGATGATCAACCTGATGTACCTGGTGCTTACAGCGTTGTTGGCACTCAACGTATCATCAGAGATTCTCAATGCCTTTAAAGTAGTAGATAAGAGTTTGGTTACTTCAAATGAAAATCTCGCTTCGGCTAACAATACGCTTTACACATCATTGGACGCAAAATTGAAAGATCCAATGACTTCAGAAAAAGCAAAACCTTGGAATGAAAAAGCAATGATTGCTAAAAAGAATTCTGAGGATATGTTCAAATTCATCGAGCAACTGAAAGTCGACCTCAAAAAAGAAGCCGGCGAACATCTCGAAGATGGTGTGATGAAATACAAAGAAGATGATCTGGAAGCAGCTACCCGTTTATTCGGAGATGGAAAAGACGGAAAAGCGCAAGGAAAAGTGCTCAGAGAAAAACTCAATGCCTACAGACAATCCATGTTAGGTATTGACAAGTCAATTTCTGATGAATTTTCCAAAACACTTGCCGTAGATAACATTGAAGAAAAAGTTACGATTCTTGATCCTCATGGCAAACCAAAAGAAGTAGATTTCACCAATCTTTACTTCCATATGACGCCAACTGTAGCGGCATTGACCTTGCTCAGCAAATTCCAAAATAACGTAAAGAACGCAGAAAACCAGGTGGTAACTTATTGTCACAACCAAGTAGGTGCTGTTAAAGTTGTTTACGATCAGTTCGCTGCATTGGTGGGCCAGTCTTCCAACTATGTAATGCCAGGTGAAGAAATGGAAATTACTGCCGGTGTGGGTGCTTATTCTAAAGCAGCACAACCACAAATTACTATCAATGGTTCTTCTATGCCAGTTGCTGAAGACGGAAGAGCTTCTTCTAAATTCAAAGTGAGTGGTTCAGGTTCTAGAACGGTTCCTGTAAGTGTTACCTACACAAAACCTGACGGAACTAAAGAAACTAAAACATTTGATGTTAAGTACACTGTTGGTACTCCTGGTGGTGCTGCGGTAATGCCTGACAAAATGAATGTATTTTATATTGGGGTCGACAATCCTGTGACCATCGGTTCTCCAACAGGTTGGGACAGAACTACTGTTTCTGTTACCAATGCCACCATCACTGGTAACGGATCAAACCGTATTGTTCGTCCTGCAAATACTCCAGGACAAAAAGCAATCATCACCGTTAACGCTGATAAGAAACCAACAACTTTCGAGTTCAGAATAAAAAGAATTCCAGATCCTATCTTCAAAATAGGTTCCGGTAAGCCTAGAATTACTGCTGTTGAATTTAAAACACAACAATATTGCCGTGCAGATTTGGAAAACTTTGATTTTGATTTGAAATTCAACGTTATTAGTGCTACTGTTTATTTCTCTGGTGCTAATTTCACCAGCGTTCAACAAGCACAATTGCAAGGAAACAGTTTGGCATCTCTACAAAATTTGATGTCAAAATCTGGCCCTGGCACTTCTATCACATTTGACAACATCAAGGTTCAAGGTCCTGATGGCCCCAGAACTATCGATGGTAGATCCTTTACCCTCTATTAAAATTTAATATTTTATGAAAAGTAAATTGTTAAGGTACCTGTTATTAGCTACAGTTTGTTTTGGTATCGTAAATGTTGCTGACGCTCAAAAACGTAAAGCGACAAAAAGAACTGCTAAAACCAAAACTAAATCAAAGGTACAGGCAGGAGGAACAGCTGCTGCAGATACAACTGCTGCTGCTGTAGCACCACCGCCACCGCCACCACCAGCTCCGGATACGCTGCCTGTAATTAAGGTCAGACCATCTTTAAGGCCTGATGAAGCGGTTGAAACAATGGCTCTTAAAGACAGAACACCTCTTCCTTATGAGCACTTACGTGCAGACGATGCTGTTTATCGCCATCGTATCTGGAGAGAGATAGATACCAGAGAAAAATTGAACCTTGTTTTCACCTATCCCGGTGATCAGGATAATGGCAATCAAAGATTCATTCAAATTCTGTTGAAAGCATTGCAAGATGACAGTACAATGGCTGTATTTGCAGATGACAGATTCTCAATTCCTATGACTACATCTGATGTAGCCAGATCTGTTTTGGGTGAGGAAATTGAAGTTCCTGTAATTGACTCAAATGGTGTTACTACAGGTACCAAAAAAATGAGAAATGAAATCAACTGGGATTCTATTTACAGATTCAGAGTAAAAGAAGAAGTGATTTTTGATAAAGAAAGTTCAAGATTATTCTGGAGAATCTTAGGAATTGCACCTATCAAAGATATTACCTTATCTAGCGGTGAAAAATTGATGGTAAATGGTGCTCCTGCAGCTAAAGAATGTTTCTGGATTTATTATCCTGACTTCCGTCCAGTCTTTTCTAAAAGTGACGTTTACAATGGCAAAAACTATGGTGCCAGGGTAAGTTGGGAAGAATTGTTTGAGAGCAGAATGTTCTCTGGAAGAATTATTCAAAGTTCCATGGACAACCCAAGAAATCTGCCTATTGCAGCTATGCCTGTGTTGAAAGAAAATTCAATGCTTCAGTTGTATGAAGGGGAAACCATCAAAGAAAAAATCTTTACTTACGAACAAGATTTATGGAGTTACTAATCAAACTCACATCTCATACAAAGGCCTCTTCATAGAAGAGGCCTTTGTTTTTTAGGTATCCTTGAATTTATTCCTGATAATTGTGGCTTTGGATGGTCCGATCAGCTGCGCTAAATCGAGATATTCAACCTCCTTTATTTTTTTAACTGATTTATATTTTTTAAGCAGGATTTCAGCAGTGGCTTTGCCTATTCCTTCAATGGATTCAAGTTCATTTTCCAGCGCCGACTTGCTACGTTGCTTTCGATGAAACGTGATACCAAATCGGTGTACCTCATCCCTTATCCTCCTGATCAGTTTTAAACTTTCACTGTTCCAAGGCAATAATAATGACTCCTGATCACCTGCAAAAAAAAGTTCTTCTTTGTTTTTAGCCAAGCCAATTAAAGTTGTTTCACCAATTAATCCTAATGCCGCTATGCTTTCTAATGCTGCATTTAGCTGTCCTTTTCCGCCGTCAATGATAATTAGCTTTGGCATAACAGAATTTTCATCCTTAACCCTCTTATAACGCCTGTAAACGATCTCTTTCATAGAAGCGAAGTCGTCTATTCCTGTAACAGTCTTTATGTTGAATCTTCGATAATCGTTTTTACTGGGTGTGCCATTCTTGAAACAAACCATAGCGGCTACAGGATTGGTACCATGTATGTTTGAGTTGTCAAAACACTCAATGTGCGTAGGCGGCTCTTTTAATTTCAAATATTCTTGCAATTGCTCCAAAACAATCAATGCCTCATTATTGCTGCAATCTTCAAGATGAAGCATTTTTTTGTTTTCCAATTCCTTTCTATAATACTCCACGTTTTTCAAAGACAAGTCTAGCAGTTTTTTCTTGTCACCAACCTTGGGGATGGTCATAGTGATTTTCTGATCAGGATATTCAAGGTTGAAAGGTAAAATGATCTCTTTGGCTTCACTGTTGAACAAATTCCTGAGTTCCGTAATGGCCAGTTGCAAGATCTCTTCTTTACTTTCTTCCAGTTTTTTTTGTAGAAAAATTGTTTTAGTGTGTATGATGCTACCTTCATTCACTGCCAGATAATTGACATAAGCCGATTCACCTTCTTCAAGGATACTGAAAACATCGAGTGTGCCTGTTCGGCTATCCACTACCGTTGATCTTGCTTTATATTGCCTGAGATTCTCAAGTTTTTGATGGATGATGGCTGCCTTTTCAAATTCCAACGCTGCAGTATGCTGTTGCAATTGTTCTTTCAAGCTGGACATCAATGGTGTAAGATTGCCTTTCAGCATGTCTTTCAGCATGTTGACGCCTTCTGTGTAATTTTCCTCAGATTGAAAACCTTCACAGGGGCCTTTGCAATTGCCCAAATGGTATTCCAGACAAACTTTAAACTTGCTTTTGTTGATATTGCTTTCGCTCAGGTTCAAAGTGCAGTTTCTCAAAGGGAAATAATGCTTCACAAATTCAATAATTTCACGGGCATTGGCAATGGAAGTATACGGACCAAAAAGCAGGCTGCCGTCCTTTAATTTTTTTCTAGTGAAGAATACTCTGGGGAATCGTTCATTTTTAATCGCGACATAAGGATAGGTCTTATCATCTTTCAGATTGATGTTGTAATAAGGCTGATATTCCTTGATCAAATTGTTTTCAAGGAAAAGCGCATCTGCTTCGTTATCTACTATGGTAAATTCAATGCGATGAATATGTTTGACCAGTTCAATGGTTTTTTGATTGCTTTGATTCTTCAGAAAATAGCTACTGATTCTTTTTCGTAACAACTTGGCTTTGCCTACATAAATCATCTCGCCTTTTTCATCGAAATATTTATAAATACCGGGTGCCAGCGGGATGCCAGAAGCTATAGTTGAGAAGGTTAAACTGTCCATATCAATAAACCCACTTGAATAGCATTTCGTCGATTACTTTGGGATGTTCTGCATCTTTATCATTGATGAATACCATTTTAAATTGCTCAGCACTTAGCCAGGTGAACTGTGCGATTCGATCTGCTGATATTCGTTTGACCATATAGATTCTTTTTACAAAACCTGTTTCAGGTTCAATGTAAACATCCCATCTTTTCCAAGGAATATTGTCGGGAAGTGCCCCAACTGGATCATAAGTTAAAGTGGTGAGGCCTAATGTTTCGTCATTGAATTTTACCTCTCTAAAATATTTTGACATGGAAACGGAATCGATGGCTGGGTGACGTAACTCATCCAAATACAGTTCAAATCCTTCCGGCTTCAAAATTGTTGAATCAAGATGTCCATCTCTTTTAAGATAATATTTAACTGACGTATAAGTTTTTTTTATCTCAGTCACCTGTCCGAGGATATAATTGGTAACAGGAAAAAAGCTGGGGGCTACTTTACTAGTGTCTGAAGCCGTAATATCAGTTTCATTCATCTTAACTCCGGCATCTGCAGCTCTTTTGCTCTTACAGGCATAGAATAAAATCGAAGTCAATATAATGGGCAATAAATACTTTTTCATGTTGTCAATATTTGTTGAAGCAACAGCGGTTCATTTTTCTATAAACTGAAATTCGTAATAAAAAACAAATCAGAAGTCTCTGGTGAGTCCTAACTTGATTCCAATGTTATATAATTTCTCGCTGTAAAGATATCTGCTTTCGTAAGTTGAAAACAACTGATATCTGAATTGAGGGCCTGCGTTCAGCATGGCTCCGTTCTTTAAACGGTAAGTAAGAAAAGTTTCGAAGCTGGTGTTCACATTCCATCTTCTTACGAATGAAGGATCATTGATGTAACTTTTCATGTCTGCGGAAATCAGATAGGGGTTGTTTCCCATCACATAACTAGGCTGAATAGTCGCTCCTGCAAACCATTCCCAATCTTTGTTTCCCAACAGTTTGAAATCTGTTCCGATGGGTAATGAGATCTGAAAGCTGCTGTTATTGAACACATTGGCGCCAGGGTTGATGTTGCTGGAATTGGCCACATGAGTAGGGTGACTTTCAAGCATGGAAAATCCAGAGGGACTAATCACCTGCATGTTGGCATAGAATGAGTAGGGGAGTTGATCGCCTTGAATCTTATAATTGGTATAATTGAATTGCATCCCTGCTTTTACACGAAAATCTCTGTTAAGTGGAAGCAAAATACTGCCCCCTGCTTCCAAATTGAAAGATGGGGTATGATGAAATGAAAATGTTTCTTCAATAGGTCCCGCATTTCCAATAAAAGAGTTTGGAGTAAGTACCTCCTCTGTAATTCGAATCATACTCCTGTAACCATAAGAAGGAGTGGCATAAAATTGAAAAGAATAATTGCCGCTTTTGATGTTGGTCGATTCAGTAATTGATGTTTGCTCTCTTTCTTTGTTCGTTGTTTCTGATGGACTTATTGGAGCACTCACTCCAATTTCTTTTGTTGCAAATTCGTTTACATTTTCTGTAAGATGGATTGCGTTGGCGTCAATCTTGTCAGAAAGATCAGTTGAATGATCTGCTTTGCGGTTTAAACTATTTTTCTCTTCGTTATTGAAATTGGTTATCGGAGTGCTGAAGCTTTTTATTGGCAGTTTTGGATAGTTAATTGAGGAGCAGAATGTTCTCATTTTTTCATTACAGCATGGTAACGGCTTTTTAGGATTCTCAATCTTAGCAACAAAGCTTGAGGATGTAGATTGGGGGGAAGCGAATTTCTCAATGTTGCGTGTAGCAACATTAGGCACCGATTTTATTTCTTGACCGATGAAAGCAAAATGATGCGGAGTTCCGATAAATAGAAGACAGCAGAAAATGATTAGTGTGGTTCCGAATGAAGGAAGCTTTTTACTGGGGTGTAAATTATTGTAAATACTGAACCACACTCTTCGAGAAGGTATCATGGAAAAATTTTCAGTTGCCTCCCTGAGGAAGTCATCGAAAAAATCACGGTTTAGGTTATGGCTCATTATTTGAATTCAATAATAGTTATTAATTAAAAAAGCGAAACCGCCGCAGTCCAAGGCATTTTCTTTTTTGTTGATTCCATCACCCCCCTTCTAACCAGCAGCACTTCCAGCATCGCTCTTGCTCTTGAATACTGACTTCTGCTGGTGCTTTCCTCAATATCAAGCATGTCGGCAATTTCCTTGTGTGAATAACCCTCAATGGCAAATAGATTCAGTACCGTTTTGTAACCGAGTGGCAGCAAACGAATACATTCAATGATCTGTTTTGCTTGAATGATGGAGGGAATCATGTCTGTCTTTGTAGAAAGATGCATCGCATTGCCGATATCCACCGTATCACTGAACTTCTTTTCCCGTTTGATGATGTTGATGCAAGTATGAACGATTATTCTTCTGATCCATCCCTCCAATGAGCCTTCATTACGGAACTGATGCAATTGAGAAAAAACTTTGATAAAACCTTCCTGCAGCATGTCTTCGGCATCCATTTTGTTTTTCGCATAGCGATAACAAACTCCCAACATCTTAGGACTAAACCTCTGATACAGTAATTCCTGTGCAGCAGCATTGTTTATTTTACTTCCAGAAAGCATTTGCTCTTCGGTCATAACAAGGAATGTTTACTGAATAAAAATACTTAAATATACCTTTTGAGTATACAAGTTTAAATCAACGTTCTTATTTGGTGGATAACTTGAGGATTAACGCTTTCTTCTTTCTAGGCTATCTGCAGGATACACCATTTGAAAGCTGTCGCGCAATGCTTTAGTCCATTTGACCAATGCATCGGATTGTTCCTTGTTTAAGATGGCATTACGATGAATGAGTGTATAAGAACTCAGTGGCATTTCTTGTTCTTCCACCTGCTCAGCGATTTCTTTCAGTTTGTGAAACTGACGTCTTACGCTGTAAGTGCCAAAAGCGGAAAAATTCAATTCTCTCTTTCCTTCTTCCACATGGTCGCTCAACCACCAGGAAATGGGTTGAATGTTGCTGTACCAGGGGTAAGTGGTATGATCGCTGTGACAGTCGTAACATGATGTTTTTAAAATTAAAGACACATTTTCGGGCACTTGATGCACTGCATCAATAGAAGTAGCTGTGTCCAAAGAACCATTGTTACTGTTGTTTCTGGGTACAATTTGTACAATTACCAATAAGACAATGAGTACAACCAAACTTCTTTTCAGAAACTTTTTCATAAACGAATTTTAAACGGTGAATAAGATATTTCCTTTCATTTCCGCAGGTACAGTCAAACCCATGGCTGTTAGAATGGTAGGCGCAATATCGCCCAATTTACCTGACTGCAATTTCCCCTTCCACGTTTTGTCAATTACAAAAAGCGGAACAGGATTCAAAGTATGCGCGGTATTTGGACTTCCATCTTCATTGATCTCATAATCTGCATTTCCATGGTCGGCAGTAAGGAATATCATGTAATCCTTTTCTAGGGCTGCGTTAACGACTTTCTCTACGCAGGCATCAACGGTTTCCACCGCTTTGATAACAGCTTTCCATACACCTGTGTGCCCCACCATGTCGGCATTGGCGAAATTCAGGCAGATAAAGTCAGGTTGATTTTTTTCAATTTCTTCAATTGCCGCATCCGCCACTTCTTTCGCACTCATTTCTGGTTGCAGGTCGTAGGTGGCCACCTTTGGAGAGGGAATCATGATCCTGTTTTCCTTTTCAAATGGCTTCTCACGCCCTCCGCTGAAAAAGAAACTCACATGAGGATACTTTTCAGTTTCGGCTATCCGCAACTGTGATTTGCCATTTTTGGCAAGGATTTCTCCAAGTGTGTTTTTAAGGTCGTCGTTTTCAAATATGACCTTTACATTTTTATAAGAATGATCATATTGGGTCATGGTGGTATAGTCCAAAGCCATAGTTTTCATACCATGCTCCGGCATATCATGCTGGGTTAGTACTTCTGTAATTTCCCTGCATCTGTCTGTTCTGAAATTGAAACAAATCACCACATCATTTTCATTTATGGAACTCTGATTTATTTTACTGTTGATGATGGGTTGAATGAATTCGTCTGTTACACCAGCTTCGTAAGATTTTCTGACTGTGTCCAACAGGTCATCTGATTTTTGACCGATACCTGACACCAATGCATCATAGGCTATTTTCACTCTTTCCCATCTTTTATCACGATCCATCGCATAATAACGGCCGGTAATGGTGGCGATATTACCAATGGTGTTTGATAGATGAGTTTGTAGGTCTTCTAAAAAACCTAATCCCGATTTGGGGTCAGTGTCTCTGCCATCTGTAAAAGCATGCACCAATACATCATTCAGACTATTAGCAGCACATAGGCTCAGCAAAGCTTTCAGGTGATTGGTATGCGAATGCACGCCGCCGTCACTTACGAGTCCCATCAGATGCAAAGTTTTATTGTTTTCTTTTGCATGATTTAAAGCATTCAATATGATTGGGTTGGTGGCAAAACTACCGTCTTTGATGGCTACATTGATGCGTTGAAGTTCTTGGTATACCACTCTGCCGGCACCTAAGTTCAAGTGTCCCACTTCGCTGTTGCCCATCTGTCCTTCGGGCAGGCCAACATCTTCTCCGCAGGTGATCAACGTGGTATTGGGATACAGAGGATATAGTGAACTGACAAAAGGAACTTTCGCATGTTGAATGGCATCACTTTTTTTAATTTTTCCTAATCCCCAGCCATCCATGATGATCAGGGCCACTTTATTTTTTGACTGCATATTTTTTATTTTATTATTTCTACAATACTCACTTTCATTTAGCTGATTGTAACATGCTGTTGAAAATGGCATGTAAAAATAAAAATTGATTGGCAAAGCATATTTTTTCTTTTTAAAATCAGTCCCTTGATGACAATTTTTAGCATTTTCATGCGTTATCCTAAGTGGAATTGATCTTCTTTATTCATAAAATCAAGGAAATCCTTGTCTGCAATGAAAAGATGCCTATACATATTTGCAATGTTGACTACCTTATTCTCATTCAAGGTACAGACAGTATTGGAGGATGTGGTGTCATCACTGAAAAGAGGAAATTCAACTCAAATCGCAGTAAACCTCGATCAACAGGTGGCTTTGACCTTGCCGCAAAACACAGGAAGTTATGGACAGGCAAGGGCGTCGAAGATTTTGGCAGATTTCCTTAACGAAAAGACAGTTAAAAATTTCAATGTTCTGCATTTGGGGGATAATGAGCAGGCGCAATTCTGTATCGGTGTTCTTTCTACCCGAAAAGGTGATTATAGAACCACCATTTTTTTACGTCAGCGTCAGGGTCGTTTTGTGGTACAGGAAATCAGATTTGAGTCCAACTGATTTTTTCAATTTTTTTTCCTCCAATCTTTACCTTTGGTCACATGATTGACCAGCAAATTCCAATTGACATGATTGTTTCGGCGCTCCGGGAAGATATCGGAGATGGCGACCATTCTACTTTATCTTGTATCGACGCCACTGTTAAGGGCAAAGCGGTATTGAAAATCAAAGAAGATTGCGTGATGGCCGGTATCGATATCGCTGCCACTATTTTCAAACTGCTGGATGCTGAAAGTAATTTCATGGCATATAAGAAAGATGGTGATGTTGTGCTAAAAGGCGAGGTGGCATTTGAAATCCACGCCACTGTTCATGCCATCTTGAAAGGGGAGCGCCTGGTGTTGAATACAATGCAGCGCATGAGCGGTATTGCTACATTGACGCGAAAATATGTCGACAAACTATCGGGTAGCCATACCCGCTTGCTGGATACCCGGAAAACCACACCCAATTTCAGATGGTTTGAAAAGAAAGCCGTATTGATCGGTGGCGGTTGCAATCACAGAATGGGCCTTTACGACATGATCATGCTGAAAGACAATCATATTGATTATTGCGGTGGATTGGAACAGGCCATTGGGAAGGCGGTTGACTATGTCAAGCATGTTCAACCACAATTAAAAATCGAGGTTGAAACCAGAAATTTGGAGGACGTCAAAAAAGTAATGGATATCGGAGGCATCCAACGGATCATGCTGGACAATTTTACTCCTGATGACCTGAAAGTGGCAGTTGAAATGATTGGCGGTAAATATGAAACCGAAGCCAGCGGTGGAATTACGATCGACAATATCGAAGATTATGCCAGAAGTGGAGTTGATTTCATCTCTTGCGGCGCCATCATTCATCATGCGGTAAGTGTTGATTTAAGCCTGAAGGCGACAATCGCCTAACGGGAATGAAGGGCTTGAAATAAATTGACTATTGGATATTCAGCCATGTGTAATTGGCATCATATTTAAATCTGTGATTCGTGAAAAAAAAAATCAACACATCAGGAATTGTTTATTCTACTAATCCCGATTTCAGGCTGGAAGATGAAGAACAAGCATTGGAAACGTTAGCTCCTGAAAAGCAACTGCTAACCGTAAAAATGGAAACCAAACACAGGGCCGGTAAAACAGTAACACTCATAGAAGGATTCATTGGATCGCAGCCGGACAAAGAAGAGCTGGTGAAAAAGCTAAAAAATCATTGTGGTACCGGCGGTGCTGCGAAAGATGGCGAATTGCTGGTACAGGGCGATCATCGCGAAAAGGTTTTGCAATGGTTGTTCAAAAACGGCTATACCCGCTCTCGAAAGAAATAAACATATCCTTTTTAAAGAGTTGAAAATTTAAAATTGGGCTAAAAAAATGATTCGAAAATTATGAGGAGAATCATTAAATATCTAACTTGTAGAAAAGACAACCTATGAGCTCAAAAATATCAAATGGGGTTGAAGTACATGTTGAAACATTTTATCAGTCCGAATACAGTCGCCCTGAGCAACATGAATTTGTCTTTGCTTATCGTATCACCCTCCATAATCTGAATGATTTTCCTGTACGTTTACTTCGCAGAAAATGGCACATTCTCGACAGTGATGGAGAGATGCGTGATGTGGAGGGAGAAGGCGTGGTTGGTGTTCAGCCACTAATAGAGGCCGGCTGCAGTTATCAATACATCAGTGCCTGCAATCTCAAAACAGAAATCGGAAAAATGCATGGCAATTATATATTGGAAAATGTAACCAATAAAAAGATGTTCACGGTTGCCATACCTGCATTTATCATGGAAGCGCCCATGAAGCTGAATTGACATCAGGGTTTGTATTTGGCTTCATTCAATAGCTGCTCGGCGTTTATGCCCATCAATTGATCTAGTTTTGTCTTTCCATTTTTTTTCATGAATCTTTTCACGATCTGCCAGCCCACAAATGACCCTATGTTGCCTGGCGAGGCATCTCCCAGTTCCTGCGTTTTAGGTCCCTCCGTTACATAATTCTTGATGGCATTATAATCTGAGTTTTGCAGCAATTCATTCTGCGTAAAAAAATTCCAAATCATTGCTTCATGCGCATAACAATCTTTCAACTGACCTTCGGTGTATCCTATTAATTGGTATTCGCGATAGTCGGGTAAGAATTGCTGTAGCAAAAAAAGTCTTTTCCCCTTTTCAATCATCTGCACTACCAGGGCCGAATCTTCTGCATTTTCAGGATACATATCCTGTATGATGCTGCTCATGCAATTGACGGCGATGTTATCAGGTTCAAAACGGCGGGTGATATAGGGCGGGTAAGTACTCTGCAGCCATTCGCTTTGGTAAAATGATGATTGTTTGCCAAGATGATGGTGCAGTCCGATGGCCAGCGCATCGTCCCACAATCCGTCGCCTCTTCCATCCAGCGGACCTATATAGGTGATGATTTTTTCGGGCGAATGATATTGAGGGAAATAATATTTCTGGTAGCGAATGCCTTTTTCAATTTCAGCTTGATAAGGTGTAAAGTCCTTGAAAATAATTTCAGCCGTATCATACAACGAACGATATTCGGGAGAGCCGGTGAAGCTGTAGATGTAACTGGTTAACGTATCCTGACTCCAACGGGGGTCGCAATTTAAAACGGCTTGCATAAAAACATCTCCAAATGTGGGATAAGACGCCAGCAATGAGTCCAGATGATTATAGAGGGAGGCACTGTCCATAGCAAAGAGCCCTTGCTCAAATCGCTGTAATTTCATCGATACTTTGATGTTTGAAACATCTGGCTTCTTGTTGATGTCGTTACAGGAAAAAAATAGGCAACACGCCGCAAATACTATGATTCTTCGCATAGAAAACAATTAACTTTGGGCAAAGTTAAAAGAATCATCCCATTGCTGCATCTCATTTGTATAAGGATGACCAATTGTAAGCGCTCATGAAAATATTCCTGGCACAACAGAATTATCACATCGGCAATTTTGAATTCAATCTCCACAAAATGATTCAGGCTGTCCATACGGCCAGATCTCAGCAGGCCGACCTGATCGTTTTCAGTGAACTGAGTGTTTGCGGATATCCTCCCAGGGATTTTCTTGAATTCAATGATTTCATCCTTCAATGTGAACACACTGTGCAACAGCTTTGCAAAGAGGCTTTTGGTATCGCGTTGCTTTTTGGTGCTCCCGTTCGCAATGAAAATGGCATCGGCAAGAGTTTGCATAATGCAGTGATTTTCGCTGCGGAAGGAAAAGTCAAGCAGGTGATTCATAAAACCTGTTTGCCCACCTACGACGTCTTTGATGAAAACAGGTACTTCGAAGCCGCTTCATCATGGCATGTTGTGGAATACAAAGGCAACAAAATGGCGGTCACCATTTGCGAAGACATCTGGAATCTGGGCAACAATCCTTTGTATACCATTTGTCCGATGGATCAATTGATGAACCCAAAGCCCGACCTGATGATCAATCTTTCTGCATCTCCGTTTGATTATACTCACGTTGAAGACAGAAAGGCTGTGATAAAAGCCAATGTGAAGAAGTACAACCTACCCATGTTTTATTGTAATGCTGTGGGCAGCCAAACAGAAATTGTGTTTGATGGTCACTCTATGGTTTTCGACCGACTTGGTAACCTATGCGGACAATTGAAATCTTTTGAAGAGGATGGACAGGCTTTTGAACTCAAAGCGGATGGCACCATCAACACAAGTATCATACAGGAGGAACAAGACATAAGTGAAAGACAATTGCAGCCAGAAAAGCTGATTCCATCCTTGAACATTGAGGCTATCCATGAAGCCATTGTGCTGGGCATTCGAGATTATTTTAAAAAAATGGGATTTCAAAAAGCCATACTGGGCAGCAGTGGTGGTATAGACAGCGCAGTAACTTTGGCCTTGGCTGTTGAGGCTTTAGGTAAGGAAAATGTCACCGCTGTTTTACTCCCTTCGGAATACTCCAGTGACCATTCTGTCAATGATGCGGTTCAATTGAGCGAGAAGCTGGGGAATCCATATCATACATTATCCATCAGAGAAATCAACAATTCATTTTTACATACACTCAGTCCTTTGTTTGAAGGCACTTCTTTTGGCTTGGCTGAAGAAAACATTCAAAGCCGCATCAGAGGCAACTTGTTGATGGCGATAGCCAATAAGTTCGGATTCATTTTGCTGAACACTTCCAACAAAAGCGAGTTGTCAACCGGCTATGGCACATTGTATGGCGACATGGCTGGTGGAATCGCGGTATTGGGAGATTGTTATAAAACGCAGGTATACGCACTGGCCAAATACATTAACCGTGACCGTGAGTTGATACCGTTTAATATTCTGGATAAGGCGCCCAGTGCCGAATTGAGGCCTGGACAAAAAGATAGCGACAGCTTGCCCGAATATGAAACACTCGACCAGGTACTTTATCAGTATATCGAAAGAAGAAAAAGTCCGGATGATATCAAGTCATTGGGATTTGAATCAGCATTAGTTGATCGGATACTGAGGCTGGTCAATATCAATGAATACAAACGAAATCAATTTTGTCCGATTATCAGAATTTCTGAAAAAGCTTTTGGTGTGGGGAGAAGAATGCCCATCGTAGGGAAATATCTTTCCTGATCATCTATTACAATATGCAAGCAACGGTTTACAAATCTACAGGGAGCTGGTACGTCGTCAAAGGCGACGATAACAAGGTGTACAAAGCCAGAATCAAGGGCAAATTCAAAATAGACAATCTGGCATCCACCAATCCCATTGCAGTAGGTGACCGGGTGACGATTGAAAATGAGAATGATGCTGAAAGCATTGTCATTACAGAGATTTTGGAACGGAAAAATTATATTGTTAGAACATCACCTCATAATAAAAATCAACATCATATTGTAGCCTCGAATCTCGATCAGACTTTGCTTTTTGCCACACTTCGGGATCCGAAAACATCCACCGGATTTATCGACCGTTTTTTGATCACAGCAGAAGCATATCATATTCCGGCCATCATCGTTTACAACAAAACAGACCTGCTGAAAGAAAAAGACAGGGTCAAGCTGGATGAAATCAGGGCCAGGTATGAAAAAATTGGCTATCGTTTCCTCGCCTTGAGTTTGCACGACCAACATGGTTTGGAAGACATTATGGAAGTGTTGCAAAATAAAGTGACACTATTGAGCGGTCATTCGGGAGTGGGGAAGTCCACATTCATCAATCATTTGTTTCCCGATTTCAAACTTCGCACGCAAGATGTGAGCAGTTGGAGCGGAAAAGGAATGCATACCACCACTTTCGCCGAAATGTTTGATTTGCCCGGAGGAGGCTGTATCATTGATACGCCCGGTATCAGAGAACTGGGATTGGTAGATATCAACAGAAAGGAGCTTTCTCACTACTTCCCCGAAATGAGGGGGCTGTTGAACCAATGTCAGTTCAACAACTGCACACACGTCAATGAGCCGGGATGTGCCATAAAAAATGCCATCGGTGAAGATGGCATTGATCCTGAGCGTTACCTCAGTTATTTAAATATTATGGAATCGATAGAAGAGAAGTCTTATTGATTTAAAATGCATTCTTTTCAAGAAAATGCGCCAGTTCCATGACGGTATTGTTCTCCTGCTTTACGATTTTGGTTTGTTTGGGTAAAATGCTAACACCCTCGAAAATGTTGTAATGCAGCGTTAGAAACTGATCTTTGTACTTGAAATCCCAATCGTGGGTTTCCGACTCGTCAATCTGATTCATGAAAATCACTTGCAGCTTGTCTGACAATGCATGGGCGATCGCATAGAACTTTGATATGCCACAATTGTCATCAATGACAGCTTCTGTGGCGCCGGATTTTGTTTTCAGTTGGTACGACATAGATGTTGGTTTTATAGGTATGATTAAATTGATTTTCAAAAAGGTAATTAGTAGCCGAATTTGTTGCCTCCTTTGTATTTTGATTTGTTCGCTGCTTTTGTGGCTTTGATATCTCCACCCAAACGTTCTGCACCTACAGCTGCACCACTGGCCGGACAGCCCGATTTTCTTGAGCCACTGAACACAGAACAACTGCAAACAAATAACATAACGAGAACAACCGATAAAATATTTTTCATGCGATGAAGATAATCAGAGTTTGTGAATCATGTAAGAGTGGAGAAAAAACATTCACAGTTCTTTAAACCAACTGCTGTACATGACATAGTTGTCTGCAATTCTGTTTATTTCACTACTGATCAACTCCTGGCTGATGTCTTTTACTTTTTTGGCAGGGATGCCGGCATATATACTGCCGGGTTCAACAATGGTGTTTTCAAGTACCACGGCACCTGCGGCTATAATGCTGTTGCTGCCAATCACTGCGTTATCCATCACGATGGCTCCCATACCAATCAGCACATTCTGATGTATAACGCATCCGTGAACCATTGCATTGTGTCCGATGCTAACATTATTTTCAATAATGGTGCCACATTTTTGATAAGTGCAATGGATGATAGCACCATCCTGGATATTCACCTTATTACCAATCTTGATGAAATTCACATCGCCCCGTATCACCGCATTGAACCAAACACTGCACTGGTGGCCCATTTCAACATTTCCTACAATTGTGGCATTGGGTGCAATAAAGCAGTCTTCGCCTATGTTTGGACTGATTCCTTTTACTGGTAAAATAACCGGCATAAAAAGTAATTTAGTTAGTTTTGATGTTGATGGGAATAGCTTTTACCTTTCGCATCATTTTAATTTTCATAAAAATAAGGGATTTGCTTCCAACCTCAGAAAGCACTTCGTAACATGAATAACAGACAATTGTTTCTTCGACATGTGGGACAAACATCGCCTGCACCTTTATGTTTGAACATCGTCAAAGCGAATGGCAGTTTGATGTGGGATGCCGATGGCAAATCTTACATTGATTGTATCGCTGGCATCAGCGTATGCAACGTAGGGCACTGTCATCCGCGGGTTGTAGAGGCCATCAAAAAGCAATCAGAAGAATATTTGCATATCATGGTTTATGGTGAACTGGTTGAAAACCCTCAGGTGCAATATGCCAAAATGATTACGGATCATCTGCCGGGTTCACTTAACTCCGTTTTTTTTACCGCCAGCGGAAGCGAAGCCACGGAAGGCGCCATGAAGCTGGCCAAAAGATATACCGGCCGGTCGGAAATCGTATCCTTCAAAAATTCCTATCATGGCAGCACCCAAGGCGCATTGAGTGTGATGGGCAGCGAATATTGGCAACAGGCTTTTCGTCCTTTGTTGCCGGGCATTCATCAAATCACCTATAACAATATTGAAGAGCTTTCCTTCATCAACGAGAAAACCGCATGTGTGATTGCAGAAACGATACAGGCCGAAGCCGGTGTCAATATGCCTGACCGGGAGTGGATAACGGCGTTACGTAAACGCTGCAATGAAACCGGCACTCTGCTTGTTTTGGATGAGATTCAATGCGGCTTTGGCAGAAATGGCTCATTGTGGGCTTTTGAACAATTTGGAGTGGTGCCGGATATTCTGTTGCTTGGCAAGGCCTTGGGCGGAGGAATGCCCTTGGGCGCTTTTATTTCGGATAAGAAAATAATGGACGCCCTTACACATGATCCTGTGTTGGGTCATATCAACACTTTCGGTGGTCATCCGGTTTCTTGTGCGGCAGGCTTGGCGGGAATGAAAGTCTTGCTGGAAGAACAATTGATTGAGAAAGTAAAAGAAAAGGAACAATTATTTCTTGCAAGGCTTCAACATCCTAAAATTGAAAAGGTCACCTCCTGCGGATTAATGATAGCTGTTTGGTTCGATAGCTTCGATACCAATAAAAAAATTATTGATAAACTAATTGAAAAAGGGGTGTTCACCGATTGGTTTCTCTTCGCTTCCAATGCACTCCGCATAGCACCGCCATTGAATATCTCAAACGAGCTAATCATAGAAGTTTGCGAAAAAATAATTGAAGTGCTCGACTAAAAATGTAAAAATTAGTCTCTAATCACAAATAACAATCAACATCTAAAAATCCACACCCAGCGAAACGTACATGACCGGTCTTCCTGCGAAGAACACACTCATCGGCCAGCTGATGTCATACTTTACAAAGTAGCCCAGCAAAGTACTTCTTGCCCCGAAGCCATAACCGCCTAAAAATGGTCCTACTCCTTTCGGCTTTACCTGTACTGAAACCGGTCCGTTCACATAATTCATCACCGGACGTTGAGCCGCTTTGATGCTGCCGTTCCATGCCGTGCCCAAATCGATGAATTGGGTAAGCTGAAGGTCGCGGAGGAAGGAATTGTTGGTGGTTTTATCAAATAATGTAGACATCACGGGCAGTCTGAATTCACTGTTGATGACCATGGCGTTGTTGCCATTGGCGGCGTTCTGAATATAGCCGCGCATGTTGACCGTCAATCCCTGAAATGCATAATAGTTGTCTTGTGCGGGTGTATTAGCACTGTTGAAATATCTTTCTCTTGTGGTGCCCGGCTTGATATTGTTGCCAAACATCAGCCAGCCATCCACTCCACCCAGATAATAAATGAACTTCTGGTTACCCATACTGAAATCACCAGCCGCTCTTCCGGCCCAGATGAAGTTTTTATAGATGGGATAATAGTATCGGAAATCAAATCCCAGATTCAGCATGGCTGAACCCACGCCTTCCACTTTTCCTTTCACCTGGCTGTTCCAGTCGGCGTATACTTTGTAGCGCATGCCATTCCAGATATTGTTGGTTTTTTTCAGTGAATTGTCGTACACGTATTCCAGGTGGGAAGTGAAGTAGTATTTTTCGAGATTGTCGAGTGAGGCACTGAGCTGATCTACATTGGAAACAGCAATCACATCCGAACGAAGACCTGCAATCAGTTTTACAGATCGGTTGACATCAAAAGGGTAGGAGATATTTCCCTGATAAAGATTGGTGAACAGTTTACCGGAATAGGTGGCAATGGTATTTCCCTGGTTGTCTGTTAGGTTGATTCCGGTTCCCAACGCATTGCGGTAGTAGGTGAGTCCCCAGTCGATCCTGCGTTTTAAGTTTTGAAAATTCACGAACCATTCATTGTCTTTCAAATTTGTGCCGATTTTGAATCCGCCGAAAATTTTCTTGTCTTCCATCACATCCGAAGTTCCCATCGTAATCAAACCATTGAGCGGCGTATTGCTGCTGAGCATGATGGGACCATACCCTCCACCATAGGCCTGGTATTTGTTGAAAAGAACAGTGGTATTGAATCCTGCCGATCCGAAGTCGGCTGAAAACTTAATCGGCTTGTAATTGAAAAGTTTGGCGGAAGATAATACATCAGCAGGCGCGGCTTCAGGCGATGGTCCAAAATTGACCACAATTGATTTGCTGCTGTCTTCTCCTGCTAAAAATTCGGATTGGAAATTTTCTTCGGGTTTAACCGGCACTGAAGGATTGGAAACTTTAGCCCCTTCGTTTTTGGTCAGTTTACTCTCGCGCATCAACTGTTGCGCGTAGGAGGTAGGCCTTACCGTTATGTTTCTTTTTTTGAGGGCGACTTCATCTATTTTAATCTTGTAAAGATTTTTTTGGTCATCCTGACGACTCACTTCACTCAGTACGCGAGCATCTCCCGCCGATCTGGTTTCGGCCAGATTGTTTTCATAATTGCTGATGGGAAACGTATAGGCAGAATCGGTCGAAATTGAAACGACGGCTATCTTGTCGGGTTCAGATTTGCCTTGAGCGTTCAATGAACTGTCAATCTCTTTTTTGGAGGGATTACGCAGCATATCGTCGCCAATGACCACCAAGGTGTCAAGACCGGCTTTTTCTGTGGTGAAGAAACCGGCGTATCTGTTGGCGATGCCGTTCTCATCGCTGACAAAAGTGAAATGATTGTCGTTGTATTGCGCAGGAAATCTTGCATTGCCGTATTTCAGGTCGGTGAGTTTTGTGATTTGGTTGAACTCAGGTTTGTCGCCGAAATTGGTGACCAGAAAAATATTGTAACGTTTGTTGCTGGGCAGCACGGTATCTGCACTAACGGCATCGCCTGTGGGCCTGTTGCTGGCATAGATGATGCCGATCTTGTTGGGGAAAGTCACATAGGCAGGATCGAGATCGTCGTATACATCATTGGTGATCTGTTTGGCTTTTTCTTTCTCAAGGTCGAATGTGAATATATCGGTATGGCCGTTTTTTACCGCAGAAAGCAACAAAGTACGACTATCCAGCAGGTATTTCACATCCTGTACCTGGTCGAAGTATTGGCTGAGGCTGATGTTGTATTTTTCTGTTTTTACGAGTGCGTCGTAAAGCATCAATCTTACTTCTCCTTTCTCTGCATAAACAATCACAATTCTTGTGCCTTTGGAATCCCAGGCCATCATAGGGTAATTGGGGTCGATGTTACTTTCGTAAGTACGGGTGCCGAATCTTAGCAAAGTGATCTTTTCAAAATCGTCATTCAAAATCACACGTGTTACCCCTTTTTTGAATTGCGTAACCACATAGGAATTATTTTTCTTATTGGGATTGACATTGAAACGATAATAGTTTAGTCTCGGACTGACGTCGAACCCGTCGATGAAATTCCCTTTCGGATAGGGTTTTCTTTTGGCAATATCCTTTTCATACTTTTCCTCCTGGTATTCCATGAATTCTTTGGTCAGTGCCTTGAAGTTCTTTTTGGTGATCTGTATGCAGGCCTTGTTGAGATTTTTGTAATTACGCGCCAGATAGAGAAAATAGGTGACATTTTCCTTCTTGTATTTTTCTTCTACAAAATACCAGAAAGCATGACCTGCCAGTTGTGGATTGGCAAAACTGAAATTGGAGAAACGCTTGTATTTGCTGCTTAAGATTTCGGCTTTCAGTTCATCGTCCAGTTCTGTATTCCAGTGCTCGCCCAGATAAGCCACATATCCATCCGTCAGCCATTGGGGCAGATCGAGCAAAGTTTGATTGCTGGCCACTTCACCGATATCATCGCCAAATAATAAATTGCGGGTGATGATGTCGGCAATCCCTTCGCGAACCTGATGGTTCAAATGAGCATGATCGCCATCAAAATACACGAGCATTTTATTGTTCACCAATTTGGTGGTACTGCCTGTATTGAGCAAGTCGCTCTCTAAGCCGATATTGGTTTGCTGGTAATCTTTGAAATCATTGTATACAATGATGTTGGCCCTGCGATGAAGGCTGTACTCTGCCGCGAATTCAATTTGTGGGAGCTCTTTTTCAGCAGCCTGCAAAACAAACTTGGCCAGTTCCTGTCCGCCTTCATAGAAATAGACGGTGAAATTATCTGTCTGATAATATTTCCATTTGAATTTTTTGTACTGCACCCGGTTCTTTCCGAAGTTTACCGCATTCACTTGCGATAAACTTGTTTGACGGATTGCGAAAATGAATAGAAAAAAAAGAAATATTCTGCTGAACTTTGCCATGACAACACGGTTAATGAATACTAAATTACTCCATTCGGCTTAATCCTTAAAATAGAATTTCACTGATGCTTCACCTTCAATCTTTCACTTGTAATCCTATCCAGGAAAACTCCTACTTGATTTATAACGACCAAAAGCAATGCCTCTTCATCGATCCAGGCTTTTACTTCCCCAATGAAAAACAAATGATCAAGGATTTTGTTGACCAGCATCAGCTACAGCCTGTTGGACTTATCAATACACATTGTCATCTTGATCATGTTTTTGGCAATCTTTTCATAGCCGAAACTTATGAACTGAAACTTCAAATTCACGAGAAGGAAATACCGGTGCTGGACTATGCACCCGTTTCCGGACTCACCTACAACATGCCTTTTGACAATTATCAAGGTGAAAAAATCTTTTTAACGGAAGGAGATGTAATACGATTGGGAGAAGATGAGCTCGCTGTTTTATTCACACCCGGGCATAGTCCGGGTAGTTTGAGTTTTTATTGTGCTGCACAGGATTTTGTGATTTCGGGCGATGCTTTGTTCAAAGGTAGTATTGGTCGTACCGACCTGCCCGGAGGAGACCATGCGACATTGATCAGGAGCATCAAGGAGAAATTGCTGGTATTACCAGCATCAACAAAAGTGTATAGTGGACATGGCCCGGTGACTACAATTGAAATGGAAAAAAGGGAGAATCCGTTTTTGATGTGAGGTCAGATGCAATCATCTGATTTCCTGACACAACTCTATCAACACACCATTTGTTCCTTTGGGGTGTAAAAAGCAAACCAATTTATTGTCTGCCCCTTGTTTGGGAGCTGCGTTGAGTAGCGTAAATCCTTCATTTTGAAGTCTTTCCATCTCGGCGTGGATATCGGCCACCTCAAAAGCCAGATGATGGATGCCTTCTCCTCTTTTCTCAATGAATTTTGCAATGACGCCATCAGGGGTTGTACTTTCCAGCAACTCGATTTTGGTGCTGCCCGTTTGAAAAAAAGCGGTATTTACATTTTCAGACGATACACACTCTGTTTTATAGCAGACGGTATTCAGTATCTTTTCAAATAAAGGAACGGATAAGTCAAGATCTTTTACCGCGATGCCAATGTGTTCAACTTTTTGCATGTTATCTGATTTTTTGGACTCAGTATGATTTACGAAATGCGTTAATTCGCTTTTGCCCGGGAAGACACTCCGGCAATTTAAAACCTTTTATACTAATTTCGTGTTATTAGAGAAATTGAACAAAACAACAATATTCTTATGCTCAAATTGCCCATTTATCTCGACAATAACGCCACAACCCCCATGGATCTGAGGGTGTTAGAGGCGATGACCCCGTATTTTATGCAACATTTTGGCAACGCCGCCAGCAGAAACCATCCTTTTGGATGGGCTGCGGAAGAGGCCGTGGATTATGCCCGTGAACAAGTGGCCAAATTGATTGGTGCCGACCCCAAAGAAATCATTTTTACCTCTGGTGCAACTGAGGCCGACAACCTGGCCTTGAAAGGTGTGTTTGAAATGTACGCCAGCAAGGGAAATCATATCATCACCGTCACTACAGAGCACAAAGCCGTATTGGATACTTGTAAACACATCGAAAAACAAGGCGGAGAAGTCACTTATCTTGAAGTGAATAATGAAGGTTTGATTGATTTGTCTGCGTTGGAAGCCGCCATCAAACCATCAACCATTTTGATTGCCGTCATGTATGCCAACAACGAAATCGGAACGGTGATGCCTATTCGTGAAATCAGCCAGATCGCCCGTAAAAACGGCGTCTTGTTGTTCACCGATGCAACGCAGGCTGTGGGAAAAATTCCGGTGGATGTAAACAAAGATGGCATCGATCTGATGGCTTTCACCGCTCATAAGATGTATGGTCCCAAAGGTGTAGGTGCTTTATATGTACGCAGAAAAAACCCAAGAGTAAAAGTGACGGCCCAAATGGATGGCGGTGGCCATGAAAGAGGCATGAGAAGTGGTACATTGAATGTAACCGGCATTGTTGGTTTTGGTAAAGCCTGTGAACTTTGTATGCAGGAAATGGAAGCTGATGCCAAAAGAATCAGTGTGTTGAGAGATAAATTGCAAACGGCACTGATGCAAATTGAAGAGGCTTATGTCAATGGCAGTCAGGAACATCGCTTGCCCCATGTGGCCAATATTTCATTCAAACATGTTGAAGGAGAAGGATTGCTGATGGGTTTTAATAAAAATATCGCCCTGAGTTCAGGTTCCGCCTGTACTTCGGCTTCGCTCGAACCTTCCTATGTGTTGAAAGCGCTCGGCCTGGGCGATGACCTGGCACACAGTTCTCTTCGTTTTGGGTTAAGTCGTTTTACCACGGAAGAAGAGATTGATTACACCATCAAGGCTATCACTGATACCGTATTGAAATTAAGAGAGATGAGCCCATTGTGGGAAATGTATAAGGAAGGAATCGACCTCAATACCATTGAATGGGCTGGGCATTAAAAATATCCAATGTCCAACAAGCAATAAAGTACTTATCGGATTTTTATGAATCAAGTGTAAATTCATCTATTTTCAAATTATCAAATTAAATACCATGGCATATTCAGAAAAAGTAATTGATCATTACCAGAATCCAAAAAATGTGGGAACACTCGACAAAGCGAGTAAAAATGTGGGTACCGGTCTGGTAGGTGCTCCTGAATGCGGTGACGTGATGCGTCTGCAAATTGAAGTCAATCCCGAAAACGGAATGATTACCGATGCCAAATTCAAAACCTTTGGTTGTGGTTCCGCTATCGCTTCTTCGTCTTTGGCTACTGAGTGGCTCAAAGGAAAGTCGGTGGATGAGGCATTGAAAATCGACAACATGACCATCGTCGAAGAATTGAATCTTCCCCCAGTTAAAATTCACTGTTCTGTTTTGGCGGAAGATGCCATCAAAGCTGCCATCAATGACTATCGCGAAAAAAATGGTATGGAAAAAATCAAGTTCGAAGAAAGTGTGATTCATTAATACGTCATCAACATGATTGCTACAGATAATAGTATTTATATCAGCGACAAAGCGAAAGCTAAGGTGCAACAACTGATGAAAGAGGCCGGAGTAGACCAGGACAGCACTTATTTCCTTCGTGTTGGTGTGGTAGGAGGTGGTTGCAGCGGTCTGAGTTACAAATTGGATTTTGACAATGAACAAAAGCCGATGGATCAGGTTTTTGAAGACAAAGGCTTGAAAATCGTTACTGATTTGAAAAGTTTCCTTTACCTCGTGAATACCGAACTGGATTTCAGTGATGGCTTGAATGGTAAAGGATTTTATTTCAATAACCCCAACGCCAGCAGGAGTTGCGGTTGTGGAGAGAGTTTTGCAGTTTAATTTATAGGGTTAGTTAAAAAAAGTAAGCGTCTGTCTATAATAAGGCAGGCGCTTATTTTATTAAAGAAAAAAAGACGGCTTAAAAAAACAGACCTCATATAAGAGGTCTGTTTTTGAAAAGTCTGTTTTTGTAGATTAAGGCTGAGCAAAACTAACTCTGGCTCCGCCAGTGGCAAACAAAGCTTGCATTCTGGCTTTCTGGCCCAAAGAGAACATGTACATGCAGGCATCATCTGTGTAATCCATATAGTTCATGGTCATTTCAACAGGAGTGCCGGTACAAGTAGATTTGTGACCAGATGCAGGACATCCGTAGTTAGCGGTGTTATGTGTAGGAGTATCATTTACGAGGTCGCTGCCGCAAGTGGCATCACCCCAGATATGGCGAAGGTTGAGCCAATGTCCCACTTCGTGAGTAGCCGTTCTTCCTTTGTTATAAGGAGCGGTTACTGTTCCGGTAGAACCAAAAGCGTTGTCGTCAATCACAACACCATCAGTAGCTGAACTTCCTCCGGGGAATTGAGCATAGCCCAAAATTCCGCCACTTAAATTACAGCACCACATATTGAGTTTGGTAGTTGGACTGGTAGGTGCAACACCGCCACCGCTTGATTTTTTGCAACCATCATTGGTAGAGAAGCTGGTTTTGGTGGTTGATTTGCGAATAACCGTATCCAATACAAATTGAATATTGCAATTTCCGGAACGAACGGATTGAAACAAAGTTGGAGTGAGGTTATAATCGGTATTGGTAGCCGCATAATCTGCATTCAATACTGCAATTTGAGATTGTATCTGAGCCAGTGACACATTTTGTGCGGCTGTGTTATACAAAACATTTACGACCACAGGAATCACAATCACGCCATTCACCAAGCGGTTCATGGAAGGATTTTGCTCAAAACGGGTAGTGAAATTTTCAATGGATTGTATACGTGCGGCTAAGGAAGGATCTTCTTTCAGCTGGCGTTGCAAAACTTCGTAAGATGCGCAGTAACGAGCTGCAGGCGCTTGCTGGCCTACTACTAAACTGCCGTCGTTGTTGGTTAGCTCGTCAACGCTCGACTTCTGGCAACTCATGGCAAATAATGCGCATCCAGCCAGTAAACTCAGTGTTTTTTTCATTTTTCTTCTGTGTTTGATTTGATAAATGGAACCGAATATAAGAAAAAATTGAGTATGTACAGCGAAAGTACAATGAGAAATCCCCCCTTGCGGGGGGATCAGTAGGTTTTGGTAAACGCTATATATAGTGTAGTAGACAAAAGGTGAACGCATATTGTTGCAGGCATCGGTAAATAAATTTCAGAAACGTCAATTCTCATGATTTTTAATGGTTTAAAGTTTAAATTGCAGCACCAATTATGTGGAGTATTTGCAAAAAAGAATTCAATCAGTTTTTCAGTAGCCTAACTGGCTATATGGCTATTGTTTTATTCTTGCTGATCAATGGTTTGTTTCTTTTTGTATTGCAAGACAGCAGTATTTTCGAATACGGATACGCAGGCATGGATAAATTCTTCGACCTGGCACCTTGGGTGCTGATGTTTCTGATTCCTGCTATCACCATGCGAACATTGTCGGATGAGCTCAAAAGCGGTACTTTAGAGATTTTAATCACCAGGCCCTTGACTGCCGGAAAAATCATTCGGGGCAAATACCTTGCTATCCTTTTCATACTTCTATTGGTGTTATTGCCCAGTACCATCTACATTTACACCATTCATGCCTTAAGTGCCACAGGGGATATTGATACCGGAGGTATCATGGGCAGTTACATGGGGCTGATCCTTTTGGGCGCCTCATTTTCTGCCATTGGGCTGGCTTGCAGCGGATCGACTACCAATGCTATCGTAGCATTTTTATTGAGTGCATTTTTTTGTTTGACTTTTTATTACGGCTTCAGTGCACTGAGTCATATTGCTTTTTTTAAAGGGAATGCCGATTATTATATAGAAATGCTGGGCATAGATTTTCATTATCGCAGCATCAGCAGGGGCGTAATCGATACCCGAGATTTGGTTTATTTTGTCAGTATCGTTGTAATTCTTCTTTTATTCACTGAAATGAAACTTACCCGAAGAAAATGAGCAGCCTACAATCAAACCATAAAAAGAAGGGTTTCAGTGCATCTGCATGGTTCATATTGATGCTTGTTTTGATGGTGCCTATCAATATCATCGCCTCTTTTTTTCATTCTCGCTTAGATCTGACCAACGAAAAAAGATTCACCCTTTCAAAAGGTACAACCAAATTGTTGAAACATCTTGATTCTACAGTGACAGTGGATGTTTTCCTGAAAGGCAATTATCCCAGCGGATTCAGGAAGCTTGGTGTCTCAACAGAAGACATGCTCAGAGAATTCAAGGAGCTCGCGGGCACCCAATTGGTTTATCATATCATCTCCCCTGAAGAATTGGTAGAAGGCACTCAAGTTACCTATGCCGATTCGCTAGATGCCATGGGAGTTCCCTCCATCAATCTCACTGCACAGGTGAAAGGTGGTCAGCAACAGCAACGTTTATTTCCGGTTGCCTTAATGCATTACAACAACAGGATATTGCCGGTAGAGATTTTCAAGGGTAAAACACCTCAACTCAATTATAAAGAAATCATCGGTGCTGAAGCGCTGCTTGAATACCAGCTGGCCAACGGAATAGCAAAGATTACTGAAAAGAAAAAAGCTGCGGTAGCCTATGCTACCGGTAACGGTGAGCCGATGGATGAGCGCGTGTATGATCTTGCAGAACAAACCATAGGCCCGGCTTATGATCTTCAGCTTGTTGACCTCGCCACACAGCCATTCATCGCGCCGGAATTCAAAGCATTGATCATAGTGAAGCCGACACTGAAGTTTTCTGATTATGAAAAACTGAAGTTAGACCAGTACATCATGAATGGCGGCAAAGTACTTTTCTTTATTGACAAGCTCAATGCAGAGATGGATAGTCTGCAAGTGAAGAACGAAGTGGTGGCTTATGAGCGTGATCTGGAATTGAACGACTTGCTTTTCAAATATGGTGTGCGGGTCAATCCTTCACTTTTGATGGATTTGCAATGCGACTATCTTCCTTTTGACGTCAGCGGAAACGGACAGTTTGAATTTCTGCCCTGGAATTATTTTCCGGTGCTGGAGTCGCCCAATAATCATCCCATCAACAAGAATCTGGGGTATGTGGCCGGAAGGTTTGTCAACCCTATTGATACCATTGAGGCCGAAGGCATCAAAAAAACGATTTTATTGTGGTCTTCCACCAATGCGAGAATCATCTCTTCACCTGCTCTGATCAGCGGTCGTGAAAACGTGACTGCTCCCGAAAACGAAAAATTCAAAACACCGCATGTCCCTGTGGCGGTTTTACTGGAAGGGAAGTTTTTTTCATTATACAGGAACAGACTCACACAGGCCTTGAACGACAGCCTGCAACAATATGGAATGGAATTTTTGCCGGAAGCCATTCAACGCAATCAGTTGCTGGTGGCTTCAGATGGCGACCTGGTGCTAAATGCCGTTGCAAAAGGTGGTCAGCCGTTACCTATGGGGATGAATCCTTTTACCTATGGTTCACAACGTCAATTTCCTTTTGTCAACCGTGAGTTCCTCTTGAATGCGCTCGATCACATGATCAATGAACATGACTTGTCTGAAGCGAAAAACAAAGACTACATTGTGCGTTTGCTGGATAAAAAGAAAATAGAAGAAGAGCAAATGCAATGGCAGCTGATCAACATCGCAATGCCTATTGTACTGGTTATTCTTTTTGCTCTCTTGTTTCAGTGGATACGCAGCAGAAGCTATGCTCAAAGAAGACAGCCATGAACCTGAGTAATCTCATATACCTGACATTTGCCTTAATCATTCTGCTGGCTCTTGCCATCGATCTTGGATTGCTGAGCCGTAAAAACAAAGTGATCTCCTACAAAACAGCATTGATTCAAATTTGCTTTTGGGTTTGCATTGCATTGGCCTTTTTTGTTTTTTTATGGTACGAGGAAAGTGACAAGCAAATTGCCGTATCCTATTTAAGCGCCTACCTGATGGAGTGGAGCCTGAGCATTGACAATATTTTCGTCTTCATCATCATTTTTAATTCCTTTAAAGTAAAAGAAAAATATTACGGCAGGGTTTTGCTGGCCGGTATCATGATGGCCATTTTTTTTAGAATTCTTTTCATCACTTTGGGTGTATCCTTGCTGCAGCAATTTCACGGGTTGATTTATGTGTTCGGTATTTTTTTGTTATACACTGGTATAAAAATGTTCCGTTCCAACAACGATGAAGAATTTGAGCCTCATGATACACGCATCTATAAATTGATGCATCGATTTTTGCCTCTGGCCAAAGGAGATGGGGATGGGCGTTATATCATCAGGGAAAACGGCAAACCCTTGTACACAACACTTTTTGTGGTGGTCATACTCCTGGGTGCCATCGATCTGGTTTTTGCGCTGGATTCCATTCCGGCTGTTATTGGTATTTCGATAGATAAAATGGTGATTTACACTTCCAATATTTTTGCAGTATTGGGACTTAGAAGCCTGTTTTTTCTGCTGCGAAGCGCAGTTTCGCAGTTCGACTATCTGCAACAGGGCATTGCAATCGTATTAGTGTTGATAGGGGCGAAAATGTTGCTTGAATTTTGGCTGGACCAATGGCTGGGAAAGGAAGTGCAGGTATTGGGTTCATTGATACTTATCGTAGTATGCATTTTTGGGTCGATTCTATATTCCGTGTTTAACCGTAAAAAAGGAACGCCGGAAGATGTGTTCTAAAATCCAATTAATTTTCAGTCAATTTGAGATACAATTTTTCAGATATAGCTAAAGCCATCGGTGCAGAGATATGTCAAACACCAACCGATGAAACTGTCATTGACTTGCTCATCGACAGCAGAAAATTATCGCTGCCTGAAATTTCATTGTTCATCGCCATTGATGGACCCCACCGTAAAGGAAGTGATTATATCGGCCAGCTGTATCAGTCTGGTGTCAGGAAATTTATCATCAACCTCAGTTATCCAACAGATCGGATTCAAATTTTTCCAGAGGCCGGTTTTATGCGCGTAGGAGATACCGTTATGGCTTTGCAGCAATTGGCAGCATTTCATCGTTCTCATTTTGATTTTCCCGTGATCGGTATCACAGGCAGCAATGGTAAAACCATTTTGAAAGAATGGCTGTTTCAGCTGTTGCAACCCCGCTTCAATATTGTCAGAAGTCCTAAAAGTTACAATTCTCAGATTGGCGTTCCGCTCAGTGTTTGGCAGATGAACGAGCATCATCAGCTGGGCATTTTTGAGGCAGGTATCTCACAAACAGGAGAGATGGAAAAGCTTCAACCTGTCATCAGGCCCGATATGGGTATTCTCACATACATGGGTGAAGCCCATGCCGAAGGTTTCAGTTCGCAAAGACAAAAAATAGAGGAAAAACTGAAACTGTTTGCAGGCGCCAAAACCATTATTTATAACGCAGATGATCCTTCTGTGAATGAGTCACTCAGCAAGTTTTCTCAATCACATCCGGAGGTAAAGCTTTTGTCATGGGGGCATCAATCCGATGCGAATTTGCAATGTCTGCAGGTTAACAAAACGGATATTACTTCGACTATTACTTGCCGTTATGATGGAAAAGAATTTGAATTCACGATTCCTTTTGTTGACGAGGCCTCGGTTTTCAATGCCTTGACTGTTTGTCTTGCTTTGTTACATCTGGACACGTCTGCTGATTTCATTCAAGTGCAAATGCCCTGGCTCAGGCCTTTAGCGATGCGTCTGGAAATCAAGCCGGGTATCAATCAGTGTCTGGTAATCAATGACAGTTACAGTGCTGACATCGATTCGCTCAACATCGCTTTGGATTTTCTGGCGCAACAGCATCAGTATTCCCATAAAACAGTGATACTAAGTGATATTCACCAGCCTTATTCAAAAGACGAACAGTTATATAGTAAGGTGGCCGCAATCCTCAACTCCAGGATGATCAACCACCTCATCGCCGTTGGTCCGAGAATTTCCGCACATCAGCATTTTTTTCAGTCCATTCCCCGCATCGATTTTTTTAACGACACCCAGGAACTGATTCAACAGCTTCCGAAAATCGATTTGCACCATCAGACCATTTTGTTGAAAGGGGCACGTTCATTTGGTTTTGAAAAAGTAAGCCGTTTGCTGGAGCAAAAATTGCATGACACCGTTTTGGAGATTGATCTCAACGCCTTGCGCGATAATCTCAATATCTACAGAAGACAACTAAAGCCAGAAGTCAAGGTGATGGTGATGGTAAAAGCCTTTGGCTATGGCAGTGGCAGTGCCGAAGTGGCTTCACTCTTGCAGCGTGAGGGCATCCACATGCTTGCTGTGGCTTATGCCGATGAAGGTGTTGAGCTTCGCAGGGCCGGAATTCGTTTACCCATCATGGTGATGAATGTTAGTCCTGTAGGTTTTGATAACATGATTGGCGCCTGTCTTGAGCCAGAAATCTATTCATTGTCCATCCTGCAATCGTTTTTAAGTTATTTGGAGGAACATGAAATCAAGCATTATCCTGTTCATTTGAAGCTTGATACCGGCATGCACCGTCTCGGATTTACCGAAGAAGACATGCTCGGCTTGTTGGAACTAATTGAAGGAACAGATGGCGTGATGATTAAATCTGTATTTACGCATTTGGTGGCCAGTGAAGATCCTTTGCAAGATGAATTCACCTCTCTTCAATCGCAACTATTTGAAAGCATGGCGAATCGTTTGGAAACTCAATTGGGTTATGGCTTTACCAGACATGTTTGCAACTCTGCCGCCATTCATCGCCATCCAGAGCTGCATATGGGCATGGTACGATTGGGCATCGGACTATATGGCGCAGGAGAATTGTCCTCACTCAAAACGGTCACCACACTCAAAACCACCATTGCACAAATCAAGCATTTAAAAGCAGGTGAAACTGTAGGGTATGGAAGAAAAGGCAGAATTGAAAAAGACAGCAAGGTGGCTACTGTGAGAATTGGATATGCCGATGGTTATCCAAGAAGTTTGGGTAACGGTAACGGAAAGATGCTTGTAGCCGGAAAGCTGGCGCCGGTAATAGGAAATGTTTGTATGGACATGACCATTATCGACATCACTGGTATTGATACCCTTGAGGGCGAAGAAGTGATTGTGTTTGGTCATCAGCCGCATGTGGGAGAGCTCGCTCAATGGGCAGGTACCATAGCTTATGAAATTCTCACCAATATTTCACAAAGGGTAAAACGGGTTTATTTTGAAGAGTAGTGTAGGGGTGCTGGGTGCTGAATGCTGGATGCTGGATACTGGATACTGGATGCTGGATACTGGATACGGGTTCATATTTAATACACTACATCACCAAATCACCAAATCACCAAATCACCAAATCATCAAATCATCAAATCATCCCATTATCTTTGCCTTTCTATATGAAAAAGATACACGTCGTTATTGTCATTCTCGCCATTTTAGTGGCGGATCAGTTGTTGAAATTTTATGTCAAAACCAATTTTGATTTGAATACAGCCCGACCTGTATGTGGTCAGTGGTTTCAACTATATTTTGTTGAAAACCCCGGGATGGCTTATGGCTGGAAATTCGGAGGCAACTGGGGTAAACTGGCGCTTACTGTTTTTAGAATGGGCGCTGTGATTTTTGGTGTATTTTATCTGGGGAAAATCATCAGATTGAAATATCACAATGGTTTTATTTTTTGTGCGGCACTTATTTTTGCAGGCGCCTTGGGCAATCTGATCGACAGTTGTTTTTACGGACTCATTTTCGACAAGGGGATGGTCTATAATCCTTTGATCAATGAATATACCGGTTATGCCGGTCTTGCCACTACAGCGGGAAAAGGTTATGGAACATTTTTACATGGCAATGTGGTGGATATGCTATATTTTCCTGTTATCAGAGGTCATTTTCCCGACTGGTTTCCGATGTGGGGAGGAGAGGACTTTGAGTTTTTTCGTCCCATATTCAACCTGGCAGATGCGGCCATCAGTGGAGGTGTGATAGCGATTTTACTTTTTCAAAAAAGATTTTTCAAAGCAACTCCCGCAGACAAAGAAATGTCGCCCTCAAATCCCTGATCTGTCATTACTTTCATTCTACTAAATTGATTTATCTTTAGTCCCGATTTTAAGATTGTAAAAATGCTCCCAACAATGTTCAAAATGAATTCATGGCTGAATCTGTTGTTTGGAAAAAATAAAATACTGATGAAATATATAGCAAGCCTTTTTCTTTTGTTCCTTACTGTATTATTGTTTAGCTCTTGTCAGAAAGAACTGAGTTGGGATATTTCCGCAGGAACGTTGAAAGCTGATCCTGCAGGTTTGAATTGCCTGCCAGCCAATGTGGTGGGAGTTTACAAGGCCGATTCAACCCTTGGTAATCTCACCAACTATATCGACGTGCAAGTTGATGTAACATCTCCCGGCAGTTACACCATCAGCTCTGATACGGTAAATGGTTATTCCTTCAGAGGAAGTGGAGACTTCCCGCAATTGGGTATCAATACGGCAAGGATATATGCTTCCGGAAGACCCTTGCAGACCGGCATCAACACTTTCATCATTACCTACAATAACTCTCAATGCACTGTAGATGTGCAAGTGACCAATGATACCTCTAGCAGCGGCATCGCCGACTTTACCCTTGGTGGTGCAGGCACCACATGTACCGGATTTTCTTTGGCAGGAACTTACATGCAAAATCTTCAGATGACCTCGAATAATACAGCTGCTGTAAACATCAGCGTGGTTACTCCAGGTTCATTCTCTTTGAGCACAGCTACCGTTAATGGGGTTAGTTTTTCTGCCTCAGGATTATTGTCTCCAGGAACTACAGGTATTACCTTGACGGCCACTGGTACACCTGCTGCAGCCGGCACATTCACGTACGCACTCACTGCAGGTTCCAGTACTTGCAGTTTTGCCGTAACATTTGACCCACTTGCATCTCCGGCGGTTTTCACTTTTACAGGATCACCGGCTGATTGTACTGGCGCTGTGCTTAATGGCAATTATGCATCAGGCATCGCCACCAATATTTCCAACACTCTTACTATTTTCGCCAATGTGACCACGATAGGCAGTTATTCCATCACTACGCCTGTGGTCAATGGTATGTCATTTTCCGGAACAGGATTATTTACTACAACCGGCGCACAACAAGTGGTGTTATATGCCAATGGTACACCATCCGCTGCAGGAGCATTCAATTACGATGTTACCAGCGGAAACAACACTTGTACCGTTTCTGTGCCTGTTACCGGAGCACCGACAGATTATATCACCTGTAAGATAGATGGAGTGTTTACAACCTTCAATGTAAATGCCACGGCAGGATTGTCGAATGCTTCAGGGCCTTCCATTCTAAGTATTGACGGCACCGCTTCTTCCAGCAGTGTCAATCCTTCCATCAATTTACAAATCAGCAAATCGATGGGTGGAAGCGTTACGCCTGCAACGTATAATGTGAATCAGATGGCAACCGGCATCACCGTTACTTGTGATTATTTCGATGTGTCATCTGTTGATTATTTTGCCGGAACAGACCCCGCTAATCAGAATCAGAATCCTGCTTTCACCATTACAGTCACCTCTTTAACGGCTACACGCTGTGTGGGTACTTTCACGGGTGTTGTGAAAGACAATAATGGTGCAGGACCTGGACAGAAAAACATTACAGAAGGTATCTTCAATGTGCCGGTTCAATAAGCAATTGAATATTTACAGATAAAGCCATAAGCTGAAAAAGCTATTTTCAGTTTGAAGATTCTTATTTCAGACTACGAAAAAATTACCACTATCGTGATTTAAATCACGATAGCAAGTTCGGACGTTTTCCATATTGATCAAAAAATTCCTTTCCGTTTTTTACTTCAACTGTTGATGTATCTTCACATGCAATAGACAGTATTTTCACCTTAGCATAAATGAAAAAAGGAATAAAACAGGCAAGCTGATTTGCTTTTCTGTCTTATTCCTTCAGTATTAATGAGTGCTTGCTTATCAGAGTTTACCCACCATCTTTGCAGGAATCACCCATTCGTCAAATTCTTCGGGACTCAGATAGCCCAGTTTTACTGCCATTTCTTTCAGTGTGGTGCCTTCTTTGTGGGCCTTCTGGGCAATTTCAGCCGCTTTGTAATAACCGATTTTTGTATTCAGTGCGGTGACCAGCATCAAGGAGTTGTCTACATGTTTTTTGATGTTGGATTCAATCGGCTCAATGCCAACTGCACACTTGTCGTTGAAAGAAACGCATCCGTCGCCAATCAAACGAGCGCTATGCAGGAAGTTGTAAATCATCACCGGCTTGAACACGTTCAATTCGAAATGCCCGTTGCTGCCACCAATGCCGATGGTCACATCGTTGCCCATTACCTGTGCGGCAATCATGGTCAATGCTTCGCATTGTGTAGGATTCACTTTGCCTGGCATGATGGAAGAGCCGGGTTCGTTGTCTGGTATGAACAATTCGCCTATACCGCTTCTGGGACCGGAAGAAAGCATCCTGATGTCATTGGCGATTTTCATGAGGCTTACCGCCACTGTTTTCAATGCGCCGTGCGCTTCAACGATGGCATCATGTGCGGCCAGGGATTCAAATTTGTTTTCTGCAGTTACAAATGGAAGTCCCGTCAGTTGGGCGATGTGACGGGCAACATTTTCTGCGTAACCTTCCGGCGTGTTGATGCCTGTGCCTACCGCCGTACCACCCAATGCCAGTTCGCTGAGGTGCGATAAAGTGTTTTTGATGGCTTTCAATCCATGGTTCAGTTGTGATACATAACCGCTGAATTCCTGCCCGACCGTAAGCGGAGTGGCGTCCATAAAGTGTGTGCGCCCGATTTTCACCACATGCATAAAGGCTTCGCTTTTTGCCTGCAATGTGTCTCTCAGCTTTTCAATACCGGGGATGGTGGTTTCCATGATGATCTTATAGGCGGCAATATGCATTGCTGTAGGAAATGTGTCATTGCTCGATTGTGATTTGTTCACATCATCATTGGGATGTAAGAATTTGTCTTTGTCGCTCAATTGTCCGCCATTGAGCACATGCCCTCTGTAAGCGATCACTTCATTCACATTCATGTTGCTTTGTGTGCCGCTGCCTGTTTGCCAAACCACCAAAGGAAAATAGGCATCTAATTTTCCTTCCAAAATCTCGTCGCATACTTTTCCAATCATTTCACATTTTTCCTGCGGAAGCACACCGGCTTCAAAGTTGGTGATGGCCGCCGCTTTTTTCAGGTAAGCAAATGCCTTGATGATTTCTTTAGGCATCTTATTGATATCCTGTGCGATTTTGAAATTGTCGATGCTTCTTTGTGTTTGTGCGCCGTAGTAGGCCTCCACAGGCACTTGCACTTCACCCATGGTGTCTTTTTCAATTCTGTATTGCATATGAATTTGTTTTTTATTTTCCTTTGAATGCCGCTTTTCTTTTTTCAAGAAATGCCTGCGTGCCTTCTTTCATGTCTTCAGTTTCGAAGCACTCCCCAAATGCCTCTGCTTCTTTTTCAAAGCCTGATGTACCGTTGGTGAAGGCACTGTCGCCCATGACAGCGATGTTTACACAGGTGATGATTTTACCCACTGCCACCGGTGCTTTACTTTGGATGAGTGTAAGCATTTCAATGGCTTTATTCATCAGCTCATCAGCAGCTGTAACATGATTGACCAGGCCCAAACGCAAGGCTTCGGTTGCATCGATCATCTGACCGGTCATATTCAGTTCCATGCTTTTGCCCTTTCCGATCAGTTGTGTCAATCGCTGTGTGCCGCCATATCCCGGAATAAGTCCAAGATTGACTTCAGGTTGTCCGAAGCGTGCATTGTCGCTGCAAATTCTGAAATGGCAGGCCATGGCCAATTCGCATCCTCCACCCAGTGCAAAACCATTCACCGCTGCGATTACAGGCTTTTGGCTGTTTTCAATTTTGAAAAAAACCTGTTGCCCTCTTTTAGATAATGCAATGGCTTCTTCCTTGGTGAAGGTTGAAAATTCTGCGATATCGGCTCCGGCAACGAAGGCTTTTGCACCGGCTCCGGTAATGACCACTGATTTTATGGATTCATCGTTTTTAACCTCATCCATCGCTTTGTCCAGGTCGTTGAACACCTCTTTGTTGAGGGCATTCATCTTATCGGGACGATTGACGGTGATGATGAAAATTCCGTTATTCTTCTCCGTTAGTAGGGTGGTGTACATGGTTGATGGTTTAAAAATTTCTTCTGCTTTTGACTTCCGTTTCGATATAAGATGCGATGGTGGCAGTGGTAGTGCCAGGGGGAAAGAGTTGGCCTACACCCATCTCCTGAAGTTGTGCCATATCCTCTTCTGGTATGATGCCACCTCCGGTCAGGAGCACATCGTGCATTTCTTTTGATTTGAGCAAGTTGATGATTTTTGGGAAAACAGTCATGTGTGCTCCGCTCAAGATGCTCACACCAATAGCATCCACATCTTCCTGGAGTGCTGTATTCACTACCATTTCGGGGGTTTGCCGAAGACCGGTGTAGATTACCTCCATACCTGCATCTCTTAATGAAGTGGCGATGACTTTAGCACCTCGGTCATGGCCGTCGAGACCAACTTTGGCCACCAATACTCTGATGGGTCTATTCATAATCAGGCATTTATTTTATTTAAGGCATAATGGATACGGCTGATGGTTTCTTCTTTTCCAATGGTATGTGCGATTTCAAAAACTGCGGGTCCAAATTTTCCGCCCACCAGCATGATGCGCATCGGCAATTGCAGTTCGCCTGGTTTGATGTTGAGTTTGGCGGCAAGTTCTTTGAAGACCAATTCAATTTCAGCGGCATTCCAACTTGAATTGGTTTGCAGCGAAGCCATCAATTGTTGGAAGAATGAAGTTTTGGATTCATTCCATTTTGTTAAAACAGCCTCCAGGTCGAGTGTGGCTGGTGCAGAGAAGAAGTAGGCGCTCTGTTCGAAAAAGTCACTGATCAATGTACACCTGTCTTTCACCATTTCAATTACTTTTTCGAGATAGGCATCATCTGTAACCGACAATCCATTATTAGACAGCAAATCCTTTACGGAAGTCAATAACGAGGTGGCCGTTTTTCTTTTGATCCATTCCTGATTGAACCATCTGGCTTTTTCATAATCAAATTTTGCCCCGCTTTTATGTACTCTTTCGATGGAGAAATTTTCTATAAGTTCTTCAATGCTGAAAATCTCTTGCTCGGTACCACTGTTCCATCCCAGCATGGCCAACAGGTTGACAAATGCTTCGGGCAAGAATCCTTTTTCACGGAAACCTTCGGTAAATTCCTGCGTTCTGGGATCAGTCCAATTCATGGCATAAACCGGAAACCCGAATTTGGCGCCATCGCGTTTGCTTAACTTTCCGTTGGGCCCTAAGATGAGAGGCAGGTGAGCCCATTGTGGCATGTGCTCAAGTCCGAAAAGATATTTCCACAACAAAATATGAACAGGAGCGCTGCTCAGCCATTCTTCACCTCTGAAAGCATGTGTGATCTTCATCAGAAAATCATCTACCACTACGGCAAGGTGATAAGTGGGCATGCCATCGGCTTTGAGCAATACTTTATCGTCTACCACTGAAGCGTCAAAGCTTACTTCATGGTGGATAAGGTCGTTAAAAGTAATAGTTTCATTTTGAGGGATCTTGATCCTGATCACATAAGGAGTGCCTGCATTGATCAATGCCTCGGTTTCAGCAGCTGATAAAGTCAGTGAGTTCCTCATCCTCATTCTGAACATCGCATCGTATTGAGGAGAGGGATTTTCTTCGGTTTTGTTTTCACTTCTCATGCGCTCCAGCTCTTCGGGTGTGTCAAAAGCAAAATAGGCATGCCCGTCTTTAATCAGTTGCAGCGCATATTCCTTATATAAAGGTTTTCGCTCACTTTGACGGTAGGGGCCATATTCGCCTGGGTGCATAGTGCTTTCATCAGGCTCAAGTCCGCACCATTTCAAACAATCATAAATGTATTGTTCGGCGCCTTTAACGAATCTTGTCTGATCCGTATCCTCAATCCTGAGAATGAAATCGCCTTTATGTTTTCGGGCAAAGAGATAATTGTATAAAACTGTTCTTACGCCACCGAGATGCAGACCGCCAGTGGGACTGGGGGCAAAACGTACACGCACTTTTTTAGAAGAATTTTGCATTGAGCTATGTTCGGATGATTATGTTTACTTGATGTATAAAGATGATAGGTCCATTGGGGCATACCCTCGTTAACATGAAGTGTTTATTGGCTTGCAAAGATAGCCACGAACGAGCTTTTACAATAAAATCACAACGATTTTTCTATCGCTACCGCCGATTCCAAAGCTAGGGTAATCATCGGGTTTAGCGAACGCTCACGGTCATCGGAAGAGATATGGGCGCCGGTAGGAATGACATCAGAGATGGTCAAAATGGTGGCAGCCGATTTTCCCAGCTCCAAAGCATTGGCAAAAAGCGCGAAAGCTTCCATTTCCACAGCTTTGCAATGATGTTCAACAGCTATTTCAGGAATGGCGGGGTTTTTACGGTAGAATATGTCGCTGGAATGGATATTGCCGGCTAAGACGGGTGTTCCCAATTCTGACGCCTTAGCGTTAATGATGTCAAAAGCTTTGCCTTGATGGGCAATGGCAGATTGATTGTTGCCAAATGCAAATTTTGCATAGGTGGATTCACTGCAGGCATTGTCGACATTGATGATGTCATACAATCCAACAGTATCGTAGTAAGCACCTGCGGTACCAATTCTAATGATGCATTGCACATCATAATCTTTATAGAGTTCATAAGAATAAATTCCAATTGAGGAACATCCCATCCCACTGGCGCCTATGGTAATTCGCGTATTTTTATACATGCCGGTATAAAAGAAAATATTTCTTGTAGTGCTCACCAAAACAGGGTCGGTGAGCCATTTTTCAGCTATGTATTTTGCTCTTAACGGGTCGCCTGGCATTAAAACTACTGAAGCAATTTCTCCTTTCTTGGCACTGATATGTATACTCATAATTTTATTTTATGTAACACAATATATTGATTTTAGGTGAATTGCAATTATTGCAGATGGGTAGTCAAAATGAAAGGCCGCATTTAAAAAAATGCGGCCTAAACAACAATAAAAATTAAAAAATTAAGGAAGTGTGATTGATCTAGCAGGATATCCGTCTATTGAGATGGTAGCCAGATTGTCACATGTGCCATTGCCAAAATCAAGAGTGGCAAAATGGTTCGGGCCTTGATATTTAACCGTGCCCTGATCAATATGTTCACAGCTGACTTGTTTGTGTAACGCGGTTAAAATGGTAGAAGTTCTGCTGACCCCATTGGAATTGGTAACAGTACCTGTGCCTGTGATTGTAAAGGCGTCATCAATTAATACTCTTGGTGTATTGATGCCTGCTACTTGTGTGATATCTCTTGAACTGGTATGAGACCAGATTCTTCCATCGGGTGCGGTGATACGGCCGTTGGTTACATCGCGGTGCCAGCTTCTTGTACCAACAGAACTAGTGTTTGTCCAGGTGATGGTTCCTTCTTTATGATATCCGTTTACAAAATAGTTTTCAAAAGTCATTACAGCTGTGCTGCCGGGTCTTCTGAGTGAATCTGAGAGGGTGATGTGAACGATACCGCTTCTGGTAACGCCGTTGTTACTTGTGCAACCTGCTGTTCCAAAATCCAATGTGATGGTTTTAGGAAATGCGCCCGGAGAGATGGTGACTTGTGCACAGGTAGTAGTACCGGAACAAACCAGCGGCTCGCGTGAGCCCGATAGGTTGGCGTTTTCAACTGTCTCGTCCAGCACATTGCTGGCATCTTCAGTTAGGCCATCGCTTATGGCTTGTTTACCGGAAAGGTCAAATGTAGTTTCAATTTCGGTGGAAGTAGAGGAGTTGTCTTTTTTGCAGGAAATAAAGAAGGTGCTCATAATAGCTGCGGCAATCAGCAGCAAGGATTTTTTTGTCAGCATAATGATTATTTTTGTTGATGTAGACTGTTTGAAGGTAATGCAGTTTATTTTCTCCAAAAAAATATTTAGTTGTTATATTTTGTTAAATCGCCTTTTTGGCTTCGCTGGTTATATTGTTCTTGCGTTTGGAAGGTCAATTCTTCTGAAAAGACAATATATCTGACATTTGACGACGGCCCTCACCCCGAAATCACCCCAATTGTTTTGGATGAATTGAAAAAATACGATGCCAAAGCTACTTTTTTCTGCATCGGCGACAACGTAAAGAAGTTTCCTGATGCGTATAAAAGAATCATTGCAGAAGGACACGCTGTGGCCAATCATACCATGCATCATCTCAATGGCTGGAAAACGGATGATGCAAAATATCTCGATGACATTGCTGCCGCCAAAAATTGGATCGACAGCGATTTCTTCAGACCTCCATACGGCAGAATCACAAGGTTTCAGCTTAGGCAATTGTCTGGATCCCGCTTCAAATTGAAAACTGTCATGTGGTCGGTGCTCAGTGGTGATTTTGATGTTGACATCAATGGCGAGCAATGTTTGATTAATGTGATACGAAACACACAACCCGGTTCCATTGTCGTGTTTCATGATAGTGAAAAAGCGAAGTCAAGAATGCAATTTGCTTTACCGAAAGTGCTGGCACATTTTCATGAAAAAGGATTTCGTTTTGAAAAGCTGAATCATACCATATTGGCTGAAAATTTTATTGAATATTAGCTTCACTAGTTTCACAATAAGTGTACGCCAAATAATTATTACAAAGACGAAAAATGAAGAGGTAAAATAATTGAGGGGTGCCGTTTTTTTATTCACAAACAGTAATAATTTTACTATTCTACAACATCAAAATGTATATCGATACCCATACTCACTTATACCTGAAAGAGTTTGATCATGATCGGATTGAAATGATGAGACGCGCCAAAGAAAATGGGGTGCAAAAAATGTATTTACCTGCCATTGACAGTGAAACACACGACTCCATGATAAACATGGAACATCAATTTCAGGATGCTTGTTTTGCCATGATGGGATTGCATCCTTGTTATGTGAAAGAGAATTTTCATCATGAGTTGGATGTGGCATTGAACTGGCTCGAAAAAAAGAAATTTGCTGCCATAGGGGAATGTGGGTTGGATTTCTATTGGGATAAAACTTTTATCAATCAACAATACGAAGCTTTGCAGCAGCAAATTGATTGGGCTGTTGCATTTAATCTTCCGATTGTTTTGCATACACGCAATGCCACACGTGAAACAATTGAAGTGATAAGAAAAAACAAGAGCAGGGGACTTACCGGAATTTTCCATTGTTTCGGCGGCACAGTGGAAGAGGCCATTGATATTATTGAACTTGGATTTTATTTGGGCATAGGTGGCGTTGTGACCTATAAGAATTCCGGCCTTGATCAGGTATTGACTCAAATAGATTTGCAACATATCGTACTTGAAACGGATGCGCCTTATTTATCTCCCGTGCCTTTTAGGGGTAAAAGAAATGAAAGCAGCTTTCTGGTATCAATAGCTGAGAAAATAGCTTTACTGAAAAACACAACAGCGGAAGAGGTGGGAAAAATAACCACAAGCAATGCCATGAAAATATTCAGAAGATAATTCAGCTTTTCATCACAATTTCAATTCCATATTATGAATATCACAAGACTCTACGACATTTATTTACAGTTTCCATCGGTTCAAACAGACACTCGGCAGTTAAAAGCAGGGGATATGTTTTTTGCCTTAAAAGGACCTAGTTTCAACGGCAATGACTACGCCCAACAAGCCTTGGAAAAAGGAGCGTCGTGCTGTGTTGTAGACGAATCCGTTGGTTTTGAGCACGAGAAATTATTTTTTGTGGATGATGCATTAGCTGCACTTCAGCAATTGGCCAAACATCATCGTCAACAATTCAATATTCCCTTCCTTGCCATCACAGGAAGTAACGGTAAGACCACCACGAAAGAATTGGTGCATGCTGTATTGTCTCAAAAATTCATCACTTATACCACCACCGGAAATCTCAATAATCACATTGGAGTACCGCTGACCATTTTGAAGATTAAAAAAGACGCAGAGCTGGCTGTCATTGAAATGGGGGCCAATCATCAAAAGGAAATCGCCTCATATTGTGACTATACCATGCCTACCCATGGGTTGATTACCAACTGCGGCAAAGCTCATCTCGAAGGATTTGGCGGCGAGGCAGGAATAAGAAAAGGGAAGGGAGAGTTATTCGGTTATTTGATAGAAAATAACGGAACCGCCTTTGTTTTTGCTGACCACGATTATTTTTTTGAAATGGTTTCAGGTGTAAATGAAGTGATAACATATGGCACCTTAAACAGCGCTTCTACAAATGGTGTTGTACATAACGATAGTTTGCTGCTCGAGGTGAAACTGAATCATAATGGCAAAGATGAGTTGATTCAAACTCATTTGGTAGGAGGGTACAATCTTCCCAACGTACTGGCAGCTGTTTGCATTGGTAGATATTTCGGTGTAGATGAAAGCGCAATAAAATCTGCGATACAATCGTATATACCTTCCAACAGCAGATCTCAATTGCTGAAAAAAAATGGTAATACATTCATTTTGGATGCCTACAACGCCAATCCAAGCAGTATGAAGCTGGCAATAGAAAATTTTGCAGCTATGCCCGGACAAAATAAGGTGTTGATGATTGGCGCCATGATGGAACTGGGTGAGGTTTCGGATTTGGAACATCGTGCAATATTGGATTTGATTGCCCTCTATCCTTGGGCAGCTGTTGTACTTGTTGGGAAGCCCTATGAAAATTTGCATGGCAGTTATCACTATTTTGATAATTCAATCGAAGCAGCAGCATGGTTCAAGAATCAAAATTTCACAGACCATCAGTTTTTGGTCAAAGGCTCCAGAAGCATGAAAATGGAAAAGGTGATAGAATGATTTTGTTTTTGGAATTAACAACGTACATTTGCCACCCGCAACAATTTTAATGTCTGTTCGACTAGTTGTAGGCGTATCCCAATTACACAGGAGAAAGTGTGGCTTAAAAGCAGATAGTTCATTTGACAATAAAAATAATTAACGGAGACGTGTCCGAGTGGTTGAAGGAGTCCCGAGTGCTCGGGAGAAAGTGTGGCTTAAAAGCAGATAGTTCATTTGACAATAAAATAGTTAACGGAGACGTGTCCGAGTGGTTGAAGGA
>CANGIT010000005.1 GCA_947454155.1 Chitinophagaceae bacterium
ACAGGCTGTTTGCGTAGTAACATTGTGCGTACCGTTGTTAATCGTCAAATGTAAAGTATCTGAAGAAGGACAGTTACTGGCGTTGGTGTAAGGATGCGTGTAGGTTCCGCTTTGCGTGTAAGTGGTACCATTCCAACTGTAAGACTCGCAGGCCGTTTGCGTGGTTGCATTATGCGTGCCATTGTTGATCGTCAAATGAAGTGTGTCAACCGATGGGCAATTGCTGGCGTTGGTATAGGGATGTGTGTAGGTTCCGCTTTGTGTGTAGGATGAACCATTCCAACTGTAAGACTCGCAGGCTGTTTGCGTAGAAGTATTGTGCGTGCCATTGTTGATGGTCAGATGCAATGTATCAACCGATGGACAATTGCTGGCGTTGGTGTAAGGATGTGTGTAGTTTCCACTCTGTGTATAAGTGATGCCGTTCCAGCTGTAAGACTCGCAGGCTGTTTGGGTAGTAGCATTGTGCGTACCGTTGTTAATAGTCAGATGTAAAGTATCTGAAGAAGGACAATTGCTGGCGTTGGTGTAAGGATGTGTGTAGGTTCCGCTTTGTGTGTAGGATGTACCGTTCCAGCTGTAAGACTCGCAGGCCGTTTGGGTAGTTGCATTGTGCGTGCCGTTGTTGATGGTCACATGAAGTGTATCAACCGATGGACAATTGCTGGCGTTGGTGTAAGGATGTGTGTAGGTTCCGCTTTGTGTGTAGGATGTACCATTCCAACTGTAAGACTCGCAGGCCGTTTGGGTAGTAACATTGTGCGTGCCATTGTTGATCGTCAGATGCAAGGTGTCTACCGATGGACAATTGCTGGCGTTGTTGTAAGGATGTGTGTAGGTTCCGCTCTGTGTGTAGGATGTACCATTCCAGCTGTAGGACTCACAGGCTATTTGGGTAGTAACATTGTGTGTACCGTTGTTAATAGTCAGATGTAAAGTATCTACAGTCGTGCAGCCAGAACCGTTTTGATACGAAAAAGTATATACACCTGTTTGTGTATAAGTCACTCCATTCCATGCATAGCTCTCACAACTGATAACATTATTTATTGTTGGTGAATTAGAAGTGTTCACCGTTATCGTTAATGTGGTTGTAGTGGCACATTGTCCGACACTTGGCGTAAATGTATAAGTTGTAGTAGCAGTGTTGCTCAAAGCTGGACTCCAGGCTCCTGTAATGCCATTCGTACTCGTCGTTGGCAATGCCGACAAAGTTTCTCCCGAACAGATTGCAGATAATGGCGTGAATGTTGGTGTTACCGGCGAAGGGGCGGTTAATACAACCTGAGTTCCCTGTATTGTGAAAGGAATTGTACAACCATAATTCAAATAAGTGGCGGTTCCATTGGTTGAATAATTTACATAACCTCCATTACCACTTCCATTATAATTAGGAAGACTAGTGGCCGAATACGTAACTGTTTGACTACAACCTGAATTAATATTAAAAGTCAAAGGATTTGAAATAGCTACATTATTGCCAAAATGACCCTGTGTATTTCCTGAACATTGAAATAATACATATAATGGGCCGGTTAGATTGGCAAAGCTCATGTAACTATTAGATACGCTGTTGCCAGTTATCAATACCACATTGGCATTTGCAGGTAAAGTTCCTCCAAGTGGAACGGGAATAAGAACCCCACCGCCAGTAATTGTGGCATTTGCACTGTTTATATATGCTTGATTAAGACAAAGTCCATTCCAGGTATCAGTAGCTGTTGGCCATACTATATTCAATGAATTTGTGGGCACTGGATTTTGTCCAGTTTGAAAGAAAAGCATTTCTTCTTCTTGTTCTTGAGTATTTGGAGTGCAAGCGTCAACCAAAATACTTTGTATCTGTATACAATTATTTGTAACCGGCGAGAAAGCGCTTGAGGTACACCCATGACTATCCGTCACCGTTATATTGTATGTTCCCACACAAAGATTGGAAATGGCTTGTGTATTTCCCCCATTGCTCCAGCTGTATGTATATGGTGCAGTACCGCCCACCACATCCACAGTGGCGGAGCCATTGCATATTGAACTGCAAGTAGGATTTGTTCCATGTGGGTAAATCACAAGCGGGTCATATACAGTAACGGTAATGGTTACTGGCTGAGTACAGGACGTTACCACATTTGGAGTGAAGGTATAGGTGCCTGTTGCAGTATTGTTAATGGTAGATGGTGACCAGGTTCCAGCAATCCCATTATTGGATATTAGCGGCAATGAAGGAGCGGTTGCGCCGCTGCAAATTGATGTTATTGGGGTAAAGGTTGGAAGTGAGGAGGAGTTCACTACAATTGTCATTGTGGTTGGTAAAGCACATTGTCCAACAATTGGAGTAAAAGTATATGTTGTAGTTGCAGTGTTATCGATTTCAGGCGTCCAACTGCCAATTATTCCATTTTGCGAAATGGTAGGTAATGAAGGAATTGATGCTCCGGAACATATAGGACCTACTTGACTGAATGTTGGCGTTACAGGCAAAGTGTTTACAGAAAAATTTGTGCAGCTTATAGATCCTGTTGTAGCAATATTGCCACATAAGTCGGCAACTGAAGTGTTATCCATGCATACCTGATAAGATCCCACCGAAAGCTGTGGCGAAATAGTCAATAAAACTGTATTGGTATAGGTTGCCCCTGAGGCACAGGAATTGGAGGTTACAGCAGTAATGGTGTATGGACCGCCTGGACCTGTAATGGTGAAATCATTGATGTCTATTGAACTGCATAAAATATTTTCAGAGAAGTTGACTATAATTTGATTTCCGGCACAACCATTGAAACTGTTTACAGATTGAATTCTTGGGGGAACATTATCAAAAATGGAGGCAGTTGAATTGGTTAAATTGAGCGTGTAGCCATTAACAGAAGTAGAATAATTGCTGACATTGATCACATAAGTTTGACCTGCAACAACCGGTATAACTTCATTGTAAGGTGTGCCTGCAGCACCTTGACTGGTCAGTGTACTTCCTCCATTGGGTCCGGTTGTTCCACCATCTGCAGAAAAATTACAACTCACATTCAATGCAGGATTGGTATAAATGTCAGAGCATGTAGCATTGGTGATATTGTAAACCGCCCAATCATAATCCTCCGTAATATTATTAGGTGTTAAAGTAAATGACAAATCGCCTGTTGACTGAACAGTAAATGTGTACCAAACATCAGCTCTTTCTCCACTGCTTAAACAACTGTTGGCGTCATCTATTTCATTGGGAAGGTTTCCGGTGCCAGAATAAGAAACCGACTGGCTGTAAACGCCTTGGCAAATAGGAATAGCTGCCGGACAATCTTGAACAGTGGGAATTGGAGAAGTAGCACAAATTCCAAATGTACCAGCATCAGCATTTCCATAACCCCAAACTCTGATGAATATTGTTGTTCCCGGTGTCAATCCCGATAATGAAGCTGTTGGCATTCCGATTCCATTATCATTACAATAAATTTCAGTTAGCGTACCCGAACAACTTCCGGTGTAAAGCGTCATCACACCATCAGTCATTGAACCCGCCTGGGTGTTGATGTTCAGAATTCCGCTGGGTGGTACAATCAAACTAAACCATACATCCGGCCTAGGTGTTGTAATACAAGAAGGTGTGGGAACACCCACAGTTGTTGTGGCATTAATTGTTGTTCCTGATGTGTAATTACATGAGCTTGTAACGGCAGGCAAGGCTGTTGCAAAACATGGATTATCATTTGTGGGAGGTTGGGGCGGCGTTACAATTGTTGCACAAATTCCAAATGTCCCTGGCGTAGAAGTGTAGCTCCACACTCTGATCCATATCGTACTCCCTGGCGTTAGGCCCGCTAAAGGAATAGTTGGCATGCCTATTCCATTATCAATACAAGCAATTTCGGTTAGTGAATTACAGGTTCCTGTATAAACGGCCATTACACCATCAGTAATTGTTCCGGCTTGTGTTGAAATACTCAATGCGCCTGTTGATGGAACAGTCAAACTATACCAAACATCAACTTGCGGAGTTAAAACACAACTTGGGGCTGGCACGCCTGCTCCGGAAAGTGTTGCGCTTATTGTTGTTCCGCTGGTATAATTGCAGGTGGCTGTTAATGCAGGTAATTGAATTGCGTTACATGGCAGATCATTAGATGGTGGAGGGGGAGTAAAAGTTGTTACACATGTTTGAAACGGTCCGGTGCTTCCTCCTGGTGTGTTTGAAATGGTATAATAATAAGTATTACCAATTGTCAGTCCGGTAAAAGTAGTATTCAATGGCGATGGCCCACATTGACTTCCAACTAGCGTGAATGTACCAGTACATGTACCACTAGCTAATATCAATTCGGCATTACCAGAGAATGTTCCGGAAGTATTTACAGAAAATTGGGCTTGAGTTCCAGTGGCAACAAATGAATACCAGGCATCCGGATGTGCCCCTGCACCTGTTTGACATCCCACATTTCCCGTCCATCCATCTCCAGCATATAATGTAGTCCCATTTACACAAGTTCCATCTGGTGTTACCGGTTGTGCTGTGCTGCAATAATCATTTGCTGGCGGTGGAGTAACCGAACATGTAATAGATGCAGCCCAGCCGGCTGCTGTTCCCGAGCCATCGGAAGTGAATTTAAATGTCAGGCATCCACCCATTGTAGAAGCTATAAATCCAGGGGTGTTTGTGCCGGTGTACGTTCCGATTAAAGGCGATGCTGTGGATGAACCATTGTAAACAGATAAAAAATCCCATCCCGATTCAATATTGAAAGATGAAAAATTGAAGTAAATGTATTGTCCGGCTGGGGCGCAAAAGCTTACAGTTGAATTTTCATTATTTGCATAGTTGCCGCCACTGTTTCCACTATCATAAAAAAATCCGCCACAGGCATTGGTAACCGTCCCTAAAGTTGGACTCATTACAAAAGTGGATGTGGCAACAGTTGAAGTGGAAGTTATACTGATTGAGCTTGTTGTTTCAACCCACCTCACAGTTGTACCGGCGGCGGTAGTGCCAGAAGGTATCAAATACAAGACAAGCGATGTTCCGGGAGCTATGGTTACATTACCATTGAATGTATTTGAGGATGTGCTGGTTCCGGTTGTACCCAATGCAGTTAAAACTCCACCATTATTGATATAATAAACATCATAATTACAAGCGCTGGAACCACTTACCTGAGTTGCCCAAAATACACTGCTCAATAGGGCAGAGTGTGTCGCATCTGTAGTAATGGTAACGGAGTAATAAGCATTCGAAGCATAAGAAGCTGCAGCATTTGCTGTATTGAAACCACTTGCAGCCAAACCATTACCCACTGAAACGCAAGTTGCTCCCGAACCAATACTCCAATTAGAAATGGTAACTCCCGCAGGAAGAGGCGACCATGTTGTTGTAGGCACAGCAGGACAAACCACACTGGGACCTGCCGTAACAAAGGCTTGAGAAAAAATACTATGTGCAAAAAACAAACAAACAACCACGACCAAACCCAACTTTCGAATACTACACTTCCACGCAAGCAGAAAATACTGCAAAGCCGGCACAAATAAAATGCACCTCTTCCTGTTGTTGACGAAATGTTGAAACACCAATAAAATTGAAAATTCCTTTAGATAAATGTATTAGGGCGGAATAAATCGTTTTGAGAGGGGGTTGGATTAAAAAGCATGAAAGAATCTATGCAGCTTAAGCCAACTTCAAGATAATGATTTTCAATTGAAAGCGATTAAAAAAGCAGACAGAAAAAAACAATTTCTATGGGCAACAGTTGGAAAAGCAACAGAATAATATCAAATATTCTGCCAATCTGTAACAGCGTTGATGTCAGTGCATAACTTTATATAACTTCAACTAATAAAATTGAATTCATTATTTGTAATTTATATTATATTCTTTTTATTACACTTTTCTATAGAATTGATTATAAAGAACCATTATCTTGTTTTATGAAATCTACTTCAACTACGCTGCTATTGTTTATGTTTTTTTGAAAATTGATTCCTTCGCCCAGCGTTTTAAAATTGAGGACGGCCAATGGAAAGGTTTGATGAGCATTCAAAAAGAAGGACAACAGATTGATTCCGTCGATGTGCATCTCACCATCAAAACCATTCATCCGGATAGTGTATGGCAATGGAAAATGGAATATCTCTCTACAAAAATGCCTGTAACCAAAGACTATCAACTAAGAATAGCCAATCGCCACAAAAACATTTTTATCACCGATGAGGGCGATGGCGTGCAACTGACCGAATACCTTTTCGGGCGAAAAATGTTCAGCCAGTTTGAAACTCAAGGCATTTTCCTCACTTCTATGTCAGAATGGAAAGAAAATGGTGATATTCTTTTTGAAGTCACCTCCGCAAAAAAAACGACAGCCCCTAACAAAGAAGTCAACCCTTTTACTATTGGCGTCTTACAAACCGTTGTTTTGAAAAAACAATGACGGATTTTGATAAGTGAAGAGCACACAATGGATTTCAAGATTATCTTCATAGCTTAAACAATTGAATTCCCTGACGATATGTATGCATGCTCATTTGCTCGCCTGTTGTCAGAAAAAATACTCACATGAAATCAAAAAGCTTATTCATTTTGATGCTGCTGCATATACTCGTTTTCTGTTTCAACAACCAAACAAGTGCACAGCTGATCATCAATGAAGGATCCAACAGAAATTTCTCCATCGTTTCCGATGAAGACAATGACCACCCTGACTGGATTGAGCTTTGGAACAATAGCGCAGACAGCGTCCGTCTCCAGCATTACACACTCACAGACGATATTGCCATTCCAGGTAAATGGGAGTTTCCGGCCATTTCCATCGCTCCTTATGCGTTCATGAAAATATTTTGCAGCGGCAAGGACAGAAAGCCGGTTTCAAGATTTCAACAGGTACTCAACACCGGTAGTTTCACACCGCTCACCGGATGGAATGAGCATGTGTTCAATCAACCTTTTTACTGGGACGGTATTGCCAATATTATGATCAACACCTGCTCATACAGCAGTCAGGGTTATACAGTGAATTCCACATTCAACCAAACCACCACCGGATTCCGATCCACGCTTTTTTCTTTCGTTGACAACAGTGCCGACGCTTGCGGCCATCAGAACGGCAACCCCGTTTACCAAAGACCGAATATCAAACTGAATGGCCATGTCATCGGAACAGGAACCATCAACAACTCTCCTTACGATTACCCGGCTCCTTACGGGAACTGGTACTGGTCGGCCAGAAACCAAATGCTCTTCAGGGCCGCAGAATTACAAGCCGCTGGCATCACCGCAGGGTGGATCAACAGTCTGGCTTTTGATGTGGTTGGTACCGATCCGTCTACGGTTTACAGTTATATAGACATCAGTATGAAGCAGGTGAATGAAAATGAGATGTCAGGCACGTTTCAGCCTTTGAATGCAACCATGAATCTGCATACGAATTTTTCCATCAGCGGCAGCGGAGAAACGGTTTATCTTTTTGATGCCACAGGCGTCTTGAAAAGCCAGCTGAAGATAGATTGCATCAATGTGAATAACAGCAAAGGTTGCTCACCCGACGGAAACAGCAATATTGTATTTTTCAGCAACCCCACACCTGAAGGTTCCAACAACACATCCTTTGTATATCATCAATACCTGCAACAACCTCAATTTTCAAAAGCATCGGGATCATACGCAGGCAATATTTCTGTGTCAATCACCAATTCCAATACTATTCCTTCCTCGATCCGTTACACACTCGACGGAAGCGATCCGGTACCCAACTCCGATCTGTACACCGGTACACCAATTGCAATCAACGCTTCCAAAGTTTTAAAGGCCAGGGCTTTTGCCGATACCGTTTTACCCAGTCCGCTGAAAGCCGCATCCTATCTGATTGGCATCTCTCATACCACACCTGTATTATCGGTGATCACCGACAACAGCAATCTTTATGGCAGCAACGGCATCTTCGACAACTGGGACAAAGACTGGGAGAAAACAGCCTATGCCGAATATTTTAATACCGACCGATCGCTTGTGTTTTCACAAGACGCGGGCATACAAATGGATGGTGGTGCAGGCGGCAGCCGATCGAATCCGCAGCATTCCTTCCGTTTGGAACTGAACAATCCGGTTATAGGCGGAGGAACCGTCAACTACCCTTTACTACCGGATAAGCCTGGCCGCACTCATTACAGCAAAATCTACCTACGCAATGGCAGCAATCAATACCTGAGAATTCCTTACAAAGATGCTTGTGGTGTAAAAGTGCTTTGTGATGAGACGCATAATTATTACTCGGCTTATCGCCCTGTTTCCGTTTACATCAACGGAGATTATTTTGGTTTGTATGAGTTGCGTGAGAAATTTGATGAGGAATTTTTCAAAGAGGCAGATGATGCAGATTCGATTGAGTTGCTTTCGCAAAGTTATTGGTACGGAAGCGTGCTTCGTTCCATCACCGGATCGGTAGATTCTTTCTACAACGCAAGATCCGCATTTGAGCAGATCAATCCTGCTGATGTCAACTTCTGGGAAAAGGCCGATTGTTATTTCGACATGGAATATTACAACGATTATATCATCGCCGAAGCTTTCATCCACAATAAAGACTGGCCTTATAACAACATCAAGATCTACCGCTCCAACAAAACAGGACACCGCTACCGTTATGCCATACAAGACGTTGAACTTTCATTGAATCCGTTCGGATGGTCGACTTCCGATGACGACCCGATTGCATTTTTATACGGACAGAATGCAAATGATCCTTTCCTTAACGTGTGGCTCAAAGGCATTCAGAATCCAAGATTCAAAAACTATTTCATCAACCGTTTCGCCGACGTGCTGAACACCGCCTACTTACCACAAAGGTTAACCGAAAAAGAAAGTGCCATATACAATGAGATCGTCAGAGAGATGCCCAAAGAATACGCACGCTGGGGCGACCCCAACAACATTCCACAACAGATGAATGAATTCAGAGACAATCATCTGACATTGAAATCGGAATACGCCTGCAGAGGGCAGAAAGTGAGAAACTTCATTCAGAATGGGTTTCAATTGCAAGACCAGGTTGAAGTGACTCTCGATGTTTATCCTGCCGGCGCCGGTAAAATAAAAATTTCTACCATCACACCCGATTCATTACCCTGGAAAGGCATTTATTTTCATGGCAATCCGGTCACCATCACCGCTATTGCGAATCCTGGTTTTACATTTTCTCACTGGGATGCCAATGCAATGCTCAACCAGATAGATACAGCAATAGCATTACATCTGGACATTCGCAGCAGCACCTTATTCAAAGCCAATTTCCTGGAAACTCCTTTCGGCTTGCCTGCTTCTCACAACAACGATGGTCACTTCGTTTTGTATCCCAATCCCGGAAAAGGACGATTCAGTCTTTTCCTCAACGATTTAGACAATGGCGATTATGATGTGACTATCCACAACGCTTGGGGGCAATTGGTACAACAAAACAAAGTGACCGTCAACAACCGAAAAGGAATCGTTTCTCCCGACTTGACAAAAATGCCGGGCGGAATTTATTTCGTCAGCATAATTCATCCTTCTTTCAAAAAGACGTTGCGATTTATCAATATCAAACAATAATCTTCACCTCATGCGCATACAACAATTGTTTTTGGGAGTTATCGCATTCATGGTAATGGCCAGCGGATGCCGCAAAGATCCTGCAGATACAGATGCAGATCCATATCATTATAATCCCGACTGGACGGCGAATTCACACGAAAAGAGAGTTCCAGATTACGAAAAAATATTTCCGCAGAACAATATCAATACCATTGAGATCAGCCTTAGCGCAGTGCAATGGAGCCGTATCAAAGCGAACATGTCATCGCTTTTTGGAATTCCCTTCGGTGCCTCAGTAAGCAACACACCTCAAAACACTTCAGGCATAGATCCCGAATATGTTGACGTGAACGTGAAGTTTGAAGGCAAGAATTGGAAAAATGTAGGCTTCAGATTACGGGGAAACAAGATGCTGGGTGATATATGGAATGATGGCATTTATAAGCTTCCCTTCCATTTGAATTTCGACAAATTTGAAGTCGAAATACCTGGTATTAAGAATCAACGATTCTATGGCTTCAAAGAAATAACTTTCAATCCGGGCTATAAAGATCCTTCGCTGCTTCACGACAAACTGGCCAGCGACATCTTCAACATGGGCGGCATCGCGGCACCACAAACCGCTTTTTACAAAGTGTATATCAACTTCGGAGCAGGTGCCAAATACTGTGGTGTTTACTGCGCCAATGAACTCCCGGAAGACAACCTGCTACTGGATAAATACGCGGAAAATTCGGGCAACATCTATAAACCCACTTCAGCATTGAGTATCTTTCGTGAAGATGAATTTCTAAAAAAGAACAATGAATCAGATGCTGATTATGCAGATGTACAAGCGCTGATCAATGTGTTGAACAGTCCCTCAAGAATCAATAATCCAACACAATGGCATAACGATATCAGTCATGTTATAAATGTAGAGCAGTTTTTAAAATGGCTGGCCATCAGTAATGCGATGGTGAACCCCGGAGGTTATGGCGCGTCGGCCGAGAATTATTATATATACCACCACAGCGATGGTCGATTCATCTGGATTCCCTGGGATAACAATGAAGCGATGAGCGCCGAACCGGGTATCGTTGGCGCCATCGGCGGAAACGGCAACTATGGCTTATCGTTATCGATGAATGAGGTGACCGCCAACTGGCCATTGATCAGGTATCTGATGGATGACCCTTCGTATTTTCAGCTGTACAAACAACAACTCAGTTCCTTCAACAACACTTGCTTTTCCACTTCGGCCATCAACTTGCTGATTGATAAATATTTCAATCTTATTACCGATGCCGTAACCGGCAGCGAAGGCGAACAGCCACATTACACCTTGCTCAGCAGCAGTGCCGCATTTCTGAACGAGAGGACAAATCTGAAAAATCATTTCAATAGCCGCTATCAACTCATCAGATCCTATGCACCCTGAGGTATTGAAAAAATATGATTCCATGACGCTGGATAAGTTGAATGCTTTTCCGCTCATCTCCAATCGTGAAGACCGTAAATACATCATACCGGTCCATCGCATGGATGAGCTGCTGCAGCAATGTCTCGCACATTACAACATCCTTGAAATTGAAGGGGAAAGAATCTTTGATTACCGCAATACTTATTACGACACTAAGGAGCTCTCTATGTACCATCTTCACCAACGCGGAAAAAAGAACAGGTGCAAAGTGAGAAAGAGAGAGTACCTCAACACCCATGACACGTTTTTTGAGGTGAAGATCAGCAACAACAAAGACAAAACCACCAAACATCGCCTACAGACTGAAGTGTTTGAAGATGCGAAGGAAATGATCAAACAGTTTTCGATGTATGATCCTTCGATGTTGTATCCTACATTGACCATTATTTATAGAAGAATAACGCTGAAGCATAAGTGCCAGCTCGAAAAAGTGACGATGGATATGGCATTGACATGTACGGCGGATGGGAAACAAGCGTCATTTGATCAGCTTGTGTTTGCAGAAGTAAAAACCATGACTCCACATCAGATTGAATTCTGTGGCATCATGAAAAACATGGGCATCAGGGGCGGCTCGTTGAGCAAGTACTGCCTGGGCATCATCAGTCTCTATCCAAATGTGAAACATAACAACTTTAAAGTACCTTTAGTCAAAATAAAAAAATCGGCCGCCCATGCAATTTCTTGACATGCTCGACTTCCAAGTGATGAATCCACAGCTTCTGTTGCGTTTTTTCATCAATCTTTTTTTTGCCACCCTTTTGATCCGTGGCATTTATTATACCCATTACAAAAGAAGCGACCTGTTCCTCACCTTTTTCTCTTTCAACAGCATCATCTTCTTTGTAGCCTATATGCTCAACAAGGTAGAACTTAGTACAGGCGCCGCTTTCGGACTTTTCGCCGTTTTCTCCATCCTCCGTTACCGAACAGAAGGCATATCGGCCAAAGACATGACCTATCTGTTTCTGAGCATCGCCATCGGATTGCTTACCGCTGTAAGCATCGGCAATTATCTCGAAATTGCTCTGATCTGCATGCTCATCCTTGTCATCACTTTTTTACTCGAAAGCAATTTTCTCATTCATAAAGAAAGCTCCAAAGTCATTCATTATGATGACATCAAACTGGTGCATGAAAATGAGAACGCCGCCCTGCTGGAAGACCTTAAAAAAAGAACCGGACTGAATATCAAAAGGTTAATCATCAATGAAATTGATTTTCTGAAAGACTGTTGCACCATCACCATCTATTTCACCGAAAAATAACCCTGGACATGCAGCTGAATATGAAGAAATTTATCGGGTTGACCATGCTGATGTTGATGACATCATTTAGCATATTTGCGCAAACCAGTCGCACCGACCCACAAGACACAGAGGGCTGGTACAGTGCCTCTTTAAAACTCGACCTGCCCCGAAAATGGGAAAGCAATCTGACCTGTGAAGAAAGATTTTACAATAACCTGAAAACAGGCTATGGTACTTATGTTTCGCTCGGTTTAACCAAAAAAGTGAGCAAATACATTGGTTTTACCGGGGAATACCGAATTGCTGCTTTCAATTATGGAATTACACACCGATATACGTTTGGCCTTGAAGCCACTAAAAAGGTCAATAAGAAATGGGATCTGAGTGGCAGAATTTTATTGCAGAACAGGGTGCAGGACAGTTATGAGCCCGGCATTGCCAGCGACAAGTCTTTGTTTTGGAGAGTACGTGGATTGGCCAAATACGAAATCAATAAAAAACTGGATGCTTATGCTTCCGTGGAGCCGATCATGATGGTCGGAGGCAACAGTTTTGTCGACAACTGGCGAAGTGCCATCGGACTCAAATACAAGTTGAACAAAAAAGCAAAGTTCGATTTGTTCTATATCTACCGTCCGGATTATGGCAAGAAAACGTACAACAGGATTTTCCATATTGTAGGTTTCAACTTCAGTTATACCTTGAAAGTGAAAGAGAAAAAGAAGAAAAACGGAAAATCCTAACGTCTGTTTTTATTTCTCCGGCAACGTTCGCTGCAGTAGATAACGTTGTCCCATACCCGCTCCCATTTTTTCCTCCAGGAAAATGGTCGTTGACAAGTGACGCAGATTTTTTGCGGCAGGTCCGATTTTTTTCTCATGAATCTATTGTCGTGCTGTTATGAAAAATGAAATCGCTTCTTAACGAATCGATGACATACCCCCATCTACATGCAATACCTGACCGGTCATCCATTGTGCAGAATCACTCAGTAAAAAACAAGCCATGGCGGCCAGATCTTCGGGAGCTCCGATCTTTTTCATCGGATGCCGTTGAGCAGTAGCTTCTATTTTTTCGGGTGTGTTTAGCAGTGATGAGGCCAGAGGCGTGTTGGTGATGGAAGGCGCGATGCAATTCACCCTGATTTTAGGCGTCCACTCAGCCGCCAAAGCACGGGTTAAACCTTCAATCGCTCCTTTTGAGGCCGATACCAGTGAATGAAAGGTGAAACCTGTTTGGACAGCTACTGTAGAAAACATCACCACAGCAGGTTGAACTGCATTTTTCAGGTTGGGCAAAAGTTGCTGTAAAATCTTCACAGCACCCAATACCTGCAGCTGATAATCTTTTTGGAAATCATCTACCCCAATTCTGTGAAAAGGCTTTAGCAGGATATTGCCTACGCAATAAACAAAGCCGTCGATTGTTTCCGGCAAAAAAGACAGATCCAGAGTGTCTTCCATCACATCCATGCGATGATAACTGATATTTTCTCTGTCTTGTTGTAGATGTTTGCAATAAGTGGCATATACGCGATGGCCTTCGGCATTCAGTTGTTGGGTGATGGCCTCTCCTATTCCTGAACTGCCTCCGATGATCAGATAATTTCTCATAACTTGTTTTATTGATGATTTGCAGCAACACTGCAATTACCTCCATCAACAAACAACAATAGCCTAAAAAAGTTCAGGGCCTCCATGAAGCCCTGAAAAATAAAATTTTTGCTGACGCTATTTATTCGGAAGATTTTTCCTGGTTGAAGAAGAAGAAGGCCGCACCCACTGCAATTACCAGCACACCCAAGCCTATCATATGGTCGAATGTAATTTCCTTGATGTTGAGGGTGATGACCTTGTTGGCCATGGCGATGGCCGCAATCTTCAAGATGGATTTTACCGGAATTTGGTCGTGATGCAAGATCAACAGCATGGATTTAAACAATTCATAGCCCACCAGAATAATGAGCAATACAGAAAAAACAGAGTACAAATCTTCCACATTGATGAGACCGCTTATAGGGTCTGGAGAAACAATTCTTTTATATAATTCAACCAGCAAATCCAATGAGCCCAATACCATAGCCAACACCAATAACGACATCAAAGTGATAATCAGATATTTCGTTATGGCTTTCAATTGCCTTACATATGCATTTGGTTCCATCATAACTTAATTTCTTGTAATGAAGATTTTATTACAAAGCAAGATAAAATAAAAAATCAGTTCACCATGGATTAACTTCATCCACTACTTTAGGTGTTGACGAATGTTTAAATACAACTTAGGCGTTAGATGCATTGAATTTTATCCGCCTTCAATTTTCCACTTCAATCGTTTGCAATTTCTGAATCAACACAGGTGTTGAAGACATTGATTATTTTGTAAGACATTTTACACTTCAACAAAAGCGATGTCCAACTTTAAGCCACGCCTCAGTTTCTGGCAGATCATCAACATGAATGTCGGATTCTTTGGTATCCAGTACAGCTTTGGTTTACAGCAAAGCGCAGTCAATCCCATTTATGATTTTCTGGGTGCCAAGCCCGATGAAATTCCCTGGCTGAATCTGGCGGGTCCGTTGACCGGACTGATCATACAACCCATCATTGGCGCCTTAAGCGACAAAACCTGGCATCCGCGAATGGGCAGAAGAACTCCCTACTTTTTAGTTGGCGCGCTGATATGTAGTATCGCCCTGTTTCTTTTCCCTTTCAGCAGTGCGCTTTGGATGGCAGCAGGATTGCTTTGGATCCTGGATGCAGGAAACAATACAGCCATGGAGCCCTACCGCGCTTTCGTGGCTGATAAACTCGACAGTTCGCAGCAAGCCACCGGGTTTCAGGCACAGAGCTTCTTTACCGGCTTTGGTCAAACCCTGGCTAATGTTTCGCTTTTCATTTTTCCGATGATTTTTGTGGGCACCACAGGCAAATTGCCTACCTGGGTGCTGGCTTCATTTTTCTTAGGTGCCTTTTGTTCGGTGGGATCGATGTTGTGGAGCATCAAAACAACGCCCGAAATTGCTCCTTCACCCGAAGAGCTCGCCACCATTGAAGCGGGAAACAAAGGCATGCCTCCGAAAATCGTTCAATTTTTTCTTACCATCTTCACTACACTGATTGCTTACACCGTCATTCTTCTCCTGATCATCCCTTCCCTGTTTTCCAAAGGACTGATAAAAAAAGTGATCTGCTACACCGAAGAACATAAAACACTGAAAGTGCTTTTTGCACAAAATATCGAAATCATCGATGCCATCCTTACCATGCCCCGTGTGATGTGGCAATTGGCGCTGGTGTATCTTTTTCAGTGGTACGCGCTGTTTTGCTACTGGCAAAATTCTTCAAAGAGTATTGCGCTTTCAGTATGGAAAACTACTCCCGAACACGACAGTAAACTTTACGAACAGGCGGTTAGCTGGACCGGCCTGGTAAATGGTTGGTACAATGTGGTGACCTTCCTCAGCGCGTTTGTGCTGGTATGGTTTGCCAAAAAATATGAAGCCAAATTTGTGCATTTCGCCTGTCTGATGCTGGCGGGTATCGGCTTGCTTTTCTTTCCTTCCATTGAAAACAAATACCTGTTGTTCTTGGCGATCACAGGTTTCGGCATCGGTTGGGCCAGCATGATGGGCATTCCATACATGATGGTGATTAGCGGTATTCCCAAAGAAAGATATGGCGTGTACATGGGCATCATCAACATGATGATTGTGATTCCCATGTTCATTCAAACCACCAGTTTCGGTTTCATCCTGAAACATTTCCTGAACAACAACGCCGGTAATGCCATATTTTTTGCTGGCGCCTTGCTCATTATCGCTTCTCTGCTCACGCTGCTCATCAAAGCAAAACCCGCAGGAGAGAAAGTTTCAACAGGTTTCGCTGGAGGACACTGATAATCTCTTAAACACATTTCATAGCCATCAAAATAAAAAAGACATCGCAGCAATGAAAAAACTAATAGGCTCCTCCCTCTTCATCTTGCTCATGGCGGCAGGCATAACAATATCATGCCAATCTTCCCATAAAAAAGAACAGGACATGGTCTCGAACGACTCCACGGCCAAAAAATGGTGGAAGGAAGCTGTGATCTATCAACTCTATCCCAGAAGTTTCAAAGACAGCGATGGTGATGGTGTAGGCGATTTGAAAGGCATCATCTCCGAACTCGACTACCTGAAAAGTTTGGGTGTTAATGCCGTTTGGCTGAATCCCATTTACGGATCACCCAACGACGACAACGGATACGATGTGAGCGACTACCGTGGCATCATGAAAGATTTTGGCACCATGGAAGATTTCGACAACTTACTGAAAGGCATGCACGAAAGAGGAATCAAACTGGTGATGGACCTGGTGGTGAACCATAGCAGCGACGAACACGAATGGTTCAAACAGGCGAAGAGCTCACGTAACAGTCACTATCGTAATTATTATCATTGGTGGGATGCCGAAAGAGGCAAACCGAAATATCGTTACAGCCTTTTTGATATACACAACGATGCCTGGAAACTGGATACGCCTACTAACTCTTATTACCTGCATTATTTTTCGCGTAAGCAACCCGACCTCAACTGGGAAAACCCCAAGCTGCGTCAGGAGGTATATGGCATCATGAAATTTTGGCTGGACAAGGGAATTGACGGTTTCAGGATGGATGCTTTTCAATTCTGCGCCAAAGACACCACTTTTCCTGCTTTCGCCGGTTTGAACGACAAGACTTTCATTCAATATTATGCGATGCAAAACCCGATTCACGATTATCTCAAAGAGATGAACAAAGAAGTGTTGAGCAAGTATGATGTGATGAGCGTGGCTGAAGGTGCCGGAAGAAATTATCAGGATGCGCACGACCTGGTAGATGAAGACCGACATGAGCTGAACATGGCTTATGCTTTCGATGCAGTGGATCTGGCCAATGATTCCAATTACAGCGTGGTGAAGTTTAAAAAGATTTTCTCCGACTGGGACAGTGTGTTTGCCGATAAAGGCTGGCTGTCTATTTTTCTGGCTAATCACGACAATGCGCGCATGGTTACCCGCTTTGGCTGCGACCGTCCGGAGTTTCGCGACCTGTCTTCTAAAATGCTGAACACATTCATCCTGTCGATGAGAGGAAGCCCTTACTGTTATTATGGAGATGAGCTCGGCATGGTGAATATCCGCTTCAATAAAATCGAAGATTATAACGACATGCCCACACTCAACCAGTATAAACACCTGAAAGAAACCGGCGGAGATATAGATGCGTTTTTAAAAATGAAACAATACAGCTGCCGCGACAACGGCAGAACGCCCATGCAATGGGATGCTACGGCCAATGCAGGATTCACCACAGGCAAACCCTGGCTGAAAGTGAATCCGAATTATGTTACACTCAACCGAGAAGCCCAGGAAAAAGATCCAAACAGCTGTTTGAACTATTTCAGAAAAATGATTCAACTCCGCAAAGAGAATGAGGCTTTGGTGTATGGAAAATATACCCTGCTCGACAAAAACAATCCTTCCGTTTACGCCTACACGCGCGAATGGAAAGGGAAGAAATTTTTAGTTTTGTTGAACTTCAGCGAACAAACTGCCGCTTACAATGTCGGTATGGATATTTCAAATGCCACCATGAAACTTTGCAATTATGCCACAGTTTCCAAACCTGGATCATTGAAACCTTTCGAAGCAGTGGTGTATGAGATACATTGATTCTTGATTCTTGATTCTTGATTCTTGATTCTTGATTCTTGATTCTTGATTCTTGATTCTTGATTTGTGGTTTGTGATTGGGGATTTGTGATTTGATTGTTTGTGGTTTGTGGTTTTTGGTTTGATTTTGGTATTTAAAACTGCTGGTTTAACCCTATGAAACATTCGAAAAACCCATTGAACCTTTTGAACCCATTGAACCTTTTGAACCTTTAATTATATGCATAAAATTCTCTGTGTTGGCGAAGCCCTTATCGATATGATCTGCACCGACAGAGGCAGCTCACTGACCGATGGCAACAACTTTTTGAAGAAACCCGGCGGCGCGCCCACCAATGTGGCTGCGGCCATTGCTGCATTGGGCGGCAAGGTGGAACTGGCGGCCAAAGTGGGCGTGGATCCTTTTGGCGACCATCTGGTGGAAGTGATGAAATCATTCGGGGTATCCACGCAGTGGATGATTCGCGACATGGATCATTTCACCACATTCGCTTTCGTATCGCTGATGGAAAATGGTGAACGCGATTTTTATTTCAACAGAGGCGCCGATGGCCATCTCAATATTGAAGACATCAGTGAAATCGATTTGAGTGAGTTTTCAATCATTCATTTCGGTTCGGCAACCGGATTTTTACCCGGTCCCTTGCAAGGTGCCTATCACACCCTGCTGGAGAGAGCGCGCAACGAAAAACTCTTCATCAGCTTCGACCCCAATTACCGACACCTCTTGTTCAAAGATGACCAGGAGTCATTCATCAGCCAATCACATCACTTTCTTTCGCATTGCCACTTTTTCAAAGTGAGTGACGAAGAAGCCATGCTACTGACTTCCACCTCAACATTGGAAGCTGCGGCACAGGAATTTTTAAACATTCCGGATGTGGTTTTTGCCATTACCTTGGGTAAAGAAGGAACCATGCTGGGCTTTAAGGGTATTACAACCATCATCCCCAGCATCCCCATCGAGCCTGTGGATACCACCGGTGCAGGTGATGCCTTCGTAGGTGCCGTTCTTTACCAGTTGAGTCAGTTGACTGCCGATGGCATAGCCAATCTCGACCATTCGCAATGGACAACCATTTTTACCCATGCCAACAAAGCCGGAGCCAGAACCTGCGAATACACAGGGGCAATGGAGGCCTTCAAATTCCTCAACAATAAGATTTTCGAATAATGATGACGCAAGAGCAGTTAATCGCCGATTTTAAACAGAAGGCGACAGATTTCGGGCTGGATGCCCTTAAGAAAGACAAGGACTTTTTCAGCAGGGCGCAAGAGAAGCTAAATGATATCCGCCATCTTTTCAACGACCTTTACCATCATCACCCTTATGGGGTAAGGGTATGGGAAGAACTCACGGATAGCCTTATACGTAACTATGCAGACCGGCCGGCCACCTTTCGCAAAGCGGACAAGAAAAAAGCAGAACAAGGTAAATGGTTTCTGAGCAATGACATTGCCGGCATGAGTCTCTATGTAGACCGCTTCGCAGGCTCCATCGGCAACATGACAGACAAACTCCCCTACCTCAAATCGCTGGGCGTTAATTTTTTACACCTGATGCCCTTGTTTGAGAGTCCCGAAGGCGAAAGCGATGGCGGTTATGCCGTATCTGATTTCAGAACGATAGACAGAAGATTTGGCTCTATCGAAGACCTGAAGAAACTGCGGAAACAGATGGAGAAAGAGAACATGTACCTGATGCTCGACATCGTACTGAACCACACTTCCTATCACCACGAATGGGCTCAAAAAGCGAAAGCAGGCGATCCATTCTATCAGGATTATTATTATTTTTTCGATCATCGCGAAATGCCTGATGCTTTTGAGCAAACCATGCCGGAGATTTTTCCGGAAAGTTCGCCAGGCAGTTTTTCTTATGTACCCGAATGCAACAGGTGGGTGATGACGGTTTTCCATCATTACCAGTGGGACCTGAATTTCAGAAATCCCATCGTGTTTCGTGAGATGCTCGACAACATTTTTTTCTATGCCAACCTTGGCGTAGACATCTTGCGCATTGATGCGCCTGCCTTCATCTGGAAAGAGATGGGCACCACCTGCCAGAATCTTCCTCAAGCCCATACGCTGCTTCGGTTGATCAAACTTTGCGTGGAAGTGGCCACACCAGGTATGGCATTGCTGGGTGAAGCTATCGTTGCGCCGAAAGAAATCATGAAGTATTTTGGAACGGATGACTATACTGCTCGCGAATGCGACTTTGCTTACAACGCCACCCATATGGCCTTGCAATGGGATATGCTGGCCACGGGAGATGTGAAAGTGATGATGGCCGCTCAACACGAATTGTTGCAAAAACCCTATGGTACCTCATGGATCACTTACACGCGTTGTCATGATGATATCGGTTTGGGCTATGATGATTACATGATACGCCAGGCCGGCTTCGACCCCTATGAACACCGGAGGTTTCTGAAAGATTTTTATTCGGGTGTTCACCCTGTATCCACCGCCAGCGGTGCTTTGTTTTCTTCCAATCCCAAAACAGGAGATGCAAGAATCTCCGGTTCACTGGCCTCTTTATGCGGACTCGAAAGCGCCTTCAATGAAAATAATTCAAATGCCATCAACACCGCCATCCGCAGAATTTTGCTGATGCAGGCACACAGCTTTTTCATTGGAGGTGTGCCAATGTTGTTTTATGGAGATGAGGCAGGATATACTAACGATTACAGCTACCTGAACGATCCGGGAAAAAGTTACGACAACCGATGGATGCACCGCCCGTTGATCAATTGGGAAAAAAACAATCGCATCCATGAATCAGGCACTCACGAAAATATCATTTTCTCAGGAACGCAGCGCCTGCTGAACATCAGAAAAAGCAAGGAAGTATTCAGCGACCGCAACAATATGATATGGCTGACACCCCACAATGACCATGTGGCCGGCTATCTTCGTCATTCAAATGAGAAAAACATTTTCTGCCTTTTCAATTTCAGCAACGAAACCACCGGATTAACCTGGTATGCCTTTAAAGAAAAACACCTCAGACCTTCGCAGCTGTTGGATCTTTGGAGTGGAAATATTTTCAATGTGGGTCACGACCACGAATACCTGATTTTAGATCCTTATCAGTTTTGTGTGTTGGAGGTGGTGAATTGATTTGATGATTTGGTGATTTGATGATTTGATGATTGAGGACGCTTTTAACCGCATCTTCAAATTTTCAGATCACCAAATTTGCTTACCTCCCCTACTTCACATATCCTTTATATTCCAGCTTAAATTTTTTCTTCATCGCCAGCAACACACCATTGGTCCAGCCGAAACCATCTTGGCCGGGATATTCGCCGCCGCCGGCTTCGAGTGAAAGATTTTCCACATTGTATTTTTCCATCATTTTTCCTGTGCGGAGATAAACATCTGTATTGAGTTTCAGCCAGCGGTAAGCAATGTCTTTAGCCAAAGTCTTTTGTCCGCAACGGTCCAGTCCCCAAATACTCATCCATTGTAAAGGCGCCCAGCCGTTTGGTGAATCCCATTGCTGATGAGTGTTTTTTTCAACCGAAATCAATCCACCATCCTTCAACAGTTTGCTTTTCAGTACGGCAGCCATCTGTGTAGCTTTAAGCTGTTGCTTTTTCAGATCGTCTGTTTTGAAACAAAGCGGGAACATGCCCCCCAAACTGATCTTATCGATTTTTTTATTGTTGATGAAATGATAATCGGTATAAAAATGCTGAGATGAATTCCAAAAGTATTGGTTGATGTTTCCTCTTGTATAAAACCCGCCCGATGCATTTTTAACGCCGCATACTTTCCTTGCTGTGATTACCACTTCCTGCAATTTCATCATCAGTGCATTCAGGTCCACCGGAAGAATGTTGATGGTTTCAATGGTGGTAAGATGTTCACCGTCTGCAAACCAGCGGCTGCTGAAATCCCATCCGCTGCAAGCTCCGGCTCTCAGGTTGCGATAGGTGAGTCTGCGTATGCTGTCTGTTGCGCGGTTCATGGCCGCTTCGGAGGCAAACCGACGGGTACTCATGAATTCCGTCACCGCCATGTCGGCGGTTTTCACGTCTGCCGCAAAACTTTCCTGACGAGGCGATTCATTATCGTCCCAGTACCGGTTGAGGTAAGTGCCGTCTTTCATTCTCACCACTCTCTTGTAAGCTTCACCGGGTCGTAATGAAGAAGCGCCTTCCATCCAGTAACCATATTCATGTTCAAGCTCTGTGAGGTATTTGCGGTATACTTCTTTTCCTTTGTGCTGGGCCAAAAGCTCAACCATCAGCGCAAAAAATGGAGGCTGAGAACGACTGAGATAATAAGAGCGGTTGCCATTGGGAATATGTCCGTAAGTACGAATGAGATAAGCGAAATTGTCCACCATATGCTCTACAGTTTCAGTTTCACCGCTTTCCAGCAATCCGAGCATAGTGAAATATGAGTCCCAGTAGTATATTTCACGAAACCTTCCTCCGGGCACGATATAAGGACCGGGCAAAGGCAACAAACTGCTGTATGTATTGGTAGCATCGGCTTCACGTTTCAGCGTACTCCAGAGGTTTTTGACATGCATGCTCACGTCTTTCTCCTGTTGAAAATAATTCAAAGCAGGTGGAGCTGCGGGTAAGTCGAAATTGTTGAGTACGAAATTTTTCAGGTCGAAAGCCGAATCGGATTTTTGCTTGTAATAATCGCTCAGAATCAACTTTGGATCGCGCTTGGCGATGCAATCCACAAAAGTTTTATTGTCGGGAAATACATGGTTCAGCTGCACATCTACAAACAACTGTCCGTAAATCATATCCGGTGTAGGCGGATAATTATCCTGGGCAAAGCTCAATAAGGAGCATAGTGCGATGGCAAAGCTGAAAAGGAATTTAAGCATGGCAAGTTCAATTTTATCGGTGGGTAAATTACGGAAAAACAGAAAGCCCACCATAGAAATGGTGGGCTTGATTTTGTCATCCCTCTAAAGGGATTATATAGGTCTTCATTTACTCTGCACCATCTGTTTGTGCTCGTTGTACAGCATAGTTGCCAACATTGTTGCCAACGGTAAATCCCACTTCGCAATCACTTCTGTAATGGATGCCTCCGTATAGTCTCGACATCGAAGCTTCTTTGGCCATCGTTTGATAATCATTGCTTCTTTCCGGAATGATGTGCGATAAGATACAGGCTGCCGCCGCACTGAATGTGGAATGCCCCGAAATATAAGCCGGGAAATTAGGAACGCCTGTCAGGGTTTTGATTTCGGGATTCAGCTGTGTTGGTCTTGGGTTGAAGTAATAATACTTGGTGTACCAGCAAACGATACCGGCATCCATCATCGACATGTTGAGCAAAGCCATGTTTCTGGCCCAGCGTACTTCGCTGAAATTTTTAGTGATGAAATCGTCGGCGGCAATGGCATTCCAGTGACCGGGCGGAGTATACGTTCCCACACCATCGGCCCAGAAGTGCACGATTCTTGTTTTCTCTCTGGTGGGATGTTTGATCTGATCCAGCACCTCGGCCAGTTCGGTTTGCATTTGAGTGCTGTGAACAGAAGGCGGTGGCGGCGGAAGGAGTGATACTTTGGTAAGAGAATCAAACAAGAATGTTTTTACATTGCCGAACAAAGGCAGCATAGGAGGACGTTTGGGCGATTCCAAACTGATCCATGGGGTTTCGCCTCTTGAAACGGCATCGGATTCCAATTGAGCCCAGATGGCGGGTGTACCCACGGCAGCGCCTGCACGATCGCCTCTTGCACGGGCTACGAATTTCGCAGCCACCGCTTTACCTAAAGCCTCACCGGCGTCGATATCACTTCTTACATTGGCACCCGAAATGATGCGGGCTCTTTTATGTTCTTCTATCTTTTGCTGGATGTAATCCTGATCGCCGGGAAACAACAGTTTCAGCATTTCGGCGCAAACACCCGCCACTGTTGCGTCTTCGGAAGGATAAGACGACAAAGGACTTTTAGGAATCATTACGTTAAGCGTAGAGTCTACCCTGTAAGGTGCAGGACGGTTGTAAAGCTTTTTATAGTACCAGGCCGCCACCAGCGCGTCATATTGAGCGGCACTTACATAGGCGTAGGCTCTTGCCGCATAAGGCGGATTGGCAAATGGAAAAAGCGGGTAGGCCAAAGGGTTAGCGGCACTCGGAATCGGATAAGTGCCATCCGCATTCTGATAAGGTGGCAAGTTGTGCTTGGCCACCAGTTCTCTCATGATCTCATTCCAGCGCAAAACCGCGCCGGCGCTCCAATAATTCACAATTTCTTTTTCTTCTCTCGAAAGATTGTATTGACAGCTTTTGATCTCGTTGATTTGTGCCACATAATCGGGAGTATTGGTAGCGGCTGGAGCAGGCACTGAAATTTCACTGGGTGAAGTCAACAAAATCGGTTTCCATAAACCCGCATTTTCGTCGGGATTGGTAGGATTCAATGCAGGCGTATTGTCGGTACGGCCTTCCACTTCTTTGCTGCAGGATGTAAATACCATAACAGCCACGGTGGCCATGATGAATGTGCTGAATATAATTTTTTTCATTTTATCAATTTTGAAGTAAAGGGGTAATGTTGTGAAAACAGTGTTGTTGGTTGAATCGATTTGGATCATTCTGTCTTCAATTATTGTGTAACAGCAGCGCCGGTGGAGGACACAGCGGCTTTTTTCTTCTCTTTCTTTTTCAATTCAAACACATAAAGCAATCCGCCATGATAAGTATTGGACTGTCCCATGTTTCTTCCGGCTACGGTAAAATCCGCACCGCCTTCCACGGCAAACTCATGTTCGGTGAAAATCACATATTTTACTTTCGCACCTAATGTGGCGGCATCCATACGGTTGCTGGGGAAAGGCATGTTGTTGCGCGTGATGTCGAATCCACCTAGTGTTTTCCATTGGTTGAAGACCGCTTCCGCGATCAGGCGATCACTTCTGTAACCCGCGCGGATATTGAAGTTGGCGGCATTGGGCATTTCCACTTCATTGCTTAAAATCAAATGATCGGTATAATAGGCCGTTCTGTCGATCTTGATGTTGTCTCTCAGCACCCAGGTGGCCGAACCGGTGAAGAATATATTGTTATACTGATAATCCACCAGCGCACGAAGCGAAGCTGTTTTGCTTCTCAAACCGATGGACAGCGGAAGATAATCGGCAACATAATTGCTCAAGGGAACAGAAACGCCACCAATGGCATAAAAAGCAAAAGTTCCTTTCCACAAATCCTTTTCCAGTGGCAGGTATTTTACATACAAGCTCAGGTCCTGAACACCTTTCATGCTGTGCAATGTACCGGCTGATGCTTTGGTGGAAACATAAGGAACATTGAAAAGCACATTGAGCTTGTCGGTAACACCATAGTTGCCCATGAGGGCGTATGATTGAGCGGAAACTGTACCCAGATTTTCATTGTTTCTTTTCAAGGTTCCTTCCCAATAATTTTTCCAGCTGCTGTACATATAGGCCGGTCCAACGCAAAATCTTTTTTTACCCATCATGATGGCGTCCAAATCAGTTTGGGCTGTAGAAATATTAGTGATCAGAAATAATAAGGCAAGCAAAGCGGCTGCTTTTACTGTTTTATTCGAATTCATTGTAAATGTTGAAATTGTTGTTGATGAAAATATTTTCTTATTCACATGGATTGGGTTTTTCGAATGATGCTATTGCGATGATTAATGATCACAAATACATCCAAGTCTAATACCCTGATGTAAACAGAAAGAAATGGAGATGCACTCCTTTGGCATTAAAATATTAAGCAACAATTTCGGGAGGACGCTCGGGAGATTCCTGATGCTGTACGGGGATGTACAAAGAGAGGTACTCAGGATAGGTTGAAAGTACGCATTTGTAAGCAGAAGCTGAAGTCGAATGAAGTAAAACCTCTTCAAAATCGTCTATCGCTGTTTTTACTGTAGTTTTGGATGAACCTGATTTCTGATGGCCTGATTTATCGATACCATTGGCTTTGGCAAAATAATCACCGGTATTTTGTTTGATTTTTCCGGAAGCTTCATTCTGGATGCATTTCAGCACCAAAAAACCATTTTCAATTTTTCTTTCCACGTAATTGTAATCAACGCCTTTGATCGTGATGTGCCCATCATGGCGCTGAAAAGCAGTGTTTTGGTAATAGGGCATGTTCAATGGTACACGAAGTTCAACCAGTTGATTGTTGTTGTATTTTTTTTGATCGAGGGTTTGGGCCATCTGATCATCCGACCGCTGTAAAAGATATTGCTGCATGAAGTAATAACCCGTTACGTTGAACAGAAAGATAATCAGCAATGATATGGTCAGAATTTTTTTCAAAATTGTTTACCGGGTGATAAAGATATGTTTTTGAGATGAAATGGAAATACGGAGCATCTTCCAATTTTTGGGCAAGCAGGATTTCTTTTGAATGATGCCCTGTGTTGTGAATTCGAGTCCGCCGAAACCCATCATGATGGCTTGCAGAATGCCGCCGGCTCCGGTGGCGAAATAAGGATTGGTACCGCCTTTGGTTTCGGCAATCACCCTGAAAGGCGGATTCAGATTGGGTTCGTAAGCATCTTTGAACCAATGGTAAGCTTTCTCGGGCTCATTTAATCGGGCATGCAGCAGCGTGAATATCCCCTGCGTCATGGCTGGCGTACCTTCATTGGGCACGCGGGTTTCGTAATATTCCAGGTCTTTTCTGATTTGTGCCGTGTCTTTGATTTCTTTCAATGGATAGGCCAAGAGGTTGACATCGGCCTGTTTGATGCCTTCACCTTTGTAGGACTCGTGCTCTGCCGTTACCCCATTCTCCATTTTTAAAATAGGAATATTGTTGGCTACATAAAGCCAGTCGGCATCGGGTGTAAGTCCAAGTATTTTGGCTGCTTCAGTGGCATATTGCAAATCGGCTTTGGCCGCTGCATTGGTAAACGCATTGTTGTTTACGTTTTCGGCCCATTCGTCTGCTGCCACCACATTGTTGATGTCGTAATGACCAGGACCATTTCTCTCCACGCGTGATGCCCAGAATTCGGCTGTGGCTTTGAGGATAGGATAACCTTTGTCTGCCAGCCATTGTTTATCCTGCGTCACACAATAATAGTTCCAGGCGGCAATGCCAACACAGGCGGTGATATGATGCTCGAAGGGTCCACTCAAGGCCCAAACGGGCGTTTCTTCCACACCGGTTTCAGCACTTTCCCAGGGAAACATGGCGCCTTTGTATCCTTTGCTGAAAGCGTTTCTTCTCGCGGCGTCCAAACGCTGAAAGCGATACTCCAGCATGCTTTTCGCGAGTTCGGGGTGCAGGACTAACAGCGATGGATACATCCAAAGTTCAGTATCCCAGAACACATGACCATTGTATCCCAATCCACTCAGGCCCATGGGCGATGGCGACAAGGCCGTTCCTTCTCTGGTGAAGGAATACAGATGATACATCATGGAATGAACATCCTGTTGTGCCTGTGGGTCGCCGTCTATGGTGATATCGCTTTGCCATAAGGCATCCCAGGCTTTTTGATGAAAGGCAATCAATCGGTCTCTGCCTTCGAGCTTGGCGAAAATGGTGGCACGTTCGGCCTCATTCAACGGATCGTTGTGATGGGCCGAAGTGATGGAAGACCCGGCAATGGAAAAGGAATAGGTGTTACCGGCTTTCAGTGCTTTCCCGAATTTCATCAGGTGCATGTTGTTGTCCCACATCTCGTGAATCACTCGGGGCTCCTGTCCGTGCGGCTCACTGAACAAAAAAGTATTGGAGGCGCAAAGTGTCAGTTTTCCCGTAGGACTTTTAGCCGTGGATGTCAATAAGCTGATGACCACATGCGGACGATCGATTTCGTTGTAATAATTCTGCACCTCTTTCAGGGCATCAGGAGCTTCCATTACAGAGGCGCCCGTGATATTGATGTCTTTTTTAGGTGTGATGGTCACATCCATCAATACTGTAAACGGAAGATGGCGTAAAGAATAATACGTGTAGCGTACACTGGCTTTATCGTTGTAATCGAAAGTAGTGGTGAAGGAAGCATTCTTCATGTCGAGCTCCTGCGTCATGTTGCTCACCGATTTGGCATCCAGTCTTCTGCCATCGATTTCGAGATACATGTTGAGCAGGTTGAAGCTTTTTAAAAAATTGCTCACCCTTCCCCTGCCGTATAAATCATAGGCACCGGCCAGCACCACATCTTTCACTTTGAAAGGCTCGGGCGACGACACCACGCCTATCATACCATTGGCTACGGTAACGCCATAATAATTATTCGGATCGATTTTATCCGCCTTGATTTTCCAGGCATCGGGCGTTTGTGCCGAAGCGGAAAGCGTAGTGAGGAGGAATATGATGAGATAGCGCATACGATTTTTTTGTTTACACTGTTGAATGCGTTCAATTGGTACAATGTGTTTATGAACCGATTGAACTTTTCAAACCAATCTGGCTTATCCAGTATCCAGTATCCAGTATCCAGTATCCAGCATCCAGCATCCAGTCTACTTCAGCTCAACATCCGCCTGCAATACATCTCTGGAGTTGCCGCCTACAAATACGCTGAATTTTCCAGCTTCCAGCAATTCTTTTCCCTCAGCATTCAAATAAGAAAGATCTTTGGCTGTAAGGGTGAAACTCACTTCTCTGGCGGTTCCGGGTTCCAGTTCTACTTTTTGAAAGCCTTTCAGTTCTTTCACCGGTCTGATTACCGAGCAGGCATAATCTCTGATATACAATTGAACGACTTCATCGCCTTTCGATTTGCCCACATTTTTCAAGGTAACCTTTACCGCTAGCTTGTCGGTTTTGTTGATGGAAGATGAAGAGATTTTGAGGTCGCTGTATTTAAATTCGGTATAGCTTAAGCCATATCCGAACGGGTATAAAGGTTCATTGGGAATATCGCGGTAGCGGCTGAACCAGTTGCCAGCGGGATCTGTTGGCACCGGACGGTTGGTGTTGAAATGATTGTAATACACCGGAATTTGTCCGATGGCATAAGGAAAACTCATCACCGTTTTTGCGCTGGGGTATTGATCGCCCGATAACACATCGGCCACCGCATTACCTTGCTCCGTGCCCAAAATCCAGCATTGCAGTAATGCATCTGCAAGCGGTTCAGCTTCGGTAAGTACCAGTGGTCTTCCGCTGGAAACCAAAGCCACAATGGGTTTTCCGGTTTTGCGCAGCGCCTTGAGCAGTTCAATTTGTCCGGCCGAGATTTGCGGATAAGCCAGCGCACGGTCTTCACCGGCCATGTTGCCGCTGATGCCGATATTCACCACCACCACATCGGCAGTTTGCGCATGGGCCACCGCTTCATTGATCAGATCGGCATTGGTGGTATTGTCGGGCAGATAACCTTTTGCATACGTGAGTCCATTGGTGAATTTTTGCTTCAATCCTTCCAATACAGAAACGCCATCTTCCACATTTACTACCGCTGTCCAGAAATCGAACATGTCTTTTTTGCTTTCGGCATAATGCCCCACCAGCGATACTTTCATGTCTTTTCTTAAAGGAAGAAGGCTGTTGCTGTTTTTGAGCAGTACAATAGACTGTGCCGCTGCTTTTCTGGCTTCAGCCCTGTTGGCTGGGGTGAAGATGTCGGACTTCTCTCTTTTTTCGTTGCAATATTTAAACGGATCTTCAAACAAGCCCAATTTGAATTTGGCCAGCAGAATTGGCGCCACGGCCTCATCCAATTGCTGCATGGTGATTTTCTTTTCTTTCAGCAATTCGGGAAGATATTTATAAGAGCACTGCGATTCCATGTCCATCATGCTGCCCGCCTGTATGGCTTTCAACGCCACATCCTTATCATCAGTTGCATATCCGTGATTGATCATCTCTTTGAATGAAGCCCAGTCGCTCACCAGAAATCCTTTGAAGCCCCATTTCTTTTTCAGCACATCCGTAACCAGAAATTTATTTCCACTGGCGGGTACACCATCCACCACATTGAATGAATTCATGACGGAAGCGGCACCGGCATCAATGGCTCCTTTGTAAGAAGGCAGATATTTATTCCACAGCTGCACGCGCGACACATCAACGGTGTTGTATTCTCTGCCGGCTTCCACCGCGCCATAGGCGGCAAAATGCTTCACACAGGCCATTACATTTTGATTGCTTTTCAGATCACCTTGAAACCCTTTCACTCTTGCACCAGAAACCAATCCGGCATAGTAAGGATCTTCACCTGCGCCTTCCATCACACGTCCCCAGCGAGGATCGTTGCTGATGTCGCACATCGGAGCGAAAGTCCAGTGGAGTCCTGCTGCGGAAGCTTCTTTGGCGGCAACTGCACTGTTTTTTTCAATCTGCTGCAAATCCCAGCTGCAGGCTTCTGCCAGGGGAATGGGAAAAATGGTTTTGAAGCCGTGGATCACATCAAAGCCAAACAGCAAGGGAATACCCAAACGGCTTTGCATGGCCACCTGTTGTATGGCACGTGTATCGGACACACCCACTACGTTGAGCAATGAACCCATCTTGCCTTCTTTCACCAGCTGCATTTTGCTTTTCTGACCATCATCGTTCAAAGCAGGACCGGTAAAAGCACCGCCGTTCAACTGATTCAGCTGGCCGGCTTTTTCTTCCGGTGTCATTCTGCTTAACAGGTCTTTAACCCTTTGTTCAACGGGCAAAGCGACGTTCTGGTAAGGCAGTTTTTGCTGTGCGAAAGAAAAGGAAGTGACTAACAGCAAGGCGGAAACGAGGATTGATTTCATGGCAGAAAATATTTTTTGGGTTGAGTAGGTTGAGTGGTTAAGTAAGTTGGGTAGGCTGGGAGATTTATAGTTTATCGATTAATTCACAAAACATACAAAACCTACCAAACCTTTGAAGGCTATTCCCCAATCTTCACAATCACCGCCTGCCAGGGTTGCAGGGTAATTGTTCCGTTATTGTTATTGATTTTTTGAGGGTAATTGTTGATCATTTCTTCTCCGGGTTTCATGCCTTCAGGCAACTTGAACGTTCCGCCTTCATTGGAGAAACTCAGCAACACCAGGCATTTCTCACCATTCAGCTCTCTGGTGTAGGCATATACATCCGGATTGTCTTTGTCGAGAAGGGTGTATTTGCCGTAAATCAGCACAGGACTGCTTTTGCGCAGCTGAATCATCTTGCGGAAATACTGCAATGGAGAATTGGCATCTTTTTCCTGTGCGGCCACGTTGACGGTTGAATACGCCGCATTCACCGGAATCCAGGGTGTACCTGCGGTGAAACCTGCGTTGGTACTGGCATCCCATTGCATGGGGGTACGGCCATTGTCGCGGGCCGAAATTTTTTGCGCATCCATGAATTCTTTCAGATCTCCACCACGATTCTTGATCTGGTAATACATGCTGATGGATTCGATGTCTTTGTACTGCTGAATAGAATCGAATTTGATGTTGAACATGCCCAGCTCATCACCAAAATAATAATAAGGTGTGGCACGCATCGACAAGATGAAAGTGGTGAGCATTTTTGAAGAAATCTCCCTGTATTTCGGATCATCATTTCCCCAGCGTGTAACCATGCGGGGTTGATCGTGGTTGCCCAGATAAATGGTGCCCCATCCTTTTTGCGCAAATACGCTGTCCCACTTGCTGTAGATGGCTTTGAAGCCGGGCAAAGGATAGCGGCCGGGGTAAGGTGTTTTGAATTTTCCGGGCTGATAATTGTAACTCACCCCATCGAAATGATAGAGCATGCTCAGCTCCTTGCGGTCTTCGTCTACAAAGTTATGTGCTGTTGCAGTGGTAACGCCTGCACCTTCCGCTACCGACATGCAGGGATATTTGCTGAGGACTTCGCTGTTCATTTCTTTCAGGTAATCGTGTACGTGAGGACCATTGCCCATGTACTGACTCCAGTCGCCGTTGTATTTTTCGTCGAGTTCTTTTTGGGTGATGACCGGAAAGGTGGTGTCTTTGGAAATGAAAGGAATCACATCCATGCGGAATCCGTCTACGCCTTTTTTGAACCAGAAATTCATCATGCTGTAGATTTCCTTGCGAACCTGAGGATTTTCCCAGTTGAGATCGGGCTGCTTATAGCTGAAATAGTGCAGGTAGTAGGAATTGGTGAGTGTATCATAACGCCAGCCACTGCCATCCACTTCAAAAGAACCCGGACGGAATGCGGGCTTTCCTTTTTCGGCCGGCCACCAATGGAAATAATTGCGATAAGGATTGGTGCGGCTGCTGCGCGACTGCTTGAACCACTCGTGCTCATCGCTGCAATGGTTCACCACCAGGTCGAGCAAAAGCTTGATGCCTCTGTCGTGCATGCCTTTGAGCAAAGCATCGAAATCTTCCATGGTGCCAAACTCTTTCATGATGGCTTGGTAGTTGCTGATGTCGTAGCCATTGTCGGCATTGGGAGAACCGAAAATGGGATTCAGCCAAACCACGTCCACGCCAAGGCTTTTGATATAATCGAGTTGTGAAGTCAGTCCTTTCAGATCGCCGATGCCGTCGCCATCACTGTCTTTGAAACTTCGGGGGTATACTTGATACACAGTGGCTTCTTTCCACCACTGACGGTCGGATACGTTGGCAAATGCGTCTTGCTTTTGTGGAGTCGATTGGCAGGCTGCCAGCAATCCCGCCAGCAGCAGTGCAGTTAGTGTTTTGGTCATGTTCTCTCTTTAAATGGCTCAAAAGTTAGTAAAACAATTAAAGTCAAATATACACCAACTGATTGCAAACGTTTGCGGTGAAGATTTAGTCGCTGTGAATTTGTGGTTTGTGATGCTTGAATACAGATAACGAGCAAATTTTGATCACAATAACTCCTAATCAATTCTACCTGGTTTATTAATGAGATAATTTTCTTTACTCCAATTATCTATCTTGTATTTTATTTCAACTGCAATTGTATCATTCCATCATGACTACGAACCCCAAAGTAGATCTCTACCTTACAGACGGCTGCGGCCGTTGCCAATGGTACGCCACAGATAAATGCAAGGTGCGAAGCTGGCAGCAAGAACTGGTAGCCATCAGATCGCTGATGCTGGAAACAGGCTTGACCGAAGACCTGAAATGGGGCGTTCCCGTGTATACATTCAATGAAAAAAATGTGGTGATGGTGGGCGCTTTCAAAGAATACTGCTCCATCAGTTTCTATAAAGGTGTGCTGTTGAAAGATAAGAAAGGCATTTTGCAAAAACAAGGTGAAAACGGGCAATCGGTCAGGATTTACAAATGCACCAACTTGGAAGATGTTGAACGCAACAGAAAGCTTTTGAAAACCTATGTTGATGAAGCCATCGCCATTGAAAAGGCAGGATGGAAAGTGGAAAAGAAATCTGATTCCACCCCACTCCCTGTTGAATTGGAAAACATCATGAATAAGCATGCTGCATTCAAAAAAGCATTTTACAGCTTGACGCCCGGACGGCAAAGAGGCTACCTTATCTATTTCAATCAACCCAAACAATCCAAAACCATCATCTCCAGAATTGAAAATTCCATGGACAATATCATGAATGGCATCGGATTGCACGACCGGTAAATCCATACAGCATAAAACCAATTCCAGACATGTACATCAGCATAAATAAAATAACAACTGAAGATGTAACAGCACTTCAATCCATCAGTCGGCAAACTTTCTTTGAAACCTTTGCCGAAAGCAATTCGGAAGAAAACATGAGGCACTACCTGGAGGAAAATCTTTCGATTGAAACACTGACTTCCGAATTGAATAGCGAAAATTCGGAGTTTTATTTCGCCACTGATGATGATAACGTAATCGGCTACCTGAAACTTAATTTCGGTGCGGCACAAACAGAACTCAAAGAAGAGCAGTCGGTGGAAATCGAAAGAATCTATGTGCAGAGCGCGTATCATGGAAAAAAGGTAGGACAGCTTCTCTACGACAAAGCCATAGCAGTGGCCAAAGAAAGAAATGCCCGCTATGTTTGGCTGGGCGTATGGGAGGAAAATCCAAGAGCCATCAACTTCTACAAAAAAAACGGATTCGTGGAATTCGACAAGCACATCTTTATACTCGGCGACGATGAACAAACAGACATCATGATGCGGCTGGAGTTGTGAGATGTGGCATGCTTTCTTTTCATTTAAGTCATTTCTAAACATTGATGCTTATACAAATCAATCAAGCCTACGACAGCTGGTCCGACCAATACGACACCAATACAAACAACACCAGAGACCTCGAAGCGGTGGCCATAAGAACTTGTTTGCATAACAGGTCGTTCTCTCATATCTTGGAAATGGGATGCGGCACCGGAAAGAATACAGCATGGCTGTTGCAAAAAACAGAAAAGCTGACAGCAGTTGATTTTTCCGAACTGATGATGGCAAAAGCCAAAGAAAAGATGACTGCCAATCACGTCACATTCGTGCAGGCCGACATCAATCAGCCATGGGATTTTGCGCAGGATAGATACGATTTGATTGGTTTCAGCCTGGTGCTGGAACACATAGAAGACTTGAAGAAAGTGTTTGAAAAAATCACTCGCATCATCAGTCCCAATGGGTTGGTTTACATTGGTGAATTACATCCATGCAGACAATACAAGGGCAGTCAGGCCAAATTTGAAACCCCCGAAGGCACACAATTACTGACTTGTTTCACGCACCATATTTCAGATTTCATAACAGCAGCGGATACACATGGATTTGAATTGGTACGGCTGGATGAATTTTTTGATGACGAAGCCAAAAGCGGATTACCCAGAATATTGACATTGTTGTTCAGACATAAAAATGCCATTTGATGCAAAGTCAAAAAAATAGCCCCTGGTTTTATACCAAGGGCTAATGACAATTAAAATGTTGAAGAGAAAATCAAACCTTCCAAACGCACCAAAACCAGATAACTAAACTATCGTTTCTTCTTCCTCAACACCAGCTTACCCACAATGAAATCGCCCACTTGCTTTCCGCATTCGGTACTTACAATGCAGCTTGGGTGAAAATGGATACCGCCGTAGAAGCGGGCCATATTGTTTTCCATGGCTGCCTGACGGAAGGAAGTGAAAGAGCGGTTTTCGACGCCGAACTCGAGCTCACTGGTATCGGTGTACGCAAAATTATCGCCATACACGCTGGTCAATGCTTCTGCAGCAGCGCTGCTGATGGTGCTGTGACCGCAAGTGTATTCCGGGAAAGGCGGTGTTTGTAAAAACGGACGCCAGTTGGGATCGATGTATTTATTGATGACGGTTTCCGGACGTGCGGTATTGTGCTCGAATTTGGCTGACCAGCATTGGATGAAGCCGTCGAAAATGGCAATGGAAGTAAGCGTGTAGGCCGAAACGGTAGTGGCAAAATCGGCTTTGGCTTTAACGGAAGCGATGCCCACAATATTCATCCAGTGACCGGGAGGGGAGAACTTTTTGGAGAGGAACTGCACGTGACCGCTGACATTGAGGCGTGTGTTCAAATCATCCCAGAACTCGGCGATATGTTTTTGTTCGGAAGTCAGACTGTCGATGGCATTTTTAACCGCCATCACTTGCTTGTAGTAATCACTGTTTTTGTCTTTGATGTCGAATTTCATGGGCGGCGGTGGCATGAACTGACGGGCACTGTCGATGGCCAGGGTTCTGATTTCGCTCCAATGCGGTTCCAGCGCCTGCATATATGCGGGAGGTGTGGGTATCCAGCGTCCGGGCGTGTCAATCACCGTGTATTTGGTGGCACTGCGTGTTTGGGCATAATTGTCTTTCTTGCTCCAGCGCATGATATGGGCCGCTACACTGTCGCCAAACGCAGCCGATTTGTTGATCATTTCCTCCGGCATGCCGGTGCTGTCGGCCAGGTGTTTGAGACGGTCATATTCACCCATCATGCTGCCTTCGGGAAAAGTAACCGCATTGCCCACTTTCACAAAAGCCAGCAATGAAGCCAGATGAAAATTCACACCGGCTGTGTCCAGTTTGGGTAAGGCGGTCAATCCGTGTATTTGTCCGGCCAACGACTGGAAATCACTGTTTCCGGCTGCCATGGCCTCATAAGCGGCGATATTGGCGTAAGCGTAATTGCGCGAGCCGATCATGGGAGGGAAATTGTTTTCCATCACCACATCGTTGAGTTTCTTCACCGTTTTGCAATACAAGTCGGCATCATTGAAGGTTTGCTGCCAGGTGTCTGACTTATGTTTACAGGAAATGAGCAACACTACTATTGAGGTGAATGCAAATAGCTTTTTCATATCTGATTTTTTAATGGAGGGACCAAAGGTAATTGATTATTGATTTCAGGTGGCTGACATTGGTCAATCCTTCTTCATTTTGATGGGATTTTATCAATAATTTGCACCGGATTTTTAGCACCGAAAGTCAATTGTACATCCTAAAGAACAAATCATGCGGAAATGGATTTTATGGGCCCTGCTCATCTTGGGTATCGCCATCGGCGCCGAATATTATTTTATTCCTTCCCAACTTCACATCGCCTCTTCTCGTTATGTGAAATGCAGTTCACGACCTGCTGCCTTGCTCCTGCTCGACGAAAAGAACTGGCTGCAATGGTGGCCTTCAAAAAGCCTTGATAAAGGTTGCTGGAATCTTCATACGCTGAATTTCAACATCGTCAGCAGCAGCCCCTATGCAGCCAACATCAGTATTGGCGAGAACAAAGATTCACTTTCATCACTCATCGACATCATACTGTATAAAAATGATTCTACCGGCATCGAATGGAAGTGCGATATGCAGGCCGGCAATGACCCTTACCACAGAATCATCAATTACTATCGTGCCCTGAAAATCAAAAAAAGCATGGATGAACTGATGAATGCTTTTGTGGCTTACGCAGGTAATGGAAAAAATGTTTATGGCGTTGAGATCGACAAGCGAAAGTTCAAAGATACTTTCATGATCAGCACACAGACCACAGTACCAACCCCACCCGACATTTCTACAATTTACCGTGTCGTTGATAAGTTGATTCTTTATGCGGCATCGAAAGATGCTCATGCCATCAATCCGCCGATGCTGAATATTGATGCGGCTAACCCTTCCGGTTATATCCTGAAAATTGCCATTCCCATCAACAAGGAAATACCTTCCAGTGATTCATTCCGCTTTCGTTTCATGATACAGGGCAACACGCTGTTTGCTCCGGTTACGGGCGGACCCAAAACCATTGAAAATGCCATTCAACAGATGCGTTTGTACATCAGCGATTATCATTATTCCTCTCCGGCCATTCCTTTTGAATCGATGGTAACCGACAGAAGTAAGGAAACCGATACTACCAAATGGGTGACCCATATCTTTTATCCGGTGATGTAAAATGTCAAACTAAGGGGTGGTGATCAACCGCAGGCTGTCGTTATTTTGTGAGATGATGAAGGAGGCTTTTTTTCCAACAAGATTGATAGGAAGAATATGTCTGGCTTCGGCTTTGATGACGATTCCGGGGAGGGTTTCGGCCGCGAAATGCCCATTGCCTTTGTTGATCAGCACCGTTCCAAAATCGGCATCGTAACGTCCCATCTCGATATTGTTTTCGTAGTAATTGCCGATGGTGATGATATCGGTGAGATGATCATGGTTGATGTCGGTGAACATCGCATCGCGCATGGGTGTCAGCTGGGCTTCCCATGGCAGAGACACTGCATGGAAGTTCATCTTGCCATCATTGATCCATAAGGTGCTCGACATGTCTGTTGCCGTATATACAATGGCGCTGTTGAGTTTTTCTTTCCCGAATATTTCCTCCATATCGGCCTTCGCCAGATTTTCGGCATACAGGAATTTCTTTTTCAAAACAGGAAGCTGTTTTTGCAATTCATCCTTGTTGGCAAAAGGTACTTCTTTGCCTTGAAGATAATAGCTCAAGATCTGTTCTTTGGTTTCATTGTCGTCGAAGTCGTTGTAATACAAATGAAGCGGTTCAGCCTCACTGGCTTTAAGTCGGCTGTTCAGGCCCAGGTTGCCGGCGATGATATCCAAATCGCCATCACCATCAACATCTGCCGTCTTTACAAAATTCCACCAACCTTTTTGTGGACCAATCGCTTGTTGTATAAACGAATCTCCCTGACGCACATAGGCGTTGACTGTTCCCCATTCGGCGGCGGTCAGCAAGTCTTTCTTTCCATCATTGTTGAGGTCGGCCCATTCGGCACCGGTTATCATTCCCGCCTGTGCCAGCGCTTTGCCGTATACACTGGTGACATCTTTAAATGAACCGTCTTTATTGTTAAGCAGTAAATACGATTGAGGCATGGCGCCATATTGAAACGGCACCGTTCTTCCACCAATAAATAAATCGGGGTAGCCATCGTTGTTGATGTCTTGCGCGGCCACACAAGAGGCATTCACAAACACATTGTTGAATGCAGCTGTTTTCTTATGCAGGTTACCTTTACCATTATTGAGGAATACTCTCGGTAAAAGGTAGTCGCTTTTTCCGTAGTACTCATTACCGCCATCGGCCAGTACAAGATCGTTGAAGCCATCTTTGTTAAAATCTATAATTACTGCATCGGTCTCTTCATACGTGCTGTCTGCATCCAGTTCGGGCTGTGGGCTTCTGATGAATTTACCATCTTGCTGTTGCAGAAACAGGGCGGGCTTATCACCTTTGGAAGAGCCTACAAAAACATCTTCCCTGCCATCGCCATTGATGTCGGCCACAGCCAGCGCAGGTCCCTCGCGCGAAGTCATGTGAGGCACCAACTGCTCGCGGTCGAATTCGTTGAATGGATTTTCCTTATGCTTGTACAATAATCCGGATGAGGTGCTTTCTTCTTTCATCAACGGCAGTGCATTTTGAAAGTGCAAAGTAAGTCGCGTGTAATCAAATGCAGGTAGCCCTTGACGATAGTGGATGGTTTGAATGCTATTGGATTTTTCGTTGATTTTTTCGCAGGTATTGTCGGGCCAGATGAGGATCAGCGAATCGATCTTGTTTTTTCCCCAGGCTGCCGCAAAAGGAGTTTCCATGCTTGACAGAAATCCTCTTACCGGAAATTTTTCGTAGGTGTTGATGCTGTCTTTGTAATAAACAAGCAGTTTGGCTCCGATGGCGTTGACATTTGTTGCCGGACCTTTGAGTCGCAGTTGAATCCAGTTGTTTTTTTCGGGTTGACTGTTCGTCTTGTTTTCATAAAGCATCACCGGATCGTCGATGTTGTTCACTACGATATCCAGATCGCCGTCGTTGTCCAGGTCCGCGTATACCGTGCCGTTGGAAAAAGTTGGCTGGTCGTTGCCCACCAGGTCTTTCCAATCTTCAAAAGAGGCGTTGCCTTTGTTATGGTAAAATTTATTGGGCAGCTTGATCTGGGGAAATTTGTCGACCACCGCCATTTCTTTTTCATCCATGCTGTTGGCGTCTATCTTTTTCTGCAGCTCCTCATTGCTGATGTAATTGACATAATCGATGTCGTTGAGTCTTTTGGGAATGCCATTGCTGATGAAAAGGTCTTTGAAGCCGTCGTTGTCAAAATCCATGAACAGCGTACTCCAGCTCCAGTCGGTTGCGGCCACGCCGCTGTACAAGCCCAACTCGCTGAACATGCCGTTTCTGCGGTTGAGTTGCAGGTTGTTGCGTGTATACTGATGGTTATAACCATACCCGATCTTCATGTTGAACGTGTTGTACTCGTCTTCGCCCAGCGATCTTTTTAATATATAGGGATCCGATGGCAGCATGTCCATGGAGATGATGTCGGGATAGGCGTCGTTGTTGATATCGGCCACATCCACACCCATGCTGAACTGGCTGGTGTGCATGATATGGTCGTTCAGTTCTTCTTTGAAGGTGCCATTCCGCTGATTGATGTAGAGATAATCGTTTTCGTGAAAATCATTGCCGATGTAGATATCGGGGTATCCGTCGTTGTTGATGTCGGCCACACAAATGCCTAAGCCGTATCCGATGGCGGAACTGTTGATCTGCGATGCGTGGGTGATGTCGGTGAAATGGTTTCCGTCGTTTCTATACAATCTGTCGCCACTTAACGGATGATAAGTGCCGATGAAATTTTTCCTTTCGGCAAAGGTGCCGTTCTGATGTACCGAATGGTTGAGCAGAAACATATCAAGGTCGCCATCCAAGTCAAAATCGAAAAATGCAGCCTGTGTACTGAAGCCCGAAAAATCGAGACCATAAGCGGCGGTCTCATCTCGATAGGATGGAATACCGTTTTTATCAATGCCCTTGCAGATGAGTAACTGGTTTTTTCCTTTCAGGATGTCGAACTGTCCTACGCGGCAAACATAAATGTCCATCCACCCATCATTGTTGATATCCACCACACTTACCCCTGTGCTCCAGCCACCATCATCGGGTAGGCCTGCCTGTTGGGTAACGTCTTTAAAATGAAGTTTGCCTTCGTTGAGGTAGATCTTGTTTTGCCCCTGGTTGGAAGCGAAAAAAAGATCGGTGAGGCCATCATTGTTGAAATCGGCAGCACCGCAACCTGCGCCATTGTAGAAATACATGTACTTGAACATGTTGAATTCTTTTGTGGACTTCAGCTTGTTGGTAAAATCAATGCCTGTTTCATTTTGCTCTCGAAGCACAAAAAGTTTGTTCTTGTTGTTTTGACAAGAAGAGATTAAGGCAAGGGTCAATATGATGAAAAGCAATTTCTTCATGAATCTAAACTCAGGGAATTGGGTACCCGATGGGTTTTTCATTGTTGATGGTGAACAAGATGTATTTTTTCTTTGCCCTTTCAATCAGCTGGATGTCTCTTACTTCGCCTTTAACTTTCAATCCGCTTTCCTTTTCAGTCAGCGACCTGAAATTCATTTTTCCTTCATTGATGAGGAGGCTGCCAAAAGAGGCATCCAAACGACCAAACTGAGGCAGGAGGCCGTATTCATTGCCACCACAGATGATGTCTGGTTTTCCATCATGGTTGACATCGGTACAAAGAATACTGTTGACGGAAGAAAATTGTATGTCCTGTGGCATTATTTTGATGGTGAAATGGCCTTTACCATCGTTGATGGCGATTACCGAATTCATTTGGTTGATTTTTTTAACGGTGGCTTTTTCAATCAGCTCTTTACCCCATAAGTCCAGAACATCCTGGTGGCCGAATTCTTTGAATTGCAGGTTTTTCTTTTTCAAGGAAGGCATCTGTTCTTCAAGGTCACGCTTCATGAACACCGGCATGTCTTTGCCATCAATGGTGCGTGTGATGATTTTGTCTGTGCGGCCATTGTTGTCGAAATCGCTGATGAATATTTTCAGCGGATTTTTTTCATCGGCTTTGAGATAACAGTTCTCTCCCAAATTGCCCAATACCATATCGTTGTCGCCATCACCATCCAAATCGGCTACGGCAACAGCTCTCCAACATCCAAACTGATTTTCGAGACCTGTCGTTAAAGCTTCGAATTTTTGATGTCCGCGGTAGGTGAATATTTTCGGCGCCATCCAGTCTCCGGCTACAATCAACTCTTTATTTCCATCACCATTCACATCGGCCCAGGTGGAAGCGTTGATCATGCCTGCTTTGCTGATGGAACTATCGGCATACACCAAATCTTTAAAATGGCCGGTGCCGTCGTTTTCGTAGAGATAACTTTCCGGTGCAAGTCCGTAATCCTGCGTTACACATCTTCCTCCTACAAAAAGATCCATATCGCCATCGTTATCGAAGTCACAAGCCGAGGCGGTTCCTATGTTGGCATTATTGGCGGAAAACGCGGTTCTCGACAGTTCAAAATTTCCTTTGCTATCGTTGAGGAATAAACGATGCATGAGCTCATTACTGTATGATTTGATGTTGTTACCGGCGCTACCGATGAACAAGTCCAGGTCGCCATCTTTATCGGCATCGAAAAACAAGACTGTTCCGTCTTCAAATGATTTGAATTGTTCAATGGAAGGTTGTGCACTTTTTTTGAAACCGTTGGCGGTTTGCAGATACAGTTGTCCGGTTTGGGCATTGGTTCCTGCTATAAAAATATCTTCCAATCCATCGCCATTCACATCACCTTTTGCACATTTGGGCCCTTCTTTCGACAAAAGAAAAGGTACCAGCCTTTCATAATAATAATCCACTTGGTCGTCTTCCACTATTTTTTCAAAAGGATTGTCCTGGGCCACCAACAAAGGAGCCTGTTGGGGTAAAACATTGGATGTGTTGGGTTTTGATGAGCCATTGTGCACCATCACATGCAGCGTATCCAAAGCAAGATTGTTGTAAAGCGAAGCAGATTTATCGGGCCAGGTGATTTTCACCGAATCTATTTTTGTTCTGTTGCCCAAGCCAATGACGGTCTTATAGTCCATTGAAGATTGGAAGCCTCTGCTGGGCATCACTTCGCGGCTGATGATTTCTTTGCCCACATACAATTGGATGGTGCTGCCAATGGCATGGGTATTGGCGGTGTTTTCGCTGAGCTGAAAACTGATGAAATGGTTTTTATTTTTTTCTCGGCTGTTGTTCTTGTATACAAAGGCCTCCTGATTCACATTGTTCACCACGAGATCGAGGTCGCCGTCGTTGTCGAGGTCTGCATAGGCTGCACCGTTAGAGAATGACGGATCATCAAAGCCCCAGTTTTCTCCTTCATCTGTAAACCTCAAATGGCCTCCGTTGCGAAAGGCTTTGTTGGGTATGGGATGCGATGGCATTTGCTTGATGATGGAATCCACTTGTGTTTTTTGCCCGGTCATCACCATGCGCTGATTCACTTCGTCGGCAAAAAAATTGATGAAATCCTGATCGGTCACATCCTGATAAATACCATTACAAACGTAGATGTCGTTGTAGCCGTCATTGTCTGCGTCAAACATCAGTGCTCCCCAGCTCCAATCGCTGGCGTTCACTCCGGCATAATTGGAAATCTCGCTGAATCTTCCGTTGCCATTGTTCAGTTGCAGGGCATTCTGCATGAACTGATGATAGAACCCGTTTTTTACTTTGAGGTTGTAAACATCATAGTTGTCAAAAGTGGAAGTGGTGCGTAATCTGTAATCGTCACCGGGCAACATGTCGGTGGTGAAAATATCGGGATAGCCGTCGTTGTTGATGTCAGCGATATCGGCGCCCATGCTGGCCAGTGAAGTGTGCTGCATCTGGTCTTCCAATACCTCTTTGAAACGGCCGTTCTGTTGGTTGATATACAGATAGTCTCTTTCAAAGAAATCGTTGGAGATATAGATGTCATCATAATGATCTCCATTCACATCGGCCACATTTACGCCCAATCCAAAACCGATAAGACTGCCATAGATACCTGCCTCTTCACTGGCATCGGTGAATTTACCATTGTCGTTGCGCAATAATTTGTCGCCACCGCCTTTGAGAAAATCCTCTACCGGCCATTGGTCGGCACGAAGATCTCTTTTGTTGGCATAGTTTAGAGTGTTGACCGGTATGAAACTATTGTTGAGAATGTAGCAGTCCAGGTCACCGTCGTTATCGTAATCAAAGAATGCAGCGTGTGTACAATAACCACCCTTGTTGCTGAGGCCATAGGCTGCCGTACTGTCGGAAAATGTGAGGTTGTGGTTGTTGATGAAGAGTTTGTTTTCGGGCGCTTTTTTATCTACATAACCCGCGTTGCAAACGTAAATATCGAGCCAGCCGTCATGGTTGATATCTACCATCACCACGCCAGTGCTCCAGTCTTTTTTTTCACCGAAGCCTGCTTTCGCTGAGATGTCTTCAAATTGAAAATTTCCTTTGTTGAGGTACAATTTATTACTGCCCATATTGGCAGTAAAAAAGATATCCGGCAGTCCGTCGTTATTGATATCGCCTGTTGCTACACCACCGCCATTGTAGTAATTGCGGTAACTGAAGATGTTGAAATCTTTAGAATTGGAAATGTTATTACGGAAATGAATGCCCGATTTGTTTTCATCAACACGTTCAAAAAGAGTGTCTTTTTTTTCTTTGTTGAACCAGGAACAGGCGCTGATGGAAATGATGGTCAGGGCATAAACAAAAATCTTCTTCATGCGTGAGCAAATTATGGCATCTGTGGGTCATAAAAAAATCAGGGCAGTTAAAAAACTGCCCTGATGATAAACCTTATTAAACTATGCAGAGAAAATTAGTAACCAGGATTTTGAACCAGGTTAGGGTTAGCTGCCAGTGAACGGGCTGGAATAGGATACACCAGATATTTAGCATCTGAAGCATCTTTTTCTTGCCAAGCACCGAGGAATTTACCAAAACGAACCATGTCTTGTCTTCTCCAGCCTTCCCAATAGAATTCACGACCTCTTTCGTTGAACAAATCGTCCAAGCTTACAGAAGAAACGGCAGCGATACCAGCTCTTTGTCTTACTGCGCTTACCAGGCTGGCTGCAGACTGACCAGAAGGATCAGTACCGCCACGCAATAAAGCTTCGGCTTTCATCAACATTACATCCGACAAACGGAAATAAACGTAGTCATTGTTTGAGTTGTCGCCACTGGTGTAATCAGGTGGATATTTCACTACACGGATACCGGTAACTTCGAGGTTGCTGCCAGTTTCAACAGATTTCACCTGAGGAACGAAAGCCAAAGGAGCACCTGTTCTGTCTTGCAAAGCAACACCGTTTTGATTGTATTGTTGACCTACGAGCAGACCTACTTTCAGACCAGAAACGTTGGTTACGCCATTGTAGCTTCCGCCTCTTCTGGCATCGGTAGCATCAAATTTGTCGTAGAAATCGGACAAAGTAGTGAAACCATTCCAACCGCTTGGATTTTGGTTGTAGTGCAAAGTACAGAACCAACGGCTGCGTACGTTACCACTTTTCACACCACCGATGTTTTCTGCTGTCCAGATGTTTTCAGTAGAAAGCACATTGTTGGTTGGAGCGAAATTGTCGAAGAAATTGCTGTTCAAAGTATAACCACCGGCCATGATGGTATTGGCCAAAGTGATTACATGGTTCATGTCGTCAGCGCTGAAAGTTGGATTCGCTCTGTTGGCATAAACACCTTTGTTCAGATAACATTTCATCATCAGTGCACGAGCACCGTTTTTGTTACATTTATTGGCAGGACCATCGGGCAAATCGTTCATGATGGCTTCGCACTCAGAGATGATGTAGTCGCAAGCAACTGCACCTTTTCTTACTGCAGGAATTTCATTTGGATCTGCGGTATTGGTTCTGTAAGGAACCTGATCCCAGCAATCAAGCAAAGCGTAGTTGGCCATGGCTCTCAGCAAGCGGGCTTCAGCGGCTTGTTGAGGAGTTGGGCTGAAACGGAGCATATCCGTAGCAGCGTAAACCACTTTACCCAGATCCTGATAAGTATCAGAAGCGAAGGCATGGTTAGCATCCCACTGATGGCGGTGCAATACTCTCCAAACACCATTATCATCCCAGTCACCGGCTCTTGTGGGTCCGATGCACTCATCGGTACTGTGTTCTTGCAAAGCCCAGAGACGTGCTTGGTCCTGGAAGGGTCCGAGCATCGCATCGTAGGTAGACTGCAGGAGGGCACCTGCGTTGGCGCCGCCACCGGAACCGCCACCTACTTGTGATCCTGATACAGAGCTGTTCAGCGTTTCGTCGAGTTTGGTACAACCAACAAAAGTTGAAATACTCAGTACAGCAAAAAATAATTTTTTCATATACTAAATGTTTTAATTAATTAAAATGAAAAGTTGAGACCGATGGTCATTGTTCTTGCACTTGGGTAAGGCGTGTGCTCAATACCAAATGAAGGAACTTCACCAATTTGTTTGTTGGTATTTACTTCCGGATCGAAACCTGAGTATTTGGTAATCACAAACAGGTTTTGTCCAGTTACATATACCATAGCGCTTTTAGCTACTTTACCGATAGCACCGATATTGTAAGAAAGCGTGGCGTTAGCCAATTTCAGGTAATCACCTTTTTCAAGATATCTTGTTGAAGCACTTGTTGGGTTAGCCAAAGTTTCGCCAGAAGAAGCAGCCAGGTCGTATACTGAAGAAGCTACGTTTCTGTCTGATTTCAGGTTGGTCAATGACAATACCGCGTTGGCAGTGTTGTTGTAGATGTAGTGACCCATAGCACCATTGAAGTTCAGGCTCAGGCTGAATTTTTTATATCCAGCGTTGGCGCTTACACCCAATAAAGTGGTAGGGTTGGGTGAACCGGCAAAGAATTTAGCATCTCCACCTTCGTAGATAGAGATACCGGTTGCTTTGTCGATACCGAGGAAACGTTTCAGGTAGAACACGTTCATCGCCTGGTTGTTTTTCAACAATTGGCTGTATGCACCTGTAAGACCTTGACCGCTGATTTCACCGGTAGGAATTTCCAGACCGAAATCAGTGAGTTTGTTTTTCAGGAAAGATACATTCACACCGAAATCCAAAGTGAAGTCTTTCTTAGTGATGGCATTACCATTGAAAGAGAATTCAAGACCATTGTTCACAACGCTACCGTCGATGTTGGTCCAAGTGATGGCAGATCCAACTGGAACGGGATCAGCAGTACCTCTTGGGTAGATCAGGTTTTTAGTTTTGCGTTGGAAGAAGTCGATGGTAGCATTGATTCTTTTAGCAATGGTGAAATCTGTACCGAAATCGAAAGTAGAAGTAGATTCCCATTTCAGATTAGGATTCTCAACAGAGTATTTGGTGATTGATCCTTGTCCGATTGTGTAGATAGACTGAGATGCACCAGTTGGGAACTCTTGGTTACCGGTTACACCATAGCTCGCACGAACTTTGATGTTTTGCAGGTAGTTGAAATCTTTCATGAAAGATTCTTTAGAAAGATTCCAGGCAGCTGCTACTGAAGGGAAATAACCGTATTTGTTGTTTTTACCGAATTTGGTAGAACCATCCGCACGGAAAGTAGCGGTTAACAGGTATTTGTCGTAGAAGTTGAAAACACCACGAGCGAAATAAGACTGAAGGTCTCTCAGCGGATCGGCATAAGAACCACCACTTCTGTCGGTTGGTGTAACGAATTGCATGTAGTTGTAGTAAGGCAAATCTCCGAAGTTGTCGAAGTTTTTAGCACCTTGGTTGCTGCCTCTTCCTTCGAAACGTTGGAACTCGTAACCTACAACCGCGTTCAGGTTGAAGTTTTTGTTGATTTCTTTATTGTAAGAAAGGGTGTGCGTCAACTGTTGTGTCAGCAATTCTGATTCAGAAATACCGGCCACACCACCTTTGATACCGCTGGCATCATCTCTGGAAACACCTTGGATGTTGATCCAGTTTTGGATGTAATTTTTACGGATACCGGTGCTGTAGTTGGCAGAATATTGCACTTTGTACTCCAGATCGTTGGTGATTCTGTAGTAAGGAGCAAAGCTGAACAAAGCTGTAGTGATTTTAGCATTATCATTATATGCTTCGCTCATTGCCAATGGGTTGATTTGATCACTACCTTTTACTACGTTCAAACTTCCGTCTGCTTTGTAGAATGGTTTGGTAGGATTCCATTGCAAAGCCTGACCAATCAAGCTGCCTTTGAAACCGGCGTTGTTGGTGATAGGTGCGATGTTTTCAGCAGTTTGAGAAGTGATCACATTGAAATCAAGTCCCAGTCTTTTGTTATCCAAAAATTTGAAGCTGCTGTTCAGCGCAACGTTGATTTTGCTGAAATCAGTTTTTCTGATGAAACCTTGTTGGTCGAGGTAACCAATCGACAGACGATAACGACCATATTCATTACCACCGCTCATAGAAACGCCGGTATTGAGGGTTTTACCTGTTCTGCTGATGGCGTCCATGCCATTTACGCTTGAACCATAATCATTGTTAGGTCCCAGGCCAAATTTGGCCAAGCCAGCTCTGTATTCGTCGCCGGTCAACACCTTGATTTTTTTCAGGATGTTGGCAGTTCCGTAAGAAATGTTGAAATCAAGTTTTGGAGCACCGCTTTGTCCTTTTTTGGTAGTGATCAACACAACGCCATTAGCACCTCTTGAACCGTAGATAGCTGCGGCAGAAGCGTCTTTCAATACTTCGATAGAAGCGATGTCGTTAGGATTGATAAAGTTGAGCGGGTTACCATCTGGCGTATTACCGAGGTCGGGGATACCGGCGCCTGGTCTGGCGTTTCTGTTATCCAGCTGAACACCATCAATAACAAACAAAGGTTGGTTACCACCGCGGATAGAAGAAGCACCTCTTACACGGATGGTGGTTCCGGCTCCGGGAGCACCACTATTGTTGATGACTTGAACACCCGAAACTTTACCCTGGATCAACTGATCAGGTGAAGTTTGTGTTCCTTTGTTGAAGTCTTTTGCGCTAACAGATCCAACCGAACCGGTCAGGTCTTTTTTACGCACGGTACCGTAACCTACCACTACGAAAGCAGCCATTTGATCGGCAGCAGACTTCAATGATACGTTTACAGTAGAAACACCTTTGATTGAAACCTCTTCTTCGGTATAACCGACAGAGCTTACAACCAATTTAGACGCAGTTTCAGGCACAGATACCGAAAAGGTACCGTCGGCTGAAGTTTGCGTTCCCAGCTTTGTTCCTTTTACAAGGACTGAAGAACCGGATAAAGCTTCCCCTTTTTCGTTGGTTACTTTACCGCTGATGGTTTTTTGCTGGGCTAACAGGGCCACAGGTAATGCGACCATGAAGAAGACTGTAAATAGTCTCTTAGCAAGCAGTTTTACATTCATAATGCAGATTGTTTAGTAAATGAATACGTGAAAATAGTGGTTTCGACCATTATAAAATTATTAACAAATAACGAAGGCGAGCGCAAACGTTTGCGAAATAGTTTGCGGTGGATAAAAAATTACTTTATTTTCGGGGCCAATTTTATTTACATGGAGAACGTAACACTGAAAAAAATATCCGAAGTCCTGGGGCTAAGCATTTCCACCATTTCAAGAGCGTTGAAAGATCACCCCGATATCTCCCCCCAAACCAAAGCGAAGGTAAGAGAATTGGCCAACACCCTCGATTACGAGCCCAATGCCAATGCCATCAACCTCAGAACCCGTAATAATAATGTGTTCGGTTTGATGATTCCATCTGCCAACAACAGCTTCTACAATTCTTTTCTTTCTTCGCTGGAAGAAGACTGCCGTAAAAATGGCTATTCACTCATCATCATGCAGACTGCTGATGATCCTGAAGTGGAAAAAAGCATCCTCAAGCTCTACCGTCAAAACAGGGTAGCCGGAATTTTCGCCTGCCTCTCTCCCGGTACAAAAGACCTGGATGCCTATAAAAAACTCGACGACATGTCGATTCCGGTTATTTTCTTCGATAAGATTCCTGATACCGACAGTTTTAAAGTAAGCGTGGATGACGAAAAAGCCACCATCATCGCGGTGAATGAATTGCTGAAAGCCGGCAAGAAAAATATTCTGGGCTTGTTTGGTAATCGGCAGGTGTCGATAACCAAAAACAGATTGAAAGCTTTCAAGCAGGTGCTGAGCGAAGAAAAAAAGGTTGGCTTCAACATCGAGTTTGTAGTGAATGCCAGTGAGGCCTATGAAACCTGTTATAAATATTATGCTCAAAACCCGGCTCCGGATGCCATATTTTGTATGAGCGATGAAATCATGACTGGTGCCATGAAGGCCTTGCAACAGATGAAAATAAACTATCCCGATAAAACCGGTATTATCAGCATCAGCGACGGCTCTCTTCCCAATCTTTATTTTCCCGAAATCACTTATGTGGAAACCAGCGGCCACAAACTGGGCAAAAAAACTTTTGAATGTATGATCTCAAGAATCAACAATCTGCCTTACCAGAAAAACAATCTGGTAGAGCCATTGCTTTTTAAAGGCGGGTCATTGTAAAATGAAGATGGATGATGAGGATGAACTCTAATCACATTTCACTTTGATTGTCATTCCTCCTTATGAAAAGTCTCTATACTTATACATCTGTATACCCTGAGAATTTCCCTATCTTTTGCACTCAATTTTTTTCATGAGCAAGTTTATTTTTTCAATCAGTATTTTTTTTGCGTTGACCGATTTTAGTTTTGCACAATTCCGTGTTGACCATAACACGTTGAAATGGCAAAACAACCAAGGTGAATTCAGCTTTGCTTTATACCGTAACGACATCCTCAAAATCACTTTTGTTCCGGATAGTTACAAAAAGAATGAACAGATCAGCGATGCAGTGATCTTGTCTCCGATGAAAGCAGCCCCGGTAATCAAAAGCAGTAATCAGGCCTTGCTGGGTGATTTTTTTATCACGACAGAAGGAGATAACATTTATTTCGACAAGGAAAGAAAATGTATCCTAACAGGCACGTTTAAAGGCCAGGAATATCATGGTTTTAAGTTTGCACTTGATGAGGATGAAAAAATATACGGCACCGGCGAAAGGGCCGTTCCCCTGAACAGAAGAGGCTATGCATTGCCGCTTTACAATGAACCGCATGGCTGGTATGGTGTAGGACAAACGATCATGAACTACCACATCCCGCTGGTGACTTCTTCCAAACTTTATACGTTGTTTTTCGACAACCCCGGAAAAGGTTATTTTGATATCGGTAAAAAAGAGCCCAACACGCTTGAATACGGAGTTTGTTCGGGTGAATTGAACTTTTACCTGATCCTCGGAAACAGCTACCCGCATCTCCTGCAATCTTATCAAGCACTTACCGGCACACAGCCGCTGCCGCCAAGATGGAGCATGGGTAATTTCATGAGTCGCTTTGGCTACACCGATGAAGTACAGGTGAAAAACATCTATGCAAAGATGAAAGCCGACTCTATTCCCGTTGATGCCGTCATCTTCGACTTGTTCTGGTTTGGCGACAGCATCAAAGGCGGATTGGGCAATCTCGACTGGGTCAATAAAAAAGCATGGCCCAATCCTCAACGCATGATCGCCGATTTTAATAAAGATGGCGTAAAAACAATCCTGATTACCGAACCCTTCATTCTCGAAAAAACAAAATACTACGATTCACTTAAAACCAGTCTGGCTGTAGACAGTGCGGGGAAAAATTTCCGCCTGACAGATTTTTACTTCGGCTATGGTGGGCTGTTAGACATCTTCAGGAATGAAGCGAAGGACAAGTTCTGGAAACTTTACAAGAAGCAAATGGATATCGGAGTGGAAGGCTGGTGGGGCGATTTGGGTGAACCCGAAAAACATCCGGCCGGCATACATCACAACCTGAAAGACTTTGGCTTTAAAAGATTGTTCGCAGCCGATGAAGTGCATAACATATATGGTCACTACTGGACTAAAATGTTGTACACCCACTACGAAAAAGAATTTCCGAATAAAAGACTGTTCAGTTTAAACCGCAGTGGCTATGCCGGTTCGCAACGATACAACATTTTTCCCTGGAGCGGCGATGTGGCGCGTAGCTGGTCGGGCTATCAGGCGCAGCTGCCAATCATGCTGGGCATGAGCATGAGCGGTATTCCATACATACATTCCGATGCCGGAGGATTCACCGGTGGCGACAAAGACCAGGAGCTCTATGTGAGATGGATGCAATTCTCCTCTTATTCTCCTGTATTGAGGCCGCATGCTTTCGCACTCTATGGCATCGATCCGGGCTCTACCAGCTTTCCCAGCGAAGCGGCGCTGATGGACGATCCTTTCAAGTCGGCCGCCAAAACGGCTATTGTTAACCGTTATCACCGGCTCCCCTATCACTATTCACTCTGTTATGAGCAAACGAAGCATGCTGAGCCTTTGGTAAGTCCCTTGTATTATTATTTCAGCAGCGACACCACCGCCACGGCCACGGAAGATGAATTCATGTATGGTAAAAATCTGCTCATTGCACCCGTACTCGAAAAAGGGATAACAGACAGGAAAATATATCTTCCCAAAGGAAACTGGTACGCATGGAACAACAACAATGCCATGAGAGGCGGGCAATACAGCCAGGTAAACGCGGCACTCGATAAGATTCCTGTTTTTGTAAAAGCCGGCAGTTTCATTCCCTTGTTACCCGAAAATCTGAAAATACAAAACACATCAACCTACAGTACTGCAAACATAGACTGGCATTACTACATGAACAGCGACAGCTCTGCCTTCACCCTTTTTGATGATGACGGTGAAAGCAGAAAATCCATTGAGCAACATCAATATGAGTTGATTACCGCAACTGCAGCCAAAACAGGTCCAAACACCCATATCAGTTTCAGCAGCAACAAGGGAAATTTCATGGGACGTCCGAAACAAAGAAATTTCAGACTGATCGTACACGGGCTGCAAGAGGAAGTCTATTTTCCAACATTCATCATCAACAAAAAAATCAGGGCAGTGTCAAAAAATGAGCTAGGAGATTTTGTCATTCCCTTTACTTTCACCGGACAAAATGTGGACATCATCATCAAACAATCACTCATCAAACAATAGTAACTACTGAATAAAAATGGATCCCCATCAATACAACTTACAGGCAAAGTTTCAACAAGACGGATACCTGATTATGGAAAACTTCAACAGCGATGAGGAATGCGATAGGCTGATGCAAAGGGCTGAAGAACTTTCAAGGGCCTTCAATTATGAAGGCCATCCCTCAGTATTTCAAACGACGGAACAAAGCAAAAGCACGGATGATTATTTTTTGAATTCGGGCGACAATATTTCTTTCTTTTTTGAAAAAGACGCATTTGATGAAAATGGAAAGCTGCGATACGACATTTTCAGGTCGTTGAATAAAATCGGTCATGCTTTACACGACCTGGATCCTGTTTTCGGGATATTTTCACGTTCGGACCAAATGCAAAAACTGGCCGTTGAACTTGGCTTAAAGGAGCACCTGATGATACAAAGCATGTACATCATGAAACATGCGAAAATAGGCGGCGTGGTGGATGTGCACCAGGATTCAAGTTTTCTTTATACCGAGCCCGAATCCTGCATCGGATTCTGGTTCGCTTTGGAAGATGCCACCATCGAAAATGGTTGCCTTTGGGCTAAGCCTGGCGGGCATCAGACCAGTCTTCGCTGTCGTTTCAGAAGAAAAGAGGGAGGCGGTACCGAAATGTTAAGCCTTGACGAAGCGCCAATTTCAACAGAAGATATGCAGCCACTTGAAGTAAAGAAAGGGACCTGCATCGTTTTACATGGCTTGTTGCCACATTACAGTTTGCCCAATACCAGCGGAAAATCAAGACAGGCTTATGCCATACATACCACACACAAGGATGCTGTATACCCGTCCGACAACTGGCTGAAAAGAGAACGCAGCGAGATCAGACCGATTGTCACAAAAGTGTGATCTGGCGATGTAACAAAGATTTATTGAAAAAGACCAAAGAATATGGATGCATTGGATTTCACAGAATAGTCATCGATCACCCGATGACGTGCGCGTTTACCCATCTCCGTTCTTAGTATGGGGTCAGTGATGAGTCTTTCGATTTTTTCATACCATTCCTGCTCCGTATCGGCCCAAAAGCCCTCAATACCATTTTGAACCACCAACTTATTGGCGCCTACCGGACTCACCACAGCCGGAATACCCAGGCTCATATATTGAATAGCTTTGAAAGCACATTTGCCCATTTCCACTTCGGAATTGGCCAGAGGCATGATACCGATATGTATTTTCATGAGGTCCTCAATTTCTGATTCCAGTTTCCATCTCACATATTCATACTTCACTTTTTCCAGATGCGGATCGCGATTGGCGATGATGAGATAATCGAAATCATATTTTTGCTGCAAACGATAAACAGCCTCATTGATCATTTTGAGGTTGTAAAGATTGGTGTATGTTCCCGTCCAGCCGATGGTTAGTTTTCCCTGATGTTGATCACGGATTTGATTGTGATAATTGTCTGTGTTCACAACCGTGGGGATGACACGCACATCCTTGCAAAATTGTTGAGCATAGTCGGCAAGATATTCGTTGCCCACACTAACGATATGACTCATCTTGCAGATGAGTGGCACTTTCCAGGTACACTTCAAACCGGCTACTCCGGGATTGGCCACAGAGGCAAGTTTGACCCATATGGCATCATCAAAATCGTAGATGATTTTCTTACGGAAAACTTTTGTAATAAGCCACTCTATGACAGGAGGACCAATGGGCGCCGCCTCACGGTGGATGTAAACGAAATCGTAACGAAACAACGTAAAAAGAAGCAGAAATCTTTTAACGAAACCCATGAAAATACCCATCACCTTTTGTGGAAGATGACCATTCTGGTGCAAAACCTTCCATGCCGATTCACTTAAAAACGGACGAAAATCAAATGACAGATCGGATCTATCCTTCAGCTTGATATAATGTTCGAACCTGAACCTTTGACTGGGGGAAATATTTCCAGGAGCAGGAATGAGTAATAATATTTTCAAAAAAACAGATTTGTAATGGGCTCAAAAATACTAAACTAATCTGTAATATAAATTCGAAAATGTTCAAAATCTTCTCATGGTCAACTTGCCATATTCGTGTTGATGGGAATCACCTCAATTACCGCTGATGGTCATCATACAAGAAACGATCGAAAATTATTTTCGACACACAATGCATCAATTTAAAATTGAATTACCGCTGAGATTGTTGGTGCTTTTATAAAATGAACAACGTGTTAGCCGTTCAAATCGAAACTGTAAACCATTTAAACATGAAACATTATCTCTTATCCATCGTCTTGATGGGCTGTCTTGTTGGTTTTAAGCCAACGAAATCTGAAGCGCAAGTGCAGGTCAGTTTTCAATTATTTTATGATGATTTGAGTCCTTATGGCAACTGGTTTCACCATAACACTTACGGATACGTATGGAAGCCTGAGCTGTCGGGCAATTTTTTTCCATATGGCAGTAACGGTTATTGGGTTTATACTGAAGCGGGCTGGACCTGGTATTCTGATTATCGTTGGGGCTGGGCTCCATTTCATTATGGGAAATGGTTTTACGATGAATATTACGGATGGGTTTGGGTACCCGGATACGAGTGGGCGCCGGCCTGGGTGGTTTGGCGTTCATGCAATGGCTACTATGGCTGGACGCCATGGGAACCGGGCATCAGCATTAATTTCGCCTTCAGCAACAATTATCATCAGCAACATCAGCAATGGAGATTCATTCGCAACAGAGATCTGGGAAGAAGAGATATGGAAAAAAGGATAACCGGCTTCGGATCTTATGTTAACTTGTTGAATAAATCTTCAGTGATTGAAAACAGGCAAGCGGATCATCACAATAGTATTTATCATGCCGGGCCCTTCAGAAAAGAAGTAGAAAAAATTACGCAAAAAAAATTGAGCCCCTGGGTAATTAAAGAAACCAACACTCCTTCTCAAAGCATCAGAAAAAACAACATGGTTATTTTTCGGCCCCAATTCAATGAAGCACAAAACAACAATGTAGTGGCGGCACCAAAAAAGGTATTGAATTGGAATCAGCCCAAAACAGAAATTGTACCTGTTCGCGAGGAGCATCATCCCGTGAAACAAATGCCTGCGAATGAGCCTGAAAACAACAAGCCTAAAATGGAAAATCCGCAACATCAACCTACTGTCATCACGCCAAAACAACCTGCAGGACACGAAGTACAGGCACCTGTAAAAGTTGAAGCACCGTTTCCTCCCAAAAAAGAAATGCAAAACAATCCACCCGTTATCACACCCAAACAACCTGATGTTCCGGTGAAACAAGTTCCGAAAGAAGAACGTCAGCCAATGAACATTCCATCTCATGTTAATCCTTTAAAAGAAAGACCGGAAAAACAACAACCGGTTGTTCCTCAGCCGCGGAAGGAAGCTCCGGTGTTGCAAAGGCCTATGGCACAACCGCGTGAAGTCGCACCTCCTGCACGTAACGTACAACAACCACAAGTGAAACCGGTGACGCCGTCAAGAAACTTTCAACAGCCCGAAAAAAGACAGGAACCAGTTAAAAACAAACCACAGAAAAAAGAGAAAAGAGATTCTTGATTTTTTGTTCATTTCAGGAGGGCAGCGCTGAATTCATTTTTACCCCGTCTGTCCTCCGGATGAATGAAGTGAAGTCCTACACAACGATAGACTTCTTCTTCTGTTTTTCCGGCAAGTTGTTGTCCCGATTTTATTTCATAAACACCATACTCATTAATTTTCAATCCTCGTTTTTTAGCCATCAGCCGCAGTTGAATGTTATGTTCTTTGGATCCGGTGAAATATAAAAGAGCCGCACCATAAGAAGTATCCTCAACGATTCTGAAATCGGCCTGCATGTTTTTATCTTTCAAAATGACACTGAGTTTTGTATCGCCCATGGATAATATTTTTCTAACAACGGTCAAATGAGCGATGGATGAAATGACCAACAACTTTTTTTCTTTACGACAAGACACGACGATATCTATGTCGCCTATAGTTTCCTTTTTTCTCCTTATGCTGCCGGCCACCGCGCATCTTAGGATGTCTTTGACACCAGACACCTGTTTCAATAATTCAATAGCCATTTTATTTGCGTCTTCAAAAGGAAGCCTTTCTTTATGAACGGCAACCAATTTTATTGCTTCCAATAAAAGCGCCTCTTTTGCCTTGGCGATTCCTTTTATTTTATGGAGTTGGCCATCATCGATCTTTTGTTGTAACTCTTCAATTTTTTCAATGTGAAACGCATCATGTACATGCCGAATGGTAGCTGCACCTATGCCCTCCTTATCCATCAGTTTGAGCAGTTCTACCGGCACTGACTTCTTCAGTTTTTCGTAAGTTTCTATTTTTCCCGTTTGAACATACTCAATGATTTTTTCGGCTATACTTTCTCCAATACCCTTCAATGCATCCAGTCGTTGAATATCATTGCCGTAACTTTCAACAGGTTCCTGAAGGTTGGCAATAGTTTTAGCGGCCGTATCATAGGCAATTGATCGAAAGCGCTCTGCCACACCTAAATATTGGTAACACTTCGACATGTCTTTGAAAATCGCAGACAGTTCTTTATTTGTATCCAGCGTAGCTTCAATGGTGGCGGCTGTATTCATCTTTTTACAACAATTAAAAAAGGGCAGGAAATTAATCCCGCCCCTGTTCAATCGGATCAGTCTTCACGGCTTTTTACCGCCGCTATGCTGAAGCAATCTGCTTATAATCAAATCGACCATCCATCAAATTTGCATTGTTAAGTTGCATCACGAAAAACAGTTTATTGTCCAATTAAAACGTTTATGTCTGTCTCTCTTTTCTGACCGGATGTCTCTCTAATCAAACTTGAACAAATATAGTGTACCAACTAACGTTTATTAATGTTCGACGATAGCCGATAGACTGAGTGTGATCAGTTTAGTTTTCGGGTATGGTTTGTTGCTCCTTGAATATCATTTCACTTGAGAAGTTTCATCATTCTCATCTCAACTTCTCTGTATTACCTTGAAATAAAAAAATGCATATTGACATCAACGACAACACCAGGCTTAAAACTATACAAAAAGTATTTTCTGATTATTATCCCAATTTATCTCTCGAATTTTTTCTTGAGCATCATGATCGCTATGAAGAGTCGGCTGAAAAAGACCGAATTCATCCTAATAAAAAATTGAGTGAGGTGAAGAAGACACATCTTTCCACGTTGCTGGAAATACAACCCTTTTATAAGGTAAAAGACCTTGAAAAAGAGTTTGAAAAGAAAATCGGCATTGCTGTGCAAGTGATGAAAAAAGAAAAAGAAAAATGGGAACAAAGCACAGGTCTGGACAACTTATGCCTGAAAGACCTCAATATCTTAGGCAGGAATTCTTCGGATGAATTTATTGTTACAGATTATGATGAGAGTTTTGATGAGGAATACTGAAGACTGATAATTATCAGTACCCTCTCTGATGATAGTCACAACCTGCAAGTGGGTTCGAAAATACTTTTGAGTCCTATTTCAATCACAAAATAAATAATCAAATATGTCTTACACCAATGTATTGCAAATGGGCAACAAGCATCAAGAGATGATCAAGCTGGCCGATTTTTACGACAAAGAGATTGACTTCATGAAAGGATTGCTGAAAGAGGTGGTGTCAAAAAATACCGCTAAAGAAATGACTACCGAGGCTGAACATTTTCAAAATCAATTCCTGATCCAGCAAAGAAATATTGAAGAAAGCAAAAAACGAGTGGAAAGCAATCAACACTTGGCATACATCGATGCTAAAGAGCATGCCGGCAAGATTGATACCGCTTTGTTGACCGATGAAGCGGATATATCAACAGAATTGAACGGTATAGAGAAAATCATTCTGGAGTTGCGCCACAACTTCAAGTTGTTTTTGGTGAAGTGGATGTAATCATTAGTTATCAGGAGAAAAGTAACAGTGGCGAAAGAAAGGCATTAGAGCCCATCTTCAGCTATAGCAAAAAGTACAACCGGCAGGATTCAAACAATTGAATGTTGCCGGTTTTATTTTGAAAGCATGAACTGATTTCAAGAGGTGATGAAGAAATATCAGTGAATGAAAGTTGAAATTTGATTAAAAGGGCAGAAATTCACTTTCGTGATTTAAATCACGAAAGCGGTAATTTTATTTTTTTCAATATTTCAATTTGATTACGCCCTCTTCATTTTGTCAGCAATTTTTTGACCCTTAATTTTACATCCCCGGAATCTTAGCTCAGTTGGTTTAGAGCATCACGTCGACAACGTGAGGGTCACTGGTTCGAGCCCAGTAGGTTCCACTTAGTGTGATTGTTTCTTTGGGTACAGTTTCATAGTATCTAGACCCAGACAACGAAGTTCGTCTGCGGTCCAGTAGGTTCCACAACATGTGCTCATTTTTTTGAAATGGTTATATTGCAGTCAGACCCAGACAAAGAAGTTCGTCTGTGGTCCAGTAGGTTCCACTTAGTGTGATTGTTTCTTTGGGTACAGTTTTATAGTATCTAAACCCAGACAACGAAGTTCGTCTGCGGTCTAGTAGGTTCCACAACATGTGCTCATTTTTTTTGAAATGGTTATATTGCAGTCAGACCCAGACAACGAAGTTCGTCTGCGGTCCAGTAGGTTCCACTTAGTGTGATTGTTTCTTTGGGTACAGTTTCATAGTATCTAGACCCAGACAACGAAGTTTGTCTGCGGTCCAGTAGGTTCCACAACATCTGCTCATTTTTTTGAAACGATTTTATTGCAGTCAGACCCAGACAACGAAGTTCGTCTGTGGTCCAGTAGGTTCCAGAAACACATTAGCCCACCATTTAAACGGTGGGCTAATGTGTTTGTACGGCGAATGGGTAGCTTTTTTCATCAAACTCTTACATACCATTTTTTCTTATCCATCACATAGCCAACCAGCCAGCACACCATCATAAAACTCAGTGCAAAAACCAGCGAACCCCAATTACCTCCTATAGGCTCAAACACTTTACTGTAGACGACCCTGAAATAATTGGTAGCTGGATTGGAAGCATCTGTTCTCAGAAAATACAACATGGTAGCTCCCAGTTCAGACAACAAATAAATCACAATTGGATTTCTTCCGAAAACTTCAAAGAAATAAGTCCATTTAGTTTTTTTTCTGAAATCAATGATATAAATGATGATCGATATGATGAGACAATCCAATCCCACTGTATGCAAAACGTAAGAACTTGTCCACAATTTTTTATTGATGGGAAAAACGAGATCCCAGCAGTAAGCGCCCAACAATAACAGGGCTCCGATGATCAATAATTTTGACAAGGTTTCGTAAGTGACTCCCTTTTCCTGTAAATATTTTCCTACCCAAAAACCACCCACCACATTAGCAATCGCAGGCATGGTGCTCAACAATCCTTCGGGATCAAAAGCCACCCCCTCGCCTTGGTACATGTGATTTTCTCCAATCAGCCACTTATCAACCATAAATCCAAAATTGGTTTGCATGCCCATATAATCGTTTCCTCCGAAGGCCACCAAAAGCATCCAGTACAACAACAAGAAGATGATGCTGATGATCAACGCAGCCTTAGGTTTGAAATAATGAATCAACAAAGCACCGATGCCATAACATAAGGCGATTCTTTGCAAAACCCCAAATATTCTGGTTTTGACCAAAGGATTGGCCACCAGCTCTCCGGCTTCGTTCCACCAAACAAATGGAAACCAATACATGAGATACCCTAACAGAAAAATAATGAATGTTCTCTTGATGATTTTCCATAAAACCATTGATTCAGGAAGACCTTCCCATTTGTTCATCACAAAACTCATGGCATTGCCTACGGCAAATAAGAAAGAAGGAAACACCAGGTCGGTGGGCGTAAATCCATTCCATTTGGCATGCAATAGAGGAGAAAATGTGGTGTCGCCATTTCCGGGTGTATTCACTATGATCATCAGGCAGATGGTCATTCCTCTGAAAACATCCAAGGCGGTAAACCGTTGATTAATAGTACTCATTTTTTATAGTTGTGTAGATACAAATTAATACAAATTTGATTTCCAGATTGATTTTTCTATGACGAAGGAACACAATGATATCGTTGAGATCTCTGTTCAATGCTTTTTTAAATTTTTGACTCGCGATTTATTTACCACTAAGAACAAAAAGGAAACACAAGGCACACAATCATTTCATGGTGATCTTTGTGTGATTCTTTGTGATCTTTGTGGTTCTTCTTTTGCTTACCACTAAGTACACGAAGGAAACACGAAGTACACAACCTTTTCATGGGATCTTTGTGGTTAAAATTATCCGGGTTGAGTTTTTGCACTCCAACCCGAAATTCCTAACTTGATCAACTAAAAATAATCACATGTCCAAACCATGGTCGCGCAGAGATGCGCTTAGAGCACTCGGATTAACGGCAGGCAGCTTACTACCCATCTCAACATGGGCCACCACAAATGAAGAAGGTCTTCCCATTCTTTTACCCACCGAAAAAGTTGAGGTTGAAAAAGCCATTACCGTCATCACTCTTGGCGCGGGTAACAGAGGGAATGTTTATGGTAATTATGCACTTAAATATCCCGAACAGCTCGACATTATCGGTGTGGCCGAACCCATTGCCATTCGGAACGAACGTTATGCCGCAAAACACAACATCATCCCCGAAAATTGTTTCAACACCTGGGAAGATGTTTTCAAGCGTCCAAAATTTGCCGATGCGGTCATCATCTCTACGCCCGATCAGCTGCATTATGGACCCTGCATGAAAGCATTAGAAATGGGCTATGATGTGTTACTCGAAAAACCCATCTCACCCAGCGAGGAGGAATGCAGGAACATACTCCAACTGGCCAAAAATACCGGACGTATCGTAGCCGTTTGTCATGTGCTGCGCTACGCACCCTACTTTATCAAGCTTCGCGAACTCATGCACAGCGGCGCCATCGGCGAAGTAATCAGCATTCAGCATATGGAACCTATCGGTCACGTACACATGAGCCATTCTTATGTGCGCGGTGTATGGCACGACAGCAAAAAAAACACACCCATTATTCTGGCCAAATCCTGCCACGACCTCGATATCATCCGCTGGCTGGTGGGTAAATCTTGTAAAAATGTACAAGCCTACGGATCATTGAAATGGTTCAAAGAATCCAATGCCCCAGAAGGCAGCACCAACCGCTGTACAGATGGTTGTGCCATTGAAGGTTCATGTCCATATTCTGCTTTAAGAATTTACTATCGCAACCGCTCCTGGCTGCATCATTTCGATTTACCCGAAGATAAAGAACAACAGGGCGAGGTGATCATGAAATATCTGAAAGAAAGCAACTTTGGCAAATGTGTGTATCAAATGGACAATGACCAGCCGGATCATTATACCACCAACCTTTTGTTTGATGAAGACGTGACCGCCAGTTTCAACATGGAAGCGTTCACTTCTTACGAAGGAAGGAGAACCCGCGTGATGGGCAGCATGGGTGATATTGTTGGCGATATGACCTCATTTACTTTGACCGATTTTCGCACGGGCGAAAAAACCGAATGGAAAGAAACTTCAGATATGCATGGCGGTGGCGACTGGCGACTGGTAGCCAACTGGATTCAAGCCATTTCCAAAAAAGATCCTTCTCTACTCACCTCTACCATCGACCAATCCATCGAAAGCCATATCATAGGTTTCATGGCCGAAGAAAGCCGGAAGTCGAAAAAGGTAATGGAAGTGAAGATGTGATGACGGAAAAAGCATGTAGTTTATTAGTCGGTATTTTCTGTTAGCTCAAAGCGTAAACAAAGGGCTAACAAAAAGGACTTAAATGCAAATCTGTCACGAAATTTTTTAAAATTCTTTTTGATTATTATTTCCATTTATGTTTCTCAGAAGTTCAAAAGGGTCAGAGATTATTATTAAATGCTCAGCTACCGAAACCTCTGAAACGTTTCAAACCCTTAAACTTCTTTAATATCCCTCCTCTCCATCAAAACCTACACCCTATTCTTCTCAGCTGCCCAACCGATATATTGGAATATTTTTAGGGATTGGCCCTCGTTTTACATGCATTATTTTACATTCATTATTTTACATTTATTATTTTCTTTAACTTCCCCCTCATGACCCTCTCCATCGAAACCCCCGCCCTGCTCTTCTCAGCTACTACGCTGATTTTGCTGGCCTATACCAACCGTTTTCTTACCATCGCGCAACTGATCCGCGAACTGAAAAAAACGTACAAGAAAGAGGAGAACAAAAACATCCTGCTGGAGATAAAAAATTTAAACCTCAGGTTATCATTGATTCGTTATATGCAATTGATGGGTGTGCTTTGTCTTTTTTTGTCGGTCATGGCCATGTTGGTGTTGTTTCTCGAACATCATCATTGGGGCATCATGCTGTTTGGCGGCAGCATACTTTGTCTGTTACTTTCTCTGGCTATATCTTTCTGGGAAATCAGTATTTCAGTAAATGCACTGAAAGTTCATCTTAAAGATCTTGAATGCGATTACGACGAAGTGGATTAACTTGCTCTAATCATCGCATCTGTTTTATTTCATCAATCAATTTTCATTTTGAGACTTACCCGCACTGCAAAAATATTGTTGCTTGGCGCCAACATCTGGTATTTTGGAGAAGGCATGTTGGGCCCTTTGTTCAGTGTCTACGCCGAAAAAGTGGGTGGTGATATTCTCGACATCACCTGGGCCTGGGCCACCTATCTGGTCATTACGGGTCTGTTGTATATTGTTGTTGGCCGCTTGATGAACAACAAGGAATATAAAGTGAGTGTGATGGTGGCCGGATATATTCTCAACGCGCTGCTGACCTTTTGCTACATCTTTGTGCATTCGCCTATGCAGCTCTTCATGGTTCAGGCAGGACTTGGCGTTGCTGAGGCTATTGGCACTCCGGCATGGGATGCTATGTATGCCAAAAACCAACATGAGGAAATGGACACCTATGCTTGGGGACTTTCAACAGGGCAATCGCAAATTGTAACCGGAGTCGCATTTGCCCTAGGCGGAATGATCATTCATTTCGTTTCCTTCCAAGCTTTATTTATTACGATGGGCATCATCCAGTTGGGTGCAGCGGCGGTAACTTCGCAATTATTGTTTAAAGAAAAATAAGTTTATACACCAGTAAATATTTGTATCATTTTTATTTGATGAATGATATGCCCGAACATCGTTATTTCCTTTTTCACAAGCCCATCAACATGGTGTCGCAGTTTGTCAGTTCGCATAATGTACCCTTGATTGGCGATATCGATTTCGAGTTCCCGGAAGGAACACATGCCATCGGCAGGTTGGATAAAAATTCTGAGGGCTTATTGCTGCTGACCACCAATAGCAAAGTGACAAGATTATTGTTTCATGGTGAACAACCACATAAAAGAAAATACCTTGTTCAGGTGATCAATACCATCAGCCAGGAAACCGTTGCAAAACTGGCGGCAGGCATCGCCATCAGCGCACCCGATGCTTCAAAATACATGACGCAACCTTGTGAAGTGGAAATTGTGGAGAAACCGGATAATATCCAAACGCTATCCGATAAGCCCTTGCATAAAAACGTCACCAACTCCTGGATAACCATCACGTTGACAGAAGGAAAATTTCACCAGGTGAGAAAAATGGTCGCCGCCGTACAACACAAATGCTTACGGCTGATCAGAATTTCCATCGAGGAGGTGGAGCTGGGTCAATTGATGCCGGGTGAAATAAAAGAAGTGAGTCACGAGTACTTTTTCCAAAAGCTTAAACTGTAGCCAAAGCAACTATTCCCTGAATTTGTTTTACAGATGCTTGTCCACAAATTCGGCGCAATAGGTTTTAATGCTGTCTCTCACCGCAACAAACGCTGCATTGATTTCTTCTTCAGTTCCAGTTGCCTTGGCAGGATCCGGAAAATTGTAATGAAATCTCTCTGCCCCTCCCGGAAAATATGGACATCTCTCTTGCGCATGATCACATACAGTGATCACATAGTCGAAGGCAACTTCCTTATACTCCAGCACGTTGTTCGAAGTATGCTGCGTTATGTCTATGCCGTCCGATTTCATCGTGGCTATCGCTTTTGGATTCACGCCATGAGTTTCAACCCCAGCGCTATACACTTTCGCCTTGTCGCCCGCAAAGTGCTGTAAATAGCCATGAGCGATCTGACTCCTGCAACTGTTACCTGTACATAATACCAGAATATTTTTCATAAGCATCAATTATTTGTTTTTGCTTTGATTTTCATCATACCTTTTCCTCAATCCAAAAGCCGCTTTCACCAGCAAGATCAATGCGGGAACTTCCACCAAAGGTCCGATGACACCGGCAAATGCTTGTCCGCTGTGAATTCCAAAAACACCGATGGCCACTGCAATGGCCAGTTCAAAATTATTACCCGCCGCAGTAAATGAAATAGCCGTATTGGTGGTATAATCGGCGCCCATTTTTTTCCCTATCCAAAAACTCACAAAAAACATGACAGCAAAATAAATAACCAAGGGCAAGGCGATGCGTAATACATCGAGAGGAATTTTCAGCACCAGCTGTCCTTTCAAGCTGAACATGACCACAATGGTAAACAACAAAGCAAGGAGGGTGATAGGCGAAACCGCTGGAATAAAACGCTTTTGCAGCCAATCCAATCCTTTGGTCCGAATGATCAACATACGCGTCAGCCAGCCGGCACCAAATGGCAAACCCAAATACAAAGCGACAGTTGCGGCGATTTCACGAATCGACAAATTGATCTGCATCCCTTTCAATCCAAACAAAGGAGGAAGCATGGTAACAAACACATAAGCGTAAACGCTGAAAAATAATACCTGAAAAATGCTGTTGAGCGCTACCAGTCCGGCCGCATATTCCCTGTTGCCTTCGGCCAACTCATTCCAAACCACCACCATGGCGATGCATCTTGCCAGTCCTATCAAAATCAAACCAGTCATGTATTCGGGCTGGTCTTTTAAAAATAGGATGGCCAGCAAAAACATCAGCACCGGTCCAATCACCCAATTCATCAGCAATGAAACGCCCAGCACCTTTGTGTTGCTGAACACCTTGGGAAGCTCGCTGTACCTCACTTTCACAAAAGGCGGATACATCATCAAGATCAAACCAATGGCCAGCGGAATATTGGTAGTGCCCTTTGAAAAGGAATCTACATAAACGGCTGCTGACGGAAAAAAATAACCAATGGCAATGCCTGTCACCATCGCCAATACAATCCACAACGTGAGGAAACGGTCGAGGAAACTTAATTTTTTTCGTTCGTGTGTCGGAGCGCAATGAGGAGAACTCATGTGGTGGTTTTAATTAATGATGAGATGATCTTTCAACAGCAGGTAGATTTCACCGCTGGAATTTTATCAAACAACGCAGCAATCAATTGCTGAGATGATTTCCAGTTTTTTTCATCAATACAATAACAAGTGGAAGTGCCGGCTATCGTTCCTTTTATCAAACCCGCAGCTTTCAATTCCTTCAAATGTTGAGAGACGGTAGACTGTACAATAGGTAACTCGCTGACGATATCGCCACAGTAACAGGTTTTCTTTTTTAGTAAAAACTGTACAATGGCAATTCTTGCAGGATGCGAAAGGGCTTTGGCAATTTTTGCGAGCTCCAATTGCCTGGCTGTATAATTGCTTGTTTTACTGATTCCCATATTCATCGCAATATTACGATAAATATTTTTTCACAATAATTTTTTTTGCTGATGGTTTGAAACAATGACTCATGATTATTTTAAATCCAAGCAATTGACATCATGAACAATTGAAGGCTCCGTTTGTTATCTCCAATATCACGCAAAACTTACGCAGATGGAAGACAAAGACATCGACCGCATCATAGAAATGGCCTGGGAAGACCGCACACCTTTTGAAGCTATAGAAATACAATTCGGACTCAATGAAGCAGCAGTCATCCAATTGATGAGAAGAAGCCTCAAGAAAAGCAGTTTTCTGCGCTGGAGAAAAAGAGTGAACAGCGGGGTCAGCCAGAAACATCTGCAAAAAAGGAATCCATTCATCAGCCGATTCAAGTGCTCCCGCCAGAGAACCATTTCACATAACAAAATCAGCAAAAGAGCATGAGTAGAAATTTCTCAACCGAGTACCACCAAATACTCGATGCGATAGACCAGATAGATCCGGTTAAATATGGCTACACACGCAACCATATCGATGGTGCTGTAACTTACCTGTCTCCTTACATTGCAAGAGGCGTGATCAATACGCGGATGGTATTGGAGAAAATGATTGAAAAGGGATATCGTTTGGGTCAGATGGAAACTTTTGTAAAAGAACTTTGCTGGCGCGACTATTTCCAAAGGGTGGCTCAGGCTAAAAATATAAATACAGACATCCGTCAAGAACAGTCAATGGTTACAAACCGTGCTATTCCTGTTGCAGTTGTCAATGCCAATACCGGCATCAACGCAATCGACAAGGCGATCCGAGACCTCTATGCATCCGGGTATATGCACAACCATTGTCGCATGTACACGGCATTTCTTACCTGTAATCTGGCGCAATCGCATTGGCTGCAACCCGCCAGATGGATGTATCATCATCTGCTCGATGGCGACTGGGCAAGCAATGCCTGCAGCTGGCAATGGGTGGCGGGAACCAAAAACGGAAAAAAATATTATGCCAATCAGGAGAACATCAACAAATACACAGGTTCAAATCAAACCGGCACTTATCTCAATAAGTCCTACGAAGAATTGTATCCTGCTGAAATACCTGCAGCACTAACGGAATACGCTACGCTGAATTTGAGCACTAATTTGCCAACCACCAATTTTGAGGATTGGCATGCCGATTGGCCCACATTCATTTATAATTATTATAATCTTGATCCGCTTTGGCATAAAAACGAAAATGGCAACCGTGTGCTTTTGCTGGATCCCAATGTCTTCAGCGATTATCCTGTAAGTGACAAATGCATCAGCTTCATTTTAGAATTGAGTAAAAACATTCCAGGTATCCAGATTTTCACGGGCAGCTTCGAAGAGCTGAAACAGCAACATCCTGCTGGTGACTACTATTTTAAAGAGCATCCGCTCAATAGCGGTTATCAAGGCAAAGAAGAACCGCGAGACTGGATAGCGCCAGATGTGAATGGTTATTATCCCTCGTTTTTTGCTTATTGGAAAAAAGCCGAAAAGTCGATCTTGAAATGGATGGAAAATTAATCCTCAGCAAATCATCTTGATGGATTCGTCATCAACGCAGCGAAACAGAAACAACTAAATAAAATAAAATGAATTATGGAATTCTCTTTCCTCACCAGCTGTTTGAGCATCAGCCGCTGCTGAACGTTTCGGAAAAAATATTCCTGATTGAAGAGCATCTGTTTTTCAAACAATATCCGTTTCACAAACAAAAACTGGTGTTGCACCGCGCCTCCATGCAACAGTATACCGATTATTTAAAAAGCAAATCGGTGCATGTGGAATACATAGCGGCTACAGACCCCAGAAGTGATATCCGGCAACTCATTACCTGGCTGCATAATAACGGCAACTGCTGTATTCATTATCTGGACCCTACCGACGATTGGCTGGAAAAAAGAATTGTGCAGTCTTGTAAAAATTACAGCATCTCCATATACAGATATGACTCACCGCTATTTTTAAACAGTAGTGAACAAAACCAATCTTTTTTCTCCGGTAAAAAGCGGATGTTTCAAACAGAATATTACATCCATCAGCGGAAAAGCAGGAATATTCTTGTAGACCACGACAACAAACCGCTGGGAGAAAAATGGAGCTTCGATGCCGACAACAGAAAAAGATACCCTGCAGGAAAAACGCCGCCCGCTTTACCTCCTGCCGAAATCAATAAATACTACCGGGAAGCCATAGACTATGTAGAGCGGCATTTCCCCGATCATTATGGAAAGAGCCAAGGACCTTGGGTTTATCCTATCAACTTTTCGGACAGCAGAAAATGGCTGCAGCAATTTCTTGACTCCCGATTGGCAGGATTCGGAAATTATGAAGATGCGATTGTGGCCAAAGAGTCCTTACTGCACCACAGTTTGCTTACGCCCATGCTGAACACAGGATTGATAACAGCCCAAGAAATCATTGACACCAGTCTTGCCTATGCCAAGAATCACAACATGCCATTGAACACGATAGAAGGATTCGTGAGGCAGGTATTGGGATGGCGCGAATTCATCCGTGCCGTGTATGAATTGAAAGGAAAAGAAGAACGAGCCTGTAACTACTGGAAATTCAAAAGAAAAATACCTGAAGCTTTTTGGAATGGCACAACGGGCATACAACCCGTTGATCTGACCATTCAAAAAATCTGGCAAACCGGCTATTGCCATCACATCGAACGCCTGATGGTTTTAGGAAACTTCATGCTGCTTTGCGAATTTGATCCCGATGAGGTGTACCGTTGGTTCATGACTTTTTTTGTAGACGCCTACGATTGGGTGATGGTACCCAACGTTTATTGCATGAGTCAGTTTGCCGATGGCGGCCTGATGGCTACAAAGCCTTATATCAGTGGCAGCAACTACCTGATGAAAATGGGCGATTATGAAAAAGGAGAATGGCAGTTGATTTGGGATGCGCTGTTCTGGCGCTTTATGCATGTACATCGTTCATTTTTTCTTCAAAACCCAAGACTCGGAATGCTTGTGCGTACTTTCGACAAGATGAAGGAAGAAAAAAGAAATCAATTGCTGGAAACAGCAGAAAATTATTTATTACAGCTGGATAATATGATACCCCATTCAGATTTTAATAGCAGAAGAAACGCTGTTTAAAGTTTATTGACTAATGAATAGATGGCCGAATCCAGAAACTTTCCATTGAAATAATAATTCTCTTTGAAATAGGCCTCTCTCACAAACCCTGCTTTCTCTAGCAATTTTTGAGAGGCGGTGTTTTCGGGATTGATGTTGGCTTCAATGCTGTGTAAGTTCATGTTGTTGAAACCGTATTCTATAACTTTTTGAATGGCTTCATACATGATGCCTTTCAGGTGATAATCCTGACTAAGCATGTAACCCACTTCCGCACGGTAATGCGCTGCTATGATCCTGAACAAACCGATGTTGCCGATATTCACCTCTGGATTTTTTTTTAGAAAAATGCCCCAGGAAATGCCATCTCCTTTCTCTTTGTTAAGCACCATTGTTTGTATCAGTTCTTTTATATCATCTACTGTAGCAGGCTTAGGCCGGTCGATATATTTCATGATTTCCGGATTCGATCGCATGGCGAAAAGTGCCGGCGCATCAGCTGCTGTCATTTCTCTCAATATCAGCCTATCGGTATAAAGCGTCGGAAAAACGGAAAAATCAAGTTGGAGCATGTTAATATGTTTATTGTTTGGATAGACGATTTCGTAACCAGCATTTATGAGTATGGTCACATTTTAACGCTTTGCTGAGCATCACATTTCTTTTCTTATTTGAAAATATTCATGTTCTCGTCATAGACAGAACTTTGCAGGCCTAAAAAATTCAATACGCTGTGAAACACATGGTTTTGATTCAACTCGGGGAGCGGTTTGATTTGCTTGTTGCTGTTGTCCGACAACCATACCAAAAAAGGAATCTCATATTGTTCCTTTGGAGCAATGCTTTTTGGCATTCCGTGCATGTACAGGTTTTTTTCGCCCAGCGATTCTCCATGGTCCGAAACAAACATCATGCAACTGTTGTATTCGGGTATTTGCTTCAGTTCCTCAATCAACTCATGCAAAATATAATCGGTATACACGATGGTGTTGTCGTAAGCATTGATCAGTTCTGTTTGACTACAATTCCCCAATTCAACGCTGTTGCAAACCGGCTGAAATTTTTCGAATCGGCTGGGATACTTTTTACTGTAACTCGGACCATGACTGGTGCTTGTATGCAGCACAACAAAAATTTTATTGTTTTTACTGGCGGCAATTTGTTCTTTGAGGCCTTTCAATAAAATCTCATCATAATCACACGAATCGCCACTGCAATTTTTTTGCAGCGCGGTTTTGTCGAAGTAGTTTTTGATATGAACAGGCGGCTCGCCCCAATTGGTTGTCCTCCAAATCACTTCCACATGATTACGATTGAGGTAATTGGGTAAAATTTCATTTAGATCGTCGGTGTGGATGTGTTCGAGAATGGACTTGACACCAGCTGTGGTATAGGTGGCAAAAGAAGTGGCTTTGAAGTGATACAGATTTTTTGTTTGGGATAATAATGGATTGGTATTTTTCTCATACCCATACAGAGAGAAGTTTTTACTTCTGGCCGATTCTCCAATCACCAGCACCACAATGGACTTTGTGCTGTCTTTGATGGTGGCGTTGGGTAAAAGGATTTCCTTTTCATTCTTTTGATGTTCATGAACGTAATGCAGTGTGGTATTTACAGAATACGACCAGGGCATGGCGAGACCGCCCAATGTTTTTGAATTTTTATCGATCCAAAGCCAGTTGCTGGCATTGGCGAAAACCATCACAACAATAAACAGCAACGTAAAGGAAATGGTGACGAAAAATGACTTCCGCGAAGCATTGACCAATTTGGTCCTGATCACAAACACAGAAGGAAGCACCCCGAAAAACAAAATGTAGAGAATCAGTTTGATGGAAAAAAAACTGCTCGACTCCTCGTAATTGGTATTGATCACATTACCAATCATGCTTTCATCAATGATCACACTATAGGTGTTGATGAAATAAATAGAAACGGCATTCAGTACAAAGAAAAACGTGAGCAGTATTTTACCAAGCGTATGAGAAAGCGAGAACAAAAGATAGAAAACAAAAAAATTGACCACCAGCATCAGAATCAGTAGGCTCGACACAATAACCATTCCATTGAAACTAACATAATCAAGATTCCGAAATACAAAACGGAAAAACGGCAGATGAAACAAAAGCAGATTCAGCAAACTCACTCCCCAGGCAAACCATACCGTTTGCATATTATTTTTTAAAGTAAACATGCGTGATTTTATAAAGTGAAAAAAAGAGGGCGGCCAAAGTAATCCCATACACCGGCAATGGATCATTCATGATTTTTCCGATCACCACCACGCTGCAAATCAACAGCAAGAGCTGTAAAACAGGATAGTAGCGTTTGTTTCCCACCCATGACCAGATGGGATATTTTCGGCTGATGAAAATACCGGAAAGTCCGCAGAGGTAACCCACTGTGCCACCCACCAACACATCCAGCGGATAATGCGCACCTACGCCCACTCGGGTAAACGCTAATGTAAGTCCTGTGCAAACAAAAAATAACACCCATAAAATGCGTTGAAGAAATTTCTGTGGCATAAAAGCAAACAGCAAAACTGTCAACGTGGTAAAAATAGTGATGGAGTGGCCAGAAGGAAGACTATTGTGGCCGGGTAATTTTTGACCGATGATGATGAAACTGCTGGTGTCGAAAACAGCAGCGGGACGAGGAATGGAAAAAATGTTTTTCAATGTGCTAGAAACCACCCATGAAAGAAGTGACACCGATATTAAAGATTCCCAGATAGCCGGTGCATAAACGATGAAAACACTCAGCAACGACAAAAAGATCAGGGCATCGCCCATTTGGGTAAGATTGAACTGAAGATGAGGATATTGACCCAATCGCGAATTAAGAAAAAAGAAGAAATCTTTCTGAATGCTGACATAGCCGTTGGCATTCAGTGCATGTTGAGCATAAAGAAACAAAACGATGGACAACAACAATAGCAAGGGAAACAAAAACAGAGCGTATGTCAATCTGGAATAATTTGCTATGACCCTTTTATTCATGTTGCCCGATTAGCTTGTTGAGATCAGCAAAATTATCCAATAATCGGCTTTGTTTAAGGGTTGGAATGATTTTCTTCTTGAAATTGCGAAAGCGGTCCGTTTGTTGCAAACTTGCTACCCACTTTCATCATCGTTTCTGTGTTTCAGAGTGCTTTAACGAGGGTCAAATAAAAACTGTTTGAATTGCGGAAAATTAAAGACTATGGGGATGAAAACCATTGTCCAGTTGTTGTGATTGAAGCCATTCCTTCAACAGAAAATTTGTAATCACCATCAATCTTTATTTTTATTTCCAATTGAATAAAAATAACCTCATGATGAAAAAGAAACCATGGAATCGGATCAATCTCTGTGTTTACAGCATCAGCAGTAAAACTTCGGATCATGAAAACATGAATATCATCACCTATGCCACCGCCATCAGCATGCATCCCAAACGTTTTATCTGTGGCATCTACCACAACACCCAAACGCTTGAAAATGTAGAAACAACCGGCGAGTTTGTGTTGCAACTTTTGGCAGATCATCAAGTGAATCTGGTCAATTTACTGGGCAAGCAAAGCGGCAAGAGAATACAAAAGACAGACAGACTGAAAAAAAGAAAACTGATTGACAACTGGAAGGGATATTCAATTTTGAAAGATGGTCTGGCGCTGATGAAAATGAAAGTGATACAAACGATGGAAGCCGGCGATCACAAGGCTTTTCTGTGTGAAGTGACCGACTACAAAAATATAAACGAAGGATTGCCATTGACACTTGATCATCTTCGTGCCAAAAAATTAATCAGGATATGATGATATCCCTCTTATTTCATAAACGTTTCAAACCAGGGTTCAACTTCAATAAGTGCCTGCACATAAGTATTTCTATGGTCGGCGTTGTCACCGGCGTTGAATGATTGGCCATTGGTTTTACCCAAGAGAGACTGGTAATCAATGGCCAGATGTGCCAGGTAATCGGGAACAGCTTCATCTTTCATGCCATAATAAGCTCTCAATGGTGTAATGCTTAGCCAGCGATAACCTTCCGATTCGTTGAGGATTTTTGACAACTTGTTGTTGCCGGCTTTCATCTGTTCAATAAATGCAGGTTGTACATAATCCACAATCTTTGTAGTTGTTTTTTGAAGATGAGTAAGAAAGTCAATTTTGAAATAATAGAAATCTTCTGCAAGGGTATAATATTGTGGGAGTATGCTTTTTTTGGCAAGACCCGGCATGTTGTAATAATTTTCAAATGCAAACAAAAGATTTCCAAATGCGGCAGGTGTAAAAAATGCATCAATAGCTCTGGGGTTAGTCAATCCACGGGTGAGAAACAAATTCAAATCTACTGGCGCTGCCGCAGTGGCAGAAGCGGTAACCGGAATTTTGGCTTCTTCCAACCGACGCAAGAAGACCATATTGCTGTATCCTCCTTGTGACCATCCCATGGTGAAAAAAGAACCTGTCTTTATATTTTTTTTCTTGAGAAATTGAATGGATGCTGCATACATATCCATACAAGCCTCTTCGGTGGCTTTTCGCGAAAAATATGAATTGGGTTCTTTTGAATCACCCAGTCCAATATAATCCGCACTGATACAAACAAATCCTTGTCCACCGAATTGCGACAAAATCAGTTTCATTTCCATCGAAGATTCAATATGGGAAGGAACATCCTCTTTACCGAAAACCGTTCCATGCTGGTAAGATACCATGGGCGCACCTTCTTTCAACTGATCCGGAATAGCAATAAGTCCTGTGGCAATTGTTAGCTTGTTCTTCTTTTCGGGTATGGATGTCTGATAGGTAAGCTTATAAAGTGTCAAACTGTTTTTGGGAGTGGCAAATTTTCCATTGTAAGCTTCGAATGGTGTCGGCGAACCATGAAGAAATTCCTGCAGTTCTTCATGGGTGATTTTACTCAGCTTTTGCTGGTCAAATACAGCTATCTGCTCAGATTTGATCAGTTGGCCTTTGGCGTATTGGGGATGCTGGGCCGATACATGACCTGTAAAAACAAAGACGATGATGGTAACAAACAGTAATTGGAAAAAAGAATTTTTACTCACTTTAATTTTATTTTTTCAGGACTGAAGGTAATTATTTTAACCATTGATGAATTCGGGAAATTTTGTGCAGCACAAATATTTGATGACCAGGTATCGTTGCCCTTCTAATCCAATAATGGGCATCTCATCAAAGGAAGTTATCATTCAATAAACTTAACGTGTACTTGTTTTCAGCAGGCCATTATTTCTTTTCAGACTGTAATCGGTGATAACACACATAGGAGCAAGTGAGCAGTGCGAAGAAAACAACCGCCATCATGCCATAAGGAACAAATGCATCGCCCACTGCCGTATGGGCATTTAAAGCGGTGAGGTACATGATGCCAAAACCTACATAAGCCCATTCTTTCAAGCGTTGGGGAACTGCAGGCACGATCAGCAAAACCAATCCTATCAGCTGACCAATGCTCGTTTCAATGGCCAGGTATCTGGGAATTTGCAAATGATGGGCGCCATCAATGGCCATTTTTGAATTCATTTGCAGGGCACCTAAAGAGAACAAACAAATGATGCCTGTGGTTATCCAGTAGATTACTTTAGTTGATTTCATTTTCAGTTTTTTATTGGTAAATATTTGTCGATTCGATTGATAAAGATGGACAGGAAAATTAAAGGCTGTTACACTCTTTCCACAACGCAATTATAGCAACCTGGCCTTGCATTATGAATGTGAATATATTGAATTTCATCGTTTTCAAAAGTCTTAAGGATTTGTTCTTCTAGATTGATGCCTTCTGTAACAGATGCTTCTTTCATCATTCCATTTTTGTCATAGCCTCGCAGAGAGAGTAAACGGTGATGAAACATTGGGGGAATCTGGTTCACTTCGAAAAGAGCTGTCTTGGCTATTTTTCTTACGAAGATGGGTCCGGTGGCTTGATAAGGTGAATTTGTTTTGTGATGTGGATATGGCAATAGAATCACTTCATCTCCGATGGCTGCATCTTCCAAACTTACCCTGCAGGGAAATCCGGGACATTCGTCCACCGTCATTCTAACTGCACCAATTTTTTCCAATGCAGCATCATCCCAACTGAAAAGCGCTGAAAATTCTTTATCATCCAATGCTTTAACCTTGAAATTCATTTGTTATTTTTTGTAAAAATATAGCATAGAAAGTTGATAGGCAGAAAATCGATGAAAAGCCGGTAAACATTATCTTTCACATTTGTATGCATAGTGATGGAAGTTGCTGTTTCCGCATTTTCATTTACCGATCTACCATGCTTTTGAGCAAGTCGGTGGTAACCACATTTGCAAACTCCTCATTCAAACTGGCAAGAGCAGTTTCATGAATCAACGCTGCAGAAAAATTCTGACCATCAACACCCTTTTTATTAAACGTAGCTGTTGCATCTGAAACAACATAGGTTACAAATCCATAATTTCCTGCCATTCTGGTTGTAGTTGAAACACAATGGTCTGTTGTCAACCCAACAATGACAAGTGTATTTATTTGTCGTTCCTCAAGTAGCTTTTTTAAATCGGTACCGATAAATGCACTGTTTACATTTTTTTTGATGATGGTTTCTCCATCGATGGGCTTCACTATGTCTTTGAACTCGTTTCCTTCATTCAACTCATGGAGTACAGACTTTGGATTGGTGGAGCAATGTTGAACATGAAAAATTGGAAAATTCTTTTCCCTCCAAATTTCTAAAAGTTCTTTGGCTTTACTTTCTGCATCTGGATTATTTCTTTGTCCACCCCAATAGGCTATGTCATCAAATCCTTTCTGGATATCAATTAAAACTAATGCCGGCGTATCGGATGTTGAAATACCCATTTTATTTTTTTTGGTATTCTAAATTAGAGGAAATACTTTGAAAACAAAATAAGATCTCCTATACTCCAAACATTGGAATTGAAGAATTTTATCCTGTTCAATATGTCTTAAGAATCATAGGTTTTACAACTTTCTTTGTTCAGCATTTATAGTTAAGCCTGCTATCCGATGATAAAAGAAAAACCATCCCCATATCCTGAAGGCCTGTAAATTAGCGCATTCCTTCAAGCGCAAATAGGTTGCTTTAATAAAACGAAAAAAATAACTTTGATAAGAACAGAAGATATATTTTAGCGAGGAATCACTTTTAAAAAAATGGGCAAATTAAATTAAATCAATACTAATAAATGAATGCAATAACGGTAACCTCAAGCATCAAGGCTCCAATCAATAAAGTATGGGATTGTTGGACGAAGGAGGAACATATCAAACAATGGAATTTCGTCAGCCCTGAATGGCATTGTCCTGATGCAAAAAACAATCTGGTCAAAGGTGGTGAGTTTCATTACACAATGGCGGCAAAAGACAATTCGATGAGCTTTGACTTTTGGGGCACTTACCAAGAAGTTATTTTCGAAAAACACATTGCAGTGGTTTTAGGTGATGGGAGAAAAGTGAGTGTTTCCTTTGAAGAAATTGGTGACATTGTTTTAGTGACTGAAGTTTTTGAGCCTGAAAAAGTAAATCCAATTGAGTTACAACAAACAGGATGGCAATTGATTTTAGATAATTTTAAAAAACATACCGAAAGTCAATTGTAGGATTTGGATGTATTGCTGAAGAAGGCAATTTTTTTAGTCATAATTTAAACTTACAGAAAGTCAATTACTTATTTTGCTTTTATAGGTATCCAAATTTCTTCCTCTGATGATGGGTCATTGTTTTTGTATTTTTCACCCAAAACTTCAAAATGTGCTCTATCATCTAATAAATATTCTGAAGTGGGTAACCATTCGCTAAAAATGTATTGGAAAAAAGCTGAGGCTCCTGAACTCATTCCTTTGTAATTAAAAACAGCATAAGTTCCACTAGGCAAAACATAGGTTTCCATTTCATCCGGCACATGATTGAAGCTTTCTACTTCTATTGAAGCCCATCTCTCAAATTCATTTGTAGGTCGAAAATTATCAAAATGATCGGGTTGGTATACCACCATTGAAATCAAGTCATTTGAAATACTATTGACTATTTCTTTGCGTCTTGGCATAAAACTACGCCATAGTTCGCCAATTCTATAATCGGCATAACTCATTGTCATACGTTTTCCAACTAATTTCATTTCGTTGATTGCTTCTATTCTTGGCGTCATCTTTTACTATTTATTTACAAACTCTAAAATATCGGCTGGCTGACAATCTAATGCTTTACAAATGGCTTCAAGTGTACTAAACCTGATAGCTTTTGCCTTCCCTGTTTTAAGTATGGATAAATTGGAGAGTGTCAGTCCAACTTTTTCAGACAGTTCATTCAGAGACATCTTTCGTTTCGCCATCATTACATCCAGATTTACAATTATGGGCATAATTTATACAGTTAAATCGTTTTCTGTTTGTATTTCTATTCCCTTCTTGAAAATCATAGCAAATATTAGTAGGATGACTCCCATAAATATCCAAACATCTGCATCTTCAAATTTTATATTTTGTATTGAAGGGAAAAACAATCCGTTACTTTTTATTTTCAGCGAATGAGAAAATTGGTTAAGACAATAAGTAAAAAGACCAATTCCAAAAACCATATAGGATAGTTTGAAAATATATCTACCTAAAGTATTATTGAACGGAGATGACAGATTTAATTTCTTTTTATGAAACAGGTTAACGATCCAATAAAATAAAATTGACTTTAAAACTGAAACTATTATCATCAATGTTACTATAGCTATAAAGTAGTTTTGGTTGAATTTGTATAGATCATACAGATTCAATCCGCCCCAAAATTTAGAGGATGCAACGGGGTTAATAAAAATTGAAACAAAGGCGTTTACTATAAGCCCACCGGATTCGATACACAATCCAATAAAAATTCCCCAAGAAAGTACATTTAGCACTTTGAAAAGAAAATCAGTTTTTTGGTTCATATACTATCATTTTATGTTTATAGTACGAAAGTAAATTATTTATTGATATTCAATAAATAAATATTGATATAGATAAAATTTGGGAATAAAAAAGGGTTACACTTTGATAGTATAACCCTTTCGTTTGTATAGCTGCTCCCCTTACAGACGAAAGATGCAACTATAATAAACTGCATTTTACTTTTTAACACTATCAGTCATTTCTATTGGCTGTGAATTAATAATATCTTGTGTATCCTTATTTTCAGGTATTTCGCTTGTATTAACATTAATACTATCCTGTGAGCTCTTATTATCTGTTGTGCTTTTCGATATTCCTGCTAGTTGTCTTAGGTAAATATTATTAAACTTATCTTGAAATGCTCCATTATAATAGAAAAGAAAGTTTTTATTGTTAATTAGTTTAATTTCTTTTTTTGAGATTTTATCACCAAAGTCTTTTGAATAATCTAAAATATCCCAAAGATAATCTAGGTAGCCTGGAAGGCCACCCATCTCCTCCATATCTGCAAAATTATATATCTCATATCGGTCTAAACTATTGGTGTGATAGCCGCATGATATGGGAGTAAATGTACCACCTAATTCATAATCGGTTTCAAAAACTTGAACATCCCTTGTTATACCTCCTGAGCTATAATTTCCATAATTATATGCTGCGCCTACATCATTTTGACTGAGATTTGCATCTTCAAATCTATTCCCTGAATAATTTACACCTCGGTCTGAAAACCTGACAATTAAGGGAAGGGTAAAATGGTCTTTTAATTTTAATGAATCAATAAGTTTATTATCAGTTATTATGAAAAAAATTGAGTTTTCGGGAACCGGTATATTTTTATTTTTACTTATTGAAATGCCTTTACTAAGTTGTTCTTTGCAAAAAGCAATTTTCTCATCTAAAGAAAGATTAAGGTAACTCTCATTTTTTTCTTTTAAGTCTATCTTCTTTGTGCCAGAGTTACATGAATAAATCAGTGTAATTAAAAGTAATAAAAAGAAATTTCTCATCTTATGATTTATTAAGGCGTTAATAAATAAGGAATATGCTATTTCGCTTAATCTCTTTTTTTGTATTTATTTCCTTCGGCATCAGTCAAAACATTATTATCATCACTAATTGTTAAAATTCGGTCACTACCCCCAAAATTTAAAACAACCTTATTTCCTTCAATATTATACTTTCCTTTAGAAGAATAGTAACTATTGGAAGACCTTGAACCAGATGTACTATTCATATAAGTAACACTTCCAAAACTTCCAAATTCATAAGTTGAAAGTGAGTTTTGAGTGCCAAGCCACCCTTCGTTGAATTGTGAATATTTGCCACTTATCTTTGAGCAGGATGATAAAGAAACTGCCAAAAGAAAGAATAAAATTAATTTTTTCATTTTTTGTTTATAGTTAAAATTAATTTCCTACTCCACAAGAATTACAAACTTTTAAATCTGGAACTGTTTCATGATTATGATATGAGTGTCCGCCACAATTTTTGCAAGTCCAACTAGGAGTAGTTGATTCAGTTGATGATGAACTAGGGGTAGTTGATGATGAACTAGAACTATTTGATTTGTTTTTTTCATTGGAAGAACCTGACCCAATGGCTATAATCAAAAAAGTCAAAGATAAAATAAATGGGAAGAAAAAATTAATCACTTTCTTTTTCATAATAATTTGTTTTTACATTTTGAAGAATAATCAAACTTAATATTGTGCCAGAAAGATATGCAATTATATCGTAATAGTCAGCTGTGCCAGGAAATATTTTTTTAAACTGCATTATTTCGATGATAATACCAGAAAAAAAAGGAAGAAAAAACGAAATTATAACTTTGTAATTATTATCACATTTCCAACAAACCACAAATGAGGAAGTAAATGAATATGACCATAGTGCATCTGGCAAAAAATTCATAACCCATTTTGGCAGCAGCTCTATACTTTTTGATGTTGATTCTCTTATTGAAAACAAAATGTTTTCAAAGTGTGCAATTTGAACCCATTTATAGAAGATTAAATTTGTGGAACTAAAAAAAAGATATAAAACTACCCCTATAAAGATTGGAAAAATAATATGTAAAATAATTAATCGCATGTTGCAGGTGAAATTAAACAACTATTTTCTAATTTAATTTGGATTCTACCAAGTTAAAGTATCAAACACATTTTTGTTGTTTATTTTATATATTTATTTTAAATTTAGGTAATAAACTATACTTTTAATAACTTCATAATACATTGAAAAAATTAATTACAATATTTATAATTTTTAGCTTTATACTTCTTGCTATAGCGAGTGGAGATTCAAAAAATTCAAGTTCGTCACTAGGAGCTGACGAAGCTCGATGTCTAACTTGCTATAAAGTATTTAAAAAAGCAGATGGGTGGTGTTATGATGTTGGGGGTATAGGAACACAGAATTGTAGTGGAGATAGAAACTTTTGTTCATTCTACTGTGCCTCACAAAGAGGGAAAGAAAACACACCTAAAAGCTGGCAAAAACAATACAACAATTAAACACCGATTATCACTACTGTTCAATAATTTTTTTAATATGGCTTCACTCATAGAAAAATACAATATTTCCGAATTGGATGTTTACAAGCTTGCATTAATTGAAAGAAAAAAGGCGGGTTCAAGTTACATCCAAAAAGAAAGATTAAAAGCTGCAGCTTTAACCGTATTAAAGCCTTACAAAGTCAGTTTTTTGGACTTAGCTAAAATTACAAATGAAATAAAATCAGGGGGTTTTGAAAACAACCAAGAGTTACAAAGAAAATATGCCGATATTAATTTAGAAGAACAAATTTCTAACGATAGTAATATTGGAAAATATTACAGTGGTGTTATTGATACTTTTAAGTCATATAGTAAAGGAAAGAAAGCTGCCATAATAATTGGTATTCTATTGGTTTTATCATTTTTTATGCAAAACAACAACTCCTCAGGTTCTTCTTCAAACTCATCTAGCACAAATAATAATAGCCAAAGTTGTTTAGGAAATGAAGGTTGTATTTCCAAAGTAAGAGAAAATTTCACTAATACTGGGAAAACAATTTTAGGCGAAGAGTATATCGGGAATGGTAAATTTGGCATTTCCTTTATGGATAGTCAAAACCCAGGTGCATATAATGCTACTGTTACAACAGACTGCAATTGTAATGTAACCAATGTTAATGTGTCAACTATTCATTAATTGAATATAAAATGAAGAGTTATATATTTGACAGATTAATTTTATATACTCCAAATTAATCCTTCATATTAATCTTCTCACAATCCCCGGAGAAAACTCACAACCATTCCTTGTCTTATATCCTTTAGAATTCAACTGCCGTGATATTTCAGTGTAATTAATATATCCATACTTCATTTCGAAGTGTTCAATAAAAACCCTAGCCATCTTCCAATTCTCATTTTCAAATCTGTTTTTAATAATGGTTTCAACACCTTTTTTCCTTGCCTCATCAGTGAGGTTTTGGGGTGAGCCAAGTTTAATGCCTCTTTTTTTGAGTTCGTTTAACCCTCTTTTTGTACGGCTTGAAATCAACTCTCGCTCCCATTGTGCAACACTTCCAAAAATACCAAGAGTCAATGTGTTGAGTTCAGGTAAATCAATACAACGAAGTTTAACACCTTTGTTTCGTAGGGTAAAGAGAAATTCTACTTCACGAGACAACCTATCCAATTTTGTGAACAATAAAGTATATCCATTTTTGATACAAAGATTAATTGCGTAGTCTAATCCAATCCGATTGTTCTTTTTACCGCTTTCCTGTTCAGTGACAATTTCAATAAGTTCATCACCATTTGATTGAATGAATTGATGAATCCGTGATTTCTGTTCTTCTAATCCTAACACTTGACGACCAGTACTGGTGCGGACATAACCTATGTATTTTTCCATAAAATTGATTTATGGCTAAGGTATGGAACTGGATTTAGCAAACCTTAAACGAGGGATTGAAATCCGCTACTATACTGAATTTTAGCGTTTTACTAGGAGAATTCATCACACCTTCCTGTCAGATGACAGAAAGGTTTTGTCGTTGATTCAAACTTTGTTTGGCATTCATTAACAATCCCATTTATCATAGTCAACATAATAACGACCTGTCATTTTTGTAAACTTCTTTTTAATTTTTTCAAATTGGCTGCACAAACTTCTTTCATCTGAAGTTGTAATAATTAATTTTTTTTCTTCGCCATCAGTAATTATGATTTTTAAACTGTTTTCGTCTTTCATAATGTTTTGTTTAATAATAATTATTGTGAAATAAATTTGAGCCAATCTAAATGTTGCTCACCGGTAACCTGTTCAGAAAAATCAGATTATAATTTAAAGAAATGACACTGGATTTTGTTAACAGATTAATTATCAAATCAGTTCGTTATTCTCAAATGGAACAATGTCTTGAACGAATTGGTTTATTAATCAAACACCCTAACTGCGCCAACCAAAATTCAGTATTAAATTCCTCTGGCGGGGATTCCAAGGGTTCAAAATAATCTGAATTCCGATTGGCTTCAATTTTTTTAATTATACTCTCTTTACGACAAATTTTATTCATAAATTCTAATTGAAATTTATGCGGCATCCTTCAGATATTCTTTTTCAAACGCTTTAATATCATCAATTGAAGGAAGATTGTCTTCAACCAATTTTAATCTTTTTACTCCAAATTTGTGTGACTTTATATCGGTATCGTATCCAATTGCATTACGACCTAATTGTAAGGCAACCGCTGCAGAGGTCGCAGTACCTGAGTATATATCCAAAATCGTATCCCCGGGTTCAGAACAATTCAAAATTGGTAACAATGGAATATATGATGGGAAAGGAGCAAGGTGACGAAACTTTGAGTCTATATCTTCTAACTCAGACCAATTGAAAACACAACTCTCAATAATACGAGCAACATTTTGTTCATCCATAAATGTTTTAAATCTTTCTAATGGTCTCTTTAATGACCAACCCTTTTCTTTTTTAATACCCCTTTCACCATCATTACTTGATGGGATTACCTTAAACTTACCCCCGGGTATCCAATGTTTAAATTCACGAAAGAAAAAGTTTGTCGGGTGTTTAGTAAAATGAAGTATTCGTTCAAAGTTCGGCATCAATCTATTATTAACCGATTGGGGTTTTTGATTTTTTTTCCATATCCATTCGTCATTGAAATACCAACCATCCTCGACCATTTTGACAACATATTTTTGTGTTGCCATACAATGTTTACCATCATAGCTGTCCGCCATGACAACAAAAAAACTGCCAGTATCTTTCAATTTTTTGTAAACCCCTCTAGCCACTATCAATTGCTTATCAATATACTCATCAACAGTAGATTCTTCACCATGAGGTATTACACCTTTTGGTAAGACCCCATCCGGATAATATTTTTGACCAAAGTACGGATTTGATGTAGTACAAACTGCAATGCTGTTATCAGGTATTGCTGATAAATCTTCGCAAGTTGAATTATGAAGTTCAAAGTGATTACCCTTGTAATAGTTCAGTCCTTCGTCAATTAGATTTGGCTCCTCTTGTTCCTTTTTGTCTTTTTTGTACGATGTCATCAAAACAAACGCTTGATGAGGTTTCATTACACCCGACTCCAACTTCTCTAACAAACCCAAACCTTTAACTTCATCATTTCCATTTTCAACAAAATCTTTAACTGCAATAACTTTACGAAGTGTGGATGCTGAAATACCACAACCACTTACTGCAGCAGCAATCTCAAACTTTTCCTTACCTACAAATCCGAAATCATCATCACCCAAATTGACATCCCCAATAGTTTCTCTTTTCTTTCCTTGAGAATCACCCAAGACACCCAATAAGGTTTCAGCGTGCAGAGTTCTTTCAAGTAGAGACCGATTGGTTTTAATGTTCCTAAGAACATGCTGTTCTTCTATCTGTTCATCTGTGAAGTCAAAAATTTGAACATCTATCTCAGACCAATTAAGTTCGTTGGCGACTTTTAATCTACTGAGTCCATCAAAAATTTGAATCCGGTCTGCTCGTCTTACGCCTGAAAGTGGAGTGAGTAGATAACCTGTAAACCTCATTGTGATGTTGAGGTTAGTAAGGTCTTTTTGACGATACAAATTAACTGCTGAAAAGTGTGGTTCTACTTGTGAGAGCGGTACTCTCTGGTTTAAATTTTTCATTTTTGAAAATTTATAGTTAAAAAATAAAATACTCATTTATATATGTCTTTTGTTTTAATGACATAGTTTTAAAAACAACAAAACCTTTTTTAAAAAAAATCAATATTATTAAATTATGTTTTTTTATTTAATGACATAGTTTTAAAATAAAAAAAAACTACAACGAACCCTCTTTCATTCTTCTAGCAATTGTCAGTTTCATTTTAACATGTGCAACTTTCATAGCTTTTGGACTTTTAGTATCATTATTAAAATCTTCCGCTTTTCCAAGATAAATTTTAACCTCTTTTCTTTTTCCTCCTTCCAGCGGCCAGAATGTTTTTGCTGTAAAATATTCAATATCCGTCTTGATATCTTTAGTTCTTGCCACATAAATTTGGGGAAATAGATAGACATGATATTGTAATAATTTCAAAATAGACCCCTCTATTTCATCTAAAGCATTCTTATTTTTTTTAATTGTGTTTATAACATCTTGTTGAATTTTTTCTAACTCAGCTGGTGCGGCTATACCGGTTCTTTTTGTTTGAACCTTTGGTATAATGTGACCCGAGAATAATTCAATCAGTTCATTATAAAATGGATATGTTGTTCGTTGCAATTTCATAAACTATGGCAAAGATAGTTGATGACATATTTACCACCAAATATTTTTGAAACTTTTTTCTAAATTATTTTCTTCCTTTCATCTGAGAGGAAGTACTGGTGTTAGTTTTAAATTATTTTCATTGATATTTTTTTTTGCGACTTTTTTTATTTATTATTTGATTGACTCAACACCGGTGCGGTCATAATCCTAGCCAAAATCTTAATGCTTAAAAAAATTAAAGTCATAAAGACTAATGGAGGAAGTATGTCTAAAATAAATCAAAGTATGAAAATTATTGTACCGGTAGCTGTGGATGTAAATGAAATCTTAGCACCTCTAAATCTCACTAAAGCCAAGCATAAAAACCTGAAGAATAAAATCTATTACTTTCTATCAAGAATTGTGACGCACAACGAAAATTATCATTTGTATCTATTAACCAATGGGTATATTAAAATCAGTTCAATTCAGATGAAATCTATTTTGGGTAACAAATATTATTATCAGATAATTGATTTGTTGTCCAACCCTGGTGACCCAGTAATAGAAAGTGATGACTCATGGTACAACCCGCAATCAAAGGATTTGAAAGGGTATTGTAAGGGGTATCGACTAGCATCAAAATATAACACCGGAGAGGTCGTATTCAAAACCATATCAGAAGGATTTGATAAAAAAATCAAAAATAATAACAGCGGTAGAAATACTGAGCCAACCAAATTGGAAGGGTCACTTCATGGAACAGTAGATAAATGTGAAATCGAGAAACGATATGATTTTCTATACAAACAATTTGAGCAGCACCAAATATCAATTGACTCAAGAGTTTATGATTACATCAGAAAATTTGGAAATCAATTACTGAACCGGGTAAAAGACAACAACCCTTTTCAAACAAAAATAATCTTAAACACAATTGGTCGATGGTTATATCAAATAGATAAAATCAACACTGGTCAATTATGGTGTCAAGTGTCTGAAGATAATCATAGATTAAACACTAATATCACTGGACTCAGAAAGGTACTAAGACCGTTTATAAAATGTGATGGTAAACCAATGGTTGAAGTTGATATAACTTCTTCACAACCATATATCCTTTCAACTTTAATGAATTATAAATTCTTTAATGAAACTACTAATGGTTATAATCTGCATACTATATATCCTGAATTGTATTATGAAATGAATAGTAGTAAATCAAATTCAACAAATAATATTGATTCATTAAATTACTATTCATCAATATCAGGTAATACTAATTATTACTTTTCATCAGTAAGTGGTAGTGGTTCATTTATGTGGTGTGATTTTTTAACTAATGATGAATACGATAGTATTAGACGATACCAACAATCTTCTTTCAACACAGACTTTTATAAAGAAACCATAAAAATGTACTGCACCAAATTGAGTAAGCCTGTACCATTAGATTTGTCAATAGTAAGAGACGAGTTAAAGAAATCAATGATGTTCGTATTGTTCGATAATAACATGAACCATCGTTATAACAACTCAAATATTCGATTATTCAAAAGTACTTATCCTGGAGTAGATAAATGGATTTGTGAGATGCACAACACAATCGGTAAAGAAAGATTTGCTTACCTACTTCAACGAACCGAGAGTTACTTGTTGCTAAATTCTGTGTGTCGTGATTTCATTAAGAAATTTCCATTGGCGCCAGTGTTCACCATTCATGATTCGATACTAACCTACCCTGAATATTCACCAGACCTCACCAGTTTGGTTTTAAAGAGAATGGAAGAAATAACAGGGGTAAGTGTAGGTGTAAAAAACAAACTTCACCAGATTGACCCGGAACCAACCATAAAGGATATCGACGATGAGTGGAGTAAAATTGAAAAAATTAATAATCAAAAAAAGTATCAAAAAAAATCCGGTGGTGTATTCAGTTCGAATATTGAAAGGGGTTCTGAATTTTTGAATTTTCTGCCAAAAATTTTAAAACACGCATAACCCAAAAAGTCATCTTTCAGTACTTTTTTGCCAAAAATTTCTTGAACAACTCTGTTCTACTTAGTCATTTTTTATAGTATACCGGAGGCAAGGCGGGAGCCGGGGGAGTGATATGAACACCAATCCCATAATCAAGGGGGTGAATGGGGCAGGATATACATCAAAAAATCAAGTCGGAAAATATTAGTTAATGATTTGGTAGCACACAAGATTTCGTATTGAGAATTTCAAAGTTTATAATTTAAAAAAAACAACATTATATGATTAACGAAACAGAAAGTATGAGTATCCTAAATTCTGAGGGTGTCATTTACAAAAAAGATGACATGCGACTCATAAGAGACCTTTTGGTTACATTAGCCACAATTGAATTTGAATCTAAACAACAATTTTAATAATCAATAAAAAAAAACAATGAATGTAATAATTTATAAGCGCGTCTCGACAGACGACCAAGCGGATAGAGGATTCAGTCTTCAACACCAAGAAGATGTAATGAAAAAATGGTGTGAATTTAATAAACACACCATAGTCGGAATTTATACCGAAGACTATTCCGGTAAAACATTCGAAAGACCCGAGTGGAAGAAATTGATGGAGTTCATCAAGAAAAACAAAAAAAGTGTTGATATGGTTTTGTGCAACCGATGGGACAGGTTCAGCAGAAATCAATATGATGCTATGACTACGATTAAGGAACTTAATAAACTGGGTGTATCAGTCAACACTGTGGAGCAACCATTAGACCTTTCAATTCCTGACAGCAAGGTTTTATTAAGTATTTTTCTGGCTATACCAGAGATTGAAAATGATAAAAATTCTGATAGAACCACCGAAGGTTCACGAAGAGCAAGACTTGAAGGATGTTGGACAGGAACTGCTCCTTTCGGTTATCAAAACCATAGAACAATAGGTGATAAAAAATCAACACTCATTCCGTCCAAAGATTCAACATTGTTAATCCAAGTTTTTGAACGAATGTCAACCGGAAGTTATTCAGCAGAGGAAGTAAGAAGGTGGTTGAATAGTCAAGGGTTCAATATGAGTAAACAAACATTCCTCAACCTAATTCGTAACCCTGTTTACACTGGTAAGATTTTCATTAAAGCATGGAAGAAAGAACCTGAACAATTGGTAATGGGATTACACCCCCGATTAATCTCCGATGAATTATTCCAACGAGCAAACGATGTCCTTCAAGGTCGTAAGAGAAATATGAAATTCCATGATGACAAAACTGATTTGTACCCCCTAAAAGGTCATTTGATGTGTCCTGTTCATGAAACTTCATTAACCGCTTATGGTGCCAGAGGTGGTAGTGGTACAATTCATCATTATTACTTGTGTACCAAATGTGATAAGAAACAAAGACATCGTGTTGAGGATGTTCATACAAGTATTGAGGGTGTTTTATCCAAAATATCTGTAACTGCATCCGCCATCAAAACACTATACAAAAGGATACTTGAAAAATTATTTGACCGGGAAGACCTATCAAGGAAAAGTGACATTGAAAAATTGAGAAAGGAAATTGATAAGGTGGAAGGTCGTAAATCAAATCTACAGAAGAGACTACTTGATGAAGATATTACCCCACAGGATTACCAAGAAATGAAGAAAGGGATTGATAAAGACCTTCTTTCATATAAGACCAAGTTGGAAGGTTTAACCCAAGGAATGACCCCTTATAAGAACTATATCAACAAGGAAATACCCATGATGGAAAACCTCCTGTTATTTTACAGGAAGTCCGATGGGAAGACCAAAAAGAAGATTCTTAATTGCATCTTTTCAGAAAAAGTCGTTTTGGAAAAAGGAAGAGTTGCAACTACCCCCTTCTCGATACCTGTTCAGGTTTTAATCAATGCCAGTAAGGTTTTGGAAGGTTCTGAAAATAAAAAAGAGGTCGTAAACGACCTCTTGTCCATTATGGCTCCCCCTGCTGGACTTGAACCAGCGACCCTCTGATTAACAGTCAGATGCTCTAACCAACTGAGCTAAGGAGGAATATGTTCTTATTTTGCTTCCCTGTTCTCAATGTCTTTCAACTGAGTGCAGACGCTTCCGGTCTGCATCAAGACCAGCTTCGCTGCGTCTTGACTAAGGAGGAATATGTTCTTATTTTGCTTCCTTGTTCTCAATGTCTTTCAACTGAGTGCAGACGCTTCCGGTCTGCATCAAGACCAGCTTCGCTGCGTCTTGACTAAGGAGGAAAAATCTTTCCCTTTTTAAGGGGAGGCAAAAATACATTTTTTCACTATTCCAACAAACATCTTTTAAGAAAAAGATTACCGAAACAGACCTTTTTTTTCTTCAATGCCTAAAAATATTCCGTCTTCACGCTCTTTTATCGCATATGTTTTCAGAAAATAACCCTCTCCACTCACATTTCTGCCGTTTTCCATACTGAACTTATAGCGATGCAATGGACATACGATGTTGCCCAAAGCATCCAGATAACCAAAAGACATCCTCGCTCCTGCGTGCGGACATTGATAAGCACAGGCCTTGATCTTTCCTTTTACCATGGCTACACAAATATCTTTGCCGCCTGCTTCCAATTCTGCCAGCTTATCAGGCCCATCCGGAAAAAGTTCAGCTGCACTTTCGGCTATTTTGTACCAGGTCATAATCAGGTTTAGAAAGTTAAGTGGGTTTGGTGGGTTTTGCAGGTTTGGTGGGGTTAGTGGATTTGAGCAGCTTACATTTAATTTGAACATACGAAACTTACCAAACCCCTCAAACCTATTCTTTAATAAAAAAACTCCGCCTTGTAGGGATATCTGATCTGGTAAAGGTCTCTCACCTTATTGAGGATGGTTTGACGAAGCAAATCCAGATTTCGTTTCTCCGTTGCCGATACAAACACGCAATTGCCCTTGGTTTCTTCCTGCCATCTCTCTTTCAGCTCTCTTAAAATATCCTGCTTTACATCTTCTTCGAGCCATTCGTCAAAGGTCTGCTCTTCGTATTTGTCCATTTTGTTGAAAATGGTAATGGTGGGTTTTTCGGCGCTGCCAATTTCAGCAAGTGTCTTGTTCACCACATTGTACTGGTCTTCGTATTGCGGATGCGAGATGTCGACTACGTGCAAAAGAATATCGGATTCTCTTACCTCATCCAGTGTACTTTTGAAACTTTCCACCAGATGATGGGGTAATTTACGGATGAACCCAACGGTATCGCTTAAGAGAAATGGTGTCTGCTCAAACACCACTTTACGGGTGGTGGTATCGAGCGTGGCAAACAGTTTGTTTTCGGCAAACACATCGCTTTTGCTCAGAACGGTCATCAATGTTGATTTTCCCACATTGGTATAACCCACCAGCGCCACTCGGATGAACTCGCCTCTTTCTTTGCGCTGAGTGAACGCCTGTTTATCGATTTCGGCTAACCTTCTGCGTAAGAGCGCTATCTTGTCTTTCACAATTCTGCGGTCGGTTTCAATTTCGGTTTCACCGGGGCCTCTCGTTCCTACTCCACCACCCTGACGTTCAAGGTGCTTCCACATACCTTTCAATCGGGGCAGGATATACTGGTATTGCGCCAGTTCCACCTGTGTTTTGGCTTGTGCGGTTTTGGCCCTGTTGGCAAAAATATCGAGAATGAGATCGCTGCGGTCGATGGTTTTTTTACCAATGGCTTTTTCTATGTTGATGATTTGTGCCCCAGTGAGCTCATCATCAAAAATAACAATGTCGATATTGCCTTTGAGAGAGATGTATTGCTTGATTTCTTCCAGCTTGCCTTTGCCCAAGAATGTTTTACTGTCGGGGTGCTGTAATTTTTGTGTGAAGCGCTTTATGGTTTTGGCTCCTGCGGTTTCGGCCAGAAACTCGAGTTCATCGAGGTATTCTGTAACCTGCTGTTCGGTCTGGTCTTTTTGAATCAATCCAACCAGGATAGCTTGTTCTGCTTTTTCGGCTATTTTCTTTTTCTCAATCAAAACTTAAATGTTTGGTGGGTTTGATATGTTTGACGGGTCGCTTATCAAAAAAATCAATCATCAACTTACAAAACATACGAAACTTACCCAACTGATAAAATTACTTCCCTGCATTCTCTGCCACCTTCACCCATTTCTGAATGGAAGGGCAGTTGCGGTACTCTTCGTCTATCATGATGTAGTAGTTGCGAATCTTGCTGTTGAACCACTTTTCTATTTCACCTTCTTTCTTTTGTTCCAGCGCACGTTGCGCAACTTTATTATAATCGTCTTTGAGATTTTCGCGGTGTGGTTCTGTTTTGGTTTTCAGGTATAAGATACGGGCACCTTTTTTTCCTCTTTCGTCGGTATAGTCCATCGGTTGTGAAAACTCACCTACTTTAAGATCTTTCAATTTTACCACGAGGTCTTTATCCAATTGATCGATGGTTAAAAATGTGCCACTGCTGCCCTGAATCATCCCTGCAGTAAACTTGCTTTGTTCATCGTCGCTGTACCTGGATACGGCCGATCCAAACTCTAATGTACCTGCAATCAGTTTGGCGCGAATACTGTCGAGTTTTTCTTTGGCGGCTTTTAGTTCGTATTGGGTGATTTGAGGAATTCTGAGGATATGGCGAACCACGGCATCGTCGCCCAATCGGCTCACCAGCTGAATGATATGATAACCGAATCTGGTTTTAAATGGATTGGAAATCTGTCCTTCTTTCAGCAAAAAAGCTTTAGACATCCAAAGCGGATCCATCTCTTTTGAATTTCTGTTGATCTCGTACATACCGCCTCTTTCCTTGCTGCCCGGATCTTCGGAATAGATGGCTGCCATGCTGGCAAAATCTTTTTTTCCGGATTCTATTTGCTTCTTGATGTCGTTGAGTTGTTCGATGCAATACATCTCAACGTCATGACTGGCTTTCGGATAGATTACAATCTGACCCACCTCCACTTCCGTTTCGTAAAAAGGCAAACTGTCTTTGGGAGTGCTTTCGAAATAATTTTTTACTTCGTTGGGGGTTATCTTGATACCTTCCACAATCTTGCTGCGCATGGCAGAAGAGAGTTTTTGTTCCTTAAAACTTTCTTTGAAATCTTCTTTAAGCTGGTAGAGTGATTTTCCGGCGATACGCTCCACCTCATCTTTTGAACCATACTGGCTGATGAAGTAACGGATGCGATTGTCAATCTCTGCCTCCACCTCTTCATCGGTCACCGGCAAAGAATCTTTTTCTGCCTGAAGCACAAGTGCTTTCACCCCCAGAAATTGTTCAAGACTCAAACACCTCACATCAGCAGGGATGTCGATGCCCTGACGCTGCATGTCCAAAATGGTGTTGTCGATATCACTTTTCAGAATGATCTTGTTTCCAACAATGGCAATGATTTTATCGGCCACCACTTTTTTGGGCTGTGCCCAGGCGGATACAAAAATGAAAAGCAGCGGTAATACTATTCCTGTTATTTTTAAATTCATACTGATTGTTTGAACGGTTTATCTGCAAAGCCGCCAAAATTAAATCCGTCGAATCACCGGAGTAAAGTTCCGATGGTCAATTAACAAAAGATTCTAAATATCTTTAAATGGTTTGGTAAGTTTTGTAGGTTGAGAAAGTTTCGTACTCCTACCCACCTAAAAAACTTACCAAACGCATGTAACCTTTTACACCCTTCTTATAACGTCCTCTTCACTTCCACTTCTTCAAACGCCTCAACGATATCTCCGATTTTCAGGTCGTTATAATTTCTGATCACCAAACCACATTCCATACCTGAGGTCACTTCCTTAACGTCGTCGCGGAAACGCTTTAAGCTGCCCAGCTCGCCGGTGAAGATGACGATACCATCGCGTACCAAACGGATGCGGTTGTTTCTGGCAATTTTTCCGTCGAGTACCTGACAGCCGGCCACCGTGGCCTTGTCGAAGCGGTAGGTTTCCCTGATTTCCACATTGGCCAGAATTTTCTCTTCCACAGTGGGTTCGAGCATACCTTCCATCGCACTTCTGATTTCTTCGATGGCGTTATAGATGATGGAGTACAGTTTGATCTGGATGGATTCGTTTTCAGCCAGTCTTGCCGCCTGAATTGATGGACGCACATTGAAACCAATAATGATGGCATCTGATGCGTTAGCCAGCGTTACATCACTTTCGGTAATGGCACCCACAGCTTTATGAATCACTTTCACCACAATCTCTTCAGTACTGAGTTTTTGCAATGAATCGCTCAAGGCTTCCACAGAACCATCCACGTCACCTTTGATGATCACATTCAACTCTTTGAAATTACCCAATGCCAAACGACGACCAATCTCATCGAGGGTAATGTGCTTTTTAGCGCGCATACCTTGTTCACGCAAAATCTGTCCGCGTTTGTAGGCCGTTTCTCTTGCATCAGCTTCATCTTCAAAAACTTTGAAGGTTTCGCCCGCCTGAGGAGCACCGTTCAAACCGAGTATCAATACCGGTGTTGAAGGTGGTGCAGATTCCACACGCTGGTTACGTTCGTTCATCATGGCTTTCACCTTACCGAAGAACTGACCGGAAACGATCATGTCGCCTTGGTTCAGTGTTCCATTTTGAACAAGAATAGTGGCCACATAGCCTCTTCCCTTGTCGAGCGAGGCCTCAATGATGGTACCGGAAGCCTGTTTGTTGGGATTGGCTTTCAGTTCCAGCATATCAGTTTCCAGCAATATTTTTTCGAGCAATAAATCGATGTTGAGGCCTTTTTTGGCACTGATTTCCTGACTTTGGAATTTACCGCCCCAGCTTTCCACCAGGATGTTCATTCCCGCCAGTTGTTCTTTGATTTTTTCGGGATTGGCGCCGTCTTTGTCCATTTTGTTGATGGCGAAAATCATTGGAACGCCTGCGGCCTGTGCATGGGAAATGGCCTCCTTGGTTTGAGGCATCACCGCATCATCCGCTGCCACTACGATTACCGCGATATCGGTCACCTTGGCACCACGGGCACGCATAGCCGTAAACGCTTCGTGACCCGGTGTATCGAGGAAGGTGATGGCTCTGCCGCTGGGCAGAGTTACTTCATACGCACCGATATGCTGCGTGATACCACCGGCCTCACCGGCTATCACATTCGTATGTCTGATGTAATCGAGCAAGGATGTTTTACCGTGATCCACGTGACCCATGATGGTAACGATAGGCGGACGGGCTTCCATATCATTCGGATCATCTTCATCTTCTTCCACTTCCATTTCTGCAGCATCATCCACACCAATGAATTCTACTTCATAATTGAATTCACTGGCTACCAATTCAATCACATCCGCTTCCAGACGCTGATTGATGGACACCATGATACCGAGGTTCATACACTTGCTGATGATATCGGCAAAACTCACATCCATCAAACCGGCCAGCTCACTCACCGATATGAACTCGGTCACCTGCAGTTTGTTGCTGCCTTCGGCGCCTTCGTTCATCTGATCGGCCATCTCTTCTCTCTTGGCCTTTCTGTATTTGGCTTTCAGGCTCTTTCCTCTGCCACCCGCTCCGGCCAGTTTGGCCTGCGTTTGACGGAGTTTTTCCTGAATTTCTTTTTCATCAATAATCTTATCTTCTTTTTTGGCACCCGGTTTTTGGAATCGGTTACCACCTCCGCCTTGCTGTTGACCACCTCTCTGTGGTCCTCTGCTGTCGGGGATAGCTTTAGTACCACGCTGAGGAGTTCCATCAGGTTTTTTCTGGATGGGGATGCGCTTGCGTTTGTGCTTTTCGTCGAGTGATTCTTTTTTAGGACGCGTGTCGCTGTCTACCGGCAATTCGATTTTTCCTAAAATTTTAGGCCCCGTCAGTTTCTGAGCCTGAATGTTTTCAATCATCGGAGGAGCTGCCGGCTCTTCTTTAGGCGCTTCCTGTTTTACTGGCTCTTCTACTTTGGGTGCCGGTGGTTCAGGAACTACTTCTTTCTCTTCTGCCTCTGTTTTCTTTTTTCCCTTTTTGGGTCGGGTTGAAGAATCGATACTGTCCAGGTCAATTTTATCCAGAATTTTCAGCCCTTCAATTTCAGGCGCATCAATTTTGGAGATGGCTATTTCAGCAGCTTTAGGCTCTTCTTCCACCGGAGGCACCACTGGTGCTACTGGCTCTGGAACCGGTTCGGGCTTAACCTCTGCCTTTGGCTTCTCTTCTTTCTTTTTGAAAGACAAATCCTCTTCATCTTTCTTCTTCTTGGTTTCGGATCCCGCTCCTTTGGGAAGGTCAAGCTGCTCGGCTTTTTGACGTGCAGCCTTATCCTGCTGGAATTCATCCTGCAGCACACGGTACATGGCTTCTGAAAGCTTTGCGGTAGGTTTGAGGTCGTCGGCACTGAAATTCTTGGATACCAGAAATTCAATCAGCGTGTTGGTGCCGATGTTGAATTCCTTGGCCGCAGCCATCAACCTGGGAGTGTTTACTTCTGACATTCTTTTGTTCATCCCGAAAAGCATCGCCTCGGGATCATTACTTTAATGGTTAAAAATCTGATTGTGATCTCTGTCACAGATCTTTTATTCTCTTTCGAATTCTTCCTGCAGAATTCTTCTGATATCTGTAATTGTTTCTTTTTCCAGATCCGTTCTTCTTTCGAGTTCTTCCGCTGTAAGGTCGAGCACCGAGCGGGCGGTATCGCAACCCACACGCTTCAGTTCATCGATGATCCATGATTCGATTTCATCGCTGAATTCTTCCAGATCGATATCAAATCCGTCTTCTTCTCCTTCATTGTCGCGGAATACATCAATTTCAAAACCGGTCAGTTCGCAGGCCAGTTTGATGTTCACCCCACGGCGACCGATAGCCAACGACACCTGATCGGGCTTGAGGAAAACATTGGCGTGTTTCTTTTCTGTATCCATTTCGATGCTGGTGATCTTGGCGGGCGTCAGCGAACGCTGAATCAGCAATTGTGTGTTGGCCGTCCAATTGATCACATCGATATTTTCATTTTTCAATTCTCTAACGATACCGTGTATACGGCTTCCTTTCATACCCACACAAGCGCCCACCGGATCTATTCTGTCGTCGTAGCTTTCCACCGCCACTTTGGCTCTTTCTCCTGGATCGCGTACAATCTTTTTGACTACGATAAGGCCGTCAAAAATTTCAGGCACTTCTATTTCGAGTAACTTTTCGAGGAAGGACGGACTGGTACGGGAAAGGATGATCACCGCCTGGCTGTTTTTCAATTCCACTTTTTTCACCACCGCACGAACGGTTTCGCCTTTTTTGAAATAATCGCTTGGAATCTGCTCTGATTTCGGCAACAACATTTCATTGCCATCCTCATCCAGAATCAACACTTCTTTTTTCCAAACCTGATAGATTTCACCACTTACGATTTCGCCTACACGATCTTCATATTTCTTGATGAGCACATTCTTTTTCAAATCGTTGATACGGGCCGCCAGCGTTTGTTTGCCGGCCAAAATGGCTCTTCTGCCAAACTCTTTCTGGATGTCCACCTCTTCGTACAACTCTTCCCCAACCTGATAATCGGGTTCAATTTTAATGGCATCTTTATATTCGATTTCAGTGAGCGTGTTGTACAGGTCATCATCTTCCACAATGGTTCTTCTGCGGAAAATTTCGAGATCCCCTTTCTGGTCGTTTACGATAACGTCGAAATTGTCGTCGCTGCCGTATTTTTTACGGATCAATGTTTTGAAAACATCCTCCATCACTTTCATGAGCGTAGGACGATCAATACCTTCCGCTTCTTTGAATTCCTGAAAAGATTCTATCAAGTTAATGCTTGCCATATCTCTCGCCGGATTATTTCCTGTTAGTTGAGGGCCCCGCCGGCAGGGGTTTTTTATGGTGAATTAAAATTTTATCTGAACTTTCGTTTGTTTGATGTCTGAGTAAGGAATGTCCAACACATGATTTACAGCCTTCTTACCTTTTCCTTCGGTGTATTCCAGCACTATTTTCTCATCCGTCACTTCAGTCATGGTACCTTCTTTTTTAGTACCGTCCTGCATCTGCACTTCTACATTTCTGCCTTTGTTTTTCAAGTACTGACGATGAAGTTTAAGCGGTTCATCTATGCCCGGACTGGACACTTCCAATGAGAAATCACCATCCGGGTAGAGGGCAGCCTCTTCCATCATTTTATAGAGCGCTCTGTTGATCTTGATACACTTTTCAATACCGAGACCGCCATCGGCATCCAGATAGATTTTGATGTTGTTGGTGGGTTTCACTTTCATGTCCACCAGAAAAACATCGCCTTCCATCAGCGATTCGAGCATTTTTTTTACCGTTTCGAGTGCGTTGTCGTTTGTCATATCACTGGTAAGAAAAGAAGAAGGGAACGCTTCCGTCCCCTTCATTGTTTCACTTTCTGATGCAAATATAAGCCGCATGGGCTTATTGGCCAAAGCTTTTCTTTCCTTTTGAAAAAAATAACACATGAATGTATCATCTCGTTATAACTTTGCCTCACTATGATAAAGTTTCTGTTGGAGCTGTTTGCTTACTATATTCTGTACAAGATTGTTTTTGATTTCATCATCCCTGTTTACAGGGCTTCCAAGCAAATGAGCAAGAAAATGAATGCGTTTCAACAACAGATGCAGCAACATGAACAAGCACATCAGCAGGCCACGAAACAACAAGCGTCTTCTGCCCCGAAATCAACATCAGACAAGGATTACATTGATTTCGAAGAAATTAAATAGCCAATTTTTCATTCATTTAAAAAATAACTTGCTCTACCCGCTCTCCTTCTTTCAACAAGTGCGTTTGAAAACCGAGCCCGGCTGCCGCTTTAATATTGGGCTCGAGGTCGTCAATAAAAAGGGTTTCACCGCTTTCAATGCCTGCATCATCTAGCACAAACTGATAAATCTCTTTTTCCGGCTTTCTTAATCCCATCAGGTGAGAATAATAGGCCTTTTCGAACAAATCGTCGAGTTTGTTCAAACCCAGCTGGGCCGAGGCTTTTGCATGAATGAGGTCCAAATGCATGGCATTGGTGTTGCTCAGCAGAAAGATCCTGTATTTGCTTTTCAAGGAAAGAATATGGTCGATGGTGTCTTTGCGAAAATCTTTGAGGATGGCATTCCAGGCAACATGTACATCCTGTTCGGTGAGGGACACTTCCGATTGCTGCTGAATGATGTGACAAAACTCGGCCGTGGTGATTTTGCCGGTTTCGTAGCGGTTGAATACATCTGCGGCATTGAGTTGAGTAAAATGTGTGTCGATGTCTTTAACGCCCAGCGCTATGAAAGCCTTTCTCACATTGTTGAGGTCGATATCGAGCAGTACATTGCCTAAATCGAAAAGAAGATTTTTACAGGTCGACATGTGGAGTGTGTAAACAGCTTCGCTTTGAAGGCTTGCCTTTTTGATGAACAGGTGATGGAATCCGTTTTTTAGAGATTCAGAATCATGAATTCGAGGATATGCTTAACATCCTCGCTGATTTGACCGTTGTGTTCGTTGTGAAAGGTGGTGAAATAAATCCAGCCTGCGTTGGAAGTGTTGTTGCACATACCTACCGAATCGCCGTGAGCCAGGTGCGCGGGTAAGGCGTTGGCGTTAACGGTAATGGTAATTGGATGGCCAGAAGGCAACTGGTGACAAATGGTAACCATCGATGAATCGCGGGTGCCCACAAACTGAGGCAGGTTGTTGGAGTTGGTATAATTATGTGTTCTGATCAATAGCGGAGAATTGTCGGCAGGGTCGGTAACCATAGTTTCCCAGTAGTTGTTGTCGATGGCCTGAATACGTTCCCATCCGCCAAGGTTATAGCTGATGCTCATGGTATTTTTACCCAGATAGTATTGTAGTTCGGGCGAAACGATATTGGCTTGTGGTACCACTGAAGTGGTTCCGGTTCTGCGGCTGCAAACTGTGGAATCCGGAATAAACCCACTATAACGTGGTACCTGACAATCGGTAAGCGCATTTAAGCCGGTAAGAAAATTCATAGAGAAATCGGACACATACAAACTGCCTCCGGCCGCCACATAATTGGCCAGAGTGGTATCGGTATTGGTGCTTACAAAAGTATTGTAAGAGCCGCAGTTGATAAATACGGCATCATAGTTTACTATTCCTGCAATATTTTGAATGCTGTATTGATTGAGTGATTGTGCATTATAACCCAGGCTGTCGATAAGGATTGATTCAATTTTATCGAAGCTGCCTGCCAGGTAGGCCAGGTTGGCCACCAGGTTGAGACGGGCCAGGTCGGAGAGTGCGGTAGTTTGATTAGCCACCACATTTACCTGCAAGATGGTACGAAACTTATCGCCGTTACCGGTTTGGATATGCAGTTCCTGAGGACCTTCCGCAGCGGTGAGTGAAAAATTCCCTTCTGTATCGGTATAGGTGCTGTATAGGTTTTTTGCAGTAGAAATGAATACCAGCGCATGTCTTACAGGTGTGCGGTTGTTGGGTGTCACCACTTTTCCGGTGATGATACCAGTAATTTCAGCGCCCTGGTTGGGTTCAACGGCTTCTTTTTTACAGGCCGAAAGCATGAAGATGCTCAACAGAAAAAATGCAGCAAAAAACTTTTTCATGTGCAAAAATTTGGAAGTGAAGGTAAATAAAAAATAAAAATAAGGGTTTCTGTTTTTTGGTTGATATGCTTACTACAAGGAGCACGAATTATTAAAGCATTTATTGTGTGCTTTGTGTAATCCTTTGTGAACTTAGTGGTTGATTTTATTTACCACAAGGAACACGAAGTAAACACAAAGTACACTAGCGTTTCATTGTGTGCTTTGTGTAATCCTTTGTGAACTTAGTGGTTGATTTTTTTACCACAAGGAACACGAAGTAAACACAAAGTACACTAGCGTTTCATTGTGTGCTTTGTGTAATCCTTTTATGCACTTGTTGGTGTATACACCAACGAAAACAAAAATAAAAAGTGACTGCTTGTTTAGATTTGTTTCATTGGTGAAAACACCAATGAAGGCATAAGATATAAAATGTAGACATTATTATGGACTGATTTAAAAAGAAAAGAGGCCGCTTGTAAAGCAACCTCTTACTCGTGGGCCCACCTGGGCTCGAACCAGGGACCCTCTGATTATGAGTCAGATGCTCTAACCGGCTGAGCTATAGGCCCTTTCTTTTGCAAGAAAGATTTATGTAGATCCATGCTCCGGTAAACATGGATTTCTTTTTCGGAAGAAGCGCAAAACTAATGAAAACGAAGTTTGATGCCAACTTTTTATAACGTTATCCTTGCAAGATGTTGCCATCTCTTGCAGGTTGAACCATTCTTCTTTTGTTTTGTTATATCTCCATTCCATTAAAATATTTTCCAAAGCATGAAAAATGTAGTTGCGCTAATCCTTGCGCTGTTCGTCTTCACGGGTCTTTCCTTTTCGCAAAACAAAGGACTGCTGAGCGGCACGCTGATTAATACCAAAACACAGGAACCGCTGGCCGGTATCAGTTTAACAGCCAACCCCGGTAACTTCGGTACCCTTTCCGATAAAGATGGCAACTTCAGATTCACTTCTCTTACTCCTGGCGCTTACACGCTGATTGTATCTGGTGTGGGCCTGCAAACAAAAACACTGGCCAACCTGATGGTGACTTCGGGCAATGAAAACAATTTGCTCATTGATCTGGAGCCGGCAGTCAGCAACCTGAACACTGTAGTGGTTTCCGGCCGAAAAAATACGACTAAAGCCACAACGCTTGAAAGTCCGTTAAGCATACAACGACTCACCACCGAAGACATCAAGGCCAATCCGGGCGGCAACTTCGACATCAGCAAGGTGATTCAATCGCTGCCGGGTGTGGGTGGCGGTGCTGCAGGCGGAAGTTTCCGCAACGATATCATCATCCGTGGCGGTGCTCCATCCGAAAATGTTTTTTATCTGGATGGCATTGAAGTTCCCGTCATCAATCACTTTTCTACACAAGGCAGCGGCGGCGGTCCGCAAGGCATCCTCAACGTCAGCTTTATCGAAGACGTGAAGCTGAGCACATCGGCCTTTGATGCCCGCTACGACAATGCGCTGAGTTCGGTTTTTCAATTCAAACAAAAAAACGGCAACCCCAATAAGCTGCAAGGCAATTTTCGGCTAAGCGGTACCGAAATGGCCGCCACATTCGACGGACCCCTTTCTAAAAAAACCACCTTCCTGGCTTCAGCCAGAAGAAGTTACCTCGAACTGCTGTTCAAAGCGCTTGACTTGCCTATCAGACCCAATTACTGGGACTTTCAATTCAAAACCAATACCCGCATCAACAGCAAAACCACTTTGACCATACTGGGTATCGGCGCCATTGACGAATTCAAGTTCGGAGTTCCCCAATCGGCTACTCCCGAAAAGCTCAACGCCATCAAAGCCAACCCCATGATCAATCAATGGTCGTACACTGTGGGCGCAACTTTAAAACGACTCACACCAAAAGGTTACTGGAATCTTTCCTTGAGCAGAAACACCCTTTACAATAAAGCCGATAAATACGAAGACAACGATATCCCATCAGAAAACACGCGCACGCTGGCCATTCGCAGCAACGAAACTGAAAATAAACTTCGTTTGTCTTTCACGCGCAACTCCGCTGTATGGAACCTCAATTACGGTATGGTGGCGCAATACATCCAATTCGATAACAACCTGTATCAACAGCTTCGTCCGGCACTTTCCGACTCCAACGGCAATCCCCTGCAACCGGCAATGATTCTAAATACAGACAACGCCACCCAATTCCTGCGCTATGGCGGATTCGTACAGGCCGGAACACGATTGTTCAACAACCGTATGGCCTTGAGTGCAGGCATTCGTTTGGATGGCAACACACAATCGAACAGTGTAAGCAATCCGCTGCAGCAACTCAGTCCCAGGGTGAGTTTGAGTTATGCTTTAGCCGACAAATGGAACGCAAGTGCCAGCTTTGGTATTTATCATCGCTTGCCTTCTTACACGCAGCTTGCCTTCTGCAATTCTGCCAATGGCGGTTTCACCAATCCGGGTCGATATATCCAAAGCACACATTATGTGGCTGGAGTTGAATATCTGCCCAAATCCACCACCCGCTTCACGCTGGAAGGATTTTACAAACAATACAGCCACTATCCGGTCAGCATTTTCGACGGCATCAGCATCGCCAACAAGGGAACCGAGTTCGGCGCTATAGGCAATGAACCTATTCAGCAAGACGGAAAAGGAAGAGCTTATGGTATTGAATTTTTCGCGCAGCAAAAACTGACACAAAAGCTGTTTGGGGTTTTCAGTTATACCTACTATGTGAGCGAGTTCACCGGCAAAGATGGAAAATACGCACCGGCCAGCTGGGACAATCATCATCTCATCAGCTTGACGGCCGGCTATAAATTGCATCGTAACTGGGAGTTGGGTTTGAAGTTCAGGTACCAGGGTGCGGCTCCTTATACGCCTTATGACCTTAGCGCCAGTCAACTCAATTACCTCACACTAGGCACCGGCCTCTTTGATTTTACCAAGGTAAACAGCCTGCGCTTGCCCGCTTTTCATTCCGCAGACATCAGAGTAGATAAAAAATGGAACCTGAAAAAAACCACACTGGATCTCTTCCTCGACATACAAAATTTTTACGGTTCCAAAACAGCCGGCGTGCCTGATTATACTTTTAAAAGAAATGAAGACAACACCGCATTTGTAAGTACAGATGGCCAACCGGTGAAACAAAACGGCACTAATGCCATTCCTCTTCTACTTAAAAATGAAAGCGGAACGGTTTTGCCTACGATAGGTTTCATTGTTGAATTTTGATGACCATCGTCGTATTTGTCGCGTTTATCCGCTGATTCGTCACAACCATCAATCTGATGCTGATCAGACTTATTTTTGTTTGATCTTCCGTAAATTGGATGATATAAATTCCGAATCATGCAGGAACCGTATTTTGCTTTGGGTGCCCTATTCATTTGGTTGGTGGCCGGTTATCTACATTACAAAAAGAATCAGCGACGAATTGTGAAACAACAAATCAATAGAAAGCATCTTTCTGTTGCGTTTGTTCACAATGGCATAGAACTTCAGGAAAATTTCATTTCAGCCTATCGCTCCTTACTGGACATCAAAAAAGAAGAGCAACTCTCTCCGGCGTTGATTGAAAGCAAATGTTACGATCAATCCAGGATATCCGTCTATTTTAAAAAAGAGACCGAAAATCAGTTCTGTTCATTTCACGATCCCGATGTTGAACTGGCAAAACTATATCTCCTGGATTTTTATCAATACAGTTGTCATTGCAATTGAAAATGAAATCGCTTCCACAACATCAATCATCAACAATATGCGCCATTTCATCATCATAGGTTGGATCAGTAGTATTACTGTGTTGTTGTTTATTTCCTCTTCTTTCTTTTCTCAAAAAAACAATATCTCTCCTGTTCATTCCTTTCAAAAAGATACCATCCTGATTGTTTCAATGCGCTTCGCGGATAATGATTTACTGTTGCCGGTGGGCAATAAAATAACCGAATTCTATCATATTCCTGTGAAGTACATCCAGGGGCAACTGCCTCAAGAGGCTTATTTAAAAGTTAGGAACCGTTATGATGCGTCTACCATCATCCGCTCGCTACATGCCATCAATAAAGCTGGTTATCGTTTTGTGGTAGGGCTCACCAGTGAAGACATCTCCATGCCTAAAAACGGAACGCCCGACTATGGCATTTTCGGGTTAGGAAGTCTTGACGGTTCGGGCTGCATCAGTTCGGTAAAAAGATTGAAAAAGAATGTGAGCAGACGGCAGTTACAAGAAAGATTGTTTAAAGTGGTACTGCACGAAATCGGTCATAATTATGGCATACCACATTGCACCAACACTGATCCTTGTTTTATGAAATCCGCTGATGGAAAAGTGGCCACCGTAGACCATGAGCCTATGTACATGTGCGTGTCGTGTAAAAAGAAAATGCGGAATGGATAGTAATTATTTTAATTCTTTTTTGATGATCCCTAAAAAATAATTCGACCATGAGAAAATCGATCAGCATAGCATTATGCGTTTTGATTTGCTGTTCATGCTTCAACCAAACCGATAAAGTCAAAGCTGAAGCATCAAAGCTTCACATGGCATCAGCTTCACATGACACCCTGACCCAAAAGGAAACTGAACAACAACGACTGCCGATCAGGTTTCTTGGAATTTACACCGGACTTCAACCCGGCTATAACCTGCGCAATACCAATGGAGAAGATATAGAAGTGCGAGGTGAAAAAGTACCCGTTCCGCCCTGTGAATATAAATTCATTTTTAAACAAGATAATGAAGTGGCTTTGCAGCAGGTTAATCTAGAAAGCAACCAGCGTATTTTGTACAAAGGTCATTATACCATTGTAGAAGAAGATGACCATCAATATACTTTGTCATGCACCGTTAATGATGGCGGTGATTCCTCTCCCAACTACACGATTGAAATCAACAAACAGGATAAAACCATGATGTGCTATGGGACCAACGAACCTGAATTTCGTTTGAATTTTGGCCATGAAGTCATTAAGAATGCTACTCCCACACACAAAGATTCAGCAGATGTTGAATCACCTTTAGGACATTAATTTTTCAGCACTGACAAGCATCATCATTTTTTACTGTCGGGTGTTTTAGCATTGCATCGCAAAATAATTTTTTAAGATAGCTGATTTTCGAGCGCAACAAATGTTACGTTGAAAAAAATCGAACTATTACAAATTTGCAGACTAAAACAACAGTGATGAAAATCGAACAAATTTATACCAGATGCCTTGCACAAGGCGCTTATTATATTATGTCCAATGGCGAAGCCGCGATCGTGGATCCTTTACGGGAAACATCTGCTTACCTCCAACGCCTGGAAAAAGACGGAGTGAAATTGAAATATATTTTTGAAACCCATTTCCATGCCGATTTTGTAAGTGGCCATGTAGATCTTAGTCGTGCCACCGGTGCTGCGATTGTATACGGACCAACAGCCCAACCTGCCTTTGAAGCGATTGTAGCCGAAGATGAACAAATTTTTACACTTGGCGACATTACCATCAAAGTATTGCACACACCGGGCCATACCATGGAAAGCACCACATTCTTACTGATTGATGAAAACAGAAAAGAACACTGTATTTTCAGCGGCGACACTTTATTCCTGGGCGATGTGGGCCGTCCCGATCTGGCACAAAAAGCCACCCACCTCACCGAGAAAGAATTAGCCGGTTTACTGTATGAAAGTTTGATGAAAAAAATAATGCCTTTGAACGATGATGTGATTGTTTATCCTGCACACGGCGCAGGCAGTGCTTGTGGTAAAAATATGATGAAAGAAACGATGGACACATTGGGACATCAGAAGCAAGTGAACTATGCACTGAACCAACCCGATAAAGCATCATTCATCGAAGCCGTCGTTGACGGGCTTACACCTCCTCCCGGCTATTTCGGTATGAATGTGGCGATGAATAAAACAGGTTATGCTCAATTTGAAAACGTATTGAAAAAAGGAATGAGACCACTTAATGTAATTGAGTTGCAACAAGCGGTTGAACTTGAAGGAGCATTGCTGCTCGATACGCGCGACAACAGTATTTTTTATAGAGGCTTTGTTCCCGGGGCTGTAAACATTGGCATAAATGGCGATTTCGCACCTTGGGTAGGCGCCATGATTGTTGATGTTGAACAACCGATTGTGCTGATTACAGATGATGGAAAAGAAGAAGAATGCATAACAAGACTGAGCAGAGTGGGATTCGATAACGTATACGGTTACCTGCAAGGAGGATTCAACAGCTGGCTTACCAGCGGAACGTCAGTGGATACCGTCGACCGCATCAGCGCTGCTCAGTTTGCTAAAGAAGCCGACATGGCAAAGGATATGATTGTGGATGTAAGAAGAATTGGAGAATACAGCGCCGAACACATTGAAAACGCCTGGAACTTTCCTTTGGAATATATCAACAATTGGATCAGCCAATTGCCAACCGACACACATTTTTACCTGCATTGTGCCGGAGGATACAGAAGCATGATTGCCGCTTCCATTTTGCAGGCAAGAGGATTCCGCAATTTCACCGAAATTGAAGGTGGATTCAATGCCATCGCCGGCACTTCGGTTCCCAAAACCGATTATGTTTGTCAAAGTAAAATGCTCCAATTGTAACCATTGTTACCAAACTACAGTTTTAGGAAATATAGTTTTGTGCCGATAAACCATACATCATGAAACTACTTTTATTACAAAACTGGAACATCTTCCGTTGGCTTCGTTTACTGATGGGTATCTTAATTGTTGTGCAGGCAGCAATAGTATCCGACTGGATGTTTGCTGCAGCCGGAGCCGTATTTACCCTGATGGCTTTGTTCAATACCGGTTGCTGTACTGTGAATTCCTGTCCAGTGAACTCAAAAAACAAAGAGCTTTCAGCAGAAGAGGTAACGAATGAAGAAGTGAAGTGATCCAATTATTTATTAATACCAAACACTATAAAATGACTTTTCAGGAAATCATCAATAGTCCGAAACCCGTGCTGGTCGACTTTACCGCAACCTGGTGCGGCCCCTGCAAGATGCAGGCTCCCATTTTAAAAGAGGTGAAAGATGAGCTGGGAGATGACGCTCATATCATCAAAATAGATGTGGACCGCAATCCGGAAGCGGCTGGCCATTTTCAAATACAAGGTGTGCCTACCCTGATATTATTTAAAGAAGGAAAACAACTTTGGCGTCAAAGCGGTGTGGTTTCCAAACATGAATTGGTGAATCTGCTTCGCAAGAATATGTGATGCAAAAAATTACCCGTCTCAAAAAAACGGGTAAAGATTAGAGATTAGGTGATTTATAGAACACAACTAACTTTTGATTTTTTTACATTTTTTACTTTATAATTTTTCTAGCCATGAGTTTTTCTAGCGATTACGCAGCCGAACTGCAAAAAATCATCAACAACAATTCATTTTTAGTAGACGTTCGAACACCGGAAGAATTTGCCGAAGGCCATGTGCCCGGATCGGTGAACATTCCGCTGGATACCATTCCTTTGCAACTGCCTCTTTTCATGAGGAAAGACAATATTATAGTTTTTTGCAGAAGCGGCATGAGAAGTGCGCAAGCCAAAGGATTCCTTGATCAGCAGGGATTCAATAATGTTTTCAATGCAGGAACCTGGATGGATGTAAAACAAATGATACAATGAGAAAAATAATTGTTGTGTTTACTCTTTTTTTCGGCAGTTTGTTGGCTGCGTGTAATGAGCAAAAAAACAGTTCTGCTCAAGACAAGACAGTAACGGAAAGTACAAATAAAAAAACAATAGTAGTGGATGTGCGGTCAAGAGAAGAATGGGAAAATGATGGACATGCCGATTGTGCGGTCAATTTTCCTTTGGATGAACTTGAATTGTACACGGATACTTTGAAAAAATTCAATCACATCGAAGTTGTATGCAAAAGCGGAGGTCGTGCTGCAAATGCCAAAGAGATGCTGGAGTCGATGGGTTTTACAGATGTGGTTAACAAAGGTTCGTGGGAAAACATCAATTGTCACTGATTTTTAAAATAAATTCCGGCCCTGTTGAATTGTTATATTTGCTCTTCAACTTAATTCACCAACATGAGCCAGCTTGATAATTTGAAACAGGTGTTGGAACCGGAACTCATCCGGGAAATCGAACAATTTGGAACCTACCAGGAATTCAAAGAGGGAGACGTGATCATGGATTATGGCAAATACATCCGGATGATGCCCATCATACTTGAAGGCACCGTGAAAGTATACAAGCTGGATGAAAATGGTAAGGAACTTTTACTCTACTACCTCTCCAGCAGCGAAAGTTGCTCTATGGCTTATAGTTGCTGTGTGGAAGCCAAAAAAAGCGAAGTGAAAGCCATCGCCGAAACAGATACCACACTTATCGGCATACCCAACATCAAACTCGAAGAATGGCTTTGTAAATATCCCGGCTGGAAAAACTATATCATGCGCAGCTTCAACGAACGTTTCATTGAGTTGCTGCGTTCCATTGAAAGCATAGCCTTTCATAAACTCGATGAAAGACTGATAGCGTATTTGAAAGAGAAAAAAAGATTAGCAGGGTCAAGTGTAATCAAAGTTTCGCATTATCTGATTGCCGATGAGCTGGCTACTTCCCGGGTGGTCATATCAAGATTGCTCAAACAGCTTGAAAATGACGGAAAAATCTTGCTGTATCGCAACGAAATAAAAATCATGAAGGAATTATAACCTTGTTTTCACCATCCGCACTATAACCATCCTTCCATCAATAACGCAAAGTCTGCAGGAGACAATACGCCTTGTATGGTTTGGCGTACCGCTTCAAAAGCTTCCGCTGGTGCATTGGCTTTGAACGCTTCCAGCACCTGACGGTTTTCCTCACGTCGGCGTGCGGGCACAATGTATTTGAACCATAGCAAGAGAGTACGAAAATCCATGTGCTGCATGATGACTACCTGATGGCCAATTAATTCTTCATCCGTGAAATATTGCTGCATCATTACTTCGGTGTGACGATCTTCTTCGGCGATATGCAACAAGTAATGGCTGTGAAATTCGGTAAATTGCAAATAATAATCATGTCCCTCCTCATCGGTTTGTGTTCCGTCAAACGCGTCCAGCTTTTGTTTTAAGTTTTTTTCAAGCTCGTTGATTTCAATATGCTCCGCGGATTCTTTTGCTGCTAGTCCGGGTTGCTTTTCATCGAGCGGCTTCAGTATATAGTTGTCTTCGGTTTGCGTATGATCAAAAAGCAAATGAAAAACCTCTTCTCCCAATTCCTGCAACTGCTTTACAGAAGCCGTGTTTCCATAATTTGTTTTTCCGGCGAGTAAAGAAAACTGTGCAAGGGCATTGCGTAAACCTTTGTGTGGAGGATCAAGTGATTTTAAACGGGCGAGTGACATGCGTTTGTTTTTTATGGCCCCAAAAGTATTACAATTCCGTTGAAAACTGCAAAGCTCAGCAGCCCATGAGCCTCATCATCGATTGTATTAAATCGGCGTCCGGCTTGTGGTAAAAAATGCCATGGTTATCATGGGTACGAACACCTCTCACAAAAAGATAAATGACACCGCCGAAATGTAAATTGTAATCAAAATCGGGTATACGCCAGCGTAAGTAGATACACAAAGCCACCGTGTACAGGTGATATTGCAAATGGTAATTATTGGCGGCCATGGCCTCGGCCACTTTCGCCTGATCGTAGTCGGAAGTTTTGTATCCCAGATGGTTCGACTTCCAGTCGAGGATGTAATATTTTCCTTTCTGCTCAAAAAACAGGTCCATCTTGCCATTCATGATCCCTTGCAGGGTGGTTTGATTCGCGCCAGCCTGCAATCGCCAGGGCGTATGTGGTGGAGACAGTTTTTCCAGTTCGGTTATTTTGACGGTGTTCACCGGAAAATCAAACTCAAGCTCGTTGAGCTTTTTTGCATTGGATAGCGATGAAAGTGTAAAATCGCCTGATGGAAAAGATAATGGCACTCGAAGCACCTGCTGCATCATTTGAAACAAACCTTCTGTTTCTTCGTCGTTGATACGAGCGCCCAACCGACGGGCGGCTTTTGAAATGATTTTTTTCCATTGCGACTCATCCGTAAAATCCGCTTGTTCAAAAATGAAATGCAGCAGATTGCCGGTATGAGCTCCTTTTTTGAGTGTATTGAAAATGAATTGGTCGTAAGGAGTGATGTTTTCCGAGAATTCGGCAGGATAATTCAGCATCGCGTGCGAAGGATTGAGTGCACTGTAACTCATTTTCCTCCAGCCGGTATCGAGCAATGAAAAGTTGTCGGCCTTTAAATAACGTGCAGGTATAACTGATGCGGCAGAACGATATTTGTAAAGAGCCGGTGTAAGCGCAGAAGGATCTTCCCATACAATCAAACTGTCTATGCCGGCGGGTTTGTTTTCGGAAAGCGAATGAATGAAATTCTTAACTGAACTTGCTCTTGCTTTTTGGTTGGTGAAGATGTAGCATTTATATTTTGCCCGGGTTAAAGCCACATACAATAGTCTTCTGTTTTCTTGTTCGGCCTGTTTCATTCTCCAGGCTTCACATTCAGCAGACAATATTCCTTTATGATCGAAATAATATTGTCCGTCGTCTTCACTTCTGAAATCATCCGCGTGGACGTGCCTTTTGGATTGGGTGTCCAAATCAAGATTAGGAGCCAGCACCACTTTGTATTCCAGTCCTTTGCTTTTATGGACGGTTATGATTTTTACGGCCGTTTCATCATTGTCTATTCTTTGCACATATTCATCTCCTTCCAGCGTCTTGCCTTCAATGGCTTTACCCAGCCAGTTCAACAACTCATGAGGGGCATATTGTTTTTTATTTTCGATGGCATTCAACAGCTCCATCAACTGAATCAGGTTCGACAATTTTCGCTCGCCTTCATCATGATTCACATCGAGCATCCTTTCGCGAAACTGATGATCGTTGATGAATTTCATCAGCATCACATACACACCACGGTCGGCGGCAAATAAAGATTGCTGATACGTTTTGAATCTTTCCACAACAACCTCTTCCTGTTTCAGCAGCATCTCTGCCAATGTAAAACCGGCGATTTCGGTGAGAAGGGCTTTTTGTATTTTGTCTTTTTCCAAACTGATCACTGCATGAAGTACATAATAGATTTCCCTCGCCTGCTCTGTTTGCAACACCTTGTCGTCTTCGAGAGTTACAGCGGGGATTTTAAAGTAAGCCAGTTTTTTCTTGATGGCACGGGCTTCTGAATTGGTGCTGACCAGTATACCGATATCTGAAGGTTTCAGTTGGCTTGTTTCTCCGTTTTTATTGAATTCGTAATTTTCTTTCAGCAATTCGGCCACCTGCGCCGCGGTTGCATTATGCAGATCTTCCTTCACCGGTGTTTCAATGATGCTGAGCGGAGGCAAGGCTTTCCCATCAAGTTGTAAACACATGTTGTCGGTGCCGGATGGCGCTTCTACTTCAATGTAGGCTATCCTGTCGTTGCTGCCGTCAAAATGAAAGGTGTCGAAATCGGGAGTAGGCAGAAAAAACATGTTCAGCGCCTGAATAACGGAAGCGGATGAACGATAGTTGGTGTTCATGTTGAGCACCCTGTCCACGCCCTCGTTCCTGGCCCTGAAATAAGTGTTCATGTCGGCTTTTCTGAACGCATAAATGGATTGCTTGGGGTCGCCGATATAGAAAAGAATGGTGTTTTGGTTGAACAAGCGGCTGAAAATTTCGTACTGTATGCTATCGGTATCCTGAAACTCATCGATAAAAACCGCTTTGTATTTTTTTCGCACCAGATCGCACAAGGCATCATTGACAATGACTGCATCTCTTACTTTGGCTATCATATCGTCGAAAGAGATCCAGCCATTTTTTTCTTTTTGCCGCGCCACTGTAGTGGTGATTTCATGCAATGCAAATTGGAGGAGTTGATTGTAATACGTATGTTCGGCGTCTTTCAACTGGGTCTCCAATTCCTCTGCTTGAGCAAATGAAGCGATGATTTCAGGAAATATCAATTGCACATATTTTCCTTTGTTGACGCTCTTTTTAATTTTTAGCAACAAAGATTCCGGCTGCTCAAAGAGTTCGGGCTGCTCCTCTACCCATTTTTGGGCAGTCTTGTTTTTTCTGCAAGTCTCACGGAGCTGATCGCTGTTTTTTTCCAGATAGTCGATCTGCCAACTGCAGATATTTTCAATCTCTTTTTCAATCTCTTTTACATTTTCCAGAAATCTTTGCTGACCGTCTGCCGTTAGTTGATTGTCATATATGGCTCTTACCCACAGCTGTTTTCCACTGATGGTTTTCTGTGCCATCTCTGTAAGGGTAACGATGGAAAGCAATGGTTGCAATCGCTCTAAAACCGGCAAAGAAAGTGTGGTGATGTGTGTTCTCCAGCATTCATTCACCGCCTGTTGTATCACATCGTTGTAATCGCCGCCCGATATGGCTTTGGCCCCAAAGGTCTGTTCGGTATCAAAGGCATATTCGGTAAGCATCTGCTGGCAAAAACTGTGGATGGTCATGATGGCGGTTTCATCCATGGTGATGACGGCATTTTTCAGCCACTCCGTTGTTTTTCCCTTGCCGTTGTTTTTTATCGATCTTTCCACAATGGTGATGATGTCTTTTTCATCACTTGCGCCAGCTCCCTGTTCACAGATACGCAATGCTGTTCTGATAAACATCCTGATCCTGGTTTCCAGTTCGGCCACCGCATATTTGGTAAAGGTGACCATCAGAATTTCACTGATGGCAAAAGGCTGACCTTTTTCATTTTTGGTTTCAAGCAACAATCGCAGAGCCAGCAGGGCGATGGAGTAGGTTTTACCTGTACCGGCACTGGCCTCAATCAAACTGCGCTGGTCGAGTGTGACCTCCAGAGCCTGGAAGGGATATGGTGTTTGGGCATTCATCATTTTATATTCAGGTCGGAATAAATGAATTGGGTATGGGCTTCAAATGCAGGAAAATGATCTACATGTAAAAAGCCATTCTGATCAGCCTTGTTCACATAGTAATCCGACAGCATTCCTTTAAAGAGATCACTGTTGCGAACTCTGTTCAATTCTGACAGATAGGTTTCGGGACCACTTAAAAACCATTTGACATAATCATCAACATTGGGATAAAACAGCAACGGACTTTCATGACCCTGTTTGAACATCTGAATGCATTGTGTCAATTTTTCCAACGCCTGTTGCGGATCATATTGCGCTGCAGATAATGTATAGGTGTTGTATTTTTCCTTATGGTAAATCAGCGTGAGCGATAATGGAAGATCCATGGCGCGAAGTGCGAGATATTTCAAATAGCCACCAATCCAGGTCATGTGCGTTTTTTCTTCCGGCATTGAAATCACGACAAGCTGTTGTTCATATATGGATGAAATCGTTCCGGTCAATTGAACGCCATCCAATTCCAGGGCTACCGGAATGGTTTGTTCAGGTGCGCCGTGGGTAACCATTTCGAGCACTTCTCGAAGCGGACGAATTTTTTCAAGGGCATCCAGAGCGGTGAGCGTCCCCATGTTTTTGAGCGGAAGCTTGCCTTTTCTGATCATGTCCATTGCAAATGACTGTATTTGCCCATCATCGAAACCAATCAGTTTTTTTTGAATGTCGAGCAGTTGCCATTTTGAGAGTTCAAACAATTCTTCTTCAGGCAACAACAGGTCTTCACTCCTTTTATAATACACATCCAGCACTTTGTTGAAATACCATCTGATAGGATGTTCAAAAAAACGAATCAGCTGTTCGAGCTCAAGTTCTTTGAATACAGGTTGCTTGTTGTTGGCGACAGCCGTAAATACATCTGTGGGCGGTTGAAGATGGTCGCTGCTTAAATAACTGTACAATCTTTTACCTTCAAAATAACGCTGACTGAAACCATGTAAAGGATGTTCGGTGATCCATTGCTGACGAACTTGAAAGGGATGGTCCTGCACACCTTTGGTCACATAATCAATCAGCTCCTCCACCATCAGCGAGGGTGGCAACACAGATCCGTCTTTGATGTCGCGGCCTTTGTAACTTAAATACAGATAAGCTCTTGCCGACAATACGGTTTCCAAAAAGAGGTGCTTGTCATTTTCTTTCACGTTGCGGTCGCCCTTTTCCTGAGATGCATTGAACAGGCTGAAGCTGATCTGATTTTCTTTTCGGGGAAACTTGTCATAATCAAGTCCGAGCATGGCCACAACTTTAAAAGGCACGCTTCGCATCGGAATGAAAGAACAAAAAGTAATACCACCCCTGATGAAAGAATGTTTTCTTTTTTCGGAACTCAGGCGGTCTACAAATCCTTTTCTGAAAGCCTCAAAACTTACCCGGATGTTAGCCACCTGTGTGTCTCCCTCAAGCCTTTCGGCATATTGTATGAACAAGTGATAATCATCATCTTCTTTTTCGCCCGATTCAAATACCAGCGCTTCTGTCATTTCTTTCAGGTACGACATCCATTCGCCCAGAGGTTTTATTTCGTCATGGGCGGCCGAATATTTCCGCAAGGTTTTGATGAAGTGAATCAGTCTTACAATTTCCTCCGCGTCATCCCCTTCAAAAGCATCCACGGGGGCTAACTCCTCTCCGTTGTAGATTATAGCAGGTGAGCCGCTGATACAAATGCCCAGGAGCAATTTATGAAGACCATATTCCCAGCTGAAATAACGGGTATCATTAGCCGCGTCGCCCTGCCATCCAAACCTTATGTTGGCTTGCATCAAAGCCTTGCGGATAAGCTCGGTTCGGGTGATGCCGAATCTGGAACGGATATAATGATTATCGAGCAGTTCCATTATTTTTTCGGAAGTAAATCGGTCGTCGCTGATATCGAGCAGCTGATGAATGGCCGAAAACAGGGTGTTGCCCTGACTGATGGATTCGTCGGCGATATTATAGGGAAAGGAATAAGGTGCATTGTCGAATACGGCGCGAATGAAAGGTGCATATAAATCGATATCGTTCACCATCACCAGTATATCTCGCGGCGCGAGTTGTTCTTTGCGCTGATCGACCAGCTGCACCAGATAATTATAAAGCACCTCTACCTCACGGGCAGGCGTATAGGCGGCGTTGATGGTGATGGAACCGTCTGTAACATCTTCGAGACAGAGCGGTTGCCGTTCGGATTTCAATGCGTTGTTGTAGATGTCTGTCTGGATTTTCTGCAACAGGTTTTGGGGTGTTGCAGGAGGTTCGCTATAGGCATCATCGTAAACATTGAGAAAACTTTCATCATTGAATAAAAGCCAAAAACTGTCTTTGATCACTTTTCCCCAATTCAGCAACAAATCGTTACCCAGCGTGAAATGTTCGGGGGTTCCCTTCTTGTTGCGTTGCAAAATTTTCACCATGGCCTTCTCCGTCACCTGATCCATCCAGTAAGTTTCGGGAGCCGGGTTATTCAGATAAAAGCTCACCGATACGATTTCGGAAAGCTGTTTAAAAAGGTGGAGATAATAAGGGGTGATGATGGCCAATCCGAAAAAATAAATGCGGGGCAGTTCTTTTTTCAGCCTTTCCTGATGCAAGGGATCTTTCAGGGCTTCCAATATCTGATGGGCAATGGTGGTGCGGTCGGTGAAATTGCTGCCGTATATCTGTCTGAGCTGCTGCCACAAATAGGATTGCCAGTGAAGATCGGGTTCTGTGCTTAATATTCCCTTGTTCCAATCGGCGATATGGAGCGGTCGGTACACCTGGTACTGATCAAATAAGTCGGCCACTTTCATGGCCAAAGAAAGTTTTTTGGCTTCCTGGTTTACATAATAACCGCTTACTGCCGGAAAAGCCTGCATGAAAGCTGTATCACCGAGCAATTGATACACCATCCATTGTAGTTGTTGCGCCCCTGCTGGTGGCATTTTTTTCTGACATACCACCGCATAGACGGTACTGATAATGTCGGTGGGACTTAAAAAAGCAAGGTTGCTGGCGATGCCCAAACGTTGGGCGATCTGTATTTTCAACCAGCTGTTGATGCCTTCGGTTTGGGTGATGAGATGAGGGCGTATGAACACGTCGCCCTGCTGCTCACGAAGGTCTTCCGTAAGCTTATCAGAAAGTCGCTCCAGCGAATTAGACACATAAAGTTGTAACGGCATGTTCAGATTTTTAGTCGGTCAGTTCACGATAACGATAATTGATACCCGAAGCCCTGCTTACCGACTGGGCGGCTGTTTGCATCATCACGGCTTCGGTGGCCGAAACCATCACCAGCTGTTTGGCCCTTGTGACGGCTGTATATAGCAACTCGCGGGTCAACAGCTGATTTTCTTTTTGCGTGGGCATCACCACCAGAACATTGTCGTATTCAGAACCCTGACTTTTATGGATGGTCATGGCAAACACCGTTTCACATTTTCCAATAAATGCTACCGGCAGTTCGCGAATATTACCGTCCTTACCTTCAAAATAGGCACGGTATTGATCTTTTGTCTTTTTTCTCACCAATCCCACATCACCATTGAAAAGTTCAAGTTCCTTATTGTTTTGGGTGATGATGACGGGACGGTTTTCGTAAAACTCTCCTTCGGGATTGAACAGGCTGCCATCGGCATTTTTCAGGTTCCATTTTTTAAGTAATCTCTCCACCAGTTTGTTCATGGCATATACCCCTCTGTCTCCATCCTTCACCGCACAAAGAATCCGAAACCGATTAAAGGCTTTTATGGCCATTCCTGGGTCGGACTCACCAATATAAGCAGTATAATTTTCAATCATGCGCTCCAGATGTTGCGGATCGATTGTTGTATCCAAAAGCACATCGCTCCAGGTGTTTTGACGGAAGATGGCGTTAAGTGCGACTGTATCGTTTTCGATAATGGCGCGACTGAATTTACCGATTCCGCTGTTGCTGCCGAAACGATGACTTTTTTTCAGCTCAATGATGTGGTGCATCAATGGGAAATCGCCTTGGCCAATCACATCGGCGTTGATATGGTTGTCTGCGGCCGGTATGAAACTGTTGATGAAAGCTGCTTTATCCGGACTGAATAACGCAGTGGCATCCTGCAGGCGACACAAATCACCAAACAAGCTGCCGGCTTCCACCGAAGCCAGTTGATTGCGGTCGCCCAGCAAAATCAGGCGGGTAGAATTTCCAATGGCGGATAAGAGTTTGGCAAACATGGCCACATCAATCATGGAAGCCTCATCGATGATCACCACATCATATGGTAACGGGTGGAGCGCGTCGTGTTTGAAGTAAATGGAATCATATCGAAATCCCAGCAAGCGGTGCAATGTGGCCGGTTCAAGTTCATTGAAACGCTGACGTGTGTTGGCGGAAAGCGGAAGCGTAGTGGCTTTCAATGATTCACCCATGCGCATGGCCGCCTTACCGGTTGGCGCCGCCAGGGCCACTTTTAAGTCGGGGTAGGTTTCATACAATAACGAAAGCACCTTGGCCACCGTGGTGGTTTTACCGGTACCAGGCCCGCCGGTAATGATGGTAAAATTGTGGCAATAAGCCAAAAGAGCGGCAACCAGCTGCCAATCGGTATTGTATGCAGGAGGGTCTCCCGGTTGAGATGGTATCGTTGAAGCCAGTGATTTGACCGTGTCGGCGATAGCTAAAAGTTCGTTGGTACGTTGCTGATAATGATTTTTTTCCTGTGCCAGCAAGTGTTTCAGCGCTTGAAGAATGCTGGTTTCATAACTGAAATAACGATGCAGATAGAGCTTGTTATGCAATAACAGAAATGGTTTGATAGTTTCAGCATCAGTTGAAATGATATCCGTAAGCAACAACAGGTCGGCCGGTGAGATGATGTTTTCGAAAGGAAGCTGATGGCGCAGCGCATAAAGCTCCTCCACATCAATACAGATATGACCTTCCGCCATTTTTTTGGAAAGCCAGAATGCATAAGCCCCAAAACCCGGCTGCGGAAAACAGTCGGCAAAATAATAATGCACCTCTTCGTCTTTAAGTATGGATTTTGCTGTCATGCTTGTTTGGAATCTTATCAATTGCTGCATCGGGACATTTTAATCGCTGTAAAAAATGACCAGATGACCCCATCGGATGAATATATTAGATACAAAGATCGATTGCCTGTTTGTAATCTTTTTACAAACTAAAGAAAAAAAGCGGATTGGGGGAATTTGGGTTGAGGTGCATGAATTTTTAAGTTTAGTTAAATGATCTGGGATTTTTTAAATTTATAGGATAATTCCACTTACCTTAGTTTAGTAAGTAAGAACCAGCGAAACAGGCAACTTCATTACCACCTCTTTTACCAAAAACAAGCATATGCCAGCAGGCGATCATTTATCGATGCGTTGCAGCCCACTGATTATAAAAAAAATCATGCGCGGTGCAAGATGGCTTGGACTGTTGATCTTACTGATCTTTTCACTTTCATCATCTGGGCAAGCACATTACATCAAGAAATATAAAAAGCTCAGCGACTCCCTCTCCAAAATATATAAAATTCCAAGCGCTGTGATTCTTGGAGTGGCGATTGTAGAATCTTCTTCCGGAAAAGGAAAGAATTGCAAAATGCTAAACAATCATTTTGGCATTGTAGGCAAAAACAATCTTCGCAAGACCAAAAAAATAAAAACCCGCTACAAACAGTATCCCAGTGCCAAAACTTCCTACGTGGATTTTTGCAAAGTGATTTCAAAAAGAAAATTTTACACCCAGCTCAAAGGCAACAATGATGCAGCCCTCTGGATCGACCATATCAGTAAAACCGGTTATTCGGAACAGCCGCAAATCTGGAAAAAAAGAATTTTAGCCATCATCGAAAAATATAAATTGTAAAATATTACTTTTACGTCCCGTATGAACAACCACAACCCCGTAATAAGGTTCGTACTTGTTACCTTCTTTCTCTACCTCTCTGCCTCACTGCTTTCCTATTATATCAAAACCAGCTGGCGCCCTTTCAACAACATTGAACTTTTGTCGGAATGTTTGAAAAAAGATAGTGCACAAGTTGCCGTTAAAGCTCCTGAAAAAGCAGAGGAGAAGCCTGTTGTGATTGAAAAAATGGCCAGTAAGAATTTCAATCTTTACCTGAGCGCCAAAACCATCACCGATTTCAACGCAGATTCTGCACATCCGTCGATGCCGGCGTTGATGCAAAAACTTCATCAGTTAAAAACCACCAAAAAGGGCAAGGTGCGCATCGCTTATTTTGGCGACAGCATGATTGAGGGCGATCTGCTGACGCAAACCATCAGAAAATTGCTGCAGGGTGAATTCGGCGGCAGCGGTGTGGGATTCGTTCCGGTGGCCTCGCCGGTGGCCAAATTCAGACAAACCATCAGCACAGGTGTTTCGGAAGGATGGCAGGATATCAGTTTTAAAACTCCGGGTAAACCCAACCTGTATATTTCCGGACATGCCTTTTATGGTGGCGCATCCGACTATGTTTCCATCACCGATAAATCCGTGAAGGACAGTACAACGCTGATTGAAAAATCTATTTTATTCGGACGCTGCGACTCCACGACAACCATCAACGCCAATAACCACATTACTGATATAAAAGGGCCTGCCATCTTCAACCGTCAGGTGCTGAGCAATGATGCATCACACAGTTTACGCATTTCGGGACTCGATAATAAACTGCCTGTTTACGGACTGAGTTTCGAAAGCGAGAACGGCGTTATTGTAGATAATTTTTCATTCAGAGGGATCACCGGTATTGAGCTGAACAAGCTGGACAGCAACATGCTCAGCGCAATTGCGCAAAACAATCACTACGACCTTATCGTTTTTCAATATGGTGTAAATATGCTGTTCCGTCCCGACGACATGAACTTCAACTGGTACAATCGGGCGTTTTCTCCGGTGGTGAAAAAGTTCAAGGCCTGCTTTCCGGACGCTGAGATTTTGATGGTAAGCACGGCCGACAGGGCTTTCCGATATGAAGGACAACTCGAATCTGCCCACGGCATCGACTCGCTGGTGAAAGTACAGGCCAGTATCGCCTACGGAACAAAGTCATCCTTTTACAATCAGTTTGCCACCATGGGTGGCCGTCAGTCTATAGTCAACTGGGCCGACAGCACGCCTTCGCTGGCCAATAAAGATTATGTTCATCCTAACTTCAGGGGAGCTGCCCTGCTCGGCCAGTATTTTTATGAAGCTATGATGAAAGAATACCATCAATACACCCGAACCCTGCGATAATACCACCTTACATCCACCACCTATGCCCATTTTCAATACCGAAGGATTTTTTCATCAGTTTCTCTACGACGAGAAAAACCCGTTGTTGTTCAACAATGGCTTTTTTGTTTTCTTTTTCACGGCGTTTCTTTGCCTTTACTATATTTTCAGAAACAAGATTGCGGTCCGCCGGTATATTTTCTGTTTCTTTTCGCTTTACTTTTTTTACAAGGCCAGCGGTGCGTTTGTAGGACTGGTGATTATTTCGGCCATTGTGGACTTTGTGTTGTCGAACGCCATTTTCAGCACTGCGCATCAGCTTAAAAAGCGTTTATTGCTTATCGTAAGCGTGATGTTCAATCTGGGCATGTTGTTTTATTTCAAGTACACCAACTTCTTCATCAGCTTGAGCAATGAGCTCTTTCATGCCGGATTTCATCCATTGAACATCCTGTTGCCGGTGGGGATTTCTTTTTACACTTTTGAAAACCTCAGCTACACGATAGATGTTTATCGCGGTGAGCTGGAGCCGGCGCGTAAATTCAGCGATTATCTGTTGTTTCTTTCTTTCTTTCCCAAACTGGTGATGGGACCAATCGTAAGGGCGCACGATTTTGTACCACAGATCAACAAACCTTACCAGATTTCAGACAACGATTTCGCCAAAGGTTTTTACCTGATTGTGTCCGGACTGTTCAAAAAGCTCATCATCTCCGACTATCTTACGTTGAATTACGTCAATTATATTTTTGATGATCCGGCGCGCTATACCGGCATGGAAAATCTTTTTGCGGTATATGGTTATGCTGCCGTGATCTATTGCGATTTCAGCGGATACAGCGATGTGGCGATTGGCATCGCGCGCTGGCTGGGCTTTACGATTCCCACCAATTTTCTCTCCCCTTATCAAAGCAGCAGCATTACCGAGTTTTGGAGAAGGTGGCATATTTCTCTGTCTTCATGGCTGAAAGACTATCTCTACATTCCGCTGGGCGGCAACCGAAAGGGTTCCTGGGTTACACTGTTCTTCACTGCGCTTTTTTTCACCAGCTGTTATTTTATTTTCTCTTCTTTGCTGGGCTTTGCGGTATGGCTGAGTGCGGTGTTGTGTCTGGCGTTGCTCGTGATTTTCATCTTGCCTTCAGTCATTAAAAGAAGCAAGGGTGGGCTTTCCACCAATTTCAATTTGATGACCACCATGTTTCTGGGAGGATTATGGCATGGGGCCAGCTTGAATTTCATTTTCTGGGGATCGTTGCATGGTGTGGGTTTGGGTATCCATAAATTGTGGATGATAATTACCGGAGGTGAGGATTCGGGTGTGAAACGCAGCCGCCTGTATAAGATGCTGGCCGGCATCATCACCTTTCATTTTGTTTGTTTCTGCTGGATATTTTTCAAAGCCTCCGACTTCAATACGGCCGCTGCCATGATCCACCAGATCGGTTTCGACTGGGACTGGAAAGTATGGAGCGCTTTCTTCGGCAACTACCACAATATCGTTTATATGATACTGTTAGTGATGGTCATGCATCTGATTCCCGACAATACGATTGATAAAATTCTGCTTCGATTCAAGCGGATACCGCTGCTTGTGTATGTGTTGCTGTTTTTCGGATTTGTGCTTACTTATGGCTATTTCAAATCGGCCGAGCAGGTTTTACCGATCTATTTGCAATTCTAAGGATGCCGGGCATTGAATTTTTCATACCCCTTCATCAAACAGTCCAGCAGCAAAACACCCTGTAACTGATATCCCGGCAATACGAAATGGATGCGGTCCTTGCTCATCATCCCCTTCTTGAACCATTTTTTCGCTGAGCCATAACCATTGGTTACTTTGTAAAGATCCCACAAAGCCAGCTGGTTTTTTTGACAATATTGTTCCAAATAACTGTTCAATATTTTCAATGTCTTATTGGAGCCCTCGCCTTTGTAAGAATCGGCGGCAGTGGTGATGAGGATCGAGGCCTGCGGTGCGGCGGCTTTTATTTTTGCGATGCTGATGTGGAGGATGCTGTCGAATGCAGCCGGTTCAAAGAGTTCGCGCTGGGCCTCGTTGGTACCGAGCGAAACTATGATGAGATCGGCATGCAGCGCCGGCAGTTGTTGCCAGAAATTTTCGGTCAGGTTGTAATGGTCGTAACGGGCGCCATTCACACCAATGTTGTGATAGAGCACACCGGACTGACCGTTTTGCAAAGAAGCACCATAAAACTGGAAGCTGCTGTCATTGTCCGAAAAATTCAATCCGAATGAAGAAACTGGTGCAGAAAAAGTGATGGGTTGCTGCTGATAGTCAAACGTGTCGAGTCCACTGTAAATACGGCAACGGGTAGCCGAACTTTTTTTCAAAAACAGTCTTACCGAATTGAAACATTGAGTGCCATTAGCTTTATCTTTCAATCCGACCGTAAAGTTACCCTCCTTGGCTGCGGATTCCAGCACAAAGCCCGACAATCCGCTATTGGTGTCTATCTCGGGATGAGTAAGCCGGTTGAACTCCCAGGCGGAGGTGGAGGAACTAACAATATCCAGCGGTGCGTTGGATTTGGCGAGCTGATACGGAAAAACCATTCCTCTTCCGGCATTGCCAAAGCGTTGCTGAAACGCATCTCTTACCACCGAAGAAATGAAATCGGGCTGCGTGTGGGAATCGCCGAGCTGTACCACCGTCAGAATTCCTTTTTTAGTTTTTTCGAGCAGTTGAAGCTTTTGGTAGAAAGCATCTATTTCGCCACAGAAAATTCGGTTTAAAGCATAGTTGATTTGCGGACCTGTTTCTGGTTTGGACTTATGGTGTTTTTTTCGCTGTGCAAAGGCAGCCGAACAAAGCGAAAATAAAAGCAAGCAAACACCTAATTTTTTCATGCGTGGAAGTTAGTTTGTAAAGGCTGATGATGATGCGGCCGCTATTAAGATACCATCATTCGTATTGATCAGCCGGCTGTTGCAATATAATGTTCAATCGGAATCCGGTTGGTGATGCTTTTGGCCAGTGTCATTTCATCGGCGTATTCCAGTTCTCCGCCGAATGCGATGCCTCTGGCTATCGTGGTAATCTTTACCGGCGTTTCCTTCAGTTTCCTTCCAATGTAATACACCGTGGTGTCGCCCTGAATATTGGGATTGAGAGCGAAAATGATTTCCTGCACCTCATCCTGCTTCACCCTGTTCACTAAGGATTCGATTTGCAAAGTTTCGGGGCCAATGCCATCAAGCGGAGAAATGATACCTCCCAAAACATGGTAAGTGCCGTTGAACTGTTGTGTACTCTCAATGGCAATCACATCGCGAATCGATTCCACCACACAAATAAGCTGTTGCTTACGCGATGGATTGGAGCAGATGTTGCATACAGGCTGGTCGGAAACATTATGGCATTTTGTACAAAAGCTGATTTCCTTTCTCATTTTGGCCATCACCTCACTGAAATGTGAAACGTCTTTCTCAGGCTGCTTGATCAGGTGAAGCACAAGTCTCAGCGCCGTTTTTTTGCCAATACCGGGTAATTTGGCAAATTCATTCACAGCGTTTTCCAATAATTGCGAAGAGAAAGTCATGGTGCAAATTTAGGGCTTTGAGGGAAGCAGGATTTGATAATTTGAAGATTTGATGATGCTGGATACTGGATGCTGGATGCTGGATGCTGGATGCTGGATGCTGGATACTGGATACTGGATGCTGGATGCTGGATGCTGGATACTGGGTACTGGATGTTTTATCTACCTTATTTACATTACTTGTTTCTGGCGAGTTCACAATTCCACATCACGCTCATTGTCCCAATCGGCCTTGATGGCGATTTTCTGTTGCAGTGTAATGGCGCGTTCTGGTTGTTTCTTTTTGCCGTAATCACCCGGATCCCATTTTCCGTTTTCATTTACATCATACAAAACCCTTACTTCAAACTCACCAGGCAACATCATCTTGTTTTGCCAGGTATTGGCAGTAACCGGAAACTTCCATTTCACCTGTTCGCCATCCATGAATTGCAACAACGGATGTTTGCTCAAATCAAGGTTGCTGAAATTGATTTTCAATGATCCGTACTCCGCAATTGATTTCACCGTAAAGTGTATCGTGTCATTTTTTAGAATGGTAAGCCCCGTTGAGTCTTCGGCGTATTTCGGTTTTAAAATCAGATGCAATTGCTCATCTGGCACCCAGGTTTTGGACAAGCTTATTTTTTTTCGGGTACTGTCGAGCGTTATGGCAGAGCCGGCAATCGGTTTGTAATTGGTGTCGCAGAACCAAATGGAGTCTTTGTTCCAGTTTTTTAAGGCAGAGGGGAAGCTCAGCTCAAGCGGTTGCAGAAGATCCTGCTTGCCATTGATGAAGTTGTTGACGTAACGGAGTTTCTTTTCTTCACTTTTTTTGGAGGATGTGGCGGCCGGTATTTTATCCTGCTCTTTTTCCGCATACGCATAAAGACTAATGCTTTCGGGGTTTTCGGCACTGGCTATGGGCTGATCTAGAAATCCAAAGGTTTCAGTTTTGGCGTTGTAAAATTTGTTCCCATCCCCGTCTTTCAGCACATACACGCGAAACTCATCAGCGGGCAGATTGTTGAAAACAAATTCACCTTTGCCATTAAGGCGTGTGAGGTAATCAGGGCGCTTGGTTTGAACAGCCGAATCGGGAGCGTTTCGGTAAAGCAGCACTTTGAGGGTACTGTCTGTTTTACCACTTTCGGCCAGCCAAACTTTTCCTTTGAGTTGAAAGGAGTCAATCTGTGAACCTGTGGAAAAAACATAGGAAAATCCTTTGAGGATATTGCCTTCATTGATATCGGCGACAGCGTTGCCAAAGTCAATCGAGAAGGTGGTATTGGGCGATAAGGTGTCTTTGAGTTTGATAGAGATGGTTCTTAAACTGCTGCTGATGATCGGGTTGTGTTTGGGCAAAGGCGAAATGATTAGATTTTCCGACAGGTCTTTCAATTCGATATACTCGTTGAAACTGATGTTGATGCGATTACCTTTGAAATTGATGGTTTTGTTGTCGGGACTGGCCTTTACCAAAACTGGAGCCAGCGTATCTTTCGGTCCGCCCGTGGGTGCGCCAATCTGCGCGCAGCCGGTTAGCATTAAACTATAAACGACTGCAGCGATGAGGATCAGCAACAAAAAAAAGCGAAAATTCTTATTCGGATGAACAGCAAACATAGGCCGCAAAGTTAGGAGTAAATATGAAGTGGTGCCACAGAATAAAGGCGTTGCTCACGAACCTTATGCCCGCTTTTTTGTTTAGGTTGATATGAGTAAAGTATATTCCCTGAAAACGGTTCAACTGATCCGTACCGACATGCAAACCGCCTGGTCTTTTTTCAGCAGTCCCGCCAACCTTCAAAAAATCACCCCTCAACAATTGGGATTTCAGATCATTTCAAAGCATCATGGTGCAAGTATGTATGCCGGGCAGATCATCGAATACAAGGTGAAGCCGGTGCTGGGCATACCGCTTTACTGGATGACAGAAATCACGCATGTGGAAGACAAGAAATTCTTTGTAGATGAACAACGCTTTGGTCCTTACACGATGTGGCACCATCAGCATCATTTCAGAGAAGTGGAAGGAGGCGTTGAAATGACAGACATTGTCCATTACAAGTTGCCGTTGGGTTGGCTGGGCGACATCGCTCATGCGATGTTTGTCAAAAAACAACTGCAGCAGATTTTCGATTACCGATACAAAATTGTAGAGGAGATCTTTGTTTGAAAATTAATTGAACCTATCGAACACATTGAACGTATTCAACCTTTGTCTGTCGGTTTATCCAACGTGTTCAAGCTGGTCAGATCTTAAAATATAAACCTTTCGTTAGCCTGGCATTCTGGAAATGTACTTTTCCATTTGTTTGATTTGCTCTACAATCTGTGGCGTAGTGGCTTTAAAGCTTTTGGCTTTTCTGAAAAACTCTTTAGCGGCACGGAACTCTCTTTTATTGATCATGATGGAAGAAAGCTGTAAGTAAGCGGCAGCATTGTTTTCGGCGTCGGGCAAGCCGGCTTTGATGGCCTGACGGATATAAGATTCCGCCTGACGCACATCTCCCTTCTGCATACTGAGCATACCCAATTGCAGTTTACTGGGGCCTTCGGCTTGTTGTGTAAACTGACCGCCCAGAGAAAGTCCCTTCTTCATCATCTTCTCAGCACTGTCAAAATCCTGTGAAGCCATGGCCAGATTACCTTTTAGCGTATAATATACGGAACGTACCGGCTTGATCAATAAGCCCGGAAACATGATGGAATCCACAATTTTTTTAGCCGCTTCCAAATCGCCGGTTTCCATGGATGACTGAATCAAGCGCAGGGGTCCCAACAGAAAGTGACCCAAGATACTGATGATGGCAACTAGGTACAATATAAAAGAAGGCCAGAATCCGGTTTCGAGATGCACATAAATGGCCAATGCCAGCAAAGCCAATCCTAACCAAAGGCGATACTTGATGTATAGATTAAACCATTTCATATTCAATTCGTTTTTAAGTTTTTTCAATGAAGAAGAGCCTCAACAGCTCATCGTTGCTTTTGCTTAAGCGGCAATGGCTCGCTGAAAGGCGTTTCGCAGTGAAATTTGGAGCGCAAAGATAATGATTCGGGCTTTCATTTTTTGTCTAATTTTGCGCGTCAGGCAACGAAAAAGACTACAACAGTCATCTATCTGCCGTAGCATAAATAAAACATAATGATGAAAAAAATTTACACGCTTTTCTTTTCGATGATTTTGCTGTTGGGTGCAGCCAATGCCCAGTTTCAAAATTGCAATGCTTCTTTTACTTCCGCCAACAACGGCAACACGGTCTTTTTCGCACCGGCAGTAGTGGATTCGCTGGTTAGCCAGTACTGGAGCTTTGGCGACGGCTCAAGCAGTATGGTAGCCAATCCGATTCATACTTACAGTGCTTGTGGTACTTACACCGTTTTTCATTTTACCAACCTGCACGATTCTGCAGGTAATTTAATTTGTCAGGATAGCACTATTCAGGCCATCACCATCGCGTGCAATACGCCTTGCGGAGCACAAGCCTTTTTTAGTGCCTCCACAGTAAACAACCAATCGAATGTGTTCTTGTTTACCAACGGATCTACCGCTTCTCCCAACGCACAATGTGTTTGGAATTTTGGCGATGGCTCCATTTCAACCCCTCAGCCCATCGGCAACATCACCCATACATACGCCCAATCTGGTGTATATAATGTTTGTCTGGTAGTGACATCCGGAACACCAGGCACTACCAACGTTTGCCGTGATACCTTCTGTCTGTCGGTTCAGGCACAGGTAACAACGCCGGCATGTAATATCGCTGCGGCCTTCACCTCCGACAATACTGTTGCTCCTAATGTATTTACCTTCATCAACCTGAGTACCGGCCTTGCCGCCGGCGATTCTGTGGTATGGAGCTTCGACGACGGTTCTTATGGATTTGATTTTAATCCTAACCATACTTATGCCAACGCCGGCACTTATACTGTATGCTTGAGCATTAGCAGATACATCACCGGCGCACCACCTTGCGTTAGTGACATCTGCCATCAGGTGGTGGTTACTTCACCTACTCCTTGCGCCGTGTTACCACGATTCACCCTGCAGGTTTCTCCAAACCAATCCAATGTGGTGACCGTCACCAACACCACCACACCCAATCTCGGACTGGCCACCTGGACTTTCGGCGACAGCACTACCGCCACCGGCAATATCATCACCCATACTTTTACTCAGCCCGGCACATATAGCATCTGTATGCATGTGCAACTCAACAATACTTGTGGCAGCGACACTTGCGGAACCGTAGTGATTACCAGCACGCCCACACCATGTAACCTCATTGCCGGTTTCACATCAGCTGCCACATCAGCCGCCAATACTTATGCATTCACCAACACTTCAACCGGATTTGCCGCAGGCGATTCTATCCGCTGGAGCTTTGGCGACGGTAGTTACAGCTTCGATATCAATCCGGTTCATACATATGCTGCACCAGGAACTTATCAGGTTTGTCTCTGGCTCAGAAAAAATCCAACCACACCGGGTACAACACCTTGTATTGCCGAATTATGCTATGGCATCACAGTAGGTTCTCCATGCAACATCGTTCCTGCCATTGCGTATCAGCCAGTAGCCGGACAACCCAATGTATATACATTCATCAACACATCTATTGGTTCCAATGCCAACACAATCGCTTCATGGTACTTCAGCGATTCTACTACAGCAAGCGGCAATATGGTTACGCATAGCTTCGCCGGTCCGGGTACCTATCAGGCCTGTATACACGTAGCCGTTAACAACACCTGCGCTGCGGATACTTGTGTTATCATTACTGTTGGAACGCCTCCTTGCAACTTGAACGCTTCATTTGTTTGGTCACCAGCCAATGTTGCCCAGTCGATGGCTTTCGCCAATACTTCCATGGGATTGAGCGTGGGCGATTCGGTGAGCTGGAACTTCGGCGACGGAAGCTCTTCCGCACAGATAAGTCCTGTTCACACTTATGCAGCAGCCGGATCTTATGATGTTTGTTTGCGCATCAGCAAACCCGCCATTCCAGGTTTCCCTGCCTGCGTGAGTGAAGTTTGTCATACAGTTGTGATTCCTCAGGCTTTGCTGGCTTATCCCAATCCGGTCAGCAACATAGTTAACGTGAATGTGAATCTGAGTTCGGCACAATCCATTTATGCTTGTCTGTTCAATTCACAAAATGTGTTCATCGCTCAACAAATCGTATCGGGCAATTCCGGTACCAATACCATCAGTTTCAATATACAAAATCTGGCACCGGGTTATTACACCATCAGGTTGTATTACAATGGTCAGTTCAGCACGGCGAGATTCCTGAAACTGTAATCGATCAATAACATTTATTAAAAACGGCTGCTGTAAAAGGCGGCCGTTTTCTTTTGGATATGAAGTGGGATGATAAAAGTAAACATGTATTTTTGCCAACCGAAAACAGCAGGATGGCTGTGTCGGCGTTTCGTCCCATAGTTTAATGGATAAAACGAGTGTTTCCTAAACACTTGATCTAAGTTCGATTCTTGGTGGGACGACAAAAAAATCCTCTGCAATTGCAGAGGATTTTTGATTGAAAGGGTTTAGGGGTTTGGAAGATTTCATGTCCAACTATTTATCAATATTTTTGCGCTGCTAAAAATATATCAGCAATGACGTTTAATAGAAACCTGTTGTTCTCGCTCTTTCTTTCTCTTATTGTCAATTCCGCATTTGCACAACAACCCGGCCTCAACTGGATGAAACATATTGGTGCCTCGGGTGAAGGCTTTGTGGGTGCGGCCATGGTTATCGACTCCAACAAGGCCGTGATTGTTGCCGGAAATTTCAGGGGAACAGCCGATTTTGATGATGGTCCGGGAGTGTTCAACATGAGTGCTACCGGCGACCAGGATATTTTCATTACCGAATACGACAGTGCCGGAAATTTTCATTGGGCCAAACATATCGGTGGATTGCTGGGTGATGAGGTTAAAGAATTGAAACTCGATCAAAAAGGGAATATCCTGATTCTGGGTATGTTCCAGGGTACGGTAGATATGGATCCCGGTCTGGGAACTGTGAACGTAACTGCACAGGGTTCGGATGCGTTCGTTACCAAGCTCGACAACAACGGAAACTTCATCTGGTCGAAACAATGGCAGGTGTACTCCATCAATACGATGGAAACTGATGTCAACAACAACATTCTGTTGGGTGGCGATTTTGGCGGCCCTGCCGATTTCGATCCGGGTACAGGCATATACACCATGACGGGAGGAAACCTCTACACCGATCTATTCATTTGTAAAATCGACGAGAACGGAAATTTCAAATGGGCCAAACAAATGCCTAATCAGAGTACCGGATCTTCACAGGAATTAACCATGGAATCCGACTCCAAAGGCAATGTGTTCATGGGTGGCAACTTCACCCAATCGCTCGATTTTGATCCGGCAAGCGGCACGGCCATCCTCACATCAAACGGCGACAACGACGGGTTTGTGGTGAAACTCGACAGCAACGGGATCTTCTCGTGGGTGAAGCAATTTGGCGGAGCCACTACAGACAAAGTGTGGAGTGTGGAACTCGACCACAACGACCAGTTGGTACTCACAGGACAGTATAACGGCACTGTCGATTTCGATCCGGGTACAGGCGTTTTTAATTTATCCAATGCCACCAACAGAGGTTGCTTCATCGTAAAACTCGACAACGCCGGAAACCTGATTTTTGCTAAAACTTTCACGGGCGAAGCTTTTGGCGAATGTGTGACATTCGACGCGGCCAACAACATTTATATTTCAGGAGGATTTTACAATACGGTTGATTTCGATCCGGGGGCGGCCACCCATTCCTTAACCGAAGGCAACATCTTCATCACCAAATTAAATTCTTCGGGAGATTATGTATGGGCGGTGCAATTTTTAAATGCGATTGTTGGAGGCTACGAAAGCATTTATTGCAAGATAAAAGTAGATGCATTGAAAAACATTTATTACACCGGCTTGTTTCCCTTTGCTGTTGATTTCGATCCAGGCACTTCAACTTATATCGTAATGCCCTATGGCAGTACCGATGTGCCCATTGTAAAACTGTTTGGCGGCAATTGTCAGACGCCGGTGAACAACATGATTATCGCCACATGTAACAGCTATGTGCTGAATGGAATCACTTACTCCGCTTCGGGAACGTATAACCAAACACTCAGCAATGCTTCGGGCTGCGACAGTTTGATTTCACTCACACTTACCATTTTACCCAAGCCCGCACCCAATCTGGGTACCGACACTTCGCTATGCAGCAACCAAACGCTGCAACTGAATCCGGGCAGCTTTAGCAGTTACCAATGGAGCGATGGCAGCAACAACAGCAGTCTCAGCGTGAATGTCCCCGGCACTTACTGGGTAACGGTCACCAATAGCAGCAATTGTACTGCAAGAGATTCCATCACTGTTTTTCCGGCCACAGGATGCAACAATGGCAGTTGTGTGCTTACCAGCGAAACGAAGTTGTTCCCCAATCCTTTCTATAAAAATCTCATCATCAACAAAAACATCACCACCTGTGAGGTGAAGTTGAACTTGTACAATGCCATCGGTCAGTTGCTGATCAAAGACTATCTGCTTACAGATGGTGTGAATACGATTGATTTGAGTCAACTTCCTGCCGGTGTTTATTTTTACAAGCTACATACCACCGATGCGGTGTTGAAAACAGGCCGTGTAGTAAAAATGAACAACTGATGATGGATTGAAGCGGGGAAACAAATCATTGATCTCGATGATCAACAAATTCCCTGTACAATTGATCGAAGTAGTTTTTGGTAGGAAAATAAAACCGCTCAGGTTGAATACGTGTGCTTAATTGTTGTGCTTGTTTTGATTTGCCTAGTCTGATCAACGCCAATGCCCTATACAAATACAACTGGTCGTAATAACCTTTCCAGGTAAACTCCTTGTATTTTCTGAATTCCATGAGGGCGATTGCGCTCATCTTCAGCAATTGGTCGTAGGCGCCGATATGCCACAATCCATCACAAACAAAATAATGAAAGCCCGGGAACTCTTTGAAATTACCGGCCTCATTCCGCGGCATTTTTTTTTCGATTTTGAATACATCGTCGATTATTTTTTTTGTTTCAGCAGGTTTAAATAAATGGTGAGCCATCAACTGTGTTTGAAAATAACGGCCCAGCACAAAAGGATGCAGTTTGGATTTGGGTTGATATAAAGCAGAGATGGTCTTCCATTTGTCTTTCATCAGGTCATGGTTGTTCTCGAAAAAACCGCAAAGAAATAAGATGCAATGGGCAAACATTTTTCCTTCATACGTTTTTTCGTGTTGCAGATACAGGGCATACCCCTTTTTTTGAACCTTGGGCAACAATTCATAATCGGCAAACAGGTCATAATAAAATCTTCTGCCATACGCAGATCCCGCCAATGGTTCCATCACCTGTTCTAGCAACAAAGTGTCCTTTTTAAGTGAAAGTGCAATAGAACGACAGGCTGCGCGAAAACTATTGTCTGCAGTTGAAATCTGTTCAAAATGCAAGGGATTGAAAAAATCGAGAACAAGCGAGGCCGCATCCGAAACTTTTGCCGATTGAATATGTTGCGTCACATATTGTTTCAAAATTCTCACTGTATCGTAAGAAGGCGAGAATTCATTTTTAGAAAACCCGAAAAATCTTTTCAAGGTGGATTCCGAAAGATTCTTGCCGGTGATGGTGTGTACATGGTAAGAAAGTTGTTTACAATCAACAGCATGAACGATGGGGATGCTGCCTTTTTCTTTAATTAAAGTCGACAGCTGATGTATTTCTTCTTTTGAAATGAGATTCGGTTTTCGGGCCATATATTTTCCGGATTATTTGATTCAATTTGATTTCACACCCTTATCAGAACTTACATTAATGAGTATTAATGATTAAAGTGATTGAAAACAAAGTGTATACTTTTACGAATGCAAATATTGATTTATTAATTGATTTGTAACGCCATTGTTTGTTTTTACGATTTTATTAACTGAAACAAAAAATAGCTTTTTCTCAAAATTCTTTTAATCCGTACTTGAAATAAAGCAAAAAACCACTTCTGTATAGAGGTGGTTTTTTAAATTGTGGATGTTTGTTTTAGTAAAGTATTGAATTGTTTGAATTGATCTTTCTTCATTGAAGGCAAACCAGCCCAAACACAACCTATCTTCAAATCACCAAATTAGCCCATCTTCCATTGATCACATTGGTGACATCATTTCCAAATCTTCAAATATCCAAATCACCAAATTAGCCCATCATCCCTACCTTTGCGTTGATGGATAAATCGAACTTCGTAGACCAGATCAAGATATTTTGTCGCAGCGGACACGGCGGTGCTGGCAGCAAACATTTCATGCGCAACAAGCTTACCGCCATGGGTGGACCCGACGGTGGCGATGGAGGAAGAGGCGCGCATATCATTCTGAAAGGCAATTCCCAACTTTGGACGCTGCTCCATCTCCGTTATTATAAAAACATCCTGGCCGAAAACGGCGGCAATGGCGGGGGCAACAACTGCACCGGCAAAAACGGCAAAGACATCATCATAGAAGTGCCTTTGGGCACCATCGCCATCAACGAAGAAACGGAAGAACAAGAAGCTGAGATTCTTGAACATGGACAAGAGATCATACTGATGCGCGGAGGCAGAGGCGGACTCGGCAATTCCAATTTCAAAACTGCCACCAATCAGGCGCCCGAATACGCACAACCCGGCGAGGAAGGCGAAGAAGGCGTTAAGATTCTTGAACTGAAAGTGCTGGCCGATGTTGGGTTGGTAGGCTTCCCCAATGCCGGAAAATCTACTTTATTATCGAGCATTACGGCCGCCAAAGCCAAGATTGCCAATTACGCTTTCACCACGCTGGTTCCACAGTTGGGCATGGTGGAATACCGCGACGGACGCAGCTTCTGCATGGCCGATCTGCCGGGCATCATCGAAGGCGCAGCTGAAGGCAAAGGACTGGGCCATCGCTTCCTTCGCCACATTGAACGTAACTCCATCTTGTTGTTTCTGATTCCTGCCGACAGCAATGATCATCGCAAAGAATTCGACATCCTCCGTTGCGAGCTGGAAAAATACAACCCCGATATGCTGCAAAAAGATTTCATCATCGCCATCAGCAAATCCGACATGCTCGATGATGAACTGAAAGCATCCATCAGCGAGGAACTTCCGAAAAACATCCCGCACATTTTCATCTCTTCCGTAACAGGATTCAACCTGCAACCTTTAAAAGATCTCTTGTGGAACGTGTTGAACACCACAAAGGAAATCTAGAGAAATGAACATCTGTTGATATCCGAAGTTTGCATTTTTGCCGGGGATTTGCCAATTTTATTGATAAGATGTCCTCCACTGAAACCTTTTTAAGAAAACCGGCACATGGCCTGTTGATGGTTATTGTCATTACAGCACTTGCCATGGGGCTTTGCGGCTGCCCATATAATTCGGTTTATCAGCTGGATGACACTCCTCAAATCGCCGTAGATACTGAACTATTGGGCAACTGGGAAACTTATATGGAACTGGAAATCGGTCATCCACAAAAAATAACCCTTAACCTCTCAACCTCCGACGACCCCAATCAATACAATATCAGCTGTAGTGGTTATTTTGGAAGAAAAAATAAAAAAGGAGTCGCACAAAAAGATACCATCAGCGGCGTAGCTTTTTTCAGCGATGTAAAACAAAGAAGATTCGTGAACGTTCAGCTTTTCAAAAGAACCTACATTGCTGAATTCGTTTACGAAAACGACGAAATCTCCTTCCTTCCGCTCAGCGAACATTTCACCACCTTCATCATCAAATCGAATCTCACGCTTCGTCGCTTGATAGATTATCATTTCGATACACGTATGTATCCTTTGTACGACGAAACCTTCTCTCTTCAAAAGATGAAAAGAGTAAAGGAGTAAAAAATTACCGGGTTATCGCTAATTTGCAAGAGCGGAACACAACTACAGTTTCCTTTACCTTATGCTAAGAAAGATTTTATATCTCATCAATCCCGTTTCTGGTACCGGCAATAAGGAAAAGCTATATGAACTGATCGCCCATCATTCGCGCAAAGCAGCCATAGCTTTTGAAATAGAGAACACAAGACCAAACGGCGATTACAGTTTCCTTCGAAACAAAATAATAGAAAAAGGCATTACCGATGTGGTGATTGCCGGTGGCGATGGCACTGTAAACCAGGTGGTTTCTTATTTACAAGGGCTCGATGTCAATACAGGCATCATTCCGATGGGTTCGGGAAACGGATTGGCGTATGCTGTAGGTATTCCCAAAAATCCGGCAAAAGCACTTCAGGTGATATTTAAAGGAAAGTCGGAAAGCTGTGATGGTTTTCTGGTGAAGAACAAATTCGGCTGCATGCTTACCGGACTGGGGTTTGATGCGCAAGTGGCTGCAGATTTTCTTCACAAAAAGAAAAGAGGATTATTCACCTATATCCGTCTGTGTTTCATCAATTATTTCAAAGCACCGACTTATACCATTTCTTTACAATTTGGCGGACAGCTGATTACTAGAGAAATCCTGTTCATCAGCATAGCCAATAGCAATCAATTCGGCAATCATGTAACCATTGCCCCACGGGCAAGCCTAAACGATGGTTTGCTGGATGTGGTGATCGTGACAAAAAAAAACAAAATAACAACCGCCTTTTCCCTGCTATGGCAAATAGCTCGTGGAAAAATAAAAGCATACGATCAATTGGAGAAAAATGCTGAAGCGACTGTACTGTATTTTCAAACCCATGAATTGTACATCGACAATCCGCAGTTGGCGCCGCTGCATGTGGATGGCGAGCCGATAGAAACCGCCGGCTCTTTGTTCATCAGGGTAATACCCCGCGCATTCAGGCTTATACAGCCGTAGCCGGTTTTCTTGACAGAAATAGCAAACAAGTCAGTACTATCAACAAAAGGATGGCGTTCAGCTGGTGTAAAACACCCAAAAGGATGAAGGCCGAATGATCCGTTGCCCAAAGCAAAGCGGAAATCCCCAGCAATACTTGCAACAGCAACAGTACGGCAAAGGTTACACGCAATTTACCGAATAGTCTGTTTTCTTTTGCCGCTGGAGCACTGTTGATGAAAAACAAAATGCCGATCAGCAAAAGCAGGTAGGCGATACCGCGATGCATGAAATGCACCAGCAATTTATTTTCGGAAAAGTCGGGAATCCATTGACCATTGATGGAAGGCCAGGTAGGTGCCGATTGCGCGGCTTTCAGTCCGGCCATGAATCCGCCGTAAATAAGCTGGAAGAAGAATACAACCGTAAACAACAACAACAGATTGCCGATACGGGATTTCGTTACTTTGATGTGAAATGCCGGCAACAACGACAAGGCGAACCACAACGTATAAGCTAGCAGCACCAATGCTGCCACAAAATGAGTGGTCAATTCAACATATCCCACAAAATATTTTTCGGGCACCAGACCGCTCTTCACCATAATCCAGCCGATAGCGCCCTGAACAGCGCCCAAAAGAAAAAGCACCACCATGGGCAGCACCATTTTGCGGTTGAACTTTTTCTTGGCCAGAAAATAAATAAAGCCGACGATGAAAACCATGCCCATCGTGCGCGCCCAAAGGCGATGAAACCATTCCCAAAAGAAGATGAATTTGAAATCGCTTAACGCAAAGCTTTGGTGCACATATTTGAACTGGTCGGTGTGGCGGTACTTTTCAAATTCGGCCTGCCAGGCAGCATCAGACAAAGGAGGAAGCGCACCGGTGATGGGTTTCCATTCCGTGATGGACAACCCCGATTCGGTGAGGCGGGTGATACCACCCAATACCACCTGAATCACGATCATCCCCACGCCAATCAGCAGCCAGTTGGCCACCTGACGATTGTTTCGCTGCATTTGAAGATTTGCTGTCATGCCGCAAATTTAATTCAGCATTCGTTCCCATCTCCGAATAACGAAACTTTCTCTTTATTTTTAGCGGAATAAGTAAACAGCATGCTGGAGAATTATTTCGATGAACATTTAACAGAGGCTGGTCTCGACGAGGCCGGAAGAGGATGTTATGCCGGGCCTGTTTACGCCGCGGCCGTCATTCTTCCCAAAGATTTTCATCATCCTCTGCTCAACGACAGCAAAAAATTATCCGAAAAACAAAGAGATCAACTAAGGCCGGTGATTGAAAAAGAAAGTATCGCTTTTGGCGTTGCTGCAGTGAGCCATGACGAAATCGACCTCATCAATATTCTTCAGGCTTCTTACAAAGCCATGCACTTGTCGATTGACCAGCTTCAAATAAAACCCGAATTGTTGCTGATAGATGGCAACCGTTTTAAACCTTACCGGCAAATCGCACACCGCTGCATTATCAAGGGCGACGGCAAATACACTTCCATCGCTGCAGCCAGCATTTTAGCCAAAACCTACCGCGACGAGTTCATGATGAAAATACACCAGCAGCATCCTCAATATCGCTGGGATAAAAACAAAGGCTACGGCACCGCCGACCATCGCAAAGCCATCGCATCATTCGGCATCTGCGACTACCACAGGAAAAGTTTCAATATTATTCCGGCGCAAGGGTAGTTGTTGGGGTAAAGTATGTTCAATAAGTTTCGGAGGTTCAATGCCTGTCTGCCGACAGGAGTTCAATGGTTTATAAGTTTATATCGCTGCGCTGGTTTGGGGTTTGATGTTTATGGTTTGGGATACTGGATTCTGGATACTGGATGCTGGATACTGGATGTTGGATACTGGATACTGGATGTTGGGTTTAGGGATTTGGAATTCGGGATTTGTGGTTTTACATTTTACATTCAATGACTAAACGTTGAAATATCTCCCCTAAAATTCATCCATAGACATTGAACCCCGAAGGGGTGACATGCTTCCAGCACATAATATTTAAATAGATACAAAACCCCGTAGGGGTGACATGCTTCCAGCACATAATATTTAAATAGATTCAAAACCCCGTAGGGGTGACATGCTTCCAGCACATAATATTTAAATAGATTCAAAACCCCGTAGGGGTGACATGCTTCTAGCCCATAACGTTTAAAAAGATTCAGAACCCCGTAGGGGTGACACAAAAATCTCCACGCAATTCACAAGGAAATAAAGAAAGATAGATTCGCCAAAGCCAGATTGAGGTTCCTAACCTGACAACCCGCCAATGTTGGATAAATCGGCAGACAAGATTTGAACCAATTGAACTTCTTGAACAACAAACCATTTACCCTTCCAACTCTCCCGCGCCCTGCCTGACGATCACCGGTTCATCGCCGGTGCAATCCACAACAGTGGAAGGTGTCATATTGCCGATTCCCCCATCAATGATCAAATCAACCCTCTTCCCGAAGTTTTCATTCATCACCTCGGGGTCGGTGTATTCTTCCACCATATCGCCGGGTAGTGAAGCGCTCAAGATGGGATGTCCCAGCTCTTCAAGAATAGCCTGACAAATTTTATTGTCGGGGATACGTAGTCCTATAGTGGATTTGGAAGACTGTAATAATTTGGGCACCTGCTTACTTGCGGGCAAGATAAAAGTGAATGGCCCGGGTAAATGGCTTTTTAATATCCTGTATGTTGGCGTATCGATGCTCTTGGTGAAATCGCTGAGATGGCTCAGGTCTTTACAAATGAAAGACAGCTGTGCTTTTTTAGGATCCACATTTTTAAGCTGACAGATTTTTTCGATGGCCTGTGGCTGATAAATGTCGCAACCCAATCCATAAATGGTATCGGTGGGATAAATGATTACGCCGCCTTTGCGAAGGCATTCCACCGCCTGTTTGACGAGCCGTTCCTGTGGATTTTCGGGATGTATTTGTATCAACATGCCAACAAATTAATACAAATAATGAGTTCGCAGATGGAAACATGATTTTAAACATTACTTTTGTGCGATTTTTTTATCTCCTTAAATAACTCTTATGTCTTTGATTACCGTTGGTACCATGGCCTTCGATGCCATTGAAACTCCTTTTGGCAAAGTGGACAGAATCGTTGGCGGTTCTGCTACTTACGTGGCTTATGCGGCCAGTAATTTTTTACAGCCTGTACAGCAGATTTCCATCATCGGAAACGACTTCCCTCAGGAAGAGTTGGATAGTCTGCAGGCGCGCGGTGTAAAAATCGACGGAGTTGAACAAGTGAAAGATAAAAAATCGTTTTTCTGGAGTGGCCGTTATCATACGGATATGAATACCCGCGACACGCTGGTGACCGATCTGAATGTACTGGCCGATTTCAATCCCATAGTGCCCGACAGCTACCAGGGCAGCGAGTTTCTGATGCTGGGCAATCTGATGCCCAAGCTGCAATTGAGCGTCATCAACCAAATGAAAGAACGCCCGAAACTCATTGTGATGGACACCATGAACTTCTGGATGGACATCGCCATGGACGATTTGAAAGAAGTACTGAAAAAAGTAGACGTGTTGCTGGTGAATGATGGTGAAGCTCGTCAGCTGAGTGGCGAATACTCCCTCGTAAAAGCGGCCCGCGCCATTCTCAATATGGGACCTAAGTTCCTGATCATCAAAAAAGGCGAACACGGAGCTTTGTTGTTCCACGAAAATCATGTGTTTTTCGCTCCTGCACTTCCTTTGGAAGACGTGTTTGATCCCACCGGAGCCGGCGATACTTTTGCCGGTGGCTTCATCGGTCATCTGGCCAAAACAAAAGACATCAGCTTCAACAACATGAAAACCGCGATCATCGTGGGCAGCGCCCTGGCCAGTTTCTGTGTTGAAAAATTCGGTCCCGAAAGACTGAAGGAAATCACCAAAGAAGAAATTGACGACCGTATCAGTCAATTTGTACAACTGGTGAATTTCGATATCGACCTGGTATAAGTAAGGGCTTGCCTTTGCGCCGGTTTTTCTAATTAGCTTTTAGAAATGAAGTGGGTTGCCACAAATGCAAAATTCAAACTGCTGTTTATTCGTCAAAATAGAGTAATAGCAACCCTGCATCGATATTTTATGCGATTAAACGGTTCTAGCGGTTGTTGTTTTTTAAGTGACACCCCCTTTCACCATTCAACTTTTAAACCAGATTTCCCATGCCCGAAATAATTCTACTTTATTTTCTCTGCCGGAACATAGGTAATAAAGCCCGTGAAAAAGGCATCAAGCCATTACGCTGGCAAATACTCACCATTGTATCTTTTATTCTGTTTGAGGGCCTTGGCATCAATATCGCTTTGTCGTGGTTGGGATTGGGAACCATTAAAAACATGAAGGAAGCACAGGATGCATTGATCAATCATCCCGGTATTGTTTTCTTCAGTTTGTTCGTCGGTTTCGGCGGCTATCTGCTGGTGAGAAAAATTCTGGAAAGCCGGGCAGATAGGGTAGAATAATTACACCCCTTCGGGGTTATTTGATTGATACTTCTGTTAGAATTATGTCACCCCTTCGGGGTTTGTTGCCTGCCGGTAGGTAGGTTTGGTGGTAGAATTATGTCACCCCTTCGGGGTTTGGTGTCTGCCCCGGTAGGTAGGTTTGGTGGTAGAATAATATCACCCCTTCGGGGTTTGGGGTTTGGGGTTTGGGGTTTGGGGTTTGATGCTTCTGTTAGAATTATTTCACTCCTTCGGGGTTTGGTGTCTGCTGGCAGGTAGGTTTAATGCGATTCACATGATCAAAATTCCAAAACAGCCTATCAGCAAATTTTCCTATCAGCATATCAACACACTAATCAATCAGCCTTTCAACAACATCTTCAAATTTCCAAATCACCAAATCATCAAATTATCTTATCACCCTACTCTACCACCACCACATTCTTGAACTTTCTTTTTTTACCATTAGCATTAAACACCTCGCTGTAAAGAATGTAAGGACCTGCGGGCAGTTTGCTGTTGTTTTTTCCCAGTCCGTTCCAGATGAACCTTCCGCTGGTGCCGCACATCAAATTATTGGCCACCCACTTGATCATTCTTCCGCCCGCATCATAAAGCATGATATTGGCCACATTACCGGGTTCGGGAAAATGATAGTTCACCGAAAGGTAATCGTCGATACCATCGTTATCGGGGGTGATCATTTTAGGACTAACCTCCATTGCAGCATCTGGTTCCTGAAAATTAGACGACTGCGAATTGCGATAGCCGGGCGTGGCATAGCCCACAGATTCTGAAGCACTATGCCAGTTTTGTTTGTCCTGGGTGGTAGCATTGGCGTCTATTCTTTCCAGTGATACCCCCTCGGTGTTGGTGATGAATTCGAAATGCCAGTTGTCGTTGTAGTGGAGCTGGTCAACGATATGTCCTTGCTCGTTCAACAGCATCACAAAACCTTCATCATCATTCATGGATGGCAGGTTGCTGTTGGACAGCATATTTTGCGACGAGGTGGTTACATAATCGCGCCGCGTGATGGCGGCATCTGCAGTGATGAGCATGTATTCGTCGGGGAAGAGCATGCGGTACTGATCGGCTATACCGACGATGTTGTCAATTTGGCCCAAGGTATTTCTGTTGGCAAGGGACATTTTTTTCATGTTGATGATTTTTTTACTGCGGTTATAGATTTCAATAAAGTCAACGCCTTCCGGCTTCGGATTGAATAATATTTCATTCACTACAACATCATTGGAATCGGGCATTTCGGCCATGCCCACCTTTACTGTATTTGCCGAAGCCATCATATTATACAAACAATCCCCCACGCCGTTGGCTGTTATGGTATACACCCGATGTGGCGCCAAAGGCTGCACCAATGTGATGAGCACCTTATCAAACAAAGGAGCCATTGGCATGGCACTCAAAGGAGGAGCCAGGCCATCGCTCAGCTGGTACTTGCGTACATCGGCAGCACCGGCACTATCGAGTGGTTCATTGAATTGCAACAACACATGAAGACTGTCCTGCGCATAGGCCCATAACAGCTGGGGCGAAATCAGATCCATATTCACCGCATCCACGCTGTTGATTTTTGATGGCGTTGCACCAAGCGCAGCGTTGCTGGCCTGCCAGTTTTCAATACCCTGACAAGGATTGTTGAGGTCGATCATTTCCAGCGACCATCCACCTTGTTTTTTGAGGTCATTCTGATACCAGGTATCGGCATATGCAACCGTATGGATGATTTGTCCGTCGGGTGCCATCAGGTACACGCAGTCTTCGGCATTGGATAAAGAAGGAAACGAAGTCACCGATTTGATGGGGCCAAAAGGCAGCAAAGACGCCAAGGAGCCGGAGCTGCATATGATCAGAGAACTATCGGGCAACAAAATAAAATTGGGCAAAGGGCCGCTTCTGCCGGTTGTCTTGGCCAACCGCCATCCCATCAGATTGATGGGAAAGGAAGAAACGTTTCTGATTTCCACCCATTCCACCTCCGGCATGCCCACCGGGGGCGAAGGGTCGGCCATGATTTCGTCGATGAGGATATCAAAAGGCATCGGGCGATAGATGAGCAAGGGCATTGACTGTGTCATCATCTCATTTCCTGCAAGATCCCGCACCACGTCTACTGTCAGCAGAAAGTTCACCCTTTCCGGAAAATCATTGATAAAACTCAAATGAACCAACCGCGGACTAGCGGCATCTTTGATAGCGTAAACCGGCATGCCCCAATTGTGGTCAAGCCTGTAATTACGAGCATCTTCGGCCGACCCTATTTCCACCGCTTCCGAAAAATAAACATTGAGCTGATGCGGAGAGGCGAAACTGACCGAGTCGATATGCGGAGGCAGACTATCGGTAATGTTTCCTTGTGCAGACAAGGCCAAAAAAGAAATCAGTCCTACAAAAAGAAATCGGTGCATATTCAAATTTTACACGAATCTATTTCCCGGAACGATGAAGAAACTTCAATAAACGGATCAAAGAAATTTAAACGACAATAAACGATTGCTCTCGTTTTTGAAGGTGGGTTCAATAGATAATTTCTAAATTTTTAAAGCCTGTTCTTTCCTTGTCAACAAACAAAGAACTTGAATTACATTTGTTCACCTCTTACCATCAAATTTGATCATCATTAACTGCAACATCAAATGAAAATAGCCGTAGTGGGCGCTACCGGACTGGTAGGCACCAAAATGCTTGAAGTACTGGCCGAAAGAAATTTTCCGGTGACTGAATTGGTTCCTGTGGCTTCTGAAAAATCGATAGGTAAAAAAATCAGCTTCAAAGGAAAAGAATATGAAGTGGTGGGCATGCAAACGGCTATCGACATGAAACCCGCTGTGGCTTTGTTTTCTGCAGGTGGCAACACTTCGCTCGAATGGGCGCCAAAGTTTGCGGCTGCCGGCATTACAGTCATTGACAATTCCAGTGCCTGGCGTATGGATGCCGACAAAAAACTGGTGGTACCCGAGGTGAATGCATCTGTATTAACAACAACCGATAAGATCATCGCTAATCCCAATTGCTCTACTATTCAGCTGGTGGTGGTGTTGAAGCCTTTGCACGACAAATACAAAATCAAGCGCGTGGTGGTGAGTACATATCAGAGTGTAACCGGCACCGGCGTGAAGGCCGTTACGCAACTGATGAACGAAAGAAAAGGCATCGAAGGGGAGATGGCTTATAAATACCCGATCGACCTCAACGCGATTCCACATATTGACGTGTTTCTCGACAATGGATATACCAAGGAAGAGATGAAGATGACCAACGAAACGAAAAAGATCATGGGCGACAACTCGATACAACTAACGGCCACTTGTGTGCGCATTCCCACCATCGGGGGGCACAGCGAATCGGTGAACATCGAATTTGAAAATGATTTTGATGTGCAGGAAGTGAAAGACTTACTTGCCCAAACACCTGGCGTGGTATTGAAAGATGATGTGGCCAATTTCATTTATCCGATGCCGTTGACTGCCCACGACAAAGACGATACGTTTGTAGGCCGCATCCGCAGAGATGAAACACAACCCAACACACTCAACTGTTGGGTGGTAAGCGACAACCTGCGCAAAGGCGCCGCCACCAATGCGGTGCAGATTGCCGAAGTGTTGCTGGAGAAAGGGTTTGTGAAATGATGTTGTTTGACTATGATATCGTTAGCCGACCATTTAAATTAGCCCACCATTTAAATGGTGGGCTAATTTTTTTCTTTTGAGATTGAATAAATACCAGCTGTTTTTTATTTTTATGGTTGGAGGTTTTTTTTTTACTCCAATGAAGAAGCGAACCCATTCATATTCATGCTGAAAAGGGTGAAATGTGTTGTAAGTATTGGATTAGCGAAGATGATTTTTATATTGAAGAGGCTTTTAGTATCAATATGAATACAACCCGGAAAAAAGAGGTAACCCATATTATTAATCAAAATTACAAGACCATCATCAAAGCCTGGCACAAGCATTTTAAACAATAAGTTATGACAATTGCACACCAAATAGAGGCAGTACGATTTTCGGATCATGACTTGCTGATGCAAATAGATGGAAAACCTTACCGGTTTGAATTGAAAAATATTTCTGAAAAATTACTGGCCGCCAAGGCGTGGCAAAGAAACCTGTACATCATTTCTCCATCCGGCTACGGCATTCAATGGACACTGATTGATGAAGACCTGTCGATCGACGGATTGCTGAAACTGGCGGAGCAGTAAGCTCACCATTCTATGGAAATATTGAGCTTGCCGCCGAGACCTTTTTCTACAATGTCGAAAAGTGTTTTCAATGTAAGATTGCTGCTGTTGTTTTCCACTCTCGATATATAAGTGCGTTTTTTCTGAACCAGATTGGCCAGCTCTTCCTGGGTTATGCTTCTGTCTTCCCTTGCTTTTCGCAACAACAAACCTATTTTCAAACTTTCCACTTCTCTTGTCAAATCGTCTCTTCTGGCAGTTCCTTTTCGGCCATACACATCGTCCTTGATTTGCGACCAACTTTTCACTACAAGTTTATCTGTTTTTTTCTTCATGGTATTGATGCATTAATGAAGTGGCTTTTTGAATTTCCAGACGAGGTGTTTTTTGTGTTTTTTTGCAAAAACCATTTAAAAGGACAACCAATTTTCCTTTATCAAAAAAGCAAAACACCCGCCAGATATTAGCACCTAATTGAACCCTAACCTCAAACAATCCGGGTGCTCCATTTATTGCTTTTAAATAATTTATAGGAACCCTTTCTATTGTTTCAATGATTTCAATGATTTTGAAAATCTTATTTTGAACAGGGGTTTCAAGACTTTTCAAAAAATCTTCGAAATATGAACCATACGCAACTACTTCTCTTATTTTGTTCATGCAAATGTAACTTTTAAGTTACCAAGCGGCAAATTTATTTCTGTTTTTATTTTATTAAACACATACGAAATTGATTTTTTTAAGCTTATAAACAACGTGATATTTCCCCGTATAATTATGTTTTTTAAACCCTCGTTTTGTTGTTTACCAAATTTTGAAAACAAAAATCCCACCGATTAAGGTGGGCTGAATGGAAATTCAATATAATTGTATCAACCTTTTAAATTTCCATCATGCACTGGCAGTTGATTCATTTACCGCAAAAATTTCTACCAGCACCTGTGAAATAATTTTAGAGTTTATATACCAATCCAAATGATACAGAAGTCAAATTTAAATCAAGTGAAATAATATTGGTTGGTTTTGCACCCGATACATCCGATTTACTGGTAGCAAAACCCAATTTTCCATAGCTCGCTTCTATCGCAAAATGATTGGATAGGAAATAATTGAGTCCGGGAGAAAATGCCAAATCAAATCCGGTGGTTTTTATTTTTGCAATTTTATCATCAGTTGAATAATAATTGAAACCTAAGTTGAAAATACCTGAAAACTTCTTTGCTGGTGATGTGTAATATCTTGCAAATGCACCTGCTGTAAAAGATGATTCATCACTAACTGTTGTGCTCGCTAATTTTCCTTTTGATCCTCCAACTCCTGCCTGTACGCCAATGGCAACATTATCTGAAATAAAATATCCTACTCTTGGATTAAACTCAAATGAAGTTTCCTTCTGGTCACCTGTAGAGGATGAGGAAATTGCTAAAGAACCAGATAAAAACAAATCGCTTTTGTTGAATCCCTCTGTTTTGGACTGAGTAAATCCAATAGTTGATGTTGCAATTGTAATTAATGCTAAAATGATTTTTTTCATGATTATTGAGTTTTTTTAGAGCCTGTATAATAAGCCAAAATTTATTTGAGATAGGTTTAATTGTAATTTTAATTCGTCTGTTGTAATAGATTGATTTATATCTGATTTGTATTTTCTATAACCTAATCGACCAAAAGAAGCATTTATAGCAAGTTCATTTGAAATGAAATAATTAATTCCTGGAGCAATGTCAAAATCATAACCTTTAAAAAGAATATTTTCAGATTTGAATTCAAAATATCCAGCAGAAATTGATCCAAATACAGAAAATTTCCTTTTGGGAGTTGCATAATAATTTGATTTCATTTTTATAAAAAAATTGTTCTTAATATCTTTTATATCAGTTACACCAAAACAAAAACCAACACTAGTATTATTTGAAATAAAGAGATTGCCATCTAATCCAAAATGATAATTTGTATTATCCATGTTAGCCAACTTATTTTTCTCAACACCGATATTTGCAGAGACTGTGAATTGATTTTTTTCAAACCCTTGAGAATGTAAATCATTGGTAAACAATAAAATAAAAATTATTAATATTGTTGTCCATATCTTTCGCATATAGTATTAATTTAAGGACTCAATTTCGTCGAATAAATTCACAAAAAGCAAATTATTGGATTGTAATTTATTACCATTGCTTGTAATATATTCCCTAATATTGTATAGAAAATTATTCACTATTTTTGAAACAAACTCACCACTATGGATTTTCCTCTTCCCCACATCGGTCAAAAAATCAAAAAACTGCGCGAACTGAAGAACCTGACGCAATCGCACATGGCCGAGGAAATGGGCATTTCACAAAGCGCTTATTCCAAAATCGAACTGGGGGAAACCGAAGTTTCTTACAATAAACTTAACCGCATCGCCGAAATTCTCGGAATGAGCATCGATGAAATTTCCACCTTCAACGAACAGATGATTTTCAACGTGATGCATAACCAAACCGGCAACGGTTTTGTGGTATACAAAGGGGTATCTGAAAATGAAAAAAGATTGTACGAAGAGCAAATAGCCCAACTAAAATCGGAAAATGATTATTTAAAGAGAGTACTAGATAAGATGCTGAAGGATTAAATGAAAGGTTCAAAACCTGCCTGTCGGCAGGGGTTTAAAAGGTTCAATAGGTTTATCAACCTTCTGAAACTCTTTGAACTTATTAAACCCATTAAACTTATTAAACTTGTTACCCTATCGTCCAAGTTTCTTTCCCTCTCAACAATGCATCCAAATCACCTTTACCTTTCAAAGCAACAATCTCCTCTATTTGCATCGTCATGATGTCTTCGTAGCAAGCGCGGTCGGTTTGATAAAAAACGCCAAAAGGTCGGGGCAGGTGCCCTTGTAATGAGGGATCGTCGAACATGCGTACCAGTATCTGGGCTTTGTAGAAATCTCTTTCGTCGTGTATCCACAGGTCGTCAGTACTCACGCCGTCGGACATATTCACTACAACCGGTTTGAAGCCGTCGAGCCGGATGCCTTTTTTCTGTTCTCCGCCAAAAATCAATGGCTGCCCCTGTTCCAGGAATATAGCTTCTTCCATTTTGGTGCCTTTCTCGGTAAAAATCTCAAAAGCACCATCGTTAAAAATATTGCAGTTTTGATAAATTTCCAGAAACGAAGTGCCTTTATGTGCCTGCGCCCTTAACAACATCGATTGTAAGTGTTTAGGGTCACGGTCCATCGAGCGGGCGATGAAACTACCATCAGCTCCCATGGCCAAAGCCAATGGATTGAACGGATGGTCGATGCTGCCGAAAGGAGTGCTCTTGGTGACTTTATGTTCTTCGGATGTAGGAGAATATTGTCCTTTCGTAAGTCCGTATATCTGGTTGTTGAAGAGCAACACATTCACATCGAAGTTTCTGCGCAGCAGATGGATGGTGTGATTGCCGCCAATGCTTAATCCGTCGCCGTCGCCGGTAACGATCCATACACTCAGCTCGGGGCGGGCGGCTTTTAGTCCGCTGGCTACTGCCGTAGCACGTCCATGGATGCTGTGCATGCCATAGGTGTTCATATAGTAAGGAAATCGGCTGCTGCAACCAATACCCGAAATGATCACAATGTTCTCTCTGGGAATACCCAGTGTGGGCATCACTTTCTGCACCTGCGCCAGAATGGAATAGTCGCCGCAACCGGGGCACCAGCGTACTTCCTGGTCGGTGACGAAATCTTTGGCTGTTAGTGTGGGCAATGTTCCTGTTTCGCTCATGTTGTCAAAATTTTCCGGGGATAAAGGTACGAAAAGGTAGAGCATTATTGGTTGACGGAAGGTTTACTTCTCTTCAATTTTCTATGGTCGAGAAAGTAAATGAGGCGGCAGGTGATTTCTCTGCCCTGTGGCTTCGACAAAACCTGACGCATATTTTTCATGTAACCGGGATAGGCGGTGCCGTCCACTGCCGCATCTTGAGGCAACCAGTTTTTCCATCCCAGTATGAACCGGCTTCCATACATGAAATCCCAGGTGTAGAACATGTCGAGGTTGTAGGCATTGTAATTGTCATCGTTGCCAGCGATAAATGGCCGGTCGGTCCAAAAGCCGTTTTCATCTACATTGTAATAATGATGGTAATCTACATGGCTCCAGTAGTGTCTGGCTCTCATGGTCAAAAACATCCGAGGGGTGAAATTAAAGATGCCGGAAAGCACATTGGTGTATTGCCGCACATCTCTCCAGCCGATGATGGGATCTCCGTTCGGCTCTCGCATGAAAGCATAGCCCACATTGCCCCTGTCGATGCTTCCCCCTGTTTGCCATTCCATACTCAACCTGTCGCTGAAACGGAAGCGCATGTTGACATATGCCCTATAGTAATCCGAATTGTTGAAAGCCGCTGTGTTGGCATAGCCTACATCAAATCCTGCAAAAAAACGTTTACGGCTATCCGAACTTCCTCTTACACCAAAATACTGATACGGCATCATTCTTACCATCTTTCCCGGAGTTCTCAATTCGAAAAAATCGTGTTGCCAGGCGGGCTTGGATTCAAAGAGGAAGGTGAGGTCCCAGAAGTTCTTGAAAAAATAAAAAGCGCTGGCGCCTACTTTCACTTCGATCCATTTCATGGGCGTGTATAGGTAGGTGTTATTCAGATCGAGGGAATAGATGTAGGTTAAAAAGTGTTTGGTGGGTGTCAGCTGTTTATAGGCGAATGAGGCGCTGCTGCTGAATTCGTTGGGTGCCTGCAGATATCCCAGGTCATTGGGGTTATAATGTTCCGACTCGATGTTTTGTCCCACCTCAAATTGGAATTTACCGCTTACCTTTTTCAGACTCAATTGAGCATTGTAGCCGTTTTCGGCAACGTCGCCACTGATCATGCTGTACCGTGCGGTACCAGACAGGGCATACTTGTTCTTTTTATCGTACAAGGAAAAATCCAGCGCAGATACATTGGCATCGTGCGAGGAACCATCCCTGATCACATTGGTATTGGTGAAGGTGACAAACGACATTCCTTTCAATGCTTTATCCAGCACAAACACGTTGTAGTTGGTGAGTGGTGCCGTTTGAATTTTCTGTTCTTTACCCGTTCTGTTATCTTTTATCTTGGCAAACATGGGCGCACTCACCGCATTGAAAATGCCGATGCCAATATTTTTTTTGTTACGCCCCGAAAACTTTACTGCATTGATCAATTGGGTAACACCGGGATTGTTGACAATGCTGATGTTGCTGTCGGCCGCTGCCATGGCATTAACCGCATCATATCCATCCGGCGTCAATCCGATTCTTCTGCTGTAAAACAACCCCGCTTTGTTGAAGAGTTCGGTGCCTTCTGTAAAAAAGGGTCTGTTTTCCTGAAAGCGAACTTCATAGGGAGAAAGGTTGAGCACATTGTTGTCGGAGATCACCTGTCCGAAATCGGGCACCAATGTGGCATCTAAGGTGAAGCTTTCATTCACACCCCATTTTACGTCCATTCCGCCGCTGCGCAACCATTGATTGTCGCGGCCGCCCGAAGCGGGTATGCTTCTGTGTCCTGTGCTGATGTAAGGGAGAAAGGAAAGCCGGAGTGGCGGTTGAATATGACTGATGCCCTCAAGATTGCCGAACTGATTGACAAATCCGGCAACATTCGGATTGACGGGATTCCAATAGCTGCTTTCGTTGTTCATTCGGGTGAATCGGTTGAAATTGACGCCCCAATGTTGCATTTCTGCCTGTGAGAATCGAAGGGAGATGTAGGGAATTTTCATTTCCAGCACCCATCCATCTTCCACCATTTTCACATTGCTTTCCCACACCGCATCCCAGCTGTAATCGCGTTCGGCGTTGAGCGAAATGCGCGTATCGGATTGCACATTTCTGCTGGTGACCGTAAATTGAAAAGCATTCTGATCGTCATTATAGGTGTCGAAACAAACACTGAAAAAATCCACATCCTGTCGTTGCTCTCTGTCTCTGGCGGTGAGCTGCTTTCTGATTTCTTTAGGATTGTCGAACAGTTTCGCAGCCACATAAATGGCTTCGTCATCATATAAAACCCACACCAGGGTTCTTTTGGTGGCGGGCTTTCCATAATCGGGAGCATTGGTGATGAAATCGCCTGCCGGTGTAACGAGGTTCCAGTCACTTTCCGTAATACGGCCGTCTATTTTTGGTGGATTGAATGTGCGCTGAGTTTCCATTTTTCGTTGGGCAAAACCCTGATGGAAACTCATCAACAATAACATCAGAACGATTCTGTACATCAGGCAAAATTAGCGCTTCAGCATTGAGGGTACAATTAATATTTGCGCTTCAATTGATCTATCTTTTGTTTTATTCTGGTTTTTATTTTTACATTCATCCTCTTAATCTGCATCATGAATAAATGGTTGGATCTCCATAAAAAACAACTGGCGCTGTTGGCAGGTGTTTTATTGTTTTTTCTTTTTCTGATCATCAATCCGTTTGCTTTATCTGCGAAGCAATCGCTTGTATTGGCCGTGGCCATATTGATGATTGGCTGGTGGGTGCTTGATGCACTTCCTCTGCCCGTAGTGGCGTTGATGCCTTTGGTGCTGTTTCCTCTCTTTCATATCAGTACGTTGAAGGATGTGGCCAATTGCTATTCCGACTCCAATATCTATTTGTTCATGGGCGGATTTTTTTTGGGCATCGCCATCGAAAAATGGTATCTGCATAAACGCATCGCCCTACAAATCATTCGGTTCACCGGCACCAATGGCAACAGGATCATTTTGGGATTCATCCTGGCCACCGGATTTTTAAGTTTGTGGCTGAGCAATACCGCCACCACCATGATGATGTTTCCGATTGCCGTTTCCGTCATCAATGTTGTGAGTGAAAAAGGAGAGGCGAATGGCAACATCAAAAACTTTTCACTGGTGCTGATGCTGTCGATTGCTTATGCTTCAAATTTTGCACTGGGCACCATTATTGGCACACCGCCCAACGTGGCCTATGTAAACTATATCACTGAACATTTCCATTACAACATCGGCTTCGCCAACTGGATGATGGTGTTCATGCCGCTGACCATCGTACTGCTGTTGATGCTGTATTGGGTAACCGTAAAATGGCTATACCCCAACCACATCAAACACAGTGAGGCCGGCAAACAATACATTGAAGAAGAACTGGAAAAACTGGGTCCGCTCACCGGGCCCGAAAAAAGAGTAATGGCTGTATTCATCACCACCGTGTTGGCATGGATCACCAAAGACCTGATCAATGACTTGCAAAATATTGTTCAGCTCGACGACACGATCATCGCCATGTGCGGAGGCTTGGTGTTGTTCATGTTGCCTTCGGGAAAGCGTGTGGATGAACAGAAAATCCATTTGCTGGAATGGAAAGACACCACCAAAATGGCCTGGGGCATTCTGTTGCTTTTTGGTGGCGGTATCGCACTGGCCAAGTCGCTGGAAGACGCGCAACTGATGCAACAACTCGGCAACTTCATCGCTTACTATTCCACCAACAACACCTTGCTGATGATACTGGCCGTAACCACACTTTCTGTTTTTCTCAGTGAAGTGATGAGCAATGTGGCGCAGGTGATTGTCATGACGCCCGTTATCAGTTCGGTGGCCATCTCTTTGCATATGGATCCTTTGTTGCTCGGCATCCCGATGACGCTCGGCGCCAGCTGTGCCAGCATGTTACCCATGGGCACGCCACCCAACGCCATTGTTTTTGCGAGCGGTCATATCAAGATGAAAGACATGGTGAAAACCGGACTGGTCATGAACCTCATTTCGATTGTACTCATCAGTTTGTTTTGTTACTGGCTGCAACCGATGATTATGGGAATGGTGAGGTAGGCTATGTGGGTTGGGTGAGTTTAGTAGGTTGTGAGATCATTAAACATACAAAACCTCCTAAACATACTAAACCTATTATTTATTAAATCCTTCCAAATAATCCTTCACCCCCTGCACAATTTTTTCGGCCATCTGTTCCTGAAACACAGGATCGAGCACCTTGGTTTCTTCTTCGAGGTTGCTGAGGAAGAGCGTTTCAATGAGGGCATTAGGATATTCGGTGGGACTGTTTAGCATGAAATTGAATGAACCGTTGTTGCCGTATTCTTTGAGTCCCAGCTCCAGCATCCGTTTGTAGATGGCTCTGCTCAAGGGACGGAAGCCTTCATAACGGTAAAACGTACTCGTTCCGGAGGAACGGAAAGGATCATTGGCCGAATTGAGATGAATGCTGAGCAAAAGGTCAGGTGTGCTATCGCGGTAAAAAAGGATTCTCTCTTTGTTGTCGAAAAACAATTCTTTCTCTCTGGTCATGATCACCTTTGCGCCTTCCACTTCCAACAGTTGCTTTACGCGATTGGTGATTTGCAAGGTGAGTTCCTTTTCGGTGATGCCTGTGGCACCTACTGCTCCGGTGTTTGTACCACCGTGACCTGCATCCAATGCAATGGTAACTTTGTTTAATGAAAGATCGTGGGGCTGTTGCTTTACACGTACCACCAGATTGTTGCCGCTGTAATAAATCTTATAACCCCAGTGTTGATGGTTCAGGGTGATGATCATTCTGTACACTTCGTCGCTGAGTTGCTCATATTCCACCTTTTTGATTTCCTTCACCATTTCGGGCTGATCGATCCAGTTGGTATTGTTGGTGGCACCAAACACATCCACCACAATGCGGTTGGGGTCGGTTTGCTGCATGGCCTGATAAGGCAATCGACTGAACAGTTGAAGGTTTACATAATCGTATGTGCTGTCGGTGGTCAATCGTATTTTTCCGGTGAGTGAACCGGAGGCGGAATAACCGGGAGGCATAACCGAAACATGTTCTTCCGGAATGTAGGCCGTTCGGTCTTTGCTTAATCTTACTTTGTAATCACCACTCACCTTCCCGATGATTTTCAGCGGAATCAGGCTGTCGATATACCCCATCTTGGCACCACCAAGCCTGTCGTCGCCGAGACCGTATTCCAGATGGGCCAGTCTTCCCTTGGTCATCACCACATCCGATGAGTCGGGCTGCATGACGGTAAAACGTGATGAAGTTTCACGATACAACACGGCACTGTCGTTGAGCTTAACCGAAATCATCAGCTTTTCTTTATAAAAACTGTCTGAGGGCTGTATAATGTATTTGCCCTGATAAATGCCAGACATTCCTTTGGTGAGTGAATCGGGCATTTCGAAGAGCAACTGCTTGTTGTTGACTTTCACTTCGCAATGGGTTAGCGTTTTCACCCTGAATAAAATGGGGTCGCCGGGCTTTAGCCATAAATCACCGGCTGGCAAGGTTTGAATGTATTCTATACTGAAATCTCTCACCGGCTGTGGTACTGGCGGTAAGGTATAGGTGAAGCTTACCGTCTTTTTGGATTTTCGGCTGCCATTGTCCGATTCAATCAAAAATGTGTTTTCTTTTTCTTTCAGATTGATTTCATAGGCAAAAGCACCGGTGGGATATACCTTCACCGTATCTTGATTGATTTTGATGGTGCAGGTGGTACAGGTGCTTCCGATGATAAACTGCTGTGAAGCCGATACGGCGTTCTTTTCTTTTAATGGCTGCACCAGTTTGATGAATGGATCTGTTGGTTTTTGGGCATCAGACAAAAGAAAAAAAACAAGACAAAAAAAGATAGAGACAATTTTCTTCATTCGGGTAAGGTTAATAGTTATATTGACGTTGCGTGATCAATTCCCGGGCGATTCTTCTGCGTGCCTCTTTGCTGTTGAAAGGTTGCGATTTGGTAAAACGTTTCAGTCCCAGCAACATCATTCTTTGTTGATCGCCTTCGGCAAAAGCATTGATGGCTTCCTTTCCGGCTTTGTTCAGTTTGTCCAGCGCATCGTTCAGGTAGCAATGGAACATGTCGCTTTCTGTTTTCACGGCTTCGGCTCCTTTGGTTGAAGTGATTTTCATCAAACGCAGCAGGGCGCTTTCGGTAAAGAAAGTGAGAATGCACATATCGGCGATGTTCATGATGATTTCCTGTTCGTCCTGCAATTGCATCATCAGTTGTTGAACAGCCGCACCGGCCACCATCAGTATGGCTTTTTTCATATTGGCTACCGCTTTCAATGCTGCGGCAAAGGGCGCATCTTCTTCAGTCCCGAATTCCGGAATGCTCATCAGCTCTTTGCTTACATTCATGGCGGGCGTCATCAGGTCGAGCTTACCTTTCATGGCGCGTTTGAGCAACATATCTACGGTAAGCAGACGATTGATTTCATTGGTGCCTTCAAAGATGCGGTTGATGCGGCTGTCGCGGTAGGCACGACTGATCTGGTAATCGTCGCTGAAACCATTGCCACCATGAATCTGCACGCCTTCGTCGGTGACAAAATCCAATACTTCACTGCCTTCCACTTTCAACATGGCACATTCGATGGCATATTCTTCGGCGGCCGCCAGCAGGGATTCTCCTTCGGGCTTTCCTGCGGCAATCATTTCTTTCTCTTTATCATCAATCCATTTGGCCGTGCGAAAGAGCGCACTGTCGCACACCCAGGTTCTGATGGCCATCTCGGCCAGCTTATGTTGGATGGCGCCAAAACTGGCAATCGGTTTTTTAAACTGTTCCCGGGTATTGGCGTAAACAATGCTTTCATTCAACGACATTTTTGCTCCACCCAATACCGCAGCACAAAGTTTGAGTCTGCCGATGTTGAGAATATTGAATGCGATGATATGACCTTTGCCAATTTCGCCAAGCACATTTTCTACCGGCACCAGGCAATCCTGAAAATACAGTTGAACTGTTGACGATCCTTTGATACCCATTTTATGCTCTTCTGGTCCCTGGGTAAATCCGGCTGTACCGCGTTCTATCAAAAAGGCGGTGAATTTATCGCCATCCACTTTGGCAAATACAGTGAACAGATCGGCGAAGCCACCATTGGTAATCCAGCATTTCTGACCATTCAGCACATAATGTTTACCATCTGCGGAAAGTGTTGCGGTTGTTTTGGCGCTCAAAGCGTCGCTGCCACTATTGGGCTCCGTTAGTCCATACGAGGCCTTCCACTCACCCGAGGCCAGTTTAGGTATGTATTTTTGCTTTTGTGCTTCGGTACCGAAATACAACAATGGCAAAGTACCAATGCCGGTATGCGCAGCCACGGCAACGCTGAATGAGAATCCACCACCCAGTCCTTCATTGACCAAAGTAGCCATGATGAAATCTTTTCCCAGTCCACCCAACGAATCCGGAATGGAAACACTCAGCAGTCCTTGCTCGCCGGCTTTGTTCATCAACGTACCCATCAAGCCGGGCTCCATGTTGTCGATGCGACTTACCACAGGCAACACTTCCGTTTTTAAAAATTGCAGGCACATGTCGCGTACCATCAGTTGCTCTTCATTGAATTCTTCGGGTATGAAAGTTTGTGCGGGCGTGCTTTCTTTGATCAGCCATTCGCCACCTTTCAAGGATGTGTTGGGGGATGTTGTCATGTCTTGGGATTTAATCGAATTGATATGAACTAAAGTTAGTGATTTGAGGAGGATGAGAGCGGATGATTTTAGTTTCTTTTTCAATTTTCTGCCTGCTTTTCTTATCGTATGTTTTCATTACCCCATTCCCCGAGCTTTTGGTTATTTTTGTTTTAATCAATTTCAGTCCAATTAATGACAACTGCTTTATTTCTCTTCACCGGAATTTTTTGCCTGGTCTATTTGCTGCTGATGTTGATATATTGGATGGCCTGGAAAAGGATTGCCGATGTTTCGGATGATGATTCCGTAAAGCATTTCACCACCAGCATAACTGTTATCATCGCCGCACGGAATGAAGCAGATAATTTACCATCGTTATTGTCTTGTCTTGCTTCACAAGATTATCCCTCATCTCTTTTTGAAGTGATTATTGTAGATGATCATTCGGAAGATGATACGGCAAGAATTGTTGCTGAATGGCGAGCTACAAATGTGAAACTGATTAAGCTGAGCGACCATCTCGGCACAGCTATCAACGCCTATAAAAAGAAAGCCATCAGCACCGGCATTGCCACCGCCAGTGGCGAATTGATTGTAACCACCGATGCCGATTGTACCATGGGTATCCATTGGCTCTCAAGTATTGCCGCCTATTACGAAAAACACCGGCCCAACATGATCGTGATGCCGGTGGTGATGAAGGCCGAAAATAACGGAATGGGTATTTTTCAGTTGCTCGACTTCATGAGCTTGCAGGGAATTACTGGCGCATCGGTTCAACTGGGTGTGCACGGCATGTGCAATGGCGCCAATCTGGCCTATACGCGGAATACATTCAATGAGGTAAATGGTTTTGAAAACATTGACAGCATTGCCAGTGGCGACGACTTGCTGCTGATGCATAAGGTGAAGAAGAAATTTCAACACGGAATCCACTACCTCAAATCGGCTGATGTAATTGTGAAAACATTGGCTCAACCCGATTTCAAACAATTTCTCAATCAACGCATCAGATGGGCCGGCAAAGCAGGTCACTACCCCGATAAATCGATGCTGCCTGTTTTACTCTGGGTATATCTGTTCAACTTGTTACTGCTGGTTGATTTCATTTTTGTTTTATTGAGGGGGCGTTCAATCCATTTGCTTTCCTTAACCATAGATCCCTGGCAAGGATGGTTGGGTTTGATGTTGGTCAAAACATTTTTCGAACTGATTTTCTTGTGGCCGGTGGCCGGATTTTTCAACAAGAGAAAATACATGCTGGTATTTCCTTTCTTTCAGCCTGTGCACATCATATATACTGTGATGGCAGGCGCGCTAGGCGTTATGAAAGACTATGAATGGAAAGGACGGACTGTAAAATAAAGATTGACCCAATAGTAAGATGGTAACTGTAAAAGGCATATTGCAATCACAAGGTTTTCGTCGTTTTCGCCGAAACAAACCAGCTATGCTGGGACTGAGCTACATTATTTTACTGATGCTGATTGCTGTTTTTTGTTATCTCATAGCGCCCGACAACACACCCAATGCAGATCTTCAAACTGTGGAGATTCAAGCCAAAGAACCCGGATTCACTCAACTTTTTATAAAGTTGAAAAATCGTCAACCCCAACACAAAAACCTGTTCTCTGTATTATGGTCTGGACAGCCCGACTACAATACCTGGATGCCAATTAAAAGTTACACGGTTAGTGGTAATGATTTGATTGTACAACATTACATTGACGAAGACACCAGTGAAACGATTCGGTTGGATTTGAAAAAAGTAGCAGGGCCCCAACATAACCTCTCGCAAGTATTGGTACGAAAAAAATACTGGCTGGGAACCGACCTGTTGGGCAGAGACATATTGAGCAGACTGTTGATAGGCACGAGAGTGAGTTTGTCGGTGGGATGCCTGGCCTTGTTGGTGGCGATGTTGTTGGGAGTGGTAATAGGTGCCATCGCTGGGTATTACCGGGGAAAAACAGATGCCCTATTGCTTTGGTTGATCAATGTATCTTGGAGCATACCTACTCTTCTTTTGGTATTTGCCTTAAGCATTGCCATGGGCAAAGGGTTGATGCAAATATATATCGCCGTGGGTTTAACCTTATGGGTAAGTGTGGCCAGATTGGTGAGAGGTCAGATGATTCAAATCAGAGAACGGGAATATATTCAGGCGGCCAAAATCATGGGACTTTCCAACTTCAACATCATCTTCAAACATGCGGTTCCCAACATGATGGGGCCATTGATTGTATCGGCCACTAATATTTTTGCCACCGCCATCATCATTGAGGCCGGACTGAGTTTTTTAGGACTGGGGGTACAATCGCCACAACCCAGCTGGGGATTGATGATCAAGGAGAATTATAACTTCATCATCACGCACAAGCCAATACTGGCCATCATTCCGGGACTGGCCATCATGTTGCTGGTGTTGGCATTTAATATGGTGGGCAATGGATGGAGAGATGCCCTGGATGTGAAGGGATAAGCCAATTAAGACTTAGGAGCCACCGGAACATTTCTTACAAATCCTTCTTCAAGAGAAATGAAAGTTTCTGTTCTTTCTATGCCTTTAATTTTCTGCAATTCATCATGCAGCACAAAACGGAGCTGGGTGATGTCTTTACAAACAATTTCCAGGAACATGCTGTAGCTGCCGGTGATATAATTCAAGCGGATAATTTCGGGAATCTTCATCAGCTCTTTGGCCACACTATCATACAGCGAACTCTTTTCGAGATAGATACCCACAAAAGCAGTGATGTCGTAGCCTAATTGTTTGAGATCAACATTGAGACGGGTTCCTTTTACAATTTTAAACTCCTGCAGCTTTTTGATGCGGACATGAATGGTGCCGCCACTTACAAAAAGCTTCTTGCCCAATTCGGCGTAGGATATTTCTGCATTATCCATCATGGCCTCGATAATCTGTAAATCGAGCTTATCAAGATTTAATTTGGAACCCATAGTCTTGTGTTTTTTAATATTCTTTCAATATTGACTGCAAATATTTATAATTATTCTATATTCTCAAAAAAATATTGAACTATTTTAAAAATATCATAGAAAAATTGCTTCGCTGAGCATGTTTTGGGTTCGCCGTGCAAACAAGAGGTTCGTTTTTTACCTTTGCGCCCTCATGGGACAAAAAAAATTACTTCGTTTCAACCAGATCAAGACTTTTGAAAACGTCTTTGAATATCCGCAAGACATTGCGGGAAAATGGCAGCAGCAATACAACAATCACAACCCGCTTGTTCTTGAACTGGCCTGCGGCAGAGGTGAATACACGGTTGGGCTGGCAGGGCTCTACGCCGGCATGAATTTTCTGGGGGTAGATGTAAAGGGAAACAGAATCTATCTGGGCGCCAAAAAGGCCTTGGAAACCTCCTTGCAGAATGCAAAATTTCTTCGAACACAAATTGAAATGTTGCCCATGTATTTTGCACCCGGGGAAGTGGAGGAAATCTGGATCACTTTTCCCGATCCTCAATTGCGGACTTCAAGAGCAAAAAAACGATTGACCCATCCAAGGTTTTTACGACTGTACCAAAAAATCATCAAGCCCGGTGGATATATTCACCTGAAAACAGATTCTCCCGCTCTATATGAATTTACATTGAAGGTGATTGAATGGTATCAACTTCATTTGCATGAATGCAGCAGCGATATTTATGCACAAACCGACCTGGACCCTCGACTGAAAATCAAAACCTACTACGAAAGTCTGGATATCGCGCAAAGCAATAAGATCTTCTACATCCGTTTCTCGCTGCCCGCTTTGATTCCCGACAGAGACGATGAACTTCAGCAGGAGTTGAAACAAACCGAACATTTGGCAGATTGAAGTGTAGTAGTTAATCGTTCAACGTCGTCGAACATAACATCAACAATTGTTTCATCATGAATCAAGGAGCATTGAAAGAGGGAGAAGATTTTTATTACAATGAACAGGGCTTTGTTGTATTTACCGAAAAATACCATCTCAAAAAAGGGCATTGTTGCGGCAATGGTTGCAGACATTGTCCATATGAATACTTCAACGTTCCAGAGCCTCAAAAGTCTTTGTTGTTGAAAGCAAAACATGGAGAAGTCAAGCCTTAACAGCGGAGAAAAAAAGCAAAGTATCGGGGGTGAAAAACAGTTGGTCGGATGAAATTGGCGGGTGAGAATTTTTGAAATTTGATGCGGCTGAAACATTCCACCATTTAAATGGTGGAATGCGAGTACATCTCGATTTTTTTGGCAGTGAGTCTATCTCTAAACAACCAATTTTGGTTCATGCAAAAAACGTCTACTCACCATTGGTTCATCATCCAACTCCGAATTTCAATAAATCATTTATCTTGTCGAAGAATCCATCATCAATTGATCGCATGAAAAAGCCTGCTGTCCTGAAAGATAAAACCAGTTCATTTTTCGAAGATGTTTTTGATGTTGTGGCACAGATTCCAAAAGGAAGAGTTACCAGCTATGGTGCTATCGCCGCTTTTTTGGGTGCCAAAGGAAGTTCAAGAATGGTGGGTTGGGCCATGAACGCCTCTCATCATAGCCCTAAGAAAATCCCTGCTCAACGTGTCGTAAATAGAAACGGCATGCTCTCAGGAAAAAATCATTTTGCTACTCCCACACTCATGGAAGAACTTTTGAAAAAAGAGGGCGTGGAAGTGAAAAACGACACCGTTGTGGATTTTAAAAATATTTTCTGGGATCCGGCAGTGGAGCTGGGGATGTAATTATTTTCTGTTTGTTTGATTGTTTAGCGTTTATTTGTTGGGCATTTCAATGATTCAATAATGGAAATATTCCTTGAACCCATAGAATTTTTTGAACCAATGAACCTACTTAGCCCACAAAAATTAACTTACCCCTCCTAAATAAACATCATGTCCGAAAAAATTTTCAGAGGTAAAATCAGCTTCATCAACAATAAGACCAACAAAGTATCCATAGAATACATTACCGGCAATAAGATAAAATCAATTCAGGCGATTGTTGACGATGTTCATCAGGAAAGATGGATGGAACAAAAGCTCATCAAAAAACCACACCGGTTTTTAATTGGCGACAACGTGAAATTTATCATCAAGAAGTCGAGTGTGGGCGTCTTTTTTGCCGACCAAGTGGTGTTCGAATTCAATAACGCTCTTGAAGTGGTGATTCAAAAAGCCAGGGTGGAAAATAAATTTTCAGGTTACGTGAAAGTGGTGGACGACAAACATTTCATCAAGGAAATCGACTCCTATCTGTTTTTCCCTTTACAGTTGTCGCGCTTCGAAATTCCTCCGCCCGCAACAGAAACCGGTAAGCCAATCATTTTTAAACTGCTGCACATAGATAAACCCGAACGCATTGCTGCCGAATTGTACAATCACAAATACCTGCCCGGGTTTACACAATTGTTGAAACAATACAAAAGTGAAATGCCCGTGGATGCTATGGTGACAAAAATTTCACCTTATGGTGTTTTTGTAGTGTTATCGGAGAGTCAAATGGAGGCCAAACTGTCCATTGACGATGCGATTACAGCTAAAATAAACAGCGGAGACATTGCGCCGGAAAAAACAATACAGGTGAAAATCAAACACATTACAGGCGACAGAATCGTGATTGAAAATGTTTGATAGTGATGATGAAACGATTTTTCCTCAGTAATCAAGAATAATAAGGAAGTATCATCCAATACACAATCACACCTGTTACAGCCACGTAAAACCAGATGGGCCAGGTGATACGGGTTAATTTTTTATGTTGCTCATACTCTCCGATCAAAGCACGATAAGCAGTGAACAAGATGAAGGGAAGAATGATGGCTGCTAATGGAATGTGCGTGAAGAGGATGATGTAGTAAATCAATCGCGCGGAGCCAACAGCCGCTTTTTCAGCATCTGAAAGTATGCCATCATGATTGATATCTCCGAATTTGGTTTCTCCTGCCAACAAATGATGGCCGATATAACTCACCAGAAATAATACAGACAAAAGAATAGCAAATTGCATTATTTTTTTATGTATCAAATAATCTTTCTTTTTGGCAGTCACCAAGCCGGCTATCAAAAAAACAGCTACTATTGAATTCAGCGTGGCGCTAACGGAGGCGAATACATGAGGATTAAAAGGGAGGTTAAGCTCCAGATGAACTTTACTGAGAATAACTACAGCGGCAAATACAACGAGTGAAACCGCATATATGAATAGCTTGGCTTTTTGATCGTTTTTCTTAAATGATGGCGTCAGCATTTTTTTTATTTTTATTTCGATTGAGTAAACTGATGACAAAAATAGTAATTCCGATGCCGATGAAAATGATAGGCAACAGTGGAATGAATTCTCTTAGGATGGATGGTCTTTTTTTATCTTTTTCCAACATCAAAGTAGGAATGTCCGCTACCAGTTGTGCTTGTTTAAGGGTATCAAATCCATTATACCAACCTCTCACCACACGATTGGTATCGAGCAGAAAGAAATTTTCTGTATGAATGAACGCGGTATCAATGCCCGGATCGGCAATACTGGCTTTCACTTCGTTGAAGGCAAAATCATACACTTCTTTTTTATTTCCTCTTACAAACCACCAATTGTCGTGATTGACATTGAACAGATCGGCGAATTTTCTGAGCTGTGGCACGCTGTCGTGTTCGGGATCGATGCTGATGCTGACGAAATGAACGATTTCAGGATTTTTCTCGTACGACTGTTGCAGCTTTTTCATTGCTCTTGTCATCCCTGGACAAATAGATGGACAACGGGAAAAGAAAAAGTCAAGTACTATGATTTTACCATGCAGGCTGTCGAGCGATACACTGTCACCGAGCTGGTTGACAAACTGAATGTTTTTCACTTTGTGCCATAAGGTATCATTCACTTGCTTTCCTCTCACCGAAGTAATACCAACACTGTCATAGAAATAATGCGGTGGCATATGTACAGCGTCTTTGCTATATACTTTCACCATCCAATAGCCTGCAAGCGGAAGCAGAATGGCAATCAATAAGGCGATGACAGAATTACTTTTCACGATGATGGTAACAATTTAATGAGGGTACTTGTTCTGTATTTATGGTTGGCCACTAAAAAAAACCATCGTTTACTAGGCAAACGATGGTTGAATATAGGTAAAGAAGTGATTTAAATTAATGGGTGGCTTCTGCAGGTTGTCCTTCCACTTGTTCTGTTGGTGCTTTTCTTGAACCGGCATTGGTATTACGCAAATTTTTCCAGCTGTTTCCATCGGCCAAAAATGCAATGATGAACCAAACAAATAATACCAAAGGCACAACAATGGTCATGATGAAGTTTCTGATTTCATCGCCAAGGTGCATGAATACCGAAACGATGTAGTAGGCTTTTGCCAAAGTAAGTACACCTATCACAATCTTGGTGCTCAATACGGCATTATAACCCAATTCGCCATGTTTGACATACAGGAAATATCCTAAAGCCAATTCAATGATGGTAAGTACGGACAATACCCAGAATATTTTCCAAATCTTACCGGTTCCGCCCGAGTGGTCGGGATGAAATGTAACTTCCGGATAATCAAAATGCTGTTCTGACATAATTTATAAACTTTTGAATTTTTACATTTAAATTTTAGCGTATCTCTTTTCTCTTATACCAGATAGAAACACAAGAATACAAACACCCAAACCAGATCTACAAAGTGCCAGTACAGACCTGTTTTTTCAATCATTTCGTAGTGACCTCTCTGATCGAAATGACCAAGTTTGGTTTTGATGTACATCACGATATTGATGACCACTCCGCTGAAAACGTGGAAACCGTGGAAACCGGTGATACCGAAGAAATAACCACCGAAGGCAATGGGACCACTGTGTGTGGCATGAAGTCCTGCGGAAGTAATTTTATTGATGAGTTCGGCATTGGTCAAAGACGTTAAGCTTTCGTGAGCCACTTCTGCTCCATGATGCAAGGTGGAAGCGATGGCCACCAGTTGTTCATGCGATGATTTTTGGAGAGCAGACAACATTTCGGTATGCGATAAATCGGCACCCCATGGGTTGGCTTTTACTGTTGTGGGTATTACGCCCAAGGTGCCATCACTCAACAAGGCTACATGCTCACCGGTTAACAAGTGCGTCCACTCCCAGGCCTGACAACTCAAAAACGCTAAACCACCGATAATGGTAAGAATCATGTATTTCTCTACTCCTTTACGGTTCATGTGATGTCCTTCGTGAACTGCCAGCACCATGGTTACAGAGCTGAAGATCAGTATGAAGGTCATCAAACTCACAAAAGCCAAAGGGAGATTGGCGTGTCCTGCAAAAGGAAAAGCGTTAAACACATGGTTAGGGTCGGCCCAATGGTTGACACTGAAGCGAATGGTACCGTAGCTGATCAGGAATGCCCCGAAAGTGAAGGCGTCGCTCATCAAGAAATACCACATCATTACTTTACCGTAATTAACGTTGAATGGACTTTTACCTCCACTCCACCATTTGGTTCCCGCCGGAATTGCTGTTGTTCCCATATTCTTTTTTAATTCTGGTATCTAAAAAAAATCTTTTCTTTTTTATGTTGGATTATTTGATGAGTACAAAAAAGATCAGCAAATAAATCCATAAAATATCTACAAAATGCCAGTAGGTGCTCATTAAATCTACCGGTACTGTGCTGTATATTCTTGTTTTTTTACTATATGCCATCAACGACATGATGATCAATGCTATGACTCCCCCCAATACGTGTAAGGCATGAAGTCCAACAATCACATATAAGAACGAATAAGCTACGTTGGCTTGTAATGTCATTCCTGATTTCCAGAAAGCATTGAAGCCAATGTACTGAAGCGTCATAAAAAGAACTCCCAGTGCCATGGTAACCAACATCAGTTGCCGGTACTTTTTCATGGCTCTTTCCACAAATGCTTTTTTAGCCAGGTATACGGTAAAACTGCTGAGCAAAATCACCGCTGTACTCCACCAAAAAGCTACAGGCAAATCGTAGGAAACCCAGCCTGCCTGATTTCTCTTCACAATGTAAGCGCTGGTTAAACCGGCAAACATCATGATAATACTTCCTATCGCTACCCATAAGATAAACTTAAGGGGATGAATTTTATTTTTTTGTTTGATCACCTCCGTTTCCATGCCGCTTATTTTGAATAAAAAACATTTTTTCTAAAGCTTGTCTGCATATAAACTCAGCAACACAATCATCAGATAAAAATAAGATCCGAACATTACCCTTCTCGCCGAGGCCACATCCATTCTGATCAACAACAGCACACTCAACATGACCATTACCAGATTACAGGCGAGTAAAATCCAAAGACTCGCCATGCCGCTAATGTGGTAATAATAAGGCAACACACCTACGGGAATCATCATGGTGCTATAAATCACTGTTTGTACCGCTGTAAATCTTGTAGGTCCTTTGTCGCTGGGCAAAAGTTTGAAACCTGCTGCTGAATAATCTTTGTGGGCCACCCAGGCTATTGCCCAGAAATGTGGAAACTGCCACAGAAACTGAATCGCAAAAAGTACCCAACCTCCCGTCCAACTAAAATCGCCTCCTTCTTTGAAGCCGGCCACCCAGCCAATCAAACAAGGCAAGGCTCCGGGAATTGCGCCTACCAATACCGCAATCGAATTCACTTTTTTTAATGGTGTGTATACGAATGCATAGAGTATCAAACTGCCCAAGCTGATCCAAGCCGCCTCTTCACTGAAGGTGGACATGATGTAAACACCCAAAGCGCCTATGATGAAAGCAAAAACCCAGGCTTCGGCAGACCCCAATCTTCCGCTGGCAACCGGACGTTTTGCTGTTCTTTTCATTACCGCATCCGTATTTTTTTCAAGAATCTGATTGATGGCGTTGGAAGAACCGGTTACCATTAACCCTCCGACAAAAAGTAAAAGAACTCCAGACCCATCGAACTTTCCCACATTGGGAGAAAGCAGATAAGCCACAACGGAACTGAACACCACCATGAAACTCAAAGTGAATTTGATTAGCTGAAAGTAATCTTTCACTTTACCGACCAAACCAAACGAATTTGTTTTGGGTATGATGTTGTTTTCCTGCACCGTTGATATTAATGTTTGCTTTCGTCCGCGCCAATAGGTTCGGTTTGAGCAATATGATCGTGTCCGTCTTTTGAGTAATCATAGGGCCAACGATGAACCTCGGGCAATTCACCAGGCCAGTTGCCATGTCCCGGACGAATAGGTGTGGTCCATTCCAAAGTATTGGCTCCCCATGGATTTTGCTGTGTCACCTTTCTTCCTTTCCAGATGCTGTAGAAAAAGTTGATGATAAACAATATCTGTGTGGCGAAAACAATCAACGCAACAAAGCTGATGAACTGATTCAAACCGGCAAACATTTTAAATGATTCCCAGCTTGAGAAGTCATAATAACGACGAGGCATACCCGCCAAACCTTCGTAATGCATCGGCCAGAAAATCATGTAAGCTCCAATAATCGTAACCCAAAAATGAATGTAAGCCAAAGTGTTGTTCAGATATCTGCCAAACATTTTGGGATACCAATGATAAACGCCCGCAAACATGCCGAAGAAAGAAGCCACACCCATCACAATGTGGAAGTGGGCAATCACAAAATAAGTATCATGTAAGTGAATATCCAGTGCTGAGTTACCCAGGAAAATACCAGTTAAACCACCACTGATGAATAAACTTACAAATCCAATGGCAAACATCATGGCAGGCGTGAAACGGATGTTTCCTTTCCAGAGAGTAGTCAACCAGTTGAATACTTTAATGGCAGAAGGCACCGCAATCAACAAGGTCAGCAACACGAAAATGGATCCGAGGAAAGGGTTCAAGCCGGTGACAAACATATGGTGCGCCCAAACCAGGAAGGCCAGGATAGTGATGGCAAACAATGAACCCACCATCGCCATGTAACCGAAGATTGGTTTACGGCTGTTGACCGAAAGAATTTCTGATGCCATACCCATGGCAGGCAAAAGAATGATATATACTTCGGGGTGACCAAGGAACCAGAACAGATGCTGAAACAGAATGGCACTTCCGCCTTCGTTAGGCAATACTTTTCCGGCAACAATCAGGTCACTCAGATAGAAACTGGTACCGAGGTTTCTGTCGAACAAAAGAAGAATTGCGCCTGACAACAATACGGGGAATGATAATACACCCAATACAGCAGTGAAGAACAAAGCCCATATCGTCAACGGCATGCGCGTCATGCTCATGCCCTTTGTACGCATGTTCAATATTGTAGTGATGTAATTCAAACCTCCCAGTAAAGAAGAAACAATAAACATCGCCATACCTACCAGCCACAAATCCATACCGATTTTACTACCCGAAGATGCATCGCCAATTGCACTTAAAGGAGGATATATCGTCCAACCTCCAGATGCAGGTCCGGTTTGAACAAAAAGAGAAGACAACATGATGATGGATGCCAGGAAGAAGAACCAATAGCTGAGCATGTTCAACATGGGAGAGGCCATGTCTCTGGCTCCAATTTGCAGAGGAATGAGGAAATTCGCAAAAGTACCGCTCAAACCGGCAGTCAATACAAAGAACACCAGAATGGTACCATGCATTGTTACCAACGCATAATAAAATTCGGGTTGCAGTTTACCACCTTTAGCCCAATGACCCAACAAGTCTTCCAACCAGGGATATACAGCATTGGGATCGGCCAATTGCAAACGGAAAATCACCGAAAACAATCCTCCGATAAAAGCCCAAATGATACCTGTTACCAAAAATTGTTTGGCAATGGTTTTATGGTCCTGACTAAACACATACTTTGTAATAAAGGTCTCCTGATGGTGATGTTCGTGGTGTGCATCGCCATGTGACTCATGATGTGTTGTCTCGTGTAATGTTGCTGTGCTCATAGTGTATTCAAAAATATTTTAAATGCTATTCGATTAATGAATGTTTGAAGCCATAGGTTTTGCTGTGGTGTCCACTGCCAAAGGAGCAGCCGGTTTGGCTGGAGCTTTGTCGGGAAAAAGAGTGAAATACTCAGACTTTTGCGATTCCAGCCATTTTTTGTAATCAGCCTCTGTTTCCACAACGATAATGCCTCTCATAGAAAAGTGACCTTTACCGCAAATTTGATCACAGCTGATTTCGTATAAAAAATTGGGATTGCCGGTTCTTTTTCTCATTTCCTCTGTAGTGTATTTCGGCGTGAACCACATGGTGGTAGGAATGCCGGGAACAGCGTCCATTTTCATTCTGAAATGCGAAAGACCAACGTCGTGAATTACATCTTGCGCATTGATTACTAATTTTACCGGCCTGTTCACTGGAATATGCATTTCTGTTACGTGAATATCATCGTGACTATCCGGATCATCAAAATCTACTGCCAATGTGTTACCGGCAGGTTGATTGTACAATTTGTAGTTTTTCTTGCCGAGTTTGTTGTCTGCACCAGGATATCTGAAATCCCAGGCAAACTGGTGTCCTGTAATTTCAACCACTACAGCATCTTGTGGTGCCTCGCTGGTAAATCCAAACCAAAACTTGATACCCACGGCTACCAGGATGGTCAGCACAATGGCAGGAACCGTTGTCCACAACAACTCAAGTTTGTTGTTGTGTGGAAAGTAAAAAGCTTTTCTGGTATCGCTTTCCTGGTATTTGTATGCAAACCAAAAAAGCAAAATTTGGGTGATGACAAACACCACACCGGTTACGGCTATGGTAATGTACAACATCAAATCGATGTTTTCACCCTGTACCGAGGCTGAGCCTTGAGGAAAAAGTGTTTTTCCAAAATAAAGTTCATTGCAATACCATGCACCATATAAACCAAGCACCAAAAATGCAATCATCAAAAATGCATTGATGCGATTGTTCTGTTTGCGTGATTTTTCTTCTCCTTTGAGAATGCTTACATACTCACTGGCCTTTGCAATCTGAAAGATTACAATAAAGATCATGGCTACAATGGCTACTAAATAGAACTCATTCATGGGTTAAAATTTATGCTCCGTTTTTTCCTTTCGGAATGATAATGATTTAGTTGGTTTTTCTCTTTTGATTATGTGTGATGAATCATACTTTCTTTGAGGAAAGGATGGTTCTTGGCAGTCAATGAGTTTTCGGTAAGGTATTTACCCGCTCCCCACATGATGATACCAATGAACAACATAGGTACTCCAAATTCAAATGGCATCAAATGCCAATGTTCTCCTACTGTTCCAGGCATTACCATCTGGAAGAAATCGATCCAGTGGCCGAAGATGATCAGCACCGCCATGATGGTTACCATTGTCCAGTTACGCTTAACACCTCTCTTCATCAAAATCAACAATGGACAAAGGAAGTTGAGGAATAAATTAAGGAAAAATATGCCGTGGTAAGGACCGGATTTGTCGGCTGTACCAATACGGGCTACAAAGTATTTTGTTTCTTCTGGTTGGTTACTGTACCAGATAAGCATGTACTGCGAAAACCAGAGATACGTCCAAAATACAGAGAAGGCAAACATGAACTTTCCGATGTCGTGCAAATGCTCTTCGGTAACAAATTCAAGTTGTCCTCTGTTTTTCAGGAAGATGACAAAAATAGCCACGAGCGACATGCCGGATACGAATGTACTGGCGAAAGTATACCAGCTATACATGGTACTGTACCAATGTGCATCAATGCTCATCAGCCACAACCAAGGAATGGTTGATGCTACCGTCAATCCAAAAAATACAGTGTACAATGAAGCCCATACAGTATTGCTCCATATCCATTTTTTACCGGTTTCATGATCCATTTGTCCGTTCTTATCTGAATCGAGACTCAATGTGCGCATTTTTCTACCCAACAACCACCACAAGCCAATGGCCACAGCCGACCAGATGGTGTAGAATTTTTTATTCAGGAATCCGCTTTTACCTAACAAAACATGGTCTTTAGCCACGGCGTCAGTATCAAGCCAATGATAAATGTCTGTACGTCCGCTCCATACGATGGCCATCAAAACTACAAAAGTGATGATGCCAATGAATGGAACTACGCTGGAAATAGCTTCAGGTACTCTTCTCATCGCCACTTGCCAGCCACCCATTGCCATGGTGGTTACACAAATGAAGAACATCGATGCATTCACTACCAACAACCAGAACGCACTGTTTTGCAACAATACCGCCCAGAAACGCGTGCTGTCAGAACCGTGCGAACCATGGGTAACAGGCGCAAAGGGATGTAGCATAATAAATCCATACAACAGGGCTATAACACCGGCAACGATCAGTCCCCATGTCCATTTTTTGTAGCCGCTAGGTAATTCGAATTGTTGATTCATCTATGTAAACTTTAAGTTTTTTATTTTCCTTGTTCTTTCGAAAAAATATTATTTGATTTTTACAACAGCGGCACTGTCGGCTGCGGCGGCTGGAGCTGCGGCTTTGGGCTGCAAGGTGCGGATGTATTTGATGACCATCCAACGTTGTTTTCTGTCTAACTGTGAAGCATAACTTCCCATGTTGTTTTTACCATAAGTGATGGAATGAAACATGGTACCATCCGCCATTTTCACGTAGTTGTCCAAGGTAAGATTAGCCACACCGCCAATTTTACCGGAAGTGGAAAGCGGACCGTTTCCTGCTCCTTTTTCACCATGGCAAATTGCGCAGTTGATATTGAAAAGACGACCCGCCTCTTTCATTTCAGTTTCAGTCATCTCTCCAACAGGATTGGCCACAGTTGCACTCATTTTATAACCTGTGCTGTCGTTGGACAATGTATATGGAAATAACTCACCTCTCTTGATGGTTCCGGCAGCGGGCTTGTTGTCGTAATAAATCTTACCTCCTCTTTCATCGGGATGAGTGGTGAAAATCGATGAATCACGTTGTGCGTAAGTTTCATACGCTCTGCTGTATGCCATATCGGGCATATAAACTTTTCCGGGCTCACGCTTGCTGTCGCAACTTACAAGTGCAATCACAATTGTTAGAGCTACCGCCGAAAATGTTGCAATTTTTTTCATTGTTCTTTTTATTTGCTTGGGTTTCTCTTTCAGAAACCCCTGATACTTTTATTTTTTGGTCAGTGGTTCAACTTTTTGTTCTTATGCATTTTGTCAAACCTTTACACCTCATTAATATCCCTTCTCTTCTCTGTATAACTTTTGTTCTCTGTCGTAACGGCCCAACCACCATCCGGTTTCAGCCACCTGCACATTGACTTCTTTGGCACCGGCATTTTGCAGGAAATTTTGCAAGTCTGCGTCATTTGTTTTGTCGGTACACTCAATAGCCATGATAAATAAATCATCAGTAGCTCTGGCATGAAAGTGATGTTTTTTTACAAATGGAGCCAATTGACACAGATAGCAAAAAGTAAGCACCATGCCCACAGCCGAGAACAATACGGTGAGCTCGAATGTGATGGGAATCCAGGCCGGCAAGGCAAAATGCGGTTTACCTCCAATGTTCAAAGGCCAGTCTTTGGTAAAGATCCAGCTCATGAAACCTAAGGCGGTAGTGGTACCGGTAATGGCATAAATGAAACCTGCCGTATGTAAACTGGTTTCTCTCAATCCCATCGCATGATCCAAACCATGCACAGGAAAAGGAGTGTATACATCGTGTATTTTGTAGCCGGCTTTGCGAACATTTTTCACCGCCGGAAACAATACCTTTTCGTCATCAAAGGCACCTACAACAAATTTTTTAATTCCTCCAGCCATAATCGTTTGTTATTTTTATTTAGCCCATCTTTCAATGGGATTCCTTATTTCTTATCTGTCTTTTTGAACCGTAGAAGTTCTTTATTGCTTATTTTTTATTCCTCAATTCCTCAATGTGCGTGCTCCACTTCTTCGATATAGAACTTATCAGCATCTGATTTTTCTATGTCTGTCATTTTCGCTTTGTAATTCTCGCCACTGGTTTTCAAAATAGATTTGATTTCAGCCACCGCAATCACAGGGAAATATTTAGCGAACAAGAAGAAGCAAGTGAAGAATAAACCGAATGTACCGAGGTAGAATCCGATTTCATAGATGGAAGGACTGTAATAAGTACTCCAGCTCGAAGGAAGGAAGTCGCGGTAAATGGAAGTAACTATGATTACAAATCTTTCGTACCACATACCAATGTTTACCACGATGCTCATAAAGAAGGTAACAGTGATGTTTCTTCTTAATTTACGGCTCCAGAACAATTGCGGTGATACCACGTTGCAGAACATCATCAACCAATAGCTCCATCCATAGGGGCTGAACAGATTGGCTCTGTTTTGGCTGAACGCATACCATTCGTAGGGGTTTTGTCCGTACCAGGCAATGAACAATTCGGTCAAGTAAGCACATCCTACGATGCTACCGGTAAGTACGATCACCTTATTCATGGCCTCAATGTGACCCAAGGTGATGTAATCTTGCAATCCCATTACTTTTCTTACTACGATCAACAAGGTTTGCACCATGGCGAAACCACTGAAGATGGCACCGGCAACGAAGTAAGGAGGGAAGATGGTGGTGTGCCAACCCGGTACAACCGAAGTGGCGAAGTCAAAAGATACAATCGTGTGTACCGAAAGTACCAACGGTGTGCTCAAACCGGCCAATACCAGTGAAAGACTTTCATGGCGCTGCCAATGTTTGGTACTTCCTGTCCATCCGAAAGAAGCCACCCCATATAACATTTTACGAAGTTTGGTTTTTGCACGGTCTCTGACAGTAGCCAAATCAGGAATCAAGCCTGAATACCAGAACAACAATGAAACGGTGAAATAAGTAGAAATCGCAAACACGTCCCAAAGAAGCGGAGAGTTGAAGTTCACCCACAGTGGGCCTCTTGAGTTGGGATAAGGAAATACGAAGGGGAACATCCAAACGCGACCCATGTGCCAGATCGGAAACTGACCGGCGCACATTACCGCAAATATGGTCATCGCTTCTGCCGCTCTGTTTACCCCTGTTCTCCAACCCTGGCGGAACAACAGCAAGATTGCAGAAATCAATGTACCAGCGTGACCGATACCTACCCACCATACGAAGTTGGTGATATCCCAACCCCATCCGATGGTTTTATTCAGGTTCCACTGTCCAATACCGTAAGTGACCTCTCTGTAAACAGAGTAAGCACCAAAAATCAGCAATGCTACACTGATATAAAAGCCAACATACCAAAGTTTGCTGGGTTTCATCTCAATGGGACTGATGATGTCCTCCGTTACCTGATGATAATCTTTATTACCATCTACAAGTGGTTCCCTTAACTGTGATTCGTATTTGAGTAATGACATATTCTTAATTCGCTTTTGGCTTTAAGCAGTTGTTGTTTAGTTCGGAAATTAAGCGTGAGCTTCTTCGTGTTTTTCTTCTTCTGCACCAATGTTTCTGTCGGTGTTTCTCACTTTGGCGAGATAGCTGACATTAGGCAAAACGTGCAGTTGCTCGAGCACATAGAAATTACGGTTTTTATCGGCTCTTGCTTTTGCCACCTCACTTTCTTTATCGTTCACGTTACCAAAACTGATGGCGTTGGTAGGACAAGCCTGCATACAAGCTGTTTTCACATTGCGCACCATGGATGGATCTTGATTTTTCTTCGCTTCCAATTTGCTTTCTTGCAAACGTTGAACGCAGAAAGAACATTTTTCAATCACACCTCTTGAACGAACGGTTACATCCGGATTCAATACCATTCTGGTAAGGTCGTCATTCATTTGGAATACTACCTCATCCAGATCTTTGCCGCGCAATGGCTCTTGATTGTCTTTAAAGCTATCAGCTCCGGTGAAATCAAGCCAGTTGAAACGACGTACTTTATAAGGACAGTTGTTGGCACAATATCTGGTACCGATACAACGGTTATAAGTCATTTGGTTTAGGCCTTCGCTGCTATGGTTGGTAGCGGCAACCGGACAAACGTTTTCGCAAGGCGCATTGTCACAATGCTGACACATCATGGGCTGGAACACCACATCCGGATTTTTTGCATCGCCGGTGAAATAGCGGTCAATACGCAGCCAATGCATTTCATGTGCACGCTGAACCTGAATTTTACCCACCACACTCACGTTATTTTCGGCGGTACAAGCCACAACGCAAGCGCTACAACCGGTACAAGTATTCAAGTCGATGCTCATGCCCCACTTGATGCCTGGTTTTTCGTAGTTGGGGTAGATGGTACCTTCTTTTACGAAATCTGTTTTTCCGTCCGCCAGCAAGCTGCTAAGCTCTTCGTGCGTTTCCTTCAGCATGGCTTCAGGATTCTTTTTGAAGTTGGTTAAGCTGGTTTCGTATATCACAGGTCTTCCTTCAGAAGAACCATGAACCTGAGTTTGAGCTAAAGGATACACATTGCCGGTTTTTTCTGCTGCGGCAACGGCATTGTAAATGAATGTAGCGCCGTCAAATCCTACCAATGGATACGCGTTTTTACCGGCACCTGTTGCAGCACGACCCACTCTGTCGAGCGAATTGTTTTCATCTGCACTGGCTCTGCCATAACCTAAGGCCACAGCAATAGTAGCATTGTTCAAGCCTGGCAAAATCAACACAGGCAATTCAACCGATTTACCATTTACCGTAACTTTTACAGTTGGTTTTTCTGGAGTCACTTCGTAAGCATCCGCTTCGCGTTGGTTGTTTACAACATCGATGCCCAACAAGGTTTTTGCCATTTCAGGACTTACCATTGCATAGTTGTCCCAGGTTACTTTAGATACAGGATCTGGTAATTCCTGCAACCAAGGATTGTTGGCTTGTGATCCGTTGCCTACAGAAACTTTTTGGTATAATACAACTTCGATGTTTCCAGATTTCGTAGCGGCGATTTTTGAAGCGGCTTCAGCCAGTTTCGCACCATTAAATGTTCCAGCGGCCATTGTTGGCACAGCTTCTACCACACCATCTTGTAAGGCCTTATCCCACATGTCTGAACTACCGAGTTTGGCGGTCCAGTAATTTTTTAAATAGGTTTCATAATCATTGCCGTTTGCAACAATTACAGGAGCAACAAATTTTGCAGTAGTGTCAACGGCAGCTGCAGCAGTATTATTGCCACCACTTGTCCACTTCATCAAAGATGTTTGAAATGCTCTGGTTTTGAACAACGGGTTAATCAGCGGTTGAATCATGCTGAATTGTCCCGATACGGGTTCTGCATCACCCCAGCTTTCCAGCCAATGGTGTGAAGGCAAAACATATTTACATTGTTCGGTAGTTTCATCCATTGTTCCGTTGAAAGAAATGCTTACAGGTACTTTGGCAATAGATGCGGCCAGTTTTTTTCCGTCGGCATAACTATAAACAGGATTGCAGTCGTAAACGAGCAAAGCACCTACATTACCGGCAGCCATGTCGGCTTCTAGTTTTACCATGTCGGTGTCACTTCCTTTGCGGGTATTATTGGTAGCCGACCAGTTGATGGTAGTGCCATTGGCGCCAATCATTTCATTGATGGCGTTTACTACCACCTGGATATTTGAATCGTTGCTGCCACAAACCACCAAAGAAGCACCTTTGGTTTTCATCAACTCGGCAGCAGCCTTGTCAATTCCTTCTTTTACTTTAGCATCTGCAATGGAAGGAGCAGAAACAGCACCGCCCAATTTGGCTAACAAAGCCAAAGCGATAGCACCGGTTTCGGAAGGTTTGTGAGTATAACGGTCGTCAGCATTACTGCCTGTAAGACTGAGCATGCTTTCGAAATGGAAATGACGGCTGATAGACGGTTTGTCGCCTTTTACTTTTCTGTTTTCAGCATATTGCTTGCTGAATTGAACCGGACTGATCCAGGTACCCAGAAAATCGGCGCCCAAACTAACGATGGTTTGTGCTTTTTCGAAATGATAATCGGGTAGAGATCTTTTTCCGTAACAGGCTTCATTAGCCAGCAACATACCGCTGTAGCTCACCGCATCGTATTGCACGTGACGGCTGCCTGGATATTTGGCTAAAAAGTTGTTGATGATTTGAAGTGTGGAAGGAGAGTGGATGGTAGATGTAAGCAATACCACCGGCTTGCTGCCAATACCAGCCATCGCTGAGGCGATTATAGCGTCGAATGATTCAAAGCTGGTTACTTCTTTAAAGTCTTTACCCTCTTTTTGCAAAGGATGACGAAGACGAGTGATGTCATATAAATCAAGAACAGAAGCTTGTGCTTGAGCACTTGTTCCGCCTTTCGTCAAAGAAGACAAATCGTTTCCTTCGATTTTGATGGGACGACCATCTCTCTGTTTTACCACTACGCTGATAGCATCTCCGCCATTCACGTAGGTAGAAGCGTAATAGTTGGCCACACCAGGAATCACATTATCGGGGCGTTGTAAATAAGGCACGGCTCTTCTTACGGGCATTTCGCAACTGGCTGCAATGGCTGCGGCCGCGGTGCTGAATCCCAGATATTTCAGAAAATCTCTGCGGGGAGTAGAGCCGTCGAAAAGACCTTCTTTAGACAACTCCTCTACAGGAAGCAGATCTTCATTGAACTCGTTTTCGGTGGATTGCTTGTAGGCGTCTGATTGATTCAGTTCTCCGAAACTTTGCCAGTACTTCTTATTACTCATAGTATGTTGTGATTCAAATATTCTTAATTCAATTCTTTTTTAGCAGCTAAAACACTTATTAATAGTGGCATTTTTGACACTCTGTTCCACCAATATTTTCAACAGTCACACTGTCCATCTTATGGTTTTTGATATCGTTGTGGAACTTCTCATAAATGCTATAATACTTGTTGCCTTCACCAGTTTCTTTGTTGTAGAAATCAACTTTTGATTCGCGGTGGCAATTCACACACCAACCCATGCTGAGGTCGGAAAACTGGGCAACTTCTCCCATTTCCTGGATATTACCATGGCAGGTTTGGCATTGTTGCTTACCCACTTTGATATGCTGACTGTGGTTGAAATAAACGTGATCGGGAAGGTTGTGGATTTTCACCCAAGAGATGGGCTGAGAGCCATCTGGAGCGCCATCATGATTTTCGTCGGGATTGTATGATTTGGTAGCCGGATTCCATCCTGCATATTTGTACAGCTTTTGAATTTCGTCGGTTCCATTCACCTGCGAACCATCTTCTCTTACAATAGGATCTCCTTTGTATTCTTTTACGGCCATATGGCAGTTCATACAAACATTCACAGAAGGAATACCTGCATGCTTGCTGTCTTGTGCGCTACCATGACAATACAGACAACTGATCTGATTGACACCGGCGTGAACTTTATGTGAATAGTAAATAGGTTGTACCGGCTGATAGTCTTTCATTCTTCCTAATCCGATAGCACCATTAATCGTATAATAACCGCCAATGGCAAACAGTACCAGAATGCCGGCCATCAAATAAGTTTTATTGCGATAGAAAGGAACGGGCTCTCCTCTGAGGATGCCTTCTTTTTCGTCGGAAAGCTTGCGAAGATTACTGTTTACCTGAACGAGAATCAAACCTACAACTGCAAGAATCAAAGTGAGAATACCCAACAGCAGTGAATTGTCTTGCTCAGGTGCACCTTCCCCTCCGGCAGCTGGTGTAGCAGCAGCGGGTGGTGCATAATCATCTACATATTTAAGAATCGCATCGATTTCTTCTTTCTTCAGATTTGCGAAAGCTGTCATTACCGTAGGCTTCCATTTGTCTGCCAGTTGTTTGGCATAAGCATCAGATGCAATCATCTGAGCAGGATTGTTAATCCACTTGTAAACCCATTCTTTGCTGGGTTCTCTTGTGCTCCAGCCTTTAAGGGCCGGTCCTGTATAATCTGCATCAGGCTTATGACAGTTGGCACAATTGGCTTTGAAAAGCGCTTCGCCGTCTGCAGCAAAAAGCTGATTATTCAACGATAAAGAGAGGATGAAAATAAGACTGGCTAAGGCCTTGGTAATGATTGTTCGATAGCGACTCATACAGTTATCGGGTCTAGTGTGGAGAAAATCCTTTTTCGGGAGCAAAAGTAATGCACGATATTGACAATATATCAACATTTTGAAAAAATATTTTTCAGGTTTTATAATGGATTTCAATGGTTTGTAAAACCGATGATGGCTCATTGTCATAAAACTGTAAACAAAGCCCTTCAGCTTAAATAATGATCATAAAAGTAAAGACTTCGCAAAGTTTTATTCAAATTTGCAGCCTATGTTCAAAAAACTAAAAAACAAATGGAAGGTCAACAACCTGAACCTGACGCTTATTCTTTTGACATTTGCTTCAGGTGGCTCTGTTTGTGGAAGATTGTCTAGCAAAATATTAAACACAGCTGGGCTTGAAAAAGGAATTGTCTGGGTTTCCTTATATATATTATTGGTAACGGTTTTGTGGCCATTATGTGTCATTATTATAAGTATACCCTTGGGTCAGTTTCGGTTTTTTAGAAACTATATCGGAAGAATTGGACAAAAATTAAGTGGCAAAAGACAACTCCAGCCTAAAACTATCATTGCCATTTTTGCCAGTGGAAAAGGTAGTAATGCATTGAATATCATTCATTATTTCAAAAATCACCCGACCATTAATGTTGGCTTGGTTGTTACCAACAAGGCTGATGCCGGCGTGGTGGACATCGCACAAGAACATCAAATTCCTATTAAAGTGATAGGTCCGACCGATTTTCAGCACCCCGAAAATTTGATGACAGAATTAAAAAACCGACAAATAGGATTCGTCGTGCTGGCAGGATTTCTAAAAAAAGTTCCGGATTCGGTGATTGCCGCATTTTCAGGAAGAATCATTAATATCCATCCGGCGTTGTTACCTGCTTATGGCGGAAAAGGCATGTACGGACAATATGTACATGAAGCCGTATTGGCCAACAGGGAAAATAAAAGCGGCATCACCATTCATTATGTCAATGAACATTATGACAAAGGAGAAATCATTTTTCAGGCCGAATGTAAAATCTCACCGGAAGATGACACCTCTTCTCTAGAACAAAAAGTAAGAGCATTGGAGCTGGCTCATTATCCCCGAATTATTGAAGAAGAAATAAAAAAGCAAAACCTTAGTTAATTGTCCGGCTGGATATTTTTTCTATCCCTATTATTGCACCGAAATTTTACGGCTTGAAGTCCATAATGTCCATATTCCTCCTGGTTGCTTTTCTAATGACCGCTAAAGCACAATTTGTTGTAAGCGGTACCGTGTTTGATATCACGAAATTCAATTATGTAGAAAACACCAAAGTGGTTACCAGCTCCGGAGCCGTGGCATTTTCCGACAGCATGGGCCATTATCATATTCGGGTGATGGAAAACGACTCGCTGGTTTTCATCTACAACAACAAGCCCACCCAAAAATTCAGCACCAGAGAAATCACCGATCCGCAGCATTTCGACATTTCCATCCATCTTCATATCAAAGGAAAATATTCCATGCTGCAGGATATCACGGTGTACAGCAAATCCTACAAAGAAGATTCGCTGGAAAACAGAGCCAATTATTCCGATGTTTTCAATTACAACAAACCCAACATTGAATCGTCTGTTATGAATGGTGTAGCAGGCGCCGACCTCGACGAGCTGATCAATCTTTTCAGGTTCCGTCACAACAGAACAATGGCAGCGTTTCAGGAAAGGTTGGAAACGGAAGAAAGAGAGAAATATGTAGATCACCGGTTTAATAAAATACAGGTGAAAAGGCTCACCGGACTGAAAGACCAGTTTCTCGATTCCTTCCTGGTGTGGTATCGACCCACCTACGATTTTGTTATCAACGCCGATGAAATACTGATCAACAAATACATCATCAAGGCCGGTGAACATTTTAAAAAACTCAACAACATCAATAATCCAACCGTTATGTCATACAACAAACTGACCCCCGAAGAAGAATACGTGATTGTACACAAAGGAACCGAAAGGCCTTTCACCGGCGAGTACACCAACAACAAGACAACGGGCGTATATCTTTGCAGAAGATGCAACACGCCTCTTTATGAATCAAAAAATAAATTCGATTCTCACTGCGGATGGCCGAGTTTCGACGATGAAATACCCGGTGCCGTAAAGCGTGTACCCGATGCCGATGGCAGAAGAACTGAGATCATTTGTGCCAAATGTGAGGGCCATCTGGGCCACGTGTTTATCGGGGAAAACTTCACGAATAAAAACACCCGTCATTGTGTAAATTCGATTTCTTTGAAATTTGTGCCGGAAAAATAATGAAGTCTTTATTTCAGCATCAATACTTTAATCATGCAGTTACATAAATCAATATCGGTCTTCCTCCTGCTTTCGTTTGGTTTCAGTTGTTTTTCCCAAAACAGCATCCTTTTTAAAAATGTATTTGTTTTCAATGGGAAAGACGAAAAGATTTTTAAAGCCAATGTGCTGGTTGTAGGAGAGTTGATTCAAAAAATTGACAGCGCCCCGATTATTGTGGACGGAAAGAGCACAAAGATCATCGATGGCAGAGGTAAATATATGATGCCAGGTCTGATTGATGCTCATGCCCACATGTTGTTAGAGTCGCTCCCATTCCCCTTATTGCTCACCTCCGACATAGGTTTCATGAATCTGTATGCGGCTCACTTCGCAGAAAAACAGGTGATGAGGGGCTTCACAACGGTAAGGGATATGGGTGGAAATACTTTTTCATTGGCCAAAGCCATCAATAGCGGTTTGATCAGGGGGCCCAGAATTTTTCCGAGCGGAGCCGCCATTTCTCAAACAGGAGGACATGGTGATTTTGGACTTCCCACAGATGTGCCGAGAAACGGTGATAATTCTTATCTGACAAAATCGGGTATGACCTCAATAGCCGATGGTGCAGACCAGGTGTTGCTGCGTTCCAGAGAACAGTTGCGCCAGGGCGCAAGTCAGATAAAACTATGCGCCGGAGGCGGTATCATATCCATGTATGATCCTGTTGATGTTTCTCAATACACAGCCGAGGAAATCAAGGCTGCAGTAAGTGCGGCCACCAACTGGGGAACGTATGTTACGGTACACGCCTATCTTCCAGAATCAATAAGAACCGCTGTTGCGGCCGGAGTCAAATGTATTGAGCATGGTCAGCTGATTGATGAGGCTACGGTTAAACTGATGGCAGAAAAAAATGTATGGTGGTGCTTGCAACCTTTTTTAAATGATGAGGACGCCACCCCTTTTCCGGAGGGAAGCGCCAATTGGAAAAAGCAACAAGAGATCATCAAGGGCACCGATAATGCATACCGGCTGGCAAAAAAATACAAGGTAAAAGTTGCATTTGGTATCGATTGTTTATTTGATTCCACTTCGGCAAAAAATCAGGGTAAGATTCTGTGCAAACTAGATCACTGGTTTTCTCCTTTTGAAATATTAAAAATGGCCACTCACGACAATGCCGAGCTGCTGAGCTTGTGCAATAACCGGAATCCTTACCCCGCCGGGAAACTGGGTGAGATTGCTGAAGGCGCATATGCCGATATTATTCTTGTTAACGGAAACCCCCTTGAAAACATTCGGCTGATAGAAAACCCTGAAACGAACTTCGGGCTCATCATGAAAAACGGTATCATTTATAAAAACAATGTAGGGGAAGGCCGGTAGTCTGGTTTTCTTCTTTGTTTTGTACAAATGCCCAATTCAAATTTTCAGCAAGAAAAATCAATACCTTAATATTTTATTTACCGTTTCATCTAGACGTGTGTGGGCCATAAAGTTTTTCTCCAATTCGATGTTGAAGGGAATGGGCGTGTCCAAACCCGCACAACGCAACACAGGCGCATCAAGAAGCTCAAAACAATTTTCGTTGATCCACGCCGAAATTTCTCCCCCTATACCCCCGATGAGCGTGTCTTCGTGTAAGATGATCACCTTACCGGTACGCTTAACCGAAGCGCGGATGGCTTCATAATCCAACGGAAGCAAGCTTCTCAAATCGAGAATATCAATGGAATATTCGGGATGTTTAGCGGCGTAATCAGCAGCCCAATGTACACCGGCACCATACGTGATGATGGAAAGCGCTTCACCTGCCTTTACATGGCGGGCCTTGCCTATTTCAATTTCGTAATATTCGTCGGGCACTTGTCCTGTAATGCTTCGGTATAAAGCTTTGTGTTCAAAAAAGATGACAGGATTGGGGTCGTTGATGGCGGCAATCAGCAAACCTTTGGCATCTGCCGGCGTTGAAGGATATACAACTTTCAGCCCTGGGGTGTGTACAAACCAAGCTTCGTTGCTTTGGCTGTGGAAAGGTCCGGCACCCACGCCTCCACCGGTAGGCATCCTAATCACCACATCGGCGTTTTGTCCCCAGCGATAATGGATTTTTGCGAGGTTGTTGACAATCTGATTGAACCCTACGGTGACAAAATCGGCAAACTGCATTTCCATCATCGACTTGTAACCTTTCAAACTTAAGCCCAGTGCGGTTCCCACGATGGCACTTTCACATAACGGTGTATTTCTGATTCTGTCTTTGCCGAATTTGTCCACAAAGCCTTCTGTCACTTTAAACGCACCGCCATACTCGGCAATGTCTTGTCCCATTAACACAAATTTCTCATGCTTTTGGAGCGACAACTCCAGGGCGTCGCTGATGGCGTTGATGAACTTTTTTTCGGACGATGCTGTGCTGATAGCAGAAGCATCAGGTTGACTGTTGTCTATTTTTTTGACAATCGGTGCAAGATATGGCGCATAAACATCCTGTTTTTCTTCGGCCGTGTTGGGTTGCACCGGTTCGCCCAAAAAGCCCGCCTTCAGCTCTTCTTCAATATTGACTTTCGTCCGCTGTTTGATATCGTTGATATGTTCTGCGGAAAGAATGTTTTCTGCCATCAGCCACTCTTCATAATTTTTGATGGGATCCTTTTGTTCCCATTCTTCAAAAAGTTCTTTGGGAACATATTTCACACCGCTCGCTTCCTCATGCCCTCTCATCCTGAAAGTCATACACTCGATGAGATAGGGCTTTTGATTTTTTATGCAAAAATCTCTCACGCCACGCAAGGTGTCATATACTTCCAAAATATTGTTGCCATCTATTTTAATGCCTTCCATGCCATAGCCCTTGGCCTTGTCTACCAGACTCTCGCAACGATATTGTTCATTGGTAGGTGTGCTTAAACCATATCCATTGTTTTCGATGATGAAAATAACGGGAAGCTCCCAAACTGCAGCCGTATTCAGCGCCTCATGAAAATCGCCTTCGCTGGTACCGCCGTCGCCCGAGAATGCTACAGATACTTTATCTTCTTTGGCGAGCTTGTGAGCAAGAGATATGCCATCGGCAATGGCCAGTTGCGGACCAAGATGCGATATCATGCCGCAGATATGATGTTCTTTGCTGCCAAAATGAAAGCTTCTTTCCCTTCCTTTGCTGTAACCATCTTTATTGCCTTGCCATTGTTTGAACAATTTGCTTAGCGGCATGTTTCTGGAAGTGAAGACACCCAGATTGCGATGCATAGGCATGATCCACTCGTCACTTTCCAACGCCTTGGTTACACCCACAGCAATGGCCTCCTGACCGATACCGCTGAACCATTTGGAGATTTTTCCCTGACGTAGCAACACGAGCATTTTCTCTTCAATCATCCGTGGAAAAAGTATCGATTTATATAAGTCGATCAGCTGTTCGTTGGTCAGTTCTTTTCTGTTGAAGTTCATGAGTATATGGTTGAAAGATGCTTCTTGATTGTATATCTGTCCCTGCGTAAATGCTGGTCCGGATGAGCAGCGAATTTCTTTATAATCGTCCAAATGGCAAAGTGAAATGTTAAGAAGATGGTAAGGATAGTAGTAAATGGGGGGTGTATTATGGAATTTTTGCGGCGATGGAATCAAGCCCGAAAATTTTTTTATGCAAAAAATATCTATTCTTCTTGCCTTGATGATCTCAGGCTTTATGACAACCACTCAATCACAACCCCATTATTATTACCCCCATCGACCTTCATTAATCCGGCCCAACGAAGTTCCCAAAATACAGGCGGCCATTCTGCTAGATGTCAGCAACAGTATGGACGGACTTATTGAACAAGCTAAAGCACAACTTTGGAACATGGTCATCACTCTAGGAAAAACCAAATGCAACGGCACATCTCCCAACATCGAAATTGCACTCTATGAATACGGCAGAAGCACCAATCCGCTGAACGCCGGATATGTAAAACAATTGAGCGGCTTCACCACAGATCTCGATCGTTTATCTAATATCTTGTTTAATCTTACCACCAATGGTGGTGATGAATATTGCGGACAGGTGATTTATAGTTCACTTCAACAGCTCAACTGGGACAATAACCCCAACAGTTACAAAACTATTTTTATTGCCGGCAATGAAGATTTCTTACAAGGACGTCTCCATTATATGAAAGCCTGCAATTCGGCAAAAGCAAAAGGCGTAATCGTAAACACCATTTATTGCGGCGACCGCATGCAGGGCATCAGCGAACACTGGAATCTGATAGGAGAATGCGGAGGAGGAAGCTTCACCAATATCAATCAAAATGAAAAAGTGATAGAAATTCCCACGCCTTACGACGATGAAATTATCGCACTAAACGAACAACTGAATAATACTTATATCGGATATGGTTCGTATGGTGCCGAAAAAGCGAAAACACAAAAAGACCTTGATGGAAAAAACTACTCTATGGGAAAATCGGTAGCTGTAAAAAGAGCAACGGCTAAAAGCAACAAGGTTGTTTACAAAAACAGCAGCTGGGATCTGGTTGATAAGATGGAAGAAGATAAAGAGTTTGTAAGTAAAATGGATGCCAACGCATTACCTGACAGTCTGAGGGGTCGTTCAAAAGCGCAGGTTCAGCAAATTGTAACCGCAAAAGCAAAAGAAAGAAATCAGATACAGCAAAAGATCGCAGAAAAAACAGCTGCACGGGATCAATACATCAATAAAGAAAAAGCGAAAAGATCATCATCACAGCAAAGCGCCACGCTGGAAACGGAAGTTGAAAAAATAATCCGCAAGCAGGTGAAGGCTAAGAAGATGGAGATACAATAAATGTTTGTTGTTGGATGTTTGATGTTTGTTGTTGATGTTAATAACAATAAACCTTAAACCTGTCTGCCTGTCGGCAGACATTAAACTACAAACATTCTTAATACACCACCAACTCATAAAATTTTTCGGGACGTAAATATTTATCGGCAAGAGCCATCAGTGTTTCGGCGCTGATGGTTTTTATTTCGTGAACAGAGTCGTAGAAATATCTTTCATCCAAGTTGTTCAAAATGATGTTCTTCCATTTGGCCATGATCTGGAAAGGACCGTCGAGTTCACCAAGAATACCGCCAATCATATAATTACGCACCAGCAACAATTCGTCTTCTCCGATTTTTTCTTCGCGGATGCGTTTCATTTCTTTATAAATCTCTTCAATCGCGGCTTCGCATACATCTTTCCCGGCCTCTGTGCTGATCAGCCAGGCAGAGTCCTGAATATGGTTTTGGATATAACTGTAAATGCCATACGTATACCCTTTGTCTTCTCTGATATTGCTCATCAGGCGAGAACCGAAATAACCGCCAAACAAGGTGTTCAGCACCATCACCTTTTTAAAATCGGGATGATGGCGTGTAGGGAAGGGCGCTGCAATTCTGATGGCGCCTTGCACGGCGTTGGCATCGTTTTCTATTCTGAATTTTTTATCGATGGAGGGATTTCTTTCAATAACAGGAACCGTTAGCTGTTCATTGTTGGCCTTCATTTTACCAAAACAATGATTCAAAATATTTCGGATGTCCTGAGGAAGTTTTCCGGAAATGAAAATTATTCGTTTTCCGTTGAGATAATATTGCTGATAGAATTTTTTTATCTCTTCAATGATCAATGCGTCCACATCTCCAATGTGCGTATACACACCATAAGGGTGGTTTTCGCCATACAGATAACTGTCAATCAAACGTGCGGCTACAAACTCACATTTCTGCAGATTTACCTTCAAACGTTGTTTGCTGTTTTGCTGATAGATTTCCAGTTCTTGTTCGGGAAAAATGCTGTCTTCCAGCATTTCCTGCACAACCGGCAGAAGTTTGTCGAGGTGCTTGGTTAAGCAATGCAGCGTTACCACTGCGGTTTCATTGAAGCAAGAACGATTACAATAACCGCCATAATAATCAAACGCCTCATTGATTTGAAAAGCGGTTTTGGCCGAGGTGCCGTTCTTCAACAGAAAATTGGTGGCAGCAGCAATTCCTTTCTGCTGTTCAAAACAGTTACCGGCATAATAAACCATTTCCAGTTGCACCACATCCTGTGCACCGGCATTGACAGCATAAACATCTATGCCATTATCGAGTGTGAAATGGTCATATGGTTTGAGTGCAAGTTTGTAATCTACGGCGTCTTTTATTGCCGGGGCTATGGTTCTGTTAAGGTTCATTTTGTTTGTTGTTTAATCGCTTCGCTCGTTTGGTGTTTGACTTTTGGGTCATTTCGTTCTATAGACGGTTTACATCCTGAGCTGATTCAAGGGTTAGTAGTGAAATCTTTTGCATTTTGCATTTTGCATTTTGCATTTTGCATTTTGCATTTTGCATTTTGCATTTTGCATTTTGCATTTTGCATTTTGCATTTTGCATTTTGCATTTTGCATTTTGCATTTTGCATTTTGCATTTTGCATTTTGCA
>CANGIT010000006.1 GCA_947454155.1 Chitinophagaceae bacterium
GCCAGTGGATTGATTTACGGACTGGTGACCGGTATGCCCATGGGCGAAGCCGCAGAGTTCGGTGTGGCCGCAAGTGCGCTGAAACACACCATCCCCGGCGATCTGAACCATGCTACACTGGCTGAAGTGAAAGATCTGATGAAAGGCGATGGTTCGGGAAGAGTTCAACGTTAATCAACCTATCAACGTAAAACAAAAAAGGAAGACAATCGTCTTCCTTTTTTTGTTCAAGCTGTTATCATTAAACAACCAGCGCTTTCGCGGGCTGTTGAATATGTGTCCAATTGAAATATTCAGCTGCATTGTTGTAACATATGTTCTGTATCACTTGTCCTGTCCAGGCGATATCATTGGGCAGCTCACCCTGTTCGATCTCTTCACCGAAGAGATTGCATAAAATTCTGCGGAAGTATTCGTGACGTGGATAAGAAAGGAAACTGCGGCTATCGGTGAGCATACCTACGAATCGGCTGAGCAGCCCCATGTTGCTGAGGGCATTCAGCTGTTTGATCATGCCGTCTTTCTGATCGAGGAACCACCAGCCACTGCCCCATTGCACTTTGCCGACAACAGATCCATCATTGAAATTGCCAATCATGGTGGCCATCAGTTCATTGTCGGCCGGATTGAGATTGTAGATGATGGTTTTAGCGAGTTTATTGTTGGTGTCGAGTTTGTTCAAGAATTTAGCCAAGGCGCGTGCCTGAGGAAAATCGCCAATACTGTCCCATCCGGTATCGGGCCCCAGCTGGCTCATCATTCTGGAGTTGTTGTTGCGGATGGCACCCAGATGATATTGTTGAACCCAGCCTCTTTCCCAATCCCATTCGGCGAATATCACCAACATGGCCGATTTGAATTTTCTGTTTTCTTCCAGCGTTAGCTGATGACCCGAACGGATTTTCAAGAAATACGACTGCACCTCTTCCATCGTATAATCATCGGCGTAAATTTCTTCCAATCCATGATCACTCACCGAACAATGATTGGCCACAAAATAATCGTGACGTAATTTCAATGCTTTCAGATAATCGTCGAAATTGCTGATAGACACATCCGATGCGGCTTCCAGCAGTGTTAGATAATTATTGAAAGAGGTGGCATTGTCTACGTTCATCGCCTTATCTGGACGAAAAGCCGGAAACACTTTGAAAGGCGTAGCGGCTTCATCGGCTTCGATTTGTTGATGATGGCAAAGATTATCGATAGGATCATCGGTGGTGCAAATCACTTTCACATTCATCTTGTTCAACAAGCCTTTTACGGAGTAATCAGGTGTTTGTAACAAGCCATTACAAGTATCATATACACGACGAGCGTTATCGCCATTGAGTATTTCATTCACGCCAAAATAACGCTGTAATTCCAAATGCGTCCAGTGATACAATGGATTGCGCAAAGTATAAGGAACCGTCTTGGCCCATTGCTCAAATTTTTCATAATCATCGGCATCGCCGGTGCAGTATCTCTCATTCACTCCATTGGTGCGCATGGCGCGCCATTTATAATGGTCGCCATACAACCAAACCTGTGTTAGGTTTTTGAAATTGAGGTCCTGTGCAATCTGGTCGGGCATCAAGTGATTGTGATAATCTATAATGGGCATTGATTTCGCAAAATCGTGGTAGAGCTTTTCTGCTGTTTTATTTTTCAGTAAAAAGTTTTCGTCTAAGAATGTTTTCATTATCAAAACAGTTTATTATAAATCAAGATAGTAAAATTATAAAGACACGCCTCTCTTCCATGGAATAAAATCATCCTGGTTGAGTCGCACTGCATGAGGAATCACTTCGCCACTGGCAGCCTTGATACAATATTCTAGAATCGCCCTTCCCATTTCAGGAATTGTTTTCTCTCCTTCTACAACCGGTCCGCAATCAATGTCAATGATATCATTCATTCTTTTGGTAAGATTGGAATTGGACGAAACCTTGATGGTGGGACAAACCGGATTGCCGGTGGGCGTTCCCAATCCTGTGGTGAAGAGAATCAAAGTGGCGCCACTGGCGGCTTTCCCGGTTGTGGCTTCCACGTCGTTGCCGGGTGTACACACCAAACTCAGGCCTGGTTTTGTGGCGGGTTCGGTATAATCCAGTGTTTCCACAATGGGAGCTGTTCCACCTTTCTTGGCTGCGCCGGCACTTTTCATGGCATCGGTAATCAAGCCGTCGCGGATGTTGCCGGGAGAAGGATTCATGTGAAATCCAGATCCTGCCGCAATCACTTGTTTTTCGTAGCCTTTCATCAGCTTGGTAAACTTTGCCGCGGTTTCTTCGTTTACGCAACGATCCACCAGTTCCTGTTCAACACCGCAGAGCTCTGGAAATTCGGCCAGCAAAACCTTGCCACCCAATGCCACCAGCAAATCGCTGCAATAGCCTACAGCAGGATTGGCACTGATACCACTGAAACCATCGCTGCCACCGCATTTCACGCCCAATGTCAATTGACTGAGCGGAGCAGGTTCTCTTCTGTATTCGTTGATTTTTATCAATCCGCTAAAAGTGGATTTGATGGCATCTGAAATCAGCTGTTCTTCACTTTGTGATTGTTGCTGGGTGAAGATGTGCATGGGTTTATCGAAAGAAGGATTCAATGTTTTCAAGTCTTGCAAGAAATCGTTCACTTGCAAATTTTGGCAACCCAAACTCAAAACAGTTACGCCACCTACATTGGGATGATTGGCATAAGCCGCCAGCAATTTACTGAGCACGGCAGCATCCTGACGAATACCACCACAACCTCCATCGTGGTTCAGAAACTTGATACCATCCACATGCTTGAACAATCGATGGGCAGCGGGTGAATTTGCAGGAGAAAAATCGACTTGTTCTATGACACTGCCTTGTGCATAAGCATCCACCAGCTGATGTGTGAAGGCTTTGTATTTATCCGTCACCGCATACCCCAGTTCATTGTGCAATGCTTCGCGGATCACATCCAAATTTCTGTTTTCGCAAAAAACCATGGGAATGAACAACCAGTAATTAGCGGTACCAACACGACCATCAGTCCTGTGATAGCCCATGAAAGTTCTGCCTTCAAAATCAGCAACATCGGGTGCTTTCCATTCATACGAAGCATTTCTCCACGCATAATCCGAAGTGGCATGTTTCACATTGTTTACATTCATCCACTGGCCTGCTTTCACTTCGTGTTGGGTAGTTCCCACTACCACGCCGTACATGATGATCTTTTCACCGGCCTTCATGTCGTGTTCGAAGAATTTATGTTTGGCTTCCACTTTTTCTTTCAACTGGTATACTGTACCGTTATAAGAAACGGTTTCACCCTCATTCAAATCGGTGAGTGCCACGAGCATATTGTCACCTGGGTGGATTTTCAGAATTTTTTGTTTCATTTTCTATTGAAATACTAAGCTTTAAAAAAAATCATTTCATCATTCCATCATCAAAACACCATCTCTTTATTTTCTATGGCGTTTACAACTTGCATCACACCCGATGCCATCATCTGATGAAGGTTCTTCAATACAGCATCGGCAAAGCCATTCAACTCGCGCAAATCCATTCCCCACAATTCAACATTGGCCAACACCGCATTAACGACACCAGGCACATCATGTTGTTGCCAGCAATCGTGAAACCAAGCAGCCGCATCATCGTTGATGGGATATTCCATTTCATTGACCTTTCCGAAATACCTGCCATTCTCTACACGTACAGGTTTCATGAAAAGCAGATAGGCAGCAAAACCTGCTGTCATTCTTTCGGGAGATTTCCCATGCAGTTCCACATATCTTTTCAGCAAAGGCAGATTTCTCATTTTCATCTTGGAAGTAAACTGTGCCGTGATGCTGATCCACTGATGATCGATATAGGGGTTGCAGAATCGTTCAATCACTTGATGGGCATAGTTGGACTTCACTTCCTTATCGATATCCAAAGGAATGGCTGCAGCAATTTCCTCTTGCATCATGTTGGCGGCAAATGCGCCATATTGTTTGTCGAGCATGGCATCGCGGGTAAAATTGAAGCCCGCCAGAAATGCCAATCCACAGTTGAATGTATGTGTACCGTTCAAAAGCCTGAGCTTGAGCTCGCGATAAGTATCTATGTTGTTTTCAATGACAACACCATTGTTTATTTGCGCAAATGACAAAATAGCTTTGATGGCTTCATCCCCTTCGATGGCCCACAAGCTGAACAACTCACTCACGCTTAAAAGACCATCCGTATAGCCGAGTGCATCCTGTATTTTCTGTAATTCAGGCTGCGCGGGTTTTCCGGGCACGATGCGGTCTACCAGAGAATTGCAGAACCTGTTGTGTTCTTCGAGCCAGACCATCACCTTCTCCTCCACCTCGTTGAAGCGGGCCAGTTCCAATATGATCTGTTTCAATTTTGTACCATTGTCCGGAATCAGTTCGGCTGGCACCACCACCATGCCGTGAGCGGCACTGCCATCAAATGCATGGTATCTTTCCAGCAAGAAGGCCAGTAATTTTCCGGGGAATGAAGAAGGGGCTTCCGTCCCAATTTTTTCTTTCACCAGCTGAATGCCTACTTCCGTGGTATTGGAAATAATGATTTTCATTTCGGGATTGTGAGCACAGCGAAGGATATCATTCCATTGGCTACCGGCCACCAACACACGACTGATGGAAGCATTGATGGAAATTTCTTCCTTTATTTTTCCATTCTCCAATCCTTTGGAACAAACTGTATACAGACTGTCTTGCGTATCAAACTCACGACTGTCGCCGTTGCTGGTGGATTTTATCACTACCACTCTCCCATTGAACACGCCTTTTTTGTTGGCTTTATCGATAAAATAGTCGGCAAACGAACGGATGAAAACGCCCGTACCGAATTGCAGCACTTTTTCGGGCAGTGAAAAAATATCTTGTTGTGGCAGGTCGATTCGTTCCCCGTTGATGGAGGGTAAATTATGTTTGGATAATATCATTGAAATGGTGTTATTCATTTATTAATTTTCTCTCAGGCATCCAGCCTGTATTGATCATAAATTTTGTTGTACTGCCATATTTGGCCATGAGTTCTTCCGGTGCATTGTCTGCCATCCAGCCATAGTCGCCGGTTGCACGATGGCAATTCTTGTAATAAATACGATGGCCCCATTGAACATCGGTGCTTTTTTGCACATGATAAACAGGTGCATCTTTCATTTGTGCGGAGAATTGGCAATCGACCAGCAACATTTGCGCATCGCGATGATAACGACCCAGAGAAAATCCTTCGTAACCATTGAACTTGCAATTTTTCAAAACAGAAATGCTATTGGGATTTTTACTGCCGTCGTGCCAGATGATGGCGGGTCCATTGTAGGCATGAAACTCACAGTTTTCGGCAAAAGAAAAACCTCTGGGGCAAAACAGATCCACACCGCCTTCAAAACGACATTCATTAAAATAAAAAACACCATTTTCCACATCCCAGGGACTCATGGTATCTCCACCGAAAGAACTGAAGGTGCAATTGACGGCACTGAAACGAGTGCCTTTCATCAAGCGCACAGCCATCTGGTGACCTGTGCGGGTAAGCTTTTTTAGATGCCCGGCGGTATCGTTCGCACAGGGTATCGTTCTTTCTTCGGTAAAATCAAAACCAAAAGTATTTTTCACCGTCAAGTTTCTTAGATAGACATCATTGCCTTTTATGTTGATGGTGGCTACACCCCAGTCATCGGGATGACTGCAGCGAAAAGAATCTCGGGCTATAGATGATGTGACGATGACTTTATCACGAAGTTCTCCGGTTATCAAAATATTGTTTTTGGCTATCAAGAGTTGTTCATGATAGGTCCCGCTCATGATGTAAATTTCGTAAGGCAACGCACTGCTGTCGGGTACGCTGTTGATAGCTTCCTGAATAGTTTTGAAGCATTGAGTTCCGGGTTGCTGACATACCAATATCCTTCTCTGCGCTGTTGAAAAGACAGCGATAAAACAAAATAATATGATAAGTATCGACCTCATTTTTTTGAAGCATTCAGCAAGAGCATCTCGAACAATGCAGTGGCCGCAGCATAATTTTTAAAAGTATCAGGCAATTTTCTGCCATCAATGTATTCATTGTAAAACCAGGGATCACCCACGGCAAAAATGGTTCCTTTGCCATAATGGGACACCGTCATCAACACTTCTCCGTTTTCCTGATAAACTACTTTTGTTTTCACACCGGCTTTGACAGGGGTGATCAACGTCTGTGTGCACAGTTGTTTGATGTATCCTTTGCCGGCACTTCCAAAAATTTCACCGGCCTGATTCAGGTCAACGGCCCCCTCTTCGAAATTGTCATTTTTCACATCATGACGCACATTGACATTCCATTGAAAACCGAATTGCGCAGCGAGTTTGTTGAAATGTTCAAACTCCACATTGTTGCTGTCGTTGGCCATCAGCAATAACACACCGCCTTTTTTCACAAAACTGCAAATGGCATCAATGTGTTCGGCCTGAATATAATTAGGCGACTTATTTTCTTTCGGCCAGTCGGGATCGATGAGCACATACACCGCAGCTTTCTTCAGCTCTTTTTTTGTGGGAGGACCATTCAGCACCGCCGTTTCACCACCCAGTTGATGGATGATATGGTTCACAAAAGAATATCCTCCGTTATCTCTTTCCCACCATTTATAATGAAACACCACTTCTTTACCAAATGCGTCCTTATGTGTTTCGCGGTTGAAGTAGTTGTCCATGAGCACCAGACGACGTGACTCATCCGACGGCAAATGATAATAGGTCAGAGGATCTCTGCCCCAACTTTTCAAAGCCATCACATTGTTTTCTATTTCAGCAGAAGCCATCAGAAATACACCCAATCCTTTAGGATCGTTGTCAATTACGGGTTCCGTCATGTAATACTCAAAGCTGCCGTCACGATAAGGTTTGTTACCCAGTCCGCTCACTTTCACTGTACCTGAGAGCGAATAAAGGCCATTGTCTTGATGTACAAAATGCTGACAGATGCTGGCATATCCTCTCATCGCCTCAGGCAAAAATGATTTGTTCAGGTATCGCAGTCTCGACGCTTTAGCCAGAAAATATACAAACTGGCAACTGGCAGAAGCTTCAAAATAATTTTTCTCCTTACCCGGACCATCATAGTTCAGCACGTCGTACCAAAGTCCGGCATCTTTGTCCTGATAATTGGCAATGGCAGTTGCCAATCGGTTAGCGATGGCTGTGAGTTGTTTTCTTTTGGGATGATTGGCAGGAAAAAATTCGAGCACATCCACCAGCGCAGAGGCATACCAGCCCATGGCGCGAGCCCACACCTGTGGAGAGCGGCCATTCAGCTGACTGGCCCATTTTTCCGATTTTGATTCATCCCAACCATGATACAACAAACCGGTTGAAGGATCGCGCAAATGATTTTCGGCAAGCATAAATTGATTGGCGATATCATCAAAAGCTGAATCTTCATGAGCCATGGCGGCATATTCGGCATAGAAAGGTTCTGCCATGTAGAGGCCATCGAGCCACATCTGATGAGGATAAATCTGTTTGTGCCAAAAGCCACCTTCTTGTGTACGCGGCTGATGGCGCAGTTGTTCGCGCAGTTGCTGAGCGGCTTTGAGGTATTTTTCTTTTTGCGTGACCTTATACAACATCAGCAACACGCGACCATTGTTGATGTTGTCGATATTGAACTCTTCGGGGCGATAGATTTTGATATTCCCTTTGTCATCTACAAAAAAATCCATTTGTTTTTGGATGTATTTGAAATACTCGCCGTTACCGGTATTAAGCCATTGCGCCTCTATTCCTTTCAGCACCACGCCCATATCGTAAGTCCATTTGGCCGGCTTGTTGCCAAGGGAAAAAGAATCTTTCCAAATACCCATGGTGGCACTGGCCATTCCTGTAGCCGCTTCATGTTGTGCATGAGCCTCTACTCCAAGAAAAAAAGATATGATGATTACGATTTTACGCATGTAGCTGTTGACGTTGTGCTTTCTTATGGCTTCATTTTATTTGAATGACTCCTTCCACGGCTCCCGCATCCAAACGGTATTTTTCTTTACAATTGGAAAGGTCGGATTGTTCAATAATGATATGGCTATTTCTGTCGCCGCTGATCTGGAAGCCCAAATTTGTTGCTGCAGAAAATTTAAGTTGAGAGAAATTCAAATGGTCGCTGTTGATGATAGAAGCGGATGGATTGGTGTTGGCGCTGATCACTTCCACATTTTTCATTTCGATGCTGCTGGCCTCCTGAATATCGATGCCTTCTTTCGCTTTCACATAGATGTTATTAAATCGGATGTTGTTGATATGGGCTTCAGGCAAGCCTCTGATGAAGATGGCTTTTTCGGCACCATCGCAGTAGATGTTGCTGATGCTGAAATTCCTGAACATAGGCGTAGTTTCATCTACAGGTTTCATTTCCACCTTGGGTAATTCCCTTTTTTCACCAGGTTGGGGCACAGGATCTTTTGCCGCATAATACATGTCGAACAACATGGCTTCACCCACAATATCTTTCATGTAGATGTTATTGACCACAATATTTTCCACTACTCCTCCACGGCCACGGGTTGTTTTGAAACGCAGGCCGATATCGGTTCCGATGAAAGTGCAATTTTCCACCTTTACATTTTTAACACCTCCACTCATCTCACTGCCAATGACAAATCCGCCATGAGAAGCATATACCGTACATCCTTTGATGATCACATTTTCAGTGGGTTTGTTTCTTTTTCTGCCATCAGCATCTCTGCCGCTTTTCATGCATAAGGCATCATCCCCCACATCAAAAATTGAATTTTCGATCCAAACATTTTTACAGCTTTCCACATCAATACCATCGCCATTTTGAGCATAAGCCGGATTCTTGACTTTGATGTTTTTTACCACCAGATTTTCGCAGAGCATAGGGTGCAAACACCAGGCTGGAGAATTCTGGAAGGTAACGCCTTCGAATCTTACATTTTTACAATTGGCGAGCATCACCATGTTGGGGCGCAGAAAATCTTTCACGCTGTCGAAAAAAGCGATTGTTTTCTCAGGGGTGATGGCACCTGTATTTTTGAAAGTATTGCCGTACATGGATTTGGCGGAAGGGAACCAGGTTTTCTTGTCCTCGCTGACAATGCCACCCGATTCGATGAGTCGCTTCCATTGACCCGGATTCACCTTGTCTTTTTTCACCATCCTCCACGCATCGCCGTTACCATCGATGATTCCATTTCCTGTGATGGCGATATTGACGGCACCATCGGCATTGATGGGCGACTGGTTGCGGATTTGGGGCATTCCCTCCCAATTGGTATTCACCAGCTGATAATCATCGAAGTTGCTCGAGAACACCAGCGTGGCGCCTGTGGCCAGGTGTAAATTCACATTGCTTTTCAATGTAAAAGGGCCACTGAGCCACATGCCGGGAGGCAGCAACACCACACCTCCGCCTTTTTTGTTGCAGGCTTCAATGGCTTTTGTAATGGCTGCCGTAACCTTTTCGCCACCTTTCATGGCGGCTCCTAAATTCACAATATTGAATGTGTCTTTTCTAAAAAGGGGAAGTTTATTGGGATTGAAATTGAAATTTTGCTGAGCAAAAGCTGCAAAACTGAGCATTATGCCTACAGCGATGAATATGATACGACGCATGCCTGGTTTTCGGTTCTAAAAGATGTAAAAAATGAATGTTCAAGATACACAAATAGCCTTGGCCAAGGCCCCAATTCACCGGGTTTCCGGGTGAATTTTTACGCAAACGATACCGGGAACGACGTCATTTTCAATTCATTAACCAACAAAAAGCTGGAGGAGATTAAACAACATTTTTAACGGCCTGCCTGGCTAGTAATTTCCATATTCCATGGATTTTTTGCCAAACGAGCAGTACCTTGAGGTTTACCTCTCCGGGATTGCCTTTGTCCATGGTTTTTGCATGAAGATTGTGGCGGACGATGGCTGTTTTTCCGGAAATGGAAATACTTTGTTCTGTAAGATCGATGGCCAAAAAATCGGATCGTCCTGAAGTGATTTTTTTGATGAATTCTTTTTTGCCTTCAACGTGTCCACTCGAATGACCATAGCTTAGTGCTGCGGTACAGAGTTGATCCAACTTGATACTATCGGCATCAATCATGGCTTGTGTGAGTTGCTGAACCGCCAATACCACCGATTGACTTTCTTTTGAAATCGGTTGAACCGATGACTGGGCGTCTGCCTCCAATGTCTTTATACTGAAAAATAAAAACAAGAAAGTCAGCCTCGTTAAAAATTTTGCGTTCATGGTTTATTGCTGTTGATTTAATATTTCACTTCAAAAAAATCGAAGTCGGCCGAGCCACAATCATTGGTTCTTTTTGATCCGCTGGCAAACAAACCCATTTTTGCTCCCACCCATTTGCCGGGCTTAGCCGTAAACGGTAATTTTGTTTCCATAAAATTCGATCCATCCCAGCTGTAATTGAATCGCACCGTGGCACCCTGACCTACAACAATCTTTAGCGTTACAAGCTTGCTCGTTGATGAAAGGGTATCGAGGATGGTCATCTTTTCAGCATTTCCTTTATCTGCATTCAAACAAACAGATTGAACCAGGTAAAATTTGTCATCTCGCCTTTGTACGCCCAACCAGGCATAATCTGTTCCGAACACCATCATACCGGCCTCCTCCCCATTATTCAATTTGTCGGCCTCAAGTTTTGTGGTAGCTTCAAAACGAAGCGCAGGAAATTTCTGCATGAGGAGATTCGGCAGGTCATATTTATTTTTGGCAGCATCTACAAGTGTTCTGGCGTATAACCTTAACTGTTGATCATGCAAAAAATACCATTCAATAGCTGCATTGGCCTGCCACTGCCAATCGGCACCCAGTGGAGCATGCCCGGAAAATTGGCTACTTTTTACCTGGGTCAACAATTGATGATACCCTGTATCCTTGTTGCCATAATTCATGAACGGCTCGCCTGTACCATCGCCATCTTTATCTTCACCTATCACCGGCCAGTTGTTTTTCCAAATCATCGGTTGCAAGTGCACCACACGGCCGTAGGCCTCTTTATCCTGAAAATGCAGAAACCAGTCTTTGCCTTCCGGCGTTTGTACCCAAGCGCCCTGATGGGGCCCATTGATGGATGAACCGCCCTGCGCCATTACCACTTTTCTTTCGAAGGGACCATAAATGTTTTTACTGCACAATACTGTTTGCCATCCGGTGCCGACGCCACCTGCGGGCACAAAAATGTAGAAAAATCCGTTTCGTTTGTAGATCTTAGGCCCCTCCACTGTAGGGTCAACACCATGCCCGTCATAAACAATGCGTCCCTCGTCTGTCACTTTGGTTCCTTCGGCATTCATCTGTTTTATGCTGATGATGCTTTTGATTCCGGCCCTGCTTCCCGCGTAGGCATGCACCAGGTAGGCTTTACCGTTATCATCCCAAAAAGGACAGGGATCGATCAATCCTTTTCCGGCTTGAACCAGCACCGGATCTGACCATGGCCCCAAATAAGACTTGGCATGAACCATATAAATGCCAAAATCGGGGTCGGGATAATAAATGAAAAATTCATTATTGTGGTACCTGATGGATGGCGCCCAAACACCACCGCCATGTCTTACAGTTTGATAATAATCATCTGGCACCAATTTCTTCAAAGCATAGCCTGAAATCGTCCAATGCACGAGATCATGAGAAGTAAGTATCGGCAATCCGGGTGTACAGGTAAAACTGGAAGCCGTCATGATATAAGTATTACCCACACGAATCGCATCGGGGTCACTGTAATCGGCATGCAGCACAGGGTTACTGTATTGGGCCGGCACCTCTGCCGTTATTTTGTTTTGTGCGATTGACTGTCCGATGTTGAAAACAAAAAGTATCGCGACGACTAAGTTGATTTTCATTTTACGCTTCTTTTAAATGGATGACCTTCTTTTGTTGATGGCTTTCAAAAGCGGCTTCGATAATTCTTATCACAGCTGTAGCTTCTTCTGGGTGCACAATTGGCAGCTGCTTTTCGCGAATAGATTGGTACAATCCATCAAAGAACAAATTATAATTCCCCTGAAGTGTAGGAATGTTTTTTCTGATCAACGCACCATCTTCTTCTGTATGTAACAAACCCGAAAAAGCATCAGGCTCTATGCCCCATTTGACACGATTAGGCATTTGTCCAGACTGCAAATCTTTTTCCTGCACATCGGCTTTGGTTTTGATGAAAGAACCTTTATCTCCATGCAGGATGTAACCGGGCAGGGCTTCCCGAACCTGATAGCTGGCTTTGAGTCTGACACGAAAACCTGGATAATACAACAGCAATTCGAAATAATCATCCACTTTTGAAGCCGGGCGCATGGCAAAAATATCTGCAAAAACGGCCTCTGGCCAACCAAAGAGCACCAAGGCCTGGTCGATCAAATGAGAACCCAAATCATATAAACATCCGGTTCCTTTCATCACGGTTTCCTTATGCACTTTATAGGAAAGATTGTTGTCGAAGCGATCGAAATGAAATTCAGCTTCACGCAGCGCTCCTATTCTTTTTTGACTCAATACTTGCTTTACTGTTAGAAAATCGCTATCGAATCGTCTGTTGTGAAACACTGTGAGCACAAGATTTTTCTCTTTGGCCAGGGATGTCAATTCCATACACTCTTCTACTGAAGGAGCAAACGGCTTTTCCACCAGCACATGTTTGCCGGCCTTCAGTGCCGCTTTGGATAATTCATAATGCGTCACATTGGGGGTGTTGACCACCACAAGTTCAATGGATTCATCCGCCAGCATTTCATGATAATCACGATAGGTTTTCACATCCTGATATTTTTCAGCGGTGATATTTTTTGAACGTTCCCAAGCGGCTGCAAAGCGGAATCCCGGATGTGTGAGGAGAAACGGCGCGTGAAAGACGGTGCCGCTCATACCTACTGAACAAAGTGCTGTGGAGATGGGTTTCATGGTATAATCGTTTCACCCCTTCGGGGTTAGATTGTTTTTTGTTTGGTGTTAGAATCGTTTCACCCCTGCGGGGTTTGGTATAATCGTTTCACCCCTTCGGGGTTAGATTGTTTTTTGTTTGGTGTTAGAATCGTTTCACTCCTACGGGGTTTGATTGTATTTTGTTTAGCGTAATCAAATCATCAGTTCACTCCGGTTTCCAGTTGCCAAAAATATTTTCCAGCGTGTATCTCGCGGCTTCTTCATCTGAAAGCTGCTTGCTCCACTTTACGCGAGATTCGGGATGAGCGCCCGGACCAAAGGAATGATATTCGGCGAAACGTGCGGTGGATTCGTTGGCCGGATTTTTCCAGTTGTTCCATCCTTCGGGTAAAATATGGGCTCCGATATCGCAATTCAAATAAGTTACGCTGGCGGTTGGACTCCATGGCCGACCAAGTGAAACCTTGTTCAATCCACTATCGGCTGTGAGCGTGCAATTTCTGAAAACAAAACCGAATGGAATGATACTGTTGGTAGAGGCCGCTGTTACATGCGAGTTCTTCTTGCTATGGATATGACAACTGTCAAAAACTGCCGTGGCCGCACCGAAAATAAAATCGGTGGTCCCTTCGATGTAGCAGTTGCGGTAGTATTGTTTCACACCATTACCACTTAAAAAAAGCACATCCTGAAAACCGGTCATGCCACAATTGAAAAACGCAGCCCTGTTGCCTTCCACACGAAGGGCCACTGCCTGTCCGGCTTTTAAACCGGCATCGTTGCTGAAGGTGATGTCTTCGGCACGAAAATCATTTCCATAAATAAACACCGAAGCGGAAGTCCAGGTATTTACGGTATCTCCATTACTGAGTTGGGTTCCTGCGTGATTGTTGTAATTGATGATGGTGTTTGCGCTGCCACTACCCTTTAACGTGATGAAGTTTTTCCGCGCATCTACGGTCACCACTTCTTTATAAATGCCTGGCTTCACGTGGATCACCAGTCGTTGGCTGTTGCCTTCCGGCACTGCATCTATGGCGGCTTGTATCGTCTTGAAACGATTGCGACTATCTGCACCTACTGTCCATTTCGAAGTTGTGCAAGAGGCCAGCAGCAAAAGCAGCAGTATACAAAGCAATAAATTTCGCATCTTATCTCTTAATGTTCTTAGTGGATTTCACCAGATTTTCTTTCATCTCCGGAAACAGGGTGATGAATTCTTTCAATGCAATCTGGGCGACCAGCCTTGCGCCCAGTTCGGAATAATGCGTATTGTCTTCTTTGCCATTGGGATAGTTGGGATGATCGCCGGGCTGCAATTGCAGAAATAACAATCTTGAAGTGGAGTCCCCGAAATGCTGGTAAAGCGTTCTTGTTTTTGTATCCATATCTACCAAAGGAACTTTGAGCGAATCGGCCAATTGTAATACAGCTGCACTATATTCTATGTGCGTTTCCAGCGCCTGTCCGACATTGTCAAATTTTCTTCTGCTTACCGGCGTGTACAAAACAGGAATGCCTTTCTTCTCGCGCGATTCATTCACAAATCGACTTAGGTTGGTTTTGAATTCATCAATTGTTGTGTACCTGTCTTTCTTTTCTTTGGATTCGTCGTTATGTCCGAATTCAATGAACACATAATCTCCTTCCTGCACATTCTCTATCACCGACTGCCAGATACCTTCGGAAATGAAGGTTCTTGTACTTCTGCCGTTTTTGGCTTTGTTGACAATTCGAACAGCAGCAGTATCCCAAAAATAAACATAGGGCATCCCCCATCCGGTTTCGGGATAAGCGCCTGTTTCCTTGATACTCATTGTACTGTCGCCACACATCCAAATGGTGATTTTCTTTTTCGGAGGAAGAATCATGGCCATAAGCAGTACTGTTGAAAGGATGAAGAGATATTTTTTCATTTTAAATGTATGACTTTTGATGGTTAGATTTTTATTTCACCAATTGATTCAAATAGATTTCTATATTGGTGTATTGCTTTGACAATTTGTAAATGGCAGCGTCATTGCTATCGGGATTCAAACCGTTAGCTTTTTCCCAAACGTCAGGCATGCCATCTTTGTCTTTATCCGTCAACAAGTTACCCGAACGCAGGCTGGGCCAAGCATTAACCGTTTGCTCGTAGGCGGTACCGTGAGGATAGCCGCCTTGCACATCAATCAGTTTGCCTGTCCTGTTTCTTACATCATCGATGATCCGCAAATCCAGCGTGTCTCTAGAAGGCAGCGTACAACCCGAACGATTCAAGACGTCGTCATAGGCTTGTTTTGCATTTTGCAAACTGATGGGCTCAAATGGAAAAGCGGTGGGCATGACCACATTGTCAAATTTATCATCAGGCAATGGCTCATTTAAATGCACACCTGCCCAATTGTTATCACTGAGCGCTTCATCTCCTTCCATCACATTGCCTTGCACATGCCATTGGCCAAAAGGAATGTCTTTACGCCGATAGGGCGTAGCAAAATGATCAAGCGATTTTTTTGAAGTGGACGGTCCAGGCTTATAGTAGTTATTGATGATGTTGTAATGCCCCCCTTCGCCGGCATAAACATTGTTGCCCCCCCAATTGTAAATCACATTGTTGCTGAAGTCGCAGTTCTCTTCAGCGGTATGCCTGATACCATTGAATCGTGGCGTGCGACTGTTGCAATGAGCAAAAAGGTTGTGATGAAAACTGGCATGAGCTCCACCCCAGATGGCACCGAATCCATGATGTTCATAATCGGAATCTCCGGCTTCAAAATGATAGGAATAATTGAGGGGCTCTGCCACCAGATTCCACTGTACACTCATGCTGTCTCCGGCATAAATGCTGAACGCTTCGTCGGTGCTCCAGCTGAAACTGCAATGGTCGATAATGATGTTTTTTCTTCTGAAGCCGCCAAAAGCGTCATCGCCGCCATTTCCGTCGATCTTGCCTCCTCTTTGAAACTTATCGCCCAGTCGAAATCGCATATACCTCACAATGATGTTATCGCCATCAAGCGAAACGGATTGGTCTGCAATACAGATGCCCTCTCCGGGTGCCGATTGCCCGGCAATCGTTGCATTTCCTTTGATGCGTATTTTTTTTTGAAGATGAATGGTACCGGCTACTGCAAAAACTATGATGCGCGGGCCATCTGCCTCTGCGGCCCATCGAAAACTGCCGGGACCATTGTCGTTTAAATTATCTACCAATAATACTCTCCCACCACGACCACCGGTGGTATATTTCCCAAAACCTTCCGCTTCAGGAAATGCAAGTGTTGGCTGTAAAGTGGCAGTCGATCTTTTATTACTTTTTTTTGACGAAAGGCAGGAAACGAAATTGACGGCCATCAATAACGTCACGATAATCTTGAGATTGACACCATGTCGGTTGTAAAAACAAATAAGATGATGCATGATGAGTTTCTTTTACAACCGTAAAAAAGTTTACCAAACATTACGTGGACAAGTATCTGCTTTTTTACCCAGTGTAAGTCCGAGTACGATTTCGTGCGTATTGCCTACATAAGTTTTAAGCCGCGAGTTGACCGTTGAATTGTAAGAATAACTGATATTAAGTGTCCTGCCCAGTGTAAAACCGGCCATGGCAGCCATTCCGCTGAGTTCATCCTTCAAGCGGTAACCGGCACCGATCCAAACCAGATTCTCGTAACTGAGTTTCGTATTCACATGAACAAAAACCGGAAGTGGATTGATGATTTGTACCGAAATTGAAGGCACAAGTGACAAACTGGGTGTCAAGTAAAATTTATAGCCTGTTTGGAAAAACAGATGTGGCTTGTAAAAATCACCATAAGTTGTATTCTTCACAAACCTCACTTTTCCCGGAACGATGTTCAATACCGATGCACCAAAGAAAAAACTGGAGTCGTACAACACCAAACCAACACCTAACTCAGGCATCACCTTCTGCAAATCGCCGCTGTTGTAACCTATGGCTGGATCATTGGGATCGAGGCTTCCCCAAACAATTTTGGACCTGTCGAGATTGACATTGGTGAAACCTGCTGTAATTCCCGCCGACAACAACATCTGATGAGTGACCGGCGTATGGTAGGCATAAGTAACACCTACGCTTGTACGATTGATATATCCTGTTTTGTCTGAAATGAAAGACAACCCTATGCCATGATGGGGAGCAGGCGCATCGTAAGGATCTCCGGCCAGTTGATAGGGATTGGCCGACAAAGACTGCATAGAGGTAGCCGTGGAGCGGCCATCTGTTTTACCAATCGGTTTGTGGATGGTGAAATAAGTGGTTACCGGTGCACCTTCCAAATCCGTCCATTGGTTGCGGTAACTGAATTTCGCATCGGTATAATTTTCAATGCCCGCAAATCCTGGATTGATGATGTAGTTGTTGAGGATGTACTGGGTATAATAGGGTTTCTGTTGGGCAAATGCTCCAAGTTCAGCCACCAGTATCAATAAAATCAAAAATGCCTTTTTCATAAATATCTTAATCTTTTACAGCTCATGCCAAATTAACGAATGATAGTCACATAGCCTTTTTTGGCTTGTCTTGCCCCACCTAAATCAATGATGTAATAATAGGTACCGGATGGCAAAGGTTTTCCTTTGAAGGATCCATCCCATGGGTTATTATAATTTTTAGAATCGTACAAAACCTGACCATAACGGTTGAATACCTGAACATGCTGGTTGGGATAAAGCGACAGGTTTTCTATACGCCATGTATCATTGATGCCGTCTCCATTGGGTGTAAAGGTGTTAGGCACAATGAAGTCTTTCACCACCTTGATGAACAAGGCATCATCAGCATGACAGCCATCTGCGGAAGTCACATTCACTGTATAGGTGATATCTTCTCTTGGTGTGCAAACTGGGGCTGCAATCACGGTGCTGTTTAGATAAGTGCCCGGATCCCATACATAACTCAACCCATTTCCAATGGCTACCTGTGGAGTCAAGGTCACCGCATCGCCTTCAAGAATGTTGCGGTCTGGCCCCAAGTTGAATTGAGGTGTCGGATACACTTGGATGGTTTGTGTGGCCGAATCGCGGCAACCATTGGCGGCCACAAAAAGATATTGAAGTGTATGAGTTCCCGTACCTGCATCAGCCGGAACAAAAACAGGACTTGTGGTGATGCCGCTTCCGGAATAGGTGCCTGTGCCGGCATTGCTGAAGATGTCATGAGCAGTATTCAATGTTATAGATGGTACCTCCTGACAAACTCCTGCGATAGCATCAAACTGTACTTTGGGCGCGGCATAAACCGTGATATCCTGGAAATACTGACCTTCACAAGCGCTTCCGCTAAATGCTTTGATCAGCACTTTATAGGTGATGGTGGCAGGCGTGCCAAACACGGAATAGTTATGCGTGTATACTTCCCCGGCAGTAGGCGTGTTGTCTGTAAGCATCAGGCCGGGATTACCATTGAAGTCCCAGTAAATTTCAATCCTGTTGATGGTTCCAAATCCGGTCACCACACTGGTATTGGTGATGCTCAACGCCGTGTTGCTGCAGATGTTACCAGTGTTGTTCACGGTATAGGATGCAGTTGGGGCATTATAAACGGTAATCTGACGGGTGGAATCTTTCACACAACCCAATGCCGATGTGGCGGTAAGCGTTACGTTGAAGTTTCCGCCTGTAGTGTAGTTATGCGTTGGACTTTGTTGATTACCCAATGGAGAAGCATCGCCAAAGTTCCACGACCATTGATTGACCGAACCTGCTGTAATGGTGCTGTTATCGGTAAACACCGCCGATCCCGTTGGGATACAAACATCCGTGAAACTGAATGCGGCTCTCGGTTTGGGATGGACACTCACTTGTTGCGGAGTCATCACACTTACACAACCATTGGAATTGGTGATGGTCAGCTGAACGGTATAAATGTTGGCTGTGGTGTAAGTATGGGTGATAGGACCTGCCGAAGTTTCGGTTTGTGTATTTCCATCGCCGAAGTTCCACTGCCATTGTGTTATAGATGTTGCATTGGGTGTGGAGGCATCCGTAAAAGTGATGGCATCGCCCGCGCAACGAATAGCACTGAACGTGAATCCGGCTATGGGCAAAGCATTGACCACAATGCTACCCGACAAAGAAACATTGGAGCAGGTACTCACAGATGTAACCGTATAGTTGAAAGTACCTGTTGAAGTGGGTGTTCCACTGATGGTGAATACACCCGCATTATAGCTGCCTGTGACGCCAGCAGGCAATGACCCGGTGAGCGTGGCACTTGTAGCACTTCCCCCCAGACTATAAGTGATGTTGGATATGGCACTGTTGATGCAAACCGTTTGTGAAGCAGTGGTTGCCGCAGAGCTGAGCGTGATGGTAGGCAAAGCCAGCACTGTAATGCTTCCTGAAAGTGATAAGTTGGCACAAGGGCTGACTGTTGTAACTGTATAGTTGAATGTGCCCGCTAATGTTGGTGTCCCACTTACCGTAAACACACCTGCATTGTAATTCCCCGTAACACCTGCTGGCAAACCGGTAATCGTAGCGCCGGTTCCGCTTCCGCCAATGGCATAAGTGATATTGGTGATAGCAGCGTTGTTACAAACAGTTTGAGCAGTCGTTGCTGCGGCAGATGTCAATGTGATGGTGGGAGCCGGATTAACAGTAATGGTTCCGGAGATGGATGCATTGGTACAAGGACTTACCGAAGTGACAGTGTAATTGAAAGTTCCTGTCACCGTTGGTGTTCCAGAAATAGTGAACACCCCTGCGTTATATGAGCCGGTAACACCACCAGGCAAAGTACCGCTTACAGTGGCACTTGTTGCACTTCCTCCTAAATTATACGTGATGGAAGTGATGGCATTGAGATTACAAACTGTTTGAGCATCGGTACCTGTTGCAGATGAAAGCGAGATGGTGGCCAATGGTGTAACTGTAATCGTTCCGCTGAGGGTAAGATTCGCACAAGGACTTACCGTTGAAACCGTGTAGTTATACGTTCCGGCAGATGTTGGAGTTCCGCTGATGGTGAATACACCGGCATTAAATACACCTGTAACTCCGGGAGGCAATGTGGCGGTAACTGTAGCGCCGTTTCCGCTACCACCGATAGCGTAAGTGATGTTTGTAATCGGTGAGTTGTTACATACAGTTTGTGCCGCAGTTGCAGCCGCTGAAGACAATGACAATGTGGGTGCCGCATTCACTGTAAGGGTACCCGACAAAGAAACATTGGTACAAGGACTCACTGAAGTTACCGTATAGTTGAAAGTACCTGTTGAAGTGGGTGTTCCACTGATGGTGTATGTTCCGGCATTGAATGTTCCGGTAACACCAGCAGGCAAACTGCCTGTAAGCGTGGCTCCTGTTGATGATCCGCCTAAACTGTAAGTGATGTTGGCAATGGCTGTATTGGCACAAACAGTTTGTGTGGCAGTAGTGGTGGCGGAAGTCAGCGTGATGGTGGGTAATGCATTGACGGTAATGGTTCCTGAAAGAGAAACCTCATTACAGGGACTCACCGTGGTTACCGTATAGTTGAAAATGCCGGAAGCAGAAGGTGTTCCAGAAATGGTGAACACACCGGCGTTGTAGACACCCGAAACGCCGGCAGGCAACCCGCTCACTGTTGCGCTTGTGCTGCTGCCGCCAATGGCGTAAGTGATATTGGTGATGGCAGTATTTACACACAAGGTTTGTGTACTGGTGGCTGCTGCAGAAGTCAGTGAAATACTTGGACCTGCAATGACAGTCAGCGTACCGCTTAAGGATACATTGGTACAAGTGCTGACAGTGGTGACCGTATAATTGAAGGTGCCGGTTACTGTTGGGGTTCCGCTGATGGTGAATACGCCGGCATTGAAAGTTCCGGTCATGCCTGCAGGGAGTGTTCCGCTCAAAGTGGCTCCAGTGGCGCCACCTGTTAGCGCATAGGTGATGCTTGTTGCTGCTTCATTGACGCAAATCGTTTGCGTAGGTGTGGTGGCCGCAGAAGTCAACGTGATAATGGGTGCGGCATTTACAGAAATATGTATACTGTCGATGTTGCTCAAACAACCGTTACCGGTTTCCACTTGTAAAGTGGCGGTGAAGGTTCCTGCAGCATTGTAGGTATGGGTTTGATGGGCATTGGTCGTTGCGTTAACCGCGGCACTTTCTCCATAGTTCCAGTGCCAGATGGTGATGGGGCCATAAGGGCCGGTGTTGGTAGAAGAGTCGGAGAAGGTGATCATGTTTCCGGTGCAGATGACACTATCGGGCGATACACCAAAATTAGCGACCAGACCTCCGGTCAAATCCACTACTCTTGTTGTATCCGCGAAACATCCAATGTCATTGATGGTTCTGATGTTCACATTATAAATACCGATAGCCGGGAAAGTATGGTTGGGAGGATTTTGTCCGTTGAAAGTGGTGGCATCTCCAAAATTCCAGTGCCATTCTGTGATACTGCCGCCGTTATATGCAGCCGAAGAATCGGTGAAATGCACCACACTGCTGGTACAACCGGTGGTGGTGAAGTTGAAGCGCGCAGTATCCGACACCACTTCCATGTCGATGGGAATAGTCTGAAAATTACCGCATTCGCTCGAAAACGTTCCGAATATAGTGGCAGTAAGACGATACACACCTGCGGCATTGAACACCACAGGCGTTGTCATGTTATATACCGAATAAGTGATTTCGTTGTCGACATAGGTTCTTACAGGCACCGGGTTCAATTGCATGAAACTGCCATTGGGCGCGATGTTGGCGTTATTGCCCATATCCCATCTGATGGAATCGATGGTTGAAGGAAGATATGGAACTGCTATCTGCAATCTCACCGGATTCCCTTTACAGGTTTTACTGCCGGCCACCGAATCAAATGGATTGAGTGATTGGATGATGGCCGAAAGGTCACGGATAGCCGTACCCGCATTATAGCCATAGCTTTCTCCAGAGGCCATGCCATAGGCAATAGCATTGAAACCACTGTCAGAAAGCAGATTGTGGTACAAACCACTGGCCACTTTGAATTTGGCATAGGAATAACCTGGCTCATAAGGATGGGGCTTGAAGGCATTGGCGACCGATATGGTTCCACCATTGGCATAAGCAGTACCGGTGTAGCTGGAAGCGCCGGTATCACAAACATTGGTAGGATTGGTCACCGGATCGAGCTTGAAGCTGGATACACCTGCGCTTTTAATCACCACATTGATGTAACTGGCACCGCTGCTGATGTTCATTTTGGATGCAGAGAATACGGAAATATTATTGATGGCCTGTTGCACAGGACTGAGAATGATCATTTCCGGATCGCCGCTGCCATTGTTACCTACCGTGTTGTTTTTACAGTTGCCGGTAATCACATATTGAATCACCATGATCGGCTTGTCGCTTTCAATCAGGTTGGGGGTATTGCTTTCCACTTCGTAATAGAAGTTGTTGATCAGGCCGGTCAACGGAGTGGTGTGTGCCGCATTGTTGAACCAAACCTGCGTAGTGGGATCCAGCACACAAATTTTATACAGCCCGTACTCCATGGTCTTAGTGGGAGTAGTCAGGTATTTGGTGCCCCAGGCCACTCTGGGAAACATTTGCTGCACCATGTTGTCCGAACCGCTGGATTGTGTGCATCCGCTGGTGTTCACGAAAGTCCTTCCGTTACCTGCCCATACAGCTATTTTTTTGTTGGTGCAATCGGTGCTCTTCACCAATGTTCCGGTAAAATCCTGCGATACGCCGCTGCTGCCGGAGCCTACAATGCGCGCCATCGCATTGAAGATTTGCCCTTTGTTCAACGTGATGGTAAATGGCACGCCTGCAGGATGAAGAATATTGGCCGCAGGAGTGTTGGAATTGAATAAGGTGGCTGATGAAGAATCGATGATGTCGGCTGTTGGTGTAATTTCAATCTGCGTCTGGTCTTGCGCCGCCATCACAAAGAAAAAAGAATTGGGTACACCGCTGTTTGATTTTCCACCCAATGACACCACATTGTATGTGGCTCCCCAGGTGTTTGTAGGGAATATCAACATTGCCCCCGCCGCATCTTTACCGTATGTATGCTCATAAACCGCAACAGGCACACCATTCAAACTTTCAATATGAATACCTCTTGGCGTGATGCCGGTGAAATATAAACGCGCATCCGGCAGGTTGGTGGGATTGTCATTGTTGTTGTTGAAATCTCCTTGAGGGAAATTGGTCACTTCCACAGAGGTATTGGCAGGAATCGTGATGGTTCTGGGGAAGGAAGGATCCGCAATACCGGGTAAGGACACACGAACAGTTGCGGCTTGCTTGGCCGAAATGTACAGCGACATCCAGGCTCCGTTGGTGTTGTCGTTGTTGCTCATCCTGGAGTGATAACCATACCCCGTCCAGAAATCAACGCCCATGTTGGTCAAGGTTCCGGATGTAGGCAATTGCGATCCGATACCAGTCAATGCAAGATTGACGGATGGCGCGCCCCCACCGGCCGTTGCAAGATTGCCATCATAGTTGCCATATTGAGGTGGAGCAAACCTGATGTAAATGATGGTTGGCGCCAGCGTACTGCCAGTATAAGGAATACTCAAACTCGTTGTATAACCCGATCCACTCGACAAAGAAATGATATAGCCGGGCGGTGGTGTGATGGTGACTGTTCCTGCAGCAGGTGTTAGATAAACGCCGGAAACCGTGAACGATTGTTCGGTTGAGTAAGCTCCCTGGTAAACAATGCCAAACGCCAATGAGGCAGGCGTTACCGTGAGTGTGGGTGTGGCTACGGGAGTGGTAAAAGAAATTTCGTTGCCATAGCCGGTACCGGATTGATTGGTGGCATATGCCCTTACATAATAGGTTGTACCCGGACTCAATCCCGACAAGTTGCTGGTGAAACTACCCAGGCCTGTACCGTTCGAAGTAAGTGAATTGGCGATGGTGGGATTGGGTGAAGTGCTCCAGCAAACACCTCTTGCCGTAACGGGCGCGCCACCATCGCTGGTAACATTCCCCCCCGAAACAGCTGTAGTAAATGTGATGGCGGATGCCGCTGTTGTAGTGACCAAGGGAGGTACGATGGTGAAACCGGTGATCAGCACATTGTCGATCCCCACATCATTGGCTAGCAAATTGGCAATCTTCAATCTGTTGATGACACCGCTATTCAAAGTGACTGTAATCGTATTGCAGGCCGTGGCCCCTGTGTTGATGGTATTGGCGGCACTCCAGGTTACGCCATTGTCGGTAGAAGTATAATAAGTAAGATTTCTATTGGTTCGGCCACTCGTGAATGTGAGTGTGGCCACACCTTGATTGAGTGTTGGTGTGATGACGTAGCCGGCATTGTTGGCCAAAAAACGAAGTGCTCTGTTGGTGCCATCATTTGGACAAGGATCGGTACCGGTAACTGTATAACCTTTAAAAATAGCCCATGAGCCGGTGGCCGACACATAGGGAGTTTCAACCGCTGGCCCGGGTGTGGCAGTCGGGAAAACAGCATTGTCAAATCCCTCCAATGTGTAATTATAAGGTTGAGCCGTGGCTCCCAAAGCGGCAAAAAACATTAACCCAAGTGTAAAAAGAAATGCTCTCATTTTCAATGCTTGTTTTGCTATGACATCCCTTACCTGATGATGGTGACGTATCCTTTTTTAGGAGCACGGGCGCCATTCAGATCGATGATATAATAATATGTTGAGGCTGGTAAAGGTTTGCCTTTGTAGCTCCCCTCCCATTCTCCGTTGTAATTTCTCGATTCAAATAGCTTTTGCCCATTGCGATTGAAAATCTCCAATCGGTGATTGGGATAAAGATTCAGATTTTCAATGACCCATTTGTCGTTGATACCGTCACCATTGGGCGTGAAGGTGTTGGGCACAATGAAATCTTTCACCACTTTGATAAATATGTTATCCTGATTCGTACAACCGTCAGACGACACCACCGTCAAAAGATAATTGATGTCTTCTCGCGGCTGACACACGGGATTGGCTATTATCGTGCTACTCAGGTATGTTCCTGGATTCCATAAATAAGTCAATCCGTTGCCTACAGCCACTACCGGCGACAATAAAACGGTCTCTCCTTCCAATACATTTCTGTCGGGTCCCAGGCTGATGGTAGGTGTAGGGTAAACATTGATATTGGCCGAAGCAGACGACATGCAACCATTGCTGCCTGTGTAGGTGTAAGTGAGCGTATGCAAACCGACACCAGCCGCTTCGGGCGAAAAACTGCTGGTTCCGCTAATTCCTGCTCCGGTATAAATGCCTGTTCCGGTTAATGAAGTGGTATTTGAAGCACTGTTCAAAGTAATGGCAGGATGCTCCTGACAAATGCCGGCCATTGGATTGAAGACCACATCCGGTGCTGCATGAAGAGTGATATCGGTTGAGTATTCATGGGTACAGCCACTACCGCTGGTAGCGCGAATCAGTACCTTGTACACTTTGGTGAGCGGGCTGCCAAAAACAGGATAATTGTGAATGTAATTGCCATTGGCCACCGGATTGTTATCCACGGTTACGATGCTCTGGTCATTCTGATAATCCCAGAAAATTTCTATTTGGTTAACCGCGCCAAACCCGCTAACGGCGCTGATATTGGTGATGTTGAGCGCCGTATTGCTGCAGATGTTGCCTGTATTGTTGATGGTAAATCCTGCGACAGGCACGGTGTATACTGTCAGCGGATGACTTTGAGAGACGATACACCCGTTATTACTGGTAGCCGTAAGCGTTACGTTATAATTGCCTCCTGCGGCATAAGCATGCGAAGGAGATGTTTGCGTACTGGTGGTATTATCGCCGAAAGTCCAGCCATAAGTAACCTGCGAAAGTGTACCATCGGCAATGGTAGTGTTGTTGGTGAATAGAACAGCTCCGGGAGAGCAAAGTGAGGCAGGAAATGTAAAATCGGGAACAGGCAGATGATGAATGACCAATGGTCGGGTAGCCAAGATACTGATGCAACCTTTGTCTGTTTTCACTTTCAAGGTAACGGTGTAATTGCCGGCTGTGGCATACACATGAGTGAATGGTGCGCCGTTGTTGCGAACAGCGGTATTCCCATCTCCAAAATCCCAATCCCATTCTGTAATAACTCCCGCATTGGGCACCGACAAATCGGTAATGGTTACCGCCTGTGTTGCACAAAGCGGACTGTTCACATTGAAAGCGGCTGTAGGCAAGGGATTCACCACCACGGTTCTGACACTGTCATCTGTACATCCTTTATCAGTGGTCACCGTCAAGGTAACCGCATAGCTGCCGGCTGTGGCATAGGTGTGCGTTGGACTGGCAGCAGTTGAAGTGCCGCCGTCGCCGAAAGTCCAGCCCCATGTATTGATGGTGGAATTTACAGAAGTACTGACATCGGTAAACACCGTGGCTGTGTTCAGACAATTTTCCGCATCAACATTGAAAGCCGCCACAGGCTTTGGATACAGCGTATTGAAAATCTTCACCGTATCCTTAGCGCAGGTGCCCAGCGATGCGGTTAACGTAACATTGAAAGGACCTGTGCTGTTGTAATTATGAGTAGGACTGGTTTGATTGCTGGTGGGCGTAGCATCTCCAAAATCCCAGGTAAAAGTCATCGTGCCCCCACCCGTTACCGTTGATGTATTGGTGAAAACTGCCGATCCTCCGGGCAAACATACATTCCCCGGCAACGTGAAATCAGGAACAGGACGATTGCCGATCACTACAGGCTCAGTATGGGTTGACTGACATCCATTGGCATTCTCCACAATCAAAGTAACCGTGTAATTCCCTGCTGTTTGATAAACATGCGTGGGACTTGTTGAAACAGCGAAAGTATCTCTCACCCCATCTCCAAAATTCCAATACCAATGTGTGATATTGCCATTCAATATAGAGGATTGATCATTGAAAGTGATGGCATTGCCCACACAGGAAATACCCGACACGTTGAACAAGGCACTCGGGCTGTTATTGATGGCGAAAGTTCGGACCGTATCATCATAACAACCTTGATTGTTGATGACGGTAAGATGAACATTGTAAGAACCGCCGGCTCCATAAACATAAGATGGACTGGGCAGACTGGAAGTTCCTGTACTGTTGTCAAAATCCCACTGCCAGGCATTGATGGTATGTACAGTATCTGTTGACTGATTTTGAAAACTGACCGCATTGGTGGCACATCCCGAAAAGTTCCAGTTGAAGCTGGCATGAGGTCCACCTACCACATCAAATTCAAAATTCATTTCCTCCACACCGTTACAACCATCAGGCGATGGATTGGTTGCTGAAACATGAACAGGTGCAGTACCCAATGTGTTGAAAGTATATAAACCGGAAAGATGGAAAACATAAAGTGTGGTGCCATTCAATACATATGAGCTGTCCACCGTTGGATTGTTGACGGTTACCGCAGCATTGGGTGATATGGCAGGATTATTTAAAAAGTCGAAGGTAAGCGCGGTAGGCACATAAGGCAATGTAACGGATAGCCGTGTAGGCGTGCCCTTGCATACGGGCGTATAATCGCTTGTAGCCAGTGGGTTGGCACTGGTAAGATAATGATTGAGATTTTTTACATTGGTGCCTGCGTTATAGGCATAGCTTTCACTTGTGGCATAGCCGTAAGCGATCGCGTTGAATCCGCCGGTTGTTGTTATTAATTTGTAAAATACCGAACTGGAGTATCCTGCTGCGAGTGAAATCTGTGCATAGGAATAAGTGGGATCTGCCGGATTGGGAGTGAAGGTAGCCGGTACCACTGCATTGGCCTGATTACGGATGGAGAAACCAGGAACATCCGCCGTCTTCATGTTGATGTTGATGAAATTGGTGGCATCATTGTTTTCTGTGGGAACCGGCGAAACGATGATGGAGTCCACGGTTTGTTCCACAGGACTGAGATACACCATGTCGGGATCACCAATGCTGGAAAAATTATTGCCACAGTTGCTTTTGTTGGAGATATACTGAGCCACCATCACCGGTGCAGTAGATTCTATTTTAACCGGAGCTCCGGTAACAAACTCGTAATAAAGATTATTGGTTCTGTTGATGACGGTGCCGGGCGTAAGTGGTGTTACCGCCGGACTCAAGCCGGGGACGGAACCGGGCAAGGTAACGCCATTCACTTTTACCACAGTGCCTACACTGTCGGGGTTGATCATCACCCTATAAACGTTATTGGAATAATTGAGCCCTGCAGTAGGGGCGCTTACAAAAACTCTTCCCCAGGCGGTGATGGGAAAGCATTGCTGAAAAAAATTATCACCCGATGCGGATGAGGTGGTACAGGTTACAGATATCTTTTGACTACCCGAGAAAACCGCAATGGGTTTACAGCTGTTCGAACCGCTGGATATGGAGCGTACCTGTGTTCCCGTAAGGTCTGTGGCATCTGTGCCTCCTTTAATCAACCATACATCTCCCCTGTTCAACGACCTTGAGGTCCAAACACCTGCGGTCAGTCCTGCAGATGTGGCAGCGGAAGGCTTCACTTCAACCGTGGTTCCGTTTTCAGTGGCCACTACAAAAAGATAAGAACGCATGCCGCTCGTATTGGAAATCTGGGTATAGTTGAGTGAAGTGTATTTTCTTCCTAAGGTTTTCACCGGAAACAAGATAGACGTAGCCGTTACCTTGCTGCCCCATATCTGCGCATAAGCCACCACAGGCGATGTACTGTGAATGTAAATGCCCTTGTTCACATACACCATCTCATTCTGCAACCGGGCATCTGTGGCACCCGATTCAGGAATATTGTTGGAAGCGGTGATGCTGTTCGCGGGAAGACTCAGCGTTTGAAACAATGTGTTACCGATGTAAATGGTTACTGTAGCCGTATCATCGGAAGTGAAATATAAAGTCATGTCACTAACGCCACTGCTGATTTTTTCATGCGGGCCATAGCCCGTCCAAAAATCAGTACCACGATTGGAGAAATCCTGCGCCACACTCCTGCCACAAATGAACAGCATCAAAATGAAAACAGCGAATATCTTGTGATTCATTATTGAAAGCTGTTTTGATTTTAAGAACATAAATTATCCGTTATTATTCACAGTCAGATGGAGAAAAAAACTTCCTTGTTATTTTCCCCAGAAATAACGCAGGGAAATTTCGTGGGCCGCTCCTCCATCTTCAAAAACGCTGAGTGGTGTTCTGTATTGCTGATAAGCATATCCGAGCGCGAGTTGCTTTTTGATGTTCACGCCCAGCAAAGCAGTGAAGCTTTGTTTGTAGTGATAGCCCAATCCGGCCCAGAGCAGTTTTTTATGCTCTATCATCACGCCGGCTTCAGCTTCCACAGGTGATCCGCTTACCGCCAGTAAAGAGAAATGAGGAACAATCACATTGTCTTCATCCGTTCTCCAGTTGTAATGTCCGGCCAAATAATAATGACGGTACAAACGTCCTTCGGGATTGGAAGTGGATTTGATGAAATTGAGTTTCGACTGTAAAAGTTGCTGTACAGAGAATCCGATATTGAGGGTATTGGAACGATAATATATACCGGCTGCAGCATCTCCCTTCAGCTCTGTACCATCACTGGCCAGCAAGGGATCATTGGGAATATAATGACTGAAAGAGGCTTTATCGATGCGGTATTGCATGAACATACCGGCTAATCCAAACATCAGTCTTTTCCCTTCTTTGAAATCGATGCTGTACGATACGTCCACTTGCCCTCCCGTACGACTGGTAGGTCCCGTTTTATCTGTATATAACATTACACCCACTCCTGTGTTTTTTGAAGCATAGTAATGGTCGCCATAAAGGAAAGTGGTTTGCGGACCGCCCGGCATCCCCGACCACATTTTGCGGTAAACAGCCCCCACGGATGATTTATCTTCTGCTCCGGCCGCTGCAGGATTGTACAGGTAATTGTGTTTTACAAACTGGGCTACTTTGAAAATCTGCTGCGACTGGGCACTGAACCCTGCGAGCATGATACCGATTGTAGTTCCTATGATTGTCTTAATTCGCATATTCTTATTGTTTATCTGTTATTGGTTGTGTGAATGTGGTTGATTAACGCATGATGGTGACATTGCCTTTGAGGATATTCTGAACGTTTCCTACCAGCGTGGCCTTCACCACATAATAGTAAGTACCGTCGGGCAATGGCTTGTTTTTGGATCTGCCATCCCAGTCGTTCATGTAATTATCCGAATGATAAACCAAACCACCCCATCTGTTGTACACATCAACTGCCACTTTCGTCACGCAGGTGCCGTTGTACACCACCCACTTGTCGTAATAACCATCGCCGTTAGGTGTGAACACATTCGACGGATCCAGACAAGGGGCAATCACATTCACCATTACATTGTCGCTGGCTGAACAACCGAAGCTGTTGGTTACCGTTAGTGTATAATCTGTAGTTGAAGTAGGATTAGCTTGTGTGGTGATGGAAGTCGGCATCGACAAGGCGGTTGCCGGTGTCCAAAGATAAGTTCCTGCACTGGCGGTACCTGTCAAAGTAGCTGAGCCTCCTGAAAGTATTGTAACTGGCTGACCGGCATCCACAGTTGGCAAGGGATTGACCGTGATAGACAATGTTGCCGGAATCGAACAGTCGTTGCCGGGTATGGAGTAGCTGATATTGAAGGTGCCTACGCCCGAAACAGCAGGATCAAAAGAAGATCCCGTTACACCGGCTCCGGTGAATACGCCACCGGGCACGCTTGGCGATAAGTTCACGGCGGCATCTCCTGCACATAATGGTCCAACAGACTGTACCGTAAGGTTGAAGGCCTGAGTGACAACTATGTTACTGGTGGCAGTAGCTGAACATCCGGCTGCTGTGGTATAAGTATAAGTGATGGGGAATGTACCTGCACCGGCAGTGGAAGGATTGAAGGTGCCGTTGTTTACGCCTGTTCCGGAATAAACACCGGTGCCTACACCTGCTGCTGAAGCCGGTGATCCACCCGAAAGTGCAAAAGGAGCAGTGTTGGTACAAACGCCTGTCAAAGCTCCAAAGCTAACTGTTGGCGTAGCCCCTACGATAATTTGAAGTGTAGCTGGCACAGAGCAGTTATTATTGGGCAATGAATAAGTGATGGTGAAAGTACCCGCACCTGATACGGCAGGATCAAAAGTGGATCCGCTTACACCTGTTCCGCTGAATACCCCTCCGCTCACATTGGGGGTGAGTGTTACAGGAGCACTTGCTGTACAAAGCGGTGCCACCGACTGTATGGAAAGTGTCTGTGCTTGCGTAACCACAATGGTGCTGGTAGCGGTGCCCACACAACCTGCTGCTGTTGTATAAGTATATGTGATGGTAAAGGTTCCCGCACCCGCAGTAGCCGGATTGAAAGTACCATTGCTTACGCCAGTACCTGAATAAACACCTGTACCCACACCTGCAACTGTTGCAGGCGAACCTCCTGTAAGTGCGAAAGGTGCGGCATTGGTGCAAACTCCGTTAAGTGCGTTAAAGCTGACAGTTGGCAAAGCATTGACAGTAATCTGCTGACTGAATCCTGATGATGTACAACCGGTAGAAGAAATCACAGTCAATGTTGCAGTATAAGTTCCAGCAGCTGTAAAAGTATGGGTTTGAGTGGTACCTGAAGTGGTGGTCACTACCGGCGAAGCATCACCGAAATCCCAGTTCCATTGTCCGATAGTACCGGATGAAATAGTTGAGGCATTGGTGAAAGTGACCGCCTGACCCTGACAAACTGTGGTAGCCGCATTAAATGAAGCTACGGGTTGTGCAGAGAGATTGATGGTTATGGTAGAATCATCATAACAGCCTTCCAGCGTTACCACATGTTGCGTGACATTGAAAGAACCTCCGGTTGAAAAGGCATGAGATGGACTTTGTAAAATAGAAGTATTGTTGCTGCCGCTTCCTGCATCACCAAAATTCCACTGCCACAAATCAAGATTCAAACCATTGCCTACTGAGTTATCAGTGAATTGTACAGGAGGATTCAAACAACCCGAAGTGTTGGAATAACTGAAGCTGGCCGTTGGTCCCTGAATCACATTCACATTGTAATTGAATTTCTGTTCTCCATTACATCCATCAGGAATAGGACTCACCGCGGTCACTTCCACCGGAAGCAAACCAACCTGACTGAACAGGTATTGAGTTGGATTCTGGAATACATACAGCCATTGGTTGTTCACCACGAAGCTGTCGATGGGTGTAGGGTTGTTTACAGTAAAGGAGGCATTAGGCGTTAAAGCAGGATTATTGTTGAAGTTCCAGGTGATGCTCACTGGCAAATAGGACAATGTAGCATACACATAAAACTCATTGTTACGGCAAGCATTGCTGGCCGTACCTGTACCATAAAGATTCTGCAGGGAGAATCCGGTCAAAAGATTTTTCACATTGGTACCGGCATTGTAGGCATAGCTTTCATCTCCGGCCACACCATAAGCGGTGGCATTGAAACCATCCGCAGCCACGATGTTATGGAATCCTTCACTTACCTGAATTTGCGCATAGGAAGTGGCAGGATCATAACTGGTAGGCTGAAACGCTGCACCATAGTTCACGCCATCCAACAAGAAGGTATTGGCCGCTGCGGTAGGAATCGCCACGTTGATGTAATGCGATCTGCTGTTGGTATTGCCCAAAGGCGAAGAAACGAAATTGACAGTATCGATGGTTTGTTGCAAAGAACTGAGATAAACCATTTCGGGATCGCCGATATTGTCGGGATTACCACACTCTCCGTTGGTTGACATGTACTGCGCCACCATGATCGGCTTGTCGGCCTCCAGCAAGTCAACTGTAGAAAGGTCATTGAAGTATTCGTAATATCTGTTGTTGATGAGGCCGGTCAAAGCCACACCATTTCTTTTAACAACAGTAGCAGGATCACCTACAAGTACACGGTAGTGATTCTTTGTCAATGGCAGAGTGGGTATGGTCACCACTTTAGTTCCCCAGGCTTGCTTAGGGAACATTTGCTGAAACAGATTATCGCCACTGCCACTGGTACCATTGTCGCAATCGATGGTGATTTTGCTGCTACCCGAGAACATGGCAAATGGTTTACAGCTGGATGATGTGCTGATGGATTTTACAATTGTTCCTGTCAAATCATTGCCTGTATATAAATTGGGATGACCTGTTGGCTTACCAAACAGATTCAGGATTTCACCTTTGTTCAATAATTGCGTAAAGGTAGAACCTGCTGCATGTGTGTCAGTTTCCACACCGGCTGGAAGTGTCACTTCGATGGTCGTATTGTCTTCGGTGGCTACAACAAACAAAAAGGATTTGCCATTTGAATTGTTGCTGCGTTGTGTGAAATTCAAAGAAGTGTATTCTTTACCCAAAGTAGGTGTTGGAAAAAGCACAGTTGCGGCATACACCTGATTGGTGATGGCGTGGCAATAAACCACAATGGGAGTATCGGAAGTTATTTTGATGCCGGTGGTGTATACACCTTCATTTACCAGTCTTGCATCTTCAGCTCCTGATTCAGGAATCTCGTTGCCATTGGTAGTGATGGTGCCATTGGCTGGAACGGTATAGGTCAATGGCGTGAAGGTGGGAATATTAGGCATTGAGATGGTTACAGTAGCAGGCACGTTGTTGGTGTTGCTGAACGTGAATCTCATGTCTTGTGAATTGTCGCTGTAGAATTTTTCTGTAGGACTGTACCCTACCCAGAATTCTTTTCCTTTGTTGCTGAAGCCTTGTCCGGTTTGTAATCCATTCGGCAAGCCAGTTCCGGTTACGCGCACATAAACGGTATTGGCTCCGGCACTGATATTGTCAACACTGTCATCATAAGCACGTACCTGAGTCGGTGAGAATCTCACATAAACATCGGTAGCGGCCAAAGTGCCGTTGGTGTAAGGAATTTGCAGTGTTGGATAAAAAGGACCAGCATTGCTCAGTGCAACCCTGAAGCCGGCGGGTGCTGCCACCGTGATGTTCGAAGCCGATGGATTGAGGTAATAACCTGTAAGGCTATACGATTGAGCGGCAGAGAAAGTATTCTGCAGAATGTTGCCAAAATTCAACACAGTCGGATTGGCAAACAAGGTTGGAGTTGGCGGTGGTGTGGTGAAACTGATTTCGTTGCCATAACCTGTTCCGATACTATTGGTAGCATAGGCACGAACATAATAAGTTGTGGAGGGCTGTAAGCCGGTCATAAGACTTGTGTATGAACCAGAACCGGTTCCATCCGAAGTGGTACTGTTGGCAATCGTTGGATTGGTAGATGTGCTCCAGCATACACCTCTTGCAGAAACTAACGCGCCACCATCATCACTGATGTTACCACCGCTGTTGGCGGTGAAGATGGTGATGTTGCTGGCTGCTGCTGTGGTTAATGTAGGGATAACTGCCGCATCTGTGGTAAAAGTAAGATCGGCACCATAGGATGTTCCCACGGCATTGGTGGCATAAGCACGCACATGATAAGTGGTGCCCGCCAACAATCCTGTGATGGGAAGTGTATAGGCCCCTGAAGTTGGACCATTAGTTGAAATCGTAGTCAATGCCGTGGTGGGGTTGGCTGCTGTACCCCAGCAAAAACCACTCACACTTACCCCCGAAATACCACCATCTGTGATATTGCCACTGGCAGTTGCTGTAGTGCGACCGGTAGCCGCAGCTGCTGTGGTTTGCACAGTGGGCGCAGGACCTCCAGGCGCGGCCGTTCCGGTGAAGGCCACATTTTTGATGAATACTTTACGGCTGGCCGTGGTTGATGTGCCTGCTGCATAAACATACATGCGTATCATGTAGGTATGGCTGTTAGTAAGCACCGTGCTTAAGGCACCGAAATTGATATTGGTGGTACCGCCACTATTGGCAGTTTGTGCTGTACCAAAAGGAATCCAAGTTCCTGCCCCATCCACCTGATACGCCAGCGAGAGCAGATGAGCGCCACTGCCTCCAGATGTTTTGGCCGTGAGTGTAAGACCGTTGATGGTCAGATCGTATCCACCATTTGGCGACAATGGAAAATCGACATTGAACCCGTCTGTGGGTGTGCTTACCCAAGGTCCGGTGGTGATTTGGCAACGGTAGCCATCCGTGTTGTGCGAACCCGGATTTTCAAATCCGGTACCGGGGATCATGTCGCCGGCGCTAACGTTTGCAGCTTGAGCTCCGGAAAGAGCCGATGTCTTGTCTGAAGTCAATACCCAGGTGGAGGTAAACTGGGCTTGGGATCGATGGCCCAATAGGAAGGCCAACATCAATAAAGTTGAAAAAATCAAATGTTTTCTCTTTGAAAACAAACACAGCGTGTTGGAAATACTTCTTCTCATAGTATTCTTTTAATGCAGTTTTACGTGCAGTTTCACGTAAGCACGTGAGGATGAAAAAATTATGCGGAAAGCTACAAAAAACAATGCTACACCTTTGCAATCTGATGAATATTCTATGCAAACGTTCCCAAAAAGTATCACTGACAACCAGCTCATTAAGAATAAACAAATACTTTATATGAGCTTTGAAATGGAAAGCACGTTGCCGACGGATGCCATTTGACTTTTATGAAATGAAACTAGGTTGATTATTGTACCAGAAAACTTGCGCTGACCAAATGGCCCAGCAAATCAAAAACCTTCAGTTGATACGCTCCTGCCGGTAAAGCATCATGAAGCGGAAGAAGGTGTTTCAAGTCAGACAATTGCAGATTCAATGTTCCTTTTTGTACCACCTGACCTGCCATGTTGCTGATCTCGTAAAACCCATTTTTACCTAATCGGGTATCGATGCTGAATTGCAATGTATGCCCTGTAATCGGATTGGGTGATATATGAAGCTGAGGCGCTTCATTGCCGTTTGGCGCTGCATTTTTTGGATTGCTTTTGATGATCAACACAAAACGATCTGATGCGGATGATGATGGTGTTTCATCAACAGAAAATGCATAAAGGGTGCTGTCTTGCCATTTTACCAGGGTTGAAGTATGCGCATGATGGTCAATCAGCAAACCTGTTAATGATTGTTCTTTTAATTCCGGTGCATTGAACTGCAAATAATAATTTCCTTTTTTATAAGGACGGAAAAAATAATTGACAGTATCAGCAGCTTTCAATCCGCTTCTGGCCTCAATCGACAATACTTCTCCTTGCCTCATCAAACCCAGATTATCACCTGCATTCATCATTTTTCGCGCATCGTATTCATCCAGCTTATCGGCATATGACTTACCATAGACCACCTTGTTGCCATCAACCAAATATGGATGCCCATCTGCTACCAAATAAAGTCTTGTTTGCACAGAAGATAAATTATTGTTGACAAGAGTAGTCCCCGAACGCATGGCCAGTCTTGAACCACTCACCTTGTCTGTTTCTTTGAAACTGATAGCCCCAGCTGTATTGCCTGCTCTCACAAAAAAAGCCTGACCTGACTGTATGGTTCTGTAATCGCCGCTGGTGCTGTACATGCTGGTACCTCCGGGCGTGGCATTTCCATTAGCTAACTCTATCGTTTGAAATGCCCCCAAACCATAATAACTCGACAGTATCGGGTCGAAAACATAAAGAAAAGGTGTCAGCCCCGATTGAGTAACTGCAGCATAATTGATGGCTGAAGGATATGGGTTGGCCACCGACTGGAATTTATTGGCAGGTATGGCAGGCCCCGCAACATTGCCGGTTTGCAGGGTTCCTTTGGTTCGAAGAATTGTAGGATTGGCCGCAGTGTTGAAGGCCGTAACAGAACGGTCTCCTCTTACAAACAGCATGTACCCTTGGGTGTTATTGATCGGCAATCCCGTATTCGCTACACCCACATAAGTACTGTCAAGCGGAGAATATACTTTCATGGATGGCGCTATCGCCGCCATATCAAATCCATTGGCTGTACCTCCGACGCCAACAATCTGTGTTCCATATCCGGGCACAGGATTGGAATTAGCCATGCCATTTTCCATCCAAGATTGCTTGATAGTCTGACCTATGGTAGGCGCAGACAGCAACTGCCAGCTTTTCGCGTGTCGCGTACCGTTAGTTCCTGTATGAATATATCTTTCCACTACAAATCTTCCTGTTCCTGAATAGCTGATGGCTCCGCTGGAAGTCAAAGTACCGAAAGAGGCGGTATTGGTAGAATCCGACAAAAGTGTAACGTTTTTGGCACCCAGATTCAGCGTACCGGTAGTTAATGTCAGTTCCTTGCTGATGGCGATGCTGTCGAGCAAAGTAACCGAATTGGATGTGGCGTTTTTTTGTAAATAAAGTTTTGAGAATCTTTCGCCATTGACCGCAGTGATACTGGTATTGTTGCCTCCATTCATGATGATGGCGTTGCCATTGGGATTGAACACCCCTGTAGAGCTTCTGTTCCAGTTGCCGGCCATCAAAAGATTATCACCTGTGCTGCCAGAAAGATTCAATGTGCCGTCGATCTGCAGATCGCCGCAAGTGGTGTTGACTGCAGTATTAGTTGTAACCACATTGGCAGGATTGATGACGACATGCGAGATGGAAGAATTCGGATAGGCGTTGGTGGTAGACCCAAACAGCAAGCTGGTACTGGTATCACTGACCACACCAAATTGCAGCACAGTGCTGGCGATGCTGTTACCCGTTTGCAAATAAGGATCTGTTCCGGTTGCCGCGTTGTAAGGAATCGGAGCCACTGGATAATCAATCACACTTCCGTTGAACCTCACCACAGATGACAAACTTCTGTTGAAGCCCGGCAGTTCGTCGGCAGCCGTCCATTGAAAGCGTACCGATAAATTGCTTCCACCCGAAACGTCCTCTCCTATCGTCCAGCTGCGATTGACAGACTTCCCAACACGATAAGATTGTGTTTCCCAGGTAGCCGGATCATTCCACATGCCTGTGCGGATGCTTCTGAAAATCCTGGGCACGCCCGCAGGCCAGGCCACTGCCGACGACAAAGCGTAAGGCTCTACTTTCACGCTTACATTATCCGAAGCACCACTGTTGGTAATCCAGGCAGGATTATATGAAGTGATAGAAGGACCAACAGGAAAAAACTTTTCTGCACCCGACACATTGAACAATTTCAATGCGCCGGCTCCGTTGGTTACGAAGTAACTGGTATTATTGGCAAAACGTACTGTATTGGTAGCCATATTTTTATCGCCCAATATCAGTTTACCTGTTGACATATTCACAGAATCCGTGGCAACTGTGTTGGCAGTAAGCGAAACATTATTGGCATTATTGATGATCACTCCTGAAACAGTGGAAGGCATCCCTGTACCTGTAATCTGTGGCACCGTACCTTCATAGGCGTATACCCCCGTTGTGCTGAAATTTCTTATACTCGTTTGTATATGACCGGTAGCTCCTGTTGCGGCAATGCCATCAGCCGAACCCATTCTTAATTTTGCGGTCGATGCCAGCGTGAAGGTACCGGCACCTGTTACCGTTTGCCCCGGCACTCTGAAATCAGCCATCTTATAAACATTCAATTTGCCGCCAGCGGCCACATTGATATTGGAAAGATTACCTATCGGTAAGCCGCAATCGTACATCCAGTAAGCCGGCTGAGATGAAGCAGCATCAGCACCATTAGGGTAAATCTCTGGGGTATTCACCAAACCGCCATTAAAGATGTTCAGTGAGAATACATTTCCAGGATCCTTGGTACCTCCGTAGATAAAACTATTGCGAAAGTTGACACTATTGTTTGTTGCATTCGAAAGGCCATTTGTCCAAGCAGGAGAAGTTGGAATTATAACATTTGGCGCAGGACTATTGAGCATTTGAATAGTGCCATATACATTCACTGTAAAACTTAATGTGGGATGAAGAGTACCTGTATTAGCTGTTGTACTCAAACTGGCCCAAGGCATGAATGTCAGTGTTTTATTTTCATTGATGACCATTGTCGTATTCAAACCTTTATATCCGGTTGAGGGTGTTGATTGCGATGCCGGAAAACAGGCTACCGTATGCCCTCCCTGATTAGATGTGCCATGATAAGTTAGTGTAACGTCTCTGTCTATCACTAGCACTCCATTATCTTTACTGGTGCATAATCTGGATAAAAAAACCGATCCTGCTGATCCTGTTATTTTCAGGTTTGAGCTCATTGATGTGATACTGATGCCATCTGCATTATCACCGGTGGGATTCGTGATTGAGCCGATATATCCTCCTGTAAACATTTGTACTAAACTACCATAGACCAATACTTGAACTGGCGCTTTGGTGAGATTGCTTGAAATGAGATTACCCTTTACATAAAGATTTTTACAATTGCGGTCTGTACTTTGAATATTCACGGTGTGACCGGAATTGACCCATACATTGTCGCTCAATATTGGAATCAATCCTGCGTGGCTGATACTGAAGGTGCCTGATGCGGTGTCGTATCTTCTCCAGATGACCGTATCTGCCCAATTGCCAGATGCTATCGTTCCATAATCGCCCTGTAGCTGTTCAACGATGGTTAAAGAAAATGGAACTGGACCTGATACACATCCCGTGGTGCTACTTCTTACTACTATCGTGCCTGTATACACGCCAGGTAATGCATTGGTGATGGTCAGTGGAATATTACCCACAGGAAGAATAGCATTCGTTACATTGACAAAACCGTAAGATCCTCCCCAAGTAAGATCATATCGGTCTGATGATCCTAACACACTGCTGTAAGGCAGATTGGTAATGAATGGAGACACTGGAACTGGTCTGAAAATACTACTGCTGGTAAGTGTTATGCCTGCCTGAGAAACGGTAGCCGTTACAGGTTGCCTGATAAGTGAAACACATCCATTGGATGGAACTGCCACCGTCTCTGCATAATAAGTGTTTACTGTTCCCATCGACATTGTTGGCGTGGTATAGGAATTACTGGCAGTGGCTAAAAGGTTACCTCCAGTTGAAGCATCGTACCAATTGATGGTGTAACCTGCAGCAGGTGCTGCTACTGAAACTGTCACTGTCCCTGCAGAACATCTGAATCCATTGACTGCTCCAGTTGGATTGGCGGGTGTTGGATTGACAGTCAGGCTGACTGTATTACCTGATATCAGTGAAAGTTTACAGGCTGTTTTGATACTGTCAATTATCAACAATTGTCCTCCCATTCCAACATTTGTTACCAAACTAAAAGTGCCGAGTCCTCCGGCCGTTGAAGTGATATTGACTGATTGTACACCACCTGCTCCAATATGATAGTAAATCATTTGTGCTGCAGAAGCGACGAGTCCCGTCAAATTGATGGTCGCATTATTACCAGCACACACAGGCGTTGCTTGTGATACGCTGGTGAATGTGGGATTGGGTGTAACTACTATGGTAGATAAATTGGAAGTGATAGTGCAAGTACCATTGGAAGCCGTGCAATAATAATAGTAAGTACCTGCCGTTGAAGATGGAACATTGTAAGATGCGTTGTTTGCACCTCCAATCAAACTTCCTCCTGTGGTTGAAAGAGTATTGTTTGTGAACCATTGAAATGTAATAGTTCCACTGCCAGAAATAGCAGAATTTAGAGTGATGTTATTACCAGTACAATAACTATTGCTTGTGGGTTGAGTTGAAAAAGAAATGCAGGAACCGGCATTGGCTGTTTGTGTAGCAGAAGAACAACTTTTGTATGTAGCCACCGAATATTGTGATACCGACCTTACCCTGTAATAATAAGTCGTACTGGGAATAAGACCTGTTACAGCAGCTGAACTTGTGTTGGCCCCTGCCACAAAAATGGTGGTTAGACCTGCAGTAAAAGCAGCATCTGTCGCCACATCAATTTCATACCCAGTGACACCTGACACTGGTGTCCAGTTTGCAATAAAGCCTATGCCTGTTGAAGACAATAAGGACGAAGCGGATGAAACCGGCGTTGCAGGAATGGGATCAATGAGTAAATTTTTATAAATGGCATTGGATCTGCCTACACTCGATGCAGAAGTAAATCCATGCAAGAGTTTGAACTGATTTAATGAAGCTGTGCTGGTTACTGCGGCCACATCATTACCTGCCTTTATCGCACCGACCCAAATATCGAAGCAATTATTGGCCAGTGTTTCGCAAGTACCATCAGGCGCAAGATAACTGATGGCAGCACCTGATTTGTTGGCGGCAATCAGCAAGGTTTTTTGTGAGGCATAGGCAAATGTCGTCAACTCTGTGGCAGATCCATAACTGGAAATCGCCAAATTAGAATTGGATTTGAATTTCACCTCAAGTCCGGCAAAAACATTGGTGACGGCTTCTTTGGTAAGATTGTTTGTAAAACTTCCTCCCAGTGCAAAGGAAATTTTAGGGTTGGAACCAGAAGAACCATAAGTGACTGAAAGATCAAACTGTGCAAAAAGTGTATTAGGCGACGTGGCACTCAGATTCACATTTCTGCAAAGCCCGGAAAGTGAATTTGTGCTGGTTTCAGTAATGGTAAGGGCATTGACAACAGATGTGTTTACATCAATTGAAGAAGAAATGGCTCCCGATTGCAGATGGGTAAACTGCAGATTGGAGGGAGCTGTAGTATTTACATAGTAGGACCCGGTTGGTTGAGCCGAATTGTTGAACGACGACAACGGAGAACTGAATTGTTCTTGAAAAAGTTGAGCTTTTGCTGATTTGTCGAAAATCACGAGAAAGAGCAAAAAAATAATTACGGTAACCTTACAAAAAATCCACGAAGAACATTTTGGTATTAAGGGGTAATTACTACTAATTTTCATAACTATGGGCTTAATTTTATTTGGAGGGATGAAGGAATCTCAATCCAATCAATATCACTAATGTACATCTATAAGATTGAATAAATAATCAATCTTATGCACATTATACGCAATCGTTACCAAAAAAAATTGCCCCAAATTTGGGGCAATTATGGTTTTTATAGATGAATGACTTTACTTTTTGTGAAGAGAAATACAGTAGGTATGACTATCTTCTGTCTCCAGAACAAGTTGATAAATTCCTGCAACTAAACCTGCGGGCAAATGAATCTTTTGTTGTTGTTGGGTAGAGAAATCAACATTACCTAATTGGATACATCTGCCAGTTTGATCGTACAATTTATACTTACAACTTACAGCCAAATCTGAAGAGGCGAAGACAGTTACCGTTTCTTCAATTACCGGATTCGGATAAATGGCAAAAGGCGCTCCTCCAAAGTTTTTAATACCGACCTTCAACACTGCACTGTACAAATAAGAACCGTTTACATCCACTGCTTTAATTCTGTAATAACCAGGGCCAAAGATAGGCGACTGATCATCAAAAACATAATTATTGTTAGGTGGGTTGGCGACTCCTATTACACCAATTTTTACAAAATCCTTTCCATCGGCACTTCTTTCAATTGCATATTGGGTAACATCCAATTCATTGGCTACAGACCAACTGACGATAACCTTATTTTTATTAACAGTAGCTTTTTCGTGAATAAATCGAACGGGCAATGTACCAGCGTTGGAATAATTAAATACCAAAACAAATCGGTCTGTTGCTCTTGATTGCTGATCTGTGGTTACGGTGAAGGGATAAATAAACGCGCTGTTTAAATTCACCGTGGTGCTGGCATTCAAAAACTTGTCTATCAATCTTGCTGTTTGACAAGGCGAACTCCAATTATTGGCATTCAATGCCAGCTGATAATTTCCCACTCTTGCAAGCATCAAATGATATACAACCGAATCCGCTGCATGAATCGGTTTTCTTTTAACGATGGCATAAGACAGGCCATTGTTGCTTATCGACAAGTTATCTCCATTATTGAAATATTTTGAGGCGTCATCGGATGCATCATCACTATTGGACTCATCCAATAATAACAAATTGCCGTCGCTTAATTTGTAACTACCATCAGCAGCCTGATAATTAAGGGTAGATCTTAATGATGGAGATACAACATTGGCAGTATTGTTTTCTCTCAATACTATTCTGCTACCACTCACTTTTGCAGCTTCATTGAATGAAATTGAACCTGGCGACGCTGTGTTATTGTACACAAAAAAAGCTTGCCCCGATTGAATGTATCTATTTTGAGAAGTAGTTGTTGGATAATAAGTGGAAAGACTTTGTGGCGAACCTCCTGCGGTAATCGCATTAAAACCTCCCAAACCATAACTACCTCCTAACGTGGGATCAAAAACATAAAGATAATCTTGCAAATTAGTTTTGTTCAACCCATCAAAATTTATGGCCGATGCATAAGGATTGGCAACCGACTGAAATTGCGCAGCAGGGATAGACGGCCCATTGATATTATCTCCAATCAACAATTTACCTTTAGCCCTCAATACGGTTGAATCTGCATTGGTTAAAGTGGTGATTGCGCGACTTCCTCTCACAAACAACATATACCCCTGTGTATTGGCTACCCCTTGATTGGTATTGGGGGCAAACTGCCATAGGTTATTAACAGGATCAAATGTTTTGATAGATGCAGAAGCAGTGGCCACATCAAAGCCATTCGTTGTTCCACCTGGTCCTACAATCTGAGTCCCATAACCCGGATTGGGATTTAAATTGGGACCTGCGTTTTCCATCCAAGATTGTTTGATGGAAATATTTTCGGCAGGATCGATGGGTGCACACAACAACTGCCAGCTTTTTTGATGTCGTGTACCGCCGGTTCCTGAATTGATATAACGCTGCACTTCAAATCGTCCGAGGCCGGAGTAACTGATCGCTGCTCCACTGGCGGGCATGGCAGCAAATGAGGCGGTGCTGGCCACATCCGACAATAAGGTGATGTTCTTGGCGGCCAGATCCAATGTTCCGGTAATCATTTTCAACTCCTTGGAAATGGCAATGCTATCGCTTAGGGTAACTTTGTTGGCCAATGCGCTTTTGCTCACATACAATCGCTCAAATTTTTGCCCACCGATGCCTGAGATGGTAACATTCCTGTTACCTGTAAAATAGACAGGCCTGTCGTTGGCATTGAGCAAGCCGGTGGCCGTTTTGTTCCAGCTGCCACCAATTTTGAAAGTGTCGATGGGCGAAGTAGAGAGATTCAACTTGCCGCTCAACGTTAAGTTGCCGCAATACGTATTGGTATTACCACTGGCAATCGATATTTCATGTGCCGGTTGAATGAACACCTCCGACGAATCGGTGTTGGGTATATCCCCTTCCGATGGTGAATAGCCACCGGCAGCATTGGAGATATCCCAGGAATCAAACTCAGACCAAAAGCCGGATTGACGACTTCTGAATTTTCTTACTTTAGTGTACCCCACGCCAAATCGGTCTGTAGCTAAAAAACTCGTAAACCCGGAGCCCAATTTGGTATATGGACCTGTTCCCAAAGCCGGGCCAACAGAACCGGCATAATCCAATGCAGTTCCGTTGGAATGAACCACGGCACAAGTGTTGACATTAAACCCAGCACCAATTTCAGTGGGTGATGAAGTGGCATTCCATTGAGGCGTAACCGCCACAATACTGCCACCGGGCACATCCTCTACAATGCTCCAGGAACGATTGATAGCAGAATCAACAGCTAAATTAGAAGGCACTCCTGTGGATACGTTGACCCCAAAATTATCGGTTGTTCCAATATTACTTATCGTAACCGGATTATATGTAGATGCAGGACTAGTGGTTAATGCCCCTACCGGATAAAACACATCATTATACGTTACACCGGTTTGTCTTAATCTTCCCGAAGTTTGATCTGTAACAATATAATTTGTGCTTGAGAAATTTTTGATATTGTTTACAGTTAAGGTTGAATTACCTGTAAAAAGTCGTCTTGTTAACTGTAATGAATCTCTTAATACAACACTTTTTGTGAGGGAAAGATAGGTGCCAGCACCAGAGGTAGAATCGATAACGGCACCGGCTGTATCTAACGCATTACCAGTTGTTGGCAAAGCACCTGTGCTCACATAAATGTATCTGGCTCTATTGCTGAAATTGCGCGTACCTGTTAAGATGTGCCCGGTATTTGTACCCACAGCATTGATACCCGCTGTTGAGCCAATGCGCATACGGGCGGTTCCTCGTAAATTAAATGCACCCCCCGATCCTACTGCCCCTGCTACTCCTGTTACAGTTTGTGTGGATTTTCTGAAATCAGCTAAAGAGTCAATATTTAACTCCCCACCTGGGGCAATATTAATAGCTGATGTTCCTGCGGCAGTACCACTTATCCCGGCAGTGTATATTTCTGTAACATTAATTTTTCCGGTTGCACCAATGTTAATGGTAAATGGATTGGTGGCATTGCTTCCATTCATATTAAGAACCCCATTATATGAAAGTGTTCCTTGATTTACGGCTCCGGCAGGGTATCCATCTGGCACACCTGGAAGGAAGCTTAATGTACCATCAACATTTAATGTAAACTTACTTGCTGAAATTGATCCAACCGAAGACCCTAAGCAAACACTGGCCCACTTATGCAAAGTCACAGTTTTTCCGGTATTGATAGATAATACAGTTGGGTTTAAAGAAGATGAATATAAAGCTGATGTTGCGCCATCTCCGTAAAGATAGCTCGCATTAAAAGTTGTACCATGATGATTCAAGGTTACATCATGATCAATTAATAGCAAAGGATTATTACCCAATGAAGCGCTACCCCTTGAAATAATTAGTCTCGATAAATTGATAATTCCGCCAACGCCTTTTATATGGCAAACAACATTCATTGTAGTTGCCGTTGAAATTATCTGTGAATTACTAATAGTATAAGTTCCTGCTGCGCCAGCAGTTCCTGTCAGTTGATTGACTATAGTTGTACCCGAGGTAACACCTGAGCCTGTTATTAATAACCCTGCAGTTAACGTTCCTCCGGTTGATGCTACTGTCAATACATTTCCACTAATAGTCCCGGAAAAGCTGATTGGACTTCCTGCAACGGTCAAACAAAGACCATCGGCTGCATTGCCCACATTTGTTCCACCAAATTTGCCATTAGCAGCTACTTCAATAACATTTCCATTAATGCTGATACTTGCCCCTGTGGTATAAATCTGATTACCCGATTGTAATATTCCATCCAACACATGCAAATCTTTACAGGCAAATGTTCCTGTTGCTCCGGTTGAAACGGTATAACCTCCAATTATCCAAATATTAGTTGAAGCTGAAGGAGCTGCAGCGGTAACTCCTGTAAATGCTGTTCCGTCCCATGTTTTCCATGTTGTTCCAGCACCGGAAACGGCCCAATTGCCTGTCATAACAGACCCATAGTCTCCAACTTGAATATTAGATATTTGGATACTAAAAGGTATGGCCACCGTAGAACAACCTGTTGTATTAGATGCTGTAATTGTTCCCGAATAAATTTGCCCAGCAACTGCACTGACATTTAATGATATAGGTATTGGACTAGCCGGTAAACTTGCATTTGTCACAGCTAGAAAGCCTGCAGCTGTTGCATTTGCACTTGTCCATGCTATGCTATATTGCGTTAAATTATTGGAGGCCGTATATGGCATATTGACAATGTAGCTTGGGCCAGTGGGCACACCGCTGTAAATAGTAGAATTGGTTAATGTAAATGAAGGAACTGTAAGGTTTCCTATAAATGCCACTCTGGGTGATGAACAACCATTAGCTGCAACCGTTTGCGCATAATAGGTAACTGTTGTGTTAGATGAATAACTCGGAGTAGTAAATGATGGATTATTAGTTAATATTGGTGAGCCTCCACTAGGTGCACTATACCAGTTTACCGGAGATCCGCCGGCATTGTTTACGGCTAATGGAATGGTTCCGGGTGCACAAATTTTTGCTGTGTCCACTGCTGATGTCGGCGAATTGGGCGATGCGTTTACAGCAAGCGTTGTGTTAATACCCGAGAATATTGTGGTACAAGAAGACCTGATACTATCAATATAAAGTACGGCATTGCCGTTTGCCGTAAGGAAAACAAAGCTAGCGGTACCTGCTGCAGTTGTGGCAACTGCTGTGGCAGATTGAACAGTTCCACTACCGATGTGATAAAAAATATTATTCACAGAATTGGGCACCAAACCCGTTAAATTAATCGTTGCCGATTGCCCCCCACATACTGGAGAAGCTTGTGATACACTACTCAAAGTTGGAGATGGCACTACAGTAACAGTCGCTACATTGGAGGCGAGTGTTGTCGTTCCTCTAGTAATAACACAATAGTAGTAATAAGTACCTGGAGTTGTTGTTGGTGGAGTGAAATTGGTTGTTGTTGATCCTACAGCAGCACCTCCACTATTGGAATTAACGGTATTGGAGTACCATTGATAACTAGGATTATTATTCGAACTGACAGTTAACGCTTGTCCTGCGCTTCCTGTACAAACCGAAAAACCTATGGGTTGCTGAGAGAATGAAAGTGCATCCCCTGCGGTAGCTTGTTGTGTACCGGAGTTGCAACTTTGAAAAGTACCCACTGTATATTTTGATGCGGCCCTCACTCGGTAATAATAGGTTACCCCTGTTGTTAATCCCGGAAAATTTGAATTATCAATTACAAGGGAAGAAGTTGAAATTCCTGGCACAAATAGTGTAGTCAAGTTTTGTGTAAACGCAGCATCAGTGGCAATGTCCAAATTATAACCATTCACACCATAATAACCGGATGTACCTGTTGAAATCGGCGTCCAATTGGCAGTAAAACCAACACCGCTGGGAGCAGGAGTAAATGCATTAGACACTGGGGGTAGTGAAGGGATCGTATCAATTAACATATTATCCAGAGCATAGGTAATTGAACTGCTTGGGGAGGAACCTGTCCCCATAAAGAAATTAGTTAAATCCAAATTTGGATTGCTAGCGGCTTCATCATTAGTAAATTTAACATTATCAATCCAAGCATCAAATTTATCATCTGCAATAGTTTCGCAACTGTTATCAGGTGCCAAATATGTTAAAGATCTACCGCTATTATTTACTGCCAATGTCACTTTATGAGCTCCTGCTACCCACTGTGTGTTAGTTCCGACATTCCACAATTTAGTCCCTCCATTACTAACATTAAATCTCAGTCTTGTATGATATTCTGTTGGACTAGAAGAGCTAGGTGTATGCGTTAAAGCACAAGAGGGACAACTCCCAATAAAAACATTAAACTGGCTAGTACCAGAAGCTGCATTGTCGGTCACTTCAAAATCAAAACTCATCAATAATGACCCAGGAGTATTTGGAAAATTAGTTTTGCGTTGAAAATAGGTTTGATTTCCTGACCTAGAAATTTGAAGCCTACCGCTTACAACACTTATGCTTGTAAGGTCCTTAGCTGCAATTGAAGTAAACTGACTGTTTGAAGGATTGGTACTATTTACATAGACAGAAGGATTAGTGGCGTAGACTGTAGTGCTAGAAGTTGAACCTGCCAATATCACCGGATCAAAAGGCGAAGTAAAATCCTGCTGAAACAATTGCGCTTTTGAAGAAAAACAAACTAAAAGAAAAAAGATATAAACGCCTAAGCTTTTTTTAATCTGTTGTAATGAAAAAAAAGTGTCCATAGTACCGATGGTTAATTTTTTTTTCAAAGACTGATTGGAAAATAAAAGATTCATTGTCAAGAATAGAGATTGCTTTCTCAATTTCATGTGTATTTTAATGTCACATTTCAAACACACTGGATTCGCTTTAATTCTATCCGCAACAACTAAAAAATTCTCTCAGGCAATTCAGGTGTAAAATGTGGTCAAAGGAAAAACACCTGTTATAGATTTTGACAATTCTACAACGATATAGTTACCCAATTGACGTGTAATGTTACAAAACATTTAGATGAATGAAAACGCTGAAATTGGATATTTCTACGCAATCGTTACCGATGTTAGAGATTATTCAAAAACAACAGGTTAAACGGCCTGCTGTTTTTCTAAATTCAGCTTATTTTTTTTGCAAACTCCCCTTTTTGTTGGACAGGTTTTACAACATAGTATCGGGGCAGGCTTTTTACACCCGCCTCTTTGAGTCGGACAGGTTTTACCCCGAAATATCGGGGCAGGCATTTTTCATTTTATATTCTGAACATTAGATTCTACATTCACCCTATGGATGTAAAAATCGAGCCTTCCTGGAAGACATTTCTACAAGAGGAATTTCAACAATCTTACTTCGAACAAATTGTGGCTTTTCTTAAAACAGAGAAAGCTTTGGGGAGAACCATCTACCCTCCCGGTCCACTTATTTTCAACGCCTTCAACAGTACACCTGTCGATCGGCTTTCTGTAGTCATCATCGGACAAGACCCTTACCATGGACCCGGACAAGCACATGGCCTCAGTTTTTCAGTTCCCAAAAACATCACGAAACTTCCACCCTCACTGCAAAATATTTACAAAGAAATCAAAAACGATATCGGAGTGGATATGCCCCCAAACTGTGGCGACCTCACGCCATGGACACATCAAGGCGTATTGTTATTGAATGCAGCTTTAACCGTCAGATCCGGCGAACCTATGAGTCATGCTAAATTTGGATGGGATCTTTTTACGGATGCCGTCATCAAAAAAATATCAGATAAAAAAGAAGGTATCATCTTCATCCTCTGGGGGAAATTCGCACAAGAAAAACAATCACTAATCGACCAAACCAAACACCATATTCTAAAAGCCGCACACCCCTCTCCCTTCTCCGCCGACAAAGGATTTTTTGGCTGCAAACATTTTTCAAGAACCAATGAATTACTGATCAAAATGGGTAAGGATCCGATTGATTGGAGGATATGAATTTTGTTGTTTGTTGTTTGTTGTTTGTTGTTTGTTGTTTGTTGTTTGTTGTTTGTTGTTTGATGTTTGTTGTTTGTTGTTTGATGTTTGTTGTTTGTTGTTTGATGTTTGTTGTTTGATGTTTGTTGTTTTCTACCGTTATTTCTCATCAATTTTAATATTAACCAACCCGAAAATTAGCACATTAGCATATTAGCAAGTTAGCATACTACTACATTTACAAATCACCAAATCATCAAATCATCAAATCATCATTTCTTTATCTTTACGTTGAAACCAATTCAAACCAATCAAACCTTATAAACCCTCACCGCTTTGAAAAATATTTTCGCCCGCATATGGGCTTTATGGGGACTCATCAGTTTTATCGTCACGTTTCTCATCATCATCATCCCTTCGCTCTGCGCACATCTTTTCAGGGATGAGAAAAAAGGCCAGTCTTATTTTATTGCCGTTTCCAAAATCTGGATGAACGTTTGGCTGACATTGATCGGATGCCCATTAACCATCAAGGGTAAGGAATACTTTGAGGCGAATGAGAATTATATTGTTATTTTCAATCACAATGCTTTACTTGACATCCCCCTCTCTGCACCATATGTTCCCGGAGCCAATAAAACCATCGGCAAATCTTCATTTGCCAAAGTGCCTTTATTTGGATTATTCTATAAGTTGGGTACGATTTTGATCGACCGTAAAAACGAAAAAAGCAGAAGGAAAAGTTATGAGATGATGCGCACCGTATTGAGCAAAGGCATGCACATGTGCATCTATCCCGAAGGGACCAGAAACAGAACCGGTGAACCACTCAAACCCTTTTTCGACGGGGCCTTCAAACTGTCTGTTGAAAGTGGTAAGTCCATCATTCCTTGCATCATCAAAGGCACTTCCACCGCTATGCCTATCTCCAAAACATTTTATCTGTTGCCTACACGACTCAGCATGAATTTCCTACCGCCTGTTCAACCTGAGAACAGCAGTGCCAAAGAATTGAATCAGCAAGTTTTTGCGTTGATGTGGAAGGAATTGGAAAAAGATAAATAGGTGAAATTTTTACCGCCATTTAAATATGGTGGAAGAAAAATTTATAAATCATAAAAATACCTCGTGCGGTTGACTTTGATATCTCTCAACAGATTCGACTTGGGACTGATATTGATCGTGAAGAAACGATATTTCCCCACAGGAGAAATCACCAGATTCATCTGCCAGCAATGAAGATCGCGGGAGATGTTCATCGACAATACGCCCAGCTCTTTGTTGGTGATGTTGTACGAACCGGATGCGCCTATTTTCCACTTCGGACTCAAACTGATATTTCCGCTGAAAGTGACATCTTGAAATAAGGAGGTCTTGAAACTCACATTACTACCGGCAACGGGTACGCGAGTAAAACGCAAAGAGTAAGACAAGGCCAGATCCCATGGCGAACTGAAATCTACAAATTCGTTGGGGTTGTTTCTGATGTATGCCGACTCTTGCTGGTACTCATCCATGTTCATACCTGGAGTTGGTGTACCAAAACCACCCGACTTGTTGCTTTGCTGCGCCGACTTGTTCTTCTTGTCACCACCTGTAAACGAGCTTTGCAACGAAATCCCTCCCGTCATCATTTTACCTAATGATATCGGATGTTTAGTCCAAACCAGCTTGTTGATCCTTCTGCCTGTAGTATCATATAAGTAAGGATCTAACATGGCGTTGGCCGTGATGTTGATTTTTTCAAACAGATTGCTTCGGGCCTGAATGGAGAGATTGGCGAGCTGAAAAGAATCGAGTAAAAAGTTATAGCTGCCGCTGATGTTGAATCCGTCGATCAGTGATACTTTTTTCAATTGGGCACTGGTGTCTTTCGACGACCTCACTTTCATTTGGATGATATTATCCAGATTGAAATTCAAACCGGCGAATTTTTGCTCCGAGAAATAACCGAACAAACTACGCTCGTAATAAGAATAACGCTGTGTTCGGCCTGTTGTATCCACCTGCGTATTGTAATAATTGGCCGCATTGAAATTAGGCTTGTAACTGGCCGATATATTGGGTCTTATCTCGTGACGGATGGCTTGCAACTTGCTGTTTTTACCAAATCCAAACATACCAAAAATTCGGGTGGTGACACCGATGCCATAACTCATGTCGCGTGCGGTATAGAATCCGTTTTGTATGATCGTGTCCACTTTTTTGGACATCGGATTCCATCTCCTGATAAATTTTTCCTGTGTCCACATCTCATTGTAACTAACGGAGGGCGCTACCTGAAAAGGACCAATCGAGGGCAACGAAAGAGAGATGGGCACCTGGTGTCTTGCGCCCCATTTCAAATTGTCCAAAGCCTGCTTGCCGATGTCGGGTAAAGTATCATAAAACTGAGTAGCGCTTCGGGCATTGGTAATCAGCGCCATGCCCAGATTTTCGTACCATTTGTAATCACCTGCCACATCTTTTCTTCTTAAAGGATAGAGTGTATTCACATTGAACGACACATCGGGCAGGTTTAAAATAATCTGACGGGTTGAAGTGTTTTGATTATGGTTGGCACTGATGGATAAATTGTAAGGTTTGTCTTTCCATGTTTTTGAAAAAGATATGGATGACGCCATCGTATTTTTAAAATTACGGGCCGGACTGTTGGGTACCTGCTCATTGAATTTGCTGCTGCCGGCTTCCACATTGGCACTGAAGGTTACGCCGGGCCTTGCCTTGGAATCCACGCTGTGCGCCCATCTCACCAGAAAAGTATTCGACGACCGGTAATCGGGATCGCCTTTGAATCCTGTTTTGAAATGCTGCATATCGAAGGAGAAATTGCCCTGATAATGATAGCGTTTGAAATAACGGGGATTGACATTGAAGTTCCATCCGCCATAGGAATATAAGGTTCCTCTTGTCACCACATCCCAATTATCACTTAATATCTTATAATATCCTATCCCCTCCATCGCCATCCCCAATTGGTCATTGGCTGTAACATTGGGCGCAATGAATCCAGAATGTCTTCCCTGAATCAATGGATAGATACCAAATGGCAGTACAATGGGCAATGGCACGCCCTCCACCTCGGGATGTACCGGACCGGTGAATGCCATTTTCTTGTTGATGAATTTTATTTTTTTACTGACAAATGCGAAATGCGGTGTATCCAGATTACAACTGGTAAACCTGCCATTCTGTGCATAAAAAACCTGAGGATCCACTTTCTTGATTTTCTCACCATACACAAACATTTCACCTTGCTGGGTGTAAGTGCCTTTGGTGAGTCCTTTGCCGGTTCTCATGTTAAAAACAATGGTATCGCTGATGGATTTGAAATCGGCTTGCGTGAAAGTGGGATAGGCAACCACTTTGCCGGTGCTGTCTTTCTTGAGATGGGCATTCACTGTATTAGCCCGCTGATCGAAAGCGATTTCCGGAGCCGACAATTCATTATCGGCAAATTTCACATTGGAAGTTTTGCCATACAAGTAAAGTTTCTGGGCCGGAATATCAAACACCATGGAGTCGTCCGCTTTGTAGTCTATCGGATCTGTCAACGTATCATGCGCTATCTTAAAAGGTATAGAATCGGTATGAGGCTGTATGATGGTGTCAATTATAGTAGGAATAACAGAATCGTTGCTGTTCAAAAGCGGAATCGTATCTTTTAGTAAATAATGAAGAGAGGAATTACCGGGCTTATTCCCTGCCCGAAGCAGCTGTACAAAAAATATGGTTAATATGGCCAGCAGGAACGTAATGCCCCCGTGTGAAATGGTTTTTGTATTACCTTTGTGACGCTGCCTCATAACGATGCGGCAAAAATAGATATATTAGCTTTATGTATTTGTGAATTAATCTACAAATGCAATTCTAACCCATTGATTCATACCAATATTTAAAACCCCCGATTTGAAAATGATTAAATATCCGGTATCAGTTCTCCTGATTTTCACTGCCATCATCGCCCATTTCAGCGTATTAAAAGCACAAGCGCCTAAAATGATCAAGACGATAATTGTGGACGCAGGACATGGCGGTACAGATTATGGCGCTACCGGCCAATACGAAAATTCGCTTCGTTCTGCCGAAAAGGACGTAACGCTAGCCATCTCTTTGAAACTGGTGGAGGAACTAAAAAAGCAACTCTCCGACGTACAGATCATTCCCACCCGAACCTCCGATATTTTTCAAAGTCCAATTGAAAAAGCCAATATTGCCAATGCCAACAAAGGTGATCTCTTCATTTGCATACATGCTGATTCTGGGCCACTGCAAATGGGCAAACGCCAGATAGGCACCCATCAGGTAACCAGATATAAAGTCACCTATAAAGGCAAAGGCAAAAAAAAGAAAAAGAAATCGATACCTTATACGGTTACCGAACCTTTATATGAGTATTTTAAAATGCCTTTAAAACGAAGCGGCACCAGTGTATGGATATTCGCAGCACATAAAACCAGTGATAAACTCAAAGCCATCATGCGAGAGGAAGGTAACAATACCGAAGATTTTGAAATTGAATCTGACGGAGATTCCACTACCAATAGCTTCGACTTCAATACCCCTGAAGGTCGTGCCATAGCCCAGGTTTATGCCAAAAGATACCAGGAGAAAAGCGACCGTCTGGCCAGTTACGTAAACGACGAAGTGGAAAAAACAAATCGTCCTGCCTTAGGTGTCAACCAAAGACAAAAAGGCATCTGGGTGCTGCAGGCCACCAACATGCCGGCGATTTTGGTTGAAACCGGATTCATCAACAATCCGGAAGATGAAGAATACCTCAACAGCGAAAAAGGTCAGCAAGAACTGGCGGAATCCATTACTGCCGCTGTGGTAAAATACAAACAACAAATTGAGTCGCTGAAATCTCAAAATGGCGGAAGCGCAGCTCATCAATAATATCATCAAGCCAAAACTTTACTGCAAAAAACAATCAAGTGAAAATTTCTAACGAAACTAAAGTAGGTATTCTGGGCGTGATCACAGTAACTATACTGATACTGGGATTCAATTTTTTAAAAGGCAACAAACTCTTTACCCATTCAGTTTTACTCAATGCGAAATATGCCAACATACAGGGACTGACCGCTTCAAATCCGGTCATCATCAATGGCCTGGAAGTAGGCAGAGTCAGTGAGATAACTACCGACCCCTCCATGAAAGAGATCCTTGTAAAACTTTCCATCTTCAGTGATGTCAATATCCCCGTCAATTCTGTGGCGGTCATCAATCCTAATCCACTTACTGTAACCAAAGTGGAAATCAAAATGGGCGATGCCACTACCTATCTGAAAAACAACGACAACATCAACACTGTCCCCAGCGGAGAATACCTTTCCGGCGTTTTCAACAAAGTAGATCCTGTAATCGCTTCTGTGAAAAATGCCATCGACCAGCTCGACTCGCTGATGGGTGCCGTTAAAAATGTGATTGATGAAAAAAACAAAAACAACATCACAGCGGTCATTTCCCATCTCAACGATATCACCATCAATTTGCAAGCCTTGATGGACAAAGACAAAGGCCCATTAGCCAAAACACTGCAAAACACCAATTCCATTACACAAAACCTGGCGCAGAACAATCAAAAAATCAATGGCATCATTGAAAACCTGGATAAAACCTCCGGAGAACTTGCGGCGCTCGACCTCAAAACCACACTCAACAACCTCAACCAAGCCATCACTCAAATCAAAGAAACACTCGAAAAAGTAAACAATGGCAATGGAACCGCAGGCAAGCTGATCAATGATCCTGCACTCTACAAAAACTTATCCTCTACGAGCAATAAAATCAATTTGCTGCTGGATGATATCAGGGTGCACCCCAAACGCTATATCAATATTTCCGTATTCGGTAAAAAGCAAACAGAAATGCCGTTGACCACACCAACACCGGATTCTTCCAATGCCCCTTACCAAAAGAACTAATTGATCACCTTGAAAAAAAATACATCTTCGCTCAGATTGCTTCGATACCCCACCGGATTGAAGATGATTGTTTTTTTTATCTACAGCTTTTGTTACGCCAATGGCGCCATCGCACAATCGACGGTTACGCCCATCGACCTTTCTGCAGACACAAACAGGGTCATCGAAATCATCGGCGCCAACAGCCTTCGTCAAATCTCTCTTACGAATGGAACTGTGCTAACCACATTAGCCGGACAAGCAAGAGTAAAACAAGGCGACACTTTTCTTTCAGGCGACAGCATCATACTCGACAAACAGTTAGGCATAGCCGAAATTTTCGGTCACGTACACATCAATGACGCCGATACGGTGAACACTTATGCCGATTATCTGCGCTACATGGGAAACGAACAAAAGGCTTACCTGAAAAACCAGGTTAAACTCACGGATGGCAAAGCTGTATTAACCACCAACGAACTGGAATACGATATTAAAACCGGCATCGCCACTTATCACAACGGAGGCAAGGTGGTGAATGAGAAAACAGTCCTCACCAGCCATGATGCCATTTATTATTCCGACACCAAAGATGTTTTCTTTCAGCAGGATGTAAAACTCAAAGATCCCAAATACAATATGCGGGCCGACAGCCTGAGGTATAACACCGCCTTCAAAACCGCCTACTTCATCGCGCCCACCCATATCGTATCCGACAATGGCAATATTGATACCCGTGAAGGCAACTACAACCTCGAAACCGGCGAAGCTGTATTTTTTGACGAAACCACTTTTAGGGATTCTACCCACTTCATGAGCGGAAAAAAACTGGCCTTCGACGAAAAAACAAATACCATCCAAGTGGAAGGAAACGGCAAGCTGGTTGATTCCGTGAACAACGTGATGGTGTTAGGTAATCAAATTTTGATTGACAAGAAAAACAACACGTTTCTGGCAACACGAAAACCGGTGATGATCATCTACCGCAATAATGACAGCACCTATATCACCGCCGATACATTATTTTCCGGAAAGCGGCTGAATACAGACACCACTGCTACAAAAGCCCTTTCAAAAGACAGTCTTGCACCAACGATTTCCAACATTGACCTTAAAAAAAACAACACCGACAGTATCAGTTTCTTCATCGGTTATCACCATGTAAAGATTTACAACGACTCACTGCAAGCTGTATGCGACAGCATGCACTATACTTCTGCTGATTCCACTTTCCGCCTCTTCAACCATCCTGTATGCTGGAATGGCAACACGCAACTCACCGGCGACACCATGGTGCTTTATACAGAAAACCAGCAGGCCAAGAGAATGTATATATATAATAATGCCATGGTGGTCAACCGAACCAATCAGGGATTCTTCAATCAGATGGCCGGAAAAACCATCAACGGGTATTTTATCGGAGGCCAGCTGGATTATATCAGAACCAAAGGTGCTCCGGCCGAAAGCATCTTCTATCCACAGGATGAAGACAGTGCATACATAGGCATGAATCGAAGCAAAAGCGACGTCATCGACATCATGTTCGTCAACAAGGAGATCAACAAAATCAAGTTCATTAATGAGGTGAGCGGCACCTTGTACCCCATCAAAAAGATTCCTGCCGACAAAAAAGAATTGGTAAATTTCAGTTGGCTGATAGCTAGAAGACCATTGAACAAAATGCAGATTTTCGAGTAAGCCTAAACGTCATCAATATCAAACATGAAAAAGCGCTTATACCTGTTGCTGATTATTTTCCTGCCTGTTTTAGCCTATACACAAGATATTTTCTACGGCAAATGGCAACTGCAAACCGATGTGTCTTCAGCAGGCAGCATCAACATCCATCTGCAAATCGGCGAATCGGAAAAAGGCATCCTCTACCCTGCCCGCTTGAATTTCAACTATAAAAATTTTTCAGGTAGCTATGATTTACTATTGACGAAAAGAAACAGCCGACAGCTGAGCATCAGTAAAAATAAATATCCGATCAACGAGTCACCCTTCTCCCTTAATAACAACACCTTACTCTTGAATGGAACACTGGATTTTTCAAAAGACCTGAAAGGGAATCCTCAACTGACCTTGAGCCGAATCAGCGGAAAAAAAATCGGCATCGCCCTCAATAAAATCTCCACTTCAACTACCGACGAAAAAAAAACAGCAGAGGAAATACTCTCCTTGCTTGAAAGCGCTGAAATGGTTTTCAAAAATGTACAACGGGAAGCATGGTCGGATTCCAACGCATTGAAAATACTGAAACCCAGATTGTCGCCCGTATATTTTGGATTGACCGATACCATTTTTGTTCACAGCAAAGAAGCCAGTATCATTTTTGACAACAATAAGGACAATGATATCATCACTGTCCAAAACAATGGCAACAATATCATCGACCAGGTGGATTCAAAAAAAAGCAGAGAAGCCGAGGATTTCAATTTAGACACCGGACTGAACATCATTACTTTTTTCACCGATGATTTTGGAAAAAATCCGCCTTCCACCGCAAGCATTGGTTTACAACTGGAAAAAAGCACAAGGCAGCTGAGTTTTAAAGACAATGATAATTTTGGCGGCTCGGTGATGGCCATCAAAGTATATTATCAATACAATAAAGAAGATTTTGAAAAATTTGAATCCGGCCCCACAGGCATTGATGTACAAAAACTATACAACAGCATTGCATTCAGGGCGCCTGCACAAGATTCCGGATTAAAAAGAAATGGCAAGCTGGTAGGCAGCATCACCTCTCATACCCAGCAGCTGACCTTTGCCATATGGGATGATGCGGTGGAAGATGGCGATACGGTTTCCCTGAACATCAACGGCAAATGGATCACACGCGGCTTTCCGGTACTCAAAAAGCCACAATACATTACGGTAATCTTGCAACCAGGCCCCAATCTGATTTCATTCATCGCCGACAACCTAGGCTCCATCGTACCCAACACCTCGGTCATAGAAATCATCGATGGCAAAAAAAGAAAATCATTTTTTATTGAAACCGACCTTTACCAAAATAATCTGGTGAACATCTATTATGATGTAAAGCCCGACTAGAATAAAATTCGGCCCCTTTTCATATTAAACTCATTTTAATTCCCTTTAAGATTTACTATCAGATCATACAACGAATGCAATCGTTGCCAATAATTCCGTTTCATTTTTCCTTTTTCAGCGGTTTTGCCTTATTTTTGCCACCCTTAAAAAAGATACTGATTATGGAAAAACTGATTTATCTGGTTCCTGCAATGGGAATTCTTGGCCTGATTTATACACTTTGGAAATTCAACTGGGTTTCCAAGCAGGATACAGGTACGCCCAGAATGAAAGAAATCAGCAATTATATTGCTGAAGGCGCAATGGCTTTCTTAAAAGCCGAATGGAAAATACTGGGTTATTTTGTGGTGATTGTATCTATTCTGTTGGCCGTAATGGCACAATCCAATCCTAATTCGCATTGGAGCATCGCTATCGCATTTATTGTGGGCGCCGTTCTGAGTGCCACTGCAGGATATATCGGCATGAAAGCTGCCACCAAGGCCAATGTACGTACAGCACAGGCCGCCCGTACCAGTTTAAGCAAAGCCCTGAAAGTATCTTTTACCGGTGGAGCCGTAATGGGTGTTGGTGTAGCAGGCCTGGCGGTATTAGGACTTGGCGCCATGTTCATCGTCTTATTACAAGTATTTGTTCCCTCTATGGGCATAGGCGAGGGATTTAAACAAGAAGAAATTGTAACCGCCATCGAAGTACTAACAGGATTTTCATTAGGTGCTGAATCTATCGCTTTGTTTGCCCGTGTTGGCGGTGGTATCTATACCAAAGCAGCTGATGTGGGTGCAGACCTGGTAGGTAAAGTAGAAGCCGGTATCCCCGAAGATGATCCAAGAAACCCTGCAACCATTGCAGATAACGTAGGCGATAACGTAGGTGATGTGGCCGGTATGGGTGCTGATCTTTTCGGATCTTATGTGGCTACTGTTCTTGCAACAATGGTGTTGGGTGCTGAAACGAAAGTAACCGACAACTTCCATGGCATGTCTCCTATCCTGCTTCCGATGCTGATTGCCGGTGTGGGTATTCTGTTCTCCATCATTGGAACTTTCTTTGTGAGAATCAGTGAAAATGCCAGTATCAATACAGCAACAGTTCAAAAAGCTTTAAATATGGGCAACTGGGGAAGTATCATCCTCACAGCTATCGCTTCTATCGTATTGGTGAAAGTGGTATTACCCGAAAATGGTTTTTATCTGCTCAGAGACTATGCCGAATATGAAAGCGGCAGCATGAAAGAAGGCGTAAAAATGATTACTCAAAATGGTGTGATCGGCGCTATTCTCGTTGGATTGGCTGTTGGCACATTAATGAGCATCATCACTGAATATTATACAGCCATGGGCAAACGTCCCGTGTTGTCTATCATCCGTCAGTCTTCAACTGGTCATGCCACAAACGTAATTGGAGGGCTGGCTGTTGGCATGGAGTCTACCTTTATACCAATCCTGGTATTGGCCGGAGGTATTTGGGGGTCATTTGAATGTGCCGGTTTGTACGGTGTGGCGATTGCCGCAGCCGGAATGATGGCTACCACTGCCATGCAATTGGCTATTGATGCTTTTGGTCCTATTGCCGACAATGCAGGCGGTATTGCAGAAATGAGCGAACTTCCTTCTGATGTTCGTGAAAAAACAGACGTATTGGATGCCGTGGGAAATACCACAGCGGCTACCGGTAAAGGTTTCGCCATCGCTTCTGCTGCGCTGACTTCTCTGGCTCTTTTTGCCGCCTTTGTGGGTGTGGCCGGAATTTCAGGAATAGATATTTATAAAGCAAATGTGCTGGCTTGTCTTTTTGTAGGTGCCATGGTTCCCTTTTTGTTCTCTTCTTTGGCTATCCGCGCGGTAGGTGAAGCGGCGATGGCCATGGTAGAGGAAGTTCGTCGTCAGTTCAGAACTATCCCCGGTATCATGGAAGGTACAGGCAAACCAGAATATGATAAATGCGTGGCCATCTCAACTCAGGCTTCCATCAGAAAAATGATGGTCCCAGGTGGTATCGCCATTGTATCACCTTTGATCATCGGCTTCATGCCAGGTTTAGGTGCTGAAGCCTTGGGAGGTTTCTTAGCCGGTGCTACAGTAAGTGGCGTTTTGATGGGCATGTTCCAAAACAATGCGGGTGGCGCTTGGGATAATGCTAAAAAATCTTTTGAAAAAGGTGTTGAAATCAATGGTGAGATGTATTATAAAAAATCAGATCCACATAAAGCTTCTGTTACCGGTGATACAGTTGGAGATCCATTTAAAGATACTTCAGGTCCTTCTATGAACATTTTAATTAAACTCATGAGTATCGTTTCCTTGGTGATTGCCCCCACATTGGCCACTAAAACATCTTGTCCGGGCGAATGTAACAAACCCGAATGCCATAAAAAAGAAACATCTTTGCTGATTAATAATAAAATCAACGCAATTGCTTCTAATGAACTGAATAGCAATACAATAAGCTTGTTTAAAAAATAAGGCTACCACTATTTTTTAGAATTTTTCAACTGAAAAGAGGCTCTAAAAGCCTCTTTTTTTATTTTAGGTAACCCCAAAATGTTTCATGGCATAGTATTTGACTTTATCCACATTATTTTCTAGTTTTACACATCTCACCCTTTGAAGACCATTTAAATCATATTCGTATAAAACTAAAACTAACCATATTTTTTATTTGTATTGTTGCCGCACTTAAAGCACAACAACCCGATTTTTCCTATGCCATCAGAGGCGGTCAATTTTGCACTCCCGCCCTGATCAAATTCACTCAAACACATACAGGAACACCCAAAGGTTATTTATGGGATTTTGGCAACGGACAAAGAAGCAACCTTGCCAACCCGGAAATATCTTTCAATAACGCCGGGACATTTACAGTCAGATTGATTATTGTTTATCCCAACCATACAGCAGAAGTAACCAAATCTATTACTTTAAAATCGTCAACTCCTGTAAATATAAGAGCCAACAGAGAAGTTTTCTGTACGCCTTCACTGGTCAATTTCAATGTTAACAGCAATCCGTCTTTTACCAATTTCCAATGGAACTTTGGAGACAGTTCTCCCTCACAATCCAGCGCAACAACATTGGCCAATCATCAATTTCAGAATTTTGGCAATTTCACCGTTACAGTAACGGCTACCAATACCAATGGCTGTAAAACAACAGATACAAAACTTATTTCCATCAATCCGATTTCCATCACAGGATCATTCACCATCGGAGACGGATGCAGTCCGGTGACCAACAGCTTTCAAAGTACAGTCACAACACCACAAGGAAGTACCATCAATAATTACCAATGGAACTTTGGAGATGGCACATCGATCAGCAACAACATCCCAAGAGCAACACATACCTACCCGGCAGGTGATTTCATCCCTCAGCTTACTGTTACAACAATAGATGGTTGTTCATCCACATTTTTTTTCGATTCGGTTCATTACGGCAGGTCGCCGGTCAATTTGCAGACACATCCCGAACAAATCAGATTCTGCGGTAATTTAAATGCTTTGTTTTTTGCAAAAGCTGATTACGCCGATAGATATGAATGGAACTTCGGATTTGGCAGCAGAATATCAACCGCAGATACTTTCATTACCCATAAGTTTTCTTCTCTCGGCACAAAAACAATAAGCGTAACACCTTATTATCATAACTGTCCGGGGCAGACGCAAACTTTCCAGGTCACCGTAATCGGTACCATCGCCAAGTTCAACTTTGAAAATACTTGTACAGACAAGAGAACTTTCACATTTACAAATACCTGTGCTGGAACAGGTTTACAATATTTATGGGACTTTGGACATAATACGCCCGGCAGTTCAATATCAGAGCCCGTTCATACTTATCCCAGATCCGGCAACTTCCCTACCAGTCTTATTTCCATAGAGCCGATAAGTGGGTGCAAAGACACCGCTACAACTACAATTTATACGGCCGTTCCCAATTTGATCAATGCGCATAATGACATTTGTGTACATACCAACACAAAATTCAGGATGACCAATGGATACCGCAACAATTCAGCCGTATTCAATTGGAACCTCATGGGACTTCAATCATTTTCAAACAGTGACACCATTATATCCATAAATGCCGACTCATTGGGACGTTATGAAAATAAAGTCATTATCAGCAACGGCAATTCTTATTGCCCGGATACGATAGCGCTAAATCATTACATTGTTGTGAAAGGCCCTCACGCCGATTTCAGTAGCGAAAACAGTTTTTGCGTTGCGCAACCACTTGCAGTTCTGAATGCAACCACCACTTATTTTCCAAACGACACTATCAGTAAGTACAGCTGGGATTATGGCGATGGCAACAACATGGTTTATGGCACTCATCCTCAGCCCTATCAATATGGTCAGCAGGGAACTTACATTGTAAAGCTGATTGCCGCCGACATCAACGGATGTATGGATACAGTAATCAAACAAGTCATCGCAAGACCAATGCCTTTTTTATGGCTCATTCCACATCATATAGAATATTGCCTGGGCGGCAGCGACTCACTCATTGCCTATACCAGCGACAGTTTGATTTGGAGAACCACATCCAATTTGCAAAACTTCTGCAATACTTGCGATACCAATTTTGTAACGCCGCAGCATTCCACACAATTTTACGCCACAGCCACCAATCAATTCCATTGCTCAACGTCAGATTCATCTTACGTGAAAATATTTGAACCCTTTGTGGCTGCGCCTACCATCAGGGATACCACCATATGCGAGAACAGCACTTTGCAACTTGCTGTTTATCCTAACGACAAACAAATCATATGGTCTCCACCCAATGGCTTGAATTCAACCATCATTTACAATCCAGTTCTCACGCCCAGTCAATCCAGGATGTACACCGCCCAACTGATTGACTCATTGGGATGCTACAGCAACAGCATACAAATCAACGTCAAAATTAAAAGCAATCCCAAAGTAGAACTTGGCGAAAACCGTTACTTGCCATTTGACGAGCCGATTACACTGACGCCAAACTACAGTCAAAACATCCGAAATTTTGAGTGGACACCCGCTTCACTGTTTTCCTGTAACAATTGTCCTAATCCCACGATTAATCTTATTCAAAGAGAAAACATCAGCCTTAAGGTGGTATCCGACAGCGGTTGTACTGCAACCGACAATTTCACTCTGGCAGTCGCCTGTAGCAACGCATACCTCCTGATGCCCACCGCTTTCAGTCCAGATAATGATGGAAGAAATGATATTATTTATCCTTTTTCCAGAGGCATAAAGCACATCAAGAAATTCATGGTGTACAACAGGTCCGGACAACTGATGTTCCAAAAAATGGAATTCAGTCCCAATGAAAAGTCTTATGGCTGGGATGGAAAATACCAAGGTATCGTTCAGCCTGCTGGAACTTATGTTTATTTCATTGAAGCCTTATGCGAGCTTGGTGAAACCACCGAAAAAAAGGGCTCATTCATTCTCATCCGTTGATTTCACATTTCTTTTCTTAACATCATTTTCCTCGGTAGATTTTTTTATTTAATATTGCTACGAAAATAATCGTACAAATATGAGTGTACCGAAAAACAGAAAGCCTACAGATAGTGAAATGGAAATTTTGGATGTGCTGTGGAATAAAGCATCCGCTACTGTACGAGAAGTTCACGAAGAGCTCAGCAAACACAAAGATGCCGGCTACACCACTACCCTCAAGTTGATGCAGATTATGCATGAGAAAAAGCTGTTGCACCGAAACGACAATCAAAAGACCCATATTTATCAACCTGCCATCAGCAGAGAATCGGTACAGCAACAATCGCTTCGCAGCATGATAGCCGGACTTTTTTCAGGATCTTCAACTGGTCTTGTCATTCAGGCCCTGGGGCAACAACCGGTAAGCGAAGCCGAACTCGACGAAATTGAAAAATACATTAGCAGCCTGCGTAACAAATCAAATTTATAAGGCCCTATGGTTGATATTTTTTCATTGGTTACGTTAACACTGCTTCATAGCCTTTGGCAGTCGGCTATTTTGGTATGGGGCTGGCAATTATCTTCAACTTCCCTCCCAACAAACAAAAAATACTCCAGCCTTTTTGTTCCCGATACTTTGATCGCCTTTCAGATTTTGATTTCGATCGTCACCTATTTTACACTTTCTGTTCATTCCTACCATGGAGTGCAGTTCTTCAATATCAAGTTTTCTTTGACAGCTTTTCTAACACAGCATCAATTGCTTTTCATCACATGCTATACCTTGTTTTTCCTGCACCGATTGATGCTGAACATCAAAGGCATACAGTCATTGGCTCGCATTTCTTCTGCCGAAAAAATAAGACCATCCATCGAAATCAGAGACTTCACGCAGCAAATGGCCAAAAAAATGGGTATCCAAAAGCCGCTCAAGGTGTGGTTTTCAGCGACTGTCACCACTCCACTTACCTATGGCTTTTTAAAACCCGTGATTTTACTGCCACTGAGCCTGACGGCCAATATTCCTTCTTCGTCCGTTGAAATGCTGATCATTCACGAGTTGAATCACATCCGAAAAAATGATTTTCTCCGGAATATTATTTTAGTGATGGCAGAACAAATCTATTGCATCAATCCATTTTTCATCTACCTATGCAAAACATCACGTCTAAAGAGCGAGATGGACAGTGATGAGATGGTCATCCGACTGAACTACAATCCGTTCACTTACGCAGAGCTGCTGTTGACTACCGCCAAAAAAGCGATGCATGGGCATTTGTTAACCGTACAATTCACCGGGCCTCGTCGTGAACTGTTCACCAGAATCAATCGCATTACGCAAGTGAAGCCGACTGTTTCTTCTACCCGCCATCATTTTGTGACTTTTTTATTTTTGCTGATGGTTTTGGGCATCACCATCTCAACCTCAGATTTTTCATTACAAAAAACAACACAACATCCCTTACCTTTTACAAATAACATTACTACTTCAGCAACAAAAGCGACGGCTTCAAGGCAAAGCATTTCAATGAAAAATGAAACAGTCTCTTCTTTTTCTGCTGAAGGGCATGTGTTGAACAGCGGCAAAAAGCGGATGAAAAACAATGAAGTACAAAATGAAATTTCGGATCAAGATATCACGCTGAACAGCGATACACCATTTCATGCATTTCCTATAACTACCGTGAGAAACAGCGGAACTCATGATGAGGTTAAGCAGATTTTGGTAAAAGAGGAAGATCCGTCAAACAGACGTTCGATAACAAAAGTTTATGCCATGAAAAAAGACAATGGTCAATGGAAAGCCCATCTGATCAGTATTATCATAGAGCATCAAACCGATGATGCCCAGGATGGGGCACAATAATAATCATCACCAGACATTTCGCGGACAACTGTCGCCATATTTGTTGCCAAATATGAAACCAATCATCACTTCATGGGTATTTCCAGTATAATTTCTGAGCCTGCTGGTGGTAGACACTTCGTAAGAATAAGTGAGGTTTAATGTGTTGGAGATATTCAATCCGGCATAAGCGGCATACCCCGAAATCAGGTCGGAATAGCGATAACTGGCCCCTGTCCACAGATAATCCTGGTATTGCAATTTCACATTCAAATGAACACCATACAACTGGGGCTTCCAGTGCTGATACATGACTGATGGCAACAGCGTGAAATTATCATCCAAAGCGAAACGATAGCCTCCGGAAACAAAAATATTGGGCGTATAATAATCGCCGAACCTGTCGTTTTTCACGAAGCGGTTTTTTCCGGGAATCACATTCAATACGGATGCACCCAGAAAAAATCTGGCTGAATAAAGAAACAATCCGGCGCCCATTTCGGGTTTTACTTTCGTCAATTCATTACTGGCGTAACCTATGGCGGGATCATTGGGATCCAAACTTCCAAAATAAATTTTAGAACGATCGAGGTTTACACTCGACAAGCCTGCACTGAATCCGGCGGCCAAAGTAGTTTTGGTGCCTACAGGTTTATGATAAGCGTAGGTAAAAGCCAGCGACCATCGCCCCAGATATCCGGCTTTATCATTGATAATCTGAATGCCAATACCGTGATGAGCAGGCGGTGCCGTGTAATTGGTCCAATATTCCTTCCCTCTGGGATTGATTCCTTTTGGGGTGAAAGATGTGGGCGAACTGTTTTCACGCATTTCCTTGCCCAATGGTTTATGAATAGTTAGATAGCCTGTTACGGGGGCTCCTTTGATGCCTGTCCATTGATTGCGGTAACTGATTCTGGCATCTGTATAGTTCTCAATACCAGAAACCGCAGGATTCAAAATGTAATTGTTCAGCACATATTGCGTGTAACTCGGCTTGGCTTGAGCCTTTACAGATGAAATACCCATCACCAAAGCCAGCACGTATAAAAAAAATACTTTCATGAATTATTATCTTGTTTCACTTCCTCTTTTGTATCGGCTTCCGACTTCAAACGAGAACAATTTTCACTGACAAACGATTAAATAAATCAATCTGGTCTACTTATCTGATGATTGTCACATAACCGGTTACAGGCGTTCTGCCACTTTCCGGCTCTATGATGAAATAATAAGTATCCACTGGCAAATCCTTTCCTTTGTAGGTGCCATCCCATGATTTTGTATATCCTTTTGATTCAAAGACCAGCTGACCGGTTCTTGTAAAAATCTGCACCCTTGCAAAAGGATAATCCTTTAAATACTCGATATCCCATTTGTCATTCACACCATCTTTATTGGGAGAAAATGTGTTGGGAATCAAAGGCATTTTCAACACTTTCACCTCTACCTGGTCTGTTGAAGTACAACCGCCTTCGCCTGTAACCAAGAATGTGTAGGTGATGTCATTAACAGGACTACAAACTGGGTTCAGCAAATTGACATTGTCCAAATAAGTACCCGGTACCCACAAGTACTGCAACTGCTGACCAGAAGCAGTTGCCTGCAATGGAGCGCTCAACCCTTCCAGAATCAACAAGTCGGGACCGGCATTTGCAACCGGGTATGGATATACATGGAAAGAATGAGTAGCGGTGTCGCTTACACAACCAAAGCTGTTCACTATCCAAAGGGTGACATCAAATTCACCGGTTGTTGGATAAGTATGAACCGGCTGGGCACTGATGGCTGTAGCTCCATCGCCAAAATTCCAATTCCATTGTGTAGTGATACCATCTTTAGGATCGCTTTGATCCAGCATTTTCACGCGGTCGCCAATACAAATACTGGGAACGGCAAATCCAAATGCAGCATCCGGACGAGGATGAATGGTGGTTACGGCAATTGTGGTATCATCAATACAGCCTGCCCCACTTGTTACGGTCAGCTTAACATTGTAAGGTCCCACCGTATTATAAATATGAGAAGGATTGAACGCGGTTGAGGTGTTCAAAGTACCGGAAGCAGGATCGCCAAAATTCCAAACATAGCGTAAAGTATTTACACTGCCATCTGCAATGCTGGAGGTATTATTGAAACGAATGACTGCATCAGGCAAACAAGCCGTGTCTGTGTATGTGAATTGAGACAGCGGTTGAGGATTGACATGAACAGTTTTAGTTTTCAAAATACTGTTACATCCATCATCCGTGGTCACCATCAATTTAACATCGTAGTCACCAGCAATCGCAAAAACATGGGTAAAGGGAGTATTTACATTTCTGACCAACACGGGTGTACCGTCACCAAAATTCCAAGACCAGGTCACCAACGTACCTACTGCGGCTGTTGAAGAATCGCGGAAAGTAACCGTATGCTGCTCGCAAGTGGGTGAACTGTAACCAAAATTGGCCACAGGTGCGGTGAGTATGGTAATGTTTTGATGTGCAGAATCAGAACAACCAGCAACACTGGTAAACAAATACATCAAATTGTAAGTACCGGGCCCTACCAATAAAGGATCAAATTGTCCTGCAGCGCTAACTCCCGGGCCACTATATTGGAAAGTACCAGGTACACCTCCTATCTCGCTGCCCTCATTGAGCAAGAAAGGAGTGATATTGAGACATGTATCGGGAATGGCGTTAAAACGGACAACAGGGGCCGCATTGATAGTGATGTTCTCGTAATGATCATCTACACAAGTTGCACCGGAATAAGAGCGGAAACGAATTCGGTATGTTCTGGTGGCAGGCGATTGAAAATTGGGATAAAGATGAGCATAAATTTTGCCGGAATCGGGATAGTTGTCTGTTTCAAACACAGTGGGTGCGCCATTTACATCCCAATAGATTTCCGTTTTAACCACATATCCAACATCCACAGTTGAATTATCCTGAATACGAACTGAATCATTGGCACATAATCTTGTACCATTCAATATGGTAAAAGCGGCTACCGGCACATCACCATTCACATAAAAATTCTGCACCGTAGTATCCTTGCAACCTGCCAAAGAAGTGACAATCAATTCCACATTCTTAGGTCCTATAGTATGATAACTGTGACGGGGATTATTGATGGTAGAAGTGTTGGGCGGATAAGCAGGGTCATCAAAATTCCATTGCCATTGGCTGATGCTGCCGGGACTGACAGTACTGGTATCAGTAAACTGGGCATAGGTATCATCCAGGCAAACTTCAGGATCGATGAATCCTGCCACTGGTTTTGGATTCACAAAAATATCTTCCACAAACTGAGGGCTAACACAGCCTTTGTCGGTAGTAACCACCAAAGTCACCGCATTCAATCCGAAGGAAGTATAAATATGATTGAAAGCATTTCCATTCGGAAAGTCCAATACGGTACCATCTCCCATATTCCAATGCCAGTTGATGATGTTGCCTGCATTGGCAACCGAAGTATTGTTGAATGTGATTTCCTTCGTCGTACAGTATGGCCCCACCGTAGTAAAACTGGCTGTGGGCAATGGATTGACAATAACAGTGTGCGTAATGGTATCTGAATAACAACCCACATCCGTTTTGATCCAATGCTTGATAATTTTCGTTCCTGAAGTGGTGTATAGATGATTGACAGAAGCGCCAGCACCAATCGGAGAACCATCTCCAAAATCCCAATACCAATTGGCAATTGGATGGCCGCTGCCCGAACTGGTACTGGTAAAGCGAGTGGTATCGCCCAGGCAGTTTTCGGGGTTCACGGTAAAAGAAGATAAAGGATGAGGATATACATTACTTAACACTCTTATTGAATCATCAACACAACCGGTATTGGAAGTAACAGTAAGATGGATGCTGAAAGGTCCGGTGCTGTTGTAATAATGAGTAGGGCTGCTGACGATGGAAGTATCATTCAATCCTGAAGCCGGATCACCGAAAGTCCAATGATAAGTAAACTGTGCCTGACTTCCATCTGCTATGGTGGAAGTATTGGCAAAATGAGCGGTATCTGAGGGCAGACATAAACCTCCCGGCATACTAAAACTGGCCACCGGAATGGGTCCTACATACATGGGAATTGTATCGATGCTGCTCACACAACCACTATTGGATTCCACTTTGAGACTGGGGTATTTGGTTCCCCAGGTTGAATAGGCATGTTGGGTGGTGCTGGTATTAGGCTGAATGATGACCTGTGTATTACCATCGCCAAAATCCCAATACCATTTTTCAAGAGCTCCTGGAGTTGCCACCGAAGCGGTACTGGTAAAAGTGATGGAAGAACCTTGGCATCGTGGTACCGAAGTATTGAAACCTACTATTGGAACGCCAGTTACAGTAATTTGCTGAGTGGCGGTATCACTGAAACAGCCTACATTACTGATCAGCATGAATTTGACAGTATACGTACCCGGATTCTGATATTTGTGTTTAGGATATCGCACGCTGTCTCTGGTACCATCGCCAAAATCCCAGAACCATTTGTAAGAATAGGTACCGGCCAGGTAATTGGTAGTATCCCTGAATCTGACCGTATCAGACACACAACCATTATTGAACCAAAACATTTGAGCTACAGGAGGATCGTAAACCGCCAAGGTGAATTCCCTGTCGACACTGCTGCCGCAGCCTTCAGATGAAGTTGTTCCAGCTGTGATGGTGATGGGATAGCCTGGACTGCTGTTGGCCAATGAAAAATTATAAAGGGTTGGCAGCTTATATCTCCAAACCTGACGGGTGCCAATAAAATAAGTGCTGTCGGAAACAGGAGAACTAACCGTCACATTTGTATTAGGACTTTGAATAGGATTGGCATGAAAATCCCAATAAAGCGAAGTAGGCTGAAAAGGAAAAGTAACAGACAAATAAACTGGCGTACCTGTACACGCCACAGGATCGGAAACCAAACTCCAGGGATTTACCGGTTGCAGAAAGTTATAAAGATCACGGATATTGGTACCGGCATTATAGCCATAAGATTCAGCCTGTCCAAATCCATAAGCGATGGCATTAAAACCCGAATCGGATTCAATGATGTGCACCCCCGAGGCTGTAAGTTGCTCGCTTAAATATGAGAATGCAGGATCTTGTGGATGAACTGTAAAAGAAGAAGGATTCACAGACACTCCATCAAGCTTAAATGAACTGATAGCGGTACCTGTGTTGGGAATCACAACATTGTAATAGTGCTGAGTGATATTAAAGTTGGGCGTGGCATTCCAGAGTACTTTAGCAATATTCTGCTCAACAGGACTAAGGTAAATCACCTCCGGATCTCCGGGATTGGTATTGGCTGCAGGATTTCCACAGGTACCCTGAGTGGTAATATATTGCGCCACTGTTATCGGCAAATCTGCTTCTATTTTAAGCGGAACAGTAGTGGCATCAATTTCGTAATAAAAATTATTGGTGAGCGGTACCGTAATCGGATTGCCATTCAATAATACCGAAGTGGCCGGATTCGATACACAAATTCTGTAAATATTATGATTAAGGCTGCTTGTGGGAGCTGTCAGAAATTTTTTACCCCAGGCGTCTTTGGGAAATGCCTGCACCATATAATTATCTGCGGAAATAGCCCCACTGCCGCAGTTGATACCAATTTTACCACTGCCCGAAAAAACAGCAATTCGTTTACAGGCTCCGTTTCCGGAAGCGATACTTTTGATTTTAGAACCAGTTAGATCAACACCGGTGTAAGTTCCTCCACCTCCTCCTCCGCCACCGCCACCTGTGAGCTCTCCCATCAAATTAAAAACCTGGCCTTGGGTCATGTTGATGGTAAAAGGGACACCTGCCGGATGGTTGATGGTATTGGCACTGGGCGTGATTTCCACAGTGGTAGTGCCCGTATCGGTGGCAATCACATAAAACCAGCAATTGGAATTATTCTCATTGGAAACGTTGGTATAATTGATGGAGTAATATTCTTTACCCAAGGTATTGGTAGGAAAAAGTATGGAGGCGCCAGATACACTACTGTTGTAGATATGAGCATAAGCAACCATTGGTTTGTCGGATGTAATGTGTATGGCTTTGTCCTCAGGTGCGGTAGACTCCGCCAGCAAACGGGCATCCTGTGCACCGGTTTTGGGAATGGGTGCCGAAGTAAGTACGGTAGGCGTAGCTCCGCTGGTAAGATTTTGCGTGTACCCCAATGCCGGAATGGAAATAGTAATATTGGTAACTTCCTCTGTTGCAAAATAGAGTACCATATCCTGGGCATTAGTGCTCATCCTAACATGATATCCATAGGCTACCCAAAAGTCTTTCCCTTTATTGGAAAAATTTTGTGTGAAAGCAGTAAAAACAGTTAAAAAAAAGGAAACGAGGAGAGTTATTTTTCTCATCTTATGAAGATTGAAAGATTCGTTTTTTAAAGGATGGGCAAGTTACGCCAATGTTGACAAAAAAAGACACCTGATTACCTAGAAATGAAGCCTCTTTCTCGTGAGTTTACGCACATTTATCCCACATTTTTGCATAAAAAAAAGCCGCATAGACATGCAGCTCTTTGTTAAGAATCTTTCGATTCTGTAACCCCCAAAGAAAACGAGTTTAATATTTTTTAGACATATAGTCTGTATACTGTTGATTTTGTTTTTGCAAGGCGGTAGCCATTGGCTTATTGGAACCAATGGTTACCGGTATCAAAACGGCCTTGCTTTCGGACTGTTTGAAGAACTTTTTTTGAATGGTAGTTAATAGTTCTGGGAAAAATGAAGGCTTCCATGAGCGCAAGCCAGACAATAAATAATTATATAAACGAAACATACGGATAAGTATTAGATGATTGTAATCCGGTTTCAATAGGAAAGACGCAAGTGTCGAATTGGAGTGGTTCTGCGGAAGTGGAGTAATTGAAGGAGAAAATCGGGATAACGCTTTGATCATCATCACCGTTTCTGAGACAAACATAGAAAGTTCATTTTTTAAATCAAAGCTTTTTTCAAAAAAAATTCTTGTTTATTTTTTTCACCCTTGTATTTTTTATGCTCGACGGCAGATGTAAAGGGGCGAATTCTCTTACGCCAAAATCAACATCAATTAAAAATGATTAGAATACAAAATTCAATCTTACTATTTTATTTATTTTATTTAATTCAATATATTGATTATCTACTTTTTATAAATTTTTATTTATGAACAATAATTGATTTATTTTTTCAATGAAAATTCAATGTCATTTGATACTAAAAGAGATATTTTTTTATTTTATTTTATTTTAGTTAAATTAATTTAATTAATTTATTTTCAGATAATTATACTATTTATTTAAACCTAATTATAATAGCCTTAATTAAAGAAATAAATTCTTTGCAAAAAAGTCGATTTACTAAAAATATTAACGCAATAATAATTGATGAAATATGTAAGTATCCCTAAAAAGCAGACAGTTTAAAATTAGAGTTAAACACTTAAATTTAAACTGCAAATGAAAAAAACACGATTCACGGAGGCCCAGATTGTCTCCACGCTAAAAAAGCAAGAAGCTGGCATTCCTACTAAGGAGATTTGCCGGGAACTAGGCATATCAGAAGCCACCTTTTACAATTGGAAGAGCAAATACGGAGGTATGGAAGCCTCTGATGTAAAGCGCCTGAAGGATTTGGAAGAAGAAAATGCTAGGCTTAAAAAGATGTATGCTGATCAAGCCATGGACAACCAGATTCTAAGAGAGTTGTTCACAAAAAAAGGATGGACCCTGCCACCAAAAAACAGTTGATTCAGGAACTGGTACACGACCAAGGTATTCCGGTGAGTAGGGCCTGTAAATTGATCTCATTGCCTCGTTCTCAGTTTTATTATTCCAGTAAAAGAGATGACGCTGAAGTAGTGGATTCATTGCAAGACTTAGCGTTTAAAAACCCTTCCTATGGCTTTAGAAAGCTGTTTGCGTATTTACGTAGATCTGGCAAACAATGGAATCATAAGAAGGTATATAGGGTTTATAAATTACTAAAGCTGAACAAGAAACGCAGAGGTAAGCGCAGAGTTCCTGCTCGTGTTAAACAACCTCTGCAAAAGCAAACTTCAATGAATAGTAGTTGGAGTATGGATTTTATGAGCGATAGTCTTGTAGGTTGCAGAAAGTTCAGAACCTTCAACGTAATTGATGATTGCACGAGAGAAGTTCTGGCGATTGAAATAGATACTTCACTTAGTTCAAAACGAATCATTAGAACGCTTAACCGAATAATTGAATACAGAGGAATACCCAAGGCAATTAGAACAGACAACGGCCCGGAATTTACTTCTAATGATTTTGAACTTTGGTGCAAAGAACTTGGCATTCAATTGCAATTCATACAGCCTGGTAAACCTATGCAAAATGGTTACGTGGAGCGATTTAATCGTCTCTACAGAGAAGCAATATTGGACGCTTATCTATTCTTTGATCTTGAAGAAGTAAGAAAATTAACACAGGAATGGATGGAAGAATACAACGAAAGAAGACCGCATGAGGGACTGAATAATCTAACCCCAGAAGAATGGAAACAAATGATTCAAAAAAATGAATATCTTCAATTATCCACTGTCTGATTTATGGGGTACTTACAAATAGCCTTCTTCAATCTGAATTTTAAGACTTATTTTTGAACGAAAATGCAAAAGAAAAAAATGCAAAAAAAAATATTGGCGATGGGTTTTATTGCCATGCTCACACTACTCCTCTTAAGCTGTCAGTTCAAATCATTGGAATACCGATCTTATAAGAATCTGAAAATAGAGAAAGTCGGATTCTCGGCATCTACCTTATCCATGGAACTGGAGTATTACAATCCCAACAATTTAGGACTTACCTTAAACCATATGGATCTGGATGTGTACATCAACGACAATTATCTGGGACATACGTCACAGACTTATCAAATCAATATCCCACGCAAAAACACCTTCTCCATCCCCATCAAATTGCAACTGGATATGAAAAATTTGCTGAAAAATACAATTACAGGACTGCTGAATAGTGAGGTAACCATCAAAACATCAGGTTCCATACGGGTAGGGAAAGGAAAAATCCTGAAGACTTTCCCATTTGTTTACAGCACCAAAGAGAAGTTGTCGCTGTTTTAATATGCCTTAATTATTACTCGGGATCAAATGGCGTGGTTTTAACCTGACAAGCTTTGGGGAGTCTGTCGTAAGCCGTTTTTTCGGCCATCACATCATCGGCATCGTAACCGATATTGGAGATATAGGTCTTTACAAATTCAATATTCGCTCTGTCTTTATTCCAAACTACTTCTGTTGTCTTTGACTTCACATCCACTTTTATTGAAATAACACCCTCCTGCTTTCCTACCCACATTTCGATTCTTTTTTTGCAGTAATCGCAATGTACACCGGGTGTGGCAATGACGGCTTTGGCATTGGCTGCTGCACCTTGCGCCATTACACCCAAACTGATCAAACCCATGAACAAGATGAACAAGATTCCTTTTTTCATGATATTATTTTTTATTCGTTTAAAACTTTCGACTGATTACAACCTTACTACCGGCCCCATGTTTCTGGTTGCTGACGCCAGGCCTGCAAAGTTTCCAGCTGATCCACTGAAATCAACTTTTGAGCTACGGCCAGTTCCAGTAAAGCGCTGTAACCCGTCAATGATTTGAGCTTAATGCCCGCCTGCTCAAACGCGGTGGCAGCCTGTGGAAACTCATAAGTAAATATAGATACCATTCCTACCACTTCAACGCCTGACTGCTGCAACACCTCGCATACCTGCAAACTGCTTTTGCCCGTAGAAATCAAATCTTCAATAACCAACACTTTTGCGCCAGCTGATAACTTGCCTTCTATCTGATTGCCCATACCATGTTCCTTGGGCTTTGGACGGACATACACAAAAGGCAATTTAAGCTGATCTGCGGCCATAGCTCCCCATGCAATACCTGCAGTAGCTACTCCTGCTAAAACATCCGCTTCCGGAAACTGCTCAAAAATAACACTGCACAATTCACTTTTGATAAAATCCCTGTCGTAAGGAAAGGATAATACACTACGGTTATCACAATAAATAGGGCTTTTCCATCCGCTGGCCCAGGTATAAGGGTTATCAGGACTTAATTTTACCGCGCCTACATGCAGCAATTTCGCTGCAACAGCTTTTTCATTTGTCATGTGCCAAAGATAATAACTTATTGCTCCTATCTTTACGCATCAACCCGTTGTTATGGAAAAAAGAATCTACGAGAATAACCATTGCATCAAGCTGACCGATAGGGAATCTTCAACGCAGCTGGAAAATTACTTTACCATCAACCATGCAGATGAACTTCTAAAAGCGCTGGCTTCCCCCTTGAGAGAAAATGATCTGATCACGCTGTTTCATCCCGATTTTACGTGGCTATGGACAAATTTTTGCAACTTTTACACCATCATTCAAGCGGCAGGCGGTTACATCGAAAATGAAAACAAAGAGAAACTTTTCATATTCAGAAGAGGCAAATGGGATCTGCCCAAAGGGAAAATGGAAGCAGGAGAAACCCCCGAAGAAGCCGCTGCAAGAGAAATTACTGAAGAAACCGGCATCGTTGCGCTTCACTTCACGCGCACAATCTGCGAGACCTACCATATCTACACCGAGAACAATAAAAAGATTTTAAAAATCAGTCACTGGTTTCATTTCCGAAGCCATTCCAATGAAATGCTTCTTCCTCAGGCTGAGGAAGATATCACCGCCATCAAATGGTTTGCAGAAAATGAAATAAACATTCCTTTACAAAATACCTATTCCAATATTATTGAAGTAGTTAACGCTTACACTTCTAATTAAAGTGAAGAGTGAATTTCCTGTGGCAGATAAGATTTGATATCCCTTCCATAACGAATCATGTCTCTTACAAGCGTTGAGGAGATGGTTGAAAACGCTGGTTTGCAGCTTAAAAAAACAGTTTCAATTTCGGGGGCAGCTATTCGATTAACATCAGCTATTGCTTTTTCATAGTCCAAATCACTTCCATTTCTAATTCCTCTCACAATAAACTGAGCGCCTGTCTCTCGACAGCAATCTACAGTCAAACCTTCGTAAGAAATCACTTTTACATTATCATGGTTACTGAAAACAGCTTTTATCCATGCTGTCCTTTGCGCTTCTGTAAACATAGGTTGTTTACCGGAGTTGACGCCAATACCAATAACCACCTGATCAAAAAGCTTAAGGCTTCTGTGAATGACATCGATATGCCCTAAAGTAATAGGATCGAAAGTACCGGGGAATAATGCAATTTTTGACATACAGAGATGAATCAAGTTGGTAAAAGTCGGATTAAAAAATGATATAACGCTCACCAAAGAAGCGATATCAGTTGTGCACCAACTCTTTTTTACCGGAAAGCAGATAAAGGACAGCCATTCTAACGGCCACACCGTTTTCTACCTGGCGAAGGATTACAGAATGGCGACTGTCGGCCACATCACTATCGATTTCCACCCCTCTGTTGATTGGACCAGGATGCATGATCACAATATCTTTTCCAATTTCATCCAATAAACGTGAGCTGACCCCGTAAGATAAATTATACTCTCTTAATGAAGAGAACAATACCTGATTTTGCCTTTCCAGTTGAATCCGAAGAATATTGGCAACATCGCACCATTGCAGCGCCTTTCTCAAGTTGTACTCCACCTCAATACCCAATGCTTCTCGAATATATTTAGGAATCAGTGTAGGCGGTCCAGAAACTTTGACCTCCGCTCCCATTTTTTTGAGCAGATAGATATTACTGAGTGCAACCCTGGAATGCATGATATCTCCAACCAGCAAAACCTTTCTACCTTGTAACGTCCCGGTTTGTTCTATGATTGAAAAAGCGTCGAGCAGAGCTTGCGTAGGATGTTCATTGATACCGTCACCGGCATTGACAATAGCGGTATTGGGCAAATGCTGCGCCAGAAAATGAGGCGCTCCGCTAGCATTGTGTCGCATCACCACCATATCCACTTTCATGCTTAGAATGTTATTTACCGTATCCAGCAGCGTTTCACCTTTAGAAACTGAAGACCCTGATGCTGAAAAATTGATAGTATCTGCACTCAGCCTTTTTTCGGCCAGCTCAAAAGAAATTCTAGTCCGGGTCGAATTCTCGTAAAAAAGATTGACTATGGTCACATCTCTTAAGGAAGGCACCTTCTTGATGGGCCTTTGTAAAACCTCTTTAAACTGTTGTGCCGTTGATAAAATAAGGGAAATGTCGGAGGGTTGAAGTTCTTTAATGCCCAGCAAATGTTTAGTGGAGAGTTGCATTAAGATGCTAAGTTATAGAAAAATGTGAATTGTACACGAATTGACTGCCAAATAAAACAAGTTCTGCCGCTATTCAATACAAAAGCGCCTGTTCAGTTTCCCAGTTCACTTTCACTTTTTGAGCAGGTGTGGTATCAATGGCAATGCCTAGATAATCGGGCTGAATAGGCAATTCTCGGTTGAACGTTCGATTGATGAGTACGCATAATTCCACCTTGCGCGGTCGTCCGAAATCTTGCAAAGCATCTAATGCAGCCCTGATGGTTCGGCCTGTATACAATACATCATCAATTAAAATCACCTTCTTGCCTTCTATAGAAAAGGTGATGGTAGTTTCTTTAGGAATATGCAATTCCTCCCTGAAATCGTCGCGATAAAAAGTGATATCCAAAAAACCCGAATTGATTGGGGTGTTGGGATGAATGGCAGCAATGGCCTCTACTATCTTCTTGGCCACATGTGTACCTCGGGGTTGAATGCCGATAAATACGAGTGATGACAAGTCTTCTCCATTTTCCGTCAGCTGATGAGCCAGACGGTTTATGGTGAGTGATAATTGTTGGGCAGAAAGCAGTTCTTGCATGTTGCTAAATTAAAGCAATTTGAAATGAGTTGGGGTATTGAAAAATAAAACATTGACTTGTAGCCCTCAAAAAAAAGAGCCTGTTGATGACAAGCTCTTTCACATATTCTACAAAGCTATTTATGCTTTGATTTCTTCTTGTAATGCAGCTAATGCCTCCCATTTGTCGGCAGCAGCCAGTTTGGCTTGCTTCGACCAGGTGGTATGGAACTTTGTTTTATTGTTGAGTGAAGCTGACTCAAGAATCAGCAAAAGTTTTTTCATGGTGCATTTGCCCAAATCGTTGAAGGTCATAATGCCATCCGCCTGTAAAACGGCTTCAATCTTTTTAGTCACCCCTTTGATTTTGGTCAGATCATCAGATGCCACCTTTTCCTTTACGGCTTTTTCAGCTTTAGTGTTTTTTTCAGCTTTAGCGGCAACCACTTTTACTTTTACATTTTCTGCTTTAGGTGCTGCCACCTTAATCACTTTTTTAGGCTTTTCTGCAGCGGCAGGAATTGATACTACACAATTTTCAACAACATGCCCAAATGCATCCGCTGTTTTTTTCTCATTATCATCATTCACCCAACGTCCGTCATTAAGCAAATATCTGTACTCATAAGTCTTTCCGGGCGTAAGCAATATTTCGGCTACCATTGATCCATCTTCAGCTTTTTCCATTTGAATCCCTTCCGCCACATTCCAATTATTAAATTCTCCCACAACAAATGCTGCTGTAGCTTCGCCTACATAATTTGATGCCAGTTTAAATGATACTTTCTTTGCCATAATTAGATAATTATTTTGTAATACTTAAATTTTCAACGCAATTGAATACTATTTTTTCAAAAAAGTAACCCATATTCATTCCACAGCTTATCAACAATCTAAAATCATTAGAAATCTTCTAATAACTATTTATCCAACATGAAAGGATACCCATAATTCGTTGGCGGATGATAGGTTTCTTTTATGGTTCTGGCGCTCAACCAGCGATATATGTTAAGCATGGAGCCTGCTTTGTCGTTTGTACCGCTGGCTCTGGCACCGCCAAATGGTTGCTGACCTACAACTGCTCCGGTTGGTTTGTCGTTGATATAAAAATTACCTGCACTGTTTCTGAGTTTACTTGTGGCCAGTTCGATGGCATATCTGTCTTGGGCTATTACAGCACCGGTGAGTGCATAAGCTGAAGTACCATCAATCAATTTTAAGGTTTCTTCAAACTTATTTTCATCATACACATACACTGTAAGTACGGGGCCAAATATCTCTTCGCACATGGTGGTATATTTAGGATCTTTCGCTTCTATGATAGTGGGTTCGATAAAATAACCTTCAGTGCTATCGCATTTTCCGCCTACCCATATTTTGGCATTGCTGTCTTTTTTACGAGCAGCCTTGATATAGCCTTCAATTTTCTCAAAGCTTTTTTGATCGATCACAGCAGTAATAAAGTTGCTAAAATCCTCTACTGAGCCCATTTTCATTGATTTCACCGCATCAACCAACTTTTTCTTTACCTCTGCAGCCATATTGGATGGAATATAAGCTCTTGATGCCGCCGAGCATTTTTGTCCCTGAAACTCAAATGCTCCTCTGGCTAAAGCCGTAACCACCACATCGGGATGGGCTGATTTATGGGCCACCACAAAATCCTTACCGCCGGTTTCACCCACAATCCTGGGATATGATTTGTACTTGCCGATGTTTTGACCAATTGTGCTCCAGATGTGATTGAACACGCCGGTACTTCCGGTAAAATGAACTCCTGACAGCTCGGGGTGATTAAACACTACGTCGCCCAAAACACTTCCATTGGCATACACCAGATTGATAACACCATCGGGCAGTCCTGCTTCTTTCAATATTTTCATGATGAGCTGTGCACTGTACACTTGTGTATCCGCACATTTCCATACCACGGTATTCCCGCACATGGCCGCACTTGTAGGCAAGTTGCCGGCGATGGCAGTAAAATTGAATGGAGTAACCGCCAAAACAAAACCTTCCAGTGGGCGATATTCTACCCTGTTGTTGATGCCGGGTGCGTTAATGGGTTGCTGACGATAAATATCACTCAGGTAATGTACATTGAAGCGTAAAAAATCAATCAATTCGCAAGCCGAGTCTAGTTCTGCCTGGATGACCGTTTTACTTTGCGCCAGCATGGTGGCAGCATTGATATGATAACGGTATTTCCCTGCGAGTAAATCTGCCGCTTTTAAAAATATATTGGCTCTGTTTTCCCAGCTGAGACCAGCCCATTTATCTTTGGCTTTCAATGCCGCATTGATGGCTTTTGAAACATGTTTCGCCTCACCACGGTGAAAATGTCCGAGCAGATGTTTCGTTTCGTGTGGGGGACGCATCTCTATTTTCTGATCTGTACGCACCTCTTCTCCTCCGATATACATGGGCACATCCAATTTTTCTTTTTTCATTTCCTGAAGGGCCTTTTTCAAGGCTGCTCTCTCCGCACTTTCAGGTGCATAACTGAATACAGGTTCATTTTGTGGCAATGGGTAGTAAAAATCTCCGTAGTTCATGGTTATTGATTTGATGATTTGGTAATTTGATGATTTGGTGGTTTGATGATTTTGTGATTTAGTGGTTGAAACTAATGAGAAATTTTGCTTTTATTCAACTAATGATATTTCTTTTCGTAGAACCAATTATTTTAGAAAGTATTTTGATGATAGAAACACAACTTTCAATCAACTTTAAACAGTCACCATAATTCAATTCATTACACAATTGCAGCCAATAATGAGTTTCATCTGCTTCTTTTGCTGCAATTTTCATCTTGTGGATGAAATCCATCCTGCTTTCTGCGTTTTGGGCTTCTCTCACACAGGCACCAATAGAAGTTGAAGACCTGAGCAGTTGATTGCTTATGCTAAATTTCTTTTCGTCATTCAAATACTCACAGTACCTGATGGAATCTATCGAAAAAGAAAAAGAAAGTTGTACTATCAAATTCTCTCCTTTGTTGGTTTGCATTGCTTAGATATTAAGCAACAAATTTGACCCTTACTTTTTCAAATTCTATCCAAAATGAATTAAGAAAATTCATTGAAAAAAATTAATGCTTTGAACATAAGGCGAATCACATTCACTTTCGAAACTAATAAATAGCTCACCAAATCAACAAATCTCTATCTCACCAAATTTTCAAATCATCAAATTATCAAATCATCAAATCAGCCCTCCTTCTCGCTCATCAAATATGCTTTGATAAACCCATCAATTTCGCCATCCATTACGGGCCCGACGTTATTCACCTCAAAATCGGTGCGATGGTCTTTGATCATTTTATAGGGATGGAACACATAGGACCTGATTTGTGAGCCCCATTCAATTTTTTTCTTGGAAGCATTTTTGGAATCGATCGCCTCTTGTCGTTTGCGCATTTCCTCTTCATACAAACGGCTTTTAAGCATGGCCATGGCCTTTTCGCGATTTTCGCCTTGGGTTCGCGCCTGTTGACATTCGACGATGATGCCACTGGGTTTGTGGGTCAAGCGAACAGCCGTTTCCACTTTATTCACGTTTTGTCCTCCTGCGCCACCGCTTCTGAAGAATGCCCATTCGATATCGGCCGGACTCACTTCAATTTCGATGGAATCGTCGATCAATGGATACACATAAACACTGGCGAAAGAAGTATGCCTGCGTGCATTACTATCGAACGGCGATATTCGCACCAAACGATGCACACCACTTTCCGCCTTTAAAAATCCATAGGAAAAAGGTCCGTCAAACTGGAAAGTACAGGTTTTGATACCGGCACCATCGCCCCATTGCCAATCGAGATCGGTAACGGTCCAACCTTGTTTTTCGCCATACATCCGATACATACGGGCGAGAATTTCGGCCCAGTCCTGACTTTCGGTACCGCCGGCGCCACTGTTGATTTGCATGATGGCGGGGAGCGCATCGGTAGGATCATTGAGAGTGCTTTTGAATTCCGCATCTTCAATTTCGGCATTGGCTTTATCGTATGCCTGCTTTACTTCTTCTTCCGTGGCTTCACCTTCTTTCCAAAACTCGAAAAGTACAGCAAAGTCCTCCACAGCAGAAGACACGGCATGGTACATGCCCGACCAGTATTCGTTGTTTTTGATTTCTTTCAGAATGCCGGTGGCCCGCACATTATCATCCCAGAAACCGGGAGAAAGGGTCAGTTGTTTGTCGTTCGCTATTTTTTGTTCTCTGTTAGCGACGTCAAAGAAACCTCCTCAAGACCAACACACGGTCTCTCATAATCTTTAATTGCTCTATTGTCATGCCGCAAAGGTAAGGGATTGAATCGATTGCACTTTTGAGAAAATCAATCCCACATAAAAGTTATTCGATAGCGATCAAGAAAGCGACGACCCTTCAGCTGATACTGGAGCGTACCTGCATTTCAGCAGGGCGGGATTTTTTATCGGTCTTTTCTGGAGTTATTTCCGGCAGCAATAACAAGGGGATGTGAGCGTGGAAAATCAGTTTCCGGGTCTCGCTTCTTACAAATATTCTTTCAAAAAGTGTATGGTGTTGTGGCATCAGACACAGCATATCCACTTTGTTTTCTCTTATAAATTCATCTAATCCAACCATAACATCATCTGCACGGGGAAATTGATAAGCTGTTTCCAAGGGTTTTAAACTGTTCATCAAATGACTAGAACGTATTGACAATTCATTTACTACAGGCGCATTATAGTTGAGCACTCTTACAATATCTACTCTCGACTGAAAACACAATCCAATTTCGCGGAGGGCATCCAACGACCTCAAGTTGGTGTCAAAATCGACATCCACCCCCAAGGCCATCTTCTGCAATTTTTGCAAACGGGCTTCTTCCGGCACAATCAGCAAAGGCAAATCCGATTTTCGGGCCAACCCCGATGTGGTGCTGCCAAACCATTTTTTAAAATTTCTGCCCTCTCCTTTCATACCTGCCACCAGTAAACAATCTGTATACATACGTGCGTTTTTCAATATCGTTTCCGTGGCAGAACCTTCCTCTGCCAAAACATGGATATGTTGTAAACACTTGTCCTTCACCGCATTCTTTTCATCCATTAAATATGCTAATGCCGCCTGCTTCACGTCATCCGGATTGACGATAATATAAGACTCCGGAATCGAAAGCGGAACTACATATGCGTTGAACAACACTACATCGGCATGTAAAACATTGGCCATTTCAATGCCAAACAAAGTTGCGTTGCGCGATGCCGGAGAGAAATCAGTTGCTATGAAAATCGTCTTCATCATTTTTGCTCTAAAGTAGTCCTGCAGCTATTGTCGCAAAATGACAATGGCCATCTTTTCCATTGACAATTATCATTCAAAAATGCCACCTTCATCATACAGCGCAGATGGAACGAAAATTATTTTTAGCTAAAAAATGACAGGCATCTTAACCAAAGACCAGATCGACAATATTCTTAAAAGCCAATCCATAGGTAGATTGGCCTGTGCTGATGGCAAACATCCTTATGTGGTGCCCATCACTTACTACTACGATGGCGACGCCATCATTTGTCAATCGCAGGAAGGAAAGAAGATAAAAATCCTGCGCAAAAACCCTCATGTTTGCTTTCAGGTGGATTTGGTCACCAGCATGAACAACTGGCAAAGCATACAGGCCTTTGGCACTTATGAAGAATTGGATGAGGAGAAAGCTGAGAAAGCCAGAGAAAAACTGTTTGGCAATGTTTTTACGTTAATGACAGAAGCCCGGTCGCATCATTTTGAGCATGACCTGGCTGATAAGATAGACGACAGCAACCGCATCAAACATGTGATGTTTAAAATAAAAATCAGAGAGGTGGCCGGCAGATTCGAAAAACAATGAAATTTACATATCGCTATTCCCATACAACATGCACTTTAATTATAACGCGGCCTTACAACAGCTAAAGAATGTCCCCCCCTATCGATTACCTTTTTTTCTATTGGTGCTGATGACCGTTTGCATTTCTTTAAAAACAATCGCACAAGACAATGACTCATTTGCGGTAACCGTCAATTTCCACAGTATCTGCTGCGGGGTTCCATCCGATCAACTTTTGAACAAGAAAATTTCCGCTTTCAAAATAAAATACCGCATACGAAGAATTGAGGCGGTAAGGATTGGCCCCCTCGGCAGAGAGGGAGAATACAGCATCGGATTTCCGCTAAAAGAAATGAACACCGTCATAAAACGCTTGTTCATCCGGCTTTTGGGCAATACGGTTAAACAAATGAATGACCGTGGCATTGCCAGCATAGCTATAAACGTATCGCGGTCTGTTTTTGAAAACACAGGCGCAAATTCAACACCTGTTTTTTACTGACGAGCCCTTTAATGGTGAGAGGTCTGCAATTGTTCGGCAGGCGCTTTTTGTTTGTAGGCTTTTTCTTGCTTCCAGCCTTTGATATAATCGGCCGGTTTGATGAAAGCTATCCCTTTGCGTTTGTTTTCCATGGCGATATCGAACATCATTTTGAAATGCTGCCAGATTACGCATTGCCCTTTCAAAAAAGAAAATGAAGGATCGTATATATGGATGGGTTCTGCTCCACAACCATTCAGCTCTACAATTGAAATATTTTTTCCTGTTGTGAGATCCTCCAGCGAAGTGGTAAGGATGTCGAATCTTCCGAAATAAAAGCCATCTATCTTTTTGCTCAGCCGATCGATGGTGTTTTCCAAATCGTCGTTTATCCATTGATGGCCGTCATTGAATAATGTGCCTCTTGCATGATTGCCATAAGGCACAAGGGTTATCTTTTCGCCTGCTGCAAGCACCTGATCCAACCGTGTTATATTTTCCTTTCTGATGGTTTCCAATTGCAAGAAGGCTCTGTCATTTTTCCTGATCAGGGTCTCAATGGTGTCATGGCCATTACCCGTCACCGAAAGCAATGTCTTGCCAGTGATGGATGTAATCACTCCTTTTTCCCAGGAAGGGTATCGACAATAAAAAATGCTCAGCTCCATCGGATAAGGCACCCAGGCTTGTACCAGGAATTCCACCTTGCAAACCGATTGATAGGCCAACAGCTCTTCCATGTTGTTCATCTTTTTAACGCCCCAGCCTTTCCCCCCAATATCAGGCTTCGCAATCAAAGGAAATTGAATATCATACTTTGATAACAATTGATGAATCTCTGCTACATCAGTTGTCGGGAAAATCAAAAAGGTGGCTGGGCAGCAGTCTGCTGGAATGATCTCGTAAATCTTTGACTTTCTTTCGAAACACATGCCGCCGAAATCAATGGCCGGATTACTAGCCGAAAAAAACAACAATGACCTGGCCCTAATAGACAGATAGACATAATAAAAAGCCAATGGCGCATATATCAGCCACATGGGCCAGTATTCCCAGCTGCCAACACGTATCCGGAATCTGCGGAGGTGATCTTTGAGTGATGTCATGGCCATGTTATGGGGGCACTGATTTTCAGCAGGTGATTTGTAATTTCGTCTGTTGCCAAATCGTGATAGCGGTAAGAAATTTCATTTTCTTTAGCTTCAATAAAAGACATGCTCAAAGTTTTTACCACTTCATTTCTGTTGATGATAAAACCCGAGTGTGTATCACCCGAAGCACAGAAAAACTCCAACAGCTTTTGCGAGTCATAACTTTCAGCATATTTCATCCAGTCATCAAACCATTGCTTTCTGATCAGACTCGCCTTCTCATCATACAAAGTGGAAGAAGACCAGATGTGTCCGGTGCTTTTATCTTTTTCAATAACATAAGATGCTGTTCCGTCCCAGGTAAGATGAAACAGTTGTTTGTTGTGCCATACTACTAGTGTATGTGGTTCAATGTCGGACAAATCCAAATGTGCCCAAGCACTTACCGGCTCAATGGCCGACAAGAGTTCGGTTACGATAAGTCCTCTGCTTTTTGCGTAAGACGAGCGTCTTTTGTGGCAGACGAATCCGCCATTGAGTAAAATGATGATCGTGCCTTTATGATTGGCACCCACCCATGTACCACCAGCCGATTGATCCTGAGGATACAAAGAGAGCATGTTATTGCCATTGAAAAGCTGTGGATGCAGTGCCCTCTGCCGCTCTGGACTTTCATCCCTCAATGAAACCAAAATGATCTTATCAGGCACGGGGATGAACAATACGGTACACATAAATAATGAGAACGCCTATGACTGAGGCGAGAATGAAGCTTTGTATTGTAATGTAGAATAAGCATAACCGAAACGGTCATCAAATATCTGTAACTCCATTTCTATTAGCGCCACTTTGATCAGTGCCAGATGATGTGTGGCATGCTCTGCATTGTAAACGATCTCACGAAAAAAAGTGGTTTGAACCATTGATTGTTCTGCATCGTTTTGAAGGGTGGTGATCAAATTGAGCGACACATCTTCACCCTTCAACATTGGCGTGAGCAGCGCTATAGAAGCCAGCGCTTTACTTCTGTCGTTCTCTAAAGAAAGATCACGGGTTCTGTTGACATAATCAACCACCCCTTCGCTTTTGCCTTTCAATGCACAATTCAGCAATTCGATGATGTGGCGGGTGTGTTGACCAATGGTAGATCCGCCCAAATGTACAATTGGACGAACATATTGCTCATCTTCTATTTTGGAAAGCACTTCGCTGAGTTGCATCAGCTGTTCTTTTAATTCTGAGAATATCAACATGGCATTAGCCTTTTTTAATGTACTTTTTATACAAAGCCATCCCTTGTTCTTTTTCGATTAACAGAACAATTAGGCAGGCAACGAAAACGACAACCGCCAATGTAAAAAGTCCTGCATCACCGTCAAAATTGATCCCCACTGTAGGAATGAAAAGATGGGTGGCCAGTGCACCGCTGATGACACCCAAACCCAGGAAAGCGCCTAAAAAAGCACGGGAAGGAATGAGCAGCAATATACCGGTGATCAGCTCCATCACCCCTGTGCCTATGCGCATGTAAGGATTAGCAGCGGACCATCCGATATAATCTCCGATAGCCGTGAACAATTTCACGGATTGCGGATGAGCAGTGAATTTAAAATACAAGGTTTGAAGCAAAATAACGGCGGCAATCACCCGAAAAGTCCAGGAGGCGATGTTTTTCAGATTCATGTTTGAAATTTTAAAATTATGCGGACGAAGGTAATTAAATTAGCAAAGAATGCCAATTGTCGGAAGGATTTTCCGCTCTACAACTGCGTTAATGAACTTCATTCACTTGATTTTTTTGTAATTTGCGCAATACCATAAAACGGGCTTTTTTGTCCTGTTTTGTACACACATCTCATCACCGATCACCTGTAAACAATAAAAAATGAAACAATTTTTCTTTTCGTCCATCTTGTCGTTACTTCTTATTTCCTGTCATCAAGAATGCAAGAAGTCCAATACCTGCAAGGATATGAAATGGATAGACCTTAGCTACGCCTACGACAGCACCACTTTATACTGGCCCAACAACGCCAAAGGTTTCGAACACCATACAGATGCGGATGGGGTAACGCCGCTAGGATTTTTCTACTCATCTTACAGCATCTGCACCCCCGAACATGGCGGTACCCATCTGGATGCGCCTGTACACTTTTCGAAGGGTGGACTTGCTGTTGATGAGATTCCGATGAGTAGTCTCACCGGCGATGCCGTGGTGATCGACATTTCGGAGAAAGCTTTGAAAAACCGCGACTATCAGGTGAGCATAGCCGATATAGAAAACTGGGAAAAGTCAAATGGGAAAATTGAAGACAACACCATCCTGCTTTTCCGCACAGGGTATGGTCAATTTTATCCCGACAGAGCCAAATATTTCGGTAGTCCTAAAACTGGCGTAGAAGCCATTCCCGAGTTACACTTCCCGGGCATTGCACCCGAAACCACACAATGGCTGGTAAGCAACAGAAAAATCAAAGCATTGGGTTTGGACACACCCAGTATGGACTATGGCCAATCGAAAGATTTTAAAACCCATCAGATCTTACTGGGGCAAAATAAACCCGGATTTGAAAATGTGGCCAACCTCGACAAACTGCCTGCACGCGGATCTTATGTAATCGCCTTGCCTATGAAAATAGGAAAAGGCAGTGGCGCGCCGCTGAGGATCATTGCTGGGGTGAAGTAGGATTTAGGATTTAGGATTGGGGATTGGGTCGTTTCGCTCGTTTGGGGTTTGGGATTTGGAATTTCGGATTGGGGATAATAAATCTTTGATTAGGGATTGTTGATTGGGTTTCTTATTCATTATTCATCATTCATTATTTGATATCTCCAGTTTGATAACAATAACTGGAAGCGTATGTCTATCTACTTTTTTTGGCTAAAAAAAAATCAATGAAAATCATCACGAGTATTTTATCTGGCTTGATGTTGTCAGCCGTTTCATTTTCTCAAGTACCCAAAGAGTTTGCCGCAAAATTTGCCAAGGAAAATGCTGCCGGTTTGATTCAACAATATCAGTACCTCCATACGCATCCCGAGTTGAGTACCCATGAGCAGCATACTGCGGCTATATTAAAAAAAGAAATGCGATTGATGGGATACAACATTGTTGATTCGTTGGGTTTTGAAAGTTTTGCCGCCGTGATGTCTAACGGAAAAGGCCGCACGATCCTTTACAGGACCGATATGGATGGCTTGCCTGTTTTTGAAAAAACAGCACTCCCCTATGCCAGCAAAGATTCCGGACTGAAAGATGGAGTAACAGTACCTGCGATGCATGCCTGTGGTCACGACATTCACATGAGCACCTGGCTGGGTTTGGCCAGGTTGTTGAGCTCCCACAAAAACAACTGGAAAGGCACCATCATTTTTCTGGCACAATCTGCAGAGGAAACTGGTCAGGGAGCAAAAAAAGCAGTGGCCACTTCCGCATTTCAACAACTCCCACAGCCCGATTTTCAATTGGCCATACATGACCATGCCGAACTGCAGACAGGACAAGTAGGCTTTTGTAATGATTTCTCCATGGCCGCTGTAGACATGATGGATATTACCATTTATGGCAAGGGAGGACATGGCGCGTCCCCTCAAAATGCAATTGACCCCATTGTTATAGCCGCCCAATTCATCAATGAGATTCAAACCATCGTTAGTCGCAATTTATCACCCAACGACCCGGCGGTAATTACCGTAGGCGCCATTCATGGCGGCACTGTGGGCAATATCATTCCCGATCAGGTGGTATTAAAACTAACGATTCGCTCCTATGCGAAAGAAACACGTCAAATTATTTTCAACCGGATTAAACAAATTGGAGATCATCTTGCACAAGCAGCTGGATTGCCAAGTGACAAATTGCCTACTTATTACTTGCTGGATATGAGTATTCCAGCTGTTTACAATAATCCTGTTCTGGGAGAAATGCTGAAAACTATAGTGAAAAATAATTTTGGCGAAGCGGCCATTGCGCCCATGAAACCCATTATGATTGGAGAAGATTTTGGTGTGTATGGTCAGCAATCAAGCAAGATACCATCTTATATTTTGTGGATGGGCACCGTGAGCCCCGAAAGAAAATCTAATTCCCTTGCCAACAACATTTCTTTGCCCTCCTTACACACGGCTTATTTTGCACCGGATGCCGAACTGGCCATCCCATCGAATGTGGCGATTATAGGTACTTGTTTGCTGGAGATGATGAGATGATGTTTGTTGTTTGTGGTTTGTTGCTTGTTGTTTGTGGTTTAACCCATTGAACCTTTGAAACAAATTGAACACATTAAACTAACCAACGTAAACCCTAAAACTTGTTAATCGCTAAACGCGCATTCCCCATTACTTCAAAATCCTGTCGAAGCTGGCTTTGTCCATTTGCCCGATATAATTGCCGGATTCTTTTCCTTCTTTATATAATTTGAAAAATGGAATTTCATCGACACCCAATATTCTTACCAATTCTTTATTCTCATCGATATTGATTTTGATGATGGTGAGCTGGCCTTTGTAATCTTTAGCGATTTGTTCGAGGAGTGGCATCATTTGTTTGCATGGTCCGCACCAGGGGGCATAAAAATCGAACATTACTTTTTTGTCGGAAGCGGACATTTGCTTGAACTGGTCAAGCGTGTACTGATCGGCTTTGGGCGTTGTAGCTCTTGCACTGCTTAAGGACAGTCCGACTTTGGTCCAGGCCAGGGTTCCACCTTTCAGCTCTATCACTTTAACAAAACCGTTTTCACGCATATAGCGGGCGGCTTCGCCACTTCGGCCTCCCGATAGACAATACACATAATAAGTGGATGCATGGTCGAGTGCGGCAATTTTATCGTTGAAATCCTTTGACCTGATATTGATGTTTTGAGCACCGGCAATAGCACCCTGGGCAAACTCATCGGGTGTGCGTACATCGATAATTTTAGCCCCTGTTGATTTTATCGCTTCGCTAAAAGCAACGGGCTCCAATACATTGGTAGAGGGTTGTGCATTACAAGACAACACCATCATCAATCCCATCAAGAAAATTACATTTTTCATAAACAAACTATTTCCGATAAAAATAAAGGATTTGACGCAGATTATTGGGCTCCTTTGATACGCTTTGATTCGCTTTCCAAACCGGTTTGACGCTCTCTGGCCGCTTTGATTTGCGCGCTGCCAAAACGCCAGCTGATATTAACTCTGAAAGTACGACTCTCCCAGTTCCCTCCCCCATCTACCTTCAATCCGCCAAAATCATTTTTGGCTGTCCATGGTGCTGTGTAAAAGATATCTGTAGCGGCAAGTTTTACGGTTAAATTTTTATTGAACAATGTTTTTTGTACCCCTAAATCCATCTGCCATTGCGGTCTTGTTTTCCAGGTAGCGCCCCAAAAGCTCGGCCCGCTATACCAACCACTGCATTCAAGCGTGAATTCTTTTTTCAGTGAAAAACTTTGCTGCCAATAAGCTCCGTAGCCGGGAATCTTCTCACTCACTTTTTTACTATTGATCAACCCATCGATCAGATTGTAATTGTACCATAGGCTGATATATCCACTCCACCATTTGGCAAAAGGCGTGGCGCTGCCCACACTGATGCCATAATTATTCATGCTGGCCAGATTTTTTTGTTGCACATAGGTGGCATTGCCCACAGTATCGGTTATTTCGGTGGCAAAATCCCTGACATGACCATAACTTAACGTAGTCGTCAATGCCCCTTTGAAAGTGTGACTGCACTCCAGATTATTGGAAAACTGTGGACGAAGAAACGCATTTCCTTTTTGATAAGTCAACTCGTCCAGCTTGTTTTCAAATGGATTCAGATCCTGATAAGAAGGCCGATCGATTCTTCTGCTGTAAGTGAGATTGAATGTATTGTTGTCGTTCAGATTGTAGGTTAAAGCACCTGAAGGAAACAGGCTCACATAGGATTTACTTACCTCATTATCGGCTTGAATGATACCGTCGGCGCGGGTGAGTACGCCATTGCTGTGGGTCTGCTCCATTCTCAATCCGGCTTGCACACTCCACTTTTTATTGAACAACCGCTGAAAATTAGTATAGAGCGCATTCACATTTTCCTTGTAGGTAAATGAGTTGCTTCTGTTGAGCATGCGTACAGGAATTCCATTGGCATCTTCAGTATAAAAATCGAAGGTGTTATCCGTTTTCACCCACGACAATTTTCCACCGTAACCGATGGTGGATTTCTTTCCCCATTTATGCGAAACATCCGTTTTAATGGTGTAGATATGAATGTTGATGGGCGTGTTGTTGCGATTGACCACTTTGTACAAAAGTTGACCATTGGCATCATTGTAAAAATTGGGCTGATAAGCGGCGCCTCTTCCGCTGAAGATGCCGTAATCGGCATCCACATTCACTTCTGTTCCGCTGGTATCTGCATAGCGGTAATTCAGGTTACGATTATCATTCCGATTCTTTCCTGTTCCTGAGCTGTTGGCCACAAGTGTTTTGATGTAGGTTCCGGTTGGTGCATAGTAAATGGGGGTATTTCCAAATGCGGTTTCCTTGCCATCGGTAGCGTTGTGGGTGGTGATGAATCCAATGGTGCTTCGACTATTTAAAAAATAATCGGCCCCCAACTTGGCATTGAAATGCTGATTGTCGTGCTTGTTGACACTTTTCAAATCATATAGTGTATCCAGCTGTGTCCTACTGAGGTTCATGTCGTTTCTGTTGATGCCGAAGTTGTGTCCGAAGTTTCCAAAAACATTGAACTTTTTATTTCTGTAATTGAGCGATAAAGACTCATTCAACTTAGGGGTGATTCCTTCCACAAAGCCTACAGACACATTGCCATTGGTGCCGAATTTCTTGTTCTTTTTGAGGCGGATATTGATGATGCCTGAATTACCACTGGCATCGAATTTGGCCGAAGGATTGGCAATCATTTCAATGGCCTCGATATCGGAACTGTTGATGCCTTTCAAATAAGCGGCCAGTTCTTTGGCGTCAAACTGGGTGGGTTTACCATCGATATAAATCCTTACGCCCGATTTTCCCTTCATGAGGATATTGTCGTTGTTATCTACCTGTACGCCCGGACTTTTCCTCAGCAGTTCAAATGCATCGCTGCCTGTGGCGTTGACGCTGCTTTCCACATTGAACACCATCTTATCGGCCTTCACCTCAATCATCGGTTTCTTAGCCATGACTACATGGTTGGTGAGTTGTTGTAGCATCTTTTCCATCACCAGTTTTCCAATATTGTATTTTGGCTGATTCAAAACTGTTGCATCGAGTGGCCGATCAAGGCTTTCATAACCCACTGAAGTTAACCTCAGAATGTAAGATTGCACAGGGATGGCTTCAAATAAAAAATCGCCTCCATCCGCACTGATGGCCACTTTTATTAAAGCACTGTCAGCAGCATTTAATAAACTTACGGTAACAAAACTCAAAGGCTTACCGTCTGAAGTCACAACATTTCCCGAAAGCTGGACACTGCGTTGCCCATTGGCTTGGTGAACTGACAAAAAAATGGTCAATAACAAAGGGTAGAATATTCTCATGCAAAAAATTTTGGACCGCGAAGATAGCCTCCGAAAGTTGATTACGACATCAATCGTAGTTATAAGTTTGTTAAGCGGGGGTAGAATCCTTTCACCCCTTCGGGGTTGGATTCTTTTCACGCCTTCGGGGTTTGAAGTTTGTTGTTTGGAGACCCCCTTAAACTATTAAACCCTTTTACCCTTTTACCATTTTACCATTTTACCCTTACACCTTTCAAACGTACCCATCTAAAATCCTGCAACCCGAATCAAGCAATTCCATAATTTTGCCGCATGAACAAAACGGTGGCTTTACATACACTGGGGTGCAAGCTCAACTTCAGCGAAACCACGGCTATAGGCCGGATGCTGGAGAATGAAGGTTTTGAGAAGAAAGAATTTGATGAAGTGGCCGACGTGTACGTCATTAACACTTGTTCGGTTACTGAAAATGCCGATAAAGAATGCCGACAACTGGTGCGCCGTATCCAGCGTAAAGCGCCTGAAGCCATGGTGGTGATTACCGGTTGTTATGCCCAATTGAAACCCACCGAAATTGCAGCTATACCTGGTGTCAATCTGGTGTTGGGAGCGGCAGAAAAATTCAATATCGCACAGCATCTCAAAGAATTAAAACAAAACGATACCGGCAAGATATGCAGCTGCGATATTGAAGAAGTGAATCTGTTCACCGCCTCTCATTCCATCAAAGAAAGAACCCGGGTGTTTTTAAAAGTGCAGGACGGTTGCGATTACAATTGCAGTTTCTGTACCATTCCGCTGGCGCGTGGAAAAAGCAGAAGCGATAGCATCGAAAATGTGATGAAGGAAATTGAAAGCATTGCCGCAGCCGATGTAAAGGAGATTGTACTCACCGGCATCAATCTGGGTGATTTTGGCAAAGGTTTTTCGGGGGGTAAAAAGCATGAAGAAAATTTCTTCGACCTGATGAAAGCCATAGAAAATGAAGCCACAATCCATCGGTTCAGGATTTCATCAATAGAGCCTAATTTGCTGACCCCCGAAATGATTGCATTTGTGACAGCGAGTAAAAAATTCATGCCGCATTTCCATATCCCTTTGCAGAGCGGAAGTAATAAAGTCCTGGCGGATATGAGAAGACGTTACAAGCGGGAATTATATGCCGAGCGCGTGGCACAAATCAAATCGCTGATGCCTCATGCTTGCATTGGGGCTGATGTGATTGTAGGATTTCCTGGAGAAACGGATGAAGATTTTGCAGAAACGGCCTTATTTCTGGAAGGGCTAGACATCTCCTATTTGCACGTATTTACTTACTCTGAACGCGACCATACATTGGCTGCAGAGATGTCTGCTGCCGTTCCCGTGCACAAAAGAAATGAGCGCAATAAAATTTTAAGGACCCTGAGTTACAGGAAAATGCAGGAGTTTACATCATTACACATCGGACAAACAAGGAAAGTTTTGTTTGAAAGCACCAATAAGAACGGGATGATGGAAGGTTATACCGATAACTATATCAAGATTACTGCCGCTTACCATAAAGATTGGGAGAATACGGTGATGGATTGGGTGATTTAATTTGGAATTCGAGATTTGGGATTGGGGATTTGGGGTTGGGGATTTGGAATTCGGATTTACTCTTAAATCACCAAATTATCAAACCATCAAATCGTCAAATCACTCCAGATAGTCATTCCAGTTTCTATGCCCGAGATAGCGATGCAATGCGGCTTGCGTTCTGCCATCTTGCAACATCGACAAGTGCCTTTCGTGGTGCATATCGGTTCCAACAAAAGAAACCAATTCATTCTTCAGCATATAATCAGCGGCTTTCACGGCTTCTTTACCATAGTATCCGGTAAGTGAAAGCAGATTCAATTGCAGCATGAAACCCAGGTCGGCCAGGCGGTGATACATTTTGTAATTGCCGTAATAGTATGGATAACGCTCCGGGTGCGCCAAAATAGGAACATAACCAGCCATTTGAATGGCGAAAGAATGTTTACCCGGATCATCGGGCATGGCGGCATAAGAAAATTCGGTGAGGATGATGTTGTCTTTCAATGTCAGTAGCTTGTTACCGGAATTCATCAATTCCAGAAAGTAGCTGTCGAGCATGTACTCTGCGGCCGCATTCACTTCAAAATCGATTTTTTCTTCTTTCAGTTTTTGACGGAGTGCGTTTAATGCATTATTGATTGTAACGGGTGTGTTCCTGTATAAATCGCCAATGATGTGAGGTGTGGCGATTGATTTCCTGATCCCCATGTCTATCAATCCCTGAACCAGGCGAAGTGATGTTTCCAAATCGGGAGAGCCATCATCGATGCCCGGTAAGATATGGGAGTGAATATCCAATTCCATCGGGAAATAGCTCATTTCATCGGCTTCTTTCTTCTTCTTGAAAAATGAAAACATGGTTATTGATTGATGATGGGATGGAGATAAGGAATAAAATTAATTCTATTTTTCTAACTGATGTCGGCTTGTGTGAAAATAAATCCACCGATTCATTGCGTCTTTCAGTCGCCGGCATTTTATCTGTGAGCAATTCACCCCCGACTAGAATCTTCTACTTTTTATAGTACTGATGCAATTTACTCAAGGGCTTCAGTACAGATACCAGTAATGGAAATGGAATGCCATTGGCTTTCATGGCCAGATAATCTCTTCGGTTGGCTCTCAGCCTAGATTTCAAGCTATCATTACTCTGACCTCCTCTTCTCATTTTAACTAAAAGTTTAGGAATGTAAAAAGATGAAATTTTATGAGAATAAAGATATCTTGTCATAAACTCGTAATCAGCAGCTGAATAATAATGACTTTCATAACCTCCATATCTCAGAAATAAATCTTTTTTAAAATAAAAAGTTGGGTGAGCGGGCATCCAACCAAATTGAAACAACTTTCTATCGTAAGGTTTACCTTTCCAAATTCTATGAATTTTATTTATGTCACTTGTCTCAACGTATTCTAAATCTCCATAAATACTATCTACTTTTTGTTTTTTGAAGTAATGAACAATTGTAGAAATGACATCATCACCTTCTAGCAAATCATCACTATTTAAGATGCCAATAATATCTCCAGTGGCTAACGCCATCCCTTTATTGATTGCGTCGTACATTCCTCTATCAGTCTCAGAAATGTATTGGGCAATGTGGTGTTTATATTTTTCAATTATATTCAGTGTACCATCACTTGACTTACCATCTATAATAATATGCTCTATTTCTTTGTAAGTTTGATTGATAACAGATTGAATGCATTCTTCTAAATATTTTTCGGAGTTATAAGTCGCCGTTATGATGGATACTTTCATTTAAATTGTCTATAAGTAAAAGTATAGTAAAATATACGCATGAATTAATAACAGGGTTATTTTTTTTTGGAAACAATAATATTCTCCATGACCAATACATCCATATCTGTTCTTAAAAAACAATTTAATGCCTCCTCCGGAGTATTCACAATTGGCTCATTTTCATTAAACGAGGTATTTAACAAAATGGGCACGCCAGTCTTTTGGTGAAATTTTTCGATTAGACCATAATACCTTGGCGAGACTAATTTATTTACTGTTTGAACGCGCCCTGATCCATCAACATGAGTGACGGCAGGTATCAAGTGTCTTTTTTCTTTTTTTATTGGAAAAACTTTTTCCATAAATGGTGCAGTTTCATTACATTCAAAATAATCTTGAACATATTCCATAAGAATCGAAGGAGCGAATGGCCTAAATGATTCCCTACGTTTTATTTTTAAATTCAATAAATCTTTAGCATCATTTCTGCGTGGATCAGCCAAAATAGATCTTCCGCCCAAAGCTCTTGGACCAAATTCAGCATTCCCTGTAAACCATCCTATAACCCCTCCTCCAATAATCCTATCAGTAACTTCATCATATATTTTTTCATCTTCCATCTCTTCGAATAGTATCCCTTTTTCATTTAGCACAGCTTTTATTTCTTTATTAGAAAAATGACTTCCGGTATATGGAGATATTATTGCCTCTTGTCTTTTATAATTTTTAATTTGATGTTGGACATACAGAGCCGCCCCCATAGAAATACCAGCATCATGTCCGGCAGATGGAATATATATATTCTTAAATGGTGTATTTGAAGTAATCTTACCATTTGCCACGCTGTTCTGAGCGACACCACCCGAGATACATAAATTATCTATTCCCGTTTTTTGGTGTAAATGGTTTAAAATATGAAATATTGTATTTTCAACAATTTTTTGAACAGATGCTGCCAAGTCTTTGTGATATTGAGTTATTTCCTCGTTTTTCTGTCTAGGCAATCCGAATTCTTTAATTAAATTCTTATTGAATAATGAAGCGACTATGGGTTTGTGTTCTTTTCCATATGAAATCACACCAGATGTCATACTTCTAAAATATTTTAGATTCAATTTAAAAAAACCATCGTGAGTCAACTGAATAACTTTCTTTAATTTGTTTAAATATATAGGATTCCCATATGGGGCCATCCCCATAACTTTATATTCATCACCATAGTTATTAAACCCCAACAATTGTGTAAATGCTGTATAAAACAAACCAATTGAGTGAGGGAAATCAATTGAATGAATGACTTTTAAATCGTTACCATTTCCAATTGCAGCCATTGTTGTTGAAAAATCTCCTGAACCATCAATTGACAAGCAAACAGCCTTTTCAAAGGGTGATGCGAAAAATGAAGAAGCCAAATGACTTCTATGATGCTCAATATTATAAATTTTATTTTTGAAAATTCCTTTGTCTAAACTAGATATTTTGGAAAGTTCCTCTTCTAAACTTGATACATAATGACTATTTCTCAACCGATCTTGAATTGCGGAAAGATTTCCGAAAGGATGAGTCAAAACATACTTTAATTTATTAACTAATTTTGCTTTAGGGTCCCTACCGATAGCGAAATAATCAATGTCGTCAAAAGTCATTCCTGTTTTTTGTAAACAAAATTTAATAGAAAGCTCAGGAAAACCAGCCCAGTGTTTAACTCGTCTTAACCTCTCTTCTTCAATTGCAGCTTCTAATTTTCCATCAATGAAAATTGATGCGGAAGAATCAGCATGGTATGCATTAATGCCAACAATTACCAAAGAGTTACTATTTTTTTTCATGGGTTCGCTTGTTATATTTAAACTCAAAAATAAAAATCAATAAAAACATCACAGAATAAGTTATCAAATTGTACCAAGAATGATGGTCTATTCCCAATGGCATTGGCCAACCTTCATTTATAGCCACTAAAAAAAGACTTAATCTAATAACATTCAACATCCAAAAGATAATCATTCCTAAAACCCAAAATATTATTTTTCTATTCCAAGCTCCTGACATTGTAAAAATAAAAGCCGTCCAAAAACTCATTATACCATATCCAACACATTCAAAAACTAATGTAAAACCCTTTCCACCAATCTTTTTTAAATAATACTTGTTTACTAAAAATGTTTCAATATGAAAGAAAGACAATAGTTTTTTTGTCCCATACATCAAGGAACTTCTAGTCCAATCTATGAAATTTAAATAATGACTTATGAAATAAGAATACCTGCCTTCTTTAGAAGACAATCCTATTATGGCCAAAGAAAAATAATAACATAAATAATAGATGGCAAAAAATTTCAGCACCATAATGAAAATGTCTTTCCAGTTATCTTTTAACATCCAGAATTATTTTTTTGAAAACAGTTGATTGTATGCAATTAAATTGACTTCATTCTCAAAATAGTGTTTTGCTAGTCTATGAGCACCAAAACTATAATCATCAAAATCACTTTTGTTCATTTTGGCTATCTCTTCTAATAGACAGGTTATTTTGTTGGCGTTATTTATATCAACATTCCAGCCTGCCTTTTGATTTTGAAGATTTTTCCATGGTGTGAAATGGCTTGTAATAATTGGCCTTCCAACACTTAAAGACTCGTATAAAGCATGACCAAAATTTTCAGCTTTAGTTAAAAATAAACCGGCGTCATATTGGCTAAAAGTACTTTGTACAAGATCAGGTTTTAGATCACCTTTATAATTGATCTTTCCATTACTATGGCTAATCATTAGTTTACATTTTTCCCAATAATCTACATCTTTTACTGGGCCATAAATATCCAAACATATATCAAAATCAGAAGCATTTAAAGCTTCAATAGCCAGTAAAAGATTTTTTTTGGCAGTTATTAATGAAATATACACTAATCTTAAACTATTTACCTTTTTATTACTAGACTCTATTTTTTTCCAGTAGGGTTTGGGTACATTAGAAGCGAAAACGATGTTAGAATCTATACCAAATATTCTTTTCACATCACCTTTCTCGATATCAGATGTGGCATGCCAACAGACTTTTTTTAACTTTCCAGAAAGTCTCAATAAAGTTAAATACACTTTCTTTTTTAAGTACTTACCCGCCAATGCTCCTTCTTGAATCATGCCTCTTGGACAAATTACCAATTTTGTATTTTTAGTGTAAAATATAGGTACAAGAACATACCCTACCGAAAACATTCCATTTACATATACTGCAGCAGGATTAATCGTTCTTAATGAATCAATAAACACTTTTTTTATTTTGTGAGTTGACGAGTACCATACTTTTATATTACTTTCAGATTCTGGCAATACTATATCTGTCCATTGGTCAAGTGGAACGTCTAACGGAGTTTTGTCATTTAAGTCATATGCTCCTGTTATTAGAAATATTTCATAATTTTTGCTTACCTGAGAAAATAAATTAACTAAAGACTGAATGGGACCACCTGCCTGATATGCAGGATAAAAAAAGTCATTAAAAACAATTAGTCTTGGCTTGATTTCCAGACTCATTTTATAATAATTTGTAATTGATTAATAATTTGATGATAGGAATAAAGATCTAATTTTTTAAAATTTGTGAGCTCAATTTCATTCAGCTCATCTTCCTCTAAAGAAATAAACTTATCTAAATAGAAACTTAATTTAGCGATATTACCAACAGGATAAATGGCACCATTACGCTCATGTTCAATTAAGTCTATTGCACAACCGCACAAATCTGAAACAATGATTGGCAAGCCAAAGTTCATTGCTTCATTTACTGAAAGTCCCCATGTTTCACCCATTCCGGAGCTCATGACAAAAAGATCGGCTGACCTGTAATAAAATGGTATTAAAGATTGATTTATAAACCCTGTTAAAATTACATTGTCAATAATTTTCTCCTCTTTGATCAATCGTTCCATTTCATGCCTTAATTCCCCTTCTCCAACCATAACCAAAACTACATTATCATTTTTAATTTTCGAAAAAGCCTTTAATAAATCTAAAGGCCTTTTTTTCTCAGTATACTTTCCAGAAAAAAGAATTATTTTCTTTTCAATATGTAAACCAAGTTTAGCCCTCGCTGATGATCTTGAATAATTGCTGAACACATCTCTGAACCTATCATTATCAACGCAATAAAATACTGGAAGTAATTTTTTTTCATTAATAGCAAAAGATTTATAAAACAGATAGTTCTGTTTGCCTATGTACAAAAATTCATCAATGAATAGAAATAAGCACTTTAATACGATTTTTTTTAAGAAAAGTAATTTTTTACTTTTTAATTGCTCTTGATTTTGAGGAGTTTCGGCCCTTAAACAAACTTTATGGCCAAATAATTTTGCAAAAACTATTGCAACTATATGTGTAAAATAAGACCAGCCATGAATTATGACAACTGATTTCGGCTGATGATATAGTTTTTTAATCACTTCAAAATTCATTAACCCCCAAAAACCGCTGTGAATTGAAGGTTTCAATGAATTGTTTTTTAAAAAATAAAATTTATACCCGTCAAGCATGGGAATGTCCCATTTCACTTCCTTACCAAAACCCTTATCAATTTTCCCTTTTATGCTTTCATCTGAACAATACCATACAGAAAGGTGTATATTGGATTCTTGGGTGATTTGCTTATATAATGGAGCAAAATATTGAATAGGATGTGAGTTTAAAAAAACAATTGGTTTCATGTTATTTTTTTTTCAGTATCACGGGGTTAATCATATTCCTTAACGGCTTTTTCACTGTGAAAACAACCAAAAAATAAATTAATATTGCGCCTAAAGCTTTTGCAGTATCTGCACCATAAACCGGAATTAGTAGAAAAAATGGAGTAGTAAAAATGACCCCCCAAATGTCTTCATAATACAGTGTTTTAAAAAAGAAACCAACAAGACTCCCAAATAAAAAAATAGGAATCATCATAAAAATAGGGCCAAAATCAATGTATGCATCTGCAAATGAGCCCAAACTAAATGAAGTAGCCTGTGCCTTTCCACTTACATTCAATCCTGTGTATTCATTTGTATGTTTACTATCGTCTAATTCTGGTTTATTGGGATCTAAAAATCTAGGTACCAAATAATGTTCTAATGCTTGTGTATATACCTTTCCATATTGATGAGGTTTAACAGCTGGAACATACCTTATGGCAGCCGCAAAATATTGAATATAACCTATTCTGTTCACTACATCTCTGATAGCTATTTGGTATTTCAAATCATCGACATTTGAAATTAATTCAAATAATTTTGATCGTGCTTCTTCACTCGAAACTCTCACAGATTGTTCATTTTGTCCTTGACTCACATAAAATCTGTATTCTTTTTTTGAAGCTGTCCATAAAATGGCCAGATGAAATAACAATACACCGGAAGTTATTAAAACAACTACCTGAGTTAATGTGATTTTTTTATTGACTGACGAAAAAGCAATTAAAGCAAACAACAATACCTGATAAAAACTACCCGCAAAATAAGATGATAACCCAAGAATAAAATCAACAAGAATAAAACAAATTATATAAATGAAAAGATCTGGCCTGTTGATGTATACAACAATAAAAACAGCTACAAAAAAACCCCATTTGAGGTAAAGCAAGAAATACAGATACTGAACAATAGAAGGGAATGCCCAAATAACAACCTGTAAACTTATATATATGATAAAAACATAGAGATATATAATCATCATTTTGTTTGAATCATAATTCTTCCAAAATGTGTCCTTATTTTTTAATTCACTATTTCTAATGACCCAAAATATTCCAAGGCTAAAAAAATAAATACCTAATATTGATAGGAAGTCAGTATAAAAAAAATATTCTGTGGGAAATATTTTATCATTCATTAACTCCTCAAAAGTAATATTGAAAATTGTGCAATATATTACCTGAGCAGATACAATAAGCCATTGAAATATTGAGCCCCAAAAAATGATATTTGTACCACCATCAATATAAAATAACTTATACGCAAATGGAATAAATAAAATGGAACAAGTTATTAAAATACCATTTGATGAAAATAGGAATGCGTAAAAAATTGCAAAAAACACAAGTGTCCATACATAGGTAGGGATTTTAGCTTTTCCATACATGTTTACTTATCAATTTAAAAGAGAGTAAATTTTATCTATAAATAACCTTGTTTGAACATCAATGTTGAATTTTTTTGTCACATCCATTCTACCTTGAATTCCCAACTGTTTACCCAATTCTTTATTGTGCGATAATAAAATCAGTTTTTGGCTAATTTCGTAGGGATTTTTTTTCTCAACAATAAAACCATTCACAGCATTTTCAATAATTTCAATTGCCCCCCCACTAGGAGTAGAAATCACAGGTAATTGGTTTGATAACGCTTCAGCTATTACTAAACCGAAGCCTTCTTCATGCTGAGAAGCCAATATAAATACATCAATATTATAATAAAAATCATTTACATTTTCCTGCCATCCTGCAAAATATACAATGTCATTCAAATTCAATTGATCAATTTTTTCTACCAACTGAAATTTGAAAGGAATTTCCGGGCGACCTCCAATTACTAATCTTATGCGAGGATTGATTGAATAAGCCAATTTAATAGATTCAACTACGTCTAACAACCCTTTTTTTTCTGACATTTGTCCGGTAACACCAACCACATATGAATCTTCTGGCCAATGGGCTAATTTGCAAAAATCATTTTTTCTCGATGTATTAAGCAAATTAGGAATTATAATCCCATTATGAATTGTAGTTACTCTTTCTTCTTTGCTACCTAACAAGAGGGTTCTATTCCTTACATTTTCACTGATAGTAATAAAATGATCAACAACTTTCTCGTAAAAAAAGAAACTAATCTTTTGAAAAAGAATGTTGGGAGGTGGATCGTGCATGTGACATATCACTTTTCTAGAAGTCAAAAGTAAAAGTGGATACATTAAAATAATTTCATGATGATTTGCAAAAAAAAGAACATCAGGATTATATCTTTTATTTAGCTTAAAAAAATCAAAGTATAACTTTGGTAATTTTAGTAATGCTTGTAATGACATGTTGAAATTTTTCCAATCTAATTTTCTACTAAACATCCCTAACCAACTTCTGGTATAAGGAATACCTAAATGGTCTAAAGTTTTAGAAAATTCACCGTCGGACCATTCAGTTATTAAAAAATGGCTTTTTACCTCATTAGGAAATCTTGAAAAAAAATTGAAAGTACATTTTTGCAATCCAAAGCAAAAGCCACTGGGTATTATTGCTAATATTTTAAGTTCTTTATTCATTACAAAAAAAGTTAACCGGCCATTGGGCAGATTGTATATTAATAGGCAAGCTATTTCTGGGAACAAATTCTGTTTTTATAGCATCTAGATCACTCAAAGTATTTTGGTGATTTTCTTTATGACTTGATTTTTTAAATTTTGCATTAATTCTTTCCGGGTCACCAATCCAACATCCATGATGAAAAACACCTATAGATTCCGGGCAAGTAATAAACCCGAATAACATTGAACTAAAGTCTGGTAATTTCAATATTCTTAGTAGCTTTTTTATACGAAACTCATTCCAACTGACTGTTCTTCTTTGTTCAAAAAGTACTCCTGGTTTTATAAATCCAAAATGAGTAAAATCAATTACACTTCTTGGCACACGATTGTTCCAATTATACACATAATTATAACCTGTGACTCGCATACCCCTTGGCTTACGTTTTTCTAAAAAAGATAAAATTTGGGGCAACGTATTCACATCATAGAATTCATCTGCATCAATTATCCAAAAATAATCAGGAGGTTCATGAAATAAACGTATATCTTTAAAAGGTCGGCCATGAGAGATTGTGTTTCTATAACATTTATTATTGAATGATAACATTTCCATATTCCTTGCAGAAGCCTCATCGGGCAATCGTCTGATAACCAGATTTATTTTCCCTTCAGGATCAGGATAATTGTTAATTATTTTTATCGAATTGTCTGGCTTTACAAATCTTCCATACCAATCTCTGTCATATTGGGTAATTACAGAAATTTTTGAACAATACGGGTAAATGGTATTCAATTGGTTTTCTATAAATATTTCTTCGTTAAGGGCAAGAATGATGGCGTGTATTTTCATCTAAAGAGGGATACAAAATAAGTGATAAGAGGATAACTTTACTTCATTGTCTAAGTCTTTGATAAAATCATTTTTGCTGTCAAATTGTTTCCCTTTATTACCTTTCCATCTCTCAAAAATTCTTCTGTATTTTGGCATTCTTAATTCATTTAGAAATGAATAATACTCAATTTTATAATTACAATTTTCTATGAAGTTAATAACATCTGTATAATTTTTATCAAAATTCTGAATAAAAAATGGGTGCAGTTCTAACAGCAAAAAAGGTCTTTTCTCTTTTAATATTTTTTGGGAACCTTCTAAAACAAAAAGTTCAAACCCTTCAACATCTATTTTGATAAAATCAATTTTTTGTAAACTCTTGAGTTCAATATCAAGCGCAGACATTTCAACTGTCAAAACTTCTGCATTTGTAGCCCCATTCACAACAGAAGAATTGTTGTTATCCAGCATTGATACAAATTCATTCGAGTTGCCTAAAGCTTTTTTGATTAAAACGACTTTTTTTTCATTATTGACAAGAATTGAATTTTCTATGGTCTTGTATAAAGAAGGTATAGGTTCAAAAACATAAATCAGCTTTGATTTATCTAAAAAAAGTGAAAAAATACCACCAGAATTTCCACCTACATCAATCATTACAATATTATCAGGTAAAATTTTTTTTATCTTTTTTATTAGAAAAAACTCAGGTATACTTCTAGCACCCATAAGAATCAATTCTTGTATTGTAATTAAATTTTTAGGTGTCACATCAAAACAAATGAACCAAGAATTAAAATATGCTATAGCAATCTTACTTCCTTGTTTAACATTTGCAGGAACTAATAAATTCAATTTGTTTTTTAAAGGAAAAAGTCTTGAAAAAAGTCTGATTATTTTTAAATTTCTTATCCTTACATATTCTTTCATATCGCAATGTCTTTAATAATAGAAAGTTCAACTTTTATTACTTGGAAAAAACCTTTCTCTTATTTTTAAAAATGGCAGTTCAATAATTTTAGCAAAGAAAATACCAATTAGAAAAGCACTAAGGAAGTAAATGAATAATTTTTCCCAGTAGTTCATTTTGTACATTTTTTCAATATAGCTTAAAACCCAAAATTTGCAAGGCATATGCCATAGATAAATTGAATAGGAGAAAACACCTATTTTTATTGGGAGGATAAATAATTTTTTATGAAATATTCTTTCATAGTGCAAACAAAAAAGAATAATATTTCCAAAGAAAAAGAATAATAAAGTGTACCCAAATTCAAATTGAATTTTATCAAATATTTCTATTTGAGAGATATGAAAAACAAATGGAATGAGTATTATAATAATCGGCAAAGCAAAATACTTTTTCCAATAATTAAAAAAAGTCAGTTGATATTTACTGAGAAGACTTATTAGAACACCAAATAGCAAAGCATCCATTCGTGTTTGTGTATAATAAATGATTCTGTTATTACTGGAAATTTCATTCATGTAATAACGCTTTATAAAAATGATGAGTAATATACAGATCAACAAAAAATATAAAAACTTTAATGACTTATAGTCGAACTTATATTTTTTCCAAATAAGAAACAGTATAGCCAAGAAAAAATAAAAATGCTCCTCAACAGCTAAAGACCAAGTGTGATTCCATGCTCCCTTAAAATAATTTTGCAAATAAAATATTTCATTGACAAATGGGTTAGCTACAAATTTATTTTTAAGTATAAAAATTGATGAAGTGCAAAAAATTAAAAAATAAAATGATGGATAAATCTTAAAACCTCTTCTGATTAAGAATTGTTTTGCATTAAAATCATTCTTTTTGTCAATTTCATCAAATATCAATCCTGAAACAAGAAACCCAGATATTACAAAAAATAAGTCAACGCCAATCCACCCAATTTGCTGGAAATAATTAAAAATAAAATATAAACTACTGCCTACATTATTTATGTTTTGAAAATCAAAATGTCTTAGTAATACTAAAAATACAGCTATAAACCTTAAAAAATCTATTGATTTGTAGCGCATCTGTGATTTCAATCTTTTAATATAAATTCAACAAAATAATAACGTTATACAATATTATTTAAAATTAGATAAAATTTCTCTCAAACTTTGATTCCATCTCTCACCATAAGTATTCCAATTGAAATCTTCTGCTTTTTTTCTAGCAAGTTTCCCCATTTTATAAATTTGATCACTGTTATTAATAAAATAACTCATTGATTCAATTAATTCCTCCTCAATATTATTGTTGATCAAAATGCCATCTATATGATTTGAAATTACATCAGAACCACAAGTTGCATTTGTTGTTATCACAGGTAAACCACATGCCATAGCTTCTAAAACTACTAAGCCAAAACCTTCAAAAAAACTCGGAAATACCATTACATCAAATGATGGCAAAATTTGAGATAATTCAATAAGCGAAATCTTATTTTTGATTTTTATTTCAAGATCAGATTGCTTTATTTTTTCTTTTGTTGTATCATCAATTGGACCTATTAGAGTAAGAGTTGCATGGTCTTTATTTATTTTTCTCCAGGCATTCAATAGTAAAGGAATGCCTTTTCTCACATCAACCAAACCTACAAACACAAAATTTATTTTATCTTTTATAGGTTTTGGAATATTTGCAGTGAAATAATTACAATCAACACCATATGGATTGACAATGATTTTATTGGCATTAATTCCATGTTTTATATATGTTTTATAAGTAAAAGAACTTGCTACAACTAAAAAGTCAGCATGATCCATTTCAAATTGTTCACGATTTAATGACTTTTCATTTTTTATGGCCACATTAAATCCCCATTCCGGATATCTTTTAATCAAATCTTGGTAAATATGTTTTTTTTCAATCGGATGAGCAATACTAACATCAAGTATAAATGGTATTCTTAATTTTTGGGCTCTTTTAATTAGGATGTGACTTGAAGTATCAAAACCTATGATGGCATCACTTCCTTTTAATGATTTGGAAGAAATAATTTTTTGAAAAATTGAGTTCCTTATGTTTAAAATCAGCTCAGAATTGAACTTACTTTTTATGAAAAGTAGTGTTAATAATTCTAACCATAGTTTTCTTTTTATAAACTTATCGGGAATTAATGGAACAAATCTTTTGCTTAAAAGATTAAAAAAGGGGCCTGGAATTTTCCTTAAAAGTGAGTATAGCCAATGGTCTTCTCCAAATGCTATTCCGGTATGAAACTCAAATAACAATCCTTTTAAATGCAATTGACTTGCCAATTGGTGTGAATGTTGAGTTCCAGGATGAGCTAGTAATATTTTGGATTTCAATATTTTCAATATTTATATTCAGCAAATAACCAACGATTGTGATCCGTTGGTCTATTTTCAGGAATAAAAATTCTCCACCAAGCATTTTTTATGATAGTTACTTTTAATCCTTTTGATATTAAATATTTCCTACATTCATTTTCCAACATTTTACTATGTGTTTCAATAAGCCAATATGTGTCTTTAAAATCAAAATCAAATTTGGTTGTGTTTAATAATTCAAGTTCCCCCCCATCAATATCCACAAGAAAAAAAAATGGTTTTTTTTGCGAACTTATCAAATTGGGTATTGAAACAAAATTTTCAAAACTATTGCCTTCCCCAACTAATTTTTTTTCTAAAATGAAATTATCTGATACATAGAAATTATTTAAAGCCGCATTTTTAATGATTTCTTCTGACGAATTACCAGGTTCACATGCGATTACTCTTTTCCCTGATTTTAGAAAAGCAAGAACGTAGTAACCATCATTAGCACCTACATCTATTAATAAGTTTGCTTTCTTCATACCTTTAAGTAAAAACCGGTAAATCTCTCTTTCATAAAAACCTGTTAGATGAAGAAATCTATTATTAATATCATAGTTAATCAACATGCCTTTACTTGGTCCTAATAAAACTTTATAAGGTCCAGCGCCAGGGAAAATGAATTTTTTTATTAATTTTTTTATCATGCAAAGTTTGAGTTCTATTTCAATAATTTAGCAGGAACACCAGCTATCACACTGCCTGCTGGAAAACTTTTTGTTACTACAGCACCTGCTGCAACAACACAATAATCTCCAAGTATTACATCTTTTAAAATAATTGCTTTAGCTCCAATCCAACAATGGTCCCCTATTTTTATCTTACCCTTTTGCATCATTTCATTTCCTGGAGACACTCCCATACCATAACTATGATTTGAGTCTGTTAAATAAACATCAGGTCCAAACATATTTCGATTTCCGATATCAATATGTCCGCAAGAATCAATCATAATATTTCGGTTAAAGTAATTTTTGTCTCCAATTTTAATTCTTACCCCATTATAATCTTTATCCTCAGGCCATAACATGATGCCTTCTGTAAATGCGTTATAATTACCTATCTCAATTTGACTTAACCGTCTACACCTGGCTTTCTCCATTCTATTCTTTTTTCCAATCTTAAGTCCCAATAAAATGTAAAAACCAATTCTTATGCGGCTGAAAAAGCCTCTTGTTATCCTGATAAAAATGAATTCATATTTTGAAAACATAAAAAAATATTGAATAGATAAATAATCAAACCCAATCTACTGGAGATTTTAATAATTTTGCCGGGATGCCACCAAATAAACTAAATGGTGGGACATCTTTGTTGACGAGAGACCCAGCTGCAATAATAGCGCCATCTCCAATTTTCACTCCTTTTAAAATTATAGTATTCATACCTATCCAAACATGGTCGCCAATTTTTATCGGCTCGGTTACTTTATGATCATCCGACAATATTTTGTGATTATCACTATCTCGAATAACAACATTTTCACCTATGGCAACATTTTTTCCTATTTGAATACTCTCATAACATGATAATTGTAAATTACAATTTATATAACCACTACCCAAGGATAAAATTGCGTTGTCATTAATGTAAATTCTTGCCCCGGAATATATTTGAAAATTATCTTCAACAATCAATCTACCATTATTTTTCAAAACTAATAATGAATCAGCCGGATCAAATTGATTCCATTTTTTATTTAACTCCAAATTATTTTTTTTTATTGTAATATTAGATGTTCTGGCAAATCCTATTTTCGTTTTACCATTGGTTATTAACTTGCCATCGAGTATATTAAATAGCTTGAGCATAAATTTTACACCCATCAAAGTAATTAATATGGTAGAAATCGACTTTTTGATTCCCATTTTTCATTTTTTTGATAGTTTTATATACTTCGATAACCCCTTATAAGACACGGGCTCTCGTTTGACTTTAAAAGTAATTAAAGAAAGAAAAAAATCCTTAGATCCCAATAAAAAAGGGATAAACAAATACGGCATTTTTTTTCTAAAGGGGAAAGTTGCATTAACATATATCTTTTTAAAAAAAGAAGGAAATAATAATAATAAAGGAGTCCTCCTCCACATAAAAACCAAATCATTACATACTCCCGACCTATGTTGTTTTTTCAAATCTCTTGCAAATGGTGTTTTATCATGCCAAACTTTGACACTTGGAAAATTTACAATGTCATATCCGGCATCAATCAGCCTTATACAAAGGTCTTTTTCTTCTGCGCCATAAAAACCAGGGTTACGTGGATAATTTCCAACTTTTCTTACATGTGAAACTCTTAACAAATGACCACATCCAATAAAATTATTAGTACAATTTATTTTATTAGTTTCCAAGTTCCCATTGGGTGAATCGGAGGTAAAAATGTTAAAAGCAAGGACAGCGATGTTTTCATTCTGATTCATGTAATCTACAGCATGTGTCAAGCAATCATCATCCATAAACCAAGAATCATCATCGACGCTGCAATAGTATTCTGCATCAGTATTTTCAATTAAATGTCTTCTTGCATATACCAGCCCTCTATTTACTTTTGAAAATGTCCAAGAAACTTGAGGGAAAACATCTTTCAATTTTCCAGTATCATCGTCTGAATTATCATCAAAAACAGAAATTTCTTTGTCTACATAATTTTGTCTCAAAGCCAAATCAATGGCTTTTTGTAATATGACGACTCTGTTTTTTGTTGTTATTCCTATAAGTACTTTATTTTTTTTCATTTAATAAATTGAAAATTTTATTCATTGCTTTTAATTTCCCCGAGATAACTTTGTAATTGAAGATATTTCCTGATGTCAGTAAATTAAACATTTGCAATGCAACAAAGCCTAAAAAATCTTTTGTTTTTCTTTTATTTAAAATCAAATGCATCGTAAAAAATCTATTTACTGCTTCTTCTTCAGCCAAAACAGAAAGATTACTTTTATGATTACCAGGTTGACTGTCGTGAAAGATCCTAGCATCCCTGATTGTATAAAGTTTCCAGCTTTTTGAAACCAAGTAAGAAAGAGCTGCATCTTCCATAAAAGAATACCCTTTGAAATAGGAAGGAAAAGTAGGAATGGGCAATGATGACTTTCGGTATAATGTAGTTGTAGTGTTTAACCAATCAACTGAAATCATTGATTGATCATTATTTTCGCTGCAAAGAAAATTAATACATGGTCCTATAGTTTTTCCTTCTAAATTATTGAGTGTCTCCTGATTTGCATATAATCTGTAAAACAATCTACTAATTCTACCTAATGGTATGAACTGTTGATTAATAATTAATGCATTAACCCCTCCTGTCTTATCATCCAGATTAATTGCATCCCAAAGTTTAGATATACAATAAGGCTGAAGATATACATCATCATCCATAAATAGTATAAAAGACTGTGTAGATTCCCTAATCCCTTGTTCTCGTTGAGTTGCAGCTCCCTTTACTTTGGCAGTTAAGTATATTATTTTTGATGAAAATTGAAAAGAAGTCGAATTAATTAAGTCAAAAGTGTCTTTATTATCAGAAGCATCCACAATAATAATTTCATAGGGTTGTATTTCCTGAATTTCAATAGTTAATAGCATTTTTTTTAATACACTACTCCTATTTACTGTTGCAATAATCGCTGAAATTGGCTTGACAATTGACATTATATTTTCTCAATTAATAAAGAAGTGTAAATTTCGTTATGTTTATTGGCAATTGAAACAATATCGTCATTTTCATTAGAGAGAAAATTAAAATTCAAGTCTTCATTATCAAGCGATTTTATACTTCTAATTAAATCATGAACTGAATCACTTTCAAATAACAAGCCACACTGATATTTTTCTATCATTTCTTTAGACCCTAAAACATCAGATGCAATGACGGGCACCTTTAAATAATTAGCTTCAAGAATAACTAGAGGAGCCATTTCGATAACGATTGACGGAAGTAATAAAGCTTTATAATTCGGCAAAATATTATAAACATCAATTTGATTTACAACACCTTGGTAATTTACATTTTTCAACTTATGAATCTCATTCAGATAAAAGCTATTCTTCATATCGTCCGAAGATAGTGGACCATAAACATCAATTTGAAGCTCATTTAACAAATCATCATATTCAAGTTTTTGGGCTGTTTTTAGTAATAAGTCAATTCCTTTTTCCTTATTTATCCTACCGATAAAAACTAACCTTTTTTTTATCTTAAAATCACTTGAATTACGATTGGATATTTTAGGTAAAGTACACAGTTGATCAATATGAATTAATTTATTTTGATCAACTCCATTAATTAATAATAATGATTTAAACCATGAAGATACTGTCAGTATTTTATCTGTAGATTCTTTCAAAGTCTCTAGCAAATATTCAGTGCTTGAAACATGAGTATTGTTGTTAATCCTTTTAAACAACAAAGATTGACCAAACTTATTTACTAAAAATAAAAAGCAATAGGACACCAAAGTTAGAAAATAATTCCACCAACGAAATTTAGTTTTCGATTGAAAAATACTGCAGGAAGTACATTTGTAAAATGAAATCTTTCCGTTACATTTTGGTATACCTCCAAATTTTAATTTTCCAGTTTTGCATAGATAACTCAAAACATGCAAAGTGACAACTACAGGATATCCTTCTTTTTTAGCAATTCTAATCAGGTATGGACTCATGCCTTCAAAACCACCAAACTCATGAAAATGAATAATATCAATATTATATTTATTCAAGGTGTTGATATAAGAAGCAGCAACAAATTTTAATGACGGTTTATTATTTTTTTCAATTGCTGCAAATTTTACAACAACCCATTTCCCACAATCACTTTGATAATCGATTGATATATTTTGATTAAAATTTGGAACCAACCAAAAAACTTCATTACCCATTTCTATCAAACAATCTGCAAGATTTTTGAGATATATTTCAGTCCCTCCAATTTTCTCAGGGTATAAAAAATTAGTGCAAATTGCTATTTTCATTTTATTGTTCCTTTTATTAACATCCAGAATAAATGAATAGGATTGGGAAAGTTTCGAAGTTTAAAATGTAATAAAACATATAGCCTACAAAGTTCAAAACGATTTGATTTTTTTATTATCATTGAGTTATACATTCTCGACACCAAGAGCTTAACTAAAATTTGATGTTGAAAGATCTCGTTTATTTTATTTTCTTCTGTCAATTTTATTATAAAGTGAAATATTTTTTCTAATTGAATTGAATTAAAGTTCATACTAGGCCGCTCAAGCCAATTTAACTCAATTGTATCTAATTTTAGATTGGGAAAAAATCTAAAAAATAGATTTTTTTTTAATTCTATATTGGCTAAATACTGATCATTATTGAACAAGGCACAAATACTGCCATTAGACACCCTATATTTTAGTAACACCTTAGGTACATTGTAAAATCTGATGTTTTTTATTAACCTTGTCCACAACTCATAATCTTCTACATGTTTCCAGTCATCTTTATAATAAAATAAACCATTGTCAAAAAGAGCTCTTTTGAATAATACTGTAGGATGCCCGATTGGGTTAAAAAATAGTAGACTTGTTTTGATTTCCTGGTCATGAATTGGATTTTTTACTATACCGGATTTATTTCCAAATTTCATATAATATGATCCAACAATGTCAACATTTTTTTTTATCAAAAATTCAATTTGAGTTTGAATCCGGCTAGGCAAACAAATATCATCTGCGTCAAATCTAGCCAAGTAAAAACCCTTCGCAAAATTAAGAGCCTTATTGAGAGAAAATATTACACCTTTATTTTCCTTATTCTGAAATATTTTTATTCTTGGATCTTTAAAAGAAAATGCAACTTTAAAAGTGTCATCTGTTGAACAATCATCAATTATTATTAACTCAAAATTTCGATATGTTTGTTCTAGAACGGATTCAATTGCCTCTTGAATAAACTTATCTGCATTATAAGCTGGCATTATTATAGAAACCAGAGGGATGTTATTACTTGAATTTAACATTGTAAATATGTTACTTGGGAATTTTAATCATAGCCTAACCCAAGAAGAAGGAATAAGTTCATTAGATAATATATTATCCTCTTCTGATTTAAACCATTGCCTTGGCGCAACAATTATTTTATCGGTATTTTTATTTAACCATGCTCCCCACCAACTGAAACTACTATTTGCAATGATATGATGCCTACAATTGCTCATCAATCTCATATCTTCAAAACTATCAGCATTTCTGTTGTGATTAATAAAATGAACATTTTTTAAAAAAGAGAATTTCTCTTTGACCCAATTCATATCATCTGAAAAAATAAAATAAACAGGAGAATTCAAGCAATCATTGAAAAACTGAATGGCATTATAATAGTATTCAATTGGGCAAGGGCCTAAAAAATTAAAAGCGAATTGATTTGATACATAATCTGTTCTTCTGATATGAACAGAAACGGAATTCGATTCTTGTTCTTTTTTAATGATTTCAGAATTAATAACGCTTATTTTAGTTTTAAAAGTAAATTCATTTCTGATTATTGATTCAATACTTTTAAAATAATTTTCACTTTGCCAAAATCCTTGCAAGTACAGATTCTTACTCTTAAATAAAGAAACATTTTCAATTCTATTCTCGTCCAGAACAATATAATTACCCAATTTCTTTTTTACCTTATTTATCGATTTTCCTAAAAAACCATTTGATTTAGATGGGAAGAAATACAACACATTTTTGATGTCTGCTTTTTTAACTGTGAGATCGAAAATATCCAATTCATAATTTCTCTTTACAATCAAAGCGGTTTCATCTTGAGAATAAATTGAATCATCTATAAATAAAGTTTGATTAATTTGTGTTGAAACATATCTTCCGAAGGCATATTGGAACATCTGATTACCCAATCCACCTTGCAATTTTGTAATAACCACTTTCAATTAATTTATTTCCAAAAATTACTATGTACAAGGATACTATTGATATAGGTATCTGCAAATAGAATATAACCTTTAGAAGTTAAAAGATTAATCAAATCATTGTTCTTAACACCTCTCTTTTTATTTGAAAATGAAATAGTTTCAATGCATATAACTATTGGATATGATGAGTCAAAATCAATAGTATTCATGATGAGTTCGTCGACTCCTTCAGCATCAATGTTTAAAAAATGAGGAAAGTCAATAATACCTAGATCATCTAATATAGTCTGTATTGTTTTTGTAGGAACTTTAATCGTTTTTTCAATAAAATAATTCCCTTCTTCTTTATACTTATCTGCTTCTTGTTTAGAAAATGTATTTAAAGTTTTTACGTTCATGATATAAAAATCAATCATCTCATTTTTGTCACCTACTCCAATGTTTAAATTGATATCGTTTTTTCTATACCTCTTGAATTGACTGAATAGATAAGGGTCTGGCTCTATATTTATTCCTTTAGAGCCTGATTTTGATAAGATAGCCGTATTATTTAAATAAAAAGGATGATGTGCTCCGATATCTATGAATGAAGGCTTTGCAATTCCTATCGCATCAAAAATAAATCTGATTATCAAATCCTCTCCAGTTTGGGAGTATGATAATTTCTTATATTTTAAAGCCGGTAAATGATTTTTTATTTTAGCAGTTAGGTTAAACATCATATTTTTTTCTTGTTGAAATAATTTTTGCAGGTACTCCACCAACTATTGAATAAGATTCTACGTTTTTATTGACAATTGAATTTGCTGCGATTATTGCGCCCTTCCCGATTTTAACATTATCACAAATTGTACAATTAGCACCGATCCAAACATCATCTTCAATAATAACAGGGCCATTTGAAAAAGAGCCTGCAGCAATCATCGGTACTTTTAAATTTTTATACTCATGGTTTCCAACAGCAATAACACAATGAGGAGCTACCATGACATTATCTCCAATAATTATCTCGTTTTCTCCAGAAAGCAAAACGCAAAATGGACCGATTTGACTTTTATCTCCAATTATAATTCTTGAAACAGGGGCTCTGAAAATAACATATTCACAAATTAATGAAGAAGTTGCTAAAATAATATTCTTCTTACCATATAGCAAAGCTGTTGGGTGAACATGATAGGATAAAATATTCAACAATTCCTTTTTGAATAGTTTTCTAAGAAAAAAACTAAAAAATCTTTTAATCTCTGATAACATTCATTTTCATTTGATTTAAAAAAATCCCATTCTTTGTTTCAACAACTGATAAATCATGTTTTCCAATTACGTCTGAAATATGAAGAAATATGTCTTTATCAATATATTGTATAGAAATTTTTCCAATAGAAATACCCACTAACATTCTATAAGTTCCAGGACTAAAATAAATTCCATCTTCCAAAAATGTGGCTGTATAGTCACCAGGCAAAAGATTTTGAGGAATAGTCCAAGATGTTCTAATTGGAACATCCATTTCATTTAACATACCGAGTCCAATAATTAGTCCATTAACATTATGTTGCACGCTGAATTTAATTTCAATTTTCCAAGGTTCGCCTACTGGTATTTCTTTTACATCCTCATTATTACCACTTAATATTTTTATGCTTTTTGCATAAGCAATCTGGTCTTCACTTATTTTTCCATTAAATTCATAAAAGTTATTTATTTCTTCTGCGCTATCCAAATAATGACTGATTACTTGATTAATGTCACCCGTATAAGTCAGTTGGCCCGAAGTGAGTAGCATACCCGTATTACATAGTTTTTGAATCATACTAATATTATGGCTGACAAACAATATTGTCCTGCCATCGTTTTTACTCACCTCTTCCATTTTTCCCAAACATTTTTTTTGAAATTGCGCATCTCCAACAGCAAGTACTTCGTCTATAAGCAATATCTCAGGTTCCAGATGAGCTGCGATAGCAAATGCCAATCTTACATACATACCGCTGCTGTATCTTTTTACAGGTGTGTCCAGAAATCTTTCTACCTCGGCAAATTGAACAATTGCATCAAATTGTTTTTTTATTTCTGCTCTACTCATCCCCATGATTGTGCCATTTAAAAATATATTTTCTCTGCCAGTTAATTCGGGATGAAAACCTGTTCCAACTTCTAAAAGGGAGGCAACCCTGCCCTTTAGAGATACAGAACCAGTAGATGGCGAAGTTATTCTTGATAATATTTTTAATAAGGTACTTTTCCCAGCACCATTCCTGCCAACAATACCAACTCTGTCTCCTTGTTTAATTTCAAAATCAATATTTTTAAGCGCCCAAAATATCTCGTTTTGGGAACTTCTCTGAAATTGTTTTTTTTTAAAAGAAAATAAATTTTTGGAATTATTAGTTATTACATCTCTTAATGCAACATATTTTTCTTTTGATTCATGATGGAGCTTAAATTTCTTAGAAATGTTTGAAGCCTTGATAACTGTTTTCAAATTGATTTTATTAAATATTGTCTGCAAATGTATTTTCCATTTTCCTAAAATACCTGATTCCTATCATTAAAATTAAAAGCGACATAAAAGTAGAAATAATAACACCGTTCCAATTAATTGGTATGCCTAAAATGCACCATCTAAAGCCATCTATAACGCCAACCATTGGATTAAGTGATAAGAGATTTTTCCACTGACTATTTATAATATTACTATTAAAGCCAACAGGAGTGATATATAGTCCAAATTGAATAATAAAAGGTATTATGTACCTAAAATCGCGATATTTCACATTAACCGCAGTAAGATATAAGCCGAATCCGAATGCGCAAATAAAAGCTAGCAAAATAAATAATGGTAAAAAAACAAAGTGCCAAGAAGGTATAAATTCATACCAAACTAACATCATCAGTAAAATAATGAACGATACTCCTAGGTCCACAAGACTAGTTATTACAGAGCTTGCAGGTATTATCATTCTTGGGAAATAAACTTTAGTAATTAAATTGGCATTTCCGATTAGACTTCCGCTAGCCTCAGATAATGCATTACTAAAAAACTGCCAAGGTAACATACCACAAAAAACCATTAGAAAATATGGCGCTTGTCCTGGATTTGAAAGCTTAGCAATTCTACCAAAAACAAATGTAAAAATAATTGTAGTAAGTAAAGGCCTGATGATACTCCATGCCATACCTAAAACAGTTTGTTTGTATCTAACTTTTAGATCTCGCCAACTAAGTATGTAAAATAATTCTCTGAAACGCCACATTTCATTCCAATAATGAATAACTGACATTCCAGGCTGTATGATTAAATCCCAATTATTTTTATCACTTTTATTTTCAAATTTTATTTTTTCTAGCATTTAATCGAATTAGGTTGGAGTAAAAATTGTGACAAAATTTCAAAAACATTTTTCTTATAAGTCTCGTAGCTAAAATTATCAATTAAGGAATTAAAAGAAGGCTTGGCATTCATACCGCCAGACAATATTTTCATAATAGCATTGCATATCTCTTCTTCATCAAGTGGGTCTACTAACACTCCTAGATTTCCATTACAAAGTGCATCCACGCTCCCATCTCTATTTCCAGCAATTACTGGTAAACCAAAATACATTGCTTCAATAAATACAATACCAAAACCTTCTTTTACACTAGGCATTACGTACAAATCAGCCATCCTAAAATATTCAAATAAATCTTGGTCTTTTACGAAACCTTTTAAAATGAATTTATCTGTTACCTTATTTTTTATAGCGATAATATCTAAGCGTTCTTTTTCAACCATATCATAATTTCCAGCTATTACATATTTTACATTAGGAAATTTTTGAGCAATTTTATTTAAAGAACTTAGAACAAGATCATATCCTTTGTATCTCTCATGAGATGTGATTCTAGTTAAAGTGAAAATGATTAAATCATTATTATTAAACCCGTGTTTTTTTTTAAGCAATGATTTTTCATCTACATAAATAATTTTTCTTTTAGGAAATAATAATGGATCAAGACAATTATTTAGTACCCTGCATTTATTGGGTTCAATTCTATTTAAACTTTGAATTTTGGTTGAAGTATAATTACTTACAGAAAGTATTAAATCACAAGACATTAACATTCTTCTTTTAAAATAGCCAAACTTTGACCATATTTCAATCCCATGAGCAAATAATAATAATTTTGTTTTAGGTCGAAACTTTTTTATTATAAAACCTATAGGCAATAAATTAATGTGACTAAGAATTACTATATCGGAATTCCCGCCTTTGATTAAAGATTTTATAGAAAATGAAAATTTGGATTTATTGAAAGGTCTAAAAATTTCATTGGGGAAGTACGAATTGTGATTTCCTCTACAATCATACATTGAAAATATTGACAAATTAAATTGTTTTTCCACTGAGAGTTCAAATAATACTTTACCAAAAATCCTACAAACTTTTTCTATTCCACCCGTTGAAGAAAAAATCTTTAGTGTTAAAAACAATATTTTATTATTTGTTCTCAAAACGAATGTTTTCTATGATTGATGATAATTAGCGACATTAAATTTGACCAATGTAATTTGCCCTCTTGAAATTTAACAAAAGATTTTTTAAATGCTTTGTTGCCATTCAGGATTAATTCTTTAACATAATCATTATCTCTAAACCATAAATCAAAAGGCAAATTGAAACCCATCTTTGGGCGATCCCATATGGCAGCCGGAATTAAATCCTTGTATGCTTTAATGAGCAATTGCTTTGGTTGAGAAGTTTTAAACTTAATGTCTGGGGTTATACTAAAAACGGAATTTATTAATTCCTTATCTAGGAAGGGCACTCTAATTTCTACACCATTTTTCATTCCCATTACATCTGAATCTCTCAACAGCTGATTCTGCATGTAAATATTAAACTCCAACCAACTAGAGATATTTTTGGGGCTATTTTCGTAAATAGTAGAAAATATTGGTGTTTCTTTCAAAATTTGCCAAATCTCATATTCATATGAGCCCAAATGAGAAGCGGTTTCAAATGGAACAAAATGCCCTCTTAAGAAAAGATAAATACCTTTTATTCCCTCTAGTTTCAAATATTGAATTCTATTTATTTTTTTTGAAGATGAGAATTTGCTCAATAATTTAATTTTATTAGGAAGCTTGTTAATTGAAAATGCAAATTTTATTCGATCAAAAGATGGGTAACCTCCAAACAATTCATCACTACCCAAACCTGAGAGAGCAGCTTTTATGCCAATTGATGAAGTGAAATTGCTTATGAACCAAGTATTGATACCATCAGAACAAGGCTGGTCCATGTCATTTAAAATTGAAGGGAAACTATTTTTAAAATTGTCTTTAGTAACCAGGAACTGGTAGGCATCTGCTTTTATTTGATTTATTATAGTGTCCTGATATTTTTTTTCTGAATATTTATCATCATCAAAGTAAATAGAAATAAATTTCAAATTAGTATCTTCAATTTGGGAAGCTAAATAGGCTAAAATGGTAGAATCTAACCCCCCACTTAGAAAAATCCCAATTGGAGAATCAGCAAATAAATGTTTTTTAACAGATTTAGATAATTGATTTTTTATAGATTCTATTGCACTTGTCTCATCGATAATATTGTTTGAAAAACTAAAATGACAAAAAGATTGCAGACTAATCTCATCTTTTACGGTTGAATAATTAAGAAAAAAACCTTTGGGAAGGATCTTTACAGATTTGAGGGTTGTTAAAGGCTCAGGTATAAATCCATAAGACATTAATAAAACGGGCCAATTATCGTTTTTAATTTGAGTTTCTGGTATTGCATTAAATGCATTTACCTCTGAAGTAAATGCTAGCATTGAAGATGATTGGTAATAATACAAAGGCTTAATTCCAACAGAATCTCTTACTAAAAATAATTCTTGCTCTAAATCATCCCATAATGCGAATGCAAACATCCCATTCAGTTTATTGAAACACAAAGTCCCCCATTGAGCAAAAGCAGCTAAAATAACAGCAGTATCCGTATTATTTTGAAAAGTATGGCCTAAGGATATGAGTTCTTTTTTAAGTTCAAGAAAGTTATAAATCTCTCCGTTATACGTAATGTAGAAACGATTTACATAGCTCATTGGCATGTGACCTTGATCACTCAAATCGAGAAGAGACAATCTTCTATTAGCTAAAACAGCGAAACCTGAGCTTGAAGTATATTTTCCATTATCATCAGGACCACCATGTTTTTGCAAGTAAGACATTTCATCTACCATACTTTCCATTTCCTGCAATGGAAGCTCCTTACTAATTATTCCTGAAATTCTACACATTTAAATTAAACGGAAATAAAACTATTCTGATGAGAAGTATATTTAAAATAATTTTCCTTGAAGTCAATATATGTTTTTAAAACTCCATCCTGTAAATCTATTGAGGGGGTCCAACCAATTTTATTTATTTTTTCAACATTCAGCAATTTTCTAGGTGTACCATCTGGTTTTGTTTCATCAAAAATGATTTCTCCTTCAAATTCGGTGATGTTCTTAACAAGAATAGCCAGCTCTTTAATAGAGTGGTCTATTCCGGAGCCTATATTTATAATTTCATTAGATTCATACTTCTGCATCAAAAAATAGCATGCTAAAGCAGCATCATCTACATGCAAAAACTCTCTTCTGGGCTTACCTGTTCCCCAAACTGAAACTTTATTTTCATTATTTATTTTAGCTTCATGAAACTTTCTGATCAGTGCAGGTAAAACATGTGAATTTTTCAGATCATAATGATCTCCTTCGCCGTATAAATTCGTAGGCATTGCGCTAATAAATCTACAACCATATTGATTGAAAAATGATTGGCACATTTTTATTCCCGCTATTTTAGCTATTGCATATGCATCATTGGTTGGCTCTAGAAAACCTGTCATCAAATAGTTCTCTTCAATTGGCTGTGGAGCATTTTTAGGATAAATACAACTACTACCCAAAAACAATAACTTTTCTACTCCCCACTTATATGCGGAGTGTATGATATTGTTTTGAATCATTAAGTTGTCATAAATAAAGTCTGCAGGATAATTTTGGTTAGCAAGAATTCCTCCAACTTTCGCAGCAGCCATAAATACATAAAGGGGCTGTTCTCTTTCAAAAAAATTATTAACCAAATCTTGATTTCTTAAGTCTAATTCTGAAGATCGTAAGGTTATTAAATTGTTATAACCCTTTCTTTTTAATAATCTAAATATTGCACTTCCTAAAAGACCCCCACTACCTGCAATATATATTTTGTCATTTAACTTCATAATAAAAATAATATTATAAAAGGTAATAAATTAATCAAGTTCAAACACTAAAACTATTGCTTTTTTACAAAACATTAAAGTACCCAATTTATTGAATATTGCAAAAGATTTTTCAGTCTTTTTTAAATGATCAAATAGAAAATCACTCTAACTATTATAATTTTTTAAATAAATAAGTCGAATCCTAAAAAAGTATTCTGTAAATAACTACTACAGGGGTATAAAAATGAAATTTGATATCCCCAACTTCATTTTTATGAATTTGAGTTTCTATTTACTGTTTTTTTCAAACTTTGCAATATGCTTGATAAGGTTTTAAATCCAGGATGTTCATCCTGAACATAATAATCATTCTTTTGTTTACCATAAGCATACCCATAGCCATAACCATAACCATAGCCATAACCATAACCATAACCATTTCCGTAGCCACCAAAGCTGTAATTGAAAAGAGAGATTCCCCTAGGCTTGATACCATTGAATAAAATACACATTTTATTAAACTTTCCTTCCAAATAAAGGTTGGTAATCATATCTAAAAAAAGAAGTGGTGTATGATTATGTCTTACCATAAAAATAGTACAATCAACGTATTTAGAAAGAAGTTGGGCATCTGTAACCGGAGCAATAGGCGCTGAATCAATAATTATATAATCAAATTTTTTCTTAAGCCCTTCAAGCATATCGTTAAAAATAGGCTTGCTAATCAATTCAGTTGGATTAGGAGGTATTGGGCCGGAAGATACTAAGTATAAATTTTCAAATTCTGTTGGCTTAACAATTTCATCAATGGAAGCCTTTTCAACTAAGAATGAAGAAATCCCAGGTTCTTTTTTTATACCTAACTGTTTACTTAACTTAGGTTTACGAAGATCCATTTCTAAGAGCGCGACTTTCTTACCTGTCAATGTTAAACTAATTGCAAGATTAACAGCGACAAAACTCTTTCCCTCTCCTGAAATACTAGATGTAACCAACAATACTTTATTTCTTTCGTTGAAGCCTAAATAACTTAAATTTGTTCTGACTGCTCTGAATTGTTCTGCCACTACAGTTCGCTCTCCCTCTTTTATAGCAATATTCTCTTTCTTCAGCGTTTGAATAATTTCTCCAATAACTGGCACTGATGTACGTTTTTCAATGTCTTTTCTGAACATGACTTTGCTACTAAGTTGTTCAATTAGTTGCACGTAAACAACAAAAATTAATAACCCAATGACAAAGCCTGTTAAATAATAATTTTTAGGTACTGGACTAATGGGGCCATAAGAAAATCCTTTTTCAAGAACTCTTAAATCTGCACTTGTTGATGCTGAGGACAATGCTGTCTCTTCACGCTTTTGTAGGAGATAAGTATAAATGTTGTTTTTTATCTCTTGTTGCCGATTAATTTCCAACAAGCCTCTTTCCTTCTTTGGGACCTGATTATAAAGGCTTCTATTCAATTCAATGTTATTGTCGTTATTCTCTTTTTGAATTTTTAAATTACGTTTGACATTTTCTATACTTTCTTTGACATCTGCTTTTATTCTAATTACTTTTTCAATAGCCAAAATTACCTGTTCGCTTTTTTCTCCATTTGTATTTCTAGCTTTATCCAATTCAAATTCTGCAGAATATAGTTGATCTAAAAGAGACCTTAATATTTGATCATCCAAAAGCAAAAGGGATGGTACAGTTCCTTTCTTCTTATTTTTTGATTCTACATATTTCGATAAATCATTAAGTAACCCAAACTGAATTTCAATAATACTGTTTGCCTTATCCAATTCCTTGACATTTGTAAAATATATCGAAGCCTGACTTCCTAAATCTACCATATCATTCAGAGTTCTATATCTTTCAATACTGTTTTCTACGCTGTCCAAATCATTTACCAATGCATGTAATCTATCATCAATAAATTCAAGAGTTTTGGCCGCAATTAGGTTTTTATCTTCGATTCCAGCTTTTATATACACCTGAAAAAGCTGATTGAGCACATCAACCCCTTTTTCTGGTGTAGTTGTTTCCAGCTTTATATCTACAACTGAAGATCCATAAGAATTTGGAGCAGCTTTTATTGAACCAATTAAACTTCCTGCAACAGAAGGTACATTACTAAATATGGCATAATAGTTTTTTCCTGATAAATTCTTATTATAATCCTCATTGGGGGAAACTAAATACCTTGAGTATCCAAGCTCCAAAGTGTCATAAAATTTAACAACTTGGTTGGCGATAGAAATCGAACGGTCTTTCCAATTTACATTAAAATAATATTTGCCAGATGCGACAATACTGTCTTTATTCAGAGAGATAAATTTGATTGGAGCTCTCCCTTTATACAACTCTTCAGTTTTTACTTTTCCCTCATTAAAAATAGATGTATATAAATCAAGTTGCTTTACTACTTCTTCCATTATAATAGAAGATCTCAAGACAATAATTTCATTATCAACATTCTTTTTCTCACTAAAAATATTCATTTGATCCAATACTTTGGATTCTCCACTACCCTTTTGAGGATCTTTAATTAATACCTTAGCAGATGCAACATAAATATTTTGTTGAGCCCTAAGATATAGGTAGGAAATAAATAGCGCTGAAATTGTTGTTATAATGAATACCGGCCAAAAAGGCAAATACTTATGTACAATAATAGCAATTATATTATCCTGCTTTTTCTCCGGTTGTATTGCTTGTTCATCCATAATACAAAAATCGCCTTAATTATTTGAAAAAGTTGTTGATGATGATAATTGCCAAGGTTGAAAAAGAGATTATCAAAGAGACAGTTAATTGTAAATTTGATTTTCTCTCTTCTATCTTCTTTTTAGAATAGTCCGATTTTACAAAAACAATATCATCAGGTTGAACATAATACCATTCAGAATTGATCAAATTGCTCTTTTCAAAATTTAAGTGTTTAACAATCTTATAATTTGCACTATCTCTCATTACAATGATATCTTTAAGATCGGCATCTTCTTTGAACCCACCTACATCAGCAATCGCATCAAAATAACTTAAGCGATCTTCTTTGAAATAATAGACTTTTTGATTTGAGAAATCCCCAATAAATGTTATTTTCTTATTTAAAAAGCTTATTGAAACTATTGGATCTTTCATATAAGCCAAAAGTTCATTTTCCAGTTTCTTCTTAAGCTTGGAACGAGAAAGCCCTTCTGCTTTTACATTCCCCAGATGCCTGAGATGTATTTCTCCTTTTTCGTCAACTTTATAACCTTCATTTGTTTGCGACAGCGGAATACTCCCCGAGCTATTGTATACGTTAAATCTCTCATCAATTTCCTGGCTTAAACTGCTTACTTTGATATCCAAAATATCATTTTGTTTGATAGTTTCCTCCGAAGCTATAGGAGTATAATATTGTACTACCGTATCTTTTGCAAGGTCAGAAAAGAAAACTGCGGGCTTATACGTTTTACATGAAATCAATAAATTTGCAATAACAATAACAACATATATTTTTCTTACTATTTTCAACACAAATTTCATCTTTTTCAAACTGATTAGAAATATAAAAAAAAGAATCCTAAACTTACGATAATTTAGGATTCACAAAAATTAAAAATGATAAAAAATCATTTACAGACAACCTTAGTCATTTGGATTCAACGATTGTTTATTAAGTTAATTCTATAAAAATCATAATTAGAATTTCTCTCAAATTTATTCCTTTTCACTATTCTTTTTTACTATTCTTCTTGCAGCCAAACCCATACCTGTTGCAATTAATATTGTAACACCACCATCAATCGGGCACCCCGGAGGAGGATTGGGATCCAATGGATCACAACCTGGGTCAATACCACTTTGAGCAGAGGTTATTAATGGCAAACTCAAAATAATTGTAATTATAAAAAAATAAAACAGTAGCTTCTTCATTATTCTCTTTTTACGATTCAGTGTTACAAATTTAGTCAGTTTTTCCATTTATCAAAAGATAAATTTCAAAACAATTTTGACATCGTTTGCATTGGTCAATTCTGCATGATAATTGCCATGCGTAGTCACCTTGTCCAATTTAATTTCATATCTTCTGTTGGCACCGTCATGATCAATTATTGTGGTCATCAGGCGCTGTCCAAGCGAATTGTAAATTTTCAATTGGTATTCGCCTGATGCCATATCTGTCATTTGCAACCCCACCTTCTTATCGGCTTTCACCGGATTAGGATATAAGGTGGCTACAGGAATATTATCAAACGTTACTCTTGCAATTCGGCTATAGTTTCTTGCTCCTGAAACTTCCACTGCATAAACCCTGTAATAGTTATTACCTGACTTAGTGATTCTATCCAACATACTATACGTGTTGATACCTGAGGCAGCTTGTGATCCTAGCGTAACAAAATTTCTGCCATCTACAGATTCTTCAACAATATAATGGTCAATATTGGTTTCATTTTCCACCTTCCATGTTACCAACGCATTTCTTTGTTGCTTTTCGGCCTTGATGTCGGTGAATGAAACAGGAACAGGTGTCAGTGGCTTAAATACAATTCTGAATCTTGCTGAATCGAACGTAACTGGATTACTACTAATGACACTGAAATTATAAGTAGTCAACCCATCCATGTTCAGATTAATCTCCTGATTGTTGTATTTGTCTTGCAAGATTGCCTGTAGGCCATCATGTGGCACATCCGTGAACTTAAATAAAAGCTGATAATTAGTGGAGCGAAATTGTTTTACATGATAATATAACGTGTCGTTTACGGTAAGATCTGACCTTCTATTCATGGACAATAAAACGCCTTGATCTTTTATAGAGAAATTCTCATTCAGATTACTTAATTTTTTGGCGTCCTCTTGATCGATAGCATTATTGGCATCAGTTGCAAAATAATGTAATGTTCCGTCCACCATTTGATTGGATGTGCTATTCAATGCATACAAAGATGTTCGCAAGGTGCCATTCGAAAGATTTATCTCTCTGTTGTGTAATCTGGAACTGTCTATTTTTGAAGGTTCCGTAAATGTAATTGAGCCCACACCTCCATTTGTACTTACAATGAAACCAGCGCCCGACGGAATACCCAGCATTTCCGAAGTAATGGTGCCAAAATTGGGATCGGGGAAGCTTCCGCCTCCTGGACTTATGTTAAAAGAACCATTAGATCCAAATGTAACTACCTGCCATGCACCCAAATTATTGGATAAATAAGGATCCCATAAGTATAATTGATCAGCAAGGTTTGACTTTAATAATCTTCTGAAATCAACCGGAGATGCATATGGGTTTCCTATACCAACAAATTGGCCATTAGCCGTACCCAAATTATTGAATGAAATGTTACCGACGTTCAAACTTCCTTTTTCCCTCAATACTGTAGAATCAACAATATCATTAAACCTTGTTTTGGCTCTACTGCCTCTTACAAAAGTCATGTAGGCTTTTCCTGGTTTAAAATACGAATTGGTACTACCCACCGTGTCCCATGCGTTATTCACTGGGTTGTAAGTTTTAATGGAAGCACCTGTTGTTGATACTGTGTCAAAACCCAGTGCACCGGTAACAGTGCTCAACTGTGCCAGTGTACCATATCCAACCAATTGGGTGCCATAGCCCGGCCTGGTATTTTGATTGGGTAATCCTGCCCCTTCTTGCCATGCCTGTTTGATCGTTTGTGCATTATGTTGCGTTGGCATAGACAGGAATCTCCACGCTTTTCTTTGTGATAAATATCGCTCTGCCACAACATTACCTGTAATTTGATTACCTAATGTTGTACTGTCATTGGTAACATCCGCAATGATTGCAGTGAGAGTATCTGACGATTTTAAATGCAGTAAGCTATCACCGGCGGCAAAGGTTGCATTAGCTCTGGCGAACGATAATTTACCTAACAAATTCATCGTTCCTCCCAAGGTCACACTGCTGTTATTGATGATCAGATTCCTCAGATTGTTATTTTGGAATGCATTGGCTGGGATCGTTTGAGCGGATGAGCCATTCAATTCAATAGTACCATTCTTAGCATTGAATGTACCTGAGTTGCTAATAGTTCCGGCAATAGCCAGTTTTCCATTAACAGTAATTGATGCGCCTGTTGCAATGGTGATGTTTCTGCATACGGGTGTATTAGTGGTAATCACCGGATAGAAAGAACTGACCGGTATCGTTACGTTTGTACTTCCTGTTGGAATACCGCCACACCAGTTGTTGGCATCTTCCCAGTTGGTATTGGAGCCAATCCATGAACCTCCCGCATTAACTGTAACAGCAACTGCATTACTATTGATTGGAGTACAACCTGATACAATTGTGTAATAATAGGTGGTGCCAGTTGTGGCCGTTGGAATCGTTAATGTGGATGAAGTTGAGCCCGAAAGCGGAGTACCTCCGGTGTTGCTGTTTACTGAATTGCTATACCATTGGTAAGTCAAATTACCTCCTGTTGCCGATACGCTTAATGTTGACAACTCGTTCTGACAAACTGCAGTGGCTGGTGCTACCGGTTGTGCAGTAATTGAAGTATTTCCAATCACTGACACTGGCACTGCTACTGAGGTGTCTTTACCACATGTTCCATTCACCACTACATAATAATAAAGGGTGCTAGCTGCAGAAACAGGCGCTGCAAATGTAGCCGATGTTGCTCCAGACAACGGAGCTCCTCCTGAATTGCTATTGCTGACATTACTGTACCATTGATAAGAAATTGCGCCATCTGCCGTTACCGTAAGTGACGGAGATGTTCCTCCTATACAAATTGAACTTGCAGGAGCCACAGGTTCTGTTGTGATGTGTGCGCCCGGTTTTACTACCCAAACCGCATAATTACTGGAGTCTGCGCCACAAGGACCATCCACAATCACAAAATAAAGCGTGGTGTCTGTAGAAGGCATATTTGGAGTAAATGTAGGGTTGATGGCACCTACTATCAATGAATCCTGGGTAGATGTATGCACATACCATTGGTATGTTTGTATTGCACCAGTAGCCGCTACCGACAAGGTTGGCATTGTACCTCCGGTGCATATGTTACCACTCAACGGATCTGTGGTAACTGTAACTTTATTTTGAATAGTTACCTGCGCAGTGGCTGTAGCAGTACATCCCGCTGTTGTTGATGCGGTTAAAGTATAGGTGGTATTTACAGTTGGGGCAGCTACCACCTCATCCCCGGTGTACGTATTTAATCCGGATGCAAGAGGAGTCCATGCATAAGTAGTTGGATACCTCTTGATACCTGAAACTTTGATATTATCAATCAACCAATAATACCCATCATAAGATGAATAAACAAAGCGAACTTTCACATTGCTGTTACCCACATAATCCTGCAAATCAATACTCGCATTCTCTGTGGTTACCCCATTATCAATATGACTACCGGCAGTTGAGCCCCAATAATCCTGAAGGGTGGTCCAACTGGTTCCACCATTGATTGAGATATCAACTTCAACCAAATCGTCATAATTAATATCCGACCACAATGAATGCTCAAAACTCAATGTTGCACTATTGTAATTGCTTAAGTTGAAGGATGGGGAAGTCAATATAGTATTGGTATGGGAAGCTGCACCTCCATCATCGGCATCGGCCATCACAAATTTGCCACCGTCTACAGTAGAAAATTTATCAAACGTAGGATATCCAGTTGTTTTAGTAAAAGGTGATGTTCTCAAAGCCCAATTGCTTCCGCTTGGAGAAGTTGATGAATGGCTTTCTGTCCAGTTGGTGGTAGCATCGTTGAAATTCTCATACAAGGCAATATCTGGTCCTACAACAGAATCACTGCCGGCTCTTAGAATCGTGTTAGAACCTAAACACAATGAACTGCTGCTAGGCGTTACCGATACAGAACTTGGTTTGGTGTTGATCGTCACCACTACCCCTTTTGATCTTGGGCTAGAGCATCCATTGCTGATGGCAAACACAGTGTAAACGCCTGTTCCCACACCTCCTATCGTATAGGCAGATGAGTTGGCGCCATCAATAGGATCGCTGTCTAAATACCATTGGTAAATAGGAGAAGTTCCATTGGTTGTGGCGTTCAAGGTAACTGTTGATGGATCGCAAACCGCTATTGGACTGGTTTGTGTGATATTGATGGTGGGCAGAGGCTTAATGGTAACAGTTACCGAATTTGTTGTAGTCGTTAGACAGAAAGATGCATTGGTAGCGATTACCGTGTAAGTACCGGCTTCATCAATCACACCAAAATCCAGTGCGGCTCCTGTTCCCTGAACAGCGCTGCCAAAATTGGTAACAGCATTTTGTACCAATTGATAACTAACGCCAATTTGTGAGCCCGATAAGCCAATATGTATTCCACTTCCACCTGCACAGAAAGAACCTCCTCCGGTTACAGTGAAATTGGTGGGTGTAGCATTGGCCGAAATCGTGACATATGATGAAGAGTCAGGAGTACATCCTCCGTTTTGCACATAAGCGCGATAACGCACTTTGTTGGGAGCAGCCACTGTATAAGCATAAGATGTTAGTCCACTCGTACTTGCAATCAATGTCCAAGGGCCTGCATTGGTAGATGAATACCAACCCGAAACGTTACCTGTGTTTCCTGTAAGTGATACTGTACCTGTTGCCGTTCCGCAAACACTGGCATTTGAACTTACCGTACCTCCCACCGAAGCAGCATTTACGGTAACTATTGCAGTTTTTGTACAACCATTACGATCTGTATAAGTGATTGTTGTTGGGCCTGCAGTAACCCCTGTAACCAATCCTGTAGCATTGATGGTGGCTACAGACGGGTTAGATGAAACCCATGTGAATGGGGCGGCAGCACTGTCGGCGGTAAGTTGGGTTGTTCCATTCGGACAAATGGTTAGCCCTCCTGATATTACAGGCAGTGCATAGGTTTTTATTTTTGCCGAATCGAGCATGGAAACAGCACAATTCGTTGTTGCGTTTTGAGCCCTAACATAATAGGAACCTACAGGTATAAAGTTTCCAAAACTGATAGGGAAACCAGTGCCGGATACCGTAGCTAAAATTGTTGCACTCGGGTTTAAATACAAATTGTAAGTAACGCCCACTTGCGAGTTGCTGAGTCCTATGCTTTGACCTGAACCACCAGCACAATAGGCTCCATTTCCAGTTACTGTAAGATTGTAACGGGTAGGCAGAGGATTTACTGTTACAATGAAAGTTTTATAACATCCACCGGTAGCTGTATAGGTAATACTACCCGTACCGGCAGTCAATCCGGTTAATGTGGTTGTAGTTGATGCTGCATTTACAACCGAAGCCACAGTTGTGTTGGTAGATAACCAGGGAGTGCTTGAAGTTAATGCCGCATTAGTTCCGGATCCTGTTAATGTAATACTGTTGGCGGCGCCTTCGCAAATTGATAAGCTATTGCCCACGGCAGTTGAATTGTAAGTGACCGTAGGATTGGCATTGACCGTTACTGCGGCTGTTGTAGAACAGCCATCTGTATTGGTGTAATTAATGGTCACAGGACCCGCAGCAACACCCAAAACTTGACCATTGCTGTTTACCGCGGCTGTAGCCGGAGTTACAGACGACCAAACAGGTGTATTGGTACCCGTACCCGCCGTTGCACCCGGCGAGAGATTTAATGTAGCACCAACACATACTGAACCTCCAGTAACTGAAGGGAAGGCATTGATGGTAGCCGTAACGGGCGTACGCGTTGGAGATGTACATCCGGAAGCATTTTTAGCCTGTACATAATAAACAGTGGTTACTGAAATAGTTGGAGTATATGTATTACTGTTGGCTTGTAACAATGTTCCTCCTGTTGGAGCAGAATACCAGTCTATGGTTTCGCCTGGTCCTGGTGTTGCGGTTAATGGAACGGAAGCCGGAGAACCCGGACCTCCGCATCTAGCCGCTCCGGTTACAGCAGGCGCTGCCGGCTGCGCATTGACAGTAACATCTACATAATTTGAACAACCCTGGTTGCTGGTAAATGTGATTCGTATGGGCGTACCTGCCGCAATACCCGTTACAGTACCTGTAGTAGTACCGGATACAGTGGCAAGCGAAGGTGTATTGCTTACCCAAGGACTGGCCAATGCAGGCAATGTAGATGGAGTGATAGACAGCGTTCCTCCCACACATAAAGAGGTGGATGCCGATGTTAATGTAGGTTTGGGATTTACAGTAACAGTGGCGGTATCTGAATATTGACTACCTCCACATGCAGATGAATTTACTAAAGCAATATACTTTGAAGTGGTTTGAATGTTGGTGTAATTGATAGAGTTTGCGGTTATAGCAGTGTCTCTCCAAGTGAGTCCATTATCGTTAGTATATCTCCAGTTTACTACTGTTCCAGAAGCTCCAACCAGATTTAATGTTCCACTTGCCCCTTGGCAAACCGTTGTATCAGGCAATACCCTGCCGGCAAATGAACCTAAATTAAATTCATCGGCGCCGATGTCTGGTCCGTTGGTTGGCGCCAATCCATTTGAACGAACGTCCGCATCAATATCATCGGGTACAGATGCAACATAAGTTCCTGCGTTTGAAATACCGGTTACCCCACAGAGCATATGCAGATCATAAGCATTGTTTACAAATGAGGGTTGTACATTTTTTGATGCATTCTCTCTTGTTGGGCCCAAATTGCTGGTTAATGCAGCTAATGTTGTGTAAGCAGTTATACCTTCAACATACAATGCACCATTAGGAACATAAAAATCATTATTGTTTGAATTTGTTGAATAATTGGCTAAAGCACTAGCAGCACTTCTTTTTAATCCCGCAACAATTGCTCCTGTACCAACTGGCGTAGATTCATTCACCAAAATATTATTTCTTAAATCTAACTGAGTTGTTGTAGATGATGTTGCACTTGCAAGATGTTGAATTGCCGTAGAACCAAAAGCCGTGGCATTAGTTCCTTTAATGTAAATAGAGTTGTGATAAACATTAATATTTGATGTTGCATTGGTACTGCCAATATCTATCCCTCTTATAGCATCCAGATTATTTACAACATTAGCACCAGCAGGAGCAAATGCTAGTGAAAAGTCGATAGAAATCATGTTGTTGTTAATATTAACATTAAGGTTTGACGCACCACCTTGGCTGATACCATAAGCTTGAGATGTAGCTCCCTTGCCGGGGAAAATTCTGCTTATTTTGTTCTTAAAAATAGTTGAAGATCCTGTTGAAGTATAGATCCCCATTATTTTACAAGTATATTCTGTGTTTGTGTAAATACTATCAATAATGTTATTGAAAATATTTTTTGTTGTACCTGCAGAGGATATAGCTCTAATGGCTACTATATTATGCAATATATTAGATGCTGTTACAGGGCTATTGGATGAATTGATGTAAAAATTACTGAAAGTATTGTTGAAGATGCTATCATTAGTAGTAGAAGTACTGTTGTATCCATACAGATTTAAAGGGATGTTTGTACCTCCATTGATATTGGCGTAATTTTTTGAGCACTTGTTGTTACTCACTACTATATTTCCTCCTGAAGAATAAATACCACTAAGTGTAAAAGCAAAAGTTGTACCTGCAGTAATATTAAATGAGTTGTCATTAATATAATTACTTGCAATTATTGTTTTTGTACTTAACCCAGTGTTGATAAAATAGGGTGTAGCCGCTGCCGTTACTGTACTAATTACTTTCGAATTTGAAATTAGATTATTGTTTGAAATAGTAGAAAGAGCATTAGTGCCTAGGGTTGTAGCTCCTGCACTAATCAAAGAATATGGTTTTTCGTTTGCAGTAGTGACAGTATTACTTTTTATCGTGTTGTTACTAATAAACAATGTATTACTGTTACCTCCATTGTATATTCCTCTGAACTCACCACTGCCGGTATAATTAAACCCAATAATATTATTGCCATTTATGTTGATGTTCACACATGTAGCCGAGTTATTGATAGCCCCAAAAAGAGTTGAACTGGAACTTCCTGAGATATTATTGTTGATGATATTAATGGTGTTTGAAGTAGTAGCCGTGCTATTTCCGCCTATTGCGTTATTGATACCATAAGCCTCACTAAGAGTAGAACTTGAAAGTAGTTTAATAGTATTTGCATTGATTGTAAGATTCGCTCTATCTCCCGAAACACCTCTAATGCCATGGATTAGTCCAGTTGCGGCAGTACCTCCCAATGAATTGTCTATCGTATTGTAAGACACATTCAAATTCCACTGAGCAGTAGCCTTGATACCGTAGGCTTCAGCAGTTCCCGTTCCTGCAAAATTCTTAATAATATTTCCGGTTGAAATATTCGATCCACCAACATCGTTTCCATAATCGCCATCTGCCTGTGTGGTTGAAGCTGTTGGAGATGCATAGCCGGTTAACACAATACCATTGTAACAATTCTGTATGGTGTTGCTGTAAAATTTATTGAAAGAGTTACTGGCAGATGCACTACCTGTAGTAGGTAATGTATTGGCAGTGGTTACCGTACCGCTGTTGACCAAAATACCGGTAGAACCATTTGGCATGGTATTGTTGGGTGCATTGGCCACAAGATTTTCCACATTATTATTCTTGTTCAGGGTGATATTACAATTCTTGATGGTATTGTTCTGTGCACCATCAGATTTAAATCTAAACAAACCAAAACCATACTCCATGTAATTCGTAGCGTTATTGTCTTTCAAATCAACACTATCGATGGTAACATAATCGATACCATTTAATGCCCACATACCATCAGGCGTTGAAGAATATGTTGTACCAGCACCATTGGTATACGCCCATAATAATGGATTGGCACCGGTACCTGTTTTACGGAAGGTAATACTATTAGTGGCTGACTGGGTATTGAGAGCGGGAGTTGTGTTAAACCCATTTCTTGTAGAAGGCAGTGTATCAGAACCCAAATCTAACCTGCCTGTTAAATATTCATTGAAATCGGCGCTAGCGTTAAACACCACATTACCACTGATACTGCGCTTATTGAGGGCATCTACCGCTTTGGTATAACTGATGAAATTACTGCAGCTGGCCTGAGTAATTACGGCATTGTTAAGCGTTACTGCATTGTTGGTAACAAACTGGGTGGGATTTGTAATGCTCTGCACCACTGTACCTGCGGGCACACTACCTGTAGCCAAGGGCGAAGTGACGGCAATCTCTCTGCCGGCCACCAAACCTGCGGTGCTGTTACAAGTAACAGTTGTTGAGGCCGTAGCATTGGCCCCCGTAGCCGCCACGGCACCAATAGTATATACACCTGACAAAGCCAGATCATATTGATTGGCATTGGTTGAAGGGGATGGCACTGAAGTGGTACTACAACCACCAGTATTGGTTACAGTTACCTGAAATGTATTGTTGGTAGTTGTATAATAAGCCTGTGAGGTACCTCCAAAACTTGCAGGGATAGATTGATATGTGGTACCATTAAAAAATGCCCATTGATAATTGGTAATGGTTCCAGCACTTGTGCTGGCCACAGCGGTTAAACCTACCGGAGAACAGGTACCCGGTATAATGGAAATAGACACACTGGGTTTAGGCTTGGTTTGTTGTGGAGCAGCGCTAGCTGTTGCAGGGTTAGGTGTAGCACAACTTTGCGTTGAAGACGGTATCACAGATACAGATACCACATCGCCTGCTGCAGGTACATATGTATAATATGGATTGTTGTTGTTGTTGACAGGTATGGTATTTACAAAGAACTGATAACTGTGCGTGCCACTAAGGTTAGTGGTTGCCGTATATCTTACCGTATCCCCTTCGCAAGAGGGTTGAGCCGATGGTGTAAGTGTGATATTAAATGCCTGCCCTTGCACACTCATGGTTAACTGATTGGAGGTTATTGTAGCGGCAGGTGAAATACAAGAAGAAATATTGGAAGTCAATAAACACTTGACAATGCTGTTGTTGGCTAAAGCATTTGTGGTATAGCTTGGGCTATTGGTACCCACAGTACTCCAACTTGTACCTCCATCGGTGCTATATTGCCATTGATAGCTTGCACCAGGGCCTCCATTGGTGGCATTGGCGGTAAAAGTGACTGTAGTACCCGGACATATGATGGTTCCTACATTAGAGGCGATGACAACTGCTGCATTATAAGTGGTATCCACCCTAACTGACAAAGTAGAATCCCATGCTGCTATAGGTGAATGGCAAGCCCCATCAGTAGGAATCATCTTTACTTTCACCCTAAAAGTACCCACATTAGGAAAGGAATAGTTAAGCACGGAAGAAAGACCAGGACCTTGTACTGAGGTGTTGCCTACAAAGAACTGATAGTTGGGATTGGCTCCGCCATTTATTTGTGTGGTATTGAATGTTACCGGCGTATTTTGACAAACAATAGTAGCCGGTGAAGCGAAACTAACTGAAGTGGCTAGAGATGGCAACAAAGACATGGTAATGATGTTGCTGGTAGCCGGTTGGTTAGGGTTGCAAGAGTAGTTATTGTTGTTCAACACACATTTCACCTGATCACCGTTGGCCAAAGTGGAGCTGGTAAAGGTGGAAGATGTTCCTGATTGCACAATATTGTTTACATACCATTGGTAAATCACCAGTGTAGGAACAGTACCCGAATACGTTGGAGTAGCTGTAAATGTAATGGGCGTACCGGTACATACAGAAGCTCCTGAAGGATTGGCCGTTATACTTACACTAACTGTATTGTTATTTACCGTTAATGTTGAAGTGGCTGTGCGGGTACAACCCTGTGGCGAAGTGGCCGTTGCGGTATACACTACAGTGCCGGAAGTTAAAGGCTTCGCATACACTAGCCAGTTATCTTGGCCGGCAATATAAGGAGATGTTGCGGCTGCATCACGATAAAGATCGGTCACCGGCGACCAGGTAACTGCGGCCCAGGTACCATCGGGCATCGCTCCGCCCGGCACTGATAATTGCGTAATAGTAGGCGATGAACAAACAATTGCAGAAACCGGACTAATTAATAAATCGCTCGGCAACGCATTTACAGTTACATCCACATTAGCTACGTTTACGCAACCAGTTACGTTGTCGGTACCTGTTACAATGTAAGTGACATTCACTGAGTTTTGAGAAGTGGATGTATTGACGGGAGACACAGCAACAGTGGCTCCGCTTAAATTACCAGGCGTCCAGGTATAGGTATACCCTGCATTGGCAGAAGATGCGGTTAATGAGGTACTGCTGCCGGAACAAACAGGAGCCGGAGAATTGAGCGAGATGGCCGGAGGAGGTGTAACCGTAGCCACAACACCTCTCCTTCCACTTTCGCATCCGGTTCTGATTTTTAAATTATAGAAGAAATAATAATAAGCAGTGGTATTGGAAGTTCCAATCCAGCTACCGGTAACCCTTAATGAGTTAGACGGAGAGATATAAGGATAAGTGAGTGTTGAGGCCACGTTATCGCGTACTAAACCGGTGATACCGGTGTAATCTTTCACGACCAAATGATAACCCGAACCAACCGGCACGGAGAAGCCAAGAGGAACCATCACAGGCGTTGTAGATCCTGAACCCGAAACTGCAATGGCGCCGGTACTGGCCAATTCTGTTCCTGCAGCGTTTTGTAAAGCGATGGTGACTGTACCGGTTCCTACCGGATAAATTCTTGCAGAGTCGAGCAACAGATATCTGTTGGCATCAAACTCTAACCCATAGTTAGTGGTAATGAAATTGGTTGTAGCCGTTGGTGTTGATTTTCCTGCTGCTTCCGAAATACCCGTTGTAAAAGCAGCCGCATAATAAGTGGTATTTGTGTTAATGGTAGGCGTTGTAAATGTATTACCTGTGCCCAATAAATTGCCACCTGATGCCGCACTGTACCAGTTGACCACAGCTCCGGAAGATGCAGCTCCAGTCAAATTAACGGTACCAACGCCACAACGGCTTCCCCCTGCATAGCTGTTCAATGTGGGTGATGCATTTACTTGCACTTGCACAGGTACAGAAGTTGCTGTAAAATCCTGAGTTTGGCAATATAAAACGCATTGATACCATGTAGTGGCGCTTAGCGCCGGAGTTGAAAAAGTAGGTGATGTAGCCGAAGCAATATTAGTCCAACCTCCGGTACCTGTTGATGAACTTTGCCATTGATAAGTCACCCCTAATGCAATGTTATTACTTGAAAGAGAAAGATTAGTAGCCTCTCCAGAACACAATACGTTTGGATTGGCTAATGCATTACCCGGTGTTGTATTGGTTGAGTTACATTGAGGTGGATTGTAACAAGTAACGGTAGCATCCCAACCTGAAGAAACTACAGTAAGGTTGGAATGAAACACAAATGTGAGCGCTCCATTGGCAGCTGTAGAAGTTACCTGACCGGGAGATGTTGCAGAATAGGCGCCCAATAATGGAGCCGCTGTACTGTTTCCGTTATAGATATATAATGTGTCGAATCCTGATTGAAGTGAGAAAGAGTTAAAAGTAACTCTGATGAAATTACCGGCAGTAGCTGGGTTGATGGTAAACGTTCTGTCTTCTCGATTACTGTAGTTGCCGGTACTTCCACCACTGTCGTAAAAACCGGCATTACAGGTAGTGATAGCACCCGACTGAGGCATATTGATACAACTGTTGTCGTTGGTAATGGAAATAGGAGTTGATGTTGCGGCAGTGGCGCTATTGCCTCCGCAAATCACCTTACATTGGTACCATGTGGTAGTTGTCAGTCCGGTGACATTGTATGTTGGGTTAGCATTGATTCCTGAACAAGGATTCCAGGGGCCAGTAGCAGACGGGCCTTGCTGCCATAAATAAGTTACCCCGGATCCGGGAATAGCATATTGCAATGACAGCGATGCAGAGGCACCTACACAAAGCGAACTACTGGTGGTAACCGTATTACCCGGACTCAATGGCGCAGAACAAGGCGGCGGCGTATAGCATGAAATAGTGGCATCCCATCCAGAATAATTAACAGAGAAATCCGAGTGAAACACCACCGTTAAAGATCCATCTGCAGCAGTTGAGGTGATGGTTCCGGGATTGGTTGTAAATGTACCCAGCAATGGAGAGCCGGTACTGTTGCCATTATAAAATTTAATATTATCGCAGCAAGTCTCAATCTGAAAACTATTGAATGTAAGGCTGATATATGCGCCTGTAGTACCGGGATAAAAAGTGATGGTATCATTCTCATTATCACCATAGTTTCCTGGGCTATCACCAGTGTCATAAAAATGACCCAAGCAAGTGGTCACTGTGGCTGAGGTATTTCTTGGCATAATCACCGGAGCAGGACAAGAGGTGCCAGAAATGGCAACCGTGCTGGTTGTAGTACTAATTCCACTATTGGTACAAGTAACCACACAATAAAACCAATTCAGCCCATTGATCACAGGATTAATAGTTGCGGTATTGGCACCGGTTCCACTGTATGGTACAAACCCTGACGTAGGTGAAGATGTGGAAGCAAACCATTGGTAAGTGATCCCCGGCCCCATGTTGGTATTGGTGATCGATAATGCAGTTGCGTCTCCGTTACATACCGAGGTAGCGGTAGCGTTGATAGGCCCGGGAGCCGGTGTGCCAGAACAAGGTGATTGACACGAAATAGTAGCATCCCAACCGGATTTTACCACACTAAAATCTGAATAAAAAACGAAAGTCAAAGAGCCGTCAGGTGCTGTAGAAGTAATGGTACCTGGATTAGAATTGTAAGTACTAATTAAAGGAGCGGCAGTACTGTTACCATTATAAATTTTAAGGTTATCGCAACATGTTTCAACATTGAAAGAATTAAAAACCACTCTTACTGCACTACCAGGCGTACTTGGATTAATAGTCAAAGTAGAATTTTGCAAATTGGCATAATCTCCACTTCCCCCCATATCATAAAACGTACCGCTACAAGCGTTGACACTGGCAACATTAGTACCGGAAGGCATGTAGATACAAGTGGGATCATAAATAACCTGAACCGGGTTTGTATTTAACACGGCTCCATTGCCCGTACATGTAACCACGCATTTGTACCAAGTGGTGGTGGTAATATTGGTAGCTGTATATGTAGGAGTATTATTAATATTGGGACAAGCAGACCATGGACCTGAAATAGAAGAAGCTTGCTGCCAGACATAACTTACGCCGGTAAACCCTTGTGACATTGATAAGTTGGTGGAACCACCTGCATTGACGCAAATAGTGCTGTTGCTACTCAAGGTAATGACCGATTGTGCACTAAAATTAGATACAGTTGTGCATGATGCAGGCGGCGTAAAAGTATAGATTTGACCAGTTTGTGGTTTAGTTGAAATATTCGTAGTGTTTGCAGTATTACTTGCGGTAGGACTATTGCTTGAATTGTTAAGTGACAAATAAACACCATTGGCAGAAGCGATACCAATTGAGGCCGACCCTCCATTGACATTGGCAGTGCCTTGGTTGTACACAAAGTCTATTCTTCCAAAATTTGCCCCTGATGGCGCTTCGTATAAAATGACTTGAAAAGAAATGACATTAGCAGAAGAAATATAATTCCATTTGATACCGGAATATTGTATGATGAAAACTCTGTTGGGTGCCGAACCACCAAGTGAGTAAGATACATTCGAACCTGCTGTTACTGTTGATAAATCATCCCATAATGGCGCCAATAATGGATATACAATGGGAGCTCCTGCGTTGAATGAATTTGTCCATGTAGTACCTGTAATATTGTTGTTGTTAGTAGCGTTACCTAAAGTAATAAATCCATTTGAACCTATATTCACTCTGTCATAGTTCGTACCTGCAAAATTAAATGGGAACCCAATCAATACACCATTTGCCGCACCTTCGTCATCAGCAGTAAAATTAGTAGATGTTGGCGTTAGTGTTACGTTTGTACCAGTGATTGGTGAGTAGGTCCCTACGCTTGGGTTCATGGTATACTGCGCAGCCGTTTGTGCAGACACCTCTCCTCCACCCATCAAAAACAACAGCGATGTGCAGATGGCGAACATTACAATGAAACGCATTCTTAGCGAACTAAAAAGGCTACGGAATGTAGATGGTACAGCAGGGTAAAAATTCATCATAATCATTACTTTAAAAGTTGCGGTTGCCATGGTTAAATGGCATAAAATGCAAGCAGGAAAACTTGCCATTTTTCAATCACAAAGGGCGGAAAATCAATTTGTTTTTCAGGGATATGGAAACAGTACCCGAATGTGCGGATATTTAGGCTTAAAAATACTGATAAACGTTAAATTATCAATATTTTTTTCCTGTTTGGTGGGCATAAAAATCAAAACTGAGGAAGATGGGCATAAAAAAGGCTGACAAAATTTGAACAAATCAAATTCTTTACTATAAAACGGGAGAAATTTTAGCGTATTTTAAAGCCGATGAGCCACTGCGAGTTTAACAACGCCTTCGGGTAACTTACCTCCTTTGTAGCGGATCATATAGGTGCCTGCCGGCAATAGTTTTCCGGGCTGCAGGGCATAAGTGGCATTGGTGCCATTGTGTAAAATCTGCTTACGATCAACCAGCTTACCGGCTTCATCCAGCAATTCGATAGTGTATAAGGAAGCGGGTATATTTTTGAATTGCAGATGCACAATATTGTCCACTACCGGATTGGGGAAAATACTGATTTGTGGTGATGAAGATTGACGACAAAGTTTTACGATGGAGGAAAGTTTTTCAAGTCCGGAAACATCCACACACCTTACTCTGTAATAGCTGCATCCTTCAAAAGGCTTGTTATCGATGCTCGCATATTGTGCAGCAGTGCCATTGTTGTGAATGGGATTTATTTCACCGATGGCAGAGAAATTCGAGCCATCGCAGGAACGTTCCAGTACATAATGCTTCACCTCCAACTCTGCGCTAACATTCCATTTGATTTCGGCATCATCTCCTTTCCAGTTGGCTGTAATTTGTGTGAAATTAACCGGCAACGCACGAAGTAATTTAAATACAACCATAAACCTGTCATTACTTTTAGACAACGGATCGGCTGTTATTTCAAAAGGGAAAGATTGAGACTGACTCAAACTTACTGGTTGACTGGTATGTAAATATTTATCTACTAAATAGGCTGTAAGATTCAGATTATCCATGTGTTCCGGCAGCAGTTGCAATTGGTAATTTTGCTGCCTTAAATTGTACATTTTATAGAAGATGGTGTCGTCGTCATGCAGTTGCTGACGAGCATCTATGGCTAATGATTGCTGATAATTATTGATACCCAGGTTTTCACCAAAGTTGGAGATTTTGGGCACATCAAAAGCATCTGCTCCATTCAATGCTGAAGAATCCAAGGCAAGCAAATTGCCATCCAGCAATTTGCCATCGGGGCTTAAAATATTGGCTTTCAACAAAGGTCTGACGATATCATCCGAACCTCTTTGTACAATACGATTGCCCGCCACTTTATTGGATTCTGCGAAACGGATAGTACCGCCAGTGGCGGAATAGAAAAAGAATGCCTGTCCCGATTGAATGAATGGGTAAGCTACCGTAGAGTCGTAAAATGTTGAACCGCCGGGCACAGGTTTCCATCCACTGAACTGACTGATGGTTTGAATAGCTCCCAATCCCAAGCCTCCTTGTAAGGTTGGATCCCAAACATAAAAAGTTGGGTTGATACCTGTTGAGATGGACAATACTTTTCTGTAATCGATAGGAGAAGCATAAGGATTGCCTGCTGTTTGAAAACTACCGGCTGTAACAGACACCGAAGAGGCAGCATCTGTACCTGAACCATAAAATAACTTACCTGTTGTACGCAGGGTAACCGGCACGGCAGGAGTTGAGCTGGAGGTGACGCTTCTATCTCCTCTCACAAAAAACATGTACCCTTTGGGGTTAGCTATTTGCGTGCTGTTTGTGTTGGGAACACCAATATAAGTATTGGTAACATTGTCGTAACACTTCATGGTAGTGCCACTGGGTGTATAAAAGTCGAAACCCAACGCATAAGCCCCTGCTGGGCTGGAACCAAAATTGCTGGTGATGGTGGTACCATATCCAGGTTTGGGATTGGGAATTGTACTGGCAGCCACAGCCCCTTCTTGCCAAGCCTGTCGGATGGTTTGTCCATAAGTTGGTGTAGACAATAACTGCCAGGATTTACCGTGCTGACCAGCACCGGACCCTGTAGCAATATATTTCTCTACTGTAAAACAGCCGGTGTTATTATATACCAATTGCACCGTATTGGGTATAGAGTCGATGCGGGCTGTACCATTGGCGGTAGACTTGATAGTGAGGGTATCATTGATATTGACTATACCTGCATTTTTAAATCGCAATACCCCAGAATCGGTAATGGCGAATTTTTTATCAAAAGTGATAATACCTGAAGACTTATCAATTTCTAAAATGTTCATGGTGTCGATAATCCCTGAACCAACACCGGGGAAAGACTGACTTTCGGTGCCGCTTAAACGAAGAATGCCTTTATTGCGAATGATACCACTATTGGTAGTGACTCCAGTGATATTGAAAGCTCCCCCATTGCTGATTGTCAAAGAGGCGCCAGATGCGATACTCAGATGGTGACATGAAGAATTGCCGGTAATGACTGGATAATTAGGCAAGCCAGAAGGGATGTCTGCGTCTTGCGTAGTGCTGGGTATTCCACCGCACCAGTTATTGTTGTTGTTCCAGTCGGAAGAAATATTACCCGTCCAGGTGTAACGCGAAGGCGTATTCACTGTAATTGTTACAGGCGATGGGAATACGGTGGCTGCGCAACCTACCGAATCTGTAATGTTGGACAATAGATAATTGGTTGTAGTAGTTGGCGATACCACCAATACGGTATCTGCACTTCGTATATTATTAATCGTTACCGGATTGCTTCCATTTGCAGTGTAAGTGATGTTCCAGGGACTCATACTGTTTAAATGCAGCATTAAACTGGCACTTCCGTTGGAGCAAATGGTAGTGGCACCCGATAAAGTTGCGGTGGGCCTGGGATAAAACAATACGGTAAAAATGGGAGTATATACAGTAGTTGAGGAGCCGCCGCAAGAAGCCGACAGCGCTACTCTGTAAAACATGGTATCTGGAATGTTATTAGCAGTATAAGTTGATGTTGTAGCTCCAGTAATATTTGAAAAAGGAACATTTATTGAATCTGTTGTGGATTGCCACTGAATGGTACCGGCTGAATTTCCCGATAAAGACATCAATGTTGAATTAGTTCCTGAGCAGGCTATACGAGAGCCATTGATGTTACCTGCGTTTAATGTGGTGCCGAAGTTGATAATTGCATTGGCAGTAGAATCTTTGCAAGATGAAAGTGCCGCACTGGACAGCACTACGTGATAATAGGACGTTTGTGAAACGTTGGCTGCGCTATAATTTACACCTGTTGCAGTTCCCGGAGCCTGAGCCCATGTCAAACCGCCATCCAACGATCGCATCCATTTTATGGTACCGGTATTGCCCGATAAACTCATGGGCACCGTGGTAGTAGTGCAAATGGAGGTAAGAGCAGGCGTGATGGTACCCGGCGTAGGCAACTGCACAACATTGACTGTAAATGAGCCCGATGGAGAAGCCGCGCCACATCCGTTGGCACCGAAAATATTTACAATCGTGTATGTGGTAGTATCCGTAGGATAAACAGGAATTAACTGGTTATTGATCACTCCTTGCACAGTATCATATCTTACAGTACCTATACTTGGCACAAATGAAGAATATACCAACATGTATGGCACTGATGTACCTGCAACACCCACTTTTATGTTGGCCACACTTCCTCTGCAAATCGATCCGGTGCCAGATCGGGTAATCGTTGCCGTTGTCACGCCGGGCAATACTACAATCGTGTCTTTATTCGAAGGTAATGTCAAACCACAAGATGAATTACCATCCACCAAACTCAGCACACTGTAAATTGTGGTGGCTGATGGATACACATTGGTGGCAGCAGGAATCAACGGAATGATTACCGGCGAAGTAACGATAGTAAATGTGGTGTCCGTATTAGTTGTACCCACAGTTCTTCTTAATGTACAAGTCCAGGGCCCGGTGCCGGTAACTGCAAGAGAAAGATTGGTAGATGATCCGGTACAAATACTACTCACGCTGCTCAACGTGGCGGTAACGGCTGGTTTTACTTTTATCTTCACTGTATCGGCTACAGAACAACCATTGGGAGTTGTAGCGGAAGCGATATAAGTGGTGTTTGTTGTTGGATTGGCGTACAGGGTTGTTGCTGTTGTGCCTGTGTAGGCTGTTGTAGCCGCAGCGTTTGTGTACAAGCCTGTTGTGGGTGTCCAAATGATGGGCGACAATGCCTGACCCTTGATATTGATATTGTCAATGGCCCACCACCAGTCTTGCTTGCTGACATACCTGAAACGTAAATAAACACTGTCCGGATTATTATAAGTTGACCCTGTTCCGTTAATTCTTACGGTAAATGGCGTAAGATTGATCGAATCCTTTACAAAACTATAGGGTTGGCCGATACTTCCGGTATTAGTGATGTTAGTTTTAGACCATAGTATCTGCCAGCTATTATTCACTGATGGTGTAGAACTTCTTTCGATGGCAACAATCTCAGGAATGGAAGCACTTACCCCATCACCGATCTGGTAATGATGCCAAAAACTCATCCAAACATTGGTATAACCCGATAAACTGATTTTAGGAGTATATAAAATTGCTGTTGGACCTCCATTGGTAACTGCAAAACTATTGGACATGAAAAACTTGGAACTGTCATTGCTTCTGAAAGTATAAAACTGATAAGAATATCCGTTGTTTTGTTGTTTCCAGGCGCCAGCATCTCCAGTAAGATCATAACTGCTGCTCCAGCCTGTGGGCAAAGCCGGAGTTCCAGTATAGGTACCATTGAAATTTTCCGAAAAAATAATTGCTTCATTAAGTGTTCCACCTGTGGTGGTAAGCGTATCGATTTTCCCTGTGCATCTGTTGGTGGAATCAATATTGAACACTAACTGAGCGGGTGCCTGATTTACTGTAACTGTGATACTATCTACTTTTACACAGGCACCGGCAGTAGCCGTTACTTTATATGTGGTTGTAGTAGTGGGTGCAACTGTCACGGAATTTCCCACATAGGAAATTGGCGACCATGCATAAGAATAACTGCTATTGGTACTGGTTGCAGAAAGTACAGCGCTACTACCCTGACAAAAACTTGGTGGATTGGCGGTTAATATTATAGGGGTAGCATTGCTAATTGTTGCGGCCACAGGGGTTCTGGTTACTGTGCAACCATTATAAAATTTCCAATTGAAAAAGCACATGTAATAATCCGACCTGAACTCATTGCCATTGATTTGTATGTCGGACGAAGTATAGGGATAAGGAAATGAAACGCCTGGCGGATTTATACTTCTATTCAATCCCGATCCCAAAGAACTCAAATCTCCGGCGTTAATGGTTAAATAATAATCGGTCCCTGGCAGCATGAACACATTAATGGGGATGGTTTGAGGCGTAGCACCACCAGATACATTTGTGGTGAAGGGAATGGAACCCAGCAATAGGTTGGTGCTACTGTATACTTCTATGGCGAAAGTTTCATTGGCGGCTATGGGAAAAATATCTACAGAAATAATTGTTGTGGATTGTAAAACATCAAAAAATACTTTCCATGGTGTCAATTGCGGACTAATAGTTCCACCAGCCGCTGCAGGATTGGCCGGACCACAGCTACCACTGCTGCCTATATAGGTGGGCTCGGCATAATAAGTTGTGGTGCCATTTAATACAGGTGTATTGTATGTATTTCCTGTAGCAATAGGAGTACCTCCGGTAGGCGTTGTGTACCACTGAACTGTTGTACCTGTGCTTGGGGTTGCACCAATCGTCATGGCGCCTGTACCACATCTTGAAGCCGGAGAAGTAGTAATAATTTGTGGATTTTTCACCTCAAAGGAAATTGGCGTTGTGTATAGCACAGTAGCTCCACATGAGGATTTAAGACGAAATTGAGTAGTCGTATTAATAACCGGAGGGTTAGATGTAACAGGGTTTGTTTCACCGGCTACAGAAGTCCATGTTCCTCCTCCGTTGATTGATTGCTCCCATTGATAAGCAGCACCTGTTCCATAAATACCAAATCCCGAACAAGTCATTACAGGTTGCCCAGACTGACAGAATAATATGGATGAAACAGGAGTAACTGTACCTGCAACTGCACTTGCAACACAGGCTGGCGGTGTAAATTCATCAGCGCCAATATCTGGTATTGCACCTCTGGTTTGTTTGTCGATATCAATTGTAATTCCCGAAATGGCAACCCCTTGATTATTTAAAGGAGACGCATCACTTAAATGTAAATTGAAAGGCGTTGCGGAGATAGCAACAAATACTGGATCTACTGCCACTGAATTCCCATCACCTGCAGTTAAAGCCTGCCATGTTGCTATATTATTGATTGGATCGGCGATGAACCCGATGTAACCACCAGCAGGAATATTAGGGCAATGATAATCGTTGTTGTTGATCAGGGTAAAAACATTGCTGCTACCATAACAGTAAACAGCATATCTGGTTCCGGTATTTTCTCTGTTCGAAAAAATATTATTGCGCACATCTAAGGATCCGGCAATAATATTAGTGCTTACATATAAGCATGAAGATGTTCCAGGATTAGTTTGATTGACAGAAAGTAAAACAGAGTTGAAATAAATCCCGTAACCTCCGCCGGAAATAACGGCTATGCCTATTCCATTATTGATGGGCGCTGCTGAATTCCCGGCTGCAGTAACATTATAAATCCAGTTATTGTAAATCTTGATAGATGAACTACTGTTTGCAGTCTGCAATGAGATGCCATAGCATGGAGCACCTGAAGCGAAAGTATTTTTGAGATCATAAATTGTATTTCCAACAATATTGGCGCCAGAGGTAGAACCGGCTAAAATTATTCCTCCAGAAGCATCTGCATCAGCACCAGAATAAAAAGAACTATTCAAGCCTGTGACCAGATTTGAATCTACAACAAGTCCTAATTCATTGGCTGCATACAAAGAACGATAACCAATTTTACTATTGGTAATTGTAGAGCCTATTTTGTTACCTCTAATTATATTGTTGGAATTTCCTGAGGCAGCACCATTCATAAAAAAACCATATTGGGCGGCACTCACCTCGTTGTTGATGAAAGTGTTATTGGAATGAGGAGCATCTGCATTAGCGCTAACCATGGAATTGGAAGAGAGCGCGATTGCCGCAAAAGAACTTGAACTCCCTACGCCTGAAACCACACAATTTTTTATATTATTGTAAGTGCATCCATCAGTACTACTAAAACTAGCCATCCAAATTGCAGAAGCATTTGAAGAGATTGAATCGTTAATAATTTTTATCCCTCTGAAAGCATTTGAAGACTGCGTGGCGCTGTACCCATCAATTGTTACATAATCGGCTCCTTCGAATTTGAATATCGCATCAGCTTTTCCTTTAATCGCTGTAGAACTTACGCCTGTATTTAATTTAATGGTCAGTGTGTTAGTTGCAGATGCCTGGCTGTTTTTTATTCTGATTGGGAAAGATTCATTGACATCATATGTTGGATCAGTAAGCAGAAACGTAACAGCCCCATTTAAACATGAAGTATTATATGCATTTACTGCATCAAAAAGTTTATCAAATCCTCCAGAAGCTGACTGTCCAGCTCCAACTAAAAAAGTTCCAGACAATGTAGCCTGATTGATATAATAATCTTGAGTTGTTGGTGCTTGAGTAACGGCGGGTGGATAAGCAGTAGGAACAGATGCACCATTGGCTGAAGGAAAAATAGTGACTTGCGGCGTTGGGGCATTGTTTTGCGCAACAATAAAATACGAAATCACACTGCCTACCGATGGCGTATACGCGAAAGTAAATGAATACTGATTGGCCCCTAAATAAACCCCTTGCACTACTGAATCGGAAGAAGCATTAAAGCTCCAGTACAAAACTGGCAATCCATTACCTGATGTTGGAATCGAATAAGGTGCAGCACATGTGATGGTGGCAATTAATGTTTTTGCTCCTGGTGTACAGGTGTTGGCAAGTGGAGTATAGGAAATAACCGGGGCTTGTGCATTTGTCTTGAAGAACGTACTTAACAATAAGAAAACAACAATGAACACGTATTGTATCAACCGTGTTTTGGCGTAACCCAACTTTGTATGGTTTCTTATGTCAGCTATATTCATCAAAGTAATGAATCTGTATTAGATAATCACAAAATTTATGACCCGAACTCCCTTGATGACAATAGAACGAAATAACGCAAGCATTATTTCTTGAGCGAGAAGAATTTGTCTTTGGGGGGTGTTTCAGGAATGGCATTTCATCCAAATCCGTGTTAAAAATAAAGAAATTTATCGTTTGATGACCACCTCCTCCAAAATCCTTGCCACAGATACCCTGTCATCTGCCGGTTCAATGACGACAAAATACAATCCAGATGAAATATTTTTATTGATTTTCAAACGTTTATCTTCACTTGAGGTAGCGATAGTTACCATTTCCTTATACATCAATTTGCCATCTGATGCCAGTACTTTCAGTTGATATTGACCCTTTTTCAAGTGAGAGCACATCAATTCGATTCCGTTGCCTTCATGGCTTGCAGATAACAATTTTATTGCGCCCATTACATTATCAGATTGTTCGATTATGGCATTTGTCACGCTGTCCTTTTTCATCAAATTGACACATGGAGCAGCTGCATTTATTTTTTTAAAGACAAGAAAAAAACGATTGGAACAGGCCGATAAACTATCATGTGTAATGGAGAATGAATAAATGGTTTCTCCATTCATATGCAATTGTGTAAGTGAATGAGCAAACCGATCTCCAAGGTGACAATTCAGTTGTTGATGTCCTGAAGACGAAGCGGAAATCATCACTTGATAATCTCCGAAAGCAGCCCCATGCAGATCAAAAAATACAGTGTCCAAATCTTGCGGTATCGCCTTAGCGGCAATAGCCAACCATTGATCTTCTGACTTGATAGAAAAATCAAGATTAGCTGTACGCATTTTTACCACATCAGCCTGATTGACATCACTGCTGTATTGACCAGACAAGAGCAACAGATTTCCATCTGCCAATGATCCGTTTTTATACAATCTGGTTTCGATTTTCAATCCGTTTGTTGGGTTGGGATTTCTGAATGGACTGCCATTTGACTGCGTCTTCATGGCTTCTGAAAAATTCACAACGCCTCCATTGTTGCTGTGCAAAAGAAAAGCCTGGCCAGAACTGACAGCCGTGTATGACGAAGTACTGTTATAATTGGCTGTACCACCAGGAACAGGTTTAAAGCCATTGAGCTGGCTGATGGTTTGATATCCGCCATAGCCATAAGCACCAGGTAAAAGCGGATCCCAGACATAATACACAGGATCAATTCCGGTTGAAGTGCCTAGTAAAAAATTCATATCGATAGCACTGGCATAAGGATTGGAGATGGATTCGAATCTGCCTGAACTGATGGCGATGGAACCTGGGGCGTCTGATCCTTTGGCATACAGCTTTCCCCTCACCGCTAAAGTAGTGGGCGTAGCAGGCGCGTTATATTGTGTAACACTTCTATCACCCCTCACAAATATCATGTATCCTTTTACGTTAGATATCGACAATTGAGCTGTATTTTGCAAACCGTCATCTACTCCCAACCAGGCATCCGTAGTGCTATTGAAATATTTCACCGAATGGCCACCAGCAGGCGTATAAAAATCAAACCCTCGCTGCACTGCACCAGCCTTATCGGATGTTACAACAGTTCCATATCCTGGCCTGGCATCCATCAAAGGCAAAGAACCTGATTGCCAACTTTCAAAAAGATGAGCACCGGAAACAGGGACCGAAAGAAATTGCCAGGTTTTACCATGATGGGTTCCTGTTGGAATATATCTTTCCACCACAAAGCGTCCGTTGCCATTATATAGAATGCTATTGGCGGTAGGTATCACGTCTACCCTAGCGGTTTTTGACATATCAGACTTGATCGTAACGTCAAATTGATCAAGCGCTAATCTTGTTAATGCGCCCATCGTTAATGTTGAAGATATGCTGATTGGTCCTGTAAGCGTCTTTACAGTATTATTACCTCCGGTGATACGCAAATTTTCAAATGAGAAGGCAGGAATTGACTGACTGCCGTTCTTCTTGAATTCTACAGTGCTTCCTGTGAAGATAAAATGACTTGATGACGGAATGAATGAATCAAGTATGCCTATGATACCGGAAGGACTCAATATTCTGTCGCCACCATTGTTTAAAGATTCCAGTGTAAAATAATTCACCGGTCTAATTGTTTGCGCATTTGAGGCCATTCCCACACCTCCAAATACTATCTTACCGCCAGTCAGGTCATACGATCCCGACAACTCGGGCAACAACACTCCATTTTTTTTCAGTGTCAAATTCCCTCCCCTCATCACCAATGCGCCTGCACCATTAAGGGTAATGTTGGCAGGAACCTGCAATACACCAGCTGTGTCGGCAAAATACACAGTACGGGAAACACTGATATGGCCATTAAGCGTTGATACATTACTGTTAGTCATGATCAGGCTTGATAACTGATGAATTGACGATGTAGGATTTACGCCTGCATCCCCGCCTGCCATTTCAAGTGAAGAAGAGGCGGAAGTGAGTAAGTTTTGTTCCAATCCTTGTACAGGATGATAGATAGAGAGTGTATCGGCGCCTAGCTGCAGATTGCCAGCAACGATATTCAAGAAACCTTTAACCCTTAAACTGTTGTTCAACACAACTCCGGAAGTGTTATTGATATCCAGGTCTTTCATGTAAATGACGCTAACCCCATAACCCGGAAAATATTGACGTGCGTTACCCTTCAAAATAATTTTACCATAATTCAGAATGGTGGCATTGGGAAGTGCCTGGTAATTTCCGGTGATGGTCAACACTACGCCAGAGTCAATAGTCAATTGACCACCATTGACCGTGACATCTTTTAATGTTTGATTGGCAGCGATGATAAGGTGGCCATTATTGATCACCATATCATTATTCACGGGAAGGGTTTGTCCTCCTGCATGCGATAATTTAAGTGTTCCGGCATTAATGGTAGTTGATCCTGAGTAATTTTCTATACCGCTTAAAGTTTGTTTTCCTATGCCGTTTTTGATTAAAGACAATCTTCCTCCCTCATCAATGATCGATCCACCAAATTCAAAATCGCCGGCATTAAAAATGGTGCATCCAACCGATCCTGCTCCACCAGACACGCTATTAAGTGAATCAGATCCGGCACTCGACAATCCACCTATCACTACCGAATGACCATTGAGGTTCAACCGTCCATGGTGTCCATTTACATCTCCCAAAACTATCACATTAGGAGAACTTGGAGCAATTGCAGCCGATTGCCCAATATTCAAATTGCCATTTTCAATCATCAACTGACCACTGAAATAGTTTTGTGAAATAGCTCCCTGCGGATTGAGCTCCAAATTTCCACCGCCGGCAAAATGCAAATTTTGAGAACCATACATAGGAATGTCTATGGCAATGGTATTACCGGAGTTAGCTACAAAATAACCTTCTTCATTCAACTGCAAACGCATGCTACCTCCCGATTCATTTATGCTGTTGACAAAAGACATTTTTCGTGTACTCGTTAATGTGAGCGAGTTATGAGCCAGCAGATTTACTGTCGTATTGCCACCCAATACCGGAAGTCCAGCTGTGGCTTTACCATTCAATGCCAAAACACCGGAAACAGAGGCTGAGGAATTACCAATGGCCAATATTCCAATTTCATGGCTGCCTGCATATAGAGAATCGGCTATGATGCAGCCTAAAGCCAAGTCACCGGCAACAGCTTCCATATCGATACCACAACCACCTGTGGCTGTAGTGTCCAAATTGGCCAATGCCGAAAACCTAGCCACATGTCGATTGAAATCGTTGATGAAAGTAGAGCCCGGCGCAGTACCTGATTGCCAGTTGAAGCCATTCAACCAGCTGCTTTGCTGATGAGCGGCCCAGGTAAAATCTCCACTGCCAGTATAAGCAATCACATCAAAATTATAGGTTGAACTTGCTGCAAGATTGGTCATGCCTGTGATGGCAGTAGCTACAATCCCCACCCCATTTTCAGCCGCATCATAAAAATTACCATTGATGGAAACTGTGCTGCTTCCGGCAGGAATAATTGCAACAGGCAAATTTGTGGAAGTAAATACATTGTTGCCCGCCACCTGGGTCAGATTGATACCGGTGGCCTCCGTCACATTGATCGGATTTAAATTGGTTAAATTATCAACGGCTGTGACAGTAATGGCAAAAGGTGATAGAGCGATTGGCGATTGAGGTGTTATCTCAGTAATGACAAGTTGGGTGGGAACAGCAGCAGTATAAAAAGTATTGAGGTTGCCATAACTGATTCCTCCGGCATTTTGAGCGAAGGCGTAATAATAATAAACAGTACTTGGACTCAGACCCGATAAGGTACTAGTATAAGTGCCGTTTGTGGCGATACCGGAAGATGATAATACTGTTCCCGTCCCCGGCACAAAAGCAGGTACGTTACTGTATTCAAACCCATATCCTGTTACTGAAGAACAACCCTGACTTCTTACAGCACCTTGCACCAAAGCGCTATTGGTTGTAATCTGTATGGCATTGCCTGTTGTGACAGCTGGACCACTATTGACGCCCAAAGCGGCTACCGCTACCTGCAAGGAATTGGCGCCACCACCCGTAACCGTTATATTCCCATTGTAACTTTGAATCAGCGTTGGAGCGAACTTTACATAAATGTTGCAACCCGTCAAGTATCCGTTTTGATAACGATAACCTGAACCGCCATTCACAATTCGAATCGAAGGCAGATAGGTACCGGTAGCAGTGGAACAAAAAACAAAACCATTCAAAGGACCGATAATAATATCTGACCCATCCAGCAAACTTCCGGTAAGTGAAAAACTATTGGCAGCAGACACCGAATTGATGCACACATTACCGAACCCGGCCAGTGAACCAGCGCCTGTTGCAGGCACGGAGAGTGATGTAATATCGGATAACAAAGTGAATGAATTCTCTAATCCGTATTTAATTCCACCACTGTTGGTTACAAAAGTTCTGAAATAATAAGTTCGTCCCGGAGGCCCCAGGCTCGACAATATTATCGAATAAGCCGCAGCCACCTGACTTATTGAAGCTGCGAAAACCTGTGTACCTGTGCCCACTGCAAAACCTGCAGCGGTGCTGTATTCCACTCCACAGCCGGTAATGGTGCTGCAACCTGTGTTGTTGATATTGTAATTGATGGTGACACCGGACGTTGTAAGCCCAGTAATACTTCCATTGGAAATAGAAGGTCTGGTTCCGATGCCGGCTCCAGTTACCGGAACATTGATCGATGAAGCTCCTCCTCCGGAGACAACAATATTGCCATTGAAGTTTCTGATGGTATCAGGCGTAAACTTCACATAAATCGTAGCCGTAGAAGAACCGGGAATAAACAGTGTCAAGCTATCGTGAAAAGAAATATTATTGATGCCGTATTGATAACCCCGAAGCGGATGGAGTAAAACACTGTCTGTACTTAGGTTTACACCACTCAATTCAAAAGTATTGATCACTGGAGCGCCGCCCACGCATATACTGCCGAAGTTATTCAATGCAGTGGTTTGCAGACGAGGTGAAATGGTAACTGCTCCGTTAAACGCAAAAGATGTGATACCATATATTCCGGCCGCACTGCTCGCATTCCATCCATACAACCTGAATTCTACAGTATCTGTGATGTTTTGTAAAGCGATAGCTCCAAGTGATATTGTTCCTCCTGCAGCAGTTGCAGTACCTATATCTGAACTGAAATTATTAACACTGCTTCTTAAGGCAAAGTTCAATGGCCCAGTTGAATTGCGAACTCCTGTGAAAATAAAATTTTGAAAATTGATTTGATAACCTGCTGAAGGCGCCAGTGAAAATGAAAAATAATCACTGGTATCTCTGGGTGATGAATTGAAGTTGGCCGCATTATAAATATTATTGCCCACAATCGCCGTTATCCCCTGCCCTCTCGCAATGCCTCCAGACCAAGCATTAGCGTCGGTATATTGCCCTATCACAAAAGGGTCGTATTGAGAGGGATTGATTCCTGTGATGGTGTCGGAAAAGATGACCTGCGAAAAACCGATAAAAGGAATTAGAAAAAGTAAAATTACAGCCATCCGCTTGTGAAAGAATAAATCACAAACGTGTCGCAGGCTGATGTGCAACAATTGGGCTTGTTTTCTTTGTGGTAAACTCAATCTTATCTTTTGGAGTCTGGCAGGTATCGCCTGCCTTTATCGCACTAAGATAGGATATAATCATAATGTGGCATAAAGTTAATACGCCAAGTCATATTATTTTTTCGAAAACCTGATTAATTTTACTTGTTTGTCTTCAAAAATCAGCCTCAACTCATAGTTACCTGCTGTACATAATTTACTCAGGTTCAATTCGTAAGTTTGATTTTGCCCTTCATGGTTCAACTCAAAATGCTGAATAAACTGTCCTAATGCATTGTAAATATTACCGGCATATTTTCCAGTTGCCATATTTTCAAAAGCCAGCCTGAGCTGATGATTCACCACAGGATTAGGCATTATCTTCACAGATGAAATTTGATGGATGGCAGACACCTTTACGATGTAGCTATATACAAACTGATTGAGACGACCAATGGATTTAATCCTGTAATAACATACCGAATTAGGCGCCTGTGCATCAATAACCTGATACGCCGCCGGCATGCCATTGTTTTGAGCAGGTTGTCGCTGCAAAATTGAGGTAAAGCTCACTCCATCCAAACTTCTTTCCACTTCGTAATGATCAACATCCGCCTCCATGCTCACATTCCATGAAACAGCAACACTTTCATCACTGTTACGCTTAGCGGCAACAGCATCCATCACAACAGGAACCGGTTGCAGCGGTTCAAATACGATGCGGAATCGATTTGAGGCATATGAGCCGGGATTTGAGTTTACGACAAAATCATACGAAGTTGAATCGCTCATGCTCAGCAAAGTCCTTGATTGCAAATACTGATCATCTAAATAGGGCTGATGAGTCACCCCTGAAAAATGTTCAGCAGAAAATACAAAATGATAATTGGCGTACCTCAACTGACTCATTTTAAAGAAAAGCGTATCTGTGGCAACCGGCATTTTTCTTGTTTCCACAGACAAAAGATTGCCATTGTTTGCCGTCGCAAGATTTTCATTGAAATTCGACACCTTTCTGGCATCATTGTCATCAACCTGATTGCTGAAGGCTTCATCAAACAAGTGAAGTGTACCATCACACAGTTCAGCCCATCCGTTATTCATCCTGTATAAAGTAGATCGTAAGGATGGATAATCAGGAGCATTTCTGGAAACAAGAATGGACCCTTCAGATTTCGCATTTTCAGCAAAGACAATTGCGCCCGGCCCACCCTGCGTCATCATGATAAAACCTTGACCACTTTGTATGTTGAAATTACCAGATGAATAACTTGGAGGTATAGGTGCCACAACAATCGAATTGCCCAATACCTGACAAGTAAAGAAAGCCCCTAATGTAGACAAGGCTGGATCATACAGATAATAGGCATTGCGAAGATTGGTCCTGGCCAGCTTGGTGAAGTCGATGGCACATGCATATGGATTGCCGACCGAAACAAATTGACTGTCGACAGTCCCCAGATTTCCAATGCTGTAATTGCCTGTAACCAAGGTACCTTTTTCCCTTGCAATGGTGGTATTAGATAATTGTCCAAACTGTGTAATACTTCTATCTCCTCTCACAAATGTCATGTAGGCTTTTCCGATAGCAAAAGGAGAATTGGTTGTTGTGATACCATCATAACCGTTGGTTAAAGAATTATATATTTTCACCGAAGGTCCATTGGGGCTTAACGTATCAAAACCATCTGCCAGCCAGGTAGGCCTGTTGCTGGTCATCTGTATGCCGAATCTTGGAGAAGGATTGGCATTGGGTGTTGCTGCTCCTTCCTGCCAGGCCTGTTTGATGGTTTGTGCATCATGCTGTGTTGGAGAAGAAAGAAATCGCCATGCTCTTCTTGCCGAAAAGAATCTCTCTACTGTAACCTGCCCAGAGATCTTATTACCAGATACTGTATTGTTGTTGGTCAAATCTGCAACAAAAGCCGTAAGTGTATCGGAAGATTTCAGCGTGAGGTTTCCGTTGGTGATGAAATTGCGATTGTTGCCTGTATAGGAAAGCTTGTTCAACAGGTTCAGTGGTCCGCGGAGCTTGACACTATCGTTGCTGATGATGAGGTTACGAACATTATTGCCCACAAAGAGATTTGAATCCAAAGATTGCGGAACGGCTGCGGCCAATTCTATCGTACCATTCTTGGCATCGAATGTACCGCCCAGATTGGTCAAAGTGCCATACACAGAAAATTTACCAGTATTGGTTAACGTTAGTGAAGAGCCTGCATTGAGTTTTATCGACTTGGCAGTTGCAGGTGCACTGATCACCGGAAAACGTGTGGCTGTGCCTGGAATTTCAACTTTGGTGGTAGGCAGTGGTACTACATGCGAACACCAGTTGTTGGAATTGTTCCAGTCGTTGCTGATGTCTCCTGTCCATTGACTAGGCGTGATGGATACGGTAACAGGGGCCGAGGCCGAGCATCCATTGGATAGTGTAGCCGTGGCCGTAAATGTTAGACTGGACGCGCTATCCAGCTGAACCAGCGTGGGTCTGATGTATATCAAAGGCACACTGCCACCGGTATAAGGATTCAGTCCGGCGGAATCAATAAAGAGATTGTTTTGGTTGATGGGGCTCCAACTGAATGAAGTTGTCAATGGCTTGCTACCATGCAGTTTGATATTGTCAATGGCTAACCCATCCGACCAATAGGCATGATAACGGAATCTGATTTGAACTGAAGGATAATTAATGTATGCCGGCAGATTAAGTGTATTTTGACTAAATCTGGTACCTATCCCTTGATCATCTATATAATGGTTCACGCGTGTCCAACTGACACCACCATTTGTAGTCGCTTCAATGATCAAGCTATCATTATACAACACCCCATCAGGCAAATAGTGAGAGTAATAAACACTGAAATCCAAAGACAAATCCAGGAAACCCATCGTATTTACTACAGGTGAAACCAAACAAGTATTTACTTCATAACCGGGATTTATTGAAGTAGATGCCGGATTGTACATGTCCGATGTGGCAAAGGCGAAATTATTGGGCCCTACGCCGGAGCTGATAGCCGGATGCCATACAGAAGTATAGGTTGGAATAAACGTACTTACTTTAGGTTGCCATTGCGTTTGACCGTTGATGGTAGCGTTATTATTGATTATATTAACAACCGAAAATACACCAAGTGAATTCGGTAAATCAAATCTTTCGTTAATCAAAATACCTTCCTCCAGATCACCTGTTGCATTTAATCTTAACACCGCCCCATCTCCACAAACAATGGGATTGACAGGCGTAAATGACAAAACAGGTATGCTTGAAATATTGGCTTTTATTTCTGTTCTTACAATAGATTCACATGTTCCATTACTGGCAGTAACATAAAAACTAGTGCTTCTGTAAACGGAAGGGCTGGTCCAAGTACCTACTGTAGTGCTGTCAATCGGCACCCCACCAGAAGCCACAGCATACCAGTAATATTTCACAGTTCCGGTGGATCCGGTTGCGGAAAGTGTTACCGGCCCATTGCCGCAGACGCTTCCAGGTGTTACATTGATGATGTTGGTTGCACATGTGGCCATCACCGTGATTAAATAATCTTCAGTTTCACCATCAGATAAAAGTATACAAGCGTCATGAGTAGATGAAACAGTATTTGTTCTTATCCTGACTCTGTAATTGCCCGGCGGTGTTGAAACAGGGATTACAAATCCGAATGTAGAAGTAGAAGTAAGGACTGTTCCTGTCGTAAATATTTTTTCAGTAGAAGCAAAAACGCCATCATTATTCCAATCTGCCCATCCATTCATGTAAACAGAAATATCAGATTGAACATATAAATTTATCCCTTCGCCTTGTGCTTGCCTGGCTCTATCGGCAAGTCCTGTGAAATCCTGATAGCCTGTTGAAGAATACGTTGATGTATTGTTTACATCGTTTAAGGTCCCCATGAAACTGACTTTGTTGATGAAGCCACTCGATGTAGTAGTACTGGAAGGAATGCAATAATTGGCGGTAATAAAACTGGTTACAGTAGAATAAGCTATCTGGTTGGAATTTGTGCAGGTCACTTTTAATCGATAATACAGGGTTGAAATTACACCTGCAACTCCTTGTGCATTTACTGTAAATGGAATTGTGGCAGCCGAAGGAATATCAGTCCATGTGATCCCATCAACAGAGGATTGCCATTGATAAGTCAATCCTGTTACTACCGACAAATTGGTGACGTTTAATGTTAATAGAGTTCCGACCGGACCTGTTGAAGGCGCAGTAGCAGCAACTCCCCCATTGGGCACGCCGGCACAAGGAGGTGGTATGAAACAAGAGAAAGTAGCATCCCAACCCGATTTATTTACACTGCCATCGGAAGTAAACACAAATGTGAGCGATCCATCAGACGCAGTGGAAGTAATGGTTCCGGGCGATGAAGTATATGTACCCAACAGTAAAGCCGCAGTACTGTTGCCATCATAAATTTTTAAATTATCGCAACATGTTTCTACGGAAAAACTGTTGAAAATCACCCTGAGTTTAGCGCCTGCTGTAGAAGGATAAACTGTATAGGTCAATGATTGGTTATTGGTGTAATTACCTGCTGCATCTGTATTCACATTACTACCTCCGGGTCCACCGTTATCATAGAATCTGGCAGCACATGTAGTGTAAGATCCATTGGAAATATTTACAGATTCACAAACCGAAGAAATAATTTGAACAGGATTTGAATTTACTGCGTTACCGGAACAAGTAACTACACAACGGAACCAAACTGTGGTGGCTACGGTCGCATTATATGTATAAGTAGGAGAAGTGCCCACTGTTATATTAGTGAAAGTGCCTGGCACTCCCGATACATCGTTTGCAGTTTGCCATTGATAACTAACACCCGTACCCGCAGGTGGATTGGTCACACTTAAATTGCTTCCACTACCAGTGCATACAAAACTATTGGATGCCACAGTATTACCGGGAGAAGGAACGCCTGTGCAAGGTGGAGGTATATAACATGAAATGGAAGCATCCCAGCCCGTATTGTTCACTGATCCATCAGAAGTGAATACAATTGTCAATGAACCGTCGGCAGCAGATGAAGTGATTGTACCAGGCGAAGTGGCAGAGTACGAACCCATTAAAGGAGAAGCCACTGAATTGCCATTGAATATTTTCATGACATCAAAACCTGATTCCAAATCAAAACTGTTGAATTGCAATTGTATGAGGGCTCCAGCAGTAGAAGGAACAATGGTAAGGGTATCCGACTCGTTGGCTCCGTACGTACCCAAAGGACCTCCGCTATCATAAAAATTTCCAACACAAGTAATTACTGTCGATTTGCTATTGACCGGCATGATACTACAAGGACTTGTAAGAATTTGAATTGGCGCAGAATATCCTACATTACCCGAACAAGTGACTTTACAACGGAACCAAGTAGCAGCGTTTACAACGGTTGTATAATTGGCTGTTGTGGCTCCGGATCCTCCTGTTACGCTGGCATAAGTGCCATTGTTGGCAGAGGATTCCCATTGGAAACTAAGGCCGGTAGCGGTTAATTGATTTTGAAGAGAAAGATTGATACTGCTTCCCGCACATACACTGGTTAAATTGGCCAGCGTGTTTCCTGGAACAGGCACGCCCGAACAAGCAACTGCAGGTGTTATCGTCACCCAATAATCTTCAGTCTCCCCAAAACCATAATTGTTACAAGGATCCAAAGCGGCTTGCGTTGTAGCATATCTTTCCCTTACTCTTAATCTGCGCAATACCGGTGAAGTTATCGAGCTGTTGTTGGGAATGGCAATGGGAATGGTAACTGTACCCGAAGCAGGTATCAAGGTTGTGTTTACAAATCTTTCGGCTGTTGTATTCTGAAAAACGCCATCATTGTTGAAATCAATCCAGATGGAAACATTACCGGTTGCGCCTCTTCCAATACTGACCGTTGCATTGTAGGTATTTCCCTGCACAAGCGTAGTGGTAAAGCTGGTGGTTGGATATAAAATGTAATTATTGGGATTGCCGTTACAGCCAGAGTTTTGATTATTTATGGTATTGAATACAAAAGAATTGATGTAGTCGTTGGAAGAGCAGGCATTGGTGTAAGTGGGCGTACAATAATTTGTTTGATAAGTAACCACATTTGAATAGCTGAACAAAGAGCTGTTATTACAAATCACCTTCAAACGATAGTAGGTTGTAGTAATAATATTAGGAGCCGTTATGGTTGCGGGAACTGTAGTGACACCGGCAATATCCGACCAGGTTACATTATCTGTTGAAGACTGCCATTGGTACTGAATACCTGAGCTTGTAGGCAGACCTGTAGCGGACAAAGTGAAGGTAGATGATGGAACTCCTGTAGTTGAGGAAATAGTTGCTGTTGCAATTGATGGAGTACCGGAGCAAGCAGTAGCTGCTGTAACATTTAATGTATAGTCCTCTATCTCACCTGTTCCAAAATTAAATCCACAAGCTGCAGGATTTATTGAGTTATAGTCTGTTACTACACGCATCCGATAACTACCAACCGCTGTTCCCGCGGGCACTGTAAAGGACCCATTTGTAGTTCCAGTGGGTTGATAGGCATTGGAGGTGTACGCCAATTCTCCCGTTTCAAAAATAAAATTATTATTCCAATCTATCCATATCGCTATCCCTGCCGTACCTCCAACAATCGTTACTGAAAATGCAATACTATTGCCAGCGATTTGAGTCACTGAATTTGTAGATGAATAATTGGCATAACCTCCAGATGCATAGGCTGCTGAATTATTGTTGATGTTGCTTACTCCACCTGTTGTTACAACATTACTAATATAAGTTGATGAACTGGTTGCAGATGAAGGTGTGCAATATTTTAATGACACCAATACTGAATTTGAAGTTCCAGAAGACCCTCCACATGTTACTATGCAATGATAATAAGTATTGGCTGTTACAGTAGCTGTATAGGTTGATGAACTGGCCCCCGAAATAGTTGTCCAACTTGTGTTGTTTGTTGAAGACTCCCATTGGTAAGATACACCAGAACCACTTGTAGCATTTTGCATACTCAATACTGTTGTGCCTCCACTTACAACACTGCCTGGTGTGGCAATGGTATTGCCTGGTGCAGGTGTGCCTGTGCATGGTGACAAGGCCAATACAGTAAATGTATAATCTTCGTACTCTGCATTTGTGTTAGAACCACATGCAGTGTTGGTGCCAGACCAACTGATGGAAACTCTCATCCGATAATTGCCTGCTGTAGTACCAACAGGTATTGTAATAGCACCAGTATAAGGTGGAGAAGTAAAAGAAGTGGTAGCTAAAACAGTTTCATTGGCATCTGCAAAATCCAAATCGTTATTCCAATCTATCCAGATATAATAGTAATAAGTTGATGTGCTGCCTGTCGTTATACTATAATTGACAGCACTACCCGGGTACTGAGAGCATGATAATGTACTGGAGTAATTGGTATATCCTCCCACACTGGTTCCGGTAGTATTGTTAATATTTGTAACTCCGTTGGTTGTGGTGAAATTTGAAATATAATAAGATGTTGATCCCGATGGTGTGCAATATTGTAGTGACACCAATACTGAATTTGAAGTTCCGGAAGCCCCTCCACATGTTACTATGCAATGATAATAAGTATTGGCTGTTACAGTAGCCGTATAGGTTGATGAATTGGCCCCTGAAATAGGGGTCCAACTTGTGTTGTTTGTTGAAGACTCCCATTGGTAAGATACACCTGTGCCACTTGTAGCATTTTGCAAACTCAATACTGTTGTACCTCCACTTACAACACTGCCTGGTGTAGCAATGGTATTGCCTGGTGCAGGTGTGCCTGTGCATGGTGTTGAAATATTACAAGTTACTGTCGCTATAAACCCTGAATAGTTAATAGACCCATCTGATGAGAAATCCAATGTTAAAGCACCGGATGAATTGGTAGATGTAAAACTCCCGGGAGATGTTGTGCCAGAAAAACCTGATCCGGTGTGTAATGCTGGAGATGCTGTGCTGTTTCCATTATATAATTTTATGTAATCAATTCCTGATTCAGTAGCTATCGAATTAAAATTTACACTTACGATACCATTGGCACTTGATGAGCTAATTGTCATTGGCGCTGATACCATGCTATTGTTGTAATAATCATTTACACCTCCACAATCATAAAGGGTGTAGGTAGTGCCACAGTTGATAGAAGGGCTACATGCTGTCCCTTGAATCAATACCGTATTGTTGGAAGCAATGGTTGAAGTCCATGAAAGATCATCTACATATCTTTCATGAGCACCAGAAGCCCTTCCATCAATTAGCCTGACATAAATATTACTGAAAGCACTTAAATTCAGTGTATACTGCTGATAAGTCGCAGTAGCGTTGTTAACAAATCCTCTGTTCACCCAATTTACATTATCTGTTGAAGTTTCAACATTCAATATCCAGGCTGTATTGTTACTGCTTCTTTTGTACCAAAATGAAAGAATACCCGGATTGCTGATTAATGGCGTACTGATCCAATCTCCAACACCATTATAAGTTAAGCATAAATTTCCTGACCTAGCTACTGATGCAGTATTATAGACAATACTGTTAGAACTCCAAGCACCTCCTCCTTGGGTAGGATTAGCATTCGTCCCAAAACTCTCATAAACCTGAAACGGACCACATTGCCCAAAACTATCTTGAGAAATAAATAACAATGAAGCGAACAATAAAAAAGCAATGACCCTAAGTGCTTTCATCAGCATAATTTTAGTACATAAAAAATCTCAATTTCATTTTGGGTTTTGCCTAAATGAATATTGATAAGTTTCTCCTTAGGGTGTTGGGATAAAACCTAAATTTAAAAATAATTATATAGAATGGAGAATAAAAAAAGGAAATGGGGACAATTAATAAATACACCTTATGCTAAACGCATCCCCAGATTCATGCAGCACTTTTAAAGTGTAAGCCGATTTTTCATGGTGGGCATTGAATATCAAACACTTTTGCTCAAAATTACCGACTATTACCAATTCTTTTCTTTCCATCAATTGTCCGGAAGTATTGTATAAAAAAGCATGATAACGCCCCGACTTACAATTGATAAATTGCAAGTTTACAGCATCCGCACCATCAGTGGTGGCATTCAGTTTTATTTCGGGGAGTTGGACTTTGGCTGTCATTTCCACAATTTTACTGATGGTACAAGCTCCGGAATAGGCAATGGCAATGATTCGATAAAAACGTTTGCCTGTAAAATCAGTGGTCTTTTTCAATTGGTAAAGGACCGAATGATTGGCATCAACACTATCCAGATCTGAAAAACTTCTGGCATCTTCACTGAATTGAATCTTGTATTTTTTAACATCCTGCTCCTCCGCAACTTTCCAGTTGATTTCAATATCATTATTTTTTATTGTAGCGTCTACCAAAATAAAGCTCATCGGCAAAATGCTGATGGGACGCAAAAACAAAACAAATCTATCAGCAGCTTTTGAAGCCAGGTCGTTCGTTACCGCAAAATCATATGGTGTGGTTGAGATGGAGGAAATCATAGTTTCAGCCTGCGTAAATTTGTCTTTCAGAAAAACCTGATACCCGCTTATGTTCCAATTTTCGGGATTGAAATCAAAATGATAGGGCTGGGTTCTTAAATTGCTGAGCATGATCTGAATGCTATCATTAACCGACCAATTGTTCATACTAAGCAACCCGAAAGAATTATCTTGTTTTTTGATGTAGAGATTTTCGCCGGGATTAAAATACTTGGCCGCATCAAACTCATCCACATCATTATTAAAACTGTTTTCAATAGCCACCGTTGTAGCATCTGCAATATAAGTTTGAGTCCCACCCACTCCATACAATTGCAAATTCAATCTCATCGCATCACTGAAATCTGTATTCCTAAAAGTAATCCTGCTCCCACTAATTTTTGCCGACTCAGTGAAACCAATTGTACCTCCACTGGTTGAATTAGCGTGTATAAAAAATGCCTGACCTGATTGAATAAATGGGCAAGCTACAGCACTATTGTAATTACTTGTACCACCCGGCTGTGGACGATATCCATTGGCCGCACTGATCAATTGATATCCTCCCAATCCATTGGAGCCCGACAACAAAGGATCCCATACATAAAACACCTGATCTACGTTTCCTGTACGGGTTAAATTTCTAAAATCAATGGCCGAGGCATATGGATTACCAACACTTTCAAATTGACTGGCACCTACTGTTATGACAGGTGGCGTTTCTCCGGCACTGGCGGTATACAAATTACCTTTGGCTCTCAATGTGGTTACATTGGCTGCTGCATTGTAAGTGATGACGCTTCTGTCGCCTCTTACAAAAACAAAATAACCTTTGGGATTGGCAATGGGCGTTGCATTTGTACTGGCCACACCATCCCAGCTTCCGTTTGATGCGTTATAGGTTTTCACACTGGCACCAGAAGGCGTATACACATCAAACCCCAACGCCTGCGCTGCCGCACTGCTTCCTCCCGCACTGCCTGTGATTTGTGTACCGAAGCCTGAATAACGGTTTTGATTAGCCGAAATTGCTGTGTCCTGCCAGGCCTGATTGATGGTTTGCGTTCCGGTTAATGGCACCGCAATAAACTGCCATGACTTACCATGCAACATCCCTGTAGGTATGCATCTTTCTACCGTCGCTTTACCAGTAATCGTTTTGCCGGTAAGGTCGCCCACCCATGCAGTTTCATTGGCGGTTGATTTCAGCGTCAACAAATCGCCGGTATTGAGTTTGTTGCCTGTGCTTGAGAATACAAGTGAACGACAAATATCCAAGGGACCTGCAAGTGTAACACCTCCAACAGAACTGTTGCCAATGGCAAGGTTCAGCAATTTGTTGTTTTTGAAAATACCGGCAGGAATCACCTGACTGACACTTCCATTAAAATTGACTGTTGATTTTGAAGCATCCATGTTGGCTCCATTGCCGGTAAGTGTTCCTGCAATTTGCAAAAGACTCATTGTATCCAAAGAAAGCAAAGTGCTATTGGCTGCCCCTGAAAATACCAACCCACGAACTGACAGCGTATCGTGCAGAATGGGTGTGGTGGCATATTCGCTGCTCACATAAACATCCCTGGTGCCTGATGGCAAAATATTTCCGTCCCAGTTGGAAACTGATCCAAAGTCATTGGAAATACGACCATTCCAAATGGCCATGTTTGCAGGCACAAATTCATCGCACCCAACGTCTGGATGCAGGTAATTTCTGTAGGTGCTGTCAACATCAAAATTATAATTTACAATCGGCGTGCCGGTGTTATTAAGATTTGTATTTCCAACATCCGAAAGATGCAAATCTGTAGGACTAACAAATACAGGAACAACGGCGGTTGAATTATTATCTCTGCCAGATTGTGTTCTCCAGTCGCTTAGGGTTGAAGATGCGATGGCACTGTTGACATTGAATCCGATTAATTTCACCCCTGAACCAGATGGATTGATGGAATAATCATTATAATCCAACGAAGAAATACAGGCAGCTTGAGACACCATGATACCCGTGGCGCCATAACCCGTTGATGAAAACAATCCAAGATTGTTCATCATGATGTTGTTCTTAATATCCGCAGAAGAACCACTTCTCAAGCGAATGCAAGATGACACCGCTCTGCTCTTATTCAATGTATTGGTGAATCCTGTTGAACATCCCAGACTGATAGAATTGTGGTAAATAGAAATGCCTGATTGAGCAACAGTTCCCGCCAACATGATGCCGCAAGGATTTTCCAGCGTATACTGGGCACTGTTATAGTCGTTGCCGTCGCCCGACATATTGGCAATCATATTGTTGGCAATGCTGATGGCTGCATTGGACAAGCCCGTGGCTACATAAATACCGTGCGCGCCAAAGCCCCTTCCACTGGTATTGTTCAAATTGAAAATCCGGTTATTGTAAACAACAGTATTTCGGACTGTATCTGCCAGATAGATTCCTTTATCACTTACCGTATCAGATCCTATGAAATTACCGATGCTGTTGTTTTTAATGAGAGCGCCATTGATCCCTCTCAAAAAAATACCACAAAACGCAATGCCATTTGACCCTGTGGACGACAAATCGTTGTTGGCAATGAGCAAACGCACACCATTGTTGGTCGCCGTGGTTAGTGCTGTGCAATAAATGCCGTATAATGCTTTTCTGAACTGATTGTTTTCAATGTTGATGTCTGAAAAATATCCCGGACTTGCCATGGTGGCTGCATCTGAAATCAGTAACCCGCTTTTGTCTGCATTACCATTGGTCAGTACACAATTTTTAATTGTGCAAAAACTTAAGAAATTAGTACCTGTAGAACCCAAATAAATCACCCTGGGCTCAACAATAGAAGTGTTTACAAATTCTAGATTCCTGGAGCCCGTTCCATTATTGGAGCCATCTATGGTAACATAACTGCTGTTGATTCTGATCAAGGCACCATATGAAACCGAACCGCTCACTACGGCCTGAATGCCAGAAGCTGGCTTGATGGTGAGTGTGGTAGCTGAACTGGCGCTGGTGTTGCGATTAAAAATGATGGGGAAAGTTTCTGTGGTCGAATTATAAGTTGCAGCAGTGAGGATGAACTGAACCGGACCGGATAAGCAAGACGTATTAAAAGCATTGGCAGCCGCAGTAAGTGTGGAATAGTTACCTCCCGGCCCTACGGTGTAAGTTCCGTTGAGATATGCGGTGCAAGGCTGAGCAAAAACTTTTGGGTGAAATGAAATTGAAATGAAGATGGCCAAAAGGCATACTGATCCCAGCCTAATTTTTTCTGAAAGTGAAACAAATAAATTTGATATGTAGGTACGAATAGCAATCATTACAAAAAATCCAAAGTATTAAAAAAGGGAGATTGGAAAATGAAGGCTTTCGATAGATGTTGGGGGATGAGGAAACTGATTCTTACAACAGTTTACGCTTCTGCAAAGCTAATCAAATCAACAGTCAAATAAAAGAAAATCAGGATGTTTTTTTATTTAATAAGAAATAAAATACATCTGAATTTTTATATTCAAACACAATCGCCATCATTCAGGAATGGCCTTAAATGTAAAGAGGCCATCTCAAAAAATGAGACAGCCTCTTCTGTTGTTCATGTGTAGTTATAGGAACAAGATTTTATTGAACAAGAATTTTTTGTTTTTCAACAAAACCATCTTCACCCCTGATGGTCAGCCAATAATATCCACTGGCAGTTCCGGCAGGCAATTTAAGCGTAGCCTGCTCATTGATGTTGGAAACAGCAATCTGATGACTGATCATTTTTTTGCCCAAAGCATCCTGAATGACCAACTGATAATTGCCGTTGCGTATGTTTTCAAAGTGTACATGCACAAGTTTATTTTCCACAGGATTGGGCCACACATAGGCTTTAGGCAAATCGGCAGTATTTAATACTTTCACAATTGAGCTGTATTGAACTGCACCGTTAACACCAATTGATTTCACTCTGTAATAAAGAAGGGATGACTGGGCTTCTACATCCAAATTTGAATAATTTGCAGAAGCGCTGTTAGCCATATCAGGCAATACATTTGCCCATGTGCTGAAATTACGTCCATCGGTACTTCTTTGTATTTCGTAATGAGCAATCGCTGAAGCATTTTCCGTCTTCCAATCCACCACTACTTTCGATTTATCCAATCTTGTCGCCTTGATGGAAGTGAAGGTAACAGGCAGTATTCCCATATTTTCAAATACAACCATAAAACGGTCGGCTGCGGCAGAAAGCGGATCTGTGGTCACGGAGAATGACACATTCAATTCCCCATCATCATTGATTGGCGTTACCGTATTCAAATATTTATCTATCAATTTTCCACTTACCCCATCTTCACCGAAATCATGTGCGTTCAGCTTCAACAAATAGGTTTGTCTTCTCAATCCGGTGAGCTGATAAAAAATCGTATCCTTTGTTAAAACTGTTGAACGCTGTTCTGCAGTTAGTTTATTAACTCCTCTTAAGATCGAAATATTTTCCGATCCGCTGTTTTGCATTTTGATGGCATCAAACTCATTGATGTCGTTATTGAAATCAGAATGATATAACGACAGTACACCATCCAGTAAAACCGTATCGGTTGATGTTTGTCCATAAATTCGCGTAAACAATCCAGCAAACTCATCGGCATTTCGTGTGAACAAATTACTGCCGGCTGTTTTGCAATTTTCTGCAAATGAAACCGTACCAGCAGTACCCACTGCTTTTACAAAGAATGCCTGCCCCGATTGGATATTCACATTTCCGTTAGCGTAACTTCCACCCCCGGGAATTACTTCGTAAGAATTTCCATTTTTATAGATACATTGATAGCCTCCCAAACCCCATGCTGAAAATGTAGAGATGGTAAGTTTTGGATCCCAAACATAATAGATGTCTTGTACTCCGCCCGTACGAACAATTTTTGAAACATCTATCGCAGAAGCATATGGATTTCCAACACTGGCAAATTTTCCTGCTTGCACGGTGATAGATGCAGGTGAATTTACCGGTTGATAAAGTAACCCTGTAGTCCTTAATGTCAAGGAAGTTGGAGACAAGCCGTAAGCATTTACAGAGCGATCGCCCCTTACCATAAGCATGTATCCCTTATTGTTATCTATAAGCATATTTGTGCTGGGCACACCATCCCAAAGTCCGGTAACATCATTATACGTCTTTAATGAGGGACCCGCCGGAGTATAAATATCAAACCCAAGATTGTGAGCACCTAAAGTACTCCCTCCAAAATTTCCGGTGATAATGGTTCCGTAACCCGGCTTTGGATTTTGGGTCACCGTATCAGCACCTTCCTGCCATGCGGCTTTAATGGTTTGTCCTGTTGTAGGCGCAGCAAGGAATTGCCAAGCTTTTGAATGATTAGGTACAAACCTTTCAACAGTTACGTTACCTAAAATTTTATTGCCATTGTAAGTTCCGTTCAGCGTAAGATCTCCTACACTTGCCGTACCGTTGATATCTGAAGCCAGGGTGAGATTGTCGTTGGTGGTCAACACCACATTACTGTTACCAAATTCCAGTGCACCGGTAACCCTTACGGTATCATTTGTACCAGAGAATGAAACCCCGTTGCTGTTGCTGAGTTTCAGGTTCTTGATGCGATGGGCCATGAACATGCTGCCGGAAATTGATTGGTCAGATGCAGTACCAGCCAACTCAATGTCGCCATTGACGGCATTGAGATTACCATTACTGTTGATGGTGCCGTAAACCTGAAGCTGCTGCCCGTCTAGATACAAAGTGGCGCCGGGCAAAATGGTGATGTTTTTTACTTTGGCCATTACAGTTCCGGAAATTACAGGATCGTTGGGTGTGCCTGCAGGAATGATTACCGAGCTGGTATCTGTAGGTACTTTTCCACACCAGTTAGTTTCATCGTTCCATGCCGAAGAATTAGTTCCCACCCATGTAGATCCTGTAATCCCACTTGTGATGGTGATACTAGCAGGAGCCGAACAACCATTGGCACCGGTCACTGTAACGGTATATCTACCTGAATCAATAATGTTGGCTGTTGCGTTTGTACCTAATCCATTGCTCCAGCTATAACTAGCCCCACCGGATGCTGTAACGCCAATGGTTCTGTTGGAACAGGTGATGACGGTAGTACCGGAATTGTTAGTGATGGATGGCGTGGGTAGAGAGTTGACTCTTATCAATCCTGATATTCCACTTGTAGCGAATCCTGAGCATCCTGATGCAGACACTATTCTGCAAAAATAGTAGAACCCAGTGTCCGGAGCTATTGAAGGTGTGTAACTACAAGTACTTGATGTAGTATACACGTCTGCTATTAGTGTTGCACCTGTATAGCTCGAGATGGAATTCCTATACCACGCATATCGAGATACGGCAGTATTCAAAGAAATGGTTAATGGAGCAATTGTTTGTCCCAGACAATAAGTTTGATTTAAATTAGAAATGTTTGAGACAATGGAAGAATTACTAACGGGAGCCGTTACACTAAATGCACCTGAAGCATTACTATTTGTTGTACAACCAAATGAATTGGTAACTCCACAGAAATAATAAGTTGTAGACCCAGTATTACTTGGAGGGGTTAAAATTGATGAAGTAGCTCCTGAAATTTGATTGCCGCCAACATTACTTGCTGTTGTATTGCTATACCACTGAAAAGTAACTGGGGCATCGTTAGTAGCAACACTAATAGAAGTAAAAGCAGCGCCACCACATACTGCCTGAGATACTGTAGAAGGCTGTGTAGTAATTGTTGGACCCGCCTGTACAGTGATTTGCACTGCAGTAGAAATCACACTGTATATAGTACTGGTTACTTGTCTTCTAATCCAGCAGGTTTGCGTTAAGGCTGGCGGCGTATAGTTCTGTAGATTGCTCACTCCGGGGGCATTAGAAAACCCTGCAGTTGCACTGGTATAACTGATAAGCCATTGATAAGTAACAACAGCATTACCCGGTGCAACAGGAACTGAACCTGTAAGCGTTGTAGGTACAGTGTTGGAACATATGGTTTGATAAGTTCCTATGTAGTTGTTTTTGATGGTTGGATTAATAAGAATTGTGGTACAATAAAGACCATATCGATTACAGGCATCCTTTACTTTAAACTGTACAGTACATAAGGTAGGCACATCTACGGCAGGTGCCGTAAATTGAGTTACAGAGTCGTATTGATTTGAAAAAACACCGGTCAGATCAGATGACCAGTACATAGAATCAATGGTAGAAGTTGAAGGAGGTATGGAAACAGATAATGTTATTGTTTGGCCTGAATTGGCTGATGCGGGAATAGATACCGGGTTAATTTTTGGACGGGTACCTATGCCGGATCTCAATATGAAATTACCATAAATCCTGGCTGCAGCTACATTTTGAGCTTCTCTTGGAGCACTCACCAAATCATGACCTGCCAAATACAAAACATAACCTTTAGTACCTATACCGAACGCTCTTCCATAAGCAAGAATTGCAGCTGTATTTGTATAAGGCACCTGATTATTCATGGTATATGTTGGACCATTAAATGATACTTGATGACTTCCAACATTTAAAAACCCAGCGTCATATATAGCTATTTTTGTTGAAGGACGCCATGTTGTTTTGGGCAAATAAATCGATTCAGCAGCATAAAAAGCAGTGCTCCCAGCAGCATGCAATGTAGCCGAATCCAAAATCCCAATAGATTGAGTAAAAGGATCTGAAGCTATAGATGCAGCTTCTGCTCCTGATTCCAAACTGTAACTATAAGGTGGCGTACCATTCACATGAAAAGAATCACTTACCAAGCCTGTACTGCTTAGAAAATTCATGCCCGTTAAGTTTTCTAACTGACTAACTGCCTTACAAGAAGAAAACAACCAACCTCTGTTATTGATAAAATTCAATAAAGAATCTTTGTAAAGCTGTGTCCATTTTGTTGGCTCGGCATGAGGTAAAACGTAGATATCATCACAATTCCCAATACCAACAGGAACTCCACCTAAAGTATATGCTATATCTCCACCTGTATTAAAAATTCCTGCTTTTGCATAAAACCCATTCTGTATTGTAGCTCCATAAGCTGCATCAAGAACAACACGAGGAATTCTTGTAAGCAATTCATATATGGGCGGTGTAAATCCACTTAATGTGTAATATACTACTACTCCAGAATCTCTCCATGAATTTATCAAAGATTGCGCTTGAGTTAAATATCCAGCAGGTACGATAAATGAACCACCTTTGAAAGTGCGTCCGTCTACAGTAAAATCTGCTTCATCCACTTTGGGCAATGTGCTTTCAAAAGTTTTATTCGGATTTATAGCCCAATAAACAGGAACTTTTGCCACATTTAATAACTTATATAGAAGTCCATATGGCTTCAAACCGTTGCCATAAGTTTGTGGCACTACCCCCATATCAATAATGCAAGATCCCTTTTGAAATGTACCAGGACTTTCACAAAATGTAGTACTTGGTAAACTTATCACTACCGAAACTGGAGTACCAGTACATCCCACTAAAGCAGGAGTGATTGTATAAGTTAGCTCACCTACGGTAGGACTTGCATTGAAAAGCTGTTGATTGATTGGCCCTGTGGCAGGTGTAGTTTGATTACTATAACCACTCACTGCAGGGTTAGACGAAATAACAGTCCAGGTGTATTGTGTACCAGGTACAGAACTGCTTAAGTTAATCACATTAAAGTTACCGCTGTATACAAATGAATTGGTTGGTGTAGCTGTTATGGTTGGACTAGAATTCACAACGGTAATACGAAAACTATCCGAATTTACACAACCGCCACCACCAGCTACTGTGTAGATAATTGTATAAGTCCCCAAACCCACTGAAGGATTAAACTGGCCACTACTCACTCCTGTTCCACTATAAGTGCCAATGTAAGGATTGGCAGAGGCTCCTGTCAATGTAAATGCAGGTGAGTTTAAACAAGTACCAAAATTTGCAGGCACAGTAATGGTGGGCATAACATTAATCCTAACCGGACATTGAACAGAAGTTACACATCCTGCACTCGAGAAAGAATAAGTTATTGTATATAAGTCCGGTACACTTGCTGCTATATCAATTGCGCCGGTCGTACTATTGATTGAAAGTGTTGAAGGACTTGCTGTATAAGTTCCTCCTGTTGGTGCAGTGTTTTGTATCACATTTGCTATACCTGCATAATTTGAGCAATAATTCAGACTACTGTAACTTAAACTATAAACAGGAGCATTAAGGATGGTCACATCTGTATAAGTTGTAAAAACAACACAAGCTCCAGTTGCAGGTATGGTATACGTTACTCTATAAGGCCCCCCAACTGTACTTGTTGAAGGCGTGATGGCTCCGGATGAATTGATGGTCAATCCCGAAGTAGAGCTGAATGTACCTCCTGAAGTGCCAGTTATTGTGGGCGTAACAGTTCCCGTAACAGAATTGCAAATTGAGGAATTACTGTAAGCAATTGTAGCTGAAGGCTGAGGAGTAATGGTTACTGCCTGTGTAGCATTTGCAGTACAGCCATTGGCACCGGTTACTGTAACTGTATAACTTCCCGTGTTATTAAATGTATTAGTGGCTGAGGTTGGTGTACTTCCACCCGACCACAAATAACTTGTACCACCTGATGCTGTTAAACTCACTGTTCCGCCACAACTTGTTGACGTTCCTGAAATACTGGCAGTAGGTAATGCATTTACTGTATTAGCACCAGAAACTGCACTGGTCACACTTCCACAAGAATTAGAAATCACACAAAAATAATAGCTTGTCCCTGTGCTTGTTGAAGGCGGTGGATAACTTGAAGAAGTTGCTCCAGTTATTAAAGTTGGCGTTGGTGTAGTGGTAGAGTTAGCTGTATTTTTATACCATTGGTAACTCAATGAACTACCTGATGCTTGAACGGATAAAGAAGGCAAAGCTGCATTTAAACATGCCGATTGGGCTGAAGTTGAGGGCTGTGTATTGATTGATGGAGCTACACAAGGAGCAGGTTTTAATCCAAAAAATTGGGCTCCACAAATTCTGGTTGCAATCCCTTTAAATCCCCCTGTACCAGTTGTACCTGTTGCAGCTTTTGGGTTTAAAATAGCAGCACCGACAGCAGTACTTCCAGAAGAAGAACCTACGTCATAAAGTTCAGTCAAATTTATAGCCCCTGCATTTGAAGTCCAAGTAGAGAAATTTGCGTTAGAAGTTGAGGTAATTCTTGAAGTATTTGCAAAAAGAATCAAAGCTTCATTGGCAATCGAAGTACTAATTGCAGGAATACCGGATACTTGAAAAGTGGTAGCAGCAGGGGTGAAGATAGTTGTGCTTCCTGTACTTGCATAATCAAATATATCAGTAACAACATTAGTTGAAGTGTTTACTCCAGAAAATGCAACAATAGCTCCAGATGAAGAATTGGAAGCACTGTTCACAGTAAAACTGTAACTGGCAGGTTCAACATTGTTTGTTACAACTTTGTATAAAATTGTACCATAACCTCTGTCTAAAGAATAGCCATATAAAAAATTCCAAGAATTATTAGTGGCTTGAGTGTTTGTTCCATTATTATAATAAGCGATATTGGCAATCATAATATCGCCAGCCATTACTCCAGCAGGAACATTTATAGTGATTGTCCCATTCGTACTGGTACTTGATGTTACCGCTCCTCTTTGGGTTATTTGTGCATTACTTGTGATAACATCCCCCAATATCAGCAAAGTCAACACAAGCCAAATCTGGCATAAAAATGTGACGCTCTTTTGGAGTTTAATTTTGAATTCCATTTTCTTTGTTTTTCTTTAGGCAGCGCTTAGCGCCGCGAAATTACTTGGGGTTATTGATTTTTCAGCATTTTTTTTGAAAAAATGATAAAAAATTAAAATGCAAAACCAGAAAAGGATTTCAGAGAATGGGTGGATTAATCAAATAAACCCTGCTTGTGCAGGAAAAATGTTGAGTTTGGTACGGATATATTTCTCTTAATGTTTCGTGAGGTATATCTCCTACAAACCTATATAAATAAAATAACAAATGCAAGTAATGTTAAAACTTTTTTTCATTTCTATCACATCACCCTCAAAATGCCCGTCCACAGTAATTTTCCATCAGCTTCCCACTTCATCTTGTATTGACCCGACTTTATTTTTCCAGACAATTTCACCCGAAAACTTGGCACTTGATTCTGTTTTGAAAAATATTGCCTTTCAGCCAATTGACCATTCTCCAAGTATAAAGACATGATATACTTTCCCGAAAAACCGGAATTGGAATACACCGTAAAATATTGATCCGTCACCGGATTGGGACCAAAACTAAAATCATTGGAAGTTGATGTTGCCGGCACTGTAATTAATTTTGTGATGCTGCTACCCAATGGCTTGTTTTGATAAATTACCTTGTAATAAGTAATTTGACCAGAAGATTCAACATCAAAATAATTCATTTTGAAAGTAGTAATTTTTGAAGAAAGGTTATCCATCACCGCAATTTCTTTGAAATGGACGGCATCATGGCTTTTGTAAATGTGTAAGGTTCCTTTTGATGCGTTTTCAATCTCCCCATTCAACATCACCTGATTTTCTTTAGACCTTACTGCATTGGCGTTGATTTCAGTAATAAGGTGAGTGACTACCGGCTCAATTTTAATATAAAACCTGTCGGATGCCGAGGACAGCGGATTATTATCTACAGCAAATTGAATGGATTGAGAAGAATCAAGACTGATCGACGTTGATGTATTCAGGTACTTATCGAACAACCAGGCAGAATCGGCATTGGGTGCAAAATTCGAGGGTATGAAATCAAGTCTATAGGTCACTCTTTTCAAGCCGTTGAATTGAAGAAAAATGGTATCTGCCATTGATATAGAAGTTCTGCGTTCGCATGCCCATCTTTTGTTGTTGCGATATATCCCAACATTCTCCGAAAGGTTATTACCCATTTTAGGAATATCCTGTTGATCGATGGAATCGGAATATTCTTCATCAAACATAGCCATCACCCCATCAAGCAAAACCGGATTGGCATTGCTGACCACAGAAAAATTCATCTTGAGTTTGGCCTTTTGATCATTAACACGCGATACCACACCCGTGTCTGTTACTTTTGAATTCTCGCTAAAAGACAACTGTCCGGCTGCTCCTGAAGCGCGTATGAAGAATGACTGGCCGGAAGGGATGCCTTTATATCCCGAAGTAAAACTTCCGCCGCCGGGAATGATATCATATCCCGAACCATTGCTGATGAAAGTTTGATAAGCGCCATAACCATAAGCCGAATATTGACTTAAGGTAAGTGCTGGATCCCAGATATAAAACACATCTTGCAATCCTCCTGCTTTGGGGAGTTTGGCAAAATCTACTGCACATGCATAAGGATTACCCACCGATTCAAATTTATCGGCATTAACATTGATGGAAACCGGGGGATTATCCACGGCCGTAAACAACTGACCGGTGGTGCGCATTTTGGTGGCTGTCGGCGCCTGGTTATACGCAGTAACAGAGCGGTCGCCTCTGATAAAAACCATGTACCCTTTAGGGTTATCTATCAGATTGTAAGTACTGGCAACTCCCTCCCAGGCATCTGTAGTACTGTTGTATACTTTCATCGTTGAACCTGCCGGTGTATAGATGTCAAACCCCAAAGAGGTTGTGGCTCCGGAAAGATTGCTGGTAATGATGGTGCCGTATCCAGGGCTATTGACGTAGGATAAAGTAGAATTGTTTTCTTGCCAAGCTGCTTTTATGGTTTGTCCAGTGGTGGGCGATGTGATGAAATGCCAGGCTTTGGGCTGCAGCGGAATATATTTCTCTACCGTCACATTCCCCAGAATTCTGTTGTTGGAGTATAGGCCATTTGAAGTCATGTCGGCCACTGAAGCGGTGCCCGATGCAGAGGAATAAAGTGTAAGATTTCCATTGGTGTTGAATATGCAATTGCTACGCCCGAAATCTAGTACACCCGTCAGCAGCAAGGTGTCGTTTGAACCGGTTAATGAAACCCCGGCTGGATTGCTGATTCTCAAGTTTTTGATACGATGCTGATAAAACATGCTACCCGAGATGGTTTGCGCAACTGTACTTCCCTCCAATGATATTGTCCCTCCCAGTGTGTTGATATTTCCAATGGCAGTAATAGTTCCATTTACTAATAGTTTTTGTCCACTCACAATCAATTCAGCTCCGGAAGCGACAGTCAAATTATTTGCCAATGCCATTTCATTCATCACATTCGGAGTGTTGGGTGTACCAGATGGGATAATGACATCAGTCATTGTATTGGGCACACCTCCACACCAATTGGCTGGATTGTTCCAGTCGTTGTCTGCAACACCTAACCATGTTCCAGCAGTAGCAATGGTTACAAGAGCAGTTCCTTGATTTCCAGATCCAGTACATCCACCCACACTCGCCACACTAACAATGGAATAATTGGCTGTAGCAGCGGGGCTTACCTCAATCAAATCACCAGATTGATAACCGGACAAAACCACATTGGCAGTACCGTTATTATAGGTAAGTGTATAAGGAGCCGCACCACCTATGATATCAACTGAAAGTTGTGCAGAGCTGCCAGCACAGATAGTTTTATTGCCACTGATGACGGCTTGTGTTGAACCAGCGGTTGTGTTTACAGCAATTACGCTACCCAAACCAGTACCACATACATTTACTGCCGAAACAATAATATTTCCACTTTGAGTAACTGTGCCAGAACTTACTGTAATGTTTGTTGTGCCAGAACCAGCCGTTACGCTCCATCCAGTGGGTAACGTCCATGCATAACTGCTTACGCCGTTTATTGCGTTAATGGAATATGCGAAACCATTGCTGTTGGCACAAACATTTGTATATCCCGAAATATTTCCTGGGGCAACCGGCACCGAAGTAGTGATGAGCACAGTTACCACATTAGAATAAGCCCTGCATCCACCAGAAATTGTTATCCTTCTGTAATAGGTGGTTTGATTGACCACGGGAGGATTATAAGTTGATGCTGTTGCACCTGCAATGACATTGAAATTGATACTGTCGGTTGAGGACTGCCATTGATAAGTATATGTACCCGAACCGCCAGTTGGGGCAGTCATTTGCGTTAGATTTGCGGGATCTCCTGTCAGACAAAAATTTTGATCAGCGCCAATCGCTCCTGCTGTTAAATTAGATGTACCTGTAACGACCAACTTAATTCTGCTGCTGGTACCCACACAAGTTCCATTTGTGATTACCACTCTGAAATAGTATGTCCCGGCCACTGATTCAAAACTGCAATACACCGGATTCAGCACATATTGGGTTGCAATAGCAGTTGGCCCGGGTGCATCCTGCCATGAGCTGCCATCATAACTTATTTGCCACTGAATGACGGATGCTCCGCCAGGGTTGCCAGAGGCGATATCCATATCATTTTGGCCTCCACCACCAATTTGACCACATACCGGAATGGATGACAAAGTATCATGTCCACCCTGTGTAAATTCAATAATAGGATTGGGCTGTGTATAGACACTGAAAGTTGCCGTACGATTGGTACTGATGGCTGAAGAGCATCCTGTTCCACTGCCTGATTTAATATTGGTGATGGTGATGGTTGTGCTTCCTTGGTTAGCCAATGTAGAAGTATTGAAAGTACCTACGCCACTGGCATTGACCTGCATAGTAGCGGTAGCACCTGTTGTTGTGTTGGGTGCGCCCAAATTATAAGTTACTGTATAGGTGCCTTCTGGTAAGAAAGCTGTATTTCCAGTTACTGTAATCAATGAAGAAGTCCCTGAACAAACATTTGTTGCAGATGTACTGTTGATGCTGTAGTTGATACAGGTGTAAGTAATTTTAACTTGTCCTCGTCCACCTACTCCTCCAATTTGTGTGGAGCTCGCATTACCGTTTCGTCCGCCACTTCCACCGCCTCCAGGTGCATTACCTGCGTTGCCTGTACCATTGGTATTTCTTCCGGCTGCTCCTGCCCCACCACCGCCACTTCCGGCTGCTCCTGCAGTTCCGGCTGCAGCATCTCCTCCATCACTGGCAGATCCGGCTCCGCCACCTCCGCCACCACTGGTACCGGATGATCCTGTACCTCCGGCTCCTCCGTCGTATGTATTTCCTATGCTGATATCTGCGCCAATACCATTGGCTGCAGAACCGTTAACACCTCCTCCCGAACCACCGGAAGCCGTCAAACTATTCCCAAATGAAGAACTGCCACCTGCGCCACCTGCCCTGGCCGAAACCCCTACACCACCGGCACCTACAATTACGTTGTAAGTACTGCAAGGTGTTACCAATAAGTTTGCCTCCTTCGAATAAGCACCACCGCTACCACCACCACCAGTCACATTTGATGTGTTGGTACAACCCCCGCCAGCGCCACCGCCACCCCAGCATTCTACAAGCAAAGATGTAACACCGGCTGGCACTGTAAAAGAATTAGAACCAGTTGTGGTAAAGGTTTGTGTAACCTGACCAAATGAAAAATGCTGTATCAGCAAACCGCAAAGCATGATGCCGATCGAAAGCTTTAATTTGCTTTGTCTGAAAAATGAATTTAATATGGATGTTCTAAACAATAACATTCAAAGGATACTTAGCAGTAAATTTTGGTTTAGTTGGAGAATCAGTTGTTGACAAAATGATTCTAATCATATAAGAACTGATTTTTTTTAAAATTATTGTGTGACCATTCATCTACTACACGTTTGTATTTTTTATTTTACTATCTTGCCCCATGTTACCTGATTGCAGGCAAGAACCGCAATTCTCATCCCCAGTTGTAATTAGGTTTTCTCTTCAGGGCATTACATGTATGTAAAATAAAAAAAGGCATTAGTTAAATGCCTTTGGGGGTTGGGATTAAAAACGGACCGGTTGTCTGTTTTGCTTTCGCACGGGTTCAACTTATTTTATAAAACATTGATTGTTTTAATTGTAGTAACATTATCCGGAGACGTGATTCTTACGCGATAAACGCCAGGAGGCAACGTAGCCGGCAGTTGTATGGTTTGTGTACTTTCACCAGTACTGATGTCAAGTGCAGGCAATGGAATCATACTTCCTAAACTGTTGTACATGGTCATAAAATACTTTCCAGATTTTTGACCGGACATCACAAGATTCATTCTCTTGTCAGCCACAGGATTAGGGAAGATGAGAATTTCCTGATTCAAACTTCCACCACTGATTTTCACCACTGAACTGTATTGAATTTCACCATTCATACCAATGGATTTCACTCGGTAAAAATTATCACCTTTGAAATAATTGGGATCAACAGATGCATAAGTTTTTACACCCGGAGTATTCGTAGCCAATGCTCTGCTGATGGTTGAAAAATGTATGCGATCAATAGCTCTTTCCAGAACATATTCTCTGATAGACACTTCATTATTTACGATCCATTGCAACTCAACTTTGTTGGTATTGAGTCGGCCGGTAAAACTGTTGAAAGTGGTAGCCAGGGGAATCAGTGTTGGATTTCTAAAAGTGATTCTGAAACGATCCTGTACATACGATCCGGAAGCACTGGATACTGTAAAATCATAAGAATTCAAACTATTCAAAGCCAAAGGCGTTGAAGTGTTCAAATATTTGTCTTCCAAATAACCTTCCAATCCCGGATGCTCGAGATTGTAGGTATTGATGAGTAAACGATAATTTCTTTGCTGCATGTTCCACATGGCAAAAAAAGTGGTGTCGTATACCGTTATCTTTCTTCTTTGCTCAATGGCGAGCTTGGTATTTAACCTGAAAATGCCAAAGTTTTCACCAAAATTATTCATTTTGGGTGCATCGTCTTCCAATCCGTTGGAATAGGAATCATCATAATTGGTCAGATTTCCATCTGCCAACGTAGTAGTTCCTGTTGCGCTGAGTTGATAAAGGGAAACCCTCATCGACTCCTGCGGACTTGAAGGACTGGCCGATTGAGCCATGGATTGAAAACCCGCCAACAAGGCAATGGCCTGAAAGGCAAGTAATTTCCAATTTTTCTGAAGTGTAGTAATTGTTTTCACGTTTTTAATTTTCATGAAGGAATGGGATTCACGAACTATAACGCCATTCAATCAATAATTATTATGTAAAACATGAAATGAATTGGGAGGAAAGATCAAAAAACATTGCCTTTACCCTGGTCAAAAAAGCCACCAAGTGTATCATCTAATCATATATAGTGTAGATAAAAACAACTTTTTCATTTATTGAGGCAAAATAAAAATTGATTCCGAGGACTCGGGAAACCACCGACCCTTTAAGCAGGAACTGCTCTTTAATTAAAAAACCTCACTCTTTTTGTTGAGTGAGGTTGGGTGGGAGTTGACGGGGTCGAATGCAGACGCTCCGGTCTGCATCCGGATCTACATCGAAGATGTAGCGTCCGGGCCGCCTTCCATTTTCTTCATATGTCTCTCTATGAAGGATTCTATTTTCTCCTTACCTGTCATGTTCTTCAATTTCTTTTCCAATAACAACGCTGCTGATCTTGTTGGCACTTCAACGGAAAACA
>CANGIT010000007.1 GCA_947454155.1 Chitinophagaceae bacterium
CAATACATCAGCTTCAGAGGCATATACTACAGCTAATTGGTTTCGGGATATTTCTTTAGGAATCAGATGATTCTTTATGGCATCAGCATGAATATGATAATTGATTTTTGAAAGTGTTCTCTGGAAACTCCAGTCCAGTTTCATACGATCGTTTTCTTCTTGTTTGAGACGTTGAAACTCTTTGATCAAATAGAATTTGAACTCGGCACTGATCCAGGTTGCAAATTCAAAGGCGATATCCCGATGGGCAAATGTACCTCCATATCTCCCCGTTTTTGAAACAATGCCAATTGCATTTGTTGCCAAAATCCAGTATTTGGGTGTCAGAGAAAAACTGTTAGCCCCTGAAGCATTTTTAATTCCATCGAATTCGATGGAATTAAACGCCGGATTGTGAAATTTTTCCCATAACCCAATGAACTCAATTGTACTTCGATTCCTCATCCAGTTTTGTAAGATATAATCACTTCTTTCTAGGTCCTTATATCTTGCCATATCAGTCAAGCTAATGTAATCATTTGAAGATGCTGAAAAGAAAGATATATTAACTCCTTTGACTTCAATTTTTTTATTCTTGCCCATATTACTGTTTGAAATTTATCAATCAGCAAAATTGGACGAAGGCAAAATCAAAAATCATGTGATTTACAACACAACAAAGGAAGAATTTCACTGGAATACATGAGTGATTATGACAATAAAAAACTCCTGCATGCAGGAGTTGAAAGTAATATCAGTGAATCAGTTTGCGCTCTTCCATTTATTTGGAAAGGTGCATGCTGCGTTCTTTATACAATTGTCGGAAATAAGGATCGCGCAAGTCTTTGATGAAGCGGATGGCTTCGCCGGTGCTTTTCATTTCGGGTCCGAGTTCTTTATTCACGCCCGGGAATTTATTGAAAGAGAATACAGGCTCTTTGATGGCAAATCCGGTGAGGTTTTTCTTGAAAGTAAAGTCTTTCAGTTTAGCTTCACCCATCATCACTTTGGTAGCCACATTCAGATAAGGAATCTGATAGGCTTTGGCGATAAACGGTGTGGTGCGGGAAGCACGGGGATTGGCCTCAATCACAAAAACATTACCGTCTTTGATGGCAAACTGAATATTGATGAGCCCTCGAATGTCCAAGGCTCTGGCAATTTTTTCGGCGTACTCTTCCATCGTGTGTACAATGAGCGGACTCAGGTTGAACTGTGGCAACACGGCATTGCTGTCGCCGCTGTGAATACCGGCAGGTTCAATATGCTCCATCACCCCCATCACATGAAAATCGGTACCGTCGAAGATGCCATCAATTTCGGCTTCCTGACAACGGTCGAGGAAATGATCGATCAGGATTTTATTGCCAGGCAAATGTTTGAGCAAACTCAACACGCCTTTTTCCAGTTCTTCGTCGTTGATGACGATTCGCATGCGCTGTCCACCCAACACATAACTCGGGCGCACCAGTACAGGATAACCCACTTCCTGCGCCACTTCGATAGCATCGTCGGTATTATAAGCTGTGCCATATTTCGGATAAGGAATGCCAAGGTCTTTCAACAAATCGCTGAAACGGCCGCGATCTTCGGCGATGTCCATATTATCGAATGCAGTGCCGATGATTTTGATACCTTTTTCGTGCAGTCGTTTCGCCAGCTTCAGCGCGGTTTGTCCGCCCAATTGCACAATAACCCCTTCAGGTTTTTCGTGCTCCACAATTTCCCAGAGGTGTTCCCAGAAAACCGGTTCGAAATATAATTTATCGGCAATGTCGAAATCAGTGGAAACGGTCTCCGGATTACAATTGACCATGATGGCTTCGTAGCCACATTCTTTGATGGCCAGCAATCCATGCACACAGCAGTAATCAAACTCAATGCCCTGGCCGATTCTATTGGGACCTGAACCAAGCACGATGATCTTTTTCTTGTTGCTCACCAGCGATTCATTCGATAACAATTGTCCTTCGGATGGACGGGTTTCGAAAGTGGAATAGAAATAGGGCGTCTTGGCTTCAAACTCCGCGCTGCAAGTGTCCACCATTTTATACACTCTGGTAAGTCCCATCGCTTTACGACGTTGGTAGAGCGATTCCACATCTTCCTCTCGCATGATTCTTACAATTTGCTCATCGCTGAAACCCAGCATTTTGGCTTCGGTGAGCAATTCGTCGGATAAAGTGGAAAGACTGCAATTGGCCATCTTCTTTTCCAGCTCGCATATTTTTTGAATCTGGTAGATAAACCAGCGGTCAATCATGGTGTTCTCGCAAATTCTTTTTACGGAAGCGCCAGCCATCAATGCATCTTTGATGCGGAACAGCCGATCCCATTTGGGCGTTTTGATATAGTCGAGCAGTTCATCGGAATGCATCAGACTTTTGCCGTAATAACCCAATCCCACCGCTTCGTTTTCCAGACTTTGACAGGCTTTCTGTATAGCTTCAGCGAAACTGCGTCCAATACCCATCACCTCTCCCACACTTTTCATCTGAAAGCCGAGGGTATCGTTGGCGCCTTTGAATTTATCGAAATTCCAGCGGGGGATTTTCACAATCACATAGTCGAGAGCGGGCTCAAAGTAGGCTGAAGTGGATTGGGTGATTTGATTTTTGAGTTCGTCCAGATTATAGCCCAGCGCGAGTTTGGCGGCGATTTTGGCAATCGGATAACCGGTGGCTTTACTGGCCAGCGCCGAAGAGCGGCTCACGCGTGGATTGATTTCCACCACGATGATTTCTTCGGTTTGCGGATTTAGGGCGAACTGTACATTACAACCGCCGGCAAAGTTGCCGAGGTTGCGCATCATGCGAATGGCGGTATTGCGCATCAGCTGAAATGCGGTATCAGAGAGTGTCATAGCCGGAGCCACCGTAATGCTGTCGCCGGTATGTACGCCCATCGGGTCGAAATTTTCTACGGTGCAAATGATGGCCACATTGTCGGCATTGTCGCGCAACAGTTCCAGCTCAAATTCTTTCCAACCCAGTACTGCCTTTTCTACAAGCACCTCATGAATAGGCGATGCTTTCAAACCATTATTGAGCGCTTCATCGAGTTCTTCCTTTTTAAACACAATACCACCGCCGGTTCCACCCAAAGTGAAAGAAGGGCGTATCACCAAAGGGAAACCGATGGATTGCGCAAATTCCTTTCCTTCCAGAAATGAGTTGGCTATTTTGGCCGGACAAACCGGAATGCCCATTTCGAGCATCCACTGACGGAACTTTTCTCTGTCCTCGGCCTTGTCTATCGCTTTGATATCCACGCCAATCAGTTGCACATTGTATTTTTCCCAGATACCCAGCTCATCCACTTCTTTACACAGATTAAGTGCTGTTTGTCCGCCCATGGTGGGCAATACTGCGTCTATCTGGTTTTCTTCCAGAATCTGTTCGATACTTTCAACGGTCAGCGGCAATAAATATACCCTGTCGGCCATCATCGGGTCGGTCATGATGGTGGCGGGGTTGCTGTTGATCAGAATGACCTTCACGCCTTCTTCGCGAAGGCTACGTGCGGCCTGCGTTCCGCTGTAGTCAAATTCACAAGCTTGACCGATAATAATGGGTCCGCTGCCGATAATTAAAACAGATTGGATTGCGTTATTTTTTGGCATAGTTGGAGTGCCGTGGAGAGTGGCGTGCAAAAGTAAAGCGAAAAAGGGAGGAGGCAAAAACTGAATCAGATTATTTAAATATTAATGGCATATGGGTATCAATCAGGCTTCATTTGTTGCCATGGTGTCATCTACACTCAGCTGGCTTACTTTTGTACGCTTCTATCCCTACTTAATACTCATCTATGCAATCGGTTAGTTTAAAAAATCTTTTCGAAAAAGCCTTGCAATCATTGCGTCGCTTCCCCTTTACGCTTCTTTTCACCGTGATTGGCGTGAGCACCACTTTATATCTTATTCAACACAATATCGAACCCGAAGATGATCTGGAGAAATTAAACCTCATCATCACCTCCGTACTGGGATTGTCGGTGTTTTTTTCCATTCATATGTTGACAGAGAAGATGAAAGCCTCAATTGGGCTGAAATCGTTGTTGGCAGGGGCCGGACTGCTTTTTTTAGGTGGCGTTTATTTTACGCTGCCCTTGAAAAGGGATGAAGTGGGATCGCAACCGGTTTATCTCCGTCTGTTTGTGTTTTTTGTTTGTGCTCACCTGCTGGCCGCATTCATTCCTTTCATCAAAAATAAAAACCTGAATGGCTTCTGGCAATACAACCGCAAGTTGTTCATTCGTTTTCTTACTTCCGCTTTGTTTTCTGCTGTAATCTTCGCCGGATTAAGTCTGGCGCTGTTGGCCATCCATCAGCTGTTTGATGTTAGAATTGATGTTAAACGCTACCCCGAGATGTGGGTGGTGGTAGCCGGTATCTTCAACACCTGGATGTTTCTGTCTGGTGTGCCTCGGCATTTTGAAGCACTGGATGCCGACATAGACTATCCAAAAGGGCTTCGCATTTTCGCGCAATACGTTCTTCTGCCTTTGCTGGTGCTTTATTTACTGATTTTGTATGCTTACGGCGCAAAAATCATTCTGCTGTGGAACTGGCCAAAAGGCATCATCTCTTATCTGGTCATCTGCGTTGCGGCTGTAGGGTCGCTCACTTTTCTATTTTTATATCCTTACGGCGAAAGTGAGGAACACCAGTGGATCAAAAAGGCCGGTAGAATATTTTACTTGCTGATGCTTCCACTGCTGATTTTATTGTTCATCGCCATCTCCATGCGTCTTAGCGATTATGGTATCACCATGCACCGTTACATCATTTTCATGATGGGTTTATGGCTGAGTGCCGTTTCCCTTTACACCATCAGCGGCCGAGCCAATATTCGTTTCATTCCCATGAGCCTGACCGCATTTTTGCTGATTTCCATTATCGGACCCTGGAGTATGTTTTCCGTAAGTGAAAGATCGCAAGTAAACCGCCTGGAAAAAATGCTTACTCAACATGGTATTTTGAAAGAGAGAAAAATTGTCAACGAGAATTTATTGCCTTCGGGAAAGACCAATACCACCGACAATCTTGATGGTATGAAGAACAGCCTTAAGCTAAATGATTCATTGCAAACAGAAGTAAGCTCCATACTCGATTACTTGAGTAACATCAACCGTTTGGAATCCATCAATCCCTGGTTTTCACAGAACATGGATTCACTCAAAAGAAAATTGAATAGATACGAAATTTCCGATTTGTATATGCAAGCCATGGGCTTGCAATATAACGGAGGCGAAATGGAGGATTCGACAGCGGAAGCAGTGAACAGTTTGCAGATTCATCCTGAAAAAGCTATGGTGGCCTTGCCTGTAAGTGGCTACGATGTTGTTTATCCAATTGATGAAGATGATTACAGCGAACAAACAGAAGGCATGTTGATTGGTAGTTTCAGATTCGATGGTCAAAACTACCGGCTGACCTACTCCGGAACCGACCATGCAGGCATCAATTTCAGTAACAACAGCGACACTACTACTTTTTATCTGGATAGTTTGGTCAACGAGCAGCAACTTAACAATCAGGAGAAAAAACCTACACAAGAACAAATGACATTCTCCCTTTCTGGAAAAACAATCGATGCCAAATTGATCGTTACTGAACTCTATGTAGACAAGAAAGTATCGGCCACTCATCAAAATATTTATCAAATAAAGACCATGAAAGGCTGGCTGCTGCTAAAGAAAAAATAAAACAACGACGAAATGAAACAAATTGCTATGTCTAACAAACTGATTATTCTTCTGATGTTTGGTGTGCAAACTTTTTCCGCATCGGCACAGCAAACCAGCTGGAACGTTGGTTTCAGTTCTGGTCTTTTCAAGTTCATTGGAGCGTCTACCGAAAAAACAACATTACTCATCACCAGCACAAACGGCGCATCAGCCTACACCAACAACCCTTACGGCAACAACTACGCGCTTTGTTATGGCGTTACCGGAGGTGTGGAACGCACCAGCAAAAGCAAATGGAAATTCGGCACAGAAATGGGCTATGAATTAAGAAGAAGCATGATCAACGTAGATCAAGTCAGTCTGCGCGATGGTCTCATCAATGCTACTGGCAAGTCTTTCTTGAAGTTGAATACCTTCAATCTTTTCCCTTACTTCGGACATGGCTTCAACATTAATAAAACGAGCTGGGATCTTGTGGCAGGTGTTGAAATGTCGTACATCGCCAATGCTATTGAAAAAGGAAATGCAACAGACATTAATCAAGTGCATTACAGCAGCTACAGAGACAGAACCAACATACATTTCGATTGGAGCCCAAGCATCAAGCTGAATTGCCGTTACAAACAAATCGGTTGGTTTGCCGGCTATTCGGCAGGAACCAATAATTATCTGAAAAACTATATCGGTGGTGTGAATTCAGTTTATGGTCGCTTGATGCGCTTCGGTATGAAGTGGAACTGGGATAGAAAAAAATTCAGCAAAAAATAAATTCATTTTTTGAAAGTCCGAATAAAAAATTACTGTTACTCGTTGGCACTTATCGTTTCCCTGTGTGGCATTTTTTCGCATGGTCCACATGGCGGATGGGTGCTGGGCTTCATCATCAGCTGTTATTTCGGCATGATGATATCGGCAGCGCTGTGGTTGCTAAAAATAAAAGGGTGGTTAAAATATGTATTGAGTATTTTGATACCTCTCTTTAGTTTGGCATCAGGAATTTATTTGATTAAAAAAGCGCCGGAGCTGATAACAGATTGGCTGACCAACATACTCTATCTATTGATATTGCTGTTGGATTATGTTTTTTGGATTGAAATCTCCAATCTATTGGCGAGAAAAAAAGCAAATCCAACTCCTTGAATTTTTAATTGGCATAAAAATCCGATTCTGCAATATCTTTAACACGCTAAAAAACAGACATGAAAAAACTTACCATTTCGCTGCTTTCTCTCTCACTACTGATGGCATGCCATACCGTAGAAGACAAAACCAAAAAAGTCATCAACAAAAGTGGTGAAGTGATTGGCAAAGGCGCCACAGAGTTTGCGAAAGGGATTTCCGAAGGCGTGGACAAAACGCTGGAATGCAAGCTGACAATCAGCCCTGCACTACAACAAAAAGGATTGAAGACAGGGAAGTTCAGTGTGGAGACAGACAGTACAGGCCTGCACCACAACAAACTGGTGGTTTATATGATTTTTGACAAAGACCTGATTCAAACGCTTTCGTTCAAAGTATACGACAACAAGGGATTGGAAGCGGGACGCAGTTATTTTATGGTAAGCGGAAAAGCAGGTGAGGCCAAATATTTGGATGTGTTGTTCGACCCCAGAACAGATATTGAAACCAGAAGCAGCATCACGATAGAATAAACTCAAACATCAACCATCCATCACAACAACAAATGCCCGAAATCAATATCAAAACAAAAATCAAACAAAACGAATTTATAAAAGTGAATTACCTCCTTTTATGGATGAAGCCGATAGTAAAAGTGTTTGCCGTATTTTGTTTGTTGTTGGTAACCTACGACACTTATTATTCCATTTATGACCCTTACTTTTACGACCGCAGCATGTGGCTGTATTTTGGCATGATCGCCTTCTGGATGGTGATGATTTGGTTTGTGGCCAGAAGAAATTTCCGCAGCAATAAAAGAATACAAGAACAACTTACCTATACCATTGAAGATGACAAATTCTCTGTTACGGGTGAAAGTTTCAAATCTGAAATGACCTGGAACAAGGTCTATAAGATTATCAAAACCAAAAAATGGTTGCTGGTATTTCAAAGCCGTCAGTCGGCCAACTTCATAGACATTCATCACTGTGACAACGCTACAATGGAAGCGCTTAATTCCATTTGTCATCGCCACCAAATCAAGAACAACCTTTGATTGTTTTATGGTAGCTCAAGTATGCAGAACCAAATTTTTGTTGTTTTCATTGCTATTTTTCCAACTGATCGCCAAAGCTCAACCTGGAGGTGGTGGTGGACTGAAGATTGATTCTGTTTATACCTCAGCCGGTGTGGCTATCAATTTAATGAAAGATCCCGACCTGCATATTCGCTCCTTTGTGATGAAAAATGGAAAGATGGAACAGGAAACTTTCATCTGGGAACAGCTGAAAAAAAATGATGGAAGATACCGTATCGCCAGAGGTTACTATGGTTTTGGACTACCCCCTACTGGCAGTCTGTCGCAAAAATATCAACGAAATGAAGCCTATACGCAAAGACTGTTGATCTCCTACAAGAAAACCGTGATGTTGATCGACTTCGTGAATCTTTTAGAAGAGAATGCAAGCGGTTATGTAGACCGTATGGATTCACTGGTATTGATGAATGGCTATTTTTTGCTCAATCGCAGTCAAAACCGAAGCAGTCGGATGACCGGAAGCAACTCATCGGTCATTGATCGTCAACGCCTGAACAATGGTTTAACCGCCTCAACCCTGCAACCTTTACAAGCATCGGGACTGCTAAGCTACTGGAAGGAAATTGATGTAAGCTTTTTAGATAAGCGCTTGCTGGGGTCCGATTATCACTACAATACGGCTTTGTATTTTTTTCATGAAGGCGCATACGACAATGCCTTGGAAGAATTGAATATCTCCATAGAAAAAAACAATGGCATCAAAACCTGTGAACAGTCGCTATTGCAATGTGACATTTACACCCAGACCAAACATTATGAGGAAGCCATCATTGTGATACATGAAGCCATGGAATGCAAAAGAAACCAATGGGATGACACCCCTTATGCCGACAACCTGCTCACAAGAGCCTCTTTGCAGAGCGAAGCCGGCAGGTATGGAGAGGCGTTAAGCGATTACAACGAATTGGTGGAAATAGCTGAAGAAAAGATGAGACCCGAAATTGAAAGGGCTACTTTCAAAATATACAAACTGAAAGCCCCACAGTCAGCCATAGACGATTTGAAAATTTATTTATCTACGCAGCCCGATGAAATTAAATCGGAACAGCTGGGCTTTCGGTCAGAGAACAATGAAGTATATTTCATGATTGGCAAAGCAGCATACGAAGCCATGCAGTTTGATACCGCTTTTCATTACTTCTTGAAAGCGGAAGAACTGGGTTATGATAACCACACCAGCAGCTGGAATACTGTCGATATGTTTTCGAATTTGATGGAAAAGCATCCCTATATGGCTTCTCTGTACTTAGGCCGTGCCATCGCCCGAAGTTTTCGGGCACCCTATTTGGGATGGGGCGATTCAACAAAGTACTGTTACGAGGAAGCGCTGAAAGACTTGAAAAAAGCAGAGCAGTTGGGATGGAACGACTATCGCATCAACATGTACAGCGCTCATTTTCTCAATCAATTAAAAAGACACCAAGAAGCCTTGAAGGAAATCGAAATCGCTATCAACAAAAACAGCAAGATCATTAGAAATTATAGCATCAGGTATCAAATCAGAAGCAATTTAGGACAAACCCAATGGGGCAATAAAAACGATTCCGACCAGTTGATCATTGAACGAATGAAAAAGGAGATGGGGCTGTAGCTGATTTGTGATTGGGGATTTGTGATTGGGGGATTAAATTTGAGTGTATGGCGTTTGGCATTCATTCTAAACTTTGAAACACGTTTATACTACAAAACCATTTTACATTTTACATTCAATATTTTACATTCATAATTCATCGCTTTACACCAATCACCGTTTTTCTAAAATGCACACCCCATGCTGTAAGTTCTTCCAGTAGTTTTTCGAGGGATTTGCCCAATGGCGTCAGCGAATACTCGACCGTTACAGGCATGGTATCATAAATGATGCGGGTGATAAGTTGGTTGCGTTCCAGCTCTTTCAACTCCTGCGAAAGCATTTTCGGAGAAATGTCTTCAATATCTTTTCTGATTTCGCCAAAACGCTTGTTGCCGAAAGACAATGTAATGATAATGGGCACGCGCCATTTACCCTGAATGGCATCCAGCGCATCTCTGGAAGCGATGAGTTTGGAAGGACACGTAGAACTTTTAGCAGATTTTGTCATGGCCAATGATTAAGTTACTCCAAGGTAACTGATTACCATTAGGTAACAAGTAACTTTTGGAAAGTAAAAGTAGCTATTTTTGCGTCAGTAAAAAATCAAAAATTAATTTTATGAAAAAAGTATTCTCATTGTCACTGGCGATTTTTTCTTTTGTCGCATTAAGCATGGCACAAACAGTCAAAACCTGGAAAGTAGACAACATGCATTCCGGAGTGAAATTCTCTGTCACCCACATGGTGATTTCCGAAGTAGAAGGAAGCTTCAAAGTGTATGAAGGCACCATCACTTCTGCCAAAGATGATTTCAGTGATGCCAAAATCGATTTCAGTGTAGATGTGAACAGCATCAATACCGACAACAGCATGCGCGATGGCCATTTGAAATCAGACGATTTCTTCAATGCCGATAAATTTCCTAAAATGGTTTTCAAGAGTACTTCTTTCAAAAAGAAAGCAGGTAACGTATACGAACTGATCGGCGACCTGACCATCAGAGATGTAACCAAGAAAGTAAAGTTCTCGGTTAAATACGGTGGTATCATGAAAGACCCTTATGGCAATACCAAAGCGGGTTTCAAAGCTACAGGATCCATCAATCGTTTCGATTATGGTTTAAAATGGAACACACTTACCGAGGCAGGTGGTGCCATGGTGGGTGCCGATGTGAACCTCACACTCAACCTCGAATTCGCTTTGGCCAAATAAGCCTTCTATATCTTTTTTTCAAAAGGGAAGACCTGTCTAATACAGACGTCTTCCCTTTTTTCATATCTTGACTTGATTAACAAAAGTAATTTCTCACGCATCCATCTATCATGAAACGATATGCTTCTTCAATTTTTCTATTTGTTTTTCTGTTGCTTACCTTCATCCATCTATTCGCGCAGCAAACTTCCAAACTGACTTTGCCCAACGGCTGGTCGCTAAGTCCGGCCGGCAAGAGTCTGCCCTTGGGCGACCTTCCGCTTAATGCAGCTTTCTCTCCCAACCACAAGTTTTTGGCAGTAACCAACAATGGTCAAGGAACGCAGAGCATTCAACTGATAGATGCCATTCACCAACAATTACTCGACAGCCGGACTGTTGATGTGGCCTGGCTGGGACTTTGCTGGTCGCACGATTCCCGTTTTCTATTTGCATCGGGTGGAAACGGCAATTATATTTTGAAACTGGGTGTAAAAGAAAATAAATTCATCAGCTCCGATACCATCCGGTTGGGCGAAGCCTGGCCCACTAAAATTTCTATCGCCGGCATCTGCATCGACGATAAAAAGCAGCTACTCTATGCCGTTACCAAAGAAAACAATTCACTTTATGTCATCGATATCAAAAGCAGAAAGACGCTGGGCGCATACCAGTTGGGTGGAGAAGGCTATACCTGTCTTCTTTCGCCCGACCGCACCCAGCTGTACATTTCGTGTTGGGGTTGCCGTAAAGTAAAGATTTTCGACACGCAAGCCCGGTCGTTCGTAAAAGAAATTGAGGTGGGCAGTCATCCAAATGATATGACGATCAGCAAAAAAGGCAGCTTCCTGTATGTTGCACTGGCAGATGATAATGCTGTGGCTGTTATTGACTTGATCAATTTGAAGGTCAAAGAAACACTAAATACAGCGCTATATCCCAATGCGCCCAGCGGATCCACCACCAACAGTGTGGCGTTGAGCGAAAATGAAAAAACACTTTATGTGGCCAATGCCGATAATAATTGCCTGGCTGTTTTCGACGTTACTGAACCCGGTAACAGTCATAGTTTAGGCTTCATTCCCACAGGCTGGTACCCCACTTCTGTAAGGGCTTACGGAAAAAAATTATGGGTGACCAATGGAAAAGGATTTTCATCATTCGCCAATCCGCATGGGCCCAACCCCTTGCGTAAAGAAACCGAATCGGCTTATCAGCAAGGCGAAAAAAATGAAGAAATCAAAGAACAGTATATCGGCTCTTTATTGAAAGGAACATTGAGCATCATTGATATGCCTGCCGAAAGACAGCTGAACAGTTACACCCATCAGGTATATGAAAACACACCCTACACAAAAGCTCGTGAAACACAACCCTCCGGCATCAAAGGCAATCCAATTCCAATGAAACTTGGCGACAGCTGTCCTATCAAACATGTGTTTTACATCATCAAAGAAAACCGCACTTACGATCAGGTACTGGGTGATGTCAAAGGCGGTAACGGCGATACTTCGCTGGTGCTTTTTGGAAGAACGGCAACCCCCAATCAGCATGCATTGGCCGAGGAGTTTGTGTTGCTGGATAATTTTTATGTGGATGGTGAAGTAAGCGCCGACGGGCACAATTGGAGTCTTGGCGCATACGCTACAGACTATCTCGAAAAAAACTGGCCCACCAGTTATGGCGGAAGAGGTGGTGGTTATGATGCGGAAGGAACCAGAGCCATTGCCAACAATAAAAACGGTTTTATCTGGGATTTTTGCAGCCGCGCCCATGTGAGTTTCCGTACCTACGGCGAATTTGCCGATGATTACAAAGCCAACTTACCGGTACTGGAAAATCATTTTTGTCCTTATTACACCAGTTGGGATCAAAACGTGATGGATACCATTCGGTTCACCCAATGGAAAAGAGATTTCGACTCCTTGCTGACCATAGGGAAAGTTCCGCAGCTCAACACCTTGCGCTTCATCAACGATCACACTTCAGGCATGGGTTTAGGTCAGCCCTCTCCCCTTGCCCAGGTAGCCGACAACGACCTGGCTACCGGCATGTTTGTTGACTATTTGAGCCATTCTCCCATCTGGAAAGAAAGTGTGGTGTTGATTGTGGAAGATGATGCCCAAAATGGCCCCGACCATGTGGATGCGCACCGCAGCACGGCCTACGTGGCAGGAGGGTGGGTGAAAAGAAATTACATCGATCATACACCCTATTCCACTTCTTCTTTTTTAAGAACCATCGAACTGATACTTGGATTACCACCGATGAGTCAGTATGACGCGGCCGCAGAGCCACTTTGGAGATGCTTCGATAATAAAGTGAACCTTAAACCATTCGTTGCCATTCCTGCTCAAGTGGATCTTTCAGCAAAAAACACCGCCATCAATTACTGGCAGCAACTAAGCGACAATTTCGACCTTACGAAAGAAGACCGTTGTCCGGATGATTTGTTCAATGAAGTGATCTGGCGTTCGGTGAAGGGCATTGATCAAGCCTGTCCGCCGCCGCATCATGCCGCCTTCATCAGCATGGGCAACGAAAAAGAAGATGATTGATATCAATCTGGGTGCATGGCTAATTGCAATAACTTTGATCACTTCATGATATGGAAACTTTCATCAGCAATATTTCAAATCAGGAATTTCCGATAGTAGAAAAAGTATCGGCAAAGTCTATACGAAGTTCCGTTCTGGAGCTGATCAAAAAAGAATATCCCGATTTCAACGATGAGTGTTTCCTGTCTTTAAAAGAGCTCAACTCCTTCAGGGAAAAATATATATCCGAATACCTCAGCCATCAAATCGGCGAACTGACCTCACTCGAAAAAACGGTATTGGAATCCTTGTCCAACAAAACAAGTCTGGCCGAAAAAATAGATTTGGAAGACGACACCCAACTCACCCTGGGACAGCGACTGGCCGATAAAGTGGCCAGTTTCGGCGGCAGCTGGACCTTCATCATTTCATTTGGTTTTTTTCTGGTGGTGTGGATCACCATCAACACGGCGCTGTTTCATAACAAAGGTTACGACCCCTATCCCTTCATTTTATTGAACCTGATTTTGTCTTGTATCGCAGCTTTACAGGCGCCCATCATCATGATGAGTCAGAACAGACAGGAAGAGAAAGACCGCGAGAGAGCCAAGAAAGATTATATGATCAATTTGAAGTCGGAGCTGGAAATTCGTATTCTTCATGAAAAGATAGACCACCTTATCATCCATCAGCAACAGGAATTGCTCGAAATACAAAAAGTGCAGATTGAGATGATGAACGATATTTTAAACAAGGTGGATAAAGATTGAACGAGCCATAACTTCCCCTTATTTTTGCCAAAAAAATACTCATGTTTCGCCATTTGCTTTTTGTATTTATCACTGTCATCACTTTTACTTCCTGTCGTTTAGACAACAATAATGAATGTTTTTCCATCAGTCCGGCTGGCATCAGTACCATCGACGGCCCTTCTACGGCAACTGTCAATCAACCGGTGAGCATCAACATGACTTTCATGGTTGGCAATGGCTGTGGCAGTTATTACAGCACAGAAAATTTTTCGGAAGGTGATACCACTGAGGTACTGGTGAAAGTTAAATTTCAAGGATGCATGTGTACCCAGCAGGTGATGACTTTGCAACAAACTTATACTTTCACGCCCACTGTACCCGGGCCACATTATTTTAAATATTTTGTAAGTGATGGCAATTACCTGAGAGACACCATCTGGGTACAATAAAAGAAACTGCCTAAACACCCATTTCATCGCGGGTATTAACCCCTGTGGAAAATTACCGTTATGTGGCTTCGTCATCCAGCTTGCTATTAGCCCTTAACTTTGAGCATAAGAAAACAAACTAGATGATCAGACCGTTCCCTCTATTTGCCCTTTTTTCGTTCTTAGTTTTCCATACCGGATACGGACAGCTTTTTTCGGCGCACAATTATCCCCAACAATATTTCCAATGGCCGGCAGGAGCCAAAGTAGGCATTGTAGCCAATTTCGGAGAGCTGCGTCCCAACCATTATCATATGGGGCTCGACGTTAGAACCGATGGCAGGGTCAACGTGCCGGTATATGCCGCAGCCGAAGGTTATGTTGCCAAAGTGCACATCGACCCTACCGGATTTGGCCGTGCACTTTATATCAATCATCCCAACGGACTCACTACACTATACGCTCATTTGAACGACTTCAATCCTGCCCTGGAAAAATATGTAGAGGAGCAACAGTACAAACTCAAACAATGGAAGATCGACCTTGAATTGCCCGATGGATTGTTTCCGGTTGAAAAAGGACAGTTCATCGCTTACAGCGGCAATACCGGCGGTTCACAAGGCCCTCATGTTCATTTTGAAATCAGAGAAACCAAAACCGACAAGGTACTCAATCCGCTTTTTTTCGGTTTCCACATTCCCGACCAAACTCCTCCCGATATCATCAGACTGGCTGTTTATGATAGAAGAAAAAGTACCTACGAACAAACGCCAAGACTGTTTCCGCTGAAAAAAGTCAACGGCATATACCAGCCCATCGGCGGCAACATCACAGTCAGCAGCGACAAAGTCAGTTTTGCCATTTCTGCATTCGACCGTTACAGCGGCTCCACCAATCAGAATGGCATTTTCTCTGCCGTAGTTTACGACAATGACAAAGCATTGGCCGGGTTTGAAATGAACAGCGTCAGTTACGACGAAACGAGGACCCTGAACGGACACATCGATTACAAAACCAAAATTCACGGTGGCCCTTTTTTGCAACACGTATCGCCATTGCCGGGCTGCATGGATGTGATTTACAATACGGCACCTCATGAAGACGGCGTCATCAGGCTCAACAACACCGAGCCTCATCGTATCAAAATAGCTGTGCGTGACGTAGCTGACAACCTTTCTCAAATTCAATTTCAACTTCAACGCACGGATATCTTAAGTGCCGTTGGTACGCCGGCGCCGGGTCAACTTTTCGAGCCCAACAGTATCAATATTTTTGAAGCCGAAAGACTTTCGTTTTACATGCCTGAAAATTGTCTTTTTGATTCCTTTCATTTTCGCTGGACACAAAACGGGAACAAGGTGATGTTGCAAGGCGACGAGGTACCTGTGAACAGCTATTATCCCATTCGCCTCAAAGCCGATTTCGACATGGCAGACACCGGAAAGATCGTGATGAAAATGACCGCTTATAAAAAAGACAGATTCAAAAAAGCGGTTTATGAAAACGGCTGGTACAAAGCGAGCTTTCGCGATTTCGGCTATGCCGAACTGATAAAGGATGTAACGCCTCCGTCAGTGGCGACTCTTTTTGGTTTCAGGGATGGCATCAGTTTAAGGGTGAACAGGATTGCCTTTGCAGCAACAGACAACACGAAAGAGATTGCTGAATTTTCGGGCTGGCTCGATGGCCAATGGCTCTTGTTTTCCAACGATAAAGGCACCAATTTCATTTATACGGTAGATAAATATTGTCAACCTGGTGAACATAATCTTCGGTTGATTGTTAAGGACCTCGCCGGTAATGTTACCGAGAAAAACTATCATTTTTACCGTTAATACTTTTTTTATGTCGATGCCCGAAACTGGAAAGAAAGCCCCTGCCTTCAAAGGGAAAGACCAAAATGGCCAAACTGTTTCCCTGGCCGATTTCAAAGGGAAAAAACTGGTGCTTTATTTTTATCCTCAGGACGATACGCCGGGTTGTACCAACCAGGCCTGCAACCTCCGCGACAATTACGGCATTCTGAAAAACAAAGGTTTTGAAGTGGTAGGGGTTAGTCCGGATACCGAAGCCAAACATAAAAAATTCGAAAGCAAATACGAACTCCCTTTCACTTTGTTATCGGACCCCGAATTGAAAATCATTGAAAAATATGGGGTTTGGGGCGAAAAAAGCATGTATGGTAAAAAGTACATGGGACTGATCCGCACCACATTTTTGATAGATGCCAATGGCAAGATTGCTCATGTAATCAGCAAACCGAAAGTGAAAGAACATACGGAAGAGATTTTGGCATTGTTTTCGGCGTAAAAATATACAGTTACAGTTTCCATTCTATCTCTCCATGACTGAAACCGCCGGCTTCGGTGATAAGTTTCCCTTGTTCATCCACCCCTAAAACCAAGGTTTCAAAAAGCTGTTCCTCTTTTTTTAACCAAACGGATTCCCCTTTTTTATACAACGCCTGATTGTATGCAGCAATGATGGCCTTGTTATCCATCGGCCTTTGGTTTAAAAAATCCCAGATTCTTAATTGCAACTGTTGGGCCAGGGCTATTGGAGGATGGTTCTGGCCTGTGATTTCAATTAATGAGACCGGAAGATTAGATGTAGTTGAAAAAACCGACTGATTGACGTTGATGCCGATACCGATGACCGCTCCATTCCAAGCCTGCCCTCTGAAACTGTTTTCAATGAGCAAGCCACCTGCCTTTCTGTCATTGATGTAAATATCATTGGGCCATTTGATGTTAATTTTTTCCGAAATCAGCTCCGAGAGAAAATCCCTGCAAACCAAGGCAACCGCCATATTGAAAATAAACGGAGCGCCCGACCATGCAGTATCAGCCAAAAAAACCATGCTCATCATAATGTTTTCTCCAGGCTCGCTAACCCAGGATTTACCACGCTGTCCACGGCCGGCAGTTTGTTCCAGCGCAAAGTAAACTTCGCCATGTTCCGCCAATCCTTCACGCAACCGGCCCATGGCATAGTTGTTGGTACTGTCCACCCTGTCGAGAATATGAAATTGTAAATGACCGCTCATGACTATAATTAATCACAAAGAAATAGTACTTTTGAATACTTGTGCCAAAAAATATAAATGAACGGCACTTTACCGGAATTTCCGGCGCATCACATCACCAAAACGAAACAGCATTTGACCAATTTGAACGCATTGAGTACACGGAAGAAATCCATCACCCGGCTCAACAGAAACAGTAAGATTTTCAAAACCATCATCCAGGCTATTCAAGAGAAAAAAGGCGAGCATATCGTCAGCCTCGATCTTAGAAAAATCCATGAAGCCGTAGCCGATTTTTTTATCATTTGCCAGGCTTCCAACCCCAACCAATTGAAAGCCATTTCCGATAATGTAGAACATTTGGTAAAAAAACAATGCGACGAACTCCCTTATAAACACGAAGGCCGTCAGGGCGAACAATGGATTCTGGTCGATTATGTGAATATCGTTATTCATATCATGCTGCCCGAACCCAGAAAATTCTACCATCTCGAGGAGCTTTGGAGCGATGCCGAAGCCATGGAACATCAAGATTAATCTGTACACTTAAACCAATAAAAAGAAAACTTCATCATGAGTCAACCCAATCATATGCCGCCCTCAGGCAACCCGCAATCGGAAGACCCCAACAAGAAAAAAAGCAAATTCAACATCTATTGGATCTATGGCATCGTTCTGTTGGTCATCATTTCTTACAACATGTTCAGAAATGTCAGCAGCACCGGTATAGAAACCGATCAGCTGAAGTTTTATGAAATGCTGAAGCAAGGCGATGTCAAGGAAATCAAAACCATCCGCAACAAAAAAATGGTGCGCATCTTCCTGCAACCCGACAGCCTTAAAAACAAGCAGTCATTTTATGTGAACAACCTGAAAGTGGATAAAAAGGAATATGAAGTTTCCAAAAACATTCAGGCGCCCAATCCTCAGTTCTATTTCAGTATCATCGACGATAAAACATTCACCAATCAGCTGGGTGAGTTCTACAAACAGAATCCTTCCATTGTTCCAGTGCCCGACAAGCCCGAAGACGATGCCGAAATTCTAGGCCAGCTGATCAGCACCTTGCTGCCCATCTTGCTGTTGGGTTTTGTTTTCATCATGCTCATGCGCAAAGTAGGACCCGGAGGTGGTGGAGCAGGTGGTGGCGGTATTTTTAATATCGGTAAATCAAAAGCCACTTTGTTTGAAAAAGGAACCAGGGTCAACATCAACTTCGCCGATGTGGCCGGTCTTGATGAAGCGAAAGTGGAAGTGATGGAAATCGTGGACTTCCTGAAAAATCCTAAAAAATATACAGCGCTGGGCGGAAAAATTCCAAAAGGCGCCTTGCTGGTAGGTCCTCCCGGAACCGGTAAAACCTTGCTGGCCAAAGCTGTTGCCGGTGAAGCACAAGTGCCTTTCTTCAGTTTGAGTGGAAGTGATTTTGTGGAGATGTTTGTGGGTGTTGGCGCCAGCAGGGTACGAGACCTGTTCAAACAAGCCCGCGAAAAAGCACCTTGTATCATTTTCATTGATGAGATCGATGCCATTGGCCGTGCGAGAGGTAAAAATGTGATGATGAGCAATGATGAAAGAGAAAATACCCTCAATCAGTTGCTGGTAGAAATGGATGGATTCGGTACCGACCTGGGTATCATCATCCTGGCCGCCACCAACCGTCCGGATGTATTGGACAGCGCTTTGCTCCGTCCGGGCCGATTCGACCGTCAGATCAGCATCGACCGACCCGACCTTACCGGCCGTGAAGCCATTTTCAAAGTTCACCTGAAGCCCATCAAGACCTCACAAAAACTGGACATCCATAAATTGGCCGAACAAACACCGGGTTTTGCCGGTGCAGATATCGCCAATGTTTGTAACGAAGCTGCTTTGATTGCAGCCCGTAAAAACAAAGAAGCGGTGGACATGAGTGATTTTCAGGATGCCATCGACAGGGTCATCGGCGGATTGGAGAAGAAGAACAAAATCATCTCTCCTGAAGAAAAGGAAATCATCGCCTATCACGAAGCCGGTCACGCCATCTGTGGCTGGTTCCTCGAACACGCCTATCCTTTGCTGAAAGTGACTATCGTACCCAGAGGTACTGCAGCTTTGGGCTATGCGCAATACACGCCTAAAGAGCAATATCTCTATAACACCGATCAGCTGATTGATCAAATATGTATGACCCTTGGTGGGCGTGCCAGTGAAGATATCTTCTTCGGAAAAATCAGTACCGGTGCCAGCAACGACCTTCAACAAATTACCAAAATCGCTTACAGCATGGTTACCGTATATGGTATGAACGAGCAGGTAGGTAATGTAAGTTTCTACGATCCTGCTCAGGAAAATTATTTTACCAAACCTTATAGTGAAGAAACCGGTAAAATGATTGACCATGAAGTAAGAAAGCTGATTGATGAAGCCTATCAGCGGACTAAAAAGCTGCTGACAGAAAAGAAAGAGGAAGTAGAAAAACTGGCTAAGGAATTACTGGTAAAAGAAGTGCTGTTCAAAAGCGACCTTGAAGCCCTGATTGGCAAAAGGCCTTATGAAGAAAAGAAATTGCTGGATGTACCTGCAACTGAAACAGAAGTTGAGCCCAATGCTCCACAAACAAAGGCAGCAGACGAAAATCCAAGCGCCACTACAGAATAATCATGCCCAGTACAGCTGCCAAAGAAAACATACTCAAACGCATCCGTCAGGGATTGAGCCATCCTGTACCCCTTCCTTTTTCACAGAGTGAAGGTTCGCAGTCGGTATTCAAAACACCCACTGATGACGACACGGTTTTGTTTGCAGAGGCGTTTTCAAAATTGCAGGGAAAATTCATCTACTGCATCAACGAAGAAGAACTGGCAGCACAGCTCGCACAGCTTTTTCAATCTCGTCAATGGTCGCAGGTGTATTGCAAAGAAGATAAAATAATTCCATTTTTAGAAAGCACCGGATTGAAACCCTTTGGCGATCTGGCTTCTTGCGAGGCTGCCATCACAGGTTGCGAATACCTGGTGGCCCGCACAGGCAGCATTGTGATGAGTAGCGCTCAACAAAGCGGCAGAACCGCCAGCGTTTATGCTCCCATTCATATTTGCATCGCCTATCAAAGTCAATTGTTTTACGACCTCAAAGATGTCCTCGGTTTTTTAAAATCAAAATATAAAAAAAATCTCCCTTCACTTATCACTTTCGCTACCGGGCCAAGTCGTACTGCCGATATCGAAAAAACACTGGTCACCGGCGTGCATGGCCCTAAAGAAGTGTACTGCTTTTTTGTTGAAGGCTGATTATCTTATTGCGATGATGACAGCAAAATCCACCACTTTACAACTTTTTGTTTATGGATCGCTACGCAGCGGATTCAGAAATCCTGCTTATCAATACTTGTCGAATTATTTTACACTGATTGGCGAAGCCGTGGTGCAAGGGAAATTTTATGATAAAGGAGATTATCCAGTAGCCATCCCCGATAACGGTGATCATTACATCACAGGCGAATTGTATGCTGCCAAAGATGAAGAAGGATTCGATTGGGCCATCGCCCAACTTGATGACTATGAAGGACTCAATGTGGAGCCCGATGAAAAACCCTGGTATACCAGAGAACTGGTTACTGTTTATAAAGACGGAAAACCCTCTTCCTCCTGGATTTACTGGTACAATGATTCTGTAGAAGGCATGCCCGAAATTGAAGTGGGTGATATCATGAAATACATTTTGCAACAAAACAAACCCTGATCGCATCCCTTGTCAACAGCCAAAAAAATATACTTTCTTTCCGATTTTCACCTAGGCGCGCCCAACAATGAAATCAGTCTCGAAAGAGAAAAAAAAATCATCCGCTTTCTTGATGAAATTCAAAAAGATGCGGAGAAAATTTTCATTCTAGGCGACCTGTTTGATTTCTGGTTTGAATACAAGACCGTTGTACCCAAAGGATATGTGCGCATATTGGGCAAGCTGGCTTCCATCGCCGACGCTGGCATTTCCATCGATTTTTTTGTAGGCAACCACGACATGTGGATGAAGGATTATTTCCAAAAAGAACTGAACATCCCTGTATTTTTCGAACCGCAGGAATATGAAATCAACGGAAAACGATTTCTGATTGGGCATGGAGACGGACTTGGACCCGGCGACCATGGCTACAAGTTCATCAAAAAAGTTTTTCGCCATAAAATCTCTCAGTTTTTATTTGGCATCCTGCCTCCCGTCATCGGCATTGGACTGGCCAATTATTTCAGTCGAAAAAGCAGGGCAAAAACTGGAAATTCCGACGAGAAATTTGAAGGCGAAGAAAAAGAATGGCTCGTTCAGTTTTGCAAAGCAGAATTGAAAACAAAAGCGATCGATTATTTTGTTTTCGGCCACCGACATCTACCCCTGGATATTCACCTGAATGAAAAAAGCCGTTACATCAACACCGGCGACTGGATCAAATATGATAGCTATGCAGTTTGGGATGGAGAAGAGATGAGGTTGATTGGGTGATTTGGTGATTTGATGATTTGGTGGTTTGATGATTTGAAGATGTTTGATGAACGGCTGGTATCCATACAACTACAATTTTTTACCATGACAAGCGCGCGCTTCATTTGCCTATCTTTTTACACTTTACTCTTTACACTTTCCTTTCACTTGTCTGTGGCACAGTATGCGCATCCTGATTCCCTCTCACTTTCCTTAGTTAAAATAATTGCCGGAAATTTTCAAATGATGACATCCGACAAGCTCAATAATTTTTATGCACTTACCAACACGGGTTCATTGATCAAATTCAATGAGAATGGTGATTCCGTAGCCGCTTACAATGATGTGAAAAAATTCGGCTATCCTTCTTCCATCGATGTATCAAACCCGTTAAGGCCTTTACTTTTTTATAAGAACTTCGGTACAGTGATTACACTCGACCAGTTGCTCACCCAGCGCAATGTGATGCAGTTGCGCAAAAAAGGAATCATCAGCACCGCAGCCATTTGCAATTCTTATGACAACAACATCTGGATTTTCGACGACCGCAATTACAAGATCATCAAGATGGATGAGAATTTGAATACCGTTACCGAAACCACCGACCTAAGAACTATGCTGGAAGAAGCGCCTGAACCCTTGCTCATGTGCGAAGTCGCCAACCAGCTGGTTCTTTACGACAGCACCAAAGGTGTTTTTCTTTTCGATCTGATGGGTGGCTATAAAAAAAACATCCCATGGCTCAAGTGGAAAACTACAGGATGCACTAACGGTGATTTGTGGGGTATTCATAACGGTCAACTTGTCGCTGCCTACCTCAACAAACAAAGACTACCCCTTTACGAAATGAAAACCTATGCCATTCCCTCATTCGTGGCCAATGCCCGATCGATAAGCATTAGCAACGGAAAACTGATACTGGCCGACAAAAATGGCATCAGCATTTATAAAACAGGCATCATACAATAAGATTTAAGCTATTTTTATCGCATGGAATTGCTCAACAGGATTATTCTTAACAATACGGTTGCCGAATTATTGCTGGCGCTGCTGATCATTGCATCGGTTGCCCTCACGCGCAAATGGATTTCAAGGCATGTGGCGGCCTTGCTCTATCATTTCATCCAACGCAAATGGAAGTCGGTAGAGAAAAATGTGTTTATCGGTCTCATCATCAAGCCGCTGGGTTCCTTTCTCACTTTGCTGATTGCCCTCGTGTCCATCGCCAATCTCAACTTTCCTGAGGCATGGAAAATCAAGATTTACAAATTCAGTTTGGATGGCTTGCTGCATGTTGCCGGAAAAAGTTTGGCCATCATTTACCTGATATGGGTTTGTACCAGCTTCATCGACTTCATTGCGCTTGTACTGGAAGCCAATGCGCAATCTACAAAAGACAAACGCGACGATCAGCTGATTGTTTTCTTCCGCGATTTTGTAAAAGCCATCATCATTGTCATCGGTCTGCTGATGATATTGAAAATTGGATTTGGCGTCGACATCGGCGCACTCCTTACCGGCTTGAGCATTGTGGGCGCCGCTCTGGCTTTGGCCGCCAAAGAAAGCATCGAAAACCTGATTGCCTCCTTCATCATCTTTTTCGACAAACCTTTTTTTACCGGCGACCATGTAAAAGTGAATACTTACAGCGGAAAAGTGGAGCATATCGGTCTGCGCAGCACCCGAATCAGAACGCCCGATCAAACACTGGTAAGTGTGCCAAACAAACAAATGGTGGATTCAGTAGTAGATAATCTATCCATGCGCACCGCGCGAAGAGCTGAAATAAAAATTGAACTGGAGAAAAACAATGACACCCAAAAAATCGAAGTACTGATGGCCGAACTTAAAGCCTGTCTGGCTTCACATTATCCTTCCATCACTTCACACACTGTATTTCTTACCGATTTCACCAAAAACAGCGCCATCATCACCATCGAATATTTTACCCAGCCTTTCAGCATGGATACTTTCCATTCGCTGAAGCAAGAGGTGAATTTCAACATCAAAAAACTTACGGAGGAAAAAGATATCAAGATGGCCAACGCCGGTAATGATATAAATATCTACAATGTAGATACGAACAACAACACTTCCATCAATTCGCAGATTGTTTAACGATGGCAGCGAGCTCTGTCTCCCACTTGCCGGTAGTGCCATATTCCACTACCCTTCCTATTTCTTTTCCATTGCTGAACACAATGATGGTAGGCACATTGGTGATATGCAACGCTTCAGAAAGACCGCCCAGTGTTTTCTTTTCTCTGTCGACACCAAAAAAGGTAACAGCCGAATCCGGAATGCCGCTCAATTCCTGCAACCTGAAAAATTTAGGGAGAATGAATTGCGTATCATCACACCAGGTTCCTCCGAAAAGAATAAAACTCATTTTGTCCGAATGATCGGCCAAAGTTCTCACTACCGTTTCCGGTGCTGTATAACTATCATGACTACCCGAAAACCATTTGAATGCCGACTCATTCATGAGGATGTATTTTGTAATCATCCCTTTCAAAACGGTCACTGATGTGTCTTTGGGATCGGCAGAGCGGGTGTAAGGCGTTTGGGCCATCGACATCTGCATCAGCAACAAGCCCAACATCAATTGCAGCAGCATCTTTTTTTGCATCATAATCCTGCTTTTAATTCGTTGAGAAAACCTTTGAGGTCTTTCATCGATTCGATGAGTTCGTATTTCTTTTCGGCCAGTTTGCTTTTTTTCAAAAAAGCTTTGGCGCCTTCTATGGTATATTTTCTTTCGCGCAAGAGATGATAAATCAACCTGAAACTTTTTACATCTTCTGGGCGGAAATAGCGGTCGCCCTTGCCATTTTTCTTTGGCTTGATCATGTCGAATTCGCTCTCCCAGAAACGCAGCAAAGAATGATTCACCTTAAACATTTCGGTAACGGCACCGATGGAATAATATCTTTTGGAAAACAGTTCCTCATCATCCGGAATCTCAATCAATTCAACACTGGCCGCCATATCACTGAGCTTCATGCGACCACGGGTCGATTTTTTGGCAACGGTTTTCACGGCGGTAACCGTTGAAGGTTGAGGCGTTACATCCACTTCAATTGGTTCTTGCGGAGCAGGTTTGGCAGGAACAACCGGTTTTACTTCCTTTTTGGGTGGTTGTGGATCTTCCGGAAAATCGAAGTTGAATGAGGATTGTAACAAGGCCATGATATGCTGTTTTTATAATCAGGTGAATACAATAAAATTAGTCGAAACTTTTGGCACTGCCTTTGGCGGCCAGTTTAAGCAATCGGTCGTATTGAGCTGCATTTAAATCGTTGTAGAAGAAATATACCGGATCCACTTCCCTGCTATTCACATGCACCTCATAATGACAATGCGGTCCTGTACTTTTTCCGGTGCTTCCCACCCAGCCAATGACCTCGCCTCTTTTTACCGATTGGCCATTTCTCACTTTTACCCGCACCATATGACCATAAAGTGTTTCATAGCCATACCCATGGTTGATGACCACATGATTGCCATAACCATTGCCGGTGGCTCCGGCCAGCTTTACCACGCCATTGCCAGTAGCATAAATAGGTGTTCCCTGATGGGCTGTAAAATCAAGTCCTTTGTGAAATTTGGGGGTACCATATACGGGATCGATGCGCATGCCATACCCACTGGCGATACGGTCGAGCTGCTTGTTGCTGACAGGCTGAATGGCCGGAATGCTGGCGAGCTTAAGATCCTGACGCTTGATCAGCTGTGAGATATTGGAATAACTTTTTTCCTGAAAAGCGATTCTCGCGCTGATGTTGTTCAATTGCTGGGCAATTTCTTTTCCCAGTTCGAAGCCATCCATTTCTTTGATTTTTTCAATCTGCTTTTGTTGCTCAATGAGCTTGGCACGGGCACTGTCGGGTATGGGATTAGCCTCAAATATGGAACGATACACTTCATTGTCGCGTTCTTCGAGCGAAGCCATCTGTTGTTGCAAATCTTTCACCTTGTCGTTGATTTGCCCATAATTATCCTGCAGTAATTCGTACTTGCGTTTGTATTCGATGGCCGTAGGCTGAGGGAAAAACCGGATATAAACATAAATCACAGCCGCAGAAGCTACAATAAGTCCGGAAAGAAAACCAAAAAAACGAAGCAGTTTCACACGAAGAGGTGTTACGAGCTTTTCGTAACGCAGGGTATGTGTGTTATAAAAATACTTGATTTTTTTCATCGCATTCCGTCTGCACATCCCACTTAAAACTCATCTGTAATCATTAAATTGCAGACCATTTGGCAGGGGTATTTTTTGCAGATGCACAAATATAACCCCAATCATTCACAATTATCATAGCAAGAAAACCGAATAACAACATGACGGCATCTGAGATCAGGCAGCATTTTCTCGATTTTTTCCAATCCAAAGGACACACCATTGTGCCTTCGGCTCCCATTGTAGTAAAAAACGACCCCACACTACTTTTTACCAATGCCGGCATGAACCAGTTCAAGGATTATTTCCTGGGCAACAAAACAGCTCCTTTCAGCCGCGCCGCCGATACACAAAAATGCCTGCGCGTAAGCGGAAAACATAACGATCTGGAAGAAGTGGGGGTAGATACCTATCATCATACCATGTTTGAAATGCTGGGCAACTGGAGCTTTGGCGATTATTTCAAAGCTGAAGCTATTGCCTGGAGCTGGGAGCTGCTGACTGAAGTGTATAAAATTGACAAAGACAGATTGTATGTTACCGTGTTCGAAGGCGATGCCAAAGAAAACATCCCCTCTTCCAGCATCGCACTGGCGGAATGGAAAAAAATTGTAGCGGAAGACAGAATCATTTACGGCAACAAGAAAGACAATTTCTGGGAGATGGGCGACACCGGACCTTGTGGCCCTTGTACCGAAATACATGTGGATTGCCGATCTGCCAAAGAAAGAGCCCTGGTTCCCGGCCGCGAACTGGTGAACAAAGACCATCCTCAGGTAATTGAAATATGGAACAATGTATTCATTCAATACAACCGTAAAAAAGATGGTTCATTGGAGCCACTTCCTGCCCGACACGTGGATACCGGAATGGGGTTTGAAAGACTGGTGAGGGTATTGCAAAACAAACAAAGTAATTACGACACCGATGTGTTTAGCGGCACCATTGCCAAAACAGAAGAAATAACAGGCCGAAAATATACCGCAGGAGACGATAAATCATCTGTAGCCTTTCGTGTATTGGCCGACCACATCCGGGCCATCTCCTTCACCATTGCCGATGGGCAGCTACCCTCGAATACCGGTGCGGGTTATGTTATCCGACGTATCCTCAGAAGAGCAGTAAGATATTACTATTCTTATCTCGATTACAAACAACCTTTGCTGTTTCAATTGCTGCCGGTCATCGCGCATCAATTTGAAAACGTATTCCCCGAGCTCATCCAGCAAGTTGAGTTTGTGGGCAAAGTGATCCGTGAAGAAGAAGAAGCTTTTCTCCGCACCTTAGATAAGGGTTTGAAAAAAATCGACAGCATCATGGTGGCTACCAAAGCACAATCGGCCAACACCATCAGCGGTGCAGATGCTTTCGAACTGCTCGATACATTTGGTTTCCCCATCGACCTCACCAGGCTCATCGCCCAGGAAAACGGGTTGAATGTGGACGAAAGCGGATTTGAAAAAGAAATGCAGGTGCAAAAAGAGCGTAGTCGCGCAGCTACGGCACTGGACACCGAAGACTGGCAGATTGTGCATGAAGGCAACAGCAACGGCTTTGCCGGTTACGATGTGATGGAAACTTCAACGCGTATCCTCCGCTACCGCAAAGTGAAAGGCAAAGGCAAAGAACTGTATCAGATAGTGTTGGATAGCACACCTTTTTACGCCGAAAGCGGTGGACAAGTGGGTGACAGCGGTACACTAACGGTCAATGGCCAACGCATCGACGTCATCGATACCAAAAAAGAAAACGACCTCATTATCCATTTCGCAGATAGCATCACCGGCAACCTTAAAGGAACAGTTAATGCTGCTGTGAATGTTGAGAGAAGGAAAAAAATAACCGTGCACCATAGTGTTACGCACCTGATGCATGCCGCTTTGAGAAAAGTATTAGGCACACATGTGGCACAGAAAGGCAGCATGGTCAATGATGAACAACTCCGATTCGACTTTTCCCATTTCGCCAAAGTAACCGACGAAGAATTACAGCAGGTAGAACGCATCGTGAATGAGAAGATTCGCGAAAATGTACCTGTGGTAATAAAGACTTTTCCCAAAGATGAAGCTATCGCCCTCGGCGCCATGGCCTTGTTTGGTGAAAAATACGGCGACCTTGTTCGGGTGGTCATCATGGATCCGGCTTATTCCATAGAATTATGCGGTGGCAGTCATGTGGGACAAACCGGAGAAATCGGCTTGTTTAAAATAGTTTCCGAGAGTGCTGTGGCCGCAGGCGTCCGCAGAATCGAAGCGGTTTCGGGACAAGCGGCTGAATCTATGGTGAATAACCAGCTTGAACTGTTGCGATCCATCAAAGAACAGCTGAAGAACAGCAAAGATCCGCTGAAATCGATTGAAAACCTGATGAACGAAAACAGCAGTCTGGCTAAACGTGTGGAATCGCTGGAAGCCCGTCAACTGGTGGGCATAAGAAATGAACTGCTGCAAAAAAATCAGATCATCAACAATGTTTCCTTCATAGGCGAAGTGGTGGAAGTGCCCAGCGCCGACGCCTTGAAAAAATTGTGTTTCGATATCAAACATCATCTTCACGACCACGTGGTGGTTTTGTGTACAAATATTGGCGGTAAGGCCCATGTGGCTATTGGCGTAAGTGAAACCGTTGCTGCGGCCAAACAAATCGATGCCAATTTGCTCATCAAGCAAGTGGCGGGGCCCCTGATCAATGGGGGCGGTGGCGGACAAAAAACGCTGGCCACAGCCGGAGGTCAGGACAGCTCTAAGTTTGCCGAGATGATGGAGCAAATCAAGGCGAAGTTGTAATGATCTCATTTCTGGTACTTGTTAAGAAAATGAAAATACTTCCGAAGGGTTTCGTAGTTAATGATTTTCCCTTATTTTTGATATACTAAAACTTTCGTAGATAAATTTTAAACGATGAAAAAACAACTTTTTGCTTTTACCGCCCTCATCCTGCTTACAGGTGCACAAGCGGTTAACGCCCAGGAAAAACAAGTGATCAAAAAAGGAAACAAAGAAGTCATCATCCAAAAAGATGGCGATAAAGAAACCACAACGGTTACGGTGGAAGTGGATGATGATAAGCAACCGGAAAAAAAGATGGAGCGTAAGGAATCCAGAGAAGTGATCATCAGTAAAGATGGCGACAAAACGACAAAAATAACATTGGAGATCAACGGCGATAATGTGATCATCAACGGAAAGCCCATGAATGAGTTTAAAGAAGACGGTGTGAACATCCGTAAAAAGAAAATGGTGATCGTGAATGGTCAGCCTCTGCAAATAGAAGGTTTTGGCAACATCGACGGAAAGGAATTCAATTTAAATTTTGATGGCAACGACTTTGGACTTTCAGGCTTGGATTTCAATACACAGGATGCAAATGAAGAAAAAACGGATACCGTTGCTTTTCTGGGCGTTCAAACAGAACCTGCTCCCAACGGTGTAGTGATTTCATCAGTTGTAGCAGGCAGTGCGGCTGAAAAAGGAGGATTAAGCAAGGAGGACATCATTACACAAATCAATGGACAAGCCATTACCGACCCGCAAGCCCTCACCAGCGCCATCCGCGCTATGCATCCAAAAGATGAAGTAAAAATCAACTACCTCAGAGGAGGCAAGGAAAAGAAAGTAAAAGTGGTGTTGCAGGAAAAAATCATCAAGAATCAGATTCGTAAAATAGTGATCAACAACCGCGGTGACGATGGCAATGCGCCACAAGCTTTCAGTTTTGCGGTACCCAATTTCAATGATATACCCGAAGGATTTGCATTCCCTAAAAGCCAAAAACTGGGTATAAAAATTCAGGATACTGAAAATGCAAACGGAGTAAAAATATTAGATGTAGAAGCAGGCTCTTCAGCGGAAAAAGCTGGATTGTTACCTGATGATATTATAGTGGAAATCGGTGGCGAAAAAATCACCAATACTGATGAAGCCAGAATACTATTGCAGGATAATGCCGAAAAATCATCTTACCCCATCAAGGCCGAAAGAAAAGGAACAATCATGAATTTTGAAGTGAAAATCCCCAAGAAACTCAAAACGGCCAACCTCTAATCTCGAAGACGTGTTTTTTTTATAAGCAAAAGTCCATCCCCGAAACGGATGGCTTTTGTTTTTTAAACTTTACCGAATCACTTACCTTCGGCATTCCTAATAAAACCAAAACATACAACCATGCTAAAGTTTAAGGCCATGGCCGTTATTTCCATAATGGTGGCTACCCTCTCCTGCAACTCAAAAAATGCAACCGAATTTACTGTTAATGCCAATCTGAAAGGTTTAAATGACCAAAACGCCTACATCGAAGAAATTCATTTTACCGGAAAGGCCATGACAGAAGTATTGGACACCACTGCCGTTAAAAACGGACAATTCAATTTCAATGTCAAGGCCAGCCACGAAGGTCTTTACCGCATCCGCTTTGAAAAAGAAAACGCTTTTCTTTTTGTGGTGAATGACGAACCGCTAGTGAAAATCGATGGTAACTTCAATCCTAACCAGATTCAAACCGAAAATTTCAATACACCAGCCAACCAGGAACTGAAAAAGTTCATTCAGGAATTATCCAACAGAAGCATGGCATTGGATTCCATGGCCCGAAAAACGCAGGCCCTTGCCGGATCCGGACTCGAAGGACACGTGATGGACAGCCTGATACAAGTGGCTCAAAAAGAACAAGAGCAATATAAAAATGAATCGGATGCTTATTTGCTGAATGTGGCCAATACATCCAAAGATCCCATCGTCTCCATGTTTGCCATCACTGTAGGTGGAGGTATCAATAAAGACGCCATCAAAAATGCTGTGGGTGGACTAACCAAAAGATTCCCAGACAACACCACAGTAACCGGTTTCGTAAAAGAGTTCAACGGTATGTTGACTCAACAAGAAAAGCCACCGGCTCCGGCAGCCGGCATTCCCGATGTGGGCAGTATGGCGCCTGATTTCACCATGAACGATGTGGATGGCAAACCATTTTCACTCAGTCAATTGAAAGGAAAATATGTGCTGGTAGATTTCTGGGCCAGCTGGTGCGGACCCTGCAGAGGAGAAAACCCTAATGTGGTGAAGGCATACAACAAATACAAAGACAAAAACTTTACTGTGCTCGGGGTATCGCTGGATGAAGAAAAAAGCAAGTGGCTGGAAGCCATTCAAGAAGACCATCTCACCTGGAAACACATCAGTGATCTGAAAGGATGGTCATCTGCTGCAGTAAGTCTTTACGGGTTTGATGGCATTCCTTACAATGTGCTGATAGATCCGCAAGGCAAAATCATTGCAAAAGAATTAAGAGAAGATGCATTGGAAGAAATGCTGTCTAAAACTTTAGGTACAGCCTCAGGCAAATAATTTTTTTCTGCATAAATGATATGAAAAAGCCCCGAAATTTCGGGGCTTTTTGCTGTATGATAGTGAGATGATTATCTCGCCATATTAACGGTATATGGTGTACTGAACCATCCCAAAGGAGTGGATGTAGGGTCATTCAAGCCTACTCTGATTTTCAAAGTAATCGTTTGGTTACAAATAGAGAAAGTTCCTGGTCCGGCAGTAGGAGAAGGTCCTACCATCACAAAATAAGTTGAGTAAGCAGGGTTTGATGTTACTGTTGTTGCAGACGCGATATCTGTTTGTCTGTCGAGTGTAACTGTTCTGTTGGCAGGATCCGTCCAATCGAGATGGAAAGTGATGCCTGCCCATCCATAATCGTAGATGTTCTCTACTACGATGTCACCTGTGGTGGCAGAAGTTTGATTCACGCTGGAAATAGAAGTGGTATAAGGGCCATAAGCGCCGCCGAAATTTTCATTGGTATTGGCATAATCGCCCAACAAATCGGTGAGGGTAACATCCCCTTCGAAGCAAGGACCTCTGAGGATCAGGTAAACCGTATCTAAAAATCCGGCGGGTTTTACCGAAGGTTCGGCAAGGGTAAACATCAGCGTATCTTTTCTTCCATTGGTGTAGGAAGCATAATCGGCTTGTACTGCAATATTGGCAACAGCTTCTCCGGCTTTGATGGTAACCGTGCCGGTGGTATTGCCACTGGCGATGCTGTATTGTGTTCCGGGTGTTGCGGCAGAAATCGGGGTCACTTTATAAGTAACCGATCTGTCGGCATTAGACACATCGGTAGTACCTACCACCACGTTGTAAACAGGAGTAGGATTAACATCCGCTTTATAGATTTGAACTTCTTTACCTACGAAGTGAGCTTGCGGAGGTGCAGTGATGACATCGTAAGGTTTTGTTTTGTCGCAGCTTCCCAACAAGAAAGCAACAGCCAAAAGGGCGATCAGCGACAGGTTGTTGATTATTTTCATTTTTATATTTTTTTCTTTTGATCAATAAGATTAATAACCGTCATTCTGAGCCACATTCGGATTGGCCAGAATTTCATCGTTAGGAATGGGGAACACAAAACGGAAGTTACCTGCCGCCAATGTTTGCCAGGCCGGACTGGCATCAGTTGATAATCTGTCTACAGGCATATCGTTACGTTTCAGATCGAAGAAGCGGAATCCTTCGAAAGCCAGTTCCTTGAATCTTTCGTTCATGATGGCATCAATCAGCGAAGTGGCGCTGCTGAAGGTTTGATTGGTGTAACCGGTGATACGGTTAGCGCGCAGGAGATTAAGGTCTGCAGCGGCTGCGGTTAAATCTGGACTTGATTTTCTGGCATTGGCTTCAGCGCGGATCAGGTACATTTCGGCCATTCTGCAGGCTTTGATGTCTACCACACGGCCACCGCGTGAAGAACTGTAAAATTTATTGACATAATTGCCTGCGGCGCCTGTGCCGATGTAAGCAGATGCTCTTACGTCGTTGGTGCCATAAGCAGCCACCAGCTTATCGGATGGAGCGATGTAAATGTTGTTGGCGGTTGTAGTCCACAAGCTGCCGATGGCGGCGCTGTTGGCATAACGGATACGAAACAGCACTTCATCAAACACGTCATCTGTCCAGATAGCTTCAAACTGTGCACCTGAAACCAGGGGTCTGATGCCGGAAGTAATGACTTCTGTTGCGTAATTGATTGCATTGTCGTAATCTTTTTTATAAAGTGCGATTCTTGCCTGATAGGCAGCCACGTTCACGCTGTTCATCACCGTATCGGTAAAATCGCCGGGAGTGGCGGCAGGAATCAGACTTTTAGCGGTAGCCAGGTCTGTTTCAATTTGCGTCATCACTTCACCCATAGATTTGCGTGAAGGCTTTTGCAAAGGATCTGAAGTTAAAGAGATGGGTAACCCGCGTGTATCGGCAGGGTTGTAGCTTTTGCAATAAGCTTCCATCAAACTGAAGTAAGAAATGCCGCGCAGAGCGAGCAATTGTCCTTTCAGGATGTTTCTTCTGTATTCTTCTGAGGGAGCTGCTGTAACAGTGCCGACTTTGGCCAGTACGCGATTGCACTGATCGATCACACCATAATAATCGCCCCAGGCGGCTCCAACATCTCCGCCGGTAGTACCGTCAGAAGCATACTGGTAGCGATAAGTAAGCGCACCCTGACCGCTGTTGCCGGATCCGATTTTTGCCTCATCCGATACCAGGGCACTGGTGTACATGTCGTTGGCATAAGCACCATAACGGCCATATGCCTCATTGGTTCCGAGTTGAATGTCATCGAGCGTGAGAAAAGCATTGTTCTCACTGAAAGAATCAGTAGGCTGCTGATCTAGGTCTTTTTTACAGCTGCTGGTACCCAGTACCACAGCCATTGTTGCTATTAGAAATATATTCTTTTTCATGTAGTAGATCTTTAGTGTTGATTAAAAGTTGATGTCCAAACCTGCGGTGATGGTTTTTGGATTAGGAAATTCACTCAGGTTGATGTTGGTGGCACCGGCCTCTGGATCGTAACCTCTCCATTTGGTCCACATGGCCAGGTTAGAACCCTGAACATAAACATTCAGGTTGGAAACAATTTTCAATTTGCTTACCAAAGATTTAGGCAAGGTATATCCTAAACGAACGTCTCTGAAACGGAGGAACGAAGCGTCGTGAATGATTTTAGAAGAGAAATTAGTTCCATAAAGTGGACTTGGTGTAGAAACCACATCGCCGGGATGCTGCCAGAAATGCAGGTCGGAAGACTGGTTGTAACCCACAGCCATAAAGCCTACAGGGTTTTCAACAAAGTATTCCATGTTGTCTACTTTGGTAGCTCCTCTCTGCCAGCTGAACAGCATCGACAGGTCGAAAGATTTGTATTTGGCATTCAAACCAAAACCACCTCTCCAAGGTGCTTCCCAGGTGCCAAATTCTTGTACTCTGTTATCTGCACTGTACACTGTAGTCAAGTTGCCATTTTTATCAAAGTACAAAGGCATACCGGTGGCGGCGTCAACTCCACCCCATTTCACTTCGTAGTGTGTACCCAAAGGCAATCCTTCTTTGATCAGTTCGGTACCATCTTCGTAAGGCAATTCACCGGCCAGACTCAACACGCGGTTTTTGTTATAACCTACGTTGGCAAACAAAGTCACCAGCAGGTCTTTTTTCTTTATCACTTCGCCATTCAAAGAAAGCTCAGCACCTTTGTTGCCCAGTTTACCGGCGTTGATATTCAAAGCAGCACCGGTTCCGAATCCGCCAACAGCAGAAAGTTTTTTCTGAACGAACAAATCTGTAGTGATTTTATTGTAGAGGTTGATATCACCATAGATTCTTCTGTCGAGCAATTCAAAATCAATACCCAGATTGGTAACATAGGTTCTTTCCCATTTCATTTTAGGATTACCGGGATAGCTGGCATAAATGGTATTTAAACCGGCATAGTTACCACCGGAGTATGTGTTTTGATAAGGATAATCACCACCGGGGAAATTATCGGCATTACCCGATACACCATTGCTGAGTTTCACACGCAATACGTTGATGAACTTGATGTTTTTGATAAAGTCTTCTTTGGTCGCATCCCAGATGGCACCTACCGAATAGAAGCCTTGCCATCTTGTGTCCACAGGGAGTTTGGAAGAACCATCTCTTCTGTAAGAAGCGGTGAGGGTATATTTAGTTTTGTAGGTATAACGTGCAGTAGCCAGTCCAGACATCAAAGCACTTTGCGATTTACCGCCGGAAACCACGGCATAAAGCTGGTTCACCGAGTTGCCTTGTGTGATGGCCGCCATGGTGTTAGGACGCTTCGGGTCGGTACCATAACCGGTGGCTCCCAAAGATTTATTGAACTCTCTGATGTATTCGCCATAAACAGACACTTCCACATCATGATCGTTTTTGAACATATTTTTATAGGTCACTGAAGGACGAACCGTACCTCTCATATAACGGGTTAACCCTTCTGATTGAAAACCTGCTCTACCGGTGATGCTGGAAGAAGACTGACGTGTGTAAGCCAGTTTGCTGCCGTAGTTGCTGCTTTGTGTTTCACGGAAATCGACACCGGTGGTCAGTGCAGCAGACAACTGCTCATTGATTTTATATGCCGAAGTGAAACTCAGCGTGGCTTTGATTTGGTCGTTGTAGTTTTTGTCGTATTTGGTAAGGTCCAACTGATTGGCGCCGGCATAAGAAGCACCGGTTCCGGTGGCATAGTTACCGCTACCATCATCTTTATACACTCTTGCATAAGGCACGGTTACCGCCGCAGTAAGGAAGGGATTTCCGAGGCTATTGGTGGTAGATGATTGTTGGAAATTTCTTTTGGTATAAGCGAAATTCGAATTTACCTGGAAGCTGAACTTGTCATCGGCATAATCCACGTTATTTCTAACGGTAACGCGGTTAAGATCGGTACGAGGAGTAATTCCTTCCTCGTTGTAAAGGCCTACACTGCTGAACAGGCGAGTTCTGCCTGTGCCACCCGACAAAGTGATTTGGTGATTGCTGAAATTACCATTTCTGAAAATCTGGTCGGCCCAGTTGGTGTTTATTTTTCTGATGGAATCCAAAGTTCTGTCGTTGGCTGCCTGTTCTTGTGTGGTGAGGCTCGAGAATCTTGGGTTGTTATGAGAATAGTAGAAGCCCGGAATGCGGGGATCGTTGGCAACAGGGCTCAGCGCATCGCCGGCCGCCAGGAAATTGCCATATTGCTCTTGAGCAGATAACAGTTCATCGGAGTTCATGGGACGAAATGCGAATTCGGGTTTTGATTTTTGTCCGAATTGTGCAGAGTAGCCGAATTTCATTTTACCGCCATTTCCTCTTTTTGTTGTAATAACGATAACACCTGCCGAACCGCGTGAACCGTAAAGAGAAGTAGAAGCGGCATCTCTCAACACGTCGATAGAAGCGAAATCGTTGGGATTCAACCCTTGGAAAACAGCTGCTTCAACAGGGATACCATCCACAACATATAAAGGCGTAGATCCACCCTGAATAGAGCCCGTACCGCGAATGATGATATTGGAAGCTGTACCCGGTGCGCCACTGCCAGAGAGCGCGGTAATACCAGGAGCGCGCCCTTGCAGAATCTGATCGAAAGAACCTACTGGCTGATTTTTAAGTTGCTTCTCATCAATTTTGGTGGAAGCACCTGCGTACAATGATTTTTTAATCTTGTTGATACCGGTAACTACAACTTCCTGCATGTCTTTGGCATCGGCCGCAGACAGGGCTACATTGATCATTACCTTATTTCCTACGGAAATATTTTGTGCATCAAATCCGATGGCACTGAACTCCAGTGACTTCCCATTAGCGGGAACCTGGATGGAATAACTTCCGTCTGCTTTGGTGGCCGTACCTGTAGTAGTGCCTTTAACAAGAACAGAAGCGTTGGAAATTGGTTTGCCGGCAGCGTCGGTAACTTTACCGGTGATCGTTTTCTGTGCGAGGGCACTCAACGTCACAGCCATTGAAACCAAGAAGGTTACAATTACTTTTCTCATATTAGTTTTAGGTTTTATCGTACAAATATAAAGTATAAAGTTGTTCTGTAGATTAGATAAAAATCAAATAATTCAATGCCCATTTTGCAACCATTTATAGAAAATAATTCGGGATATTTTTAAAGCAGAGCCTCCGCTTTCAGTGATTAAGTCTATAGAATCAATAATCTATTATATTTGCTCACTTAATAACCGATTGCTTAATGGCCATAATTGACATCAGACTACCCCAAACCATTGCCAGGGCACTGAATATACCAGTTCAAGATGCCAGAAGGCAGCAGATCCGGGTTTTGAAAAAACTGCTGAGAAAGGCTCGTTTTACTCAATTTGGCCAGAAATTCATGTTCGATGAGATTTTGATGAGCAAGCATCCTGGTAAAAAATTTCAACAACTGGTTCCCACTTACAATTACGATAAGCTTTATAAAGAATGGTGGTACAAAACCCTTGAGGGCACTCCGGATGTATGCTGGCCCGGTGTGATTAAATTTTTCGCTTTGAGCAGCGGTACCAGTGAAGCGGCCAGTAAATACATACCGATAACAAAAGAACTGATTCGCAGCAATACCATCACCAGTGTGAAACAACTGATCAGTCTGGCCAAATACGAGAATGTTCCCAAAAGAGCCATTGGCAAAGGCTGGCTGATGCTGGGCGGCAGCACCCAATTGCAAAAAGGTCCCACCTATTTTGCCGGCGACCTCAGCGGCATACAGCAAAAAAACATTCCCTTCTGGTTTCAGGGACTGGGATTATATAAACCCGGGAAAAAAATAGCCCGGGAAAAAGACTGGGCGAAAAAACTGGACGAAATTGTTGACAAAGCGCCCACTTGGGATATCGGATTCATAGTGGGGGTTCCGGCCTGGTTGCAGCTTTGCATGGAGAAAATCATCGAGCGCTATCAATTGAAAACCATTCACGATATCTGGCCCAACCTGGCTTTTTATGTTCATGGCGGCGTGGCGATGGAACCTTATAAAAAAGGGTTTGAACGCTTGTTCAGCAAACCGGTAACCTATATTGAAACCTATCTGGCCAGTGAAGGATTTTTGGCTTATCAAAGCCGTCAAGATACGCGGGGCATGCAGTTGGCCTTGAACAATAATATCTTTTTTGAATTTGTTCCTTTCGACGATCAGAACTTCGATGCAGACGGCAATATTGTAGATAACCCGCAAGTGCTGATGATTCATGAAGTGGAAGAAAACAAGGATTATGCGATACTGATCAGCACCAACGCCGGCACCTGGCGCTATGCCATAGGCGATACCGTTAGGTTTGTTGACAAAGAGCGAAATGAAATCATCATCACCGGAAGAACCAAGCATTTTTTAAGTTTGGTAGGTGAGCATCTTAGTGTCGATAATATGAATAAAGCCATTGAGATGTCGCAAGCCGAACATAATATTTATATTCCCGAATTTACTGTGGCCGGTGTGCCCCATGGCCATTTCTTCGCGCATCACTGGTACATAGCCACCAACGACAAGGTAGATGCGAATTTGCTGGCTGCTACCATCGACCAAAAACTCAAGGCGCTCAACGACGATTACGAAGTGGAAAGAAAGCACGCATTAAAAGCCATTGAAGTAAAGGTGCTGTCTGAACAGGTGTTTATGGACTTCATGTTGTCCAAAGGAAAAATCGGCGGACAACATAAATTCCCCAGGGTGCTGAAAGGAAAGATCCTTACAGAATGGCTGAACTTTCTGCAGGCTAACGGCCATAGCTGATTGTTGAAGAAATAAGCCCCCATATACTTTCATCGCATTGTCTCTTCATATTTTACTACATCATAAGTCAATAAAAATAAGGAAAGAAAGTTTTTACCCGAGAACTCACCGGTAAATCCGCTTACCTTTGCGGCATGATTGAAGCCATCATTTCAGGATGCTTATTGGGCATGGCATTGGTATTTTCAGTAGGTCCTGTAATCTTCACGATCATCAAATTGCGCGTAAACTACGGCATCAAAAGCGCATTTTATTTCATCGCCGGCGTATGGCTGAGCGATGTGGTATGGGTGGTGGCCGCCAATTTTTTTGGCAGCTTCCTGATTCAACTGATCAAATTCAACAAGACCATTTCGTGGCTGGGCGGTACATTTCTGATTGGGCTGGGGCTGTTCTATCTGTTGTTTAAGAAATATCCCGACAAATCGCAGCTCGAAGACGGCATTCAGGTTTCGGGACGAACCCATGCAGGCTTGTTTATCACAGGATTTCTGATCAACACGCTTAATCCTGCGGTGATTGCATTGTGGCTGGCGGCAGCTACCAAGGCTGTAAGCAATGAGATTGACGAAAGAGTGGTATTGTTTGCGATTTGTTTGGCCTTGAACATGTCGGCAGATGTGCTGAAAATATATTTATCCGGAAAACTGAAAGCCAAGCTCACTGAAAGAAACATTAATATCGTCAACAAGATTTCCGGGTTGTTATACATCGGCTTTGGCGCCGCATTGATCATTGGGGCTTATGGTGCACATAGTGGATAAACTGGTTTGAAGAATAAAATTTAGTACTGAATAAATTTCAAGTTTTTAAGCGGCTCTTTTCAAAAAATTCGCCGACCTTGACGGAAGTGACTTAAGTCACTTCATCGTCAAAATATAAAAACTGTAGCTCACTTCAAATTAATCTCAGCATCTGCTTGCCGCTTACCTTTCTTTCACACAAAACATCACTTATCTTCGCTTCAGTTGGCATCAACTTCATTGAAGTTGTCTATTTATGGTTTTCAATTCAATAAAATCGGATCTATAACCAACCATCGAATGAAACAACTGTTGCTCTTTTTTCTCGTCATTTTTTCTTTAGAAACCCAGGCTCAGCATGCCGATTTTTTTATACTGAAGAAAAAAAACAGAACTGTTACCTCCTATTTTGCCGGAGCCAACATTCAGTTCATTACCAACAATGGGGCGTTTAGAGATGCGCTGATTGAAAGAATTGAGCACGATACGCTTTTCATCAGAGAATTTATTGTACGCAAGGCCATGACCAACATGGGATTCTATGTGATCGACACATTAGGCAGTTATCATTATGCTTACAATTACCACGACATCCATACCATGGGCGCACTGCCACAGCAATTCAACTGGTCGGGCAGTGGCACTGCGCTTTTCAGTGGAGGCATCTTACTGACTGCCGCGAGCGGTGTAGTGTTCTTAGCTGACCGGAAAAAATTCAGTCCCGAACTGATGATTACCGGAGCAGGGCTGGGAGCAATCGGCTATCTGATCATGAAGCTTAGTGGCAGACCGATTGTCATTGGCAAAAGACATTACCATCTCGAATATTTCTCCAACAATCCTTAAATTAACGATAAAGCATGGCCGAAAAAAACAAATCGGGTTTCTGGAAAAAACTGAAAAGAATTTTGTTGATCCTATTCATCAGCCAGCTGGCTTATATCATTATTGTCCGATGGGTCGATCCGCCCATCACCCTCACACAAGTGGTAAGCGCAGCTGAAGGATATGGAATGGAAAGAGATTACATCAGCTACAAGGAGATGGGCAAAAACATCAAACTGGCGGTAATGGCTTCCGAAGACCAGCGTTTCCCCGACCATGAAGGTTTTGATATCGAATCGATTGAAAAAGCGATCGAATACAACAAGAAGCATCCTAAAAAAACAAGAGGTGCCAGTACCATCAGCCAGCAAACAGCCAAGAATGTTTTTCTTTGGCAGCATGGCGGATACCTGAGAAAAGGATTGGAAGTATATTTCACTTTCATGATTGAACACATCTGGAGCAAAGAGCGTATTCTGGAAACCTACCTGAATGTAGCTGAAATGGGAGAAGGCGTTTTTGGTGTTCAGGCGGCCGCAAGAAAATATTTCCATAAGGATGCGGCTAACCTTACCCGTCAGGAAGCGGCTTTAATTGCCGCAAGCCTGCCAAATCCGAAAAAATACAAAGTGGCGCCCCCCGGAAGATACGTGGCACGCAGAGCCGGAAAGATCATGATCCAAATGAATTACATCGAAGGAGACAAAGATGTGAAGGAACTGTTGAAATAAAGTGCTGATTTATTAATGTGCCAGTTTGATAAAGTGTTGGTGTCATAATGTGTTGGTGTGAAAACCTGTAAACCTGTAAACTTGCTAACTCCAGCATCAAGTATCAAGTATCCAGCATCAAGTATCCAGCATCAAGTATCCAGCATCAAGTATCCAGCATCCAGCATCCAGCATCCAGCATCAAGTATCCAGCATCCAGCATCAAGTATCCAGCATCCAGCATCCAGTATCCAGAGTATCAAGCATCAAGCATCAAGTACTCCTCAACCGCTTCAATCGCCACTTTGAGTCTGTTTGCATAATCGCCCGAAATGTTTACCCATGGCACATGCTGATGAATCATGGCATCTTTATAATGATGATACAACCTGTCGCGGGTAATTAAATCGGGATACTCGCGCAACTCATCTTTCACCCAGGGAATATCGGGTTCACATAAAAGATATAATTCGTATTGGCGGTGAACAATGCCGTTCAGAATTTCGGAATGGCAACTGCCGAACACAAACTCACTCCACACTTTCATCACATACAAATCTGTGTCAATGAAAAGCAATGGCGTTTGGGCGCCGGAATGTTTATTCTTCAGTTGTCGGGCAAGTTCATCTTCTTGTTCAATCTGTTTGCGGGCGATGATGGTAAGGTCGTCCAAAGTATAATCTGTTCCATTTTCATTTAGATAAGCTCTCGCATGCTCGGGCACCCATAAGGTGTTGAAATGCGCTGCCAGCTTTTCGCACAAGGTAGATTTGCCCGTGGATTCGGGACCAATCAGCACTATTTTTTTGATATCAGTCAACATTGTCAGCCTTTTGGAATAAAGAATCAGAAATGTAAAATGAGTTTACAAGTTCTTATGCTTAAAATTTTTCAATGTTACTCGCCGGTCTGGTATCACCCATCTCACATACAAATTCACTAACCTATCATCACAAATCACCAATTACAAATAAAAAATCCAACATCATTTCTCCATCATCTTTCTCCACGACAGCAGTCCCAACACTGCCATTCCTAAAAACAACACATACATCAGCGTAAACAACATGAAACCTTTATAGAAGTTTAGCGGTATGGCCACCAGATTGGAAATGATCCAGGCGATCCAGTTCTCCATTTTTCTTTTGGCCATCCACCACATGGAAGTTACTGCGGTTGACGACACCAAAGCATCCAACATGGGTGTATTGCTATCGGTCAGGTTTTTCAAAACAAGAAAAATCAAAGCCCAGGAAACAAGAAAGACGACAATACCGCTGATGCGCTCCCTGGAAGTACACCACTGTACAGGATAAACGAAATTATCATTTTTCTTCTGCACCCAGTTGTACCAGCCATACACACTCATGATGAAATAGTAGACATTGAGCAGCGCATCGGCATACAGCGGCGGATTGGCCTGAAAAAAATAAAGCCAGGCAGCCAGCAGCACGCCTACTATGCCGGTAGGATATACCAGCACCTTGTTTTTAGCCGCATACCATACGCTGGCGATTTGCATGAAAGTGCTGATCCACTCTGCTGAACGGGTCTGCTGCACATTTTGCAAAAAAATAGTCCAGATTTGTGTTAACGACATCAGGTGCTGTAATCCGAATAGGTTGGTTAATAAAAAGGCACTTCAAAAGAAGTGCCCGGGTTTTTTCACTATAGGTAATTATTCGGCTTCTGCGGTAACTTCCTTCACTTCGGGAATCATGCGCTTCATCATCCCTTCAATCCCCGCTTTCAAAGTGATCATGGAAGAAGGACATCCGCTGCAGCTTCCCTGCAACATCAGATTAACCCTTCCATTTTCAAAACTTTTGAATTGTATGGCCCCACCATCCATCTCCACGGCAGGCTTCACGTAGTTTTCAAGCAACTCTTTAATGCGTTTCACCACGTCATTGTCGTCGGCCGTGATCTCGTTGCTGCTTTCCGCTTTCATCTTCATCACCTCGTCATCGTTCACCACCTCTTTTCCTTCTTCGAGATAGTCTTTCAGGAATTGTTTCACGGTTGGAATCATATCCTGCCAGTCGTCTGTTTCGGAAGTTTTGGTGAGTGTAACAAAATTGCTGGCGATAAAAACTGATTTGATGAAGGGAAAGCTGAAAAGCGCTTGTGCCAGTGGCGAAGGTTGGGCGCTGTTCTCATCCGGAAAATCGATGCTTTTACCCGGATACAAAAGTTTGTTGGCCACAAACTTCATGGTTTCGGGATTGGGCGTCATTTCTGTATAAATGCTGATGACGGGATTGCCTGTCTTGATCATAATGTTAATTTGAGGATACAAAATTAACCGGAATAGTAGAAAGAAAAACCCGATTGGGAAGGGAGAGACGGATTTTTCTTATTTCGCAAGTAATGGGTTGGGTGGGTTTTTAGCGTTGGGGAGGTTTAGTAAGTTTACTTCCAAACCTGCTTAACCTTCCAAACCTACTCAACCTTCCAAACCTACTTTCACCTCACTCCACAATCCTCAGCTTGGCGTAATTGAGCATAATCTTTTTTTCGCCGTTCATTTCAAATTGAATCGTGGCAATAGGATTGTGAGCTGCGCCTTCGAGATTCATCACCTCACCAAAACCGAATTTCTGGTGTTCGACTTTTTGTCCTTTTCGGATATCAGCAGTATTGCTGGCTTCAAAATTGGCTGAGGGCACATGCTCTTTGGTTTGTGGCCTAGCAGGCGGAATATTGATGACCGTTCTGGTGGCCGGAGGTGCCTGACGTTGTTGGGAAGATCCACTTCCTCCGGTAAAACCTCTGCGTAATTTATCGAGCGCTGCCGATTGCCCCCAAGACTGAGCTGAATTATTGCGGGCCGTACTGCCTGAATAACTTTTATCTAAATAATTCTCATTGATTTCATCCAAAAAACGACTGGGATCATTTTGCTGCAATTGTCCGAAACGGTAGCGCGAATTGGCGTACGACAAATACAGTTTTTTCTTGGCTCGCGTAACCGCCACATAAAACAGTCTTCTTTCTTCTTCCAGCTCTTCTCTGGTGTTGATGGACATGCCACTAGGGAAAAGCGTTTCCTCCATTCCTCCCACAAATACCACCGGAAATTCCAGTCCTTTGGCCGCATGAATCGTCATCAGTTTCACCGCATCGGCATCTTCTTTGCTCTCATCGGCATCGGTGAGTAAAACGATTTGTTGTAAATAAGTGCCCAGTCCTTTATCTCCTACTTCGCCATCTTCCTCATTCATCGGCGTTTCAATAAACTCTTTGATGGAATTCAACAACTCCTGAACGTTTTCGTAACGTGCGAGCCCTTCCACCGACTTGTCGTTGAAAAGCTCCTTTACAATGTTGCTGCTTTTGCCAACAATCACCGCCAGGTCGTAAGCATTTTTCTTCGGCATTTCACTCTGAAACATCTTCATCATGGTCACAAAGCCATCGATGCATTCCAGCGTGCCGCCTTTGAAACCGTGCATGGCAGCATTGGTGAGTATATCCCATACACTGCAATCATGCGTGTTGGCGAGCAATACCAGTCGGTCGATGGTGGTTTTACCGATACCTCTTACCGGATAGTTGATGATGCGTTTCAAAGCCTCTTCATCTCTTGGATTGACAATCAGTCTTAGATAAGCGATAAAGTCTTTCACCTCTTTGCGCTGATAAAAACTCATGCCGCCGTAAATGCGGTAAACTATGCCCATGCGCCTTAAGGCTTCTTCGAAACTTCGGCTTTGTGCATTGGTACGGTAAAGAATGGCGAAATCCATATTGCGGTGATGATTCCGCAGTTTGAGTTCCTGAATCGCATCCGCCACCATCTTCCCTTCGTCATTGTCGGTCATGGTGCGAATGAGCTTTATCTTTTCACCTTCGGTGTTGTCAGTGAAAAGTTTTTTCTCTATCTGGTATTGGTTGTTGCTGATGATTTCATTGGCCACATGAAGAATGGTTTTGGTACTTCTGTAGTTCTGTTCCAATTTTACAATCTTCACGTCATCGTAATCTTTTTGAAACTCCATGATGTTTTTGATGGTGGCTCCGCGAAAGCTGTAGATACTTTGTGCGTCATCGCCCACCACACATACGTTTTCGTGCATGGCACCCAGCAGTTTTACAATCTTATACTGGGCCGGATTGGTATCCTGATACTCGTCGATCATGATGTACTGAAATTTGTGCTGGTATTTGCTCAGGGCATCCGGAAAATTGCTGAGCAATAAGTACATCTGAAACAAGAGGTCGTCGAAATCCATCGCGCCGTTCTTGAAGCAACGGCTGTGGTAGTATTTATAGATTTTTCCAATCTCGGGTCGGTTGGCTTTTTGGTCGCCGCTTTGAAATTCCCAGTTGTTGGCATATTCATCGGGACCGATCAATTCATTTTTGGCCGATGAGATCCTGTTGAGTACAAGATTGGGCTTGTAATGTTTTTCATCGAGATTCAGTTCCTTTACGATCGTTTTGATCACCGAGCGGGCGTCGTCGGTATCATAGATGGTAAAATTGGAAGGATAGCCCAGTTTTGGGGCTTCGGCCCTGAGGATGCGTGCAAATACGCTATGGAAAGTTCCGATATAAAGGTTTCGGGCTTCTGTGCCTCCGAGGATGCGTTCGATACGCTCTTTCATTTCGGCGGCAGCCTTGTTGGTAAAGGTGAGGGCCAGAATATTAAAAGCATCCACACCACTGCGCATGAGATGCGCGATTCGGGTGGTGATCACTTTGGTTTTGCCGCTTCCGGCACCGGCAATGATCATGATGGGTCCATTGATATGCAGTACGGCCTCGCGCTGCGATTCGTTCAGTTCGTCTAAATACTGGGGCATGCAACAAAAATACGAACCTGCCGATTGGGTTGTGGTGATGTGAAGAAATATTTATGGCATTGATTGCGATGGGATATTGATTTGCGTGACAGCATTTTGTTTTCCCGTATTTTTTGTATTTTGTCGGCCAATTGATATGCACATGAAGGCAAAATTTCTATTTGGATTACTGATTGTTTCAGGCTTCATTTATTCCTGCACCAAACCCACCTCTGTCAATAACTCAGCAGGTGGTGCGTTGCCTACTCATTACATCAAGATTCTCAACGACTCGTTTTCACCCCGTCAACTCACCGTTGCCGTAGGATCTTCTATTACATTCGTGAACAATACCAATGATGCGCATACCATCATTTCCGATGACTCATCTTTCTTGATCACCCCGGCCATACAACCTTCCACCAGTTTTTATTTCAAAAAAGATACAGTTGCCACGATAGGTTATCATTGCCATGAACATCCTTCCGTAAGAGGTACGATAACTTTCAGGCCTTGATCATGTAGAAGGCAAGTCAGTTTGATGGTTGGCAAGTTTGCAGATATGTAGATATAGAATTTTACGGGTTTACAAGATTCCAGGTTGAAGGGTTAATTAATTTATTGATTGTAAAACCAGCGGTTATTTAAAAACAGGTTAGCTTTTGAACTTGTGTACCTCCCACGACCACTCCCTTCAAAAAATAATTTACCCCGAACTTAATTTTGGAACATTAACATTACGTGATATATGGCTGTATTTACGCGTATTTCGTCAGCAGTCGGATTCTGCAACAGTTCGCTTATTTTTATCTTATTTAATCTAACACACAATAAATGAGCGTTTTATACGCTTAATATACACAACCGCACAAAACGAAAAGCGAAATGAAAAATGAGGTGATGCAGTTGATCCGAACCCATTAACAGAGAAAACAATCTACCGATACTTTAACCACATGGTTAAACGCCGTATCTGATATTTCCCCTCTTTTTTGGATTTACTTGACTCCGATTTCATCGGATGGATGATTACGATTAAACGCGTCGCAAGACGGTAAAGATACTTTTTTGTTAGGCACTACAGGACAACGAAAAGCCCCGGTATTGGACGGGGCTTTCGGCATTTATCTGGTTCCTGTAGGCAAGGGTTTGTCTCTTTTCAGCATGTCGTTTCTGTTGGCCATTTCCCAAGCGGTGAGAAATATCATTCTCGCCCTTTTTTCAAAAACCGGCCAGTAGATTTTTTCAATATCGTCTGTGGGTTGATGATAGTCGGACAGCAGCATGCCATCATAAAAGAAAAGCACCGGTACACCTTTGCGGGCAAAATTATAATGATCGCTTCTGTAATAGATGCGCTGCGGATCTTTGGGATCATCGAATTTGTAGTCGAGTGTGAGCTGAGTGGTTTCATTGTTCACTTTCTCGTTGATCACAGGAAGTTCCGAACTGATTTTGTCGTGCCCCACTACATATACATAATTAAGCGTGTCGGCGGATTTTCTTTCCGTGTCGATTCTGCCAATCATATCGGTATTCAAATCAACAGATGTTTTTCCCAAATCAAAAACAGGATGCTCGGAATAGTATTCACTTCCCCACAATCCTTTTTCTTCTCCACTAACGGTCATGCATACCACAGTTCTGCGAGGACCCTTTCCTTCTTTTTTGGCTTGCGCAAACGCTTCCGCCATCTGCAACACAGCTACTGTTCCGCTGCCGTCGTCGTCTGCGCCATTGTATACCACACCATCTTTTTTTCCCAAATGATCGTAGTGCGCCGTGAGGAATACATACTCGTCTTTTTTGTCGGTACCCTCAATCACACCTATCACATTGGAGGATTGCAAACTACCTCCGTATTTTTCGAATTTAAAATTGATACCCGTCTTCACTTCTTTAGGCAGCTCATTCAGGAGCTTGTTGTTTTTCGCCGATTGCAGCAAGGCATCCCAATCCTCTCCAATGATCTTGCGGGCATACTCATGACTGGCATAAAAAAAATGCAGCTTTTGAGTTGTTGAATGTTCAATGGCGTTGAAATACATACCCGACTTCATATTACGACCCAGCATTCGCTTTGAAAATGTGGCCATGTTGGGAATAACCACCATCGCCCCTGCGGCACCTTTTTCGGCAGCAGTTTTTAATTTCTGGTCAAGATCGTTTTCCCAAGCAGAGGCGGTACCATCTGTGTTGATGAAATATTTTCCGTTTCTTTTGGGTTCGCCGGCAAAAATCAGCACCATTTTTCCTGCCACATCAAGCTGGGTGTAATCGCTGTACATATTGTCATCAATGCCATATCCTGCAAAGACAATGGCGGAACTGTAAAAATCGCCGGCTTCATTATCGTTTAATGGCACCAGAAAATCTTTGCCTGAAATGGCTTCTTCGCCGTTTATTTTTAAAGATGATGTGATGACAGAATCCATTCTCAAAGGAAAAATCTGCTGATAGCCAGTCATCCCTTTGGGTTTCTCAAGACCGAAACGTTTGAACTGTTTTTCGATATAATCTGCCGCCATTTTTTGTCCGGGCATGCCGGTTTCTCTGCCCTCCAGCGAATCGGAAGCGATGATGCTCAGGTGTTTTTTTAACCCTGCTGCAGTAATGTTATTGGCGTAATGGTTGGCTGTACTCGTTTGAGAAAATACTGAAGCCGTTGCAAAAGCCATCAGGCAAATTGTTGAGAAGAGTTTTATCATGTGTGGGTTTTAAAAGTTGGGGGCAGGGGTTTAACAGGGTTCAATCGGTTCAATGGGTTCAATGGGTTCAATGGGATTAATGGGTCAATGGGGTTGCATGTTTAAAAAATCAGGTTGCATCAAACTTTTAAACGAATAAAACCTTTAACCATCAAACCTTGATCAACAAGAAATCTTATTCACCCTGTTCTGGTGACGACCGCCTTCGAAGGCTGTTTGAGAAAAAACAGTAACCATTTGTTTAGCCAGCTCCTCACTTACAAATCGTGCAGGGATGCAAATGATGTTGGCGTCATTATGCTGACGGGCCAGTGCGGCAATTTCTTCCGTCCAGCAGATGGCGGCCCTTATACCTGCGTGTTTGTTGGCGGTGATGGCCACGCCGTTCGCACTGCCACAAATCAGAATACCCCAGGCGGCATCTCCGTTTTCTACTGCACGTGCAACAGGGTGTGCGAAATCGGGGTAATCAACAGATTCTTTTCCAAAGGTTCCGCAATCAGTCAGCGAAAAACCTTGTGCCGATAAAAAAGGCTTCAGCATTTCTTTGTAATCAAAACCGGCATGGTCGCAACCGATGGCAATGTTTTTTTGCATGATGATGTTGGTTTTAAAAAAGCGTTCAAAGTCTGCCCACCGACAGTGTTTTAATATATTTGATGAGTTCAAGCCTTTCAATGGCCCTATTGATAATTTGAACCATTTAAACCCTTTGAACACCTTATCAACTCCACTCTTTTTCTTTTCGGACATTATCCTTATCTACACGGGCCGCTATCCAGACGCTGATTTCATATAGCAACAACAAAGGCACCGCCACAATAATCTGACTGGTCCAATCGGGCGATGGTGTTATCACAGCAGCCAGTATAAGAATGATCACGAAGGCATATTTGCGGTATTTTCTTAAAAAATCTGCACTGATCAGTCCTATTTTAGCGAGTACGTAGGCGAGTATGGGTAGTTCGAAAGATAGTCCACAGCCCAAAATAATCTGGTTCAGGGTATCGATGTAGTCATCCAACGTAGGAATATATTTGTAAGCACTGCGAGTACCCAAGCTGAAATTGGCGAGGAAGTTAAAAGTAAAAGGAGCCAGTAAAAAATAACCAAAAGCAGCACCTAAAAAGAAGCATAGCGAAACCCAGAAAATACTTCCTCTGGAATATTTCAATTCTTTTTCGGAGAGTGCAGGTTTGATGAAACGCCAGATTTCCCAGAACAGATAAGGGAAAGCCACCACCATGCCACCAACCATGGCGATAGAGATGGCCGACATGAAGGGACCGCTGATGGTATTGCCCTGCAATTGAAGATTGATGGGCGGCATACAAAGCGCATCGCCGATATGCAACCATTGACCGAAACGGCATAGCGCCGAATAGGTGACAAAATCATTTTGAGCCGGAGCAAAAATCACATGGTCGAAAATCCAGTCGATGTTGATGAAGATCACCACAGCCGCACCCAGCCAAACCAGCCCCGAGCGCACAATGTGCCAGCGGAGCGCCTCAAGGTGCTCCACAAAACTCATCTCTGCTTTGCCGTTGGATTTGTTTTTTCTGAAAAGGGCCATGTTTGAAAAGTGATGCAAATGTAATCTACAATTGCTGTTAATAGTCAATGATGCTGTTAAACAAAATTTGCTTAAGATTCAGCATTTATTTTCCCTCCTGTTGACTGGTGAGTTTTTCGGCGTTTTCTGCAAACTGTAAGGCTTCTATGAATTCCTGTATTTCACCATTCATCACCGTATCCAGATTATACACAGTGAGTCCGATACGATGGTCGGTTACACGTCCCTGTGGATAATTGTAGGTTCTGATTTTCGCACTGCGGTCGCCGGTGCTGACCAAACTTTTACGCTGGCGTGAGATGGCTTCTTCGGCTTTTCTCACTTCTTCGTCATATAGTTTGGTACGCAACATTTCCATGGCTTTTTCGCGGTTGCCCAACTGACTTCTTTCCGTTTGACAAACCACGGTAATGCCTGTGGGTTTATGGGTAAGAAACACTTTGGTTTCCACCTTGTTTACGTTTTGTCCGCCGGCGCCACCGCTTCGGGCGGTTTCCATTTTCACATCGCTTTCTTTCAATTCGAAATCCACCTCGTCGGCTTCGGGCATCACTGCTACCGTGGCGGCACTGGTATGAACACGGCCACTGGCTTCCGTATCGGGCACACGCTGTACCCGATGAACACCACTTTCAAATTTGAGGGTGCCATAAACATCGTCGCCGGTAACTTCCACCTGCACCTCCTTGTATCCTCCAACAGTTCCTTCGCTTTCACTGAGTATCGCTGTTTTCCATCCTTTTTTCTCACAATATTTCAAATACATCCTCAACAGGTTTCCGGCAAAAAGTGAAGCTTCGTCACCTCCGGTACCGGCTCTTACTTCAAGAATAGCGTTCTTTTCGTCGTAAGGGTCTTTGGGAATCAGCAGGTTTCTGATTTGTTTTTCCAGCTCTTCTTTCTTCTCCTCCATGCCGGGCAATTCATCTTTGGCCATCTCCCGCATTTCCTCATCATCAGAATACAAAACCTCTTTATTGAATTCAATGTCTTCGAGCAATTTCACATAAGCATTGCGTACATCCACAATCTTGCCAAGGCTACGGTATTCCTTGCTCATGGCACTATATTTTTTATTGTCGCCAACGATTTCGGGGTTGGTCAGTGCTACACCTAAATTGTCGAATTTTGCCTTGATGGCATCCAGTTTATCTAACATACTGTAATTTTAACGGCCGCTGCATTTTGAAAACGCGTGCAAATTTACACCTTTCAACCCATCATCTTGTATAGAAAACTAACTGCCGACAGAATTTTCGATGGAATCAGGTTTCGGTCCGAAGGAACAGTGCTGATTACCACGCCCGAGGGAGTGGTGGTTGACCTTGTTGCAACAGAAGATGCCGGTGATGAGGTGCAGGTTTTACAAGGCATGCTGTCGCCGGGGCTCATCAACTGTCATTGCCATCTGGAACTGTCGCATTTGAAGGGAAAAATTCCCATGCATACAGGACTTATTGATTTTGTAAAGCATATCATGGGAAACAGGGAAGCCGAACCCGAAATCATTCAACAAGCGATTGCAGAAGGAGAAGATGAAATGCTGAAAAACGGCATCGTGGCGGTGGGCGACATCTGCAACAACACATCCACCATCGAACAGAAAAAAAAGCAAAGATTACATTATCATAATTTCATTGAAGTGAGCGGATTTCCTCCTTATGTGGCGGAATCGAGGTTCAGCAAAATAAAAGAAGTGTATGACGAATTCAAGGCTTCACTCCGCAACAACTCGATAATACCGCATGCGCCCTATTCTGTTTCAATCCACTTACTGAAAAGCATAGCCGAATTTGAAGGCAACAACATCCTCACCATGCACAATCAGGAGGATGAGGCGGAAAATGAATTTTTCATCGAGGGTGATGGAAAGTTTCTTGAACTCTATCGCAGTTTGAATGTTGACATCAGTTTTCATAAAGCGGCCGGAAAAAGCAGCCTTCAACAATACCTTCCAAATTTTCCTGTTCAAAAAAATCTGCTGCTCGTGCATAATGTACATACAGATGAAGCCGATATTCAACTGGCTTCGTCATGCTTTGAGTCATCGCCCGACCATCTTTTTTTCTGTCTTTGTCCCAATGCAAACCTCTATATCGGCGGACAACTGCCCAACCTGGAGCTGTTCAGGAAAAACAACCTCCAGCTGGTACTCGGCACCGATAGTTTGGCCTCCAACCATCAGCTCAGCATCTATGCGGAAATCATCAGTTTGCAAAATACCTTCCCGCAAATACCCTTGGAAGAAATGCTGAAATGGGCCACCATCAATGGCGCCCGCGCATTAAAAATCGATGACCGATTCGGCAGTTTCGAAAAAGGCAAGCAACCCGGTGTGGTAGCGGTGGAAGAAGGGAGGATTGATTTGGTGATTTGATGATTTGGTGATTTGGCGATTTGATGATTTGGTGATTTGATAGTTTAAATAGTTCCATGAGTTTAATAGGTTCAATATGTTCAATGCCTGTCGGCCGACAGGCTGAAGTTTAAAATGTTCGATGCGTTTGGTGGAGGCGAAAACGAACAACGCTTACTAAACTCATTCAACCTATTAAACCCATGGAACTATTTAAACCATTCAACCATTCTATTACCCCAACACCTCCTGTAGCACCTTCATCGACCGCATGCTGCCGAAATCCTGGAAATGGACATGATAATATTGCAATAGCGCATTCAGCAAGATCCTTCGGGCTTCTTTTTTCATTTTGAATTGATCGAGCTCGGTGGGATGCATTACCTTGAGCAGGTCGGATGTTATCAAAGCCCATTCGCCTTCCAGGTACTGCGGATGCTGCGGAAGAGTGGCAGTAAAGTGTCCTGCAGCCAGATCCAGAAAAAGGTCTTCTCCAGTAATCAGCTCCGGGGCCGGATCGTGAATTTTCAGTCCGAAAAACTGGGGCAGCTGTAGCGAAAACCAAATGGCGAAATTGGCGGCAATGTCTGCAGGCGCCTGGTCAAGACACATGAAGGCATCTTCAATGAAATTGTACAGCTCCTCGTTGGTTTCGGGCTGGTGAAATACTTTTTGCAAGAGCTCCACCATGAACGTTGCGATGCTGTTTCTAACCACATCGCTGTAAATGTTGTGATAAATATAGGCCCAGCTGATGTCTTTGATGCGTTGCAGATTTTTCAGCTCGCTGTGGTAGACTTCCATCTCCAGCAAAGCGGCTGGTTGCAACATGATGGCCTTGCTTCCTTTTGCACTCGCTTTTCTTACACCATTGACCAGGTAAGACTGTATACCGAATTTGGCCGTGTAAATGGTGGCAATCACACTGGTTTCGCCATATTTCACCGTGCGCAGCACGATTCCCCTCGTTTGATGCGTCATATTGAATTAATCGGCTGCAATATAATCCTTGTTGTTTTTTGTAAATGAGTTTTCTTTGCAGGTAAATTCACCGTTTCAACTCTTTGCTTATGTGGAAAAACCTGGCCCGGTTTGTCATTAAAAAAAGATTGCTCTTGCTCATTTTGCTTTCTGTGGTTACCGCAGGCATGGGTTATTTCGCCTCCCAGGTGAAATTAAGTTACGATTTCGCCAAGGCCATTCCCAAAGACAATGAAAAGCTGATAGCCTATAATGAGTTTAAACAACATTTTGGCGAGGATGGCAACATGATGGTGATTGGCGTGCAAACCGATCAGTTTTTTAATCTGCATCATTTCAAAGCTTACCAGTCGCTGCAAGCACTCATCAAAAATGTACGTTGCGTGGAAGATGTGCTGGCCGTGCCTTCTGCTATTGTTTTGGAAAGGGATTCTCTTTCCGAAAAACTGATGCCGCATAAAATATTCGGAGAAGATTTCACCACACAGGAACAACTGGACAGTGCCGCTGCCGTTTTCAAAAACGTGCCTTTTTACAACTCGATGTTGTACAACGAAAAAACGGGTGCTTACCTGATGGCGGTCCGTATCAACAAAGACTCGCTGAATTCTCCGGCCAGGGTAAGAATCGTTCGCGACATCAACCTTGCGCTGATGGGTTATGAGCGCCAGTTTGGCAAAGTGCAAACCCATATCAGCGGACTACCGCTGATCCGTACGGTGGTGGCCGAAAGGATACAAAAGGAAATGAAATATTTTCTGGCTGGTTCCTTGCTGCTGAGCATCCTCATTCTGGTGCTGCTGTTCCGTTCATTCAGCACCACGATGATTTCAATGACAGTGGTAATCATCGGTGTGGTATGGACTTTCGGATTGATTGAACTCTGCGGATACAAGATAACGTTATTGACCGCATTGATTCCCTCTCTTGTTGTGGTGATCGGCATCCCCAATTGCATCTACTTCATCAATAAATACCATTCCAATTATCTCAACAGCATTTCCACCGCAGAAGAAGAAAGAAAACACAATGCACTGGTTGATATGGTGAGTAAAATGGGCGTTGTTACTTTGTTCTGCAACATCACCGCCGCCATCGGCTTTGGGGTATTTGCCACTACCAGCAGCGCCATTCTTAAAGAATTTGGTGTGGTAGCCGGCATCAGCATCATGCTGATTTTTGTGGTGTCATTCATCTTGTTACCGGCTGTACTCAGTTATCTTCCATCTCCCAAAAAAACAGAATTGAAGTACCTGAGCAGCCCGTGGATCGCCGCTTTTCTCAACAAAGTGGAAACCTGGGTTTTCAATCATCGCAATTCCATATTGATTACTACTTCTTTGATACTGGCAGTGGCAGTGGCGGGTATTTTCCGCTTGAAAACAGTGGCGTACATTGTTGATGATCTGCCTAAAAAAGATAAGATCTACACCGACCTGAAATTCTTCGAAACCAATTTTCACGGTATCATGCCTTTGGAAATTCAGGTAGACACCAAGAAAAGAAGAGGCATCCGCCAGAAAGGACTCAGCATCTTCAACCGCATCGATTCATTGTCGGCCTACATCGCTTCCCGGCCCGAAATGAACCGTCCACTCAGCGTTTCCGAAGGATTGAAGTTTGCCACCATGGCTTTCAACGGTAACGACTCCACGCAATACCGCATGCCTTCGATGGAAGAGGCCGCATTCATCAAAGATAACCTGATGGCGAAAAGCGAAAACAACTCCAATACCGCCTCCAAACTCCTGAACACCTTCATTGACACTTCTTCCCGCTACACCCGCATCAGTGTAAGCATGGCCGATGTGGGCACGGAAAAACTGCCCTTCTTATTGAATGACGTTCAACAGAAAGCAAACCAGTATTTTGACACGGCGGCATACAAAATCACCCTTACCGGCACCAGCATCACTTTTCTGGAAGGCAGCAAATACATCATCAATGGTTTAAAAGAAAGCATCTTCTGGGCGTTTCTGCTGATTGCCCTCTGCATGCTTTACCTTTTCCGTTCATTCCGAATCTTACTTTGTTCTCTACTGCCCAATCTTATTCCTTTGGTGGTCACTGCGGGCATCATGGGCTGGGCAGGTGTTCCACTGAAACCTTCCACTGTACTGGTTTTCAGCGTGGCACTGGGTATTGCCATCGACATCACCATCCGGTTCCTCGTCAACTATCGTCAGGAACTTCCACACATGAACTACAACGTGCCGCTTGCGGTAAAATCCACGGTACATCAAACCGGATTGAGCATCGTGTACACCTCACTGGTTTTGGTAGCGGGATTTATTATTTTCTGCGGCAGCAGTTTTGGCGGCACATTCGCCTTGGGGTGGCTGACATCTGTAACCTTGCTAACGGCAACGCTCACCAATATCATTTTTCTGCCAGTGCTGTTATTATTGCTGGCGCGCAAGAAAAAAGAAACCAAATAAATGTCAATCGCCGGAACTTGGAGATAAATGCTGAACAAGCAATGTAAAATGTCTGCCCCGAAGTATCGAAGCAAAACATTTCCGACTCGAAGTATAACACCAACTCACTAGCACATTGGCACATTTTCACATCATCAAATAATCAAATCTAATTGCCCTGCCCTATCTATAAATTCCATAGGTTTGCAGCCGAAATTACTTTGATATAAAGGCTTGCCTTTTCACACTTTTCAAAAATTAAAACTATACAAATGAAAAAACTGTTGTTATCAGTGATTCTGATTTCCACCATGCTTGTTTCCAGAGCCGACGAAGGCATGTGGTTGCCGATGTTGCTTGGCAAACAAGTGTATGAAAACATGGTGAAACGCGGACTTAAGCTCACCAAAGAGCAATTGTATTCCATCAACAAAGCTTCACTAAAAGATGCCATCATCATCTTCGGCCGTGGCTGCACCGGCGAAATCGTGAGCGACCAGGGATTGATTTTTACCAATCACCATTGTGGTTATGATGCCATCGCCAAAGCCAGTAGCGTAGACCACAACTATCTCCGCGATGGTTTTTATGCTTTCAATAAAGACCAGGAATTACAAACCGATCTTACCGTTCAGTTTTTGGTAAGAATCGATGATGTTACTGCAGAAGTTGAAGCTGGTTTGAAAGGATTGAGTTGGGCCGACAGAACAAAAAAAATGCAGGAAGTATACAAGTCCATCACCGACAAGGTGGCTGATAAAGAAAACGGTGTGTCAGGCAGAATCTACAGCATGTTCAAAGACAATCAATACATCATGTATGTGTACAAAACTTACAAGGATATCCGTCTTGTGGGCACGCCTCCCGAAAGTGTAGGAAAATTCGGTGGCGATACCGACAACTGGGAATGGCCTCGTCATACCGGAGATTTCTCTGTGTTCAGAGTGTATGCAGCCAAAGACGGCAAGCCAACTGAATTCAACAAAGCCAATGTGCCATTGAAGCCCAAGCATTTTCTGCCGGTGAGCATCAAGGGAATCAAAGACGGCGACTATGCCATGATTTACGGTTATCCAGGCGGCACCAACCGTTATGAAACCAGCTATGGCATCAAACTGAAGAATGAAATCGAAAACCCATCGCTGGTGGGTTTGAGAGACATGCGTTTGAAATACATGCACGAGCAAATGATCAAAGACCCTGCGGTTAAACTCAAGCTCGCTTCCGATTACGCCGGCATCGCCAACTACTGGAAATTTTTCGATGGCGAAACCAAACAACTGATCAAATTCAACACCTACGGACAAAAGCAACAGTTCGAAAATGAATTCACCACTTGGGCCAAAGGAAAACCGGACTACGAAAACATCTTCACTGAATATGAAAAAAATTACGCTGCCTGGACGCCCTATGCCAAACATCGTCAGTACTTACGTGAAGGCATACTTGGTTCTCCTTTGTCGGCTTTTGCCGCCTCTATGCTTTCGCTCGAAACGGTGTTGACAAAAGCCGGAGCCACAGCCGAAGAAATCAAGAAAGCCGTTGCTGCCGTTGATGAAGCCAGAACAGGTTTCCTGAAATCGGAAGATATGCCCAGCGACAAGAACATACTTGCCGCAGTGGCCAAATCTTTCTATACCGACATCGACAAATCGCAACATCCCGAAAAAATATTCGACAAAATTGGTGCCTTTGGCGACCTGAATGATGAAGCCACTTATAAAAAATGGGCACAGGATGTGTTTGCCAGAACCATGATTTTTGATGATGCGAAATGGAAGGCCTTCAGCGATGCGCCAACCGCCATGGTGTTGCAAGATGACCCGGCTTATGATTTTGCCATTTCTTTCGTAAAGAATTACAACGCGAAATACATGCCACTGTTCACCGCATTCAACAACAAAAACAACGAACTTGGTCATGCCTATCTGAAAGGCATCATGGAGCGCAATCCTGCAGCTGCGGCCAAAATGTATCCCGATGCCAACTTCAGCATGAGAGTAAGCTACGGCAATGTGAAAAGTTACAAACCCAAAGACGCCATCTTCTGCGACTATGTAACTACGGCCAAAGGCATTATGGAAAAATATGTGCCCGGCGATTACGAATTCGATCTGCCTGCCAAAGAAGTAGAATTGCTGAAGAAAAAAGATTTCGGTCCTTACATGGATAAGAATCGCAACGACCTGGTAGTGGCTTTCATCACCACCAACGACATTACCGGCGGCAACAGCGGATCGCCTGTGATCGACGGCAACGGCCAGCTGATTGGTCTGGCTTTCGACGGTAACTATGAAGCGTTGAGCCATAAGATCGCCTTCGACAAAGACCTGAACCGCACCATCTGCGTGGATGTGCGTTATGTACTCTGGTGCATCGATAAATTGGGCGGTGCTAAAAACCTGATTGACGAAATCAAACCTGTGACCAAATAAGATATACTGGTTTCTTTCGTTGAGACTTAAGACAAAACTGGCTGTTTCAGATTGTTGAAACAGCCAGTTTTGTTTTTATTCCCATCGTAATATTAATGACAGCAGATTTTTGATATATCAATCTTAATTGAATTTCTTCCTCAGCCATCTTCTTACCGGTTCATCATAAAACTTCAAACATAACCAGGCGATGGATAGAGATGAAACCAGCACAAGGATACTGAATGGATAAGCGTCGTCGATGTGTTTTTTTTTGTCAAACACCCAGGCTGTATAGATGTAGATGATAGGATAATGTGTGATGTAAAGGGGATATGAGATGTCGCCCAGAAATTGGAAAACTTTTTCCATACGACCTGTTACCTGTCCGGATGCGCCTATATAAACGATGGCAGGGAAAACGAGAATCACTACAACCGCTTCATAAATTCCATTTTTCCACAGTTCGTTTTCATTGCCCAATCTGGGGAAAAACAAAGTGGCGATCAACAGCAGACTGCACCATAAAAATGCGTTGTTGAAAGATCGGATTTTGATCAAGCGCGACAAGAGCAATCCGGCGAAGAAAGGGTACATCAGGCGGATCCAGCCGATTTTAAATTGAACGGGATCCAGCGACCAGCCTCCGATCAAATCGCCTGTGGGTCCGGTTACGGTGTAATAAATCAGGAATGCGGCAGACAATGCCACTAAAACTGCCAACAAAGCATTGGAAAACCTGCGCACAATTGTGGCGTATAATATATTGGCGACGTATTCGAAAAACAAAGACCAGGCCGGACCATCGAGCGGATGCATTTCCTGCCAACCCCGGATGTCCATGGAAACAGGTATGGGAATCATTGTGATGCCAATGAAAAAGATGAGTATCATTTTCCATACCGGTATGGTATGAATGATGGGCATGGCAACGGTGGAATCCTGAAAATAAAACAGCAAAGCGCCGATGAGCATACCCATGACGACCATAGGTTGTAAACGAATCAATCTTCTTTTAAAAAATCCGGATAAAGTCATTTTACCCCAACGGTCGTCGTAGGCATAACCAATGACAAAACCGGAAAGCAAAAAGAAAAAGTCCACAGCCAGATATCCGTGATTGATCAGCTGATGAAATTTATCGGGGCGCGGATCCAAGGCAGGATTGCCGTGGGTTTCCATGATGTGAAACAATACCACCACAATGGCGGCAACACCACGCAATGCATCGAGAATGAGATAGTGAGGCTTTGCAGTAATTTGATTCTTCATATTGGCAGGTATGAGGAGTGAGTGACAAATATAAAAAATGTTACCGGTAGGTAGATTTACATCACTTCGCTTATTGAAGTGTTTGTTGTTTGATGTTTTTTCAAAGGGTTCAAGGGGATTAATAATTTCAATGAGTTTGATGGGGGTTAAAACGTTCAATAGGTTCAAGGGGGTTAAATGTTTGTTCAAATAACATGTTGAAATCCTGGCTGCAAACTCGCATTGAACATTTTGAACCACCTGAACCTTTTGAACCATTTGAATGTATTGAACCGCCGACTCCATAGTGGTTTGGGCACTCCGCCGGATAAAAGTTTAATGATTTAATTTGCTGCACTGCCTATCTGCTTGCCGGCAGGGTTTAAGGTTTATGAGTTGACGATTTGCTTTACTCACAAATCAAAATCAATAATCACAAACCCCTGTAAACCTTTCATCCTCTCCCTTTTTTTATTACATTTGCCGTCTTAAAATAATCTAACATGCACAAGGGACCTGTATCGCAGTACATTCAACATCACTATCGCCATTTCAATGCCGCAGCGCTGATGGATGCTGCCAAAGGATATGAACTTCACCTCTTGGAAGGTGGTAAAATGATGGTGACATTGGCCGGCGCCATGAGCACTGCCGAACTGGGGTTGAGTTTCGCCGAAATGATCCGTCAGGATAAAGTGGCCATCATCAGCTGCACTGGCGCCAATCTCGAAGAAGACATCATGAACCTTGTGGCCCATTCTCATTATAAAAGAGTGCCGAACTACCGCGATCTGAGTCCGCAAGACGAATGGGATCTTCTGGAAAATCATTACAATCGTGTTACAGACACTTGTATCCCCGAAGAAGAAGCCTTCCGTCGTTTGCAGCAACATATCCATAAGCTTTGGAAAGAAGCCGATGAAAAAGGAGAAAGATATTTTCCGCATGAGTTCATGTACAAAATGCTGTTGAGCGGTGTGTTGGAGCAATACTACGAAATCGATCCAAAGAACAGCTGGATGCTGGCTGCTGCGGAAAAAAACATTCCTATCGTTTGTCCGGGCTGGGAAGACAGCACCATGGGCAACATTTTCGCCTCTTATGTGATTAAAAACGAAATCAAGGCTTCTACCATGAAAAGTGGAATTGAATACATGGTGTGGCTGGCCGATTGGTACAGAAATAACTCATCGGGTAAAGGGGTGGGATTCTTCCAGATTGGCGGTGGTATTGCCGGCGACTTCCCGATTTGTGTGGTGCCGATGATGTATCAGGATCTGGAATGGCATGACGTTCCTTTCTGGAGCTATTTCTGCCAGATCAGCGACTCCACTACCTCATACGGTTCCTACTCCGGCGCTGTGCCCAATGAAAAAATCACCTGGGGCAAGCTGGATGTGAACACACCAAAATTCATCGTGGAAAGCGATGCCACTATCGTAGCCCCATTGATTTTTGCCTGGGTGCTGGGGTGGTAATAAATGTTTTTAGTGTTTGGATAGTTTAGTGGGTTACGTATGTTTCGTGATAGCTTTCCTAAAAATTCATGTTTTCTAAGCAGCCAAACCTCCCGAACTTACCAAACAAACTAAACTTATATTCGCCCTATGCTTCACCATCTTCCCAAAGTAGAACTTCATCTTCACCTTGATTGCTCATTGAGCTATGAGGTGGTGAAAATGCTTGACCCATCCGTGAGTGAGGAAGAGTTTGACATTGCGTTTAAAGCCCCTTTTGATTGCAGCAGCTTGCTGGATTACATCAAAAGAGCCGCACGTCCCATTGAATTGATGCAAACCCAAGAACAGCTCAGGCTGGTTACACTGGATCTTTTCAAACAGCTCAAGGCCGATCATGTGGTGTATGCCGAAATACGCTTTGCACCGTTGCAGCATCTGCAAAAGGGTTTAACGCCCGAAGAAGTGGTGGCCGCTGTAAATGATGCCACTGCCGAAGGGATGGAAACATTTGGCATCGAAGCCGGCATCATCCTTTGCACTTTGCGTCATTTCACCGAAGCGCAAAGCCTGCTTACCGCCAAGCTGGCGGCTCAGTTCAGCAATACCCATGTTGTTGGTTTTGATATCGCCGCAGATGAATGTCTGCCGATTGAAAACCATGTCAGCTCATTTCAATATGCGCACCAGCATGGCATTCCCTGCACAGCACATGCGGGAGAAGCCAGAGGGGCGGAAAGTGTGTGGGAATCGCTGGACATGCTGCATCCCAAGCGCATAGGCCATGGCGTTAGAAGCGCCGAAGATCCGAAATTGCTTAGCCATCTGAAGCAAAACGACATTCATCTCGAAGTTTGTGTAAGCAGCAATATCAAGACGGCTGTATTTTCAAATGTAAAAGACCACACCGCTCCCGCCATCTATCAATCGGGTGTAAGCATGAGCATCAATACCGACGGACGCACCATTACAGATGTGACATTAAGTGATGAATACAAACTGATGGAAAATACTTTCGGCTGGGGAATGGAAGAGCTGAAAAGATGTAACCTGGAAGCCATACGTCATTCCTTTGCCTCTGCTGAAGTCAAAAATAAAATCGCGGCCATCATCGAAGCGGGTTATCCTACAAAATAATAGGCCGTCCACTGGCAAATCAATCCCAGAAAAAATCCCGTGTAGATATCAAAAGCATGATGCGCTTTTAGGATCAACCTTGAAGTCATTACGATTCCTGTTAGCAGCAACACCGTTACCAACGGCCCACCCATCATCATGGCATCATTGTAAAACAAGAGCAAGAATACACCCAGCCATCCTCCCATCCCTATGGCATGCATACTGATTTTAAAATAAATGTTGGCAATGAGTGCGGCCGAAGATGCCAGAAAAATACCGAAGATAAATGCGCTTAAAACAGAAGGATACTGCGGTTGCTCTTTGAAAACAGTATAAGCCCAGAAGAAGAAAACGCCTGAGGCGATATAAGGAATGATCCTGTCTTTACGGGTATGCAGATATAAGGAATCCACAAACCCAACGGCCTTCAGCAGCAACACACAAATCAGCGGAAAAAAAGAAACATTGAGCGCTACAATCACCACCGTTTTTATTTTTTCTGTTGAAGAGAAACCGATAAAGGCCGAGGGGTGCATGTACACCAGAAAAAAAGTGAAATAGACCGGAATGAACAAGGGATGAAATAGGTAGGAAAAAATTTTCGCCAAGAATTTCAGCACAAAAGGATAAACAGTATTGTCTTCCATTGGAGAAGGAATTTCCTGAGCAACTGTTTCGGTCATGATTAAAGAATTTTTCTTAAACGGGCCACCGGCAAATTGAGCTGTTCGCGGTATTTGGCCACCGTTCTTCTGGCAATATTATAACCTTTTTCCTGAAGCATGTCGGTAAGTTTTTCGTCGCTGTGCGGATTCTTCTTGTCTTCGTCGTTGATAAAGTCGGTAAGGATGCGTTTCACTTCACGGGTGCTCACTTCTTCGCCGCTTTCCGTTTGCAGGCTTTCGCTGAAGAAAAATTTCAGGCGGTAGGTACCAAACTCTGTTTGCACAAACTTGCTGTTGGCCACACGGCTGACTGTGGAAATATCGAGATGAGTTTTTTCGGCGATATCTTTCAGAATCATGGGCTTCAGTTCCGTTTCATCGCCATGCAGAAAGAAATTGTATTGGTAGTTCATAATGGCCTCCATGGTATTGAGCAATGTATTCTGTCTTTGCTTGATGGCATCAATGAACCATTTGGCCGAATCGAGTTTTTGTTTGATGAACATCACGGCCTCTTTTTGCCGCTTGTCTTTTTTACTTCCCTTTTCATAATCGGTGAGCATTTCGCGGTAACCCTCACTCACCCTGAGTTCGGGAGCATTGAGACTGTTGAGTGTGAGTTCGAGTTTGCCTGCATTGTTGGTGATGAAGAAATCGGGAATGATGTAATTTTCGCCTGAGGAAGATTCTCCGGCCAGTATGCCGGGTTTGGGGTTGAGGTGGATGACCTGGTTGATGATGGCACGGAGTTGCTCATCGTTCAAACCCAGCCCTTTCTGAATTTTTTCGTAATGCTTTTTGGTGAATTCATCGAAGTAACGATCCATCACTTTGATGGCGGTTTCCACATCTTCGCCCTGCTGACGTTTTCTGCGGAGCTGCAACAGCAGGCACTCTTGCAGGTTTGCAGCCGCCACGCCGGCAGGATCAAAATCCTGAATCATGCGGATGATGCGAACAACCTGTGCCTCGTTGGTGTCTATGTTCTGACGGAAAGCCAGGTCGTCTACGATGGCCACGGGTTCTCTTCTTAAATAACCATCATCATCCAAACTGCCAATGATCTGTTCGGCGATGCGATGCTCATCTTCATTCAATTTTAGCAACCCCAGTTGCTGCAACATGATTTCGTTGAAGCTGGACTCCACTTTTTGCGGCGTTGTTCTGTCTTCGTCGGGATCTGGATAATTATCGTCTCTTAGTTTATAATCACCAGGTTCATCATCACTGTCCGACACATATTCACTGATATCGATATTGTCGTATTCCTCCTCACTGCCATCCAGCTCATAATCATCGTTGTTGTCGGCAAACTCATCTTTCATTTCAAATTCATCCTCATGTCCTTCTTCCGATTGTTCGAGTGCGGGATTCTCCTCCAATTCTTCTTTGATTCTTTCTTCAAGTTGTGCAGTAGGAATCTGCAACAATTTCATCAGCTGAATTTGTTGGGGCGAAAGCTTTTGGAGCAGCTTTTGTTGCAGACTCTGAGAAAGGGCCATTAAAAAAAATTTTCTAAGGGATGATAATCGTCAAATACAATGTTATCAATGTATTTGAGCGTAAATTTACAAAAGAGAATCTCGTATTATGAAACAAAAAAGGATATTTTTCTTTTTCTGCATGATTTTTGTGGCAAAGGTTGGATTTTCAAAAAATCTTTGTTACTATCAGGATAGTACCTTGCGTAAAACGGCAGCAAAGCAGCAGCAATTTATTACTGAGGTGGAACGAATACAAAAGTCAGGCATCATCTCGCCCAACCTTTACTATCAACATTTAGGCTGGATGTGTAAGCAGGAAATCCGTCTCGAAAAAAACACAGGCATTCCCATAAAATTGAGGTTGGGCAGTTACAATTACTGCAATTGGCTGGAAGGCAAAAAGAATACCGGCCTGTTTTACTGATTATCTTTCTCTTCTGACAATTCGGGGATGAATTCATTGAGGTATATCTTCACCAGCACCAGAAAATAACTGACCAGTAAAGGGCCGAAAATCAGACCCACAAAGCCAAAAAGATTCAATCCTACAATCACACCGAGCACGGTGATGAGCGGATGTACATCGCCCATTTTTTTCATGAAAGTAAGTCGGGCCACATAATCCATATTACCGGTAATCAGCAACATGTATAATCCGAGTGCGGTGGCCTGCCAATCGAGTCCGGTGGCATACATATACGCCACCAAAGGTACCCAGATGATCATGGTGCCTACGAGTGGGAAGAACGCAAAGGCGCCCGAAAGAAAACCCCAGAGCGCCCAATCATTCAGTCCAAAAATCCAGAAGCCGATGGTGGCAAAAACGCCTTGCACCAAACATATCAGGGGAATGCCCAGCGCATTGGCTTTCACCATCATCTTGGTTTCCTTCGCAATCAGATCGATATTGTGAGGCTTCAGCGGAATCAGCTTGATGAGGTAGGTTTCCATTTTCTTGCCGTTGATGAGCATGAAATAATAAACAAAAAACATCATCAGGATGTTGGTGAGCATCACCGCGGTTCCGTTGAGTACTTGCGGTATGAAGGAAGAAATTTTCAAAGCCAGTGCTTTGGCGTTATTACCATCAAACAATGAAACACCGGTCATGCTTTCAATCTTGGTGGCAATCACCTGCATGCCTTGCAGCACTTTGTCTTGCTGCTGGGCCACAGCCTTGATTTTGGGGGTTATCAATTCCACAGAGAAAAAAATCGGCAGCGCTATCAGCACAAGGATGATGATGATCATCAGCACGGCAGCCAACCCGTTTTTCCATTGATGTTTTTCGGTGAGTGTAAAGAAATATTCACGCGTAAGAATATACATGGTGATGGCGCCCAGAAAGCCCGGAATAAAAACTTTGAGTTCCGCAATCAGCATGTAGCCGATCACAATAATCAAGATCATCAAGGCTACCTGCCTGAACCTTTCATTGAAGTTGGATGGTGACATAGATTATTGTTGTTTATTGTTTGTTGTTTATTGTTTGTTGTTTGGGGATTGGGGATTGGGATTTGGGGTTGATAATTTGGGATTTGTGATTGATGATTGACGACAACATTTTCTCTTTATCATTCCAACCCATTAGCCAACTAACACGTAACAAAATATAATATTAGCATACTACCCCAATTACCACACTATCAAATCATCAAATCACCAAATTACCCAATCAACCTACTCCTCTTTCCATACGGACATGCCTTCGCTGCAATTGGAACAAATATCAATGTTTTTACGGCTCTTCATCAACTCGGCGCGAAATTGTCTGTAATTGTCGTTGTTCCAGATGGCCTTGAAGGATTGCTGTTTCAAATTACCAAGCTGGTGCATCGCATCTTTGTCGAAGCAACAAGGCACCACCAATCCATCCCAGGTGATTACATTGGAATGCCAGAGTTTCCAGCAATGGTTTTTCAAACTGTTTTTGGGTCGATAGGTGCCATCTGCATTTTTCGCGTAACGACTGTATTTATCCAGCGTGGGAATCAGCTGGTTGGGATCCGTTTCATAATCGTAAACCTGGGCGGTTTTAAAACGCACCTCATCCACACCCAGCTCTTTTGCCATTTGCCTGATCTCTTCGAGCTGATGTTCATTGGGCTTCACCACCAGAAATTGAAAAAATATGAACGGGGTTTTGCTGTTGAGGGCTTTGCGCCACTTCACAATGTTTTGGGTGCCTTCAATCACCTTGCTGAGTTTTCCGCCTACACGATATTGCTGATATACCTCTTGTGTGGTGCCGTCAATGGAGATGATGAGGCGGTCGAGTCCGCTTTCTACCGTTTTGCGGGCATTTTCATCGGTAAGGTAATGGGCGTTGGTGGAAGTGGCCGTGTAGATTTTTTTATCGGAGGCATATTTCACCATCGATAAAAAATCGGGGTTCAGGTAGGGCTCTCCCTGAAAATAAAAGATCAGATAAAGGATGTGTTGATGAATATCGTCGATGGTTGTACGAAAAAAATCATTTTGCAACATGCCCGTAGGCCGCGTGAAAGCCCGCAAGCCGCTGGGACATTCCGGACAGCGAAGATTGCAGCTGGTAGTGGGTTCAAAGGAGATGGACACCGGATAACCCCATTGCACCGGGCGCTTCAACCATTTACTGATGTAAAAACTGGAAAGCACCTTGATGCCATTGACGACTCTCCTGAAAGTAAGCTTACTGAAAAGATTGATGGAATCATTGATGTTAATGCCCGGCATGAGGCAAATTTAATGGTATTTTGGGTTCCGCTACAGCAATGCCACGGCGCTGAGGCATTGTTGCATTTCCGCATCACGGAAAATTGCATTGATTTCTTCCGAACCACTGTATTCATCTCTGAAGCAAAGTTCTCCTTCCGCATATTTGTCGAAATTGCTGAGCATCACATTAAGGGTGATGAAGTTCATCACATATTGCTGGGTTTCTTTGGGCAGGTAATTTTTCACTTCCCAGAAAGAAGCGTTTGACTTTCCTGTTTTTTTCATCGCCTTCCATACATTACCGATGCCGCAATTATAACTTGCCGCCACCAGCAACCAATCGTTGTTGAGGTTCTTCGACCTGTCGAGCAAATAACGGGCGGCCGCATGCGTCGATTTGTCGAAATCCATACGATCGTCGGTGGAATTGATTTTTTTATGGGAAGGATGACCTGTTTTTTTTGAGATGGCCCTTGACTTTACTTTCAGTCCGTATTCCAGCGCCACATCGTTCATGAATTGCCAGTAGCCCACAGCACCTGCAGGCGAAACAGCATTGGAACGAAAGCCGCTTTCTATGGCCATCAACACTTTGAACTCACGGGGTATGTTGTATTGGTCGAGTATCTTCTCAACTTTGGGAAAATACGCCTTGCTTTTTTTGTAAATGAACGTGATGTACTTTTTTCGCTGGACCGAAAAATTTTCGATGTAATGGATCGATGCGGAAGCATGTTGGCTCAGGATGGCTGGAAAAACAACATTCGCCTTTTTGACCACCACCAGCGGTTCGGCAATCTCGTATGGCAAAGCTCTTGACACCGATCGCATGGCGGTGTCTTTATCGATGGTTCCGGTGAAGATTTTGGCTTGGGTGGACAAGGAGAAAACTGTCAAAGACAGGCTAAAAAATACAATAAGCTTCTTTTTCAATTCAACTTGAGTTTATAGGGTTATTGGATGGATCTTAATGATTCAACGTAAAAAGAACACTCCAAAAACGAATACAGACAAGATTTATTGCCTTTTGGAGCACTGCACATGGGGATAAAACAACAGCCCAATATTGCCGCTTATGGTTTATTTTTAATCTTTCATCTTCACCAATGCCCAGAAATAAGAAAAGAATTTTTTTCACATTGCTGCTCAGCTTGATGGCATTGTTGATGTTGAGTTCGGGCATTTTACTTTATCTCCGCTATTTCGACGGTTCACCCGGTGTGTATTACAAAGACTTTGGCATTCACATTCCCGGCCATTACCAGATTCATGGCATCGATGTAAGCAAATACCAAAAAAAAATTGCCTGGGAGCAGGTGGAACAAATGGAAGTCGACCACATGAAGCTGGGTTTTGTTTTTGTAAAAGCCACACAAGGCACAGGAACCGTTGACCCCCGTTTCGAAAGAAACTGGTATCATGCCAAAAGGGTGGGTTTGGTGAGGGGCGCTTATCATTATTTCAATGTTTATGAAAGCGGCCGGTCGCAAGCCCATAATTTCATGCAAATGGTAAAACTGACTTCAGGCGACCTCCCACCAGTACTGGATATTGAACAAGTGGGTGGCATGCCGGCCAATGAACTCCGGAGCAATTTGAAAAACTGGCTCACCACCATCGAACACCATTACTGTGTGAAACCTATTATTTACACTTACGCCGATTTTTACGAAGATTATCTGTTGGGCTTTTTCGACGATTATCCACTTTGGGTGGCACATTATCACAATGGCGACCATCCCCGCACCAGCCGAAAATGGCATTTCTGGCAACACAATGAGGAAGGGCATGTCAACGGCATCAACGCTCCCGTTGACTTCAATGTTTTCAATGGCGACAGCAGTTCTTTCCAACAATTGCTGTTGCCATAAAATATCTGCCTATCTTTCCACCATGGGAATGGAAGATGAAACAAGAGCTTTTTTAATTCGAATTGTCAACACAGTGGCCATGGTGCTGTTGTGGATGATGACGAATGTCTTTGCGGGAATTTATGAAGAATGGGCATTTTTCAGCAACAAACCCGATTGGATCAACATCGGTTATTATGCATATTTTCTAATCACACTTGTAATGCTGATTCGGTATCTCAAAAAGAAATGGGAGTTATAAATTAACTGCTGTGGTCGGCCACGATCACCCAGCGACCATCGATCTTCTTCATCAATAAAGTAAAATGCCCCTGCAAATCACCGATGCTGCGCGTTAGATGCCACTTTCCAACCACACTGTAATAACGCGAAGAAAGTTTTTGTATTTTGATGAGTGTAAAATGCAGTTTACCCATCGCCGTTGTATCGGGATAACCTTTCTTGTAATTGTTCAGCGTTTGTTTCCAACCGTAAGTGACCCCCGATTTTCCGATGAACATCAGCGAGTCGCTATGCCAGTAGGTTTGCATGAAACCTTCGATATCACCTTTATTCCAGCATGCGTCCTGGTCTTTCAGCAATTGCAATATGGCTTTCTCGTTTTTGTTTTGTGCAAAAAGCGAAGTATTCATAAGCAATAACAATGAAAAAATGAAAAGCTTCATGGTCAATTTATTTAAGGTAAAAAAGTTTGATGCACTTTAAAAAACTGATCAGTGTTTATGATGAGGAGAACTACACTTGACCCTTCTGCAATAACGGTAATTCATGTAGTGCGCACTGATGATGGACATGACAGCTATGGCCAGGAAAAAATATTCCATTTGCGGCATGAACTGCTTGGCCACCAAAAAAATAAAACCGAAGATAAAAAGCAAAACAGGATAATAGGAATGATGGTGTTTGATGAAGCCGTGATACAAGGAGTAGATGCCTACAACAAAAGCGATGCCGATCATCAGCCATTCAAAAAAGGTATTATGGATGATATTGACACCAAAAAGCGGAAGTGCCGGTATCACAAAAGGTAAGATGCCACAATGAATGGCACAAGCGATTGAGGTGATGATACCCAACCCATCCCAATTGATCTTCAGATTCATGAATTTTCTTATTTCGCTTTTTGCAAGCTTGTCTGCATGAGGACTCACCTATTCAGCTTGCAGCAGCAGCTTTTTGAGCCGGTAAAGTTAGCCGAATTTGCAATAATGTTGCAAGTTTTTTGAAAGAATCCTTGAGGTCATTCGTTGATGGATTAACTTTGTGTCCTTAATTTTTATCATGAAAAAATACAAGTGGCTTATCTATGTTTTGTTTTTTGGGCTGCTGCTCACCGGATTTTTGTTGGCAATTGTAGACGAGCGTCCATTTCATGAATCCAAACTGAAAGTCATCAATCCCAATATTCCCGAATTTCACTTCACCGACCAAAACGGGAAGCCTTTCACCAAAAAAAACACCGACGGAAAAGTATATGTGGCGGCATATTTCTTCACCACCTGCAGAGGTATTTGTCCTAAAATGAACACCAGCATGCGCAGGGTTTACGACCGTTTCTGCAATGAGCCCGACTTTCTGATTGCCTCACATACATGCATGCCCGAAACCGACAGCGTGCCACTTTTGAAAAAATATGAAGCCCGCATGCTCAATGGCAAACTGGAAAAAAGAGAAGATGGTTCTTACAAATTGATCAGCGACGGTAACGATTCTGTTTTTACCGGCGACAACAAAAACTGGTATTTCTTAACAGGCGACAAAGCCGAACTATATAAACTGGCGCGACAGGGTTATATCATCGACAATGGTAAACCAGACAGCACACAGCTTATCGCCGACCAGTTCATCCATACCCAGTTCTTTGCGCTGGTGGACAGATATGGCCGGGTACGGGGCATCTATGATGGACTGAATGAAGCTGAGGTAGACAAACTGATGGCCGATATTCCCGAAATATTGCAAGAAAAAGTTGAAACCACAAGATTTGTCAACGGCTTCAGCAACTCACCCAACTAAAAGATGGATCAAAGCAAAAACATATTGAAAAGGAATGGCCTAAGTATCACGGAGGGTCGTAAACTGATACTTGAAATTTTCTTACAATCTATGGGTGCCCTATCGCATGCAGATATCGAAAAAAGCGCCTCTGTGTCTTTAGACCGCGTGACAATTTACAGAACCTTGCAAACATTTGTAGACAGCGGCATCATCCACCAGATACCCACTACCGACAATACCATCCTTTATGCCTTGTGCAAAGATTCCTGTGAGGCTGGACATCACCACGACAATCATGTGCATTTCATTTGTATGGAATGTGAAAAAACCATCTGTATGGATGAGGTGATTGTGCCCAAAGTGCAGTTGCCAAAAGGTTTTGAGCCTGTCAACGCTGCCATGGTGGTTAAGGGCATGTGCAGCGATTGCCACAATTGATGACTATGAAAGAAGCCGTCGTCTTACAGTTTGCCCATTTCTGATTTTACAAAATCCATCAGCACTTTTATTTTCTCGGGAGAGAAATCAAATGATAACCCAGCTGCTTCATAAAGTTCGGGCAGGGTTTTGGTTCCTCCGAGGCTTAGCACTTTGCAATAATTTTCAATGGCCTGCTGCGGGTTTTGTTTGTATTGCATCCACATGCCGATGGCGCCTAATTGAGCGATGCCGTATTCGATATAATAGAAAGGCACTTCAAACAGGTGCAACTGTCTTTGCCATGCGTTGCTGCGATAAGTTTCCAATCCGCTGAAATCTATCACTTCATCTTTGAATTCGGAGAGGATGTCCATCCAGGCTTTGGTTCTATCTTCATACGTATGGGAAGGATGGCTGTAGATCCAATGCTGGAATTTGTCGATTACGGCAATCCAGGGAAAGATGGTGATCACTCTTTCCAATTGATGTTCTTTGGCTCTTTTCAAATCGTCGTCATTGTCGAAGAAAGAGGCCCAATGATCCATGGTGAACAACTCCATCGCCATACTGGCCACTTCGGCAATCTCCATGGGATATTCTTTGAAGCCGCTGAGCTCCAAATGATGAGCCAGGAATGAATGAACCGCATGTCCACCTTCATGCACCATGGTGGTGACATCGTGCATCTGACCGGCCGCATTCATGAAGATGAACGGAGCGCCGCTTTCGGCTAACGGACAATTATAGCCGCCGGGTGCTTTGCCCAATCTGCTTTCGAGATCGAGGTGCTTCATCTCTTTCATTTTCGACAGACAGTCGCCAAAGAAAGGATTCAACAAGTTGAAACAAGCGATGGATTTATTGAGCAGCTCTTCGCCTGTGTTGAAAGGCTGCAGCGGTTGAACTCCCTCGGCTTCGGCTTCCAGATCCCAGGGACGTAGCTGATCTACACCCAAAGCCGCTTTTTTCTTGCGGTAGATCTCATTCACCAGTGGCAGCACATGCAATTTGACCGCTTCATGAAACTGAAAGCAATCTTTTTTCTGATAATCAAATCGGCCAAGTTCCTTGAAACGGTAGGCGGTATAATTTTCAAAGCCCGCGTTCAGGGCTGTTTGGTTTCTGTTTTCGGCCAGCTTGTCGAACAATGTATTCAAGGCAGAAGAATCCTGCAAACGGCGTTGCTGGATTTTATGGTAAACTTCTTCACGCAGTTTACGGTCGTGACTTTGTAAAAATTTTCCGGCTTGTTGCAGCGTGTACACTTGTCCGTTTACCTCCACGGTCATAGCTCCGGTAATTTGTCCGTATTGTTGTTGCATCACCGCCGATTCGGCCTGTAATGGAATATTCTCTTCCCTGAACAGCTCGATGCTTTTACGGATGTTTCTCAGGTAGGTGAAGTATGTTTGATGATCCAGTTGGTCTGCACAGGGCGCCGACAGCAATTTTTTGTTCAACGCATCCGCATAGGGCTGGATTTTGGGCTGAATCTCCATGCAGAAAAAGTTAAACGCTTCTTCCAGCGCTTTATCTCTGGTATCGCAGGTCATTTTGATTTGACGCCAGCACGCATCCTCACTGATGGCGGCCTCCAGTTCGCTTTGGTCTTTCAGCCATTGCTCCAGTTGTGACAAGTTGCTGATATCGCGATCAAGCAGATTTTTAAAAAACGGCTCCAGCGCTGCCCAGTCGGTAATGACAAAAGATGCCGGAAGGAAAGTTCTTTTGAGCTTGGTGATGTTGGCGGTATAGTTCATAATATAAAAATCCGCCAGAGGCGGAATATTTATTTTGTGTTGAATTATTTTAAAAAAGGCATTAAGCCATTTTACGCGGTGCGTTCACTTTTTTTGCCGGTGCGTTTTTCACTGCTTTGGGAGCGGCTTGCGCGGTAGAGGCCACTGTTTTCTTTTCAGCAATCGGTTCCTGATTTTCTTCGCCTGCTGATTCCGAAAGTTTGATGTCGATATTGTTTTTGCTGATGATTTCGAACCATTTGATCATCTTTTTCATATCACTGCCGTAAACTCTTTCGAAATCCATGGTTGGAAATACTTTCCCAAAATAGTTTTTGATGTCGGAAACATTACCTGCATCGGGCAAAGCTTCACTGCTGTTTTTCATGGCAAGAAAAACTTCCGAAAGATTTACATTATCACCTGTTGTGTATACTTCAATACTTTCGATGTGAGAGAAGGTGTGTACTCTGTTGCTTACAAATTTGGTACTTTTGTCTTCCAATGAGCGAACCAATCCGCCATCGGCTTTGGATGAAATCAACTCGAACAATCCGCCAAGTCCGGTTACGGCAACTAACTTATTATATTCCATATTTGTTTTTTTGAGTCCGCAAGATAATTGTAAATCATCAAAACAAATGACCTCTTATCATAAAAAAAATATAATGCCCGACCGGCATAGCCGTTCTCTGAAAACACTTTACAATGAAAAAATCTATTTTATTTCTGCTCACACTAACACTTGTCAGCCTCTCGTCAATTGCCCAGAATAATACAACTAAAATTGCAGTGATGGAAAAGCTGAAACAGCATTGGCTGAAAGGTGCCACTGTCAGTGTATTTGAAAAAAGCCAATTGATAAAAGTGGGCATTACAGACTCCGACGGATTTTTCGAAATCAGCAATTTAAAAGCCGGAGAATTCAACGTAAAAGTCACCTGTGTTGGCTTCAAAGAAGCCGCTAAAGACATCACCGTTAAAGCAGACGATAATTCAACCATTTTCATTTTGATGGAACCTGCCGGTGAGTCACTGGCCAATGTAACCATCATTTCAAAAGTACCTCCTGTTGGTCAGAAGGACGACACCACACAATACAGTGCCAAAGAATACAAGGTGAATCCGGATGCCACTTCAGAAGACCTGATAAAGAAAATGCCTGGAATCACTGTAGATAAATCCGGGACAGTGACCGCACATGGCGAGCAAGTAAAAAAAGTGACAGTTGACGGCAAAGATTTTTTTGGAGACGATGCCACTTCCGCCTTGAAAAATCTTCCGGCCAGTGTGGTGGATAAGATACAGGTTTTCGACAAGCTTAGCGACCAGGCTCAACTCACAGGCATCGATGATGGCAATTCGCAGAAGACCATCAACATCATCACCAAAGCCGGCATTCAAAATGCGCAGTTTGGCAGGATATACGCCGGCGGTGGCAATGACTCCAAATATTCGGGGGGAGGTAATTTGAGTTTTTTCAAAAACGAAAGAAGAGTTTCTGTGGTTGGAAATTTCAACAACATCAACCAGCAAAACTTCGGATCGCAGGATCTGCTGGGCATTACCGGCAGCAACAACAATAACCAAAGCAGAATGGGAATGAGTAGCGGCAGAGGACCTGGCGGCAGTTCTTCCGAGTCGTTTACCGTAGGGCCTTCCAGTGGCATCAGTACCACCAATGCTGCAGGCTTGAATTACAATGACAAATGGGGGAAATTCACCACCATTACCGGAAGTTATTTCTTCAACAACAGCATCAACGACAACACTTCCATCACCAATACAAGGATTCTGGAAGGCGGACAAACCACTTATCAGCAAAGTGATGCCCGTGCAGTCAACAACAATCATCGCATCAATGCCCGTGTAGAAATCAAACTCGACTCCAGCAACATGCTTTTCATCATCCCTAATCTCAGTTTCCAAACCAACAACACCGATAAGTTCACCGGATTGAAAAGCTATATCCAGCCCGATGATTCGCTTTACAATTCCCATTCCAACACCAGCAACGACAAAAACGGTTACAATCTCAGAAACAACATCATGTACCGCCATACTTTCAAAAAGAAAGGAAGAATTTTTTCGGCGGGATGGAATACCGTACTGACAAAAAACGATGGCAACTCGCTGATTGATGGCGTCTATCGTTTTTACGACAACGCCACCTTCCCATTGCCTACCGATTCTATCCAGCAGCAAGACGGATTCAATAACACTAACAGCTATACGCTTTCGGGCAATCTGAGCTACAACGAACCGCTGGATAAAGAAGGCAAAAGCCAGCTGCAGTTCGAATACAATCCTTCCTTTCAAAGAAGCCATGCCGACCAGCAGACCTTCACCAACAAAGGGCTTCCGTTTAAATCATTCGATACCACGCTCTCCAATCTATTCGACAACGACATCCTTACCCATAATGGCGGCGTCACCTATCGCATCTCTCCCTCGAAAGATGAACAATTCGCAGTGGGTGTCAGTTACCAGCAAACAGCCCTCAACAGCAATAGGCTGTTTCCCACCAAAACCAATGTAGACCAGACTTTCCGCAATTTTCTGCCGAACGCCTACTGGAGAAAGAAACTTTCCAAGCAAGCCAATGTTAGATTTTTTTACAGGGCTTCCACCAATTTTCCGTCAATCAATCAGTTGCAGGATGTAGTGAACTTAAGCAACCCTGTAAACGTGAGCAGCGGCAACAAAGATTTGCAGCAATCTTACACTCATTATCTTGGAGGAAGATATACCTATACCAACAACAAAACCGGCAGGAGTTGGTTTGGTGGTTTTTTCATGCAAGTGGCCTCTGCTTACATCTCCAATGCCACTTATATTTTACAACAAGATTCCATGATTGCACATGATATCGTATTAAAAAAAGGGACACAACTCAACAAACCAGTTAATCTGGATGGTTACCAAAGCTTACGCTCTAACCTTACCTACAGCTTCCCTTTGAAATTCATCAAATCAAACATCAGTCTGAACGCCAACCTGAACTACTCTCAACTTCCCGGCCTGGTGAATTATGTCAACACAACTACGAAAACCTATCAATATTCATTAGGGACGGTATTGTCCAGCAACATCAGCGAGTATGTTGATTACAACATCAACTATATGGCCAACATCAACCTTACACAAACAAGCGGTGCTACTGTAAGCAACAACAACTATGTCAATCACAATCTAACGGCTACGCTTAACCTTTTGAGTAAAAAAGGATGGTTTGTGTCAAACGAATTGAACTATCAGCGCTTTCAGGGTCTTACCGGCGGATTCAACCAGACTTTCACTTTGTGGAATGCAGCCATCGGAAAGAAGTTCATGAAAAGTAAAGCTGCTGAATTTAAAATCTCCTGTTTCGACATCCTGAAACAGAATCAAAGCATCAGCAGGAACATCACCAGTACTTACATAGAAGATGCACAAAGCAAAGTGCTGAGCCGTTATTTCATGGCCACGTTCAGTTATAACCTGAAAAATTTCGGCAAGGCGAAGAAGGCTGCCACCAAAGAAGAAGAGTTTATCCAGCCTGTAGGATATCCATCGAGGTACTAAACCCAATGACGATACGGCTGTTTTGTAACATTTATCACCTACTGGAGCGGTTTGCCTTTTTACTTTTGTGTCATCATCATAAAACTTAAATGCTATGAAAAAGAACATGGGCACTAACGACAAAATCATCAGAATCATCATTGCCATTGTGATTTCGGTGTTGTATATGACACAAGTGATTACAGGAACACTCGCCATGGTTTTACTGGTCTTAGGTGGAATATTTTTATTGACCAGCCTAATCAACTTTTGTCCTCTTTACGTTCCCTTTGGCATCAATACCTGTAAATCAAAAAAATAATCATCCATGGCAACACATGAAATAGAAACGCAGTGGATGGGTCAGATGCAGTTCAATGCTTTGGTGAACGGACATACCATCATCATGGATGCGCCCGAAAAATCGGGTGGTGCCGATTTGGGGCCTATTCCCAAACCCTTTGTACTGACTGCACTTTCGGGGTGTACGGGCATGGACATTATTGCGCTCCTCAAAAAACAAAACAAAGTGGTCAAGGACCTCGATATCAAAGTAACAGGCGAATTGAGCAAACAAGCACCCATAGAATATGTGCGTATTCACCTCCAATACATTTTTTTAGGGGAAGCCGATATCATGGCCGATGCCTTGAAAGCTGTTAATGATTCTCAGGAAAAATATTGTGGTGTCAGTCACATGCTGAAAAAAGCCCTTCCCATTACCTGGGAAGTTATTTATAACAGTGTGAGCATTTTTAACAACAAAACACATGAAGAAATTTCTTCTCAGTAACCTACTCATCATTTCAGGCATTTTGGCCGGTGCGGCAACGGGATTTCTTTACTGGAAATTTTACGGATGTACCCATGGCTGTGCCATCAAATCGAATCCTTACCTGATGACCCTTTACGGCATGCTGATGGGTGGATTGTTATTCAGCTTTTTTAAAACAAAAAAACAATGATCAGATTCATCAAACAATTATTGGGATTGGGACCCAAAACAGATTACGCAACACTGGTAAAAAACGGCGCGGTGATTGTAGACGTGAGAAGTAAAGGAGAGTACGCGGGCGGACATATCAAAGGGTCCATCAACATTCCCCTCGACCAGCTCAGCGCCAGCGTGGCCAAGCTGAAAGACAAAAACAAACCGGTGATTACCTGTTGTGCTTCAGGCATGCGCAGCGCATCGGCCAAAGGCCTATTAAAATCGCAAGGTTATACCGAAGTATACAACGGTGGCGGGTGGTATGGCTTGCAGGCAAAATTATAACCTCTATGAAAGAAGGCCGCGTTTTCAACAAGAGACGCGGCTTTTTTTAACCCTGCTTTTCACTTAACTCCAGCCAGCGCATTTCTTTTTCGTCAAGCAGCTGAATGATTTCACTGATGCGGGCCGCCGCTTTTTGCAAAGCCTCAAACCCAATATTTTCCGATAACTGCTTTTCAAGTTCTACCTTTTCATTTTGCAGAGCGGGCATTTCCTTCTCCAGGTTTTCGAGCTCGAATTTTTCCTTGAAAGTCAGTTTTTTCTCTGTTGATTTGGAAGGCTGTGCTTCGGGTTTCAGTTTTTCTTCGGGCTCAGGTTTCATGATTTGCTGAACCTGATTTTCCAGCAACCCTTTCGATAAAGCCTCGCGGTATTGCGAATAGTTGCCCGGATAATCACGAATCACTCCATCGCCTTCAAAGGCGAACAAATGATCTACCATCCTGTCCATGAAATAACGGTCGTGGCTGACGATCAAAATGCAACCCGGGTATTCGAGCAGAAACTCTTCGAGTGTGCGCAACGTCTGCAAATCGAGGTCGTTGGTAGGCTCATCGAGCACCAGGAAATTGGGATTGAGAAACAGAATACTCAGCAGGTGCAGTCTTCTTTTTTCACCTCCGCTCAATTTGCTCAAAGGCGTATACTGCTGTTCGCCGTTGAATCCGAATTTCTCCATAAACTGACTGGCAGAGATTTTTGATCCATCGGCCAATGGAAAAAATTCGGCCAGTGATTTCACATATTCGATGGCTCTTTTATCTTCTTTGTAATGCAAGCCTTCCTGGTTGAAGTTGCCGAACACCACCGTATCGCCATGATTGATTTTGCCACTGTCGGGCTCCTCCAGCTGCAAAGCGATTTTTAAAAACGTGGATTTCCCCACACCATTCTTTCCCACCACGCCAATCCTTTCGCCTCTTTTGAAAGTATAATCAAAGCCTTTCATAATCACCAGGTCGCCATAGCTCTTGTTCACTTTCTTCATCTCCAGGATTTTTCCGCCCAGGCGGGTCATCTTCACCTGCAGGCTGACCTCACTCACTTCTTTTTGCTGTTTTACTTTTTCTTCCAGGTCAGAAAAAGCGTCTTGTCGGCTTTTACTTTTCGTGGTACGCGCCTTGGGTTGTTTGCGCATCCATTCGAGTTCTTTGCGGAAAATATTCTTGTCTTTTTGCAGTTCGCTTTGTTGCACCTCAAGTCTCAGGCTTTTTTGCTCCAGAAAGTAGTCGTAATTGCCTTTGTACACATACACTTTCTCATCATCTATTTCCACAATTTCATTGCAAACGGCATCCAGAAAGTAACGGTCGTGGGTAACCAGTAACAGCGTCACTTTTTGCGAACCCAGGTAATCCTCCAGCCATTCAATCATGCCCACATCCAGATGGTTGGTGGGCTCATCCATGATCAGCAGACATTTGCCTTCGTGCAACTGGGTTTCAATCAAAGCTTGCGCCAATGCCACTCTTTTTTTCTGTCCACCGCTGAGGTTGCCCACTTTTTCATTGAGGTGATGAAGGTTGAGTCGGCCCAGAATCTGCTTCATGTCGCTTTCAAAACTCCAGGCGTTGAGGTCGTCCATGCGGGCCATCAGTTCGCCCAGCAGTTCGTGGTCTTCACTGCCCGATTCAATATACTTCTCGTAAGCTTTCACCGCATGTACCACCGGATGGTCCATGGCCAGCACATTGTCCCAGATGGATTTTTCGGGATGAAAGGCCTGCTCTTGCTGCAACATGACGGTTCTGATTTCCTTATGCACCCAAACCGTACCTGTGTCGGCCGTTTCCATACCGGCGATGATTTTCATCAACGTACTTTTTCCCGAGCCGTTTCGGGCCACCAGGGCTATCTTATCTCCTTCCTCAATGTTTAGGGTGATGTTGCGAAAAAGGCTACGGATGCCAAATGACTTGCTGATGTTTTCGATAGAAGCGTAATGCATGGCTGCAAAGATAAGGACTGCGCCTGCCAAGAAGGCCATGACACAGCAGAATAGAAAATTTCAGTACCTTCGGCATTCTTTTTTTATCAGTATTTTTCGACATAGACCTTTAAAGGAAATCCCAAATGAAATTGAAAGTTGTTTTATTTTTATTTGTGCTTTTGGCCATGGCCGGCACCTCACTTCGGGCACAGTCCAACATTTTAGATATCAACGATTTATCATCTGTAAAAGTGGACATGCTCAACGATGAGCAAATCAAAGCAGTGAAAAGCAAAGCGGAAGAGTTGAAACTATCCGACGCCGAATTGCTCAAGATGCTCACCGAAAGAGGATTGCAGGAATCGGAATCCTTGAAGTTGAAGTCGAGATTGTCGATGGTGGAAAATTCTCCCGTTTTATCACAAAAAAATCCTGAGGTAAACCAAGAGGATAATAAAAAGAAAAAAACAAACGACAACAAGGTTGAAGAGCGCAAAGACGACATGATGCGCGACAACGACAAAGACATCACTGTGTTTGGATCGGAGCTCTTCCTGAAAAACAGTCTGGTGTTTGAACCCAATCTTCGCATTCCCACCCCATCCTCTTACATCCTGGGCCCCGACGATGAAATCATCATCAATATTTTTGGTGTCAGCGAAAAGAAATACAATCTGCAGGTCAGTGAAGAAGGAGAAATCTACATCCCCAATGTAGGGCCTGTGTTTGTCAACGGACTTTCCATCGAACAAGCCACTCAAAAAATCAAACAGAAACTTACTTCCACCATTTACAGAGCCATGGCATCTGGACAAACCCAGCTGCAAATTACTTTAGGCAAGATCAGAACCATCCGTGTAACCGTCATAGGCCAGGCCGAAAAACCGGGTACCTACACCGTATCCTCTTACACCACGCTTTATAACCTGCTTTATCTCTGTGGCGGACCACAGAAAATGGGCAGCTACAGAACCATTGAACTGATTAGAGCCAATAAGCTGAAAAAAACAGCTGACCTCTACTCTTTTCTGGTGAAAGGCAATCAAACAGACAATGTCTTACTGCAAGAAGGCGACATCGTGAGAATTCCTTATTTCAACAACATGATTTCTATTTCGGGACAGGTAAAAAGGCAAGGGAAATATGAGATGTTGGATTCTGAATCTGTAAAAGATCTGATGACTTATTGTGGCGGATTTGATGCCATCGCACATAAAAACAGCATCACCGATATTCGTATCACCGACACAGGAAAGACAGTGATAGATATCACTGCCGACAAATTTGCCCATTTCACTTTACAAAACGGCGACAGCATTGTGGTGAATAAAAACCATCAGCGTTTTGTGAACAAGATTACCCTTTCGGGCTATGTGGCACGCCCCGGGCTTTATGAAATCAGCGAAGGACTCGATCTGGAAAAACTGATTGCCAAAGCCGGCGGATTGCTGACGGAAGCCTACACAGGACAGATCACCATTTACAGATATTACAAAAACAGAGTGCCCGCCATCCTTTCGGTCAATCTCGATTCAGTGCAACTCACCGGACAAAAAGTGTTATTGCAAAGCGACGACCAGGTGGTGGTGAATTCAATATTCGATTTCAAAGACAACATGTATGTTTCTGTGGAAGGCAACGTGAGAAACCCTATCCGATTCAAGTGGAGAGAAGATCTGAGTTTGAAAGATGTGATACTCGCCGCCGGAGGTATTTCGGAAAAAGGAGATTCGAGCAAGATTGAGATTTCGAGAAGAATCATCAGCAACGATGGTGGCGCCACCAACGAAAACGAAACTTTCATCACTTCACTCAACAGCAACATCGCTTTAAAACCCTTCGATTTTGTGATTGTAAGAAATAAGCTGGGGCTCGTTCCTACCCGTGCGGTGATGGTGGTGGGCGAAGTGAAAGTGCCGGGCAAGTACATTCTCGAAAAAAGCAATGAGCGCATCACCGACATCATTCGCCGTGTGGAAGGCTTCCGCAATTCAGCCGATTCGGGTATCATCACGATCAGAAGAAATGTAGAGTCTGATTTTACCGACAAAGAAAGAGAAAAGATTTTCCAGCGTTTACTCAATATCGACCCCGATAGCATCAGCAACACCATCAACGACGATATCGTCAACAATAAAGAACTCATCAGTATCGATCTGAAAGAAATTCTGGCCCATCCCGAACTGGAAGACAATCTGATTCTGGAAGACGGCGACATCATCACCATCAATAAAAACAGAAACCTGGTAAAAATATCCGGCGAGGTTTATTATCCTACGGTGATACCGGTAAACCCCACCAAAAACGCCCGGTATTACATTTGGCAAGCGGGTAACTTTACTTCACTGGCGCGCAAATCGGGCACAGTAGTGGTTTATCCGGATGGTAAAGCGAAAAAGGTAAAACGATTCCTGTTCTTCAGGTCTTATCCCAAAGTGACTGCCCGTTCTGAAATCTTTGTTCCGCAAAAACAAAAAGACAACAGAAACAAGATGGGTGCGGGCGAATGGGCTGTACTCATTTCAGCTTTGGGCATCGTATCCAATGTGATCATTTCAGCACTTAAAAAATAAGCGCAGCCAATATGAGCAACAACATGGAAAATAAAGAAATGGATGCCCATCAGCAGGCATCGATTGAATCATTGCTGAGCGAGAAGTTCGCCTATCTTAAAAAAAGATGGTGGCTTTTTATCGTTGTTTGTATTGCTTTTGGCGCCATCGGATTCATCTACGCTTCGCTGCAACAACCACAGTATAAAAGCCGAATGACTTTTGCTTTGGACGATGGCAGCACATCGGAAAGCAGCATCAGCAGCATCGCTTCTCAGTTTGGCTTATCCTTAGGTTCGGGCAACAATATTTTTGAAGGCGACAACATCATCGAAATCATGAAGAGCAGAAGGATGATTGAAAACGTACTGCTTTCGGTGGATACTTTCGACAACCGCTCTTATCGCATGATTGAATATTTCATGAATGCCAAAGGGCGCAACAGCTTCAACCCCAAAATTGCCAACGTTCATTTTCCGGCATTTCAAAACCGTTCGTCATTCACTTACCTGCAAGACAGTGTTTTGAAATTGATGTATGAAAAAATGCTCCTGGAAAATATCAATGTGGAGAAGCCCGACAGAAAGTACAACATCTTCGAAATCAACATCAGCAGTCCCAGCGAAAAGTTTTCCAAAGACATGACCGACAGACTGGTGAACGAAGCGAACATCTTTTATACCGAACTCAAAACCAAGAAATCGCGTGCCACTTTAGATGCGCTTGAAAACAGAATCAGTTCCGTGAAAGAAGGACTGTATTCCAGCATTTCCAGTCGAGCTGGGGTTAAAGACGCCAACCTCAATCCGGTTTTTGAAGCTTCTCAGGTGCCTGTACTGAAGCAACATACCAACATCGAATTGTACAGTGCCGCCTATGCCGAAATGTTCAAGAATCTTGAGCTGGCTCGGTTTCAATACCTGATCAATACGCCCATTTTGCAAATCATCGACCATGCGGATTATCCAATGCAAAGAATCAAGATGAGCCGGCTGAAAACAGCTTTAATGCTCGCTTTGCTGTCAGCTGTATTCCTGGCGGTTTGGCTGCTAATCAAGGAACAACGCGAACGCTATAAAAAAATGAATATCGCCGGCTGAACCCAACTTTGATTTCAGTATGGTTAAACAACCCGCATGAGTTTATTTGAAAGGTTCAGAAAAGATTATTTCAACTACCTCGCCAGCATCATTCTGCCGGCACTGATTACCGCCGTCACCATTCCAGTGCTGAAAACACTCTTGGGCGCTGCAGATTATGGCGCCTTCTCTCTGCATTACAATGGTGCCTTGATATTTTCCACCATCACCACCGGATGGATCACCCAAAGCATTTCACGCTTCTATCCCATCAGTGACAACAAGCCCCTATTTGCCCGTAAAGCATTAAGGCTGACGGTAATCTTTCAATGGATACTGATAGCAGTAACGATTCCGGTACTTTATTTTTTTGAAAAAGACATCCTGTTGACTTTACTGATTGGCCTCAATTTTTTTGTTTGTGCCATTCAGTTTTCATTCATGGTGATTGCACAGTCGAATTTTCTGTCTCGCAAAACAATTTATTCCGAAACCATCCGCACCTTGAGTTATTTTTTGGTGGCGCTGGCTTTGTTGAGATTGACAGGGCTCCATTATCTCCATGCCCTTTTTATTGCAGCCATCTTATCCTTTGCGTTTTCGGTGTTGTACCTGTACATGAAAACAAAATCATTTTTTATTGCAGACCAAAGTGTCGTCACCAACAACAGCGACGAGCCTTCGATGATCAAGCGGTTTTTCCGCTATGGCACACCGTTATCCCTTTGGTTTGTGTTTGCTTACTTTCTTACTTATATCGACAAGATTTTCATGCGTGAATACCTGGGCGCAGTTGTGCAAGGCAATTACCAGGCGCTGTTCGACATGCTGTCGCGCGGTTTCACGCTGGTCATCTCTCCTGTTTTGCTAACATTACTGCCCTTGCTGACTGTTGCTTATCAAGAAGGGAAAAAAGCCGAAATCAATGCCTTGCTGAAAAAAATCATTCTTTTCGAATGGCTCGGTTTCATGCTGGTAACAGTGGCCTACTATGGATTCGGCGCTTCTCTTTTGATGAAGATCCTCCATGTGCCGGACAGCTCCACCTACAGACATATGGGTTTCATCATCATCGCCGGAACATTCATCTGGCAGATGGCGATGGTGATCAACAAAACCTATGAGCTCGAGCTGAAAAGCATCAAGATGCTTTATGCAGTGATCATTGCCTTTGGATGTCAGGTGCTGTATTTCAAATGGGTGGGGCATACCCGCAACGAATTGCTCATTGCCTTTGGTTATCCATTGTCGTCGTTGGCTTATCTGCTGATGATCACTTATGGATTCCTTTTGAGAAGAATGAAAAGAAAACAATTGTAAGAAAACGAAACAAGTACTTTATGCTGTTTCAGCCTGTTTGATTTATCTTTAAAATCAACACCAATCAATGCGGGCTGTTGTTTAAACTGGAAAAAGACAAGTTAGAAAATTATCAACCATGCTTATTTATCTGATCATATTTGCTGTGCTGGTCTTCTTTTCGGCCAATGAGCAATATTTCAGGTACAGCAAGTTTGTAGAGTTTCGGGTGCTGATGGTATTGATGCTGTTGCTTTTTGCGGCCTTACGTCCGCCGGGTGGCGATAAGGATTATGTGAGTTATCTGATTTCTTTCTCTTCCTTCAAAGAACCTTTGGATTATTTTAAAAATTACACGGAGTGGATTTACTTCGATCCGATGTATTATCTGATTCCGTCTTTTTTAAAGACCTATGTCAGTCAAAACAATTATGCCATTATCGCCATATTCATTTATGCCATCATCGCACTGAGCTTGAAATTTACCGCCATTACGCGGATGTCGCATTTTTTCTTCCTCACCCTGCTGGTGTATTTCTCCAATTTCTTTTTACTGCATGAGATGACACAGATGAGAGTTGGGGTTACTACAGCCATATTCATGATGGCGCTCTCATTTCTGAAAGATAAAAATTACAAAGCTTACCTGCTGATGGTGCTGATGGCTTTGTTGTTCCATTACTCCGCCATCTTGTTTTTGATTCCGCTGATATTCGACAGCACGCATTTCAAGAAGAACTGGTACTGGGCGATGATGGGATTAATTCTAATCATGACTTTTGTAAAAACGGATTTCATCTTGCCCTTGCTGCGTCTTGACTTTGGCGATGTCAATTTCAAATCGAACAATTATATCGATTATGCCGAAGTAGGATTGTTGCAGGAAACCAACAAGCTCAACATCAACTTCATCATGAGTTATACCATCACAGCGGCATTGGTATTATTCATCGATAAAATTCAGGAGAAAAACAATTATGCCTATCTGCTGGTGAAGCTGCAAATACTTTCACTTTTTCTCTTCCAGTTCTTTGCACCCATTGCAGGGTTTGCTTTCCGATTCAGCGAGCTTTTCCTTTGCACGCAGATCATCACCATACCTTTCATCGTATACATCTTCCGCAACAGATGGCTGGGCTACGCCATAGTGGTGCTGATTGCCGCAGGTTATCTCTGGCTCAATCTGTTTCACCAAAAACTGATGCTCGACTATTTCAAGGCCTAAATCATGCACACGAAACTCCTTACCGATATTGTCATTGTGAACTGGAATGCCGGAAATTATCTGGCTGCCTGTGTCAACAGCATCATCCATAACGACAACGAACAATTGACGGGTAAAATCATCATTGTCGACAATCATTCCTCAGACGATTCGCTGTCAAAACTTCCCATCCACAAAAAAATCATCATCATCCGCAATCCCGATAACAAAGGTTTTGCCAAGGCCTGCAACCAGGGTTTCCAACAATGTACTTCCGCGAATACACTGCTGCTCAATCCGGATGCACAACTACTGCCCGATACGCTTTCACTTTGCACAGGATACATGCAAAACCATCTGGATACGGACATACTCGGCTGCAGTTTGCTCAACGACCAAGGACAAGTGAGCGTCACCTGCGCAAGATTTCCCAAGCCTTATCGTTACCTCAGCGATGCACTCGGCTTGTCTAAATTGTTTCCCCAACTTTTTACCCCTGCTGTTTTGATGACCGACTGGAACCATTCAACGTCAAAAGAAGTGAATCAAGTGATGGGCGCATTCATGTTCATGAAAACGTCCATATTTGAAAACTATGGTTATTTCGATGAACGTTTTTTTGTGTACTACGAAGAGCTCGATTTTTCGAAGCGGGTTATAGATGCCGGTGGCAAAATATTTTATAATGCCGCTATCAAAGCCATTCACAGCGGAGAAGGCACCACGCAATCGGTTAAAGCTTTTCGTTTGTATTTGAGTTTGCAAAGTAGAATGAAATATGCACGAAAACACTTCGGCACATTCGGGTTGCTGACCGTTGCATTAAGCACCTATATCATAGAACCTTTCAGCAGAGCTGCGTTCTGTATGCTCAAAGGAGATTTTTCGGGTGTAAAAAACATAGGGCAAGGATACAAGATGCTGATTTTTGGCGGACCAAAGGACCGGTAAACTTCTGTGCTGGAGGCTGGAGGCTGGATGCTGGATGCTGGAGGCTGGATGCTGGATACTGGATACTAGATACTGGAGGCTGGATGCTGGAGGCTGGATGCTGGAGGCTGGATGCTGGAGGCTGGATGCTGGAGGCTGGATGCTGGAGGCTGGAGGCTGGAGGCTGGATGCTGGATGCTGGAGGCTGGATACTGGATACTGGATACTGGATACTGGATAAGTTTACAGGTTTTTGATGGCCAATGATTTTTACAATTAAACAAACAACTAGGCCTTCAACTTGTAAACCCAACGACCTACGAGCATCGGTTAAGTTTTACGTTGTGCATTCTGTATTTTACATTTCATATTCCTTACTTTTGCCTCATATGAAAAGTGTATTGATTACAGGTGGAGCCGGTTTTATCGGATCGCATTTAACCCGTTTGTTTGTAACCAAATATCCCGAGTATCACATTGTCAATCTGGATAAGTTGACTTATGCGGGCAATCTGGAAAACCTCCGGGATATCGAAACTGCTCCCAATTACAGTTTTGTAAAAGGCGACATCTGCGACGCTGAATTGCTTTCTTCCCTTTTTGACCAGTATGATTTTACGGGCGTTTTGCATTGTGCGGCGGAAAGCCATGTAGACCGCTCCATTACCGATCCGCTGGCTTTTGTAAGAACCAATGTGATGGGCACGGTAACGCTGCTGCATACTGTCAAAGACAAATGGAAAGACAAGATGGAAGGTCGCATCTTTTATCATATATCAACAGATGAAGTGTATGGTACTTTAGGTGATGAAGGTTTTTTTACCGAAGAAACAGCCTACGACCCCAGAAGCCCTTACTCCGCATCCAAAGCCTCTTCCGATCACTTTGTAAGGGCATTCTACCATACTTATCATCTTCCGGTGAAAATCTCCAATTGCTCCAACAATTACGGCCCTTATCATTTTCCGGAAAAACTGATTCCGCTTTGCATACATAATATCATCAACAACAAGCCACTGCCTATCTACGGCAAAGGCGAAAATGTTCGCGACTGGTTGTTTGTGGTGGACCATGTGAGAGCGATTGACACCATTTTCCATCAAGGAAAAATTGGTGAAACCTACAATATCGGCGGCCATAACGAATGGACCAATATAGCATTGGTCAAAGAACTTTGTGTGCAGATAGATGCCAAACTCGGGAGGGCACCCGGTACCAGTGAGCAACTCATCACTTATGTGAAAGACAGAGCCGGACACGATTTGCGCTATGCCATCGATGCCACCAAACTGAAAGACGAACTGGACTGGATGCCTTCTTTGCAATTTGAAGAAGGATTGTCCAAAACCATCGACTGGTACCTGGCGAATACAGCCTGGTTGGAAAATGTAACCAGTGGCGCCTACCGTGAGTATTACGAAGACATGTACGGAAAGGCTTAACTCATAAAAGAAAATCATTTCAAAAATAGCATTCATGAAAGGCATCATCCTCGCCGGCGGCTCTGGCACACGTTTATATCCGATTACCATGGGTATCAGCAAACAGCTGATGCCGATTTACGACAAGCCCATGATTTATTATCCGCTGAGCACGCTTATGCTGGCGGGCATCAACGAAATACTGATCATCACCACACCCGAAGACCAGGCGCAGTTCATGCGTTTGCTGGGCGACGGTTCGCAGTGGGGTTGTAAAATAGCTTACGAAAAACAAGAAAAGCCCAATGGACTGGCACAAGCCTTTGTAATTGGCGCTTCTTTCATTGGTAACGACAGCGTGGCACTGGTGTTGGGCGACAATATCTTTTACGGCAGCGGTTTCAGCAAGATGTTGCAAGATGCTTCCCATCCCGATGGTGCAGTGATATTCGCCTATCCGGTAAGCGATCCCGAACGCTACGGCGTGGTGGAATTTGACCAGGATTACAAGGCCATCAGCATCGAAGAAAAGCCCGCACAACCTAAAAGCAATTATGCCGTTCCGGGTTTGTATTTCTATAACAATGATGTGGTGGAAATTGCCAAAAACATTCAACCCAGTCCCAGAGGGGAATATGAAATTACCGATGTGAACCGTGTTTACATGGAAAACAAACAACTGAAAGTGGTGACCCTCAACCGCGGGTTTGCCTGGCTCGATACCGGTACATTCGATTCGTTGCACGATGCCAGCGAATATGTAAGAGTAATTGAAAAGCGTCAGGGACTGAAAGTGGGTTGCCCCGAAGAAATCGCCTGGAGAATGGGCTTCATCAACAAAGAACAACTGGATGCGCTGGCCGCACAATTGCAAAAAAGCGGCTACGGCGAATACCTCAAAAAGATCTCCAAATAACAGCAGCCTATGTCATTTTATGCTCACCCTACTGCCGTCATCGACGAAGGCTGTACCATCGGCGAAGACACTAAAATATGGCACTTCAGTCATGTGATGTCGGGAGCAGTGTTGGGCAAAGGATGCAACCTTGGACAAAACGTAGTGATTGGCCGCGATGTGATTTTAGGCAATAATGTAAGGGTACAAAACAACGTGAGTGTATATGAAGCGGTGATTTGTGAAGACGACGTTTTTCTGGGCCCCAGTGCTGTACTTACCAATGTGATCAATCCACGCAGTGCCATCAGCCGCAAACACGAATTCAAACCCACGCTCATCAGAAAAGGAGCCACGATAGGCGCCAACGCCACCATTGTATGCGGCAATGAAATAGGTGCTTATGCCTTTATCGGTGCAGGTGCTGTGGTTACCCATCCAGTTCCTGCCTATGCACTCATCACCGGAAACCCCGGCCGCCAAACAGGATGGATGAGCGAACACGGCCATAAACTTCATTTTGATGCATCAGGAAAAGCCGTTTGTCCTGAGTCGGGCAAGATTTATACACTGGAGAATGGTTTGGTGTATAGTGATTAGTGCTTAGTGTTTGGTGTTTGTTATATGAGCCACCTATTCCCCCGAAAGTGTGATTTGTTTTTATACCTTAGTTGATTAGCACATTTTCAAATCACCAAATCACCAAATCACCAAATCACCAAATCAATTAGCCTCCCCCGTAATCTCCCTTCGTGTTTTTACGCACCCGCTTCATAGTTTTACTCTATTTTGACATAATCAGTTGATAAGGAGCGTCTATTGGCAATAACTGCCAGAGCACCACGTTTTCATTTCCATACATCCAATACCCTTAACTAACCCCCATGGAAAGAATTATCGCAGTCATTGTATCTCATAACCGCCACGCTCAGCTGGTGCAGGCGATTGAAGCCATCCGACAACAAACCCTTCCGCCTACAAACATTTTGGTAGTGAATAATGGAAGCTCCGACCTTACTTCTGTTTGGCTCGACAAACAAGAAGATATCATACAAATTTATCAGGATAACAAAGGATCCGCCGGAGGCTATCATGCCGGTATATCATGGGCTTATGAAAACAAATACAGCTGGATCTGGTGCATGGACGACGACAGTTATCCCGCTGCAGATGCGCTGCAACAACTCATGGCCTTTCGGTCCTCCACAACCCGATTACTCAACAGTGCCGTATTGAATAAAGAAGACAAATTCAGTTTCGTTTGGCCAACCGCCGGCTGCGAAAATATCGGCCAGGTGAACACCGATTGCATTGAAGGCGAAGGTTTTCCTTTCAATGGCACATTGCTGCATAGGGATATTATTGAGAAAGCCGGATTGCCCAAACCAGGACTTTTTTACTGGGGCGAAGAACGCGAATACTTTTATAGAATAGTGAATCAGCATGGAATTTCTGCTGTAACTGTAATGGCCAGCAAACATTACCATCCACCGGCTACCTACTCGCATCGCAGCGAATGGGATTATCAAACTTCATGGAAAATGTATTTCTATGTGCGAAACAGACTACCGGTTTTGCAAGCTAAACACAATAACAAACTGGTGGCTTTTTATCAATATGCCTATTTCGTGGCAGCCTTTCTTTGGTCAATCATGAAGTTTCAGCAGGAAAGTCGTTTCCGTAAAGCGCTTTTCACCTTCTGGCCTGCGATGGATGCCATCAGAGGAAAGTATACCGCTACTCCGGGATTGATCATCGGCCGTTTAAATGAGAAACATCAGCAATCCATCAGTGCTTTATTGTTTTCTCCTATTAAAAGAGCATTATTGACGTGGTTGTTGCCTGTTCAGATAGACAACTCCAGCCCGGCAACATCATAATTTTTTATCGTTTACCAGCGCCTGCCCGCCCGTACACAACCGTACGGGCTTTTTTAGTTAGCCCCTAATTGCTGATAATTGAATCACAAAACATAAATTTGCCCATTCAATTTTAATCTCAAAAGATATGAAGGTATTGGTAACAGGTGGCGCCGGCTATATTGGTTCAGTGCTTGTACGTCAATTGTTGAAAGGAGGGTTTAAAGTACGCGTGATCGACAGCTTGAAATTTGGAGGTGAGGCACTTTATGATGTAATGATGCATCCCAATTTTGAATTCATGAAAGGGGATATCAGAAATAAGGAAGAGGTGGCACAAGCGTTGAATGATGTTGACGCCGTTGTGCACCTGGCCGCCATTGTAGGCGACCCGGCTTGTAAAAAATTCAGCGAAGAGGCACAGGAAACCAATTGGAATGGCAGCGTGGCCTTGTTTGAAGCGGCTGAACAAGCAGGCGTGAAAAAATTTGTCTTCGCCAGCACCTGCAGCAATTATGGTAAAATGGCCGACCCCGATTCTTTTGTGACCGAAACTTCAGAACTCCGTCCGGTTTCTCTTTACGCCGAATTGAAAGTGAAATTCGAAAACTATCTGCTCAACGAAAAGAAAGACTCCCCCATGTGTTGTACAGCTCTTCGCTTCAGCACGGTGTATGGCTTTTCTCCCAGAATAAGATTTGACCTGACTGTGAATGAATTCACACGCAATGCGTTTGTGAATGGCGAACAGGAAATATGGGGTGCCCAATTCTGGCGTCCCTATTGCCATGTGGAAGACCTGGCCAGATCGGTAGTGTTGGTGCTGAACAGCGACGAGAATAAAGTAAGGGCCAACGTGTTCAATGTAGGTTCTACCGAAGAAAATTACAGCAAGGGAATGATCATCAACGAAGTTTGCCGTGTTGTGCCCAATGTGCAAGTGAATTATGTGGAAATGAATGAAGATCCCCGCGACTATCGCGTGAATTTTGATAAGATCAAAAATGAACTGGGCTATACCATCACCAAAACAGTTCCCGATGGTGTGAAGGAGATATATACCTTGCTTAAAACAGGCGTGGTTACTGATGTTTTTTCGGAGAAATTCCGAAATATTTAGTTTACTTGCACTTGTTCTCTTCATCATTGCTTTAACTTAGGGTTGAAGCATTTTTTTTATGGGGTGAGATTGCCCTTGATTCAATAAATACAACAGTTTATGGTTTTGCTAAGTGGTCCTAATATGGGCGGTAATGTTTGGAAATACGTTAAGGATTGTTTGGATACAGGTTGGGTGAGCAGTGTAGGCGCCTATGTAGACCAGTTCGAAAAAATGACGGCTGAATTTGCCGGAACAAAATATGCTGTAGCCACCAGCAGCGGCACCACCGCACTGCACATCGCACTCCTCCTGGCCGGCGTCAATGAAAACGATTATGTGATTACCCCCAACATCACCTTCATCGCCACCTGCAATTCCATTTGCTATACCGGTGCGCATCCCATCCTGATCGATACCGATCCGCTCAACTGGCAAATGGACCTCAACTTGCTGGAAGATTTTCTGCAAAATGAAACCGAGCAGCGCGATGGCGCCTGTCATTTGAAAAAAGACGGCAATAGAATTCCGGTGATCATGCCGGTGCATGTGTTGGGCAACATGTGCGATATGGATGAACTGCTTCGCCTGGCCAAAGCACATAACCTTATGGTGATTGAAGACAGCACCGAAGCTTTGGGCAGTTATTACAAAGGAAAGCATGCCGGCAGCTTTGGCAAAATGGGTACATTCAGTTACAACGGCAACAAGATCATCACCACCGGTGGTGGCGGCATGATTGTAACCGACGACGAAGCGCTGGCCAAAAAAGCCAAGCACCTCACCACACAAGCCAAAAGCGATCCGTTTGAATACATCCACGATGAAATCGGTTACAATTATCGACTGGTGAATGTGGCGGCAGCCATGGGAGTGGCCCAAATGGAACAACTACCCGACTTCATCAAAAGAAAAAAAGAAATCATCGCTTTTTATCAATCCGGTTTAAATGGTGTTGGAGATATCGCTTTTCAACAGGTTTGCGCAGACGTGAATCCCAATTGGTGGATGCCCACCATTTCCACTGTCAAACAAAGAGAAGTGTTGAAGGCCCTTAATGATAAAAAACTCCAAAGCCGACCTTTCTGGGTGCCAATGAACCAGTTGAAAATGTTTACAGAAGAACTTTACATTCAAAAAAACGATTGTTCCGATCATGTGTATCGTCACTGCCTGAGCATTCCTTGCAGCACCTATATTACCGATGAAGAAATGCAAAACGTAGTGGATACCATCCGTTCTGTTTTTTAAACGCTGATATTCCTGTTCATCCGTTTTTCTTCATAATCCTTTATCTTGCAAACTTAATTTCAAGCAGCCGGACTGTATGTACATTGTTTTCAAAAGGTTTACCGATATCATCATTGCATCAGCGGCGCTTATTCTCCTGTCTCCCATTTTCATTCCGGTAATGATCATTCTCCTGCTTACCGGCGAGCATGAGGTATTTTATCTGCAACAGCGCATTGGATTTAAAGGACGTTCCTTCCCTATCCTGAAATTTGCCACCATGGTAAAAAACAGTCCCAATATGGGTATGGGCGAAATCACCCTAAGAAATGATCCGCGGGTTACGCCCTTCGGGAAGTTTTTAAGGAAAACGAAAATCAACGAGTTGCCGCAGATTCTGAATGTTTTGAAAGGAGAAATGAGTATCGTGGGGCCCAGACCCCTGATGGAAGTGAGTTATAGATTGTACAACACCGAACAGCAGCAAACAATCTATAGCAGAAAGCCAGGTATCACAGGCATCGGATCGCTCATTTTCAGAGACGAGGAAAAAATACTTTCCGCCTCCTCCGATCCCAGAGAAACCTACAAACTAATCTACCCTTATAAGGCGGCAGTGGAAGTTTGGTATGCGCAAAACGCCAATACCAAAAATGACCTTTTGATCATCCTGCTCACTGCCATCACCATTATCTTTCCCGAAAACAAACTGATCAACAGCTTCTTCAAGGGAATTCCACAGCGTCCTAAGTTCTAAAACGAAATCAAGACTTCTGTTTGAATTTTTCAATGGCCTTTCTGGAAAAATCGCTCAATATGAGTTTGCCGCTTATCGCTGCACGTTCCGGCAGCAATGTATCCCAGTTTTCGGTGCCTTTCCAGAATATTGTTTTCAGTTCCTGCATCGCTTCCGGACTTGACTGCGATAAGGTTCCTGCCAGTTTCAACACAGCTGCATCCACTTTTTCGATGCTGTCGTGTATTTCTGCAAACAATCCGTTTTGATAAGCCCATTGGGCGCTACGCCATGAAGTGGCATCGATGGCCAAAGCAGTAAAAGCACTGGTGCCCACTTTTCTTTCCACTGCGGGTCCAACTACAAAAGGCCCGATGCCAACAGCCAGTTCGCTAAGTTTGATATCCGCGGTATCGAGCGCTATCGCATAATCAGCTGCAGCCGCCAGACCAACGCCTCCGCCCACACATCTGCCTTGAATGCGGGCGATGACCAGTTTGGGGCAGGTTCTGATGGCATTGATCACTTCCGAAAATCCGGTAAAAAATCGGAGACCTTCGGCTTCGTTGGTGATTTGCAACAATTCGTCGAATGAAGCACCGGCGCAGAATGCTTTGGCGCCACCGCTTTTCAATATGATGACGGAAGATTGAGGATTGTTTCCTTCTTTGGTGATGATGGCCGCCAGTTGTCTTAACAAATCACCGGGCATGGAATTGCTTTGATGATGAAAGAATTCAATGGTAGCGATGTTGTCTTTGACGCTGGTTTCGATATAACTGTTGGTATGTTGGTCGATCATGACGATGTGTTTTTTAAATTTTATTCTTCATTTGCACCATAGTTAAAATGGTGGCGATGCCTACCAGTTCGTCGGTGTCATCAAACATTTCCACAAGCCACTTTACGATTCCTTTCGGGATATCTGATCCTTTGGGCATTTGCACTTCGGGGTTGGGTTCTTTCAGTTCCTGGGCGGTTTTTTCTTTGCAGGTAAAGCGGATGTACAAAGAATTGCCGGCGTACATGGGTTTGGTGAAACGCAGTTCGTCGATGCCATAATTGAGTAAAACCGGATTCTTTTCATAGCTGTCTACAAACAAGCCGGCAGCAGCGCTCATGATGAAATAGCCATGCGCCACCTGTTCTTCAAACATCGTGTTGTTGAAATCGGTGCTGATGATGTGGGCGTAGAAATGATCACCACTGAGGTCGGCAAAGCGGTCGATGTCTGCCGCGGTGATTTTACGTTTATCGGTAACAATCTGGTCGCCGATCTGCAATTCTTCGAAATATTTTCTGAATGGATGAATACCGCCGGTATTGCCTTTGGCATTGGGCTGGTACACGTTGCTGATAGCAGTGATCATGGTAGGAGAACCCTGGATAGCCGTGCGTTGCAGATAATGCTTCACCCCGCGCAAACCGCCCATCTCTTCGCCTCCGCCTGCACGGCCGGGACCTCCGTGTACAAGTAACGGTAATGGTGAGCCGTGACCGGTGCTTTCCTTCGCACATTCCTGATTGAGCACCAGGATGCGGCCATGATAGGATGCGGCACCCAGCACATATTGCTTGGCCATGCCCGGGCTGGAAGTGACAATTGAAGAGCAGAGACTGCCTTTCCCTTTCTTGCTGAGCTCGATGGCCTCTTCAATTCCGCGATAAGGCATGATGGTGCTTACCGGGCCAAAGGCTTCAACATTATGCGGCTCTTCGCTGCTGAACGGCGTTTTGTTCAGTAAAAGTAATGGACTCATGAAGGCGCCTTTTTCGGCATCAGCATCCACTACGTTTACGGTATCCAGTGCGCCAAATAAAACTTCGGAAGAAGACAATAGCTTTTGTACCTGGCTTCTCACCTCCTCACGCTGATCCTTACCCGCCAAAGCCCCCATTCTTACTTTTTCATTGGAAGGGTTGCCAATCAATGTTTTCGACAATTCGGACCGCAACGATTGCCAAACATCTTCCATCTTGTTTTCGGGTACAAAAATCCTGCGAACGGCCGTACATTTTTGACCGGCTTTGACCGTCATTTCTTTTTTCACCTCTTTGATGAAGATATCCCAATCGGGCTGCCCGGGTTCTACATCTTCTCCCAGAACCATACAATTCAGCGAATCGGCCTCCATGTTGAAAGGTACACTTTCCGACAGGATACTCGGATGCGATTTAAGGAGTAGACCTGTATGGGCAGAACCGGTGAAGGTGACAACATCCTGCATGGTAACATAATCGAGCATGTTGCCGGCACTGCCACAAATCAGCTGCAGGGCACCTTCGGGCAAAATACCGGAAGTGATGATTTCCTTAACAACAGCTTCGGTGAGAAAAGAAGTTACCGTGGCAGGTTTTACCACTGCGGGTACGCCTGCCAGTAAGTTAACGGCTATTTTCTCGAGCATGCCCCAAACCGGAAAATTGTAAGCATTGATATGAATGGCCACCCCTTCTTTCGGCACCAGCAAATGATGACCCATGAATGTATTTTGTTTGCTGAGATTGATGGCATCGCCATCGAGGCAAAATGTTTCGTCGGGAAGTTTTCTGCGGAGAGAGGCATTGGAAAAAAGGTTGCCAATTCCGCCTTCGATGTCAATCCAGCTGTCGATGCGGGTAGCCCCGGTCAAAGCGCTGACGGCATAAAACTTTTCTTTTCTTTCCAGCAAATAAAGAGCGAGTGCTCTGAGCATGCGACCTCTTTCCTGGAAAGTCATTTTACGAAGTGCGGGGTTGCCTTGCTGGCGCGCATATTTCAATATGGCTTCAAAATCGAGGCCCTTTGTAGAAGCGGAAGCCACTGGTTCGCCCGTCACTGCATTAAATAATAACTGTCCGTCTCCGTCACCTTTTGTCCACTTGCCTAATATATAATTATCCAGCTTGTGCATGGTTATTTTTTGTGGCAAAGGTAGGGTGGATGAGGGATAGTTGATGCTGGGTGCTTGATGCTGGATACTGGATACTGGATGCTGGATGCTGGATACTGGATACTGGATGCTGGATACTGGATACTGGATGCTGGGTGCTGGGTACTGGATACTGGATGCTGGATGCTGGGTGCTGGATACTGGATGCTGGATGCTGGATGCTGGATACTGGATGCTGGATGCTGGATGCTGGATACTGGATGCTGGATGCTGGGTGCTGGATACTGGATGCTGGATGCTGGATGCTGGGTGCTGGGTACTGGATGCTGGGTGCTGGGTACTGGATTTTTATTACAGTCTAATTGGATGTTTTACGGCTATTAGTGCCATTCCTAATTCCCTATACATGAGTATTCATAAAACTAAAACCCACCATTTAAATGGTGGGTCAGGGAAAATATTTTGAACAGCGAAATCTTATGCATCAACAATCCTGCTGTCAATCTCTTTACAGAGGCTATCGAAAATCTGATCGATGGAGCCTTCGCCGGGCAGCAAAGTCACTTTATTGAATTGTTTATAATAATCGGCAACGGCAGTTGTTTTTTTATGGTATTCTACGATACGTGCACGAATGACGTTTTCATTGGTATCATCGCTTCTGCCGCTGGTTTCACCACGTTTCATCAATCTTTTTACCAGTTCTTCTTCACTTACTTCCAGGGCGAGCATAACGGCGATGGGAGATTTTTTAAGTTCGAGCAGTTTATCTAAAGCTTCGGCCTGAGCGGCGGTGCGGGGAAATCCATCAAATAAAAATCCTTTTACATTTTCGTTTTGATCGATGGCGGAGCTGATCATGCCAATCACCACTTCATCGGGTACCAGTTGGCCTTTGTCCATAAAACTTTTTGCTTCCATGCCCAATGCGGTTTCACGGGCGATTTCTGAACGTAACAAATCACCGGTACTCAAATGCTTGAAGCCATATTTTTCAATCAGTTTCTCACTTTGCGTACCTTTTCCGCTTCCCGGTGGACCAAAAAGAATTAGATTAAACATAAAACAAATGGTATAAAAATGTAAAGTTGTGCGATCTTCTCTGTTGTAGCGGCCGGTGAAACTTCTCCTTGCGCAATCGATGCCACTGCATTTTACGGCACAAATATAAGGTTTCATTAACGAAAAGGAGCATAATTGCACGTTTTTTTATCAATTTCAATAGATATTTCATAGAAATTCCTTTTTCTTTAGAAAGAGTTCAAGGGTTGTCTATTTTTTTTAAACTGTTTGACAGTGTGTTTTTTGTAAAGGGTAAAATTGACTTTCCTTCTCTTTGATTATTTGTTTTCCCATGGAGCATAGACATTTTGCCGTCTTCACAGGTCATTTTATTTTGTTTTCACCCGATTAGAAACCTACTTTTGCGTTTTAAAGCAAGAAAAATCTCCATCTTCATGGGAAATCCCAAATTCAGCCAGTTAGCCGAAACCCTTATCGGGTCTGAGATCGTTAAACTGGGCGGCATCATCAAAGAAAAAATCAAACAAGGCGAAGCCATCTTCAATTATACGATTGGCGACTTTGATTCGGGTCAGTTTCCAATTCCTGAGGCGTTGAAACAAGGCATTATTGATGCTTATCATCAAGGCTACACCAACTATCCGCCTGCAGATGGAGAGATGGACCTGAGAATGGCGGTTGCTGAATTTTTGAAGAAAAGAGGAGGCCTGGATTACAGCGCTAATGAAATTCTTATTTCCAATGGTGGTCGTCCATTGATTTATTCCATCTTCAGAAGCATTGTCGATAAGGGAGATAAGGTCATCTACCCTGTTCCGAGCTGGAACAACAACCATTATACGCATTTTACTGAAGGGCAGCATATTCAGATTGAAGCCCTTCGAGAAAATAATTTCATGCCCACAGCGGCACAGATCACCCCACATATCAAAGGTGCTACTTTGCTGGCGCTATGCTCTCCATTGAATCCTACCGGTACTGTGTTCAGCAAGGAAGAACTGGCCGCCATCTGCGACCTCGTGATTGCAGAAAATGAAAGCAGAGGCGAGGGCGAAAAGAAATTGTATGTGATGTACGACCAAATTTACTGGACATTGACTTTTGGCGAAACTGTGCATTACAACCCGGTTTCACTTCGTCCTAAGATGAAAGATTATACCGTATTTGTGGATGGCATCAGCAAAGCTTTTGCGGCTACAGGTGTGCGTGTGGGCTGGTCGATGGGTCCGGTAGAATTGCTCAATAAAATGAAAGCCATCAATAGCCATGTGGGCTCATGGGCTCCACTGGCCGAACAAAAAGCCACTGCCCGTTTCTTATCCGACGAAAAACAACTCAACGAATATTTCATCCATTTCAAAAATGAAGTCTCTTATCGTTTGACTCATCTTTATGAAGGTTTCATGCAGTTGAAACAAGAGGGATTTTCGGTGGATGCCATCGCTCCACAGGCAGCGATTTACCTTACCGTACAAATCGACCTGGTGGGTAAAAAATTACCTAACGGTCAAACTATCATTAACCAACAGGCAGTAACCGATTTCATTCTTGATGAAGCCAAACTGGCCTTGGTTCCATTTGGATTCTTCGGTGCCGATAAGGAAAACAACTGGTATCGGATCAGCGTGGGTTGCAGTAAAAAAGAAGAGATTCCGGATGTGATCAATAGTTTGCGAAATGCACTGAAAAAATTATCGTAAGAAAAAGGCGGTTTCAAATTTTGAAACCGCCTTTTTTAATTCAGGTTACTGATAAACACAAAGGGCTTTTCTTTCCGGCTTCTGATCAGCTTCTTCATTTCCACCTTGTTGTTGTATATCTTGTATTTATTGAGATCGATGAGTTCGTGTGTAGATACGAAATGGTCGAGACGCTCCACATGAAAAAGCATCTCATGTAATGAATTCACCTCAAGCTCCATGGCTTGTGGCGACATCACTTCTTGATTAAATAAAACCAGCAGGTCGCGATTGGATTTATTCATTGGGGGTTATTCTATTCAATCATTTGTATCCTACAAAACCGCGTTCATTTGGGCAACCGCAGAATACTTTTTTTGCCGAGCATCCTGTAGCTATAATTACCAAACAAACCAGTATCACAGATAGCAATTTTAAGGAAAATTTCATTCTGATGTTTTTATTTTTTTAAGCAGCCAATCGAATTGAAAATAAGATAACACATCGTTGTAACATCTCAGCTACAGGATATTACTCTTAGTTTTCAAAAATATTCGTAACAAAATAAACTAATTTCACCGGAAATTATTGCCTTTTTTTGAAAAGCGTTGTTAACATCCCGGAAAATTTATCCTCCCGTCGGATTTTAGTAGCCCCGCTCGACTGGGGTTTGGGGCATTATACCCGTTGCATTCCGCTCATCGGTCAATTGATGAAACAAAATAACGAGGTTTTTGTTGCGGCCTCCGGACCCGGAGCTCTTCTCATACAAGAAGCTTTTCCCACAATTCCCATTTTACCAATATCAGGCTACGACATTCACTACCCCAAAAACGGTCGATTTTTTTTTCTCTCCATGATCCGGCAGCTGCCACGACTGGCCGTTGCAGTCAAAAAAGAAGAGGAATGGTTACAACAACAAATGAATGAGTACCATTTCGATATAGTGATCAGCGACAACCGTTTGGGCATGCATACACCCGATGCGCATTGTGTTTTCATCACCCATCAACTCGCGATCCAAACCGGTTCCAATTTTTTAAACACACTGGTTAAACGCATCAACTATCATTTCATAGAACAATTCAACGAATGCTGGGTGCCTGATAATGAAGCAGAAGACAACCTCTCAGGATTATTATCGCATCCTAAAAAACCGCCTCATCTACCCATTAGATACATAGGCTGGCTTTCGCGTTTCCATCCAAATGTCTGCGAAAAAAAATACAAACTGGTTTTTGTGATTTCGGGCCCCGAGCCTCAACGAACAATTTTTGAGAACATCATTTTCAAACTAGCCCCTCAACTGGAAGGAGAAATGGTTATTGTGAGAGGATTGCCCGAAGCCACTGAACATAGCAATCAATTGCCTCAAAACATTACCGCTTATCATCACCTGGCTGCCGATCAGCTTTCCCTGATGATGCAAATGGCAGAATGGGTAGTTTGCAGATCGGGCTATTCAACGCTGATGGACCTGAAGGCGATTGCACAAAAAGCAATATTGGTGCCTACGCCCGGACAAACCGAACAGGAATATTTGGCCCAATACCTGAGTGATGGCCAACGCTTCGTAATGATTCATCAACAAGCATTGAACTGTAAAAGCCTGCTGTCGGCGATGGAATGACATTCGAAAGGATGTCATCTAACGATGTGCTCAGCCTCAACTTATTATCTTTACAAAAATCAAAGTCCATGTCTTCAATTTTTTTCACCACTATTCAAACCCATCTGATATGGGAAGACAAAGCTGCCAACCTTGCTGCCTTCGAAAAAAAAATCAGTGCCATCGAAGGACCTAAAGGCATTGTGGTTTTGCCGGAGATGTTCAGTACAGGTTTTAGCATGCAACCCGAAAAGCTGGCGGAGAAAATGAGCGGAGAGACCGTGCACTGGATGAAAAGAGTGGCGCGTGACCAACGGATCATTCTTACCGGCAGTGTGATTATCGAAGATGAAGGACAATATTTCAACAGGCTGATTTGGATGATGCCCGATGGCAATTGCGGGTACTACGACAAAAGGCACCGGTTTGCTTTTGCGGGCGAAGACTTGCACTATGCTGCAGGCAACAATCGGTTGATCACCTCAGTGAATGGCTGGAAAATCAACCTGCAAATCTGTTACGACCTGCGTTTCCCTGTATGGGCCCGCCAACAATCCGAAAAGAATGAAACCTTCACACCCGAGTATGACATTCTGGTTTATGTGGCCAACTGGCCCGAGCGCAGAAGTCATGCCTGGAAAACCTTGCTCTGCGCACGTGCCATCGAAAACCAATGTTATGTGGTAGGGGTCAACCGTGTAGGCGAAGATGGACATGGCATTTACCATAGTGGCGACAGCATGATCATCGATCCTATGGGAGAAGTGTTGTACCATATGGCCCATGAGGAAGATGTTTTTACCATTCAGCTGGATCGGTCACACCTTAATGAAGTGAGAACAAAACTTCCATTTTTGAAAGATGCCGATAGTTTTTTGTTGAGAAGCGAATAAATCAATGTTTTGCCCTCTCGCTATCGTTTAGAATCATTTGTTTGACCACCTCCAGCTTCTTATCTCTTCCCTGTTTTACAAATTCATAATCGGTAGGAATGATGACATCAGGAATGATGCCGGTGCCTGTTTTTTCTCCATGATGATATTGTACCATTCTGAAAAGCGGCATCCTGAGTCTTGTCTTGGTGTTTGGCAAAGTAACGGTGGGCAACATGATACCGTTATTGCCGTACCATCCACCGCCGGTTTCCTCTCCTACAACAATTACATTGGGCCTCCCTTTCACAACATTGGTAAATAGTGTGGATGCCGAAAACGTAGGCCCGTTCACCAGCACGTAAACTTTTCCATTGAAATGGTTTTTCTTTTTTGGGGGAAAGAATTTTCGCTCATACACATCCAGATGATATTTGCCATCCTTGTGCCTGGTAGTCATGGCCCAGGACTGCAGTTGATTGAACCACTTTCCGCTAAACATTGAAGTGTAGGGATGTAGTGAACGGGTAAGTGCATAACAGCTATCGCTGATGCGGAATGAAGTATCGCTGATGTACTTGGTCAACAGGATGCAGGTGTTCACATCTCCGCCGCCGTTGCTGCGCAAGTCGATGATCAGCTGTTGGATCTGCTTGTTTTTGAGTTGCTTGAATGATTTTCTGAAAAAAGAACGAAGCCTGCCGCCGGCAAAAGTATTAAGACTCATGCGGGCATACATGCCTGTACTGTCGATGGTTAGTGAGCGTTTAAGTGTGATGCTTTTTACTGCAGGTACAAGCGTTGATGTTTTTTTATGGACTTCGTCTTTTTTGATGCTGTCTTTTTCGGGCCGGTATAGCGGCAAGTATGTTTCGGCAGGATGGCCGGTACTGTCGATGTAGTTTATTTTATAGCGATCGCTCAATCCAAAAATGTTTCTGTGCAGCAGCGGAAAACTGCCACTGATGCGGATATAATTGACATTGTGTGCGTAACCATCTTCGCGCAAATAGCCGAGCATGTGTGCAATCAAATCATGCGCTCCCATATCATTGATGGCGGCAACCAGGGTTCCTCGCTTGAAAATACTGTCGTGGCGGTTCATGTTGCCGATGACGGCCATGGTGTCATTCCATACTTTCAAAGAAAGCGGAAAGAATGAAAATTGTTTGTTCTTTGACCATCGGTCGTAGTTCTTACTGGTGGCGATTCCCGTATGACCACAATGGATTTTATTGATCATAGGTGCAGCCACATGCCAAACAAAATCCCTTTCGGTCATACTGTCTTGAATCTTGTTGTAATAGTAATCGAAATAAACATCCATGCTGTCTTTGGACGTGTACCAATAAAGAGAAGGATGTTTAGACTCTAGCACTTTTTGCATCAGTCGGTAATCTGCCCTTAAACTTTGTGGATCATACTTTTTTTCGGGGTGATAACTTTTCGATGTTGATGTACAGGAAATGAAAGTGATTGTCATCATCAATAGAAGCTTCACGAAACCGTGACGATAGATGTAGGGCTTTATAAATTGGATAAGGGATATGTTTTGATGAAACGGCATGCGATCATTGAGCTTGGATGCAGCAAAAATAATCGTTGCTGTTCAACCAGAAAGATTTTTATGGTAAAAGGTCTATCATGAAAAGCAATTGGGTTTTTCAATGTAAACATTATCGACTGCAAAAAATGTTTGATCGAAAAAGTAAGATCAAAGATGAGTACCTGCACATCAGTTTCAGTTTCTTGCCGAACCGTAACTGATAAATTTATCCAGTACACTGACCATGTTATTCAATACAGATTTTATTTCATTGTCTTTCTGTTGAATACTGCCAATCAAGGCGTACACGGTTTCTTTGTCCATGAGTGTTTGGGCTATGTTTTCATTTTTTGACTCATTGCCGTTGCGCATGGGTGCAATTTGATCCTGCGGATCGCTGAAGAGCTGTTCGATGTCTATTTCCAAAGCCAGGGCGATGTCTTCGAGTTGACTGAGCGTAAGGTCCGTCATATCATTTTCCATGTTGCTCACTGCCGCTTCGGAAATTCGCAAGGCTGCCGCCAGTTCTTTTTGCTTCATGTCTTTCACACCGCGCCATTTACGAATATGTGAACCGATTTTCAGCCTTTCATAGCCGTCGATGTTGTTTTTCTTTTTCATACACTTTACAGTTTGTTATTCAAAATGGGTTACATGAGCTCACTTGTGGTTTGCGTGTCAAGCGTTGATGGCAGTTTCATATGTTTCCATCAAATTTCAATGCAAACATATCAATGTCGGAATTTTTGGCGCATGTGATTTTCACATCATTCATTTGGATTTTCAACAACTTGAAGTGATGGTTTCATCATGTATTTACTGCTGAATAAAATTATCTCCTGGCTTAATTTTCTTCAGTGCTTTTTTCAGGTGTTGTCGCTTTTCCATTTCACATTTGTGTTGTCGATGGCCATCGTACAAAATCAATTCACCTTGAAAACGTAATCACTTTGATTCATGCTTTATGATGAAGTTCATAGTCGTCTTCATTCATCAACAACTGAATCTTTTTTTCATTCAACATTAAAATCAAAAAAATGAAAACAATCTTTTTGTCGCTTTTATTATTTTCCAGTGCCGCGATGGCACAGTCAGCCAAACCGGCCGTTGACCTTCCTAATGGCGACCCCAACTGTCCGCCTGGATTCTGTCCTGTTTTAAACATCAATCTCGAGATGTTTAACTTTCACAAGCCGCGAACAGGCTGTACTACAGGCTTTGGACTTTGTGTTCGTTTTTCCACTTCCATTACCTGTGAGTTTTGTTTGCGCAAAAACAGCATCACAAATGGCATGGTGATTTCGTCGGCCTATCTGAATGAAGATGAAGTTGAGTTGCATTTGCCATTGGCCTTGCAAAAAGAAAAAGAATTTACGGATACAGACATGACTTCCTTTGAGGTGGAAGATGATTCATGGACCATTACCGACGAGATGGGTAAACTCCATAACATTAAGGGGGGTGTTTATCCGGTGAAGGTGGTAGACGAAGACATGGTCGTTATGCTTCCTTTGCGGTAGACTCCGATGGCAATGCTTTTTTGCATTGCCATTTCCTTTTTAAAAATGATCAAATGAGAAAAACGATTTTTATTTCAGCCTTGTTGATGTTGTGTCTCCATTCCTGCAGATACTTTGTGAAAGAAAAATACAAAATGAAGAATAACCTTCAGTGTACAACAAAACAAATGTACTTGCAACAACTGATGCGCAAAGGCATTTTCAATGCCGATCAACTCTTGTACGTCGATTCCACGCATTATTGGCATTTCTATAATTCCATGCTACAACAAGACAGCAGTATTGTTTATATCGGTACTTATGTGAACGATTCGGAGCAGGTGAAAAAATCAGCTGTCATTTTGAACAACAGTTCCTGTTCTGGCCGATTGGAAAATGAAATCAAACTGATGCAAAGCCAAACAGTTTTCGATGCTGTCGATTTGACGAGAAAGCCCTTCATCGATCAATTGGGATTGTATGCATTGAAAAACCATCAACCCTTTCATCGCGACAACCAAATTTCAAAATGCATATTACTGGCTTTTAGTTATTCATTTGGCAACTATTACAATCAACTTTATGAAAAAATCAATAGACAATTGCAACACCATCCAACAGCAAAAGTTTACATCGTCTGCCTCGATCCGGTTTATCGTTTGCCTGATTAGGCCAACCATCTTGTTGTCATTTTTTATCTGCGGATTTTTCAGTACTGACTTAGAAGCGCAGGGCTTCGAAAAAAAGGAAAAATATCTTATCGCTCCATGGCAGGTAGTTACAGATGAATTTCTGGTGCTTGATCTAAAGCAACAACAATCTTTACAAGCGATTGACAGCAGGAACAATCAGACTTATATTCAGGTTTTAGCCGATGACAGAGGAAGAAAAGGGCATATCCTTTTTCAATCGAACGAAGAACAGCAAATTGTATTAATTGCCATAAGCAAGAGTCTGGAAAAATGGCTCAAATGCAATGCTATTCAGGCGTTGAAATTTGAAGCCTGTGTCAAAAGCACATTAAACAATCCGTTTAAGGCTAATGAAGATGAAGGCCTGATAGATTGTGTGATCAACAGACTGAATGCTTGCAATACCGATTGATTATTTTTTCAGATGATTCCATCCTTGAGCAAGCAGTTCATGCTTGTTACCGCCTCTGGTAATCAGGTGCATACCTTCATTTTCGGGCGTGATGTAACCAATGACAGAAATAGAAGGGTTATGTTTTACTTTTTCGTACTCATTTTGTGAGATGGTGAACAACAATTCATAGTCCTCTCCGCCGCTGAGTGCGCAAGCGGTAGGGTCGAGTTGCAGTTTATAGGCGAAGTTTTTGGCGTCGTCGTTGAAAGGGAATTTGTCTTCATACAAAACACAACCGGTTTTGCTTTGATTGCAGATATGCATGATGTCGCTGCTGAGTCCGTCGCTGATGTCGAGCATACTGGTGGGCAACAAATCGGTTTCTGCAAAAAATTCAACAATGTCTTTGCGGGCTTCGGGTTTAAGCAGTCGGCCTACGATGGTAGCCTGACCTTCCAAATCGGGCTGAACGCCGGTTTGCTGGTACACCATTTTTTCTCTTTCGAGCAGTGTGAGTCCCAGAAAAGCACCACCCAGTTCTCCGCTTACACAGATAAGATCGTTGGGTTGTGCACCGCTGCGTTTTACAAATTTTTCGGGAGCCACCTCGCCTATGGCGGTGACGCTGATGATGAAACCCTTTTGAGAAGAACTGGTATCGCCTCCAATGAGGTCTACACCATAGGCTTCGCAGGCCGCGTACACGCCTTCGTAAAACTCATCAAGCGCCTCTACGCTGAATCGGTTGCTGAAGCCGATGCTTAGCAGCACCTGCGTAGGTGTGGCGTTCATGGCATAAATATCGCTGAGGTTCACCACCACAGATTTATAGCCCAGGTGTTTCAGGGGTGTATAGGAAAGGTCGAAGTGAATGCCTTCGATGAGCAAGTCGGTTGACAATACAGTCTGGCGACCGAAATGATCAATAACGGCGGCATCATCTCCTACCGACAAAAGTGTGGATGCATTTTTAATTTCGCTATTGCGGGTAAGGTGTTCTATAAGTCCAAATTCACCCAGCGAAGAGATCTCAGTACGGTTTTCCATGCGGCAATGTTAAGTCGTTTTTATTTTTCACCTCTCACGTAAGCGAGCAGTTCATCATGAATCTTTCCATTGGTGGCCACCAGATGGGGTTGATAAGGAGAATAGTAGTTGCCTTCGAAATCGGTTATTTTTCCTCCGGCTTCTTCCACGAGTAAAAAGCCTGCGGCCGAATCCCAGGCCTGTAAATGATGTTCGTAAAATCCGTCGAATCTTCCTGCAGCCACCCAGCAAAGATCGATGGCGGCTGAACCCAGACGTCGAACAGGGATGCCCTGTTTGACCAGTTTTTCAAAAACCTGTATCGGGCCATTGGGACTGTCTACGTAGGTATAAGGAAATCCGGTAACGAGACAGCTTTTGATGACGGTGGTCTTTTCGCTGACATGAATTCTTTTGTCGTTCAGGTGCGCGCCCATTCCTCTTTGCGCAAAAAAGAGCTCATTCATAAACGGATTGTATACCGCACCCAGAATCATCTGTCCGTTTTTTTCCAGTGCGATGCTGACGCAACAAAGCGGAATGCCATTGGCAAAATTCACGGTGCCGTCAATAGGATCGATGATCCATTTGAATTCACTGTCGGTTTTCAATTCACCGGTTTCCTCACTTAAAATGAAATGGTCGGGATGGTCGTTCCGAATCACTTCAATGATGGCTTTTTCAGCTGCATGATCCGCCTCGGTAACCAGATTGTTGATGCCTTCTTTGTTCGTAATGGTATATTTCTTGTCGAAAAAATGCTGCAATTGAACAGCACCTGCCTGAGCGGCATTTAGAATGGTACTTTTAAACATGGCGCAAATATACTAATACATGTACATGTTGCCTTATAGGAATGAGGAATGTAGAATATTTAATAAGAAATAATAAATGCTTATGGCAATGGTTAAGCAGGTTAAGTAGGTTTAGTAGGTTTAGCAGGTTTGGTAGGTTAAGTAGGTTTAGCAGGTTTGGTAGGTTAAGTAGGTTTAGCAGGTTTGGTAGGTTAAGTAGGTTTAGCAGGTTTACAAGTTGGGTGGCAAGCTCTATCCTTTCAGGAATAAGAAATGTAAAATGTAAATCTTCATCCAGTATCAAGTATCCAGTATCAAGTATCAAGTATCAAGTATCAAGTATCCAGTATCAAGTATCAAGTATCAAGTATCAAGTATCGAGTATCCAGTATCAAGTATCAAGTATCCAGTATCCAGTATCCAGTATCCAAAATCACAAATCCTCATGTAGCCCCTATCTTCTTTTAAACTTGCATTTCACATTCTGAATTTTGCATTTTACATTTACATCCTTGCAACTCTCTGTCGTCATAGTAAATTACAATGTGAAGCTGCTGCTGGAGCAGTGCTTGCAATCTGTATTGCTGGCCAGTAAAAATATAAGCACAGAAATATTTGTCGTTGACAACGCTTCTGCCGATGGCAGTGAGGCCTATTTCAACAATAAATTTGATGGGGTAAAGTTTAGGTGGAGCAAGGAAAACCTGGGATTTTCAAAAGCGAACAACAGTGTTTTACCCGAAACAAAAGGCGATTACATTTTGTTTCTGAATCCGGACACCATTGTGCCTGAAGATTGTTTTGAAAAGTGCATGCATTTTTTACATGCACATCCCGAATGCGGTGGACTGGGTGTGAAGATGATGAATGCGAAAGGCGTTTACCTGAAAGAAAGCAAAAGGGGAATACCCGGACCCATGGCTTCTTTTGCAAAGATGAGCGGATTGATTCGTGTTTTTCCACAATCAAAAATTTTTGCCGCTTACTATGCCGGTCATCTTTCCGAAAATGAAACCCATGAGATAGAAGTGCTTTCTGGTGCCTTCATGATGGTGTCGAGAAAGGCTTTGGAAAAGGTAAAAGGATTTGACGAAGATTATTTTATGTATGCCGAAGACATCGACCTGAGTTTAAGAATAAGAGCCTCCGGATTTAAAAATTACTATCTGCCCTCCACTTCCATCATTCACCTCAAAGGCGAAAGCACACCCAAACACACAGCCTTCTACACGCGGCATTTCTACGGCGCCATGAAAATTTTTGTCAGGAAATATTATGCGAAACAGCCCGTTGTGAAAAGCGTGATGCTTTTCGCCATCAGTTGCAGCAAACTACTCGCCGACATCAAAAGGAAATGCTGAACTGCTGAAGCTTTTAGAAAGTGACCTTACCCATTCTGTAATCATCGCGGTTTTCGGCTCTGATGATGTAATGATTTTCATCCACTCTCAAAAACACATCCGGACGAGTGAGCATATTGCTGTCTTTCCCTCCTACAGGTCCCATGTTGGAAATAGGCTGAGCAGGTGTAATCGTTCCTTTGTCGGGATCAACAGTGGCATAAACAACGATTTTAGGACTGCCACCGAAAACAATCGCTTTTTTCTTTTCGTCATACCTGTTTTTTTCATCATTGAAGATGATGTAGAGTTTGTCTTTGATCACCGATCCGAAATAAGAAACCCAGGTGCCATTGTCATTTTTTGAGCTGTTGCTTTTTTCGATGGTGGAATAGTACAGTGATTTGCCTGCTGCATCGAATCCGTCCATCACGATGTCGTTACCATAAAAATTATAATCTTTGGCAAAAGGATCCTGGTTGGGGTTGGAAGGGTCGCGTGGGGCTGAAGTGGCATTCACGTAATATTTCTCGCCCATCAGTATGGTGGTGGTGTTGTGAAACAAGATGTTCTTCGCCACAATATCTTTTCTTTTTTCGAAAGGAGTCACCACAGCCAGTTTCGCTGTTTCTCCTTTGCTGTCGATGCGATGCAGGAAAGAACCTTGCAATGCGGTTCCCATTCTTACACTCACTTTGGCATCTTCTGTATAATATCCGCCCACAACAAAATCACCGTTGGGCGCCAGCACTTCCACATGTGTATGTATTTTTTTCTTGCCGTCCATTTCAATTTTAAATTCTTTCAGCTGCTGACCATTGAAGGAGAAAATCGAATACGTATTGTTGTCGCCTTTCATGTCGGTTTTTTTCATGATGAAAGCCGTTCCATCGTTGTTAACATAAGGTGTGTTCTCCACCGCTCTGGTCCAAGGATAAGCGTAGGTTTTATCGGCCGACCAAATCTTTTTCAGTTGTGCATCATAAAGCGAGAAAGTGATTCTCTCATTTTCATCTTTCACAAAATTGGGCTCCGACAACAACAAAAGCTTACTGCCATCTGGAGAGGCCGTCACTTCAAATCTGCCTCTGGACACCAGCTTTTCTGCGGGCATGCTGGCCACCACCACTGGTTCATCTACAATTCCATCGGCATGAAACACTCTGTCTGAAAGTGTGTTTTTGCCGGCTTCCTTATTGAAAAGGGAGGTAAAGCAATGGATGGATTTATTGAGGTATACGATGCCCGAAAAATCTTCAATCGGTTTGCAGGTCATGTTTACGGTATATCTTCTTTCCATGTTGCCGTTGAAATAATCAACCGTCACGCCCGGATTGAATTCACTCATGGTGGCCGATCTTTTATTCACCACAAAAAAACCATCTGCAGCGTTGCCATACACTTTCACATCAATCTCCATATTGGGTTTGGTGATGGATGTGCTCCAATCGAAAACAGGTTCCTGAGCGATTGAAAAAAATGACATGCTGATGAATGTGATGAAAAGGAAAAAAGACTTCATGATTTTAATATTGTTGATGGAAAGAAAATGTATGGTTTTAATTTTGAGGCCACAAAGAAAGTACAAAAGAAGGAAACTTGCATTGATGATAGGAGAAAATCGTTGGCATTTTATTACTGACTGAACAATTTCTGCCTTACGGATATTACAAAAACAAATCGCCAAACAATGGTCCGCCGGGAATTACGGCATAGCCATCAAAATCTGTAACCCCTTCAGCGCGTAGCACTTCTTCATCAATGAAATGATGTCCTGTGCATTCGGCAGCGTTTTTTGCAAGAATATAAAAAGCAGCATCTGCCACAATTTCGGGTTTGCGGCTCATGTTCATGAGGGCCTCACCACCCAGTAAGTTTTTTACCGCCGCAGTGGCAATGGTAGTTTTGGGCCAGAGGGTATTGGCAGCGATATTGTATTTTTTCAGTTCGGCCGAAAGCCCCAGCGTTATCATACTCATGCTGTATTTGCTTACCGTATAAGCGGTATGCGGCTCAAGCCATTGGGGATTTAAATTGATGGGTGGCGACAATGTGAGGATATGGGCGTTAGTTGATTTTTTCAGATGCGGTATGCCATATTTCGATACCAAAAAAGTACCTCGTGCATTGATGTCTTGCATCAGGTCATACTTTTTAAGATCGGTAGAAGTAGTATCGGTGAGTGATATGGCCGAAGCATTGTTGACGATGATGTCGATGCCGCCGAATTTTTCTACCGCCTTGTCGATGGCGCTCCCCACTTGCTCTTCTTCTCTGATGTCGCATTGAATGGCGAGTGCTTTTCCACCCGCTTTTTCCATTTCTTCTGCGGCACTGTAAATGGTGCCCCCAAGTTTTGGATTTTCGGTGGTGGATTTTGCGGCAATGACAATATTGGCGCCGGCTGCAGCCAGTTTCAAACCAATGGCTTTGCCGATGCCTCTGGAAGCTCCGGTGATGAAAACGGTTTTATGCAGAAATGACATCAGATGAAATTTTATGTTGAAATGAATGAACGTTTATGCTTCTCCGTTAAAACGGTTATCCAGAATTAACCCGCTTTTATTTTGTTGTCAATGACTTCAATAAGTCCTCATCATGTCCCACAATCAGTTGGTCTTCTCCTTCAATCACCGGTCTTTTAATGCAGCTGTTGTGTTCCAGCATCATCTCAATGGCTTTGGCCATTGTCAGATTCAAAGCCTCATGATCGGCGGCGATTTTTTTCCAGGTCGTGCCTTTTTTATTCAGTAATTTTTCCCATCCCACCTGCTTGCTCCAACGTTGCAAGGTGGCCTTGTCGATGCCCAGTTTTTTATAGTCATGAAAGTCAAACTCCACTTGTTGAGCCTTCAACCAGTTCATCGATTTTTTCACCGAATCGCAATTGGGAATGCCATAAAGTGTTAGTTGCTGTTTCATTGTATGATGATGTTTTTAAAAGATGTGACAAATTTTTTAGAAATCAGGCAACTTGGGTTTGTTCTTCATGATGGCATCGATTTTATCCATCACCTCGGCATTCAGCATTGGCAACACTTCCAGTGATTTCAGATTTTCGGTCAGTTGTTGTTTTTTGGTGGCTCCCAGGATGGCCGTGCTTACATTGGGATTTTTGATGCACCAGGCGATGCTCAGCGCGGCAGTAGACACATTCATTTTGGCAGCGAGCTCCGATATTTTTTTCACTTTTTTGACGTTGTCTTCCAGCATCCAGCGATCTTTCAGCCAGTCGAAGCCCTGCAGGCCGAATCGGCTGTTTTTGGGAACCCCATCGTTATATTTTCCACTCAGCAATCCCGATGCCAGCGGACTCCAGATGGTAGTGCCCATGCCCACTGTACGGAAAACGTCGAGGTATTCTTTTTCTATTTTTTCCCTTTCAAACATGTTGTATTGCGGCTGTTCCATCGTAGGTGCCACAAGTCGGTATTCGGCGGCCACACGGTGAGCTTCCATGATTTCGACACCACTCCATTCGCTGGTTCCCCAGTACAGCACTTTTCCTTGTTGGATCAATGTGTTCATGGCCATGACTGTTTCAGCAATCGGTGTGTTTTTATCCGGACGATGACATAAATACATATCCAGATAATCCACCTGCAATCTTTTCAAAGCCTCATCACAGGCTTCTATTACATGCTTTCTGCTGAGACCGGTTTGATTGGGTCTGTTTTCTTTGCCTCTCCATCCCCAAAACACTTTCGAAGAAACCAAATAAGAACTGCGGTCCCATTTTTTCTTTTTGATCACACGCCCCATCATCTTTTCACTTTCACCCAAGGCATAAATTTCTGCATTGTCGAAAAAATTGACGCCTTTGTCGTAAGCCATGCCCATCAGCTCATCGGCTGTTTTGTCGTTGATCTGTTTGCTGAAACTGACCCAGCTGCCAAATGACAAGGCGCTGACCTGAAGTCCTGATTTTCCTAATCTGCGATATTCCATAAAATTGATTTTAAGGGTACGAAGGTAAAACAACCGAAATGAATTCAATCCTCATTAATGATGATGATGCCTGTTTTAAATCATTATTTTTGTTGCCGGCGAAAAAAAATAATACAAAATGAAATCAAATGCCACCACTGTAAAGGAATACATCGAGGCGTTGCCCGAAGACAGAAAGCAGGCCATGACCCAATTACTGCAAGTGATCAAGAAAAATCTGCCTAAGGGTTTCGAGGAAACGATCAGCTATGGCATGGTCGGCTATTGTGTTCCCTTCAGCAAATATCCTGCAGGCTATCATTGCAACACGGCACAACCTTTGCCCTTCATCAATATCGCATCACAAAAGAATTTCATTGCCGTATATCACATGGGAATCTATGCGGACCCCACATTATTAGAATGGTTCACCAAGGCCTATGCAGCAGCAGACGCAGGAAAATTGGATATGGGCAAGAGTTGTATTCGGTTTAAGAAAATGGATAAGATTCCTTTTGACCTGATGGGAGAACTGGCAAAAAAAATGACAGCCGACCAATGGATCAGCTGTTATGAGAAAGCGTTTAGAAAATGATTTTACGATGACTTTTTTTTCATCTCCTCCAAAACAAGATTGATTCTTGCAGCCAATTCTTCCTGTGTTGTATATCCTCTGGCCACCAGATGAAAAGAGGATGGTCCTGTTTGTATGAACACACAAGGATAACCGGTTACCTGTAACTGTTGTACGAGACTGAATTCGTAATGCGCCTGGTCTTTACATTCTTCAGATGCCAGCTTCTGATAAAATGATTCGGGGTTGATTCCGTATTTTTCCAACAGGTGTCTATAGGCCTCATCGTCTGTGAGGTCGCGCCCTTCAAAGTGAAGTGCATATTGCAAATCGCAAGCGAATTCCACCGCTTTTTCGGGATAATATTCTTTGAACACACAAAGCGCAATGGCCGGCTTTTCGGAGTGGGGATACCAATCGCTGTCATCAGGGTTGAAGATATGCCATAGAAAATCTTCCCCGAATTTCACGCCCGTTGTTTCCTCCACCTGCGTGTAGGCTTTGGCGATATATCCGGCCGCCACACCGATATGCACCGGAGTTTCGGGCAAGATCATTCCGCCACTGAGCACTTCAAAATCGAGCTTGTCTTTAAATTGAACAGTGATATTTTTTATAACTGGGCTAAAACCATAGCACCAGCCGCAATAGGCATCGTAACAGTAGATCAATAAGGGGTTCATAATGTTTGGGGTTTGGATTTATTGTTCAAAAGGTTTGATAAGTTTATTTGTTTGGGAGGTTTGGAACGTTTGGAACGTTTGGAACGTTAAACATACAAAACCTACCAAACCTACCAAGCTGCTGAAACCTTTTCAAACTATTAATGCGCTTCCAGCCAATTGGCTCCTGATCCTATTTCAGCATCTGTGGGCACTTCATTGGGCAGTTGCAATGAGTGTTGCATGCAATCGAGTATGACCGGTTTCACCAATTCCAGTTCCTCTTTCACCACATCAAACACGAGTTCGTCATGCACCTGCAACAGCATCTTGGATTTGAATTGGTTTGTTTTGAAAGCTTCATGAATTCTTATCATCGCCAGTTTGATCATATCGGCTGCAGTACCCTGTATGGGTGAGTTGATGGCGTTTCTTTCGGCAAAGCCGCGTACCGTGAAATTGGAGGAGTTGATGTCGCGCAGCCAGCGTTTTCTTCCCATCAGCGTTTCCACATAGCCGTTATCTTTTGCGAAACGGATGGTATCATCCATGTATTGCTGAATCTTGGGAAATTCTTTTTTATAGTTGTCGATGATGTCCTTGGCTTCGGTGCGTGATATGCCCAGATTTTCGGCGAGGCCGAAAGCACCTTGTCCGTAGATGATACCGAAGTTGACACTTTTGGCTTTGTACCTCATCTCTTTGGTTACTTCGGCAGGATCCACATTAAACACTTTGGCGGCAGTGGCCGTGTGAATGTCGGCTCCCGTGCGGAAAGCATGACACATGTTTTCATCACCGCTGATGGCGGCCACAATGCGCAATTCGATTTGAGAATAATCCGCCGATACCAGTACATGGTTTTCATCTCTGGGCACAAATGCCTTTCTGATTTCACGGCCCTTTTCGGTCCTGATCGGAATGTTCTGCAGATTAGGGTTATTGCTGCTAAGCCTTCCCGTTACGGCCACAGCCTGTGCGTAGCTCGTGTGTACTCTTCCCGTTACAGGATGAATCAGCTCGGGCAAGGTATCTACATACGTCGAGCGGAGTTTCGTCAGCTCGCGGAAAGTGAGAATGTCGTCGCAGATCTTATGTTGTACCGCCAGTTTGGTAAGGATGTCTTCTCCTGTGGCATATTGGCCGGTTTTGGTTTTTTTCGCTTTGGGATCGAGTTTGAGCTTTTCAAACAAAACCTCGCCCAGTTGTCGGGGTGATGCCAGATTGAATCTTACACCCGCCTGTTCATACACCAGCTCTTCGGCTTTTTTTGCTTCGATCTCCAGTTCTTTGGAATAATGATGAAGAAAATCCACATCTACTTTTATCCCTTCAAACTCCATGTCGGTAAGCACTTTCACCAAAGGATTCTCCACTTCTTCAAATACTTTTTCTACGGCGGCCTCCCTGATTTTGGGCGCAAACACCTGTTTCAATTGCCAGGTGATGTCGGCATCTTCACCGGCATATTCCGCCACTTTTTCGGGCGCCGCATCGCGCATATTACCTTGGTTTTTTCCTTTTTTGCCAATCAGCTCTTCAATGGGAATGGGCTGATAGCCCAGATACTTCGCACTCAACAAGTCCATTCCTCTTTTCCCTTCGGGTTCAATCACATAATGGGCCAGCATGGTGTCGAATGTCTTACCCTTTATCTCCATTCCATACCATTTCAGCACCAACAGGTCGTATTTGATGTTCTGCCCTATCCATCGCTTGTTTTCATCATCAAATAATTGCTGAAAACGGGCCAGCAACGAAAGGCATGCCTGTTTATCGGCCGGACAACTCACATAATAAGCCTCGCCGGGCTTGACGCAAAAGCTCATGCCCACCAGTTCGGCCAAGTTAGCGTCGATGTTGGTGGTTTCCGTGTCGAAGCAAATTTCGTTTTCCTTTTCAAGAATTGACAATAGTTCGTTGAGTTGCGCTTCGTCCTGTATAAGATGATATTGATGAGCAGTGTTGGTGATGTTTTTGTCGGCTACCATCATTGGTGCCTCTTCATTTTCCGCTTTGTCTTCATCTGCTTTTTTATCAGCAACGGGCTGACCGAAAAGGTCCATTTGGCCCGTTGGCTTGGGTGCGTTGTCTCTTGGCGTCTGTATCTCCTCTCCCAACAATCTTTTGCCCATTGTTTTAAACTCCAACGCGGTGAACACCTGCATCAGGGCTTCCTTGTTCCATTCTTTGAGCTTGAAGTCTTCTTCATGAAATTGTACCGGCACATTGGTGATGATGGTGGCCAGCTTTTTACTCATGATGGCCTTTTCTCTGCCGTTTCTGATTTTTTCGCCGAGGGCGCCTTTGATGGCATCGGCATTGGCCAGCACGTTGTCGAGGGTATGAAATTCCTTCAGCAGTTTGGCAGCCGTTTTTTCGCCTACACCCGGAATGCCAGGTATATTATCAACGGCATCACCCATCATCCCCAGCATATCAATCACCTGCGAGATGTTGGCGATATCCCATTTCTCACAGATTTCCTTCGGCCCCAGTATTTCAAATGTTCCACCCTGATAGGGTGGTTTGTAAATTTTGATATTTTCAGAAACCAGCTGTCCATAATCTTTGTCGGGCGTCACCATGAATACTTCATAGCCTTCTGTTTCGGCTTGTTTGGCCAGTGTTCCAATGATATCGTCTGCCTCATAACCATCGCATTCAATTACCGGAATGTTGAATCCTTTGATGATGTTTTTAATGTCGGGAACCGCCAACAGAATGTCCTCGGGTGTTTCCTGACGATTAGCTTTATAGTCGGCAAAATCCGTGTGTCTTTCTGTAAGCGCGCTGGTATCGAAGCAAACCGCCATATGGGTGGGATGCTGATTGTTGATCAGATCGATGAGGGCATTGGTAAACCCAAACTGCGCATTGGTATTTTTACCTTCGCTGGTGATTCTCGGGCTTCTGATCAGTGCGTAATAAGCACGAAACACCAATGCAAAGGCGTCGAGTAGATACAATTTCTTCTGCATGTTGTAAAAATAGGAATTCCCACAGGGAATTGAAGAATTAAGAATGACAGGTATTTCTACTTCATCATCTCTTTCGGCACGGCTTTCTCCAGTAAGTACTGATAAATGAATTTTGTTTTAAGATTCTGATAGTGGAGCCATTTGTTGCCACCCCATCCATGACGACCACCGCTGTAGGGCATGAATTCAAAATCTTTTTTAAGATCCTGAAGTTTGCTCACAAACTGAATGCTGTTTTGCAAATGCACATTCTCATCCACAATACCATGAACGATCTGCAACATGCCTTTGTATTTATCGGCATGGTTTAAAACTGAACTTGATTTGTAACCAGCCGGATTGTCGGATGGCGTTCCCATATATCTTTCGGTATAATGAGAATCGTAAAGGGTCCAATCGATGACGCTGCCGCCTGCCATACCATGGGTGAACACCTCCGAACCGTAGGTGAGCGCGTAGCAGGTCATGTAACCGCCATAGCTGAAACCGGTGATGCATATTTTTTTCGGGTCGGCCTGTCCGTTAGCGATGAGCCATTTCACCATGGTGCTGTAGTCTTTCATCTCCCAATAACCCAGATTGTGATACATGTAGTTGACGCCTTCTTTACCGAAATGGCCACTGGCCCTGTGGTCCATGGCTACCTGTATCAATCCTTCTTTCGCATACCACTGTTGTGCACCGGTCAAAGACCAGCTGTCCATCACCGTACCGGCGTTAGGGCCGCCATAAATGGAGATCAGCACAGGGTATACTTTTCCTTTCTCCATGTTAGAAGGCCAGGTGATCTTCATCGGCAAGGCATACAAACTATCGTCGCTCATTACACGAATCAGCTCTGTTTTGGCCAATGCAGTACTGTCGAACTGAGGCCCTTTGGCGTCGGCAAGCACTTTGATGATTTTTCCTTTGCTGCTCACCATGGCAAACTGGTTAGGCGTAGTGGCATTGTTGTAAGTAGTGGTGAAATAAGAACCTTCGGTTGAGATATTGACAGCGAAATGGTTGTAATCGCCAAACGTAAGCCTTTGCATTTTCTTGCCATCGAAGTTTACGCGATACAAGTCTTTACGGGCGGTATTTTCCTTGCGGGCAGTGAAATACACCACGCTGTTTTTCTCATCCACAAATTCAATGTCGGTCACGTTGGTGTTAGGCGTGTTGGTCATGTCATTTTTCAGATGGCCATCCATGTCGTACAGATAAATATGCTGATAACCACTTTGGTCGCTGAGGTACAGGAACCCTTTTCCATTTTTCAGGAAGCTGATGCGTCTTCCTTCGTCATCCAGACTGATCCAGGTTTTTTGTGTTTCAGTGAGATAAGTTTTTTTTGAACCGTCGGAAGGATTCACTTCCCAGATCTTCAATTCATTTTGCTTACGGTTCATCCATTGTACAAGCAATGTGCTGCCATCGGGCTTCCAGTAAGGCAATCCAAAATACTGGTCGTCTTTTTCATTGAAATCAGCCCAAACAATTGTGCCGCCATTAGGAGTCACAATGCCCACTTTTACTTCTGGATTGGCATCGCCTACTTTTGGATAACGGATTTCATCCACATAACCGTGCTGGCCGATGGCGTCGGTCAAGGTATAGGTGGGCACTTTGCTGTCGTCCGATCTGAAAAAAGCAAGATGCTTGCTGTCGGGGCTCCACCAAAAGGATCTGTATTGAGAAGCTCTGCCTAAAATCTCTTCCATGTACACCCAGCTGGCATAGCCATTCAAAATCACATTCGATCCGTCGAATGTCAGCTGCGTTATTTTGGCGTCGTTCACACCAACCGTATAGAGATTGTTCAATTTGGTGAAAGCCACATAATTTCCATCGGGACTCAATGTGGGGTTGCTTTCTTCAACATCGTCATTTGTCAGTTGCTTGGGAACATCGTTGACCTTTATATAAATGTCGTTGGATTTGATGTAGGGTTGATTCGTTCTTTTGGCTACATGCTGTTCTTCTTCTGTAGCCGGTCTTTCACTTCCGTTTTTTGCATCGATGACCACATGACCATTGGGGCCGAAATAATAAAAATGACTGTCGTCGAGCCATCTGCCGCTTGTTGGAAGCGGATTGATGATCCCCTTGAAATCATTTTTAAAATACTGATCACCGGTAAGTGGTTTTTTTTGTGCGTTTACACTAAACAGTAACATCAAGGCTAATGAAAAACTAATGAGCTTATGCATGGAAGTTGTTTTTTATAAAGATATACAAGATAGGAATTTTGACGGCTTGGGTCTTTAATTACAGTTGATGAATTTTTTCAAATCGGGATGATCGAATGTGAATTCAATGGTTTTATTGTATAGACATTCATTTACAATCAAGGGAAGCGATCTGATATTTTTTGCTTGAACCATCAGTTGATAAATGGGAATTCGTTCGGGCTCTTCTTGATGGTTGTAATAATTTTCGACTACGGTCACCGATTGTCCGGCAATGGAAGTAAAGTGAAAAATGAGCTCTCTTCCAACCGCCTTCACCCGGTATGTTTTTTCATTGACCTTTTTAAAACTGATGATCGGCAAAACCTGTGGGCCTTCTCCGCTGATTTCGAGTAAAGTACTGTCGGTAAAAAGCAAGGCGGAATAATTCAAAAAATCACAGGGATAATAAGCGTAGGGTTTTTGCTTGTACAGCTGTATGGTAATCCATTGCTTCGGAAAACTTCCAAACCTGATTGTATGAAATGGGGTTTCGTTTTCGTTCAGTGTTTTTAGTTGTTCGGTGTAATCTTCTTGCTGATATTCAGCAAAATTGAAATCGGAAATGGTTTTGTATTTTTCGGAGTTTTTATTGGGCTCTATGTATATGCAGTTTTCTTTTTCTTTTTTTAAAAAGACGGTATCCTGGTGCTGCATTTGAGCAATGGAAAGACAAGGTGAAAAGAAAATTATCAGAAAGCCAGTTGCCTTATTGATTTTTTTTGGTGGTACCATTGTGTCACCCCTGCGGGGTTTTATAATCCTGTCACCCCTTCGGGGTTTTGTTGTTTTTTGGTTGCTTCCTGTCACCCCTCCGGGGTTACCATCATATCAATTGTGCAGGGTTTGGAGTTGATTTGTAGACTTTTACTGAGCTGCTCATTTTACATTCAATGTATTCTCCTTATATATTCTCCGGTCTCATCATTGGGAAGAACAGCACATCCTGAATGCTATGCTGATCGGTCAGCAACATACAAATTCTGTCGATACCAAAGCCGATACCGCTGGTGGGCGGCATGCCATATTCCAGCGCGCGTAAGAAATCGTGGTCGATGAACATGGCTTCGTCATCTCCTCTTTCCATGAGCTTTACCTGCTCTTCGAAACGCTCTCTTTGTTCAATGGGATCGTTCAGCTCGCTGTAAGCATTGGCAATTTCTTTGCCGTTCACCATCAGCTCAAAACGCTCTACCAGTCCGGGTTTGCTTCTGTGCTTCTTGGTCAGCGGACTCATTTCCACCGGATAGTCGGTGATGAAGGTGGGTTGTATGTAGTGATGTTCACATTTTTCTCCGAAGATTTCATCGATCAATTTTCCTTTGCCCCATTTCTGGTCGGCATGGATGCCTAATTGCTGGCAAACACCGCGAATGCCCTCTTCGTCCATATTGCTGATGTCGAAGCCGGTGTGTTCCTTGATGGCATCGTACATGGTTACTCGTTGGAATGGCGCCTTGAAGCTGATCTCTTTTCCGCTAACGGTGCAGGTGGAGGTGCCGTTTACCGCTATGGCCGCTTTTTCAAGCATTTGTTCCGTGGTATCCATCATCCATTCGTAATCTTTATAAGCCACGTAGAATTCAAGTACGGTGAACTCCGGATTATGCGTTCTGTCCATGCCTTCGTTTCTGAAATTGCGACTGAATTCATACACCCATTCAAAACCGCCTACAATCAGTCTTTTTAGGTAAAGTTCGTTGGCAATACGCATGTACATGGGCACATCCAGTGCATTATGATGTGTGATGAAGGGTCTGGCAGCCGCACCCCCCGGAATGCTTTGCAATACAGGCGTATCTACCTCAAGCGCACCTCTTTCATTCAGGAAGTCGCGTATGGCGTTGATGAATTTTGTTCTTTTCATGAAAACGTCTTTCACTCCGGGATTCACGATCAGATCGGCATAACGCTGTCTGTATCTGAATTCGGGATCGGTGACCTCATCGAAAGATTCACCATCTTTCTCTTTCACGATGGGCAAAGGACGCAGCGATTTGCTAAGAATGGTGAACTCACGTACATGGATAGAGGTTTCGCCGGTTTTGGTGGTGAACACATAACCTTTGATGCCTACGAAATCGCCGATGTCCACCAGTTTTTTCCAGACGTTTTGAAACAACGATTTATCCTCATCCGGACAAATATCATCCTGTTTGATATAGAATTGAATTTTGCCGGTACCATCCTGCATAACGGCAAAGTTGGCCTTGCCCATATCGCGCACGCTCATGATACGGCCGGCGATGCACACATCGGCGAAATCTGCCTTGTTCTCTTCTCCTTTATAATTGGATTTGATATAGGCTGCTGAAGTATTGACGGGGTAAAGTGCGGCCGGATAAGGATCAATGCCCAATTTTTCCAATTCCGCTTTTTTCTCCCTGCGAATGATTTCCTGTTCCGACAAATGCTGTGTGCTCATGATAAGTATGCTTTTTTTCGAGGCACAAAGGTAATTCAAGTCGGGCAGGTAATTACAGCGTAAAGCAGAAAATTATGCGGTGGCCAGCAACACTTGCCAGGCCTCCTGCACTTTATGCTGATCGAGCAGTTCTTTGGCATAGAGATGAACTTCTCTTTCCATGTCGTCGGGCTGTATGGAAAAATACTGGAAGATGTTTTTCAATCGTTCGTCGTTGAAGGAAGGGTCGATGGAAGGAAGCTCGTTGACATTGGCCAATTGAGCCAGTTGATTTCCGGTAAGCCAATTGCTGTTGATGATGGCAGCAGGGAGCTGATCGAATCCGATGCCCAGTTTCAAATTGGGTTTTTCCACCTCAAACAAGGATTGTGCATTGGCGCGGGTGTACCAGTTGCCACCCAATCGGGCCACCAGATCGAGTTTACGCTGATCGATCTGCTGTTGCTCATCGAGCAATGACTCGTCGATATGCATCACCAGCACTTCGGCCAGTACCAGATTGCCGGCACCGCCTTCCGTGCCCAGCGGTATCACCTGGGTCACCCTGCATTCCAGCTTGATCTTGCTTTCTTTCACCATCGGCGGTTTCACCAAGGTTGCCTTTTCTTCGGTAAATCCTGCTTTCACAAATTCATTCACATCTTTGCCATATTCACAACTGGAAAGCGACATCTGCTGCACCATGTTGTAGTCCACCATGTTGATCACCACTTCCGGTACCTCGAGTACATTTTGCAAAGTATGTTTGGTGGTATTGTCACGCACCCGTCTGGCTGGCGAAAACACCACCATTGGCGGGTTGGACGACACCATATTGAAAAAGCTGTATGGACTGAGGTTCACATGGCCGGCAGCATCCATAGTAGAAGCAAAACAAATCGGTCTTGGAGCGATGGCATGCTGCAAGTAGTTCTGCACTTGTGCAGGTTTGAGTTCGGAGAGATGTAGGGAAAGCAAAGTGTGGGGTTTGATTTGTGGTTTGTGATTTGTGATTGTTGGATGTTTGATGAAAAGCGGTTGGCATTTTAACCCATTAAACCTTGAACCATCAAACCTTCTTCAATGCCAATATCGAAAAGTCGCTGTCTTCTTTTACAATTTTGTTTTGCAGCAAACCCAGTCCGTCTATTTCCATTTCCACCACATCGCCAGGTTGCAGCCATTGTTCCTGATAGTTGGGATCGTTCAATTTACCGGTACCATTGAGTTCGAGAAAACAGCCGGTGCCTACGGTTCCGCTTCCAATCACATCGCCGGCATTCAGGGTAACGCCATAACTGCATCTTTCAATGATTTCGGCAAAGGTCCAATCCATATCTCCTACATTCCCATCACTTACCTGTATGCCATTGACTTTACAGGTCATACGGAGGTTCCAGCTTTTGCCGGTATGTCCTTCTTTGCAAGGGATTTCAAGTGATTCCAGCTCATCAAGTGTTACGAGCATAGGCCCGATGACGGTAGAAAAATCTTTTCCTTTGGCCGGACCGAGGTTCAGCAACATTTCCTCCATTTGTAATCTTCTTGCACTCATGTCGTTCATGATCATCAGTCCTGCGATATAATTGTCGGCATCAGCGGCTTTGATGTTTCTGCCAGAGCGGTTGATGACGATGGCCGCTTCCAGCTCAAAATCCAGTTTTTCGAAATGATCGGGCATGCAGTAAATATCGCCAGGTCCCTGTATGCTGTTGTGGTTGGTGAAATAGAAAATGGGATACTGGTCGAACTCAGGAATCATATCCACCTTACGGTTACGGCGAGCCGCTGCCACATGCTGGCGAAATGCATAACCATCGCGGCAGCTGGAAGGATGCGGAACAGGAGCGATTACGGTAACCTCCTTAACAGGCATTCCCACAAATGAACGGGCCATTCCTTTTTTGATTTGCTGCTCGGCCACTAACGCCACAGGATATACGTCGTCCCAGTAATGCAGAAACATTCCAATAGTCACGGGCAAGTCGGGATGCAGCTGATCCATGTCATACAACATGCCGTCGACAAGGATAGCCAACTGCTCATTGTCATCTTTCAGGTAAGTTACAAGCTTCATAATTTTGAATATTGATGCAAATGTAGCAAACTGCTACATTGTAAGAGTATCCCATTATTATTTTGTACCCCGAAAATCATTTGCTTTGTCATCCATAAAAATCAACAACAAGGGTCAAGCGCAGCTTTTTGGCAACCCCAAAATCGAAAGACTTACCAAATCTCACCCTGTAGTGATCTTGAGTTTGTACATTCCCGTTATCATTGGCTTTCCTGTCTATGCCTATAATAGCCTTGGAATCGGTTGGACTCATGCACTCAGCTTTTTTTTGTCAGGTTTATTTTTTTGGACATTGGTGGAATATTTTATCCACCGCTATATTTTTCATTATAAGGCTACATCGGCCTTCGGAATGAAAATCAGTTATCTTTTTCATGGCAATCATCATCATTATCCCCGAGATAAGCAAAGGCTTTTCATGCCGCCAATTCCAAGTGTAATCATTACAACAATTTTTTTTCTGCTTTTTTATGGGATGATGGGTAATAATGCCTTCTTCTTTTTTTCGGGGTTTCTGCTAGGCTATTTGTTGTATGGCAGCATGCATTTTGCCATACATGCGTATGCGCCTCCCTTCAAATGGATGAAGCCTTTGTGGCGCAATCATCATCTGCATCATTACAAAGAGGAAGACAAAGGTTTCGGCGTCAGCACCACGCTATGGGACCGGATTTTCGGCACCATGTACGATTTGAAAAAAGAGAAAGAAGATTTGGAGAAGGTGAAGGAGTTGATGTATTGAAGATGGATGCTGGATACTAGATGCTGGAGGCTGGAGGCTGGAGGCTGGATACTAGATGCTAGAGGCTGGGGGCTGGAGGCTAGATGCTGGAGGCTGGAGGCTGGAGGCTGGAGGCTGGAGGCTGGAGGCTGGATACTAGATGCTGGAGGCTAGATGCTGGAGGCTGGGGGCTGGGGGCTGGATGATTAGAAGAAGATATCATTATCCTAGTTCACTGTACAAGTGTCTGATATCTTGTACCAATTATCTAGTACCTAGTATCCAGTATCCAGTACCTAGTATCCAGTATCCAGTACCTAGTATCCAGTATCCAGTACCTAGTTTCCAGTATCCAGTACCTAGTTTCCAGTATCCAGTATCCAGTATCCAGATATTGCCTCACCATCTCTCCTCGTCACAATCGAGCTCTTTCTTGCTTTCCATTTCTTTCTTGAAAAGAATTTTTTGCACTTGTCTGTCGATGATGAGTCGGGCGATGATGTCGCCGGCATTTTCATTGCGGTGATGATGGAGCAGATATTTCAGTTTGTCTTCACTCACATCGATGCGGTACAACACCTGCACCAACTTTTCGAAATTCGTTTGGATGAGCCTGTTGATATAGGCGGACAGCCCATTGAAAAGCGTTTCGTTTTTCAGTTGGTTCAAATCTGCAAGAGCAATGACTGCGTCGATGGAAACTTCTGTGGCTGGATGATTGAAAAGCATATTTGAAATTAGCAAAATTCACCGGAAACCAACCCAAACATTTATCTGATTGATATCAGACGAAATCTCCGCTGAAAAATCAATACAACCATTCAAATTCAATCACTTTATCCTCCTTCCATCACGCCCATGCCAAACAATGCAAAATCATATTTCACCGGGTCTTTGGGATCGAAGGTTTTCAGGTTTTCGGTGAGCTCCAATGCCGCTGGCCAGTCGGATTGTTTTCGGTTGAGTAATTGAAAGTGTCTGGCAACTCTGATTACATGTACATCCAAAGGCATCACCAATTGCGAAGGCTTGATGTTTTTCCAGATACCAAAGTCAACACCTTTGTTGTCTTGGCGAACCATCCATCGCAGGTACATGTTCAAGCGCTTGCAGCTGGAATTTTTCTTTGGTGCAGCAATATGTTTCAATGTTCTGGCAGGTACATCGGACAAGGAAAAGAAATAATCATAAAACCCGTTCAGGGCATGCTCCACCGTGCTGTCTTTCTTGCTCCATCCTCTGGTAAAAGCCGACTCCAGTGATTCGAATTTACCATAATGCTGATGAAAGAATTCGATGAAATAGAGCAGGTCGGTGGTGTTGAAAGTGCGATGTTTGAAATGCAGCAGTTTTTTCAGATCCTTAGGCTGATGGTGCAACACAAAATCATGTGGTGCATTGTCCATCAGCGCCATCAGCTCCAGCGATTTATTGATGATGGTGGTTCTGTTTCCCCAGGCGAAGATGGCAGCAAAGAAACCAGCGATTTCTATGTCCTGTTGCTTTTGAAATGAATGTGGTATGCACACAGGATCGCTGTCTATAAAAAAAGGCTGATTGTAAGTATCAACCTTTTTGTTGAGGAGATGTTTTAGAGATGTTGGCAATACGATTGTTTAGAAGGTTTTGCAGGTTTGGCAGGTTTGAGAGGTTTGGCAGGTTTGGTAGGTTTGGTAGGTTTGGCAGGTTTGGAAAGTTAAACATACAAAACCTACCAAACTTACTAAACGTGTTATTACATAACCTTTCATCCTATCGCCTGTTTCAAATCTTCTATCAGGTCATCTGCATCTTCAATACCAATACTGAGGCGAATCAATCCGTCGGTTAATCCGTTTTTGATTCTTTCCTCTTTGGGGATGCTGGCATGAGTCATGCTGGCCGGGTGGTTGATCAGCGATTCCACACCGCCCAGACTTTCGGCGAGTGAGAATATTTTGGTAGAAGAAAGCACCTTTGTGGCAGCTTCCATCGATTCGTCTTTTAAAGTGAAGCTGAGCATGCCGCCAAATCCGCGCATTTGTTTTTTGGCGATGGCATAGTTGTGATGGTCTTCAAAACCGCACCAGTACACACGTTGCACTTTCGGATGCTGACGGAGGTAATGGGCGATGGCGATGCCGTTTTCGCAATGTTGCTTCATGCGCACATGTAAAGTTTTGATGCCGCGCAAAACCAGGAAGCAATCGAATGGGCCGGGCACGGCTCCACAGCTTTTTTGAATGAAGTACAGCTGGTCTCTTAGTGCGTCGTCGTTCACGATCAATGCGCCCTGAATTACATCACTGTGTCCGCCCAGATATTTGGTGGAAGAGTGCATGACAATATCGGCACCTAAATCGAGTGGATTCTGCAAGTAAGGTGAAGCGAATGTGTTGTCGACACAAAGAAGGGTTCCGGCTTTTTTGGAAATGGCCGCCACCGCTTCAATGTCGGTGATGTTCATCAATGGATTGGTGGGCGTTTCGAGCCAGATAAGTTTAGTTTTATCGGTGATGGCATTGGCCACATTCTGCGCATCGGTAGTATCCACATAAATGAATTTGATGCCGAAGCGTTCAAATACTTTGGTAAACAAACGATAGGTGCCACCATACATGTCGCTGGCGGCAATCACTTCATCGCCGGGTGATAGTAATTTAATCACGGCATCTGTTGCGGCCACTCCGCTACTGAAGGCCAGCGCGTGTTTTCCATTTTCAATGATCGCCAGCGCTGACTCCAGGGCTGCTCTTGTAGGGTTTTGCGAACGTGCATACTCATACCCTTTATGTACACCTGGTGCAGATTGCACATAAGTAGAAGTTTGAAAAATGGGCGTCATGATGGCTCCTGTAGAAGGATCGGGTTCTGCACCGGCATGTATGAATTTGGTGGCTATTTTTTTGTTGTGGAATGAATGGCTCATGATGTTATTTTAGTGCACAAATGTAGAGAGTTTTATCAAAATGAAGAGATGGGACTTCTTTGCCTGCAGGAAGGATCCGAAGGGTTCCAAGTGTTTCAAATTCAAAGGTTCGAAAGGTTCCAGAGATTCCAGTTCCAGAGGTTCCAAAGGTTTAATGCGTTTATGAAGTTGCAGATGCGATAATATAAAAACTGAGATCAAGATTGCTTGTAGAGTTCCAAAAAATGAACCCGTTCATTGGATGGCGAAAGTGTTTCGTGGAAAAATCAAACTGATGGAACAATTGTAACGAATTGAACTTTTGAAATCAAGACAACAAAACAATCGGCCTGTCTCAAACACAATTATCCTCTCAAAGCTGCTGCCACACTCAAATACCTCCAATCGTGGTTGTTTTTGTCGTAGGCGTCAAGGGCTTTTATTTTCTTATGGAGCACCTCTGGCTTCAGGATACCCATGTCTACAAGTTTCCTCTTCGACTCTTGCATATACGCTTGCATTGTCGCATCCTGCATCCAGCTTTTTTGTGGTGGTTCAAATCCAACCTTGTCTTTTCGCCATACGATGCTGTCGGGTAGTTTCCCATTCATGGTTTTTCGGAGGATGTATTTTGTAAAGCCGTCATGGATTTTGAATTGGGAAGGCAATGAAAATACATACTCCACCAGCTCATGCTGCAAGAAAGGCAATCGGGCTTCACATCCGTGGGCCATGGCGTTTCTGTCGGCGTAACGAAGCAATTCTTCCAGTCCCATTTCCATTACATCGAAATATAAAATGTCGTTCAGCTTGGTTACTATCGGCTTGTGCAACCCTTCCCATTCTTTACCCTTGGCACACATCATAAAATCGCGGGTGATATCGGGCTGATGCATGAGCTGGTTGTACGATCTTTTTTCGAGTGCGATGGCCACATGAGAGGGGAAATAAGCCGCCAGATAATTTTTCAGATTCCACCTCAGATAAATTCCGTTTTGCACTAATTTTTTCTTTTCACGGGCACAGGTCATCAGCTTGTTTCTGTTCACCAGTTCCTGCAGATACCAGTGGACATACCGTTGATAGCCGGCAAAAATCTCATCGGCGCCTTGTCCATCCAGCAACACTTTCACGCCCTGTTGTCTGGCCGCCTCAAACACCCTGAATTGTGCATAAGCACTGGCCGAGCTCACCGGTTCTTCCTGATGATACATCATCTTTTCAAAATCTTGGATCAATGCGTGAACATCAGGTTTTACTTTGATGTTGCGTACGCCGTAATACTGGGCCGTTTGATCGATGTAGATGGATTCGTCTTTTTCAAAACCCGGAAAAACAGCCGAAAAAGTAGTCATGTTTTTGGGGGCGCTTTGCATGATGTAATGCAAAATGGAGGAGCTGTCCAGGCCGCCGCTCAAACTGGTTCCTACCGGTACATCACTTCTCAGTCTTCTGTTTACGGAGAGACTGAGCAAGCCGTCTATTTTTTCAATCGCAGCCAATTCGTCTGCCTGTTGCGTCTTTTGCGGATCAATCGACCAATAAGGCTTTACCTGCAAGTGTCCACCAACGAATGTCAGATAATGCGAAGGGGGTAAACTGTAAATATGTTGATAGAAAGTCTGCGATTTGTCTGATGAATGTTGCACATGTCCCATGGCCATGTAATTCAGCAACATTTTATTATCCGGTGTTTTTTCCACGCCAGCCGCCCAAAGTGCTTTCATTTCGCTGGCAAAAATCAGCCTGTTGTTTTCGGAGAAATAATAAAATGGTTTTTCACCAAAACGGTCGCGGGCTGCGAAAAGCGATTGTTCGTATTCGTCCCAGATTACAAATGAAAACATCCCGTCGAAATAATTCAGGCAATAGGCTTTATAACAATCAAAAGCGGCCAATATCACTTCGGTATCGCTGTTGCTTTTGAAAATGTAACCCGCCTTCTGCAGTTCTTTTTTTATTTCGATGTAGTTGTAGATTTCGCCGTTGAATACGATGCTGTAGCGATCCATGAAATGCATGGGTTGTGCCGCTTGAAGGCTGAGGTCTAAAATAGATAGCCGGCGGTGGGCCAGTGAAGCGGTTTTTTTGGGATTGATCCAAAATCCTTCTCCATCGGGTCCACGGTGAGCAAGACTGTCCGACATTTTTTTGAGCAGAGGAAGCTGGATGTCTGCCTCATGGGGAGATATGATACCGGCGATGCCACACATCTTGTAAATATCCAATTAAACAAAGGCATCACCAAAAAAAGATGCGTGTGCTTTGATGTGCATCAAAACAAGAATAGTTTATTGTTTCATTGTGCTGAAAGGAATGGCCACTGCCACAGTATCCCAAACGATATTCATCATATATTTTCCGGCATCCTTCATGTCGAAGTAAATGCTCAAAACCTCAGCAGGTGTGGACAATGTTTCAACAGCAACATCCATCCTTACCACATCAAAAGCGGGTTTGTAACCAAATGCGCCCCAGGTATCGGTTTCTTTGTTGAGGATGATGGTCCATTTGTCTTTACTAGGAATGGCATAAAGAGTATACCTGCCTTTTTTGATTTTTGTATTATTGATGTACACCTCTTTGAAAAACTCAACTTCGGTAGCTTCATTGGCGCCCACTCTCCATACTTTGCCATACTCCAGCAATTCGCCGAAAATTTTTCTGCCCAATACAGCGGGGCGACTATAGATGACTCTGGCCATCAATGGTTCGGTGGCTTTTTGTTGCAATTTCAAAACCGGAAAGTTAGGCGGACAATAACTGAGGTCCATCGGTGATTTGTCTACAGGAGGCCATTTGTCTTGAGTTTTGGCAGTAACCATCATCAATAAAGAGAATACAGACAATAAAATCGTTTTCATATAAGTTGATGTTTGAAGAAAATTTTCGCAAATATAGGCAGAGAAGCCAATGGTGTAAGCCCAACAAGTATTTATTACTAATGAATATTAAAACCTGCTGCCTATCCACTGTGGTAGCATTTCCCTCCAGGTTGGCCAGTCGTGTTTCCACTCATGGCCCCAAACAGATAATTCGTGATGGATGCCTTTGGTATGGAGAATGGCCGAGAATTTACGGGCTGCCTCCGGATCTTCATGATCACCACTACCAGCGAGGATATGGATATGATGACTCTGGCGTATGCGGTTGAGGTACCATTCATCTGCAAGATTGGGCACATAATGAACCGGTGAATTGAAATAAACCTGCTCATCATAAAATCCACGTGAGTATTCCATCAAATCATACACACCGCTCATGGCTATTACGCCATTGATCAGGTCGGGGCGTTTTAAAAACAGGTTCATGCTGTGCAAGGCGCCAAATGAGGCGCCGCTGATATAGATTGGTGTTTCGGGGGAAGTTTTTGTTTTGATGAATGGGATCACTTCGTCAAAAACATATTTATTGAACTGATTGTGTCGTATTGCCTTGTGTTCGCCCTGCATCTGATAATTTAACCAGCTCTCGTTGTTGATGCTGTTGATGGAAAAAACCCTGAGCTTGCCATCGTTGATCATCGGCGCCAGCGATTGGATCAACTGAAAACGCTCATATTCCAGATAATCAGCCGCTGCAGTGGGTACCAGCAACAGCGAAAAGCCATAATGACCATAGCAGACAACGGGCATGTCTTTTTGTAATGCAGGACTGAACCAGCTTTCAATTTCTCTTCTCATAATGCTTTTATATCCGATAAAATTAACAAAGTTATTTTCATGAGCTGAGGGTAAAGAATGGCTTTGCTTGAAAAAATCTTTATTTTTGGACCTCTCTGTAAAAAAACAAACTCATGTCTAAAAAATTACTGCGCCTTTTCGGCATTTTGTGTTTCATCTCCCTGATGGTGTCTTGCGAAAAAGAAACCAGTGTTGAAAATGGCTTTACCCCCGCACCCGGCAACAACAACGGCGGCAATACCAATGATGTTTGTAAATCTTGCGCCTATGTTCCCTGGTGCGACAGTACAAGCTATACCTTCATTGATACCACATCAACCGGCGCGGCTACAAGCACAAGTTCACTTAGCCTGCTGAGCGATACCACCATCGCAGGTGTGGTCTATACCAAATCATTGATCGACGGGGGTTATACTTATCACAACTGTACCAACGGCGTTTCTACGGTCATCACCTACAATGCCACCACCACTGGCGGCTCTACTGTCACCGAGTTCAAAACAACACTGTTGAAAGAAAATGATCCTGTAGGCAGCACCTGGACGGATGTGTACAACAACAACGGCACCAACGTCGATTACAAATACACAATTATGGCCAAATCAATCAACCGTACTGTACTTGGAGTTAATTACGCCGATGTTATTCAAGTACATCTTACCGTTAGCACCACAGTTCCCATCTTAGGAACTGTAGTGGCTTCTGAGGGAGATAATTATTATGCCAGAGGTATTGGTATGATTGAAAGTTCAAGTTACAATGGCACAACCGGCTTGTTGCAACAACACCGCGTGCTTCAGGCTTATCACATTCCTTAATCTTTGATGACAGACTTCTATTTGAACGCCCTGAAAATTCAGGGCGTTTTTTATTGTTTATGATTTGTCATTTCTTCATCTGCTCCAGCTTTTCTTTCAGGGCAAACATGATGTCTCTGTTTCTAGCGGCTTCCATGAAATCCATGTCCTTGGCGGCTTTTTCCATCACCTTCTTGGCTTTTGCCACCGCTTTTTCCAGCTGTGGAATCGTGGCGTATTCTTCTGTTTCTTCTGCGGCGATGGATAATGTGTCGGTCTCTTGCTGTTGGGCATATGGGTTGGAGGGATCATACCCTTTTACATCCAGCACACTTCCTTGTGCAATTACCTGGTCTATTGATTTCTTGATGGTTTTTGGGGTGATGCCATGCAGGGTGTTGTAAGCGATCTGCTTTTCTCTTCTGCGCAGGGTTTCATCAATGGTCTTTTGCATGCTCATCGTCATTTTGTCGGCATAGAAAATTACCAGCCCATCGGCATTCCTTGCGGCGCGACCAGCGGTTTGTGTCAAACTTTTTTCATTTCTCAAAAAGCCTTCTTTATCGGCATCCATGATGGCCACCAATGAAACTTCCGGCAAGTCGAGCCCTTCTCTCAATAAGTTCACGCCCACCAGCACATCGATTTTTCCTAAACGAAGATCTCTCAGGATCTCCACTCTCTCCAATGTATCCACATCGCTGTGGATGTATTTTGCTTTGACATCAATCCGATTGAGGTATTTATTCATCTCCTCTGCCATTCTTTTGGTGAGGGTGGTAACTAAAACGCGATCGCCCTTTTTCACCCTTTCGTCAATTTCTTCGAGGAGGTCGTCAATCTGATTCAATGTGGGCCTCACCTGAATCGGCGGATCGAGCAAGCCGGTTGGCCTTACCACCTGTTCTACCACCACACCACCACATTTTTGCAATTCATAATCGCCGGGTGTAGCTGAAACGAAAATGGTCTGGCCTGTGATGCTTTCAAATTCATTAAAGCTCTGCGGACGGTTATCAATTGCGGAAGGCAGTCGGAAACCGTATTCCACCAACACCAGCTTTCGGCTTCTGTCGCCACCATACATACCGCTGATTTGGGGGATGGTCTGGTGACTTTCGTCGATGATGGTGATGAAATCTTTGGGGAAATAATCCAGTAAACAGAAAGGTCTTGATCCAGGGGTTCTTCTGTCGAAAAAGCGGGAATAATTTTCGATACCGGCGCAATAACCCAGTTCACGAATCATTTCGAGGTCGTAGTTCACCCGCTCGCTGATGCGCTGCGCTTCCACATACTTACCGGTTTCTTTAAAATAGTTTACCTGGGCCGCACATTCATCTTGAATCTCATTGATGATCTGCGCCATCATGTCTTTGGGTGCCATATACAGGTTGGCCGGAAAGATAGCCGCATTGTCCACATTGCCAATTCGCTTGCCTGTTGACAGTTCCAGGGTTTCGATAGATTCAATCTCATCCCCGAAAAAGGAAATACGATAGCCAAAATCCACATAAGGAAGATTGATGTCCACGGTATCGCCTTTCACCCGAAAAGATCCTCTTTCAAAATCGCCCTGGCTGCGGTGGTACAGCGAATTGACCAAAGCATGCAAAAATCCCTGACGGGAGATGATCTGTCCTTCGTGAATGCGAATGATGCCGTTTTCGTAATCGGTAGGATTGCCCATACCGTAAATACTGCTGACACTGGCAACAATAACGATATCTCTTCTTCCGCTCAACAGCTGCGCCGTAGCCTGCAAGCGCAATTTGTCGAGTTCTTCGTTGATGCTCAGGTCTTTTTCAATATAGGTATTGGTCACCGGCATATAGGCTTCCGGTTGATAGTAATCGTAATACGACACGAAATAACCCACGGCATTTTCAGGGAAAAACTGCTTGAATTCGCCGTAAAGCTGGGCAACCAGCGTTTTGTTATGCGTCAATACCAGCGTGGGTCTTTGCAGGTTTTGAATCACATTGGCCATGGTGAAAGTTTTGCCGCTGCCCGTTACGCCCAACAGGTTTTGGTAGCGCTCTCCATCCCTTATGCCCTGCGTGAGCTGGCGAATGGCTTCAGGCTGGTCGCCTGCCGGTTGATATTCGGAAAAGAGTTTGAATGGCATGTGAAACTGCGAAGGAAAGCCAAAATTATGGCTATTTGATGGTTTGATAACATAAAAACAATCCGAAAATAGCCTTGACAACCCGACGAAAACACGTACCTTTGCGCGTCAAAAAAATGGAGCCAACCGGCCGCTACACAAAAATCTGCGTATTGCATGGAGTGTGGTTTTCCGGTTTTTGCCCACAAAACATCTAATGAATATTCGCAACATCGCCATCATTGCACACGTAGATCATGGTAAAACCACCCTGGTCGACAAGATCCTTCACGCCACAAAGGTGTTTAGGGAAAACCAGGAAACCGGTGAGCTCATCATGGACAGCAATGACCTCGAAAGAGAAAGAGGGATCACCATTTTCAGTAAAAACGCTGCCGTAACTTACAAAGACACCAAAATCAACGTGATTGACACCCCTGGTCACTCCGACTTTGGTGGTGAGGTGGAACGTGTATTGAAAATGGCCGACGGCGTTATCTTGCTGGTCGATGCCTTCGAAGGCCCTATGCCTCAAACCAGATTCGTATTGCAAAAAGCATTGCAATTGAACCTGAAACCCATCGTAGTCATCAACAAGGTAGACAAACCCAACTGTCGCCCGGATGAAGTGCATGATGCAGTATTTGAGCTTTTCTTCAACCTCGACGCCACAGAAGAACAACTCGACTTCCCCACTTTCTATGGTTCGGGTAAAAATGGCTGGTTCAATAACTCACTCACACAAATCGACAATATCAATCCTTTACTGGATGGTATTCTTCAATATGTGCCGGCTCCAAAAGCGGCGGAAGGTCCTTTGCAAATGCAAATCACCTCACTCGACTACTCTTCTTTCCTCGGAAGGATTGCGGTAGGAAAAGTAGCCCGCGGATCCATCAAAGAAAACCAGCCGATCTCTTTGATGCAAACCGATGGCAGCATCAAAAAGACCCGTGTAAAAGAATTGCATGTGTTTGAAGGCATGGGCAAGAAAAAAGTTACAGAAGTAATCGCTGGTGATATTTGTGCTGTTGTAGGTCTGGAAGATTTCAACATCGGCGATACCATTGCCGATTTCGACAATCCTGAAGCCTTGCCGGTTATCAGTGTGGACGAACCTACCATGAGCATGATGTTCAGCATCAACAACTCGCCTTTCTTCGGTAAGGAAGGTAAGTTTGTTACCAGCCGTCACTTGCGCGACCGCTTGATCAAGGAAACTGAAAAAAATCTGGCGCTTCGTGTAGAAGACACCGATAGTGCAGATAGTATGCTGGTATACGGCAGAGGTATCCTTCACTTGGGTATCCTGATTGAAACCATGCGCCGCGAAGGATTTGAGCTTACCGTAGGTCAGCCTCAGGTACTGGTAAAACAAATCGACGGACAAAAATGCGAACCCTACGAGAATCTCGTAGTAGACGTTCCCACAGAATACAGTGGCCGTGTGATTGACATGGTTACCCAGCGCAAAGGCGAAATGCTGATCATGGAAACCAAAGGCGAAATGCAGCATCTGGAATTTGAAATTCCTTCACGCGGACTGATTGGACTGAGAAGCAACATGCTCACCAATACCGCCGGAGAGGCTGTGATGGCGCATCGTTTCCTGGAATACAAACCCTGGAAAGGACCTATCCCCGGCAGAAACAATGGTGTGTTATTGTCTAAAACTACTGAGAAAACGACAGCCTATTCTATTGATAAATTACAAGACAGAGGCAGATTCTTTGTAGATCCGGGAGATGATGTATACGCAGGTCAAATCATTGCTGAACACATCAAACCAGGCGATCTGGTGGTCAACGCCACTGAAGCCAAAAAACTGACCAATCACCGCGCCAGCGGTAGCGACGACGCCAGCCGTGCCGCACCTAAAATTCTGATGACACTTGAAGAATGCATGGAGTATATCCAACACGACGAATGTATCGAGGTGACCCCAAAGAACATCCGACTGAGAAAAACCATTCTTAATGAAGATGACAGAAAACGTGTAAGCAAACAAATGGCCCAAGAAGCCAATTGATGCTATGATGTATCTTATTCAAGTCCGCTCAGGCGGACTTTTTTTATGCCATTGACCGCAGGATTGATTTATCTTTGACCCGTGAAAAATCTTTTCCTAAAAGCAAGCTTTTCTATCCTGATGTTTTTCATCGGCATCAGTACACATGCACAATGCTCTTTATGCACCAAAACAGCACAGCAGCTGGGTGAAAAACCAGCATTGGGTCTCAACAACGGCATCATCTACCTTATGCTCACGCCTTTGCTGATCATGGGTGCCATTGCTTACCGCTGGTGGAAATCGAACCGCAATTCTTTTTGACGTTTAACACAAATCCATCATGATGAAAAGTAAAATAACCGGAGGTAAAACCAATTATCTGTTTACCGCACGTTTGCTTTCCAAATACGAAGTGAAATATTACCAATGTGAGGAAACCGGCTTCATTCAAACAGAAGAACCCTATTGGTTGAAAGAGGCCTACGAGGCTGCAATTGTAGCCCTTGATGTTGGATTGGCGATGAGAAACGAATCGCTTGTTGCAGATACCCAGAAAATACTGCTTAAATATTTCAGAGACGCCCGTCTGTTTGTGGATTTTGGCGGTGGATACGGACAGTTTGTTCGGATGATGAGAGACAGAGGATTCAATTTTTTTCTCTTTGATGAATATGCCGAAAATCTTTATGCCCGTTTCTTTTCCGTTACTGCAGATGAACTTGCCACCAATAAATACGATCTGATCACTTCATTTGAAGTTTTTGAACACCTCGTAGATCCAATGGATACTTTACAACAACTGATGAACAGCAGCGACAGTATCCTGTTTTCCACCGAACTGGCTTCACGGGTAAAATATCAGTCGGCCAGCGACTGGTGGTATTTTGTACCTGAAATTGGACAGCACATTTCTTTTCATACCCAAGACTCGCTGGAATACATGGCCCAAAAAATGGGAGCAAGATTGTACACCAATGGCAAGAATCTTCATCTGATTACCAGAAAGCAATTGGCAACCAATCCGTTTGATTATCTCAAGTCATTTCAACGTTTTGAAAAATGGCAGCGTTTTATTGCAAAACTGCCTCATAAATGGCATGGTAACCCCAAAATGAAATCTTTGCTGGGTGCCGATTCGGATTATATCAAAAGCAAACTGCTACCTTAATTCTATCAAAGTATATTATCCATCCATGGCTTTCAAAAAACTTAATCCCATTCAAAAGTTTCTTTTGAAAAAAAGTGACAGAAAGAAATATCAGGAGTATAAAATATTAAAGCTCATTCACGAAGCACCTCCCATCAATTTTGTGATGCCGGAGAAGGAAGATGTCTATCTCAAGCACAGTGGCAATTCGGGTGATGTGATTTACGCGTTGCCCTCCATTTACGAAATCGCCAGCGGTAAAAAAGCGCACGTCAGGCTCTGCATCAATGTTCCGCATGGCCTGGGTAAAGATGTGTTTCATCCGCTGGGCAGCGTGATGCTGAACGAGAAAATGGCGGGTATGCTGAAGCCCTTGCTGATGTATCAGCCCGAGATCGCTTCCTGCGAGATTTTAACCGATGAAAAGATCGATGCCGATCTGGACCTGATCAGGGCATATCCTTTATTGAAAGGATTGGGCAACATCGCACGCTGGTATTTTTACATCTTCGGCATTCAAACGGATTTAAGCAAACCCTGGCTGCAGGCCCCTAAGGATGCCCGTTACAAAGACACCATTGTTATCGCAAGAAGTCATCGCTACCGGAACCCGGAAATTGATTTCGGATTCTTACAGGAATACGGAAAGTTGCTTTTTGTGGGCATCAAAGAAGAGTATGAGGACATGAAAAAAATGATTCCTCATCTTGAACACAAGCCTGTCAAGGATTTTCTTGAACTCGCCACCATCATCAACAGCTGCAGGCTGTTTATCGGCAACCAGTCTTTTCCTTTCTCCATTGCCGAAGGCCTGAAAGTGAAAAGAGTACTGGAAGCCTGTTATTATTGTCCCAACGTGAATGTGGAAGGCCCCAACGGATATGATTTCTGTTACCAGCAACCATTTGAGAAGACAGTGGCGCTGGCATTAAGCCGTTAAGCACATCATATGCTTTCGTATAAACGCAGATATTGATTTGCCGCATTCTTCCAGCTGAAAAAACGAGCTCTGTTTTTTATCTTTTCAACATCCCCTGCCTGATCAAAATGAAGCAGGCTCTCTTCAAGCGTTTTTTGCATAGTTGCCGGTTCGAAATCCTGAAAATAATAGGCACAATCGCCACCAATTTCAGGCAATGCGGTGCGGGTAGAGAGTATCACCGCTTTGCCAAAATGCATGGCTTCTATCACAGGCAATCCAAATCCTTCCGCCAATGATGGAAACAGAAAAGCACGGCAATGGCTGATGTACCACTGCTTGTCGTTTTCACTCACCGATCCGGTAAACACTACCCTGTCGGCCACGCCCCAGCGATTGGCTTCTGCCATGATTTTGTCGGTATAAGTCTGGCTTTGATGGATGCCCGAAATCACCAGCTTCAAGTTGTTGTGCTGGAGCAGACATGGCAACACATGGAAATTCTTCTTGTCGGTGATGGTACCGATGGTATACAGAAAATCACCTTCGGGTGCATTTTCGGGACGCACCGGCGTGCCGATATGATTGAAGTTACAGCCGTTGTAAATCACACTCACGGGTTTTTTTCGTGTATTCAAATGCGTTAGTATGTCGTTTTTAGTGAACTCCGATATCGCTACGATATGGTCGGCCCTGTTGATTTTTTGCTGCAGCTTTTTTATTTCACGCAGTTTCTTGTGTTCCGGCTTGTGCTCATCGTAAAGGAAATTGAGATCGTGTATGGTTAAGATGATTTTTATCCTTCGGTGATAAGGATAATATTGCGTGCCCTGATAGGTGGCATGCCAAACCTGGTATTTACGGGTAGAAGGCAGCCAGAATTTATGCAAAGAATGCTGTGCGATATAGTTTGCGTTTTCGCCAAAAGCACTCTGTTCGGAAGCTCTTACATAAAAGCTCAACTGCGCTTGGTTCTCCTCTGCATTTTCCCGCAACGCGTTTCCCAGCTGATGACAAAAATGATAAAGTCCGGTATGCGGATATTTCATGCGTTCACAATCGAAAATGATTTTCTTCATCCCCATTTCTTTAGATTGATAAGGTCAGTGACTGATGTATTTTTTAATGAAGCGGTAGAGGTTCCAGGTGTCCTGCTGCTGTTCAATGTCTTTCAAAAAAACCTGTTTGTCGATATCGCGGGTTCTTTCCTTGGCAATGATTTGCATGGCGCGTGCTGCCAGCAACCAAGTTTTTCTTTTGGCATTACTACTCCGATGTGTGGCTTCTATCGCCTCACAAACTGCTGCACTTCCTTTGTGTTCTACCGCAATGGTTTTCACCACTGGAGTAGGTGCTTTATCGGGTGTTGAAGATTGATGCAACATGTTGTTGAGGTTTGCCACAAACAGATCCGCACCGGGCCTGTCGGCCTTGTTGACTACAAAGATGTCGGCTATTTCCATCAGTCCGGCCTTCATCACCTGAATCTCATCGCCCGACTCGGGCACAAGCACTACAACTGTGCAATCGGCCAATCCGGCGATTTCTATCTCACTTTGCCCAACGCCCACCGTCTCAACCAAGATGATATCAAAGCCAGCCATGCGCATCACATCGGTCATCTCCAGTATCATGGGATGCAATCCTCCCAGCGAACCGCGGGAAGCCAATGAGCGTATATACACCTTGTCGTTATTATACCAGCTGCTCATTCTGATTCTGTCGCCAAGCAAAGCACCCAAATGAAAGGGTGAAGAAGGATCCACGCATAGCACCCCAACCCTTTTGCCTTGTTTAACCCATTCTGCAATGAGAGTGTCGGTAAGCGTACTCTTTCCAGCCCCCGGCGGACCGGTGATGCCCACCACTTTTTGGTGAGTGCCAAATGAAAGCGAGCTCAGAAATTCATAATAACCTTCCACCCTGTTTTCCACCAGAGACAACAATCTGGAAAGCGACTTGAAATCGCCTGATTTCGCTTTGGATGACAATTCATTCCACATCGTGCTAAAATAAGACAGAATTACAACAAGCTGTCCAATAATATGAATGTAATTGTGAACGGGTTGCAAGGAAAGGAAGTATTTTTACAGTATGACCAATTTTGTACCTGTTTTCCCTTTGGCTCTGGTAGTGTTTCCCGGAGAAAAGCTGAACCTGCATATTTTTGAACCCCGATACAAACAACTGATCAGCTACTGTTACGAAAACAAAAAACCTTTTGGTATTCCTGCTGTGATAGGTGATAAAATGGGTGATTTTGGTACTCTTGTAGAGATTGTCTCCATTGCGAAAACATATGAAGATGGAAGGATGGACATCAGTACACGCGGACTGCAAGTGTTCAGAATTCTGGAGCTGATCAAAGAGATTCCCGACAAACTGTACAGCGGTGCCATAGTGGTTTATCCTCCTAATTACAATAACGGCAGCGCCAAAATGATGAAAAAAAATCTGGACGATGCCCGGCGTCTTCACCGCGAAATCAATGTGGTGAAAGATTTCGGCAAACCCGATGATGAGCTGAACAGTTTCGACATCGCCCATCATATAGGCATGACAACGGAAGAGGAATATCAACTGTTGCAATACGAAAATGAATTGCACCGTCAAGAATATATCAAAAGGCACCTGGCCAAAGTGCTGCCGGTGCTCACGGAAATGCAAGCCTTGAAAAATAAGATACAATTGAACGGACATTTTAAGGAGATGAATGGATGGGAGATGTGAGGTTTAAGAAGTTTAGTAGGTTAAGTAAGTTTGGTGGGTTGCCTATCTATTCATCAATCATTGAATTGTCTTCAGCAGGATAATCAAACAAAGTATCCCAACAATAAACAAGCGAAGCGATCAAAGAACAAACAATAAAAAATAAAACATGACTACCCTTTGTTTTGATTTCGGCAATACGCGATTGAAATGTGCTGTGATGAAAGACGGGCATTTTGAAGAAGAGTTGACACTTGAGCGTATTGACATGCCTGTTTTGGAAAAATTGCTGAGCAGTTATCAACCCAAAAAAACCATACTCGCTTCTGTTATTCATCATGATGAAAGAATAGAATCTTTGCTGGCCTCCGCTTCTTCATTTCACAAATTGACACATCAAAGCCGGCTTAATTTCTCGATTGCAACAGGAAAGCCACAGACAGTGGGTACCGATCGGCTGGCACTTTGTGCAGCGGCTGTTCATCTTTACCCCCATCAAAATATCCTGGTCATAGGCCTTGGCACCTGCATCACTTATAATTTTGTGAATCAGTACCACCAGTTCCTGGGAGGTGCCATTTCACCGGGCATGCAACTCCGCTTCAAGTCGATGAATGATTATACGGCTCAATTGCCTTTGGTGGACGCCGGGCCCCATCAGCCCCTCATCGGATACGACACCCCTACCAATTTACAATCGGGGGTAGTGCAGGGAATCACCGGTGAAATCGGGCATTTCGTCGAAAAATACCGCGAAAAATTCGGGAACTTTAACGTGGTGTTAACCGGGGGCAATTCTTTGTATTTTGCCAGTCAACTTAAAAACGGGATATTTGCCGACATTAATTTTTTATATAAAGGACTGTATGCACTTAGCGAACTCAATAACTGACCGGCTGAAGAGAAATTGTTTACTGATTATCGGCGTATTGGGTACTTCTGCCGCCCTTGCGCAGATCAACTCACCCTACAGCCGTTATGGCTTGGGCGATTGGATGTCGGTGCAAAACGTGGCCAATAAAGGCATGGGTGGCATCGCCGCCGCCTACTCCGATTATGGCATTGTGGGCTCTCCCTTCAATATCAATATTGTCAACCCGGCTTCATTGGGTTCTCTGTCCAACACCAAGAATTTTTCCAACACCATCTTCGATATTGGTGGCGTTGCTGAATTCAACACGCTTAAAAGCACAACAACTACCGAAAAATATAAATCTTCCAACGCCATGACTTCCTACCTGCAAGTGGCGTTTCCTGTTTCCACCCCTAAAATGGAAAAAAGAGGAACTGCCTGGGGACTGAGTTTCGGCCTACGTCCCATTTCCAGAATTTCCTATAAAATTCAAGAGAATGTGAGAATACAAAATGTGGACAGTGTAAGTTATCTCTATGAAGGCAGTGGCGGATTGAACCAGGCCAATATCAGCACCGGCATTCGTTTTACGGGTAAAGGCAAAATGAAAAATGAAATTTTCATTGGTATCGGTACCGGTTATAATTTTGGTAACAAGGATTTCAGCACGCGTACTTCCATCGTCAACGACAGTATTATTTTTTACAGAGGCAACACTGAAATACAAAGTAGATTCGGTGGGCTATTTTTAAATACCGGGCTTCAGTATGAATTGCATTTTAAAAATGCAGGAAAACTAAGATTGGGGGCTTACGCCAATCTGCAACACAATTTGCAGGCTACAGGAAGTGTAAACAATGAGACTTTCGGTTATGATGCCAATGGGGGTATCATCAAGATAGACAGCATTTCAAATTCTAGCGAAGTAAGCGGCGTGGTTAAATTGCCTGGTGCTTATGGCGCAGGATTTACCTACCAGACCAAAAATCAAAACTGGATCTTTGGTGCCGACATGGAATATGCCACCTGGAACAACTACAGCTATTTTGGCACAACAGATAAAGTAGCCACCAACTGGACGCTCAGAGCAGGCGCTGAATATTATCCCGCCAACTTCAATGCGGCTACCAACAAATACTGGAACTACGTAAGATACCGTGCAGGATTTTTCTATGGTCCCGATTACATCAAACTCAGCGGACAAACCCGCTACAACTATGCTGCCACCATAGGTACCAGCATGCCACTGACCACCCCGCGTTATATTCAAACCAGAGGTGAGTTTGTGTCTTTAAGCACAGCACTCGAAATCGGTAGCAGAGGCAGTAAACAAACACAAAGTGTAAGAGAAGGCTTTGTTCGTTTCAACATCGGCGTTTCGATGAATGCCCGTTGGTTCCAGAAGAGAAGCTACGATTAATCAAGCCGCTTTGATCCATCATACATGAAGTTGTATTCAACATATTTCAATCTTTTCGCAGCGCTGACCATGGGCTGCGTTTTTGTATGGGGCTGCGAGAATGATGCCACCAAAGTGAATCGTTTGAACAAAAAAAATACCGGGGTGGAAGAAGCTATCGCTGTCAGACTGAATTATACCATCGGCGGCAAAACCAAAGCCATCCTCACCTCTCCCCTGATGCTGAATGTACAAGCCACCGTACCTTATGTGGAATTTCCTAAAACATTGCATGTAGATTTTTACAATGACTCCACCCACGAGATAGAAAGCGTGATGGACGCGCGATATGCCAATTACAAACAATACCAGAGTATTGTTTACCTGCGCGACAGCGTGGTGGTGAGAAATATTCAAAAAGGCGATACGCTTTACTGTGATGAGCTTTACTGGGATCGCAACCGCACCGGTGTGGAGTTTTATACCGACAAGCCCGTAAAGATCCGTACCAAAACGGAAACACTGGATGGCAAAGGCATGGAGGCAGGCCAGGACTTTCGCAACTGGCATATCATGCACCCTGTAGGCCCTATCAGCATACCTGCTTCAAAATTCCCCGGATAATTTTTTACCACACACTCGCTCAATCGTGTGCTGCAAATACTTATCTGCTTGACCATGCATCCGTCACGTCCTTGACTGCTGTTCATCATTGAAACCGGTTGTCCATCTGTTTAATTTCAACGTTATCTCATCACCCTAAAAAAAGGAGGTTAACAATGACAACAAAAGCATTGACCAGAAACGGAAGCCGCTTACCTGCGCTATTCGATGATTTTTTCAAACCCTGGAACGAATGGTTCGACAGGGAAAGTGTATGGCAGAACCAACTGCTGACCATTCCTGCCGTAAACGTTACTGAAACAAAGAACAATTATGAGTTGGACTTTGCTGTACCAGGAATGGAAAAAAGCGATTTCAACATTCATGTGGATGGTAACATGCTGACCATCAGCAGCGAAAAGGAAACACAAAAAAACGAGGAGGAAGGACATTACAACCGTAAGGAGTACAACTATTCTTCCTTCAAAAGAAGTTTTTCATTGCCGGAAGAGATCGCCAAAGACAGCATTTTAGCCAGTTACGACAAGGGTATTCTGAAGTTGGTATTGCCTAAAAAAGAAGAGGCCAAAAAACTGCTTTCGAAAACAATCACAGTGAAATAGGTCTGATTATTGTTGCCGGATAGAAAGGGTTGCTTCAGTTTTTGAAGCGACCCTTTTTCATGCCATTTTTTTAAAACCCAATCGGATAGCGGCTTGCTGAAGTTTTTAGGTATGATATCAATCAGCATGCCTTTTGATGCCGGTCAGTTTGCAACAGTTTATAGCCATTAAATTGCACGCTGATAATTAATACATTAATAGCTCTTATCCGTTGTTATCCGGGATGAAAAATAAATACATCAATCAGCTGGCCTTTGAGGTAGAGTCCTGGAAAAGGATTTTCGATTTCATGGAAAATGAAACTGTTTTTATGAAAGGCAGGATGAGTCAAATACTGAGAGAGCTTTCCGATACAGATTTATTGAATCATATAGAAGTTTTCCAAAACCAGTTTCTCACGCAAGACAAAGTGATCCGGATTTTCAGAAACGATATTGATAAACAGTCGCAAAGTCTGTTGACGGATGAAATATCGCCTTCAGTGATTTTGGAAAAATTGAACCGCCAAAAAAAGTTAAGGAAAGAAATAAGTTTGGCCGACAAAGAATTTGATCGGCTAAAAATGAATTTTTATGAATTCTTCTGCGAGAATCTTACTGAAGATTTTCGATAGGTTGAAAAAAAGCATGATCAGTTGATCATGCTTTCCAGTTTTTTATCGTTGGTGATGGTGATGTGTCCATCTTTTATTTCTATTAATTTTTCGCTCTTAAAATCACTCAGCGTCCTGATCAGCGATTCGGTGGCGGTGCCGGCGATATTGGCAAGGTTTTCTCTGCTGATGTCTATGCTGAACTGTCCATCGTTGCCGTTGTGGTATTTTTTCTTCAGCACAATCAAAGCGTCGGCCACTTTTTTACGAAGTGAGTTGTAAGCCAGACTTAACAACTGATTCTCTTTTTCTGCGATGTTTTTGGCCAGCAGGTTGATGAATTTCTGCGCCACTTCCCTGCTGCTGCTGAGCAATTCTTCAAATTCTTTTTTGGGGATGATGGCTACTTCTGTTTCATCAATCGCTTCGGCGGTTTCTCTGTAAACGCCACCTTGTAATAAGGCGATGTGTCCCAGAAAATCTCCGGCAGAATAAAGGTCGGTCACCAGTTCTTTTCCATCATCGTTGGACTTTACGGTTTTGATTTTTCCGCTCAGAACATAATAGAGGTTGCCCGGGTGATTGCCTTCTTTATAAATGACCTGCTTTTTTTTGTAGTTGTTGATGCTTCTGTTTTCCACCATGGCTTTGAGCACATCACCGCTTGAAGATTCGAGTATCAGCTGATTGACACCTTCGAGATTGTTGGCAAAATCTTTTTTGGCAATCTCTGCTTTTTTGAGGCGGCTGTCGATGGCATTAAGCAACTCCACTCCATCAAAAGGCTTGGTGATGTAATCGTCTGCACCCAATTCCATTCCTTTTCTGAAATCGGTTCTTTCCGATTTGGCGGTAAGGAAAATAAAGGGGATGTTCTTGAGATTTTCGTTTCTGTGCAAGGCATGCAAAACGCCATAACCATCCAGCACGGGCATCATGATGTCGCAGATGATCAGATCGGGCTTGTGCTCGATCGCTTTTTCCACTCCATCTTTTCCGTTGGGTGCCGTAATTACTTTGTACATGGAAAGTTCAAGAATCTCAGCCGTGTTTTCACGGATTTCGTCATTGTCTTCAATCAATAGTAATGTCTTCATGATGTCTCAAATTTTGCGGTTTAAATGTAATGGTGAATGTGGTTCCGACTTCAAGTTCGCTGCTGAAAGACAGTGTTCCTTTTAGTCTTTCGACATATTTCGAAACAATGTGCAATCCCAGTCCGGTCCCTTGAATGTTGGTAGCATTGGATCCCCTGAAAAACCTTTCCATCAGATGTTCCTGGTCTTCTTTAGAGATGCCGATGCCGGAATCTTTAACCGTCAGTTGTAGTTGAGTTTCATCCACATAGGTATTGACGTATATACCCGAATTCTCTTTCGAAAATTTTATAGCGTTGGATAATAAATTTAGGATAATATTTTTGTATAAAGACAAATCTAATGTTGTGGTCTCCTCTCCTTGATGAACATAATCGATGAATTGTTGTCCCTTTACGGAAGGCAACATGTCCTGAATCAATTGTTCGGTGGTTTTTTTGATGTTGAATGGAGAAAGATGCAGGTTTATTTTTCCTTCTTCAATTTTTCCTACACTCAAAAATTCGTTGAGGATATTGGTAAGGTTGTTTACGGCGGAGATGATACGGCCCAGATGTTTTTCTCTTTTGGGCTGATCTTCACAATCCTTATATTTTTCCACTAGATAGGCCGATGAAAGTATGGTGCTCAAGGGCGTTCGGAACTCATGGGAGGCCATGGAAACAAAACGGCTTTTGAGTTCTCCGAGTTTTTGTTCTTTCTTCAAAGCTTCCAGGAGATTGGATTCCGCTTTTTTTCTTTCCGAGATGTCTATCGCCACACCCATAAATCCTGTTACTTGTTGCTTCTTGTTTCTGATAGGCGTGATGGTAAGCAGCACCGGAAACATTTCGCCTGTTTTTTTGCGGTAAACACATTCCATTTCATTGATCTGATTCCGTAGTGATTTTTCTTTGATCACTTCAAAATCATTCTTGGTGGTCACATTGAAATCACGCTTCAATTCCTGCTTGCAATGTTCGATTTCTTCGGGCTGATGAAACATCACCGGTGTAAAATGATTGACGACTTCCGATTCGGCATAGCCTGTCAATCGGCATGCTTCAGGATTGAAAAACTGTATCAGACCATTTTTATTCATGGCAAACAACATGATCCTGGCATTGTCTAAAATCGCTTTTTGATTGCCTAAGGTAAATTCCAGTTTTTCGTTGAGATGCTCAAGCACCTGTAAGGTGCGGGTAAGTTCTTTGGTTCGGTTTTCAACGGTTATCTCCAGTTCGTCGTAAAGCTGTTTTATCTCCGCTTTATTTTTCTCACGGATGGTGATGTCGCTGACAAAGGCAACCACAAATTTTTCCTCATCAATGGTATAATGACCCAAACTGACTTCAACCGGAAACTCGGTGCCGTCTTTTTTAATGCCAAAAAGATCCATACCGATGCCCATTGGTCGGTTGTTGGGCTTTTTGATGAACTTATCTCTGTGTTTTACATGGCCATGATGAAACCGGGATGGAATCAATGTTTCAATGGTTTTACCCAGAATGCCAGTTTCCTTGTATCCAAACATGTTCAGCAAAAACGGATTGGCGCTGATGATGGAACCGGTGACATCAACCACCAATATGCCTAATGAAGCGTTTTTAAAAAATACTTCAAAACGATTGGAATGCGCTTCTTGTTGTAGACTGCTATTGACCATCTGATAAAGTATTCACTTGCCGGACATCGGTTTCGTTGAATGAAAGTAGGCTTTAATTAGCAATCGTTTGCATTATTTGACAAATAATACCATAGTAATGACAATTGATTGACATAATGCAAAGAAGAATGATGGTGACAGATTAATCACTGACGAACATCAAATAGGTTAATGATAATGGTTAGTGAAGGGAGAACAAGAAGCATTAAAACGAAATTGGCATTCAATGAGGGTGAATGCCAATTTGTAATATTAAGTTGTTATTGAGCTATTTCTTTTTCTTTTCAGCAGCCAGCTTGAAGCAAAGTCCACCGCCCAATCCGAATTGCAAGATGGAAGAGTTGCCGGAGATGCCAGCGCCTGTGCCACCGGAACCGATATAGATGTCTGCGCCTAAAGATTGCAGTGCCGACAATAATTGCGCCTGAAGTTTGATGCCAAAATTATCAGTCAGCCAGAAGTTACTGCCGGCTTTTACGCCCCAGGCAAATTTGGTGATGTTGCCTTTGATGCCATTACTGGGATTTTTGTAATTGATCAGCAGAATACCGGCCTGGGCTCCGGTATATAATTCAATTTTATCGTTGTTCACATCGAAATAGCGATTGCTTCCTGCCAGAATATAATGCTGTCCTGCTGTATAATTGATATTTTCAGGAATTCTGTTGTAGCTATAAAATGTAAGAGGAACATTGCTTTTCATATTCAAACTGGAAAGCTCTATGCCATAATCTTCTCCTATCATGTATTCAATGCCTCCACCCCATCTGCATCCATCGTTAATCATCCCCTTGTAATAATAATTGGGATCGAAACGCGAATCGAAACGATCGTTGAACACATAGCTGGCATATCCATTGAATTTCACATCCTGCGCATAAGACACCGCGAAGGCCATCATCACAAGTACTAAAACTGAAATTGATTTTTTAAGCATGTTGTTATTTTTTTCAATTACAAAAAGAAAGTGCCTCCCAGTCGGTAGGTATAAATTTTATTGGTGATGTCCGGATTGAAATTCAGGCTCATCTTGAATTTATTGGGCTTAACAATTGTATTGATGGAAAAATCGCCAGCCCAGTTGGCCTTCCATTTTCCGTTGATGCAAAAAAAGGCAGGTGTTGGATTGATGAAAGCGAATGTTTTTTTACTGAAGGAATAACTGCCATTGAACTGCAAACCCACGCCGCTGATTTTGGATTGGGTCAAATAAACATAACTGACACCCGGAAAAAAGGCGAACTGTTGAGAGGCTACAAAACCACCCACCACACCGGCAGCCAGCGACCACTGGCCATTTCCCAATCCATTTTTCACCGAGCCGGTGGGAGCGGTAATGTCTACAAATGGGGCAATGGCAATAAAATGCTGTGTCAAATTTCTTTTCACCACATCGAAATAACGAACCCTTACATCAGCTACGCCAAACTTTTTTGTAGCATCATTGTACAACAATGGCAATTCGGCGAAGAGCAAATTATTTTTGTCAAAAGCATATTGAAGATTAAGACGTGAGCCATAAAGATTGGCGGCTTTGGAAGAGGAATATTCTGCCTGCACATTCAATTGCGTATAGAGATTCGTGGGCTTGGAGGGATCAATTTGCTGAACGGTAACGGTAGTGTCTTGAGCAACGACAACAGCGGCAAAGCAAATAGCGCAGCACGTAAGCAGTAATTTCTTCATTGTAAACAGATTGATATTTGAATGCGCGAAGATAAAAGATTTATCGCCATTGAAAACCACAAGGAACACAATGGAATCACTAAGTTCACAAGAAAATCTATTGTGGGCTTCGTGTAAAACTCTGTGGCCTTTGTGGTTTGCTTACCACAAGGAACACAACGGAATCACTAAGTTCACAAGGTTTCATTTGTGGTCTTCGTGTAAAACTTCGTTTCCTTTGTAGTTTATTGACCACAAGGAACACAACGGAATCACTAAGTTCACAAGGTTTCATTTGTAGTCTTCGTGTAAAACTTTGTTGCCTTTGTGGTTTATTGACCACAAGGAATACAATGGAATCAATAAGTTCACAAGAAAATCTATAGTGGGCTTCGTGTAAAACTCTGTGGCCTTTGTGGTTTATTGACCACAAGGAACACAACGGAATCACTAAGTTCACAAGAAAATCTATTGTGGGCTTCGTGTAAAACTCTGTGGCCTTTGTGGTTTGCTTACCACAAGGAACACAATGGAATCAATAAGTTCACTAGGAAATCAATTGTGAGCTTCGTGTTTTATTTGGCCGCAGTTATCATTGAGCTATCAAATATCCCCAAGCTATATCAAATGCATTGGCAGGGCCGCCGCTGATGCTTTTGGGAACATAGGCGTCCAAACAAGTGAGGTTATGGTCGGGCACCAGCAAACTGATGGCTGGAGAGGCGTTGGTGGTAAGTGTATGACTTCCGGAATAAGGTGAAGTGTAATTGTCAATACTCACCGCAGGACCTGTCATTCCTAAGTCTGCGAGTTGTGTGACTACATTGTTATAATTAAAAATCTGATCATTGATGCTATTGAAAGAATAGCATTTTGAAATAGGCGTTGCACCATTTTCAAAAATCCAGGCAGCGCTTTGTCCCAGGGTGCTGTTCCAGTCGATGGAAGAAAAACTGATGGCTCTCTCCACACTTACTTTCTTGGCGATATATAATGCGTGTCCGCCTCCCTGTGAGTGACCGGCGATGGTCACCTTGCTCCAGTTCACCTCATTACCCGATATGAATTGCTGCCAGTTCTGATCGGGATGTTGCTGTTGCAGCAATACCAATAATTTATAGAGCCTGTTTTTGATGCAATTCGCCGAATTGACACTTACACCAGGCGTTTGATCTGTACCATCGAAGATTTCTTGACGGCATTTTCCGAATTGTGTAAGGTCGGTACTGGTAGCAGAGGCTACATACAAATCGCTATTATTCGGATACATCAGCCCGATTGCATGATAGCCTAAAGCCGCTGCTTTGTTCACAATCAATTTATATACCGATGGAAAACCAGTAGTGCCGGGCAAAAAAACAAAAAGTTTGTTTTTGGCGGTCACGCGTGTATCGAAATTGACATAATGCTCGTTGTTGAAACTCGTGATGGCTGCATCTGTTGACGATGGCAAAACATTGTATTGATACAACTGGGGAGTTGCCGTTTGTGTTGTGTCTGTATTATTGCTTCCGTTATTATTTATGACAGTGTGTTTTCTGCAAGCAGAAAAAAATACGAAAATTAATAAGATGAATACCGAATTTCTCATGACCTTATATTTTTTTTCAAAGCTATGCTTTTTATGAAAATTATTTCACCGGCCAGTCGTCCGTTCTGAAAGGCACGGCAGGAAATCCTTCCACATTATACAAATTGGCATTCAGCGGACTATCTGCCCAGGCATAGCGAACAGCAACAGGATGCTTTACATTTTTGTTCGACAATATGATCTTGTTATTGACAATCCTTGCATCTGCCCACACAAATTTTCTATCATCACCTGCAATCGCAAAATGATATAAAACTTTCCCCTTGGCTATCAATCCCTTGCCGATATGATCAAACACAATTTCAACTTCTTTTCCTTTGATGACATATTTCTTCATCTGAGGACCATTGGCTACAAGACCTTTTTGTTCATAGCAAATGTTCATGGCTTGTGCCGCGAGGCGCTCTCCCACTTCTTTTTTCTTTTGAGGATGAATGTTGTCGTACTCACCTATATCGATAGTGACGGCCATTCCTGTTTTAGGTAAAGACAAAGTCATGGTTTGCGCTTCTCTTAATGCGGCCCAGTCGCTTTCTGCTGGGTAGTAGTGCAATGGGCCAAAAGAGCTCAATTGCACAAAAAGAAAGGGCAATGAATGTTGCTGCCAATGATTTCTCCAGTCGTTAATCATGGCCGGAAATAGTTTGCGGTATTCTGTGGGGCGATCGGCATTGCTTTCTCCCTGATACCAAATGACACCTTTGACAGTCAATGGCTCGAGTGGAGCGATCATGGCATTATAGATGACCGATGGTTGCTGCTCAATGGCGCCAACACCGCCTGTGACATCTTTCATGATGGCTTCCACTTTGAACTTGGCCTTGCCCGACAAGGCAATGCTTTGTCCGTTGGCCATGATGTTGAAATGATTTTCCTGATTGGCCAATCCTCCACCACCGCCAAAATCCTCAATCTTCATCACTAGTACATTTTTGCCTTCGTGTAAAACCGAGGAGGGAATGGTATAAGTTCTGAGTGCATCCCATTGATTAGTGGTACCCAAGAAAATACCATTGATGTAAGTAGAGTCTTTATCGTCAATGGCAGGCAAATTCAATGTTGCCGGCTTTCCAACCATTGAGGCAGGTAATTCAAATTCGAGTCTGTAGTAAGCCAGTCCATCAAGATTGGGATATCCGGCTTCTTCCCATTCGCCGGGCAGATGTGCGGTTTCCCATTGACTATCGTCGTAACTTGAAAGCAGGTATTGCTTTCCGTTAGCATGACTGTTCAACACTTCATTTTCGTATTGCTGTTTGAGTTTGTTTTTCGTTTCTTGTATGCCGCCAACATCCACTTTTATGATTTTTTCATGAAAAACTGAAGTGTAATGCGGAAAATCATGAAGTCCTTCGATACTTGTCCAGGCCTGCGCCTGTGTGCCGCCCCAGCTGCTGACCACCAGTCCTATCGGCACATTCAACTGTTGTTGCAGCGTTTTGGCATACCAATAAGCCACGGCCGAGCAGTCTTTAATGCTATTGCTGTCGATGCTGCTCCATGATCTGGAAAGTTTCAAATCGGTTTTCGGCTGCACAGCCACTGCTCTTTCTGCCACCAGGAAACGAATATTATCATTACTTGCCGAGCTGATTTCTTTTCTATACGTTTGATTGCAGAGCGACATTGTCCACTCCATATTGCTTTGCCCACTGCATACCCATACTTCGCCGCAAAGAATATTTTTAATTTGAAGCTGCTCGTTTTCAGATTGAATTTGCATGCTTCCGACCTTGCCGGCTTTCATAGGGTCAACAAACAGACTCCAGTTTCCATTTCTGTCGGCATAGGTTTGATATTGCTTGCCGCCAAAACTAAGACTCACCTTTTTATCTGGCTGAGCCCATCCCCATACATGATTATAGGTATCTCGCTGCAATACCATGTTGTCGGCAAAAAAAGAAGGAAGTTTCAATTGTGCAGAAAGTTGAGCCGTGATCAGCAACATGAAGGGAAAAAATAGTTTTTTCATTTCTGATTTTTGTTTTCGATGAAATTAATAGCGATGCCTCAAATAAGCTTTCATATCTTCAAATTCTTGATAAACAACGATTGTTTTTAAGTCAGATTTATTTATTTTCGATGGTGACGGTTCTTCCACCTCTTCCTTTGGTATTGAACACACGGATTTTTATCATTCCCTTTTCTGTAATTGTTGAAGTGGCTTCCTTGCTGACGGGCGTGGGTTCGGTGCCATCTGTTGTGTACCTGATGGACAATCCGGGCAACTGCAAATTCAATTTGATGGCGCCATCTTTTTGCACCGCTCCAACGCTTGGAATTCGGTAATTGAACCCTCCATCATAATAGTCGAGTCGCGGAAGTTCTCTTTTGGCCACTGTATTCACAAAAGCCGACCATGATTGATTGTAGAGGTTTTGAAATTGGATACTGTCGCTGGTATTGGCCCATTCCGGATCGGGGCTCCAGGCTCTTTCGGCAAGGGCCAGCAATTTGGGCAGCAACATGTAATACACCTGGTCCATGCTTCTCAGGTTTTCGCTCCACAATAAACCCTGTATACCCACAATATTGGATTTGCCATATGCGGTAAGTCTTTCTTTTCCCTTAAAAATTGACGGATCAAGCGGATTGCCTTCTGCATCCTCCTTGCTGGTTCTATAATTATCGTAAGGCATAAAATAAAAAGGCTTGTCCAGATCTTCGAAACCTCCCCAGTAGTAACCGGGTTCATCGGGTGATTTATAATAAGCCAGATCGAAATAATTGTTGCTCACCGGTGAGAGCACCACTTTGTAACCCAGGTTGGCGAGTTTGTAAGGGAGGTCTTCGGCACCCCAGCCGGGCATGTTCAGCCACACGTGCAATTGCATGTTCTTATGGGCAAATTGTCCGTTGGGAATGAGTACTTTTTTTCCATCAAGCAATGTTTTTCTCATGCCCACTTCTTCCCAACCCGACAATTGAATGCCTTTGTTGCTGAGCATCTGGTGAATGTTGCTGAGATAGTAATACCAGAGATCGTTGATATCGTTTATTGTTTGATGGTCGTCAATTTTTTTTCCAATCATTTTTTTGCATGCGGGAGAGCCTTCCCAGGCACCGGCGGGCACTTCGTCGCCTCCAACATGAATTGTAGTGAGCGATGCGCCAGCTTCTTTGTACATGCCCGTCAATTCATCTACAACCTTTTCCATGAAACGATACACCGAAGGCATGGCCACGCACATCACATTGTCGGTCCATTGCTGTGCTGATCGGTATTTGGATGAATCGTTCAAATCGCGCAAAAGATATTTTTCCGCTTCTTCTTTTCGTCCAAGCTTCATCAGTCTTTCATAACGGGCATCCATTGCCTTAATGGCAGCTCTGCTATGTCCGGGCGATTCTATTTCGGGTACTACGGCGATATGACGTTTTTGGGCATATCGGAGTATTTCAATAAAGTCGGCTCGGGAATAATAGCCACTGGCCAATGAATTACCGGGTGTTGGGCCGGATGCATAGGATGGTGGCAACATGGTCTTGCTGTCGAGTGTGTGTCCACGAAAAGCACCGATCTGTGTAAGCTCGGGAAGAGATGGGATTTCGATACGCCATCCCTCATCATCCACGAAATGAAAATGCAGCACGTTCATTTTATACATGGCCATCAGATCCAGGATACGCAGCATCTCCTGTTTGGGTTTGAAGTTTCTTGCGGCATCTATCATCAGGCTTCTGTATCCGAAGCGAGGCTCATCTTTCACCCTCACACAAGGTAGCGAAAGTTCTTGCGAAGGCTTCTTCGATACATCAGGGGGCATCAGAGAAAGTAGCGATTGCATGCCATAAAACATACCGGCACCATCAGCCGCACTGATTTCTATTTTGTCGACGCTTATGGTCAGTTCATAGGCTTCTGCTTTCATCTTTTTCTTTTTCAAAATAATATTACACGGTGCAGTGGTGGTATCCTTGTTGGAAGGAGAAATCAGTTTTCGGAGTTGCTGATAGAGATATTCGGATTCATTTTTAAAACTCATGGTTTCATCCCATACCACATAAGGCGAATGCAGCAGCAGATTTTCTCTAGTTTCTTTGTATTCAAGCGGTGTTGGAAAGATTTTCACCAAACTACTGGCCGGCAGATCGCTGATGTTGGTATTTCTTTCATAAACCACCTCCGGCGTCACCAGTCCTGTGGTGGTGTTCACCAAAGGTTGTATGATGTAGTCCTCGATCTTTATCCCTTTGCTCGGCTCATGGTCCCATACGATGTAAAGTCCGCAGGGTGCCGCTGTATAATTGATCAGAACACCTTCGGAGAGGTATTCAATCTTCACCGAATCGTTGGGGTTGATGTCTTGAAAAGATGAGGTAGGTTTGATTTGATAGATGTCGCCATTCACATGACTGACGGAAGCGCCCGATGAAGAGATGCTAGCTTCCATATCTCGGCTGGAATTGAAATAAAGGGTCCAGCCTTTTACAGGAATATTATTTTTGCTTTTGTTGATGAGTGTAAATGTACAAAGCGCTCGGCCCGAATGATTGTAGTCGTTTTCAATCAGCTGCCATTTGACTTGTAATGGATAAGGCTTGCTGTCTATTTTTGATTGAGCGTTTATGGAAAAGGCGAAAGCCGAATAAAGAAATATAGTCGCAATGAAAGAAATACATTTAAAGTGCATGGTTTGATTTTTACAGCTGTAAGTTAGTGTTGATTTGTCAGGAAATTATCAGCGCTATGAATGAAACACTATTAAACGAAATAATGATCGGCTTTAATTTTCTTAAATTATTAAACAAATGAAAGTAATTACGTGTTATAAGTTTGAGTTTGAAAAATAGCTCTCATTAACCGATAATTATCTGATTAAAAAAATAATATTGGCTTGATGGTCTGTTATCGATTTGAATCATATTGACCATAAGCTGTTTGATGTTGTTTATCTTCGCGTTGTTTCAACAATAAATTAGAGGGATATGAAAAATCGTTTTGTATTTTTTCTCATGATAATTGTCATGATGATGTCCGCTTGTCAGCAAAAAAAATCGACCGTACCTACGGTGGCTTTTATCGATGCTTTTCAAGACAATACCATCGCCATGGCGAAGCAAGGTTTTTTTGATGCGTTGCAGCAAAATGGATTTGACGAGAAGAAAGGAACACTGAACGTGATTTATAGAAATGCACAAGGTGATATTCCAACCCTTACACAAATCACCAAGTACATGATTTCGCAGCAGCCTACGCTGATTGCCACCTGTCCTTCGCTGTCCACCATCACCACATTACAAAACACAAAAGACATCCCCGTTTTCATGATGGTATCGCCAACACCGGCTTTGATGAAATTAAACGACGATAAAGGTCAGGCGCCGAAAAATCTTTTCGGTACCGGTGAAAACATTGATTACATCGATACCTCATTCGGATTGATTCCATTGTTGATTCATCCAAAAGGCGATCACCTGAAAGTAGGCATGATATTCAACCAGTCGGAACCACAATCGGTGGCGGCCATGAACGATATCAAGAAAATAGCTGATCGCGAAAAGATTGAGCTGATTGCTTTGCCTGTCAACTCTTCTGCAGAAGTGCTGCTGGTAACACAAACCCTTCTCTCAAAAAACATCGATGCTTTTTTTGCGAATCCCGACAATACTGTTTTTGCTTCATTTGAATCCATCGTCAATGCCTGCGAAAAAGGTCAAGTGCCCATCATGACCAGCGAAGCGGGTTTAGTGGCCAGAGGTGCACTGGCGGCTTATGGCGCCGATATTTACCAATGGGGCTATCAATCAGGATTGCAAGCGGCCGCCTGTCTCAAAAGTGGCACAACGGCCAACCTTCATTGGGAACTGGTCAAAGACAGAAAAAGAGTCTATAACAAAGCGATGGCAGAAAAATACCACATTATGGTTCCATCCCTTTATACAGCCATGCCATGAGTCAGTTTTATTTAGCCGCACTTCAGCTCGCCCTCTGTTTGAGTCCAATGGCCATAGGCATCTTCATCACCATGAAGGTGTTCAATATCCCCGACATCACCACCGACGGCAGTTATACCTTAGGCGCCACCGTTACCGCCGTATTGATGACTGCTCATTATCCAATTGCACTGGTGTTGCCCATTAGCATACTGGCCGGTGCCATGGCCGGCACCGCAACGGGTTTCATACATACTAAACTGAAAATCGATGCACTCTTATCCGGCATTCTGGTGATGACCGCCTTATACTCCGTCAACCTGATGATCATGGGCCGATCCAATATTCCGCTGGTGAATCTTAAAACGATATTCAGTTATTTCAATGGGATGGGCAATGAAGTGTATGGTCAGTTGGTGATGGCACTGATGATGGCTCTTGTGATTTTATTGTTGATCATATATCTGTTGAAAACCGATTTCGGTATTGCGATGCGGGCTACGGGAAACAATCCCGTGATGACCAGCGCATTGGGCATCAACAACGACCGCATCAAGATCATCGGCCTGGCACTGTCCAATTCACTCACCGCATTAAGCGGTTTTTTAGTGGCTCAATATCAGGGATTTTCCGACATCAACATGGGCATCGGCATTGTGATCACCGGCTTAGGTTCGGTATTGATTGCGGATGCTTTACGCAACTGGTTTCATGTGAAAAAAATAAGCATGCAGCTGATACTTGTTTTGGTGGGTGCCATCGCTTTTCAATCAGTACTGGCTTTCACGCTTTCCATCGGCATTGACCCTAATTTTTTGAAAATGGTAACCGCGGTTTTCGTTTTGATCATTGTGGCATTGCCCCGCATCAGTTCATCAATGTCTAAAAACCGAAGTTGATATGCTCAGGATACAAAACATCACCAAGATTTTCAACAAAGGAAAAGAAGATGAAGTGCGCGCACTCGACAATCTCTCACTGCAAATCAACAAGGGAGAATTTGTGGTGGTGGTGGGCGCCAACGGCAGTGGTAAAAGCACCTTGATGAACCTGATACTTGGCAGCTATGCCCCTACGTCAGGACAGCTCTTGATTGATGACAACGACATCACTCCACTTCCTGAATATCAAAGAAGCCAATGGGTATCGATGGTTTTTCAAAATCCGGCGATGGGAACCGCTCCTGATTTATCGGTAATTGAAAATTTCAGGTTGGCCGCCCTGCGAACAAAAAGCAAGAAGTTGAGCATCGGCAATGATGAAGCTTTTCATCAATTGGTGAAAGAAAAAATAAAGACTTTGGGCCTCGGCCTCGAAAGTAAAACAGTACAACCGATGGGCAGCTTGTCGGGTGGACAAAGACAAGCCCTCACTTTGCTGATGGGCGTTATGGATAAAACTTCCATCCTGCTGATGGACGAACCCACCGCCGCCCTGGATCCAAAATCCTCAGCAGTCATCTTGCAGCTGGCCGAAAAAATAAACAGAGAACTGGGCATCACCATCATCCTGATTACCCACAGCATGAAAGACGCTTTACAATACGGCAACCGTCTATTGCATTTCAAAGCCGGAAAACTTGAGCATGACCTGAACGCCGATCAGAAGAGACAGCTTCAGTTGAATCAGCTTTATGATTGGTTTGGGTAAGGCTGGGTGCTGGATGCTGGATGCTGGATGCTGGATGCTGGGTGCTGGGTGCTGGGTGCTGGATGCTGGATGCTGGATACTGGATACTGGGTGCTGGATGCTGGGTGCTGGATGCTGGGTGCTGGATGCTGGGTGCTGGGTGCTGGATGCTGGGTGCTGGATGCTGGGTGCTGGGTGCTGGATGCTGGGTGCTGGGTGCTGGATGCTGGGTGCTGGATGCTGGGTGCTGGGTGCTGGATGCTAGATATCTAGAATCAAGAATCTAGTATCAAGTATCAAGAACTATCCATTTTACATTTCTAATACCCCTTTCCTCTCCCACCCTCTCTCCAACATTTTTTTCAAATCGTCGAGACTACAATTCAGTGCATGTGCCGAAATGATGATGGGTGAGCCGTATTGGCTGAAATTATGTTTTCGGGTTTTCTTCACCCATGCTTTGGTTTCTCTTTCTATGTAATGATCCGGGTTGTTGACGTATACCACAAGCATTTCCTGGCGAATCACTTTTATTTTCATGAATCCTTCGATGTCTTTCCACAACACCGTACCAACCGAAGAGGCACTGGAATTATCATGAAATCCTTTGTCATCGATGGTGAGACCATAACCTTTGTCGCGCAGCTTACCGATGAATAAGAAGATCAATGCGCCAAAAAACAAAACACACAAAGAAGCCGCTCCGTATTTGACGAAAGGATTGTTGAATATCGGATTAGAGGTGTCGGGTTGTGAAATCAGCATCCAGCTGCCAATGATTACAAAAACAATACTTGTGATCAGTCCTTTGATCAGCTTTTTTTTGCTCAACGAAATGAAAGTCGGTTGCATACGTCAGTTTTTTTCTGCTCTTTGTTTTTCTACTTGTAAAATATTCTGCTGAATATCTTTCATGATCCAGCTCGCCCACCAGCTCGCGTAAAAATTAAAATGGGTGGAGAGTTTGAAATGACTGTACAAATGTAATCTGTAATGGTCTTTACCCAGTGGCTGTAATTCGTAAGTGCCGTTGAGCACATCGAAAAATTTACCGCCGATCACCACGTGTTCATCCATGGTGGTGGACGGAATTTCGTAAGGATAAGCCTTGATGGCGAAAACCATTTTCTGCTGATCGGCATATTCCTTTACAGTTTCATGAAATACCAGTCCGTTGGTGAATCGCGCTTCGCGGTAAGCGCCCACGCCTTCATAATTCAGCTCGGCTTTCACCGGACGAGGAAATCCAAGAAAGGAAGTAAGGAAACCTTTGTCCTGCTCCGCAGGTATTTCGCGCACGCGGGTAACATTGCTCCATATTTTTTCGGCTGGCGCATGGATATCGATACAAGTGTAGGCTTTATAAGTGCCGGGGATATTATCTATCAATGACTCTATGGGCGCAAGCAGAAAAGGCAATAAAACCAAAAATGAAATTTGCAGTTTGTTGTTTTGTTTTCTGGTTTTCAAATAGCCGCCGAGTAAACCGCCTAAAGATGACGCCACCAAAAATAATGGCAGTATCATGATCCAGCAGGCCCATCCTTCCAGTGAGATGAAAATGGTGATGAAAAAGAAAAGTATGATGGGCACCCAGGGTGCAAGAATCCGATAAGGAATTTTTTGTGCTTTTTCGGGTTTGGAGAAATATACCGTCAAGGCGCCGACGATGGTGGGAAGGCAAAACAAAAAACTGATGGTCATGGTGGCAAAAATATCCTCCCAATAACGTATGCCGAAAAACAACCGGAGTACAATGGCATACACAGTTGGTATCAGTATTGCTATGAAGGTTGAGCGTAAACTTGAAGATATTTTCATTAATACGATATTAAGTAAGGACACAATCAGCTGCTTTCGAAAAGCCAACAGCTTTCAGTGATAGTTACAATATTAAGCGTTTTCTTTTTCTTTCTTTATAGATGATGAATATAGTCATCAGCAGGCCTAAAATCCACCACTCCGGCTCACTCATCCTCGTTACTTCTTCTCCGGCATCAAGCGATTTTTTACCGGAGAGCACCTGTTCTTGCTTTCTTTTCAATGCTGCTTTTTGCGACTCATTTTCCACCACAAGATAGGAAGTGGAGGGCAACATAATTTTCGAGCGGAAGCTATGACGAACCTCATCTTGCCAGTCAGCCTCCTGCATGTTGGGATGCAAAGCATCCACCATCACTTTGGCTTGCATCAACACTGCCGAGTTGATGTTTTTTTCTTTAATGTCCTTTTCTGTAATGGCCCAAGAAAGATTGTTGAAGACAATAGAAGGTTGTCCATCATCAGGCAACAACTGTTTTAACTTGCCTTGATTGTACACACATACAGGATGTGGATGTTGAATTGTGGAGTCTTTGATAAGCACCGTATCGGCCGGGCGGTTCCATAAGGAATGAGGAATGAGTTGGCCATTGTGGCCGAGTTCGTAAAAATAATCACCATCCGGACAAGTCATTTTCAGATCGGAAAAGTCTTTGTCGAGTAGGGCTATGCCGAAATTGGCAGAAGCGGCTATCATCACAGGGTAGGCTTCTTGATTGTTTTCGAAGGATGAAACCAGCGTTTGACGAATGGCCCTGTCTAGAAAATAACCACCTTGGAAACTACTGCCGTAAAATTGTTTTTTCCAGTCCTGGTTTTTGGGAACATCATGCGTATAGGCGTTTACGTAACTAAACCTCAGCTGATTGGGTTGAAGATAATTGTTACTGATGAATTTAGAAATGTTGTCAGCCAGCTGTTTTTTTTGCTTTGCACTGTTCTCCGATGCGTCAATCAAAAAATGATAATACGGCTTGCGGATGATTTTGGGAAGCTTGCTTTTGGCTGCAGCCGAAACATAAGCGAATCGTTCATTAGCCATTGGCACTATGTTGTTATGTGCTGTGCTGTCTCCCAAAAATAATTGTTGGCCATCTATCGAAAGTGTGACCGGTTCTTTATGAATGAATTCAATGCCTGTTTGTCTGGTCTCGCCGGATGCGATGGGAAACACGCGGAACATGATATTGTTGCCGTTCAGATAATACAAGATGCCGGGATCTCTCTTCTCGCTCACAATATTATTATACACCCATTGTGCAGCCTTTTTTTCAGCCAGGATACCCATTTCCTTTTTGCCATTGATAATTAGATAATAATCACTGATCCAGCAGCCTGTGGGCAATTCAAAAACCGTATTGTACTCCTGACTGCGAAATGAATTTTTGTCGGCATTAGTCACAGAAAGATCAACATTGGATATCCAGCAAGCCTTTTGCTCGTCATAATGCGATCTCACCGAAGTTTTGGTGATGGCCACCTGCTCATTTTTTTCCTCCGTTGCCGTATTATCATTCAAAGCAGAATTGAAAAACACTTTTTCAATCTTGTTGATTTTTCCTTCGGAGAGCGTAAGATTGTCGAGCACCAGCCAATTGTAAAAGGTAGAAAGATAAGGTGTGCTGTTGGCTAAAATCCATTCGCCTCTTCGGTCTTTCTGATGCTTCAACACATCCATTGTTTTTCTTAGGGCTGAAATGTCGATATCGTCATTTTTTTGATAGTCGGGCTGAAACACATAATCCAGCGCTTTATGCAAAACGAGTTTGTCGTTGTGAAAGTCTATCGCAATGCAAACCGGTATCAGTAAAAACGACAAGAAGGCGACTACAGTTAATTTGCCGGCCGAAAAAGATGATCGCAGAAAAGAAAAATCGTTGGACAGCTGATGGGTATGAATGACAAAAAGAATGATGGGCGTCAACATCAGAAAGCCCAATCCCACTGCAATCACAGCCATCAGTGAAAGCGGTAAGAAAGGCAGAAAAACCATGAAGAAATAAAAAGTATAGGCAAAACAAATGCTGCGGACAACAAAGAGAAACAGGCGAAAAGTTTTGTTTTGGATATCCGGAATACAAAGTGCCACACCATTAATCACCGCCAAAACGTAAAACCAGACACTGCCAAAATTTCCAAAAATCCCGTTATTTGAAAAAGAAAAACTGTTGAAGATAAAACCATTGTTCACCATCAAACCCACTACAGGCATCAGCAAGGTGAAAGGAATTTTCCAAATGAGTGCATATTTTTTCCATGTGGCTGATTTCTTTCTGCCGATGATATAAAATCCTCTGCAGAGAAAAAACAAAAAAGCCACCGTGGCTGATACAGTAATGATGATGACGAAATTGGTGTTCAAATTGAATCCGTTCAGTATAGGAAAAATAACCATTGATATCAGATAGCCCAGCAAAGGAATGGCGATGGCTACAAGAAAATTAAGCCATGCCTTGTGATCCTTTTCATCGGGTGTAAGAATCACCACCAAGGTCAGCAAACTGTATCCCATGGCGGGCATGAGAAAAGCCAATGCGAATATTTCCATGTTTTCCGGAATCATCCAACCGGGAATGCTGAAGGGAATGATATTTTCAGCATTATATAAATAGGCATATACAAACAGGATATGCAACAACAAATTAAGGGCAGAAAAAACCAATGAGATTTTTTTATCCTTAACAATGGCATATGCCAGAAAAAACAAATTGAAAGTGCCAATACCTGCCAACGCCAGTGAAAATATTTTCCAGTAATGAAGATGGGTTTCGGTCAGCAGCGTTTTGATAACCTGGTATTGGCTGCCGAAAATGATAAAAAGCAATACAACGGGCAAAGTGCTGATCAGCAAGAGCCATCTGGGATTGAGCAGATTTTTCATTTGTTGGTATTATTTGAACAAGTTAGTGGAAATCGTCATTTTATTTTAAATCGCTTTGCTTTGCACCTTCAGCCATTTTGCCGGAAAGGTAGCGGTCCAGGAAAAAATATACCATCAGCAATGCGCTTAAATTGATGAATATCCCAATGCACTCATGAATCAGCTGTTGCGATTGCGGCCAGTTTTTTTTTGTGACGGATTGAACAATGATTGACGTCCAGATACGGGAGGCGTTGACGAGAATGGTGATGATCCATGCCGTTAAGGTTGCGAGTAGGATATGCTTTATTTTATCGCCTGCCGTTTGAAAATATTTGATGGCGAGATAAGACAACACCATTAAAAAAATTAGAAATAAATTAAAGCCCGCACAGGATTTCTCGATGACGATGGCCAGTTGTTCATGTTGAAACCCGGCTTCATTTGAATATATCGCATGCGAACCTGTAATCAGCGAAACCAGCGCATTGGTGGGCATCAGCATAAAATACAAACCATCATTGTCTGTATGTTGGAAATACAATTTCAATTTTACAAATGCCAGCAGCAAGAGTAAAAAGAAAAGAATGTTTTTTCTGATGAACAATCTTAAGGTTTAGGTTGAAAAGGGAAGTTAAGTATAAAGGGAAAAGAATATTGTTAAAAGAAATGAGTGACAAAAGATACCCTGTCCATGCATCATATCAATTCTTAAGCAGTCCTGCTTTTTGCATTTTTCTGACCAGGTCTTTTACAAAAGAACGGGTGAAACTTTGCAGCGATGGTGGATTGAAAAGATCAGACTGAACCGAAAGCATCAGTTCTTCAGTGGCTACATCATAAAGGTTGCTTTCGAGAAAATAAGTTTGGTCTTTGGTGAAATAGCCGGGTCCGGCGATGGTGGTCCGCCAATGGTCGTAATACCTTATCATTCTGCCATTCCAGGAATAGTAAGGCATCGGCGAATAAACCGTTACGCCCGGAATATAACGAACAGATTCTTCTTTCTTGAGTAAAGTGATCACAAAAGCCGCATCACAACCAGATGCCTTTACACTATTTACAATGGCTTCACGGGTGGGCAATGAGGTGTCGTTGAGTGATGGAGGCATCACATCGATGCTTTTTACCACCTGATAACCTTTTTGTTGCGCCACAACAGCCAATTCATCTTCTATCGACTGACGTGCGGCGATCACCGAGGTTTGGGCAATGACATACACTTTTTGATATTGCTTGTTCTGCAGTTTTTCCTGGTTGACCCATACACCGGAAAGCTGTGAAGAAAGATCACAGGAAGCCAATGTGATAAGGCAAAGACAAAAGATGGAAAGTTGTTTTTTCATTTTTTTATCTGAATTCGAAGCAGCCTACAGCTTTTTATTTTCTGTTAAAGATGTAGCGGACAGAAAAGGCCCCATTGATACCGCTGAAATGGGTGGTATTGATGAAAAAGAAAGTGGGCATCCAGTCGGCCTGAAAATTTAGCGGTACCGCTTTCAGTCGCCAGTCGAATCCTAATGTACCCGATACCCCGAAATTGGTTTTCTGTTGGTAGAAATTAAAGTTGAACCCGCCGCCCAGCATGGCGCTAAGCTGTCCGTTGCCACTGATGGGCGCCAGTTTTTCATAAAGAATTGCCGTACTGAATCCTTTCATTTTCTCATCGAAAGAATTGGCGGCGATCAATTCAAATGCATAATCGTTCGTGCGGGCATGCGATTTCAAAGTAACTCCCAATGATCCGCCAAAACGCCCGCCAGCCGACCATTCGCCACCGATTTTGCGTTGTGCCTGTGCAGCATAAAAAAAGCTCATGACCAACAATACTATGGATATTTTCTTCATTGCTTTTATTTGATTTTCTAGATGGGTTTCAACCATCAAAACAAAAAAGTGGATTTATGCTGATTTGTTGATGGTGGGCGAAATTATTGATTTTTCAAGAGTTGCAAGAGTTCATCGTTTTCAAAAACCGTTTGATGTGCTCCATTGATGCCCAATCTGAATATCGCTTCAGCCAGCTGGTCGGATGGAATGCTGTATTTCTTGCCGAAGATCCTGATCAAAGGATAAAGCAACCGCATGATGGAATAACTGATGTTGGGTTCTTGTCTTTTAACTACAGGATAAATATAACCTGGTCGGGCACTGTGAAAATCAGCGCCAAATATTTCAAACAGTCTGTTTTCAGCAATGCCTTTGTCTTTGGCAAACATCATTTTGCTTTTTTCGGTCCTGTCGGCGCCGGCTCCGCTAAGCAAAACGAATTTGGCTTTTGGCGATTGCCTGCGCATAGCAAGTCCTAACGCCACAGGATAATCGATGGTGATGGTGCTGAAAGTAGCCCTGTCAACCGCTCCCGTATATACACCGATGCAGAAATAAACGACATCGATATGCTGCAATTGGACGTTGTAACGACTGTAATCCGTTAGATTTTCCACAACAAGTTGCTTGATTTTGGAAGAAGAGTGACTGATGGGTTTTCTCACCAGTAAGGTGATGTTATCAACCAGCGGACTTTCAATACAGCATTGCAACAGATGACCCCCTATCATTCCCGAGGCGCCCGCGATAAGCACATTTTTTTTCACAATCATTTTATTGTTTTTCTGATGATTAACCGATGATACCAAACGTATTTTTTCTCGACTTCCATAGACCTTTGGTAAAGTCGGGGAATTCCATGGTTTTGCCTTTACCGGCAATAGAATCTTTGCTCAGCGGCGTGATGGCCGTCCATGCCGCAGCATCGTAAACATCCATTGGTGTGGGTGTATTGTTTTTGATGGCTTCCACAAACTCATGGAGAACAAAAAAATCCATACCGCCATGTCCTGCACCGATGGTGTCGTTTTCAAATTTTTTCCAGAGGGGATGATCATATTGCTCAAGGTAGGGCTTGGCGGCTTCCCAGCGGTCGGGGTTTTTGCTAACACCTTCGATGTACAACGACTGGTTCACATCCATCCACAAGCCTTTGGTTCCCTGCACCCTGAAACCCAATGAATATGGCCTCGGCAATGAGGTGTCGTGCTGTAACAAAATAGTTTCTTCCTGTGCAGTTTGAATCATGGTGGTGACCACATCCCCCAGCTTGAAATTCACTTTGGCATTGGGATGGTTCTCTCCGCCCAGTTTTACGATATACTCGTGCAATCCTCTTGTTTTGGAAGCAAATGAAACCAGAGAGGTAAAACGGTTGCCTCTATTGATATCCGTTAGCATGGCAATAGGACCAATGCCGTGCGTGGGATAGAGATCGCCGTTTTCATTGACACTGTGTTGCGTGCGCCATTGAGCTTCTGAAAATCCTTTTGCACCAAACTCAACACCACCTCCATAAGGATGAATGCCATCGTTGAATTTGACATCCCGAAGGTCGTGCTGGTAGCCTCCCTGCAAATGCACCATCTCGCCAAACATTCCTTTCCACACCATGTTCATGATGGCCATCACATCCCTGCGGTAGCAAACATTTTCGAGCATCATATATTGAAGTCCTGTTTGCTCTACGGTATTCACCAGCGTCCAAAGTTCATCAAGATTTGAAGCCGCGATGACCTCACAGCCAACATGTTTTCCGGCTTTGAGTGCATCGATAGCCATCGGAAAATGCCACTCCCAGGGCGTGGCGATGATCACAGCATCCACATCTTTTCTGTCGAGCAGTTTTCGGTAAGCATGTACATCCCCTTTGATCACTTCCGGCATAGGCTTTTTGGCGTCCGTAAACAATTTCAAAGTGGCGTCAATCATCACCTGCTGAATATCGCAGATGGCCACTATATCCACATCGTCGCGACGCAGCGCCAGCTCCACATGGTCTTGACCCCGCAAACCGGTACCGATGAAGCCCAGTCGGACTTTGTTTTGCATTGAGCGGCCAAAAACCACATCAGCGGGAAGAATCATCATTCCGGCAGCGGTAATGGCGGAATTTTTCAGAAAATTTTTTCGGGTAATCATTATAGTATGGTTTAAGCTATTTTATATTGTCATTCAGAAGTTGTAACAGGTGGCATTGATTTGAAGCACGGTATAAGTTTTGATGGACATAAGAAGTAGCATAATAAATATCGCCATTAAAATAATCTGTCAAAAATCGCAAGGCCTGCATGTAGGTCATCAGTTTGCCGGCATAGGGTATCAGTTGTTGTTCTTCGGCAGTAAGGGGTAACACATCGACATATCCGGATACGATGGCTTCGTAATAATCTTTTCTGAATTCCATCCGATTCCAATCGGTTTCATTTTCATCGGCAGCGGCCACCATGGTTCTTACCATATCGCCCAGATCGGAAATGAAATAGCCGGGCATCAGTGTGTCCCAGTCGATGACCCCCATGGGAAGTCCGTCCTTTTCATCGAAAAGTATGTTTGAAATTTTAGTGTCGGCATGCTGAATCCTGATGGGAATGGCAGGATTGGAGATCATCTGTTGATACACGGTCAGCAAATGCTGCTGGGTGAAAAGGAATTCGGTCAAAGGTTTTGCTGCCTCCTTGCGCTGTTGCGTTGCAGAGCGCAGGGCTTTTTCAAATTGATGGAAACGCCAATTCAAATCATGGAATTGTGGAATAGCGGAGATGAATTTTTCGGGTTGATGATCGGTGAGCAAAAGCGTAAAGCGGGCAAACTCGAAAGCGGTGAGATATGCCTTTTGAGGCGAATCGACAATGGTGATGTTGGCCGCATGCGGAATGTAAACCGACATTCGCCAGTAACGCCCCTCTTCATCTATGTGATAATCTTCCTGAAGATCTGTTTTCAAAAATTGAAGATAGTGGTAAGCCTGATTCCTGGCATGAATAAGTGCGGCAGCTCTGGTTATATTGCCGGCAATGATTTGGGGACGGGCAAAAATATGTGTATTGAGTTGCTGTAAAATGAAAACAGGTTTACCGGCCGCATCATCCACCCGATAGGTTCGATTAATAAGTCCCTGGCCAAATGGGATAATGGTATATTGATGAGGCGCTGTTAAAAAGGCCTTCAGTATCGGGTTGAAATTATCCATAATGCTGTGAGGATTAAAAATAACGAATCCTCCATGACTGAAAAAAGAAGTTGCAGCGAATGACTCTCTTTCATACGACAACAAACTATTAACGGTTTTTTACTGTAATTAACGGATCTTTCAGCTAAATTTGCCCGCATTTAATCAATCAACATGAGAAAAATATACCTGTTTGCTGTTATCATGGCTGTTGCGGCCACATCATTTGGCCAAAACAATCCTACATCAAAAAAGAAAATCGACTTTTCGGGCAGAACAGGAGATCATTTCATGATACAGCTCAGTGGCGACAACTGGTTAGGTGCTCCCGACAGTATCAAATCGAATGCAAAGCCCGTATCGCGCGGGTTCAACGCCTATGTGATGCTGGACAAAGTTTTTAAAAATAATCCGTCTTTCAGCGTGGCCGGCGGAGTGGGTATCAGCACCAGCGGAATTTTTCTGACCAAAATGACTGCGGATGTCACAGGTACCGTTTCCACTTTGAAATTCAATAACCTCAGCGGAAGCAACTACTTCAACAAATACAAGATTGCCACTACTTATGCCGAAATTCCGGTTGAACTTCGTTATTGCGAAAAACCGGAAGCACCCAACAAATCCATTAAAGCCGCCATTGGGGTGAAAGTGGGCACCTTGCTCAACGCACATGCAAAAGGCAAAAACTGGACAGATGTAAGTGGAAAAACCATCAATGCCTATACAGCTAAAATGACTTCAAAAAGTTATTTCAACGGTACGCGCCTGTCTGCCACAGCCCGTGTGGGTTATGGCAACTTCTCTTTGTTTGGCGCCTATTCCATCACTTCCGTTTTCAAAGACAATGTAGCGGCCGATATGAAGCTGCTTCAGGTGGGATTGACCATTAGCGGATTGTAATCAATACTATTCTTATCGAAGCCCATCATTTAATTGATGGGCTTTTTTATTGGGGATATTGACGGGTCCGGAATATTCCATTATTACCCTAATTTTGCCACTCACTACACGCCCCTTTTTACATGAGTGATGCCATCAAACACGAATGCGGATTAGCCTTCATCCGACTGCGTAAGTCTTTCAGTCATTATCAGCAACAATACAATGATGTTTTGTACGGATTGGGAAAGATGTACCTGCTGATGGAAAAGCAGCACAACCGCGGACAAGATGGTGCGGGGGTTGCAGTGATGAAACTGGATACCGAACCCGGCTATCCTTTCATGCACAGGGTAAGAAGCAATGCCAATCAGCCGATTGCCGATATTTTCAATACCATTGGCAAGGAAATCCGTGAACTCGAACAACAGCACCCCGACATCCGCAAACATCCGGGACTGATGAAAGGCCATCTGAGCATGATGGGAGAAATCATCTTAGGACACCTTCGTTACGGCACACAAGGAAAGAACGATATCAATTTCTGTCATCCTTTCATCAAGAAAAACATCATCCCTTCAAGGACTTTGGCATTGGCCGGCAATTTCAATCTGGTGAATACTGAGGAGCTGTTCAAAAACATTGGCATCCAACCCGATGATTTCCAAAAACAAAGCGATCTGGCGGCGATGATGGACGTTTTGCTGTATTTCATGCAGCAAGAAGACGAAGCGAATCCAGAAAAAATGAACATCATCCATGTGCTTAAAAAAGCGGTTCCTTTGTTTGATGGCGGCTTTCATTTTTCGGGTATCACCGGCAGTGGCGACGCCTTCATCATGCGCGACGCCCATGGCATCCGCCCTTCATATTATTATATCAACGACGAAATCATTGTGGCGGCCAGCGAAAGAGCAGCCATCAGAACCGCTTTCAATGTACAAAGCGACGACGTTAAAGAACTGATGCCCGGCACAGCATTGATCGTATATGCCGATGGCAGTTACCAGATAGAAGAAATTGTGGCGGCCAAAGAAAGGAAAGCGTGCAGTTTTGAAAGAATTTATTTCAGCAGGGGTAGCGATGAAAAGATTTATCGCGAGCGCATCAAACTGGGCCATCTGCTCAGCAACGTGGTGTTGAATGCCATTGATTATGATTTAAAAAACACGATTTTCTCTTTCATACCCAATACTGCGGAAACCGCTTTTTATGGTTTGATCAAAGGAGCGGAAGATTATCTCAATAAGATAAAAATTGAAAGGATTCAAAGCTGGAACAAGGATTTTGATGAAGAAAAGCTGAGTGAGATGATCAACCGCCGCATCCGCATCGAAAAAATCGCCATCAAGGATGTGAAGTTGCGCACCTTCATCACGGAAGACAATAGCCGAAACGAAATGGTGCAGCACGTTTACGATATCACCTATGGTACCGTTAGAAAAGACCAGGATACGCTGGTGGTGATTGACGACAGCATTGTAAGAGGAACCACTTTGAAAGAAAGCATCATCCGTATGCTGGGCCGGCTCGGTCCAAAACGCATCATTGTGGTTTCTTCAGCTCCTCAAATTCGTTACCCAGATTGCTATGGAATAGATATGAGCAAACTTGGTGATTTTGTCGCCTTCAAAGCGGCCATTGAACTGATCAAAGAAAGCGGAAAAGAAGCGCTGTTAGCCGAATTGCTCGAAAAATGTCACACACTTGAAGCCCAAGGCGAGTTGCATACCGAAAATCTGGTGAAGCAGATTTATAAACCCTTCACACTCGAACAAATCACCCAAAAAATTGCTCAACTGATTACTCCCGAAGATTTCCCGATTCCGGTGGATGTAATTTACCAAACGATTGAAGACTTGCATGAGGCTTGTCCGGGTAACAAAGGCGATTGGTATTTCACCGGCAATTATCCAACACCAGGTGGCAATCGTGTTTGCAACCGCGCGTTGATCAATTATCTGGAAGGAAAAAATGTAAGAGGATATTAAGATCGAAGATTGTATCCCCCTCATATCGAAAGAATCGACAACAGATGAAAACATTCACCATCATTCGTCATGCTAAAAGCGGCTGGGCTGGTTTCAGTGTCAGTGATTTCGAAAGACCACTCGATGACACAGGTCTCGAAGAAGCACCATTGATGGCAAAAAGACTCCTGCAACAAAATATCAAACCCGATTTTTTTGTCAGCAGTCCGGCCTTAAGAGCCCGAACCACCTGCGAAAAATTCTGCGAAGTTTTCCATCAAGACATCCATCAGATCGAATTCCATGACACACTATATCATGCGCCTGCAGAAGAAATTTATCGTGTCATTTCAACGTTGCCAAATGAATACAACAATGTGGCTTTGTTTTGCCACAATCCGGGCATCACCGATTTTGTCAACAGCTTGTCGGATGAATTTCGTTTAGATGACATGCCTCCATGTGGCTTATTGTCTGTGGAAGTTCCAGTTACAGACTGGGCTTTGTTTGAAGCGGCAACAAAGAAAATTTTGTTCTTCGATTATCCTAAAAATCAATCGAGCTTCAGTTCAAAATAAACAGCCGATTCGATGGGGTTGTGGTAATAGGCAGGAATTTCCACGAACTTGTTTTTCTTGTAAAGATTCATGGCAGGCGTCATTGTACGAAGGGTGTCGAGCTGAATTTTTTGATAACCTGCTTCTCTGGCAAAAGCAATGGCGGCATCTAGAAGCAATTGACCATATCCTTTACCCCTGAATTCATCCTTGACAAACATTCTTTTCAACTCGGCGGTTTGCTCTCCTATTTTTCTTACCCCTACACAGGCAACATCAACATTATTGGCTGAAATTAAAAATAGTGCTCCTTCCGGATTTCCATACATGACTGGCAACACATTCAATTCTTCATCAAACTGCTGAAAACAGAGGTTGATACCTAACCAGGCAGCATATTCCTGAAACAGTGTAGCTGCCGAATGATAATCTGAAGGGGTTGTAGCTATTCGGATGGTCATGTTTATTTTTTTGCAGCTTTTACAGAAAGGTAAACACCGGAAAATATGAGCAGGGCTGCAATCCATTTATAGAGGTCAAGCATTTCACCCAAAACAAGCATGGCTATGATGGCCGCAAAAATGGGTTGAGAATAAATATAGGAACCTGCTATAGCCGGACCGAGATGTTTGATGCCGTATACATTGAAAAGATAGGCCAGGAAGGTGCCTCCAAAAACTATCCAAATCAGCACTCCTGCATCCGTCCAATGATATTGATGCCAGGGAATGGTGCTGAATTCTATCCAGCAAACCGGTAAGGCTACTAAAGTTCCAATCGTAAAGAGGACGCGGATTACCGTAATGGCGTTGTACCTCTTCATCAAGGGCTTGACCAGAACAAAATAATATGAATAGCTGATAGCGTTGAGTATGATCAGCAAATCTCCTACCCAGACATTCATACCGGTACCTGAATTCTTTCGTCCAAGAATCAATACTGTAGCGCCTGAAGCGCCCAGTATCAGTCCCAATAATTTAAAAAAGGTCAGTTTTTCTTTGAACACCACTGCTGCAATGATGCTGATGAAAATGGGAGTAGTCAACATCAGCAGTGAGGCGTGTATCGAATACGTGAGTGACAGGCCTTTGATAAAAAGCAGTTGATTGATGACGATACCCAACAAAGAGCAGATGAAAAATCTTGTCCAGTGAATTCTTTGAATCGGTTCTTTCAGCGGATTGAAGAAATAAAGCACCCACAAGAAAATAGTGGCACCGGCCATCCTTACGAAATTTAACCCGAAAGCCTGTATCAAACCGGCATTGAATAAATATTTTACTGCTGTAAAATTGATGGCAAAAAATATATTGGTGCCAATTAATGCTAAATGTGGTTTTACTGAATTTTTCAGAAGAATTTGTTTTGCGCAAAATTACAGAAGCGGTGGAAATAAATTGATTTGATGATTTGATGATTTGATGATTTGGTAATGAGATAGTATGGTGGTGTGTAAGTGTGTTAATGTGCTAATGTGATGGTATGATAATGTGAAGGTGGTGTAGTGTGGTGGTAGCGTATTAATGTGGTGGTATGATAATGTGGTGGTGTGGTGGTGTGTTATTGAATTAATGTGGTGGTATGATAACGTGTTAGTGTGATAATTGGTTGGTGTATTGGTGTGATAATATGTTGATAGGAAATTGTAATCCGCTATAGACGAAATACCTCAAAATATTGAAGAATCAATAACTATTTTCTATCTGTATAAATATTGCTTTCTGAGATGATTTCATAAAAAAACCACCTTTGGAAAAAGGCGGTTTGATATTTACTAACCCGTACTAAAATTTATAATGGATTGAAAATGCTACGCTGTAAGACTGGCAACAGATAATTTATAAGGAGTAAAAAATAAAATGATGAGTTTTTATTATGCAACACTGCAAACACCTTTGATTCCCTAATGCCTGCCAAAAGCAGAATTACCCTTGCATTTCCTTAATTTTCTCTCTGATTTTTCCTTCGATTTCGGTGGCGAGTTCAGGATTGTCGATCATGAGTTGTTTTACGGCTTCGCGGCCTTGGCCCAGTTTATCGCTGTTGTAGCTAAACCAGCTGCCGCTTTTTTGAACAATACCCAATTCTACACCCATGTCGATAATTTCACCGGCTTTGGAAATACCTTCGCCATAGATGATATCGAATTCAGCCTGACGGAAAGGTGGAGCAACCTTATTTTTCACCACTTTTACCTTGATGTGGTTACCCACCACCTCATCGCCATCTTTAATTTGGGTCATTCTACGGATATCCAAACGAACCGAAGCATAAAATTTCAAGGCATTACCACCGGTAGTAGTTTCGGGGTTGCCGAACATCACACCGATTTTTTCCCTGAGCTGATTAATAAATATGCAGCAACTGTTGGTTTTTGCAATTGTGGCAGTCAGTTTTCGTAAAGCCTGACTCATCAAACGAGCATGTAATCCCATTTTGCTTTCTCCCATCTCTCCTTCCAGTTCTCCTTTAGGCACCAAAGCAGCCACAGAGTCAATCACCACAACATCCAATGCACCCGACAAAATCAAACGATCGGCAATTTCCAGCGCCTGTTCTCCATAATCGGGTTGTGAAATCAAGAGGCTATCTATATCCACACCCAACTTTTGGGCATATGAACTGTCGAATGCATGCTCGGCATCGATAATGGCACAAATACCGCCTTTTTTCTGCGCTTCTGCAATCACGTGAGTAGCCAGCGTTGTTTTACCGGATGATTCCGGACCATAGATTTCTATGATTCTACCCTTGGGCAAACCACCAATACCCAGCGCCACATCCAAACCAATAGAACCGGTGGAAATCACCCCTTGTTCTACATGTGCTTTTTCGTTCATCAACATGACAGAACCTTTACCAAAGTCCTTGTCGATTTTCTCCATGGTAAGCTTTAAAGCTTTTAATTTTTCTGTGTTACTCATTGTTTTCGTTTTTATAAGTGATGTATCTGATTTCTCTTTTTTACCGTTTGGGAAAACAAAGATAAGGGGATTATTTGATTACAAACTAATTTATTTAGCATTTTTTGCTAAGTTTTTTATACATCGTTTTGGAAGTTAATCCTCATTGAAAAAAGGTGAAAAAACGGAAGGATATTAATGTGCTAACGTGTTAGTGTGCTAGTGTGCTGATGTGTATGCGGATTAATTTGCTTTTTTTAATAGAATAAAGAAAACAGGAAACGATAAAACAAAATGGCTTGTACACCCAACATGTATTACTCCAAAGGATGATCAAATCACATTTTCATATTACCAACCCAAATCATCACCCAATCATCATATCACATTAGCATACAAACACATTAACTCATCATCTCATTAGCACACCAGCACACTAACTAACCTCATTTCCCCATCTCCTTCACTATTGACTTTACCACCGCTTCGTTCACCCAAACCGGGTACTTCTTTTTGAGCTCGGCGAGCCATTTTTTCTCCAGCACTGTTTGATAATCGTTGATCACCATGCCGCGGGCATCTTCGAAACTGCGTTGCTCTCCTGTGGGATAGTGTTTGAAATATTTGATAAATGTAGCGGTTCCATCGGCATTGCGCACAACTGCAGAATAACTGCCTGTTTCGGCATCCTCTTTTCCATTGATCTGTGCAATTTCAAAACGTCCGCTGTCGCCCTGCAACTCTCCTTGTTTCACATCCACGAGATCGTGCCAGTTTTGGCCGGCCTTCAAACTGTCGAGTGCTTGTTGCGCCGCCGCTTCGGAAATGGCATTCATGATCAGCACATCGGCACTGGCCGCCCATTTGTAATTGGTGGCATTGGCTTCATAATATTTTTTCAATCCCGCTGTGTCGGTTGATGCTTTCGACCAAACTTTTCGCTCCATGATCTCAAACAGCATATTGCCTTCTCTGAATTCCTGTACCTGATACCTGAACTCGGGGTTGTATTCTTCGAGGTGTTTACGATAGTAATCTACAGCAGCCACGGTTTTGTATTTCTCCCAGATCTGCTCGTTGGTTTCTCCTTTATAGATTTCTCCGTTGAGTTTAAAATCCTTGGCGAAGTTGAGCCAGTCTGTTCCTTTAACGCTGCCCTTGGCAAATGAAATCAGTACTTTGTTGCTGATGGTACTTTGTGTGAAAGCAGTGGTGGTTTCAGGATCAATCATCACTGTATCCACATAGCGGTAAAGATCTTCGGGCTTCACCGTGGTGTTCACTTTAAAGCCGATTTTTGAAAGAATGTCGGTGGCGAATTTGTCTTTGGCGGCTTTCACCCTGTCGTCCTGCATGATTTTTTGCCTGAGCTCAAATTGTAAGGCATCATCGGTCATGGAGTCGGGCACAGCGGCATGCGACAATCGTTTTACGATATGGATACCAAAGGGGGTGTGAAAAGGTGCTGAGATATCGCCATCATTGGCCAGGCGGTTTACTTCTTTTTCGAATGAATAGTCATATTTTCCAGTGCCGAATTCGGGCATCTCTCCACCATTGAGATAGGTCAGCTTGTCGTCGCTGTAAATGCGGGCCATGGATGCGAAATCAGATCCCGATTGAAGTAAAGCGTAAACAGAGTCGGCCAGATGTGCGGCTTTGGATTTTGTTGCCTCGTCGGCATTATCGGGCGAAGTAAACAGGATCTGCGCCACCTTCCATTTGCCGGCACTTTTTCTTTTGTCGATCAGCTGAAAAATATGCCATCCCTTTTTACCGCGGTATGGAGCCGAAAACTGTCCGGGTTTCAAGGCATAGATAATATTCTCAAATGTGTAGGGCAGTGAAAATACAGTCACATATCCCATGTCAATCAGTTTTACATCGGTCGACATCACAATTTCTTCTCCGGGCTTGTTGGCTTTCAATTGTTCGTACAATCCTTTGATGTCCTCATATCGGCGTGCCGTATCCTCAGGGTCCATGTTGTCATCTACCGGAATTGTATAGCGAATCACGTGAAGATCGGACTGACTGCGCTGAAAAGCCTCATCCATCAGGGCTTTGAATGTTCTTTCGTCGCTCATGTAGTTTTCTTCAATCTGATGACGGAAGTTGTCGAGGTCGGTTTTCAGCTGTTCGAGCGTATCGAGTTTCATCAACTGTGCCTCTTTCACTTTCATCTTGAAATTGGCATACAAAGTCACATAATCTCTAACCGATTGTTCCTTGTCGGCAACAGGTGTTTTGTTTTTATTGTAGGCTTTGAGGAATTCTTCTTTATTCACAGCATTGTTGCCATAGGTAAGTACAATCTGGGCGTGAAGATATTGAGCGAAAAACAAGATGCTAAACAGCAGAACAGATTTCTTCATGTTGTATTTGTATTGTAACAATTTTTTTGAATGGATGCACTACAGTTTGACCCTCCGAAAAGAATAGACATCATCATCACCTAATCGAATACCCAACTATAAATTGAATAAAAGATGATTTATTTCTTTTTATCGCCCCATTTGGTTATTAAAAAATCATTGAGCTGCATGATGCCCAATTTTTTTCCGATGATTCTTTTTTCTTTATCGAGCAATAATATGGTTGGGGTTTGAATCACATCGTACAATTGACGGAAGCTGGGTCGTTGCGCATCGGCCACAATCTTTTCCATTTCCTTGGTTTCGTACACATGCGCCCACTCGCCAATTTTATGTTCTTTGATATAATTCACCCATTCGTTTTTCTTTTCATTATCCGAAAGCACCGAATAAATTTTCACCCCATGAGCTTTCCATGAGGCTTTGTAAATGGAATCGATTCTTGGAATCTCTTCTTTACAGTGTCCGCAGGTAGGATCCCAGAATACCACCAAGGTATACTCGGCGGGCTGGTCGTAGAGGGCTTTAATTTTTCCGGTGGAGTCCACCATTTCGAGGTTGGAGGCTTTCACCCCAATCAGGTTGCTCATTTGCATGTAAGCGCGGCGCGAAATGGTTTCGTGCTGTTTGTCGCTGAGCCAGGGCGTTTCTCCTTTGCTGTGGTATTTTTCAAAAAGATGCACAAACACGGCGTCTTGTCCCATGATTTTGGGATTGATGTACTCATCGGTCAGCCAGTTGAGCATGAACTTGTACATCTCGGTGGAATTGCGGGCAAACAACAAGCGATAATCAATATCCTTGATGATGCTGTCGGGGGCTTGCATCACCACTTCTCTGTAATAGCGCTCGAGCTTGGGCAGGAAGAAGGGTGTGCGGATGATACGGTCATCCATAAAAGAAACGCCATCCCAATAATGCGACTTATAATAATTGTAGTTGTCGAGGGTATCCTGGCGGCTCTTTGGATTTTTTATCAGCAACTCGGGTTCACGCATGGCGTTCAGACAGGTCGTCATCATTGATTTGGGCTTGTTAATCATGATGGAATCGCGATAGGCCATCAGTTCGGCATTGTATTTTTCAAAATTTTGCTGATGTAAGGTGGAGTCGGCCTTGTTGGTGGCGGTGGTATAGGCAATTCTTTCTTGTTGCAGTTGTGCGCCTACCACAGATACATATTTTTGATATTCCTGGAAGAGCGGATTTTCGGAGGATCCTTTTACCTGTACGTTTTGCAAATCGGCACTGTCGGCGTAAATATTGATTTTTTGTTCTTTATCAATGAAGAAGTCGAATGTGAGGCGCTTGCCCGGAAAAACGATGGCGTAAATGCCCGGAGGTAATGGCTGATTGCCTTTGAACAGTGCTACACCCTGGGGAGTGACAATGGTGGAATCGGCAATGTTGAGATTCTTACCCATGTGGTAACACAGGTACATCAATCCGTCTTTGTAACTCGGTGTTTTTAAAGTAACCACAAAACCACTATCGTTGTTTTTAGTGATGGGTTCGGATTTTTTGGTTTGCTGCGCAATGGCCAAAGAAGAAAATTGAAGGAAGAGGATCGCCAGACATAAGTTTCTCATCATAAAAGTCAATTAGTTTTCAAATGTATCTAAAATAAAGCGTTGTCGAAAGCAATGATTTTTTCGATTGTCCAAAATTACAATTCATTAACAATTTGATTCGTCGTCAAATGAGTTAATTTTGCAGGGTGCGAAAAAAACAAAAAAACGTGGTGCTGGAAAATATCACCGTCACCGACTACGCGGCAGAAGGCAAAGCCTTGGTGCGTCATGAAGGCAAAGTGATTTTTGTATCCGGAGCCATACCGGGCGATACGGTCAACATCCGCATCGGAAAAAGCAAAAAAGACTGGGCCGAAGGCCATGCTACTGAAATCGTTGCTCCCTCTCCGAACCGACTGGCCCCTTTTTGCAGTCATTTTGGAACCTGCGGCGGCTGTAAATGGCAGATGCTGCCTTACGAGAAGCAGCTGGAATACAAGCAGCAGGAGGCCGAACAAAATCTCCGTCGCATCGGCAAAACAGCTATCCCCGATGCCTTGCCTATCATCGGTTCGGAAAATACCAGGCATTACAGAAACAAACTGGAATTCACCTTCAGCAATAAAAAATACCTCACCCGCGAGGAGATCAATACAGCTGAAGCCGACAATTTGCAAAACGCCCTCGGCTTTCATGCACCGCGTATTTTCGACAAAATCATCGACATCCACGAATGTCATCTGATGGATCCTGTCAACAACCTGATTCGCAATACAGTCAGGGAGCTGGCCACGGCTAAAGGTTGGAGCTTTTATGATATCCGTGAACATTCGGGCTGGTTGCGCAACATCATCATCCGTTTCACCACCACCGGCGAACTGATGGTGAACGTGGTCATCAACCATGAGGCCGAAGAAGACCGAAAATTACTGCTCGACCATTTATTGCAGCAGGTGCCGGCCATCACCACCTTGCTCTATACCATCAACCCCAAGTGGAACGATACCATTTACGACCTCACGCCTCAGGTATATTTTGGTGCGGGGTATGTTACAGAGAAATTGGGTGATCTTTCTTTCATCATCAGCCCCAAATCATTTTTTCAAACCAACACCTTGCAGGCCAACCAGCTGTACAGCGTAACCAAAGCGTTTGCCGGACTCACAGGCAGCGAAACCGTTTACGATTTGTATTGCGGTACCGGCAGCATCGGCATTTTCGTGAGCGATCTGGCTAAAAAAGTGATAGGTGTGGAAGTGGTGGAAGATGCGATTGAAGATGCTAAAAAAAATGCAGCCCTCAATCATATTGAACATACTCATTTTTTTGCAGGCGATGTGATCAAAATCTGCAATGACGAATTCTTTGCCACCCATGGCCGTCCCGATGTGGTGATCACCGATCCTCCACGGGCAGGCATGCACGAAAAGCTGGTGATGAAACTTCTCGAAATGGAAGCGCCTAAAATAGTGTATGTGAGTTGCAATTCAGCCACACAGGCAAGAGACATCGGTCTTCTCGCTGAAAAATACAACGTGGAAAAAGTGCAACCGGTGGATATGTTTCCGCATACGCATCACATCGAATGTGTGGCGCTGTTAACCTTAAAAACAACCCTTTAAATCCTACCTTTACCTTATGCAATTCAGAAGCAGCTTTAGAAGTACACCACAGATTGTACTGAATTTGATCATCATCAACTCGCTGGTATTTTTTGCACAGGCCACACTTGGTGGTCTGAACGACAACAGTGAAATCATCAACCGCTTTGCATTGCATCATTACAAATCGGATGTTTTTCAACCCTATCAGCTCGTCACCCATATGTTCATGCACGGCAGCTTCTGGCATCTGCTGTTCAACATGTTTGCGCTTTGGATGTTTGGCGGCATGATGGAAAGAGTGTGGGGACCTAAACGCTTTTTGATTTTTTTCCTGATCTGCGGATTTTTTGCCGGACTGGCTCAGATGGGCAGCTACAGTTACACTTTCTGGAATGCAGACCATTCTTTACTGAGTACGCAAGAAATGGAAATGTACATGCAGGTACTTCGCAAGAATGCCACCGTAGGCGCTTCGGGAGCCATCATGGGCGTGCTTGCAGCCTATGCTTACACATTCCCCAACACCGAATTGTTCATTATGCCCATTCCATTTCCTATCAAAGCCAAATGGGCCATCACGGCCATCATTCTTATCGATGTGTTTGGAGGTGTGGCTGATTCACCCACAGATAATGTGGCGCATTTCGCACATATTGGCGGCGCCTTGTGTGGACTCATCATCGTTTTTTTCTGGAACCGAAACAATCGTCAGCAATTTTATTGATTTGATATATGGGAGAATCAGACAGATATATAGAGTACAAACATCTTCATAAGAAGAAGTTTTTGTTGGGCAACGATAACAACGCGCTGATGGCTTTATTTACCGTCAACGTTGTTTTTTTCCTTTTTTTGATGACCATCAAAGTGTCCTTTTATTATGGCCAGCAAACAGAGGCGGACTTTAACCAGTCTGTTTTGCAATGGTTCAGATTGCCGGGGAGTTTGGTGAAATTGAGCGAGCGGCCATGGACATTGCTTACCTACATGTTCAGTGATACCACAGAAGGTTTGATGCGTCTGATCAGTAACATGCTTTGGCTTTGGTCGTTCGGATCATTACTGCAAAAAATGTCGGGCAACGACAAGCTTTTTTCTGTTTATTTATATGGCGGCGTGGTAGGTGCTGTTTTTTTCATTGTCGCCAATTATTGTTTTCCGTCGCTGCACAACAACATCGATCATCAGTCGGTGATCGGTGCCAATGCAGCGGTTATTGCTGTTGCTACTGCAACCACCTATCTTAATCCGGATTTTCGGTTTTTCACACATATCCGCAAGGGCATTCCGGTTTGGGTGTTGCTTACCGTTTTCTTGTTGTTTGATTTTGCAGGGATTGCAGGTTCCACGTCGGCAATTTATCTATCACATTTGGGAGGCGCATTATCGGGTTTTCTTTTCATCTATTTTTTAAAGAAAGGGCATGATGGCAGTATTTGGATCAACCGCAGCTGGTACACCCTGAACAATTTATTTACCCCAGCAAAGAAAGATGACAAGGCAGCTACGAGAAAGAAAATTTTTTATGATGCCGGCACTGTGCCTCCTTATGCTAAATCTACAACGTCGAATTCTCTGCAACAAAAAATCGACGCTATCCTCGATAAGATTAATGAACAAGGATTTGAATTTCTAACCGATGAAGAAAAAGAGATTTTAAAAAAAGCTTCGGAGGAGTGATTGTTTGTTGTTTGCTCGTAGAATCATGTCACTCCTTCGGAGTTTGATCGTTGTTTGCTCGTAGAATCATGTCACTCCTTCGGAGTTTGATCGTTGTTTGCTCGTAGAATCATGTCACTCCTTCGGAGTTTGATC